>JAVSMS010000001.1:3705430-4968360 GCA_032027085.1 Pseudorhodoplanes sp. | reverse complement strand
GTATGGAACATTATGTGGCGGGGAAAACCGGGCGTGACCGTCCACGCGTGGCCTTTGGTCGCCTCCGCCACATAATCTCATCCGCCACATAAGAACGGATCCTGGTGCAGGACGCCTTGCACCAGCATGGCGAGTCCGTCGATGCCCTTGCGCATGTCGATGTAGCCCAGGGCCAGATGTACCTTCACGTTCGGAGGAAGCAAGGTCATGACAGGGCCTCCTCGTCAGTGGTCGGAGCAGTCGGAGCAGTCGGCGCAGCCGCATCGGTGATCTGCACCGTGATGAAGGTCGGTGTTGCCTCCGTCAGTTCATTTTTCCATCGACGTAGAAGACGCTGATCGATGCCATACCGGCGCGCCACCTCCGCGGCACTCGCCGCAGGTCGGGCTGCCTCTTGGAGAATCCATCGCTTATCTGCGTCGCTGAACCGGCGCCGGTGCCCCTCGCGCGGCCGCTGAACAATGGGAGCCGCCAGCTGCGAGGAGGGATAAGCCCCCGGAATTAGGGGAGGACTAACGGGCGGACTTAGGGGAGGTCTTATTGGCCGGCACCGATAGAGCAACTTGCGCTGTGGGGGCTCCGGTTCGAGCCTGAACATCTGGCGCCAGTTCTCGAATGCCTTCTGCGGCAAGCCGTGAAACTCGCAATATTGCCGCTGATTCAAGTCGCTACGCTTCCACGCCTCATGATGCGCTCGCCAGAAGGCCTCGCGCTGACGCTTCCACGGTCGTTGTTCGCTCGCCATCTGTCCTCCCCTCATTTGCAAATCGAGGGTGAGAACAGATCGTGTTCATGAGACTTGGGACAAGAGTGCGAACATTGGACGCTTACCCGTCGCTTACCGGAAATTCCCGTTGGCGGCGAAAATTCCCTGTTCTTTGAAGATAAACTCCCTGTTTTGCTAAAACGCTTCCCTGTTAAATGAATCAGGGAATTTGGCTATAAGCATTTGAATTCACGTGTTAAATCTGCACGAAGGTGACTGATCCAGGCTGAAATCGCCAAGATTCCCTGTTCTTTTCCCTGTTAGCAGGGAATTTGGCAGCGGAGACGGGTTCGACTACGACTGCGTCCACCACCAATGCTTTCAATGGCTTGGTTATTGGTTTGCTTTCAGCAGCAACAGCACTGCCAGAAGACCTATCCGAAGGAGGTTCGTGTGATTCTGACGAGATCCTGAGTTATTTCGGCTGAATTCGAATTCACCGGTACGTAGCCCTCACAGGCTTCCACCTCGGAGAGCCGGCCGTGAAATAGCTCAGACCAAAGCCCGCCACCACGCGCCCTGCCTCGTTCATGATTGGCACGGCAACCGTGTTCGAGTTCTTCGCCTCGACGTGTCTGGCCCGCGAAACATAGCCCAGCCGCCGGATCCGCTTGACCAGCCGATCCACCCGGTTCTTTTGTTGCGCGAGGCTGACTTCTGGATCGTCGGACCGGCGCAGCACCGGCACCGCTTCTACATCGCACCATTGAACTATCTCAGGTCGAACTCAGCCGTCGCTGGAGACAAGGGCGCGCAGGACGAGCGAATGCGCCGCGGAATTCTCATTTCCATCAACGGCATCGCGGCCGGATCGCGGTACACGGGATAAGAAACCCATCGACAGGGTGTAGACCGGCGTGCATGTCGTGCCGCTATCACCTGCAAACGTTGGTTACGTTCACGCGGTTATGCCTTGGCTCGACGGAATTGGTATTTGGACTGACCAACATGGCAAGAATTGTCGGATCGATGTCCTTTCCGGTAAAGAAACGACAGTGCATCATCGGGATATGACACGACGACGGCGCATAGGTTTCTTGATCTTCGACGGCATCACCGCACTTGATATGGTCGGTCCGGCAGAGGCATTTGCAATCGCCAAGATGCCGGGTCGATCGGCAGGTGCTCCCGCACAATCGGCCTATGAGATCGTCACTTTGGGGATCTCGACTCGTAGATGCATCAGCGAGTCAGGCGTGATGTTCGTGCCTTCATGCGCCATTGAGGATGCGCCAGCACTGGATACGCTAGTCATTCCTGGCGGAAGCGGCCTACGTCGATCGCGACCGAATCTTGTGGTGACACGATGGCTTCGGCAGAACGCCTCGCGCATCGGACGGATCGCGTCAGTGTGCACGGGAATCTATGGCTTGGCGCCATCCGGGTTGCTGGATGGAAAGCGCGCTACAACCCATTGGCAATTCGCGGCGGACGTGGCTGCGCGTTTTCCCAAGCTGCAAGTCGTCCCAGACGAAATATTCGTCAAGTCGGGCCGATACTACAGTGCGGCAGGCGTGACTGCCGGCATCGACCTGGCCCTCGCGTTGATTGAGGAGGACCTGGGCGCCAGCGCGGCGCTTGCGGTCGCTCGCGAACTCGTCGTGTACCTGAAGCGAGAGGGTGGCCAAACCCAATTCTCTGAGCCGCTCAGATTCCAGAGCGTTGCGCGTGAATGCTTCGGTGATCTCGTCTTGCACGTGATGGAGAACTTGCAGAATAAGCTCCGCGTAGAGGAGCTAGCTCAAAAAGTAGCGCTCTCACCGCGTCAATTTAGCCGCCGCTGCTGGGAGCACTTTGGTTGCTCGCCTGCGGCATTGGTCCGCGGGCTAAGGCTCGACGAAGCGCGGCGCCGGCTGCACGAGCCGCGTAGCAACGTCGGGACCGTTGCCACCTCTGTGGGCTTCAATAGTGCCGACGCGTTTCGGCGCGCATTCGAGCAGCACTTCGGCATTAATCCATCGGCCTATCGATCCCGTTTTCTTTCCAGCACACGCTGGGCCAAATGATACGGTGAGGCGTCGGAACTCGAGCTTTGTCAACGTCAAGTTCCAATTAGCAATGGAGCGCCCATGACCCGCAATCCGCAAGCCGCGCAGATGGCCGATCCGGTGATGCTGAAAAACCTAGCCGCTCAGGCCGCTGCGATCTGGCCGCAAGAGGAGCCTTTGCTTGCCAGATATACGCTACCGCAACATGCATGCATCGCTGATATTGGGTGCGGTAGCGGGGAGATTAGTGCCCGGCTTGCGCGTCGATATCCTGAAGCTCGCGTCATTGGCATTGACATCCTGCCTGGGCCGGTCGCATTCGCAAGACGTGAGCACGCAGGACTTGCACCTCGCTTGAGCTTTGAACAAGGCGACGCCTTCGCACTGCGATATCGGCAAGACACGTTTGATCTAGTCGTTTGCCGTCACTTAACGCAGGCTGTACCCGAACCAGAGCTCTTGCTGCAGGAACTTGTACGGGTGTGCAAACCCGGAGGTTGGGTCCATCTTCTTAGTGAGGACTACGGGATGCTTCATTTTCCGCCAGGTCGGCTTGATCCGGACCGGTTGTGGCAGGAGGGCGTCGCAGCCTATTCGCGCGACACGAGCACCGATGAACGCATCGGGCGCCGAACCTGGTCGCTGCTAACGCAGCTTGGACTCGAGAATGTCTGGGTTGACTATGCGGTCGTCGATCCACTGCGTGTGCCGCGAGAAACAATGGCTGTAATCCTACATGCATGGCACGATGTTTACGCAGAGACCTTGCAGGCGACAGGCGAATTTTTGCCAGGTGAGGTAGCATCCCTTTTCGACCTGGCAATAGATGCAACCCTTGACCCTAAGCAATATGCAGTGTGGCACGTACCGATCATCAGCGGGCAAAAACCTCAAGGTTGAGTGAGCTGAAAGCTAAAGCCAGGTATCTTCGATCGGCGAGCAGTAGTACTGCAACGGGCTAGCGACTCTCTTTTATGGTGCAGGCATAAAATGCTGATTATTGTCTTTCTTTCAGCAGCAACAGCGCTGCCAGAAGACCTATCCGAATGAGGTTTTTGTGATCCTGGCGAGATCCTGAGTTATTTCGGCTGAAGTCGACTTCAGCACCGGTACGTAGCGCTCACAGGCTTCGGCCTCGGAGAGCGCGGCTGTGAAATAGGTCAGGCCAAAGCTTGCCACCACGCGCCCTGCCTCGTTCATGATTGGCACGGCAATCGTGTTCGAGTTCTTCGGCTCGACATGTCTGGCACGAGATGCATAGCCCTGCCGTCGAACCTGATGGACCAGCCGATTCACCCGGTCCTTCTGTTGCGCGAGGCTGTCTTCCGGATCGTCGGACCGGCGCAGCATCTCGACGATCAGATCGAACTCCTCCTTTGGCGTGAACGCCAAATAGGCGAGTCCCATGCCGCGCGTCAGCAAAGGCAGGCGCATGTTGACGGTCTTGTGGAAGGGCGACATCGAGCTGTCGGGCACGGTGCTGAAGCGTACGACGACCGCATCCCGATCGAGCAAAGCGATCGCTACGGGCCATTGGTATTTGCGCGTGACTGCGACCGCCCACGGACGGCCCGCCTCCACCACCATGGGCTCCTTGTGGAAGCCCGAACTCAGTGAGCTCACCAGCGCGCTCACCTGATACCCGCCGAGGCGTGGGTCGTTCTCGACGTAGCCCAGATTCTCCAGTGTCTTGAGAATGCGAACCAGCGTCGCTTTGGGCAGGCCGGTACGGGCATGGAGGCGAGCAATCGACGAGTAGGGCTGCAGGTTCATTTCCTGCAAGACCTTCATCGCTCGCTCGATTGATCGTATTCCCACGGCATCCTCTGCATTCCGCACCGCGGAATGACGAGATGCTTACGTTGTGGCCCTTCACTGTCAAGTTCTATGGCATCTCCTTGCAAGCAGGGAGGAAGAAGCATGGCTTCGGGCTATCGGGAAGAGGCGCGCGCTCTGATCGCACAGGTCGATGACGCGACCGCAAACAGGCTGCTGCAAGGCGCGCTGGACCTGCATGTTCATTCCGGGCCCTCGACCATGCCGCGGCAGGTCGATCACTTCCAGGCGGTCGAAGAGGCGGCAGCGGCCGGAATGAGGGGCCTTCTGTTCAAGGACCATCACTATTCCGTGGCGCCCTTCATCCCGCTCATGGAGCGTGTGCTGGGGCATCACAACGTTGCGATGTATAGTGGTCTCGTCCTCAACAACAGCACAGGCGGTCTCAATCCTTTTGTCGTCGATGCTCAGCTCAAGCAGGGTGCAAAGCTGATCTGGATGCCGACAGCACAGTCGGCCAATCATATCCGCAGCTCCAGCCGCAAAACCCGGCTTGCATCCAATGTGAAGCTGAAGCCATCACCTGCCATCACCGTCGTGGACGCGTACGGCGAGGTCCTCGACGTCGTGAAGGAAATTCTGGACTCTGTTGCAGAATTCGACGCCATCCTGTCGTCGGGTCATTTGCATGTGTGGGAAATCTGGAAGCTCTTTACGGAGGCCAAGAAGCGCGGCGTGAAGCGGCTCCTCGTCAACCATCCCATGTATGGCCTCCATTTCACCTATGAAGACATCAAGGAAATGGCGGAATTCGGGGCGCTGATCGAGCAGTCGGCCTGCCTTTACGTTGACTCACGTTTCAATGTCTTTTCTCCGCAGGAGTTGAAGGAGCACATTCTCGCAGCCGGTGTGGCGCATTCGTCGATCGGGTCCGATCTGGGGCAGGTCGACAATCCGACGCCGGTTGAAGGGATGAGGCAGGCGATAAAGATGTGCTTGGCGCTTGGTTTCTCGGAAGACGATGTAAGGCTTATGGTCCGTGACAATCCGGCCAAGCTCGTCGGTCTGGGCGTGGGTTAACAACCGGTCCGAATGGCAACAGGCCGGATGCACCGTGAGCAGTCCGCGGGAGGAGAGGGCGCAAGCATGATGCGCGCGATTGAAATCGCACGCCCGGGTGGCCCCGAGGTGCTGCAGATGATCGAAGTGCCGCGTCCTCGGGCGAAGCCCGGCGAGGTGGTGATCAGAGTTTTTGCCGCCGGTGTAAACCGGCCGGACATACAACAACGTCGTGGCCTCTATCCGCCGCCGCCAGGCGCGTCATCACTTCCGGGCCTCGACGTGGCCGGCATTATCGAAGAGGTGGGGCCGGACGTCAGTAGCGTGAAAGTTGGCGACAGCGTGTGTGCGCTTGTCAATGGCGGCGGTTATGCGGAGTTTTGCAGCGTGCCGGCATTGCAATGCATGCCGATCCCGCGTGGCCTGACATTTGCCGAGGCGGCGTCGCTTCCAGAAGTCTTCTTCACCGCCTGGAACAACATCATCTGGCTCGGACGTCTCGCTCAGGGCGAATCCATCCTGATACAGGGCGGAACCAGCGGTGTCGGCCTGGCGGGTATCCAAATGGCCCGTCAACTGCGCGACGCCACTGTCGTTGCGACTGCCGGCACGGCGCAGAAGCGGCAAGTCTGCCTTGAGGCTGGAGCGCATCACGCGATCGATTACCGCGGTGACTGGGAGGACGAAGTCAGACGCGCGACCGGCGGCAAAGGCGTCGATGTCGTGCTCGATGCGCAAGCGGGCGATTACACCCAAAAACAGCTTGACCTTCTCAAGCCCGATGGACGACTGGTTTTCATTGCAAGTCACCTCGGCGAGACGGCGGAAGTTAACATCCGCGCGATCGTTCGCCGCCGGCTGACGCTAACAGGCTCGACGTTGCGGCCGCGGTCGGCAGCCTACAAGGGAAAGATTGCGTCTGAACTGGTGCAGCAGGTTTGGCCGCTCATCGAGCAAGGTCGCATCGTGACCAGGATCCACGCGCTGTTTCCGTGGGAACAGGTCCGGGACGCGCATGATTTACTCGATCTGAATGAGCAGATCGGGAAGGTGGTGCTGTTGGTTGACCCGCAGCGCGCGCAAAGCGTTCCGGAACCGGCAAAGCGGACGGAGTCCGCCCAATGCTGACCGTCGAGCGCGCTGTCGACTTGCAGCTGCACGCCGGGCGTCCGATAGGCTCGTCTGATTGGTTCACTGTCGAGCAGCGGCACATTGATGATTTCGCGCGGCTGTCGGGCGACGACAACTGGATCCACGTCGACACCGGGCGTGCCGCGCGCGATATGCCGGGCGGGAAGACGATTGCGCACGGCCTCTACGTCCTCTCATTGATCCCCTGGCTCCAGCGCGGGATCTTCGCAATCCGTAGACGCGGGCGCGGCCTCAACTACGGTTATGATCGCGTCCGCTTCCTGACGCCAGTCCAGGTGGGCAGCCGCATCCGGCTAAGCATGTCTCTCGTTCAGGTCAGTCGCCAGGCCAGTGGAACGCGCATCGAATTGGATGCAACCATGGAGATAGAAGGGTCCGACAAGCCGGCTTTAGTCGCCAGAAGCATCATTCTGATCGAGGACGAATGATGTCTGTATCTGAGAATGATGGCGGTCTGCTGACGCGAATACTTTCGCACGCGCTTGAGCGGCCGGGCGATGAAGCGCTGCGCTGTGGAAGTGCGAGCCTCAACTGGCAATCGCTTCGAGAGACAGTGTTGGAGACCGCGGGCAATCTCGTCCCACTGATGTCTGAAGGCAGTGGCCGCATCGGGCTCTTGGGAACTGCCAGTGTCGAGCTTGTCATCTCATATCTTGCAATCATCGCTGCTGGTGGATGTGCGGTGCCTTTGCCGGTCTCGGCCCATCGCGATGCTCTTTCCGGCATGATCTTAGACTGTCAGCCGGACCTGATCATTGCACATCAGGAGAATGAGCAGCTTGTGCGCGATGTTGCCGATGTGCCGGTGCTTGGAGTCATTCCGGGCGAGGGACTTCCGCGCAGATTCCTGCGCGACGCACCTCTTAAGGATGCTCGCGTTTGCACGCCGGGGGCCGACTTCAACATCATTTACAGTTCGGGAACGACCGGGCGCGCCAAGGGCATCGTTCACTCGCACGCAATGCGATACCGGCAGGCCGCCAGAAGCCTCTTCGAAATCGACGCGGGCAGCACGATGCTCCTCGCCACGCCGCTCTATTCCAACACGACGCTGATGCCGTTGCTTGCCACGTTATTCCACGGCGGACGCGTCATCCTGGTGCCAAAGTTCGACGCCGAACTCTATCTCGACCTCGCCGAAGCCCAGCGTGTGACGCACACCATGCTGGTGCCGGCGCAGTACCGGCGCATTCTGGACTCGGAGAGTTTTGGAAGGCGCGACCTGTCTGCATT
The DNA here is from genome assembly GCA_032027085.1 of Pseudorhodoplanes sp. Lineage (NCBI taxonomy): Bacteria > Pseudomonadati > Pseudomonadota > Alphaproteobacteria > Hyphomicrobiales > Pseudorhodoplanes > Pseudorhodoplanes sp. The sequence continues at coordinate 4,960,386 of JAVSMS010000001.1, read as the reverse complement.
CAGGATGAAGCAGTGTACCGGCGCACCATTGTCTGCGGCTGTCAAGCGCGCGGCCGTCGAAAAGTGGCCAGGCCGCTTCTTTGAAATCTATGGTCTTACCGAAGGAGGTTGTACGTCCATCCTGGACGTGTCCGCCTTTCCGCATAAAGCCCATACGGTCGGGAAGCCGGCGGCGGGAAATGACATCCGGATCATCGACGAGGACGGACGATTTCTCCCGGCGGGAATGCGCGGGGAAATCGTCGGGCGCTCGGCAACGATGATGTCTGGCTACTTCCGCAATGAAGCAGCCAACCGGGATTTCTATTGGCGCGACGGAGAGGGCATCGTCTTCCATCGCACCGGCGATATCGGAATGTTTGATGATGACGGATTCCTCGTCCTGCTCGACCGCAAGAAGGACATGATCATCTCTGGCGGGTTCAACATCTACGCCGCCGATCTGGAGGAAAAGCTGCTGTCGCATCCGGACGTCACTGATGCTGCTGTCATTGCGATACCCAACGAACGATGGGGCGAGACGCCACTCGCACTGGTCGTTGCCAGGCAAAATTCACGTATTGATCCGGACGCGCTCCTCGCGTGGACCAATGCACAGCTGGGAAAGATGCAGCGCCTGTCAGGCGTAGAATTGCGAGATACGTTGCCAAGGTCGAATGTCGGCAAGGTCCTGAAGCAGGAGTTGCGACGGCCTTACTGGGAGAACCGTGGATGAACGCCATCGACATTCCTGCGCTGGCGACCCCGAAGGTTGCGCTTGTCACGGGCGGCAGCAGCGGAATCGGCAAGGCGACCGCCGCGCGCCTTGCGGCGATGGGGTCAGCTGTGGTGGTCGGCTACAACAGCCGCTCAGCACAAGCACAAGAGGTGGTCAAAGGGCTGCATGGCACCGGGCATTGCGCCATGCGCGTAGCTATCGATGATCCAGCTTCCATATCCGAGGCTGCGGCGGCTGTTGACAAAATGCACGGGCGACTCGATGCGCTGATTAATTGCGGAGGCGCGACCACCCCTGTGCCTGTCAATGATCTTGACGGGCTGACGGACGAAATCTTCGACCGAACCGTGACCATCAATCTGCGTGGGCCTTTCGCCATGATTCGCGCATTTCGTCCGTTGCTGGAACGCGGCAGCGGTGCCGTCATCGTCAACATTTCATCCATCGCAGCCCGCACCGGTTTGGGCAGCAGCCTGGCCTATGTCGCTGCAAAGGCCGGCATCGACGCGCTCACCGTCGCGCTCGCGAAGGTGTTGGCGCCGCAAATCCGCGTGTTCTCCGTCTCACCGGCCGGCGTGGATACGGATTTCGTTCCCGGCCGGACGCGCGAACAGCTGCAGAAAACCGCCGAAAGATTCCCGCTAGCCCATGTCACCACGGCAGACGATGTCGCAAGGGCCGTGGTTGCTTGCATCGTCAACCTCACCAGTTCGACGGGAATTGTGGTGCCGGTAGACGAGGGCAGACACCTTTAGGCGGAGACCATGGACACGCAGAAATTCTATATCGACGGCGCTTGGGTGGATCCGGCCGCGCCCTCAGCCTTGGGAGTTGTCAATCCTGCGACGGAAGACACCTTCGCGCAGATCAGCTTGGGTTCCCGAGAGGACGTGGATCGCGCAGCCAAGGCCGCTCGCCGCGCTTTCGCGACATATTCTGAAGCGGGCGTTCAAGACCGCCTTTCGTTCCTTCGAAAGATCATCGCGGGCTTCAAAAATCGTCTGCCGGAATTGGCGCGGACGATGACTCAAGAAATGGGCGCGCCGATTACCTTCGCGACCGAGCGCCAGGCGACGGTTGCGCTCTTTCATTTCGAGGAAGCTGCGCGCGTGCTTGCGCAATACCAGTTCGAGCAGCGCATGGGGAATGGAATCATCCGCCGGGAACCGATCGGCGTCTGCGGACTAATCACGCCGTGGAATTGGCCGCTCAACCAGGTTGCTTCAAAAGTTGCGCCGGCGCTTGCCACCGGCTGCACCGTTGTCCTGAAGCCGAGCGAGATTGCGCCCCTTAGCACGATGCTGTTTGCCGAAATCGTCCATGATGCCGGTCTCCCAGCCGGTGTCTTCAATCTCGTGAATGGTGATGGACCTACGGTCGGCGAGGCGATCGCCGCTCACCCGGAGATCGACATGGTGTCCTTCACCGGCTCGACGACGGCCGGCGTCAGAGTAGCGAAGCTTGCAGCAGATTCGGTGAAACGCGTCGCCCAGGAACTCGGCGGCAAATCCGCCAACATCATCCTGCCGGATGCCGACCTGAAAGCCGCGGTGATCCAGGGTGTTCACGCCTGTTACACCAACGCCGGCCAGAACTGCCAGTCGCCTACGCGCATGTTGATCCCGCGTACGCAGCGGGAGCCGGCATTCGCGGCTGCGCGCGAGGCAGTCGACGCTATTCGGCTGGGCGACCCGCTCGATCCGGCTTCGACCATGGGACCGCTGGTGAGCCAGGCGCAGTTTGAAAAGGTGCAGAATCTGATTCAGTCGGGCATCGATGAGGGCGCCGCGGTGGTGGCCGGCGGAACGGGACGGCCATCAGAGTTCAACCGTGGCTACTATGTTCGGCCGACGGTTTTCGGCGATGTGACGCCGCAAATGCGGATTGCACGCGAGGAGATTTTTGGTCCGGTACTGTCCATCATGACCTATGATACCGAGGATGAAGCAATCGGCATCGCCAACGACACGCCGTTCGGATTGGCCGGCTTCGTGCAGTCCAAGGATGTAAACCGCGCCCGCAGGGTCGCCAACCGCATCCGAGCAGGGCGCGTCTACCTTAACGGCGCGCCGTTCGATCGTAGCCTGCCGTTCGGCGGCTACAAGCAATCCGGCAACGGGCGCGAGTTCGGCGTCTTTGGATTTGAAGAATATCTCGAGGTGAAGGCGATCCTCGGCTAACCGTGTTTAGCGATGTCGCGGCCGAGGCGCTCGTGTTGCGCCTCGGCCGCGACGGCCGTCGTGCAGTGATGACACCGGGAGGAGAAGTGCCGTCACTGCAACTCCGCAGGCATCGGGTATTCGTCGGCATTGAGCACCAAACCTGGCTTGCGCGAGAAATCGACTCGCGGCGGGGCGAAGATATCGATCAGCCAGGAGCGCTTGTCGCCGATATTGCGGCTCGTATGCACGACCTTGGGCGGGATGACGGTTACCGACGGGCTGCCGATCTCCAGGTGCTCGTCGGGGCGCCACTGCGACATGTCCGGCACCCACGGATAGCGAAGATGATGGATATAGTCGCCCTCAAGCAGCAGCGAGGCCTGTTCGAAATCATCGTGTGAATGCGGGCTGAGCTTCTTCACATCGCGCGGCGATGTGCGCTTGGTGAGCACGTTGATCATCAGGTTGGTGCAGCGGAACAGCCGCATATTGGTGTCAGGCTTGTCGTAATCGAACGGCTTGTAGTTGCGCAGCTTGAAACCGCCGACGGGGTCAGGCCAGGGGACCAGCGGCGCGACATCGGAAGCGCCATCTGCGTAGATCGCGGCATTCTCCGCCTTGGCAAGGAGGTCCGCAGCGCGGTTAGATAGCACGCGAACCAGATGACCTTTGCTCTGAGCCACCACTTGGCTTGGGCCAGGGGAGACGATGGTGAGAGACTCCGGCGCTGCCTCGATGGTCTCGGCGCCCGCCCGAATGGTGGCGGCAATTCCGCCGAGCAGCACCATGTATTCGTCGGGATTATCGGTGCGGCTCAGAACCGCGCCCGGCTCAACCGCGGATACGGCGACCACGAAATTGGCGCCGCGAGTGACCCATGTCTTGCTGCCGACGTCCGCCAGTTGCGGCGGGGTTTCATAGGCGCGGCCGGCGCTGGCCGGCCTGATCTGCGCGTTCATTCACGGGGCTCCTGTCGTTTGGTTAGCCAGTCTTGGCTTGAACATTCTCGGCGGGCGCGCCGAGCGAGCGGATTTCGACCAGAGCTTGCGCGGCTGCCTTGCGCATGAAGCTCTGGTCGGAGGCGACCACGAACGCGGTCGCTCCCTGGTCGCGCAGCCATGCCGCCTCGGTTTGGCCGCCGACGAATACGCAGATGGGCTTGTTGGCAGCGCGCGCCGCCTTGCCGATTCGTTCAACGGCGCTGCGCACTTCGGGGGCGTCGGAGGATTTCGCCCCGAGCGCAACGGAAAGATCGCCGCGGCCGATGAAGAGACCATCAATGCCATCCACCGCAGCGATGGCTTCGATCTCGTCGAGTGCTTCCGGATCCTCGATCTGCGCGATCACGGTCGTGGCGGCGTCCGCTGCCTCCACGGTGTTCCACATTCCGGTGGCGCCGTAGCCGGCGTGGCGTGGCGAGCCCGAATAGCCGCGGCGCCCGCCCTTGTAGCGGCAAGCTGCCGCGACCTCGCGGGCATGGGTTGCGGTGGCTACGTGCGGCACCAGCACTCCAGTCGCGCCGCAATCGAGAGCGGACAGAATGCTCGCTACGCTCTGCACGCGGACCAGCGCCGCTGTGCCGGCGGCCCTCGCGGCAAGCAACACCGCGTCAGTCGCCAGACGATCAAACGGCGCGTGCTCTTCGTCGACCACGACGAAATCAAAGCCGAGCGCGCCGAGAATCTCGGTCGCATGAATGGTCGGCGTTTTGATGAAGGTGCCGATCACCTGCTCGCCAGCGAGCAGCCGAGCGCGGAACATGACGGGGGCCGCCATGTCAGGTGCTCTCGTCGTCCGCTCTTGGCTCTGCGTACCAGGCCGTCTGCAACGCCTCCTGCGTCCTGTCCTTGTTGCTCATGGCCACCTCCTGCCTTCATTTCGGCGACAAGCTACCCGATATCGCCGTGGGTTCCGGCAGGCGAATGCGTCTATTTCGCGTGGCGAAACGTCTCTACAAAAGGCCCACCGCTGGAAATCGGCTCGGCTAGGGTGCGCGAAATAACCAGCCACTCAGCTGCTGCACGGGACGGGAGGACTCCATGAAAACTCGCATTACTCGAAGAGCCGCGCTTGCCATCGCTGCTGCTGGCCTCTGGGCGGCACCGTCGGCCGCCTGGGCCGATGCTTGGCCCTCGCGGCCCGTGAGCATCGTCCTTCCATTTGCCGCCGGCGGGGGCACCGATCTCTTGGCGCGTGCGCTTGCGCAGGATCTCAGCGAGAGGTTCGGCCAGCAATTCATCGTCGAAAATCGCACTGGCGCTGGCGGCAACGTCGGCGCCGGTGTCGTCGCCAAGGCCGCTCCGGATGGCTATACGATCTTGTTCGGCACGCCGGGGCCGCTCGCGAACAACAAGCTGATGTACAAGAACCTGTCGTTCGACCCCGAGCAGGCTTTCGCACCGATCGTGCTGATCGCAAAGTCGCCACTCATTGTCGTGGCGAAGAAGTCGCTTCCGGTGAAGGATATCAAGGAGCTCGTAGCCTACGCCAAGGCAAATCCCGGCAAGCTCAATATCGGCGTTCCCGGGAACGGAACGCTTGGCCATATCACCGCGCTGCTGCTGCAGAAGGAACTCGGGATCAGCATGACGAGCGTGCCCTATCGCGGCACGGCGCTGGTGTTGAACGACCTGCTTGCTGAACAGGTCGATCTCGCGGCGGATTTCATGCCGTCCTACGTGCCGATGGTGCGGGAGGGCAAGATCCGCGCGCTCGCCGTCACAACCACCGAACGCTCGAGCGATCTGCCGGACGTCAAGACCGTGCAGGACTCCGGCTTCAAGGGATTTGAGGCCACCGCTTGGTATGCCCTGGCAGCACCGACGGGGACGCCGAAGGAGATCATCGACAAGCTCAATGCTGCCACCAATGCATTCCTGAAGAGTCCGAAAGGACAGGAAGCGCTCGCCAAGCTGAGTATCCAGGCCGTCGGCGGTTCCCCGGCCGATCTGAAGGCCTTCATTGCAACCGAATTGAAGAAGTGGGGCCCGGTCGTGAAGCAGGCGAATATCTCGATGTAACGCGCCGCGTACACGAGCAGGAAAGGCGATGGCGAAGTATCTTGAGGATTTTCGCGAAGGGGAAGTTTGGCAGAGCGGGTCGATCGTCATTGGCGAGGAGGAGATGATCGCCTACGCCAAGGCGAATGATCCGCAACCAATTCATGTCGATCCGGATGTGGCCAGAAATGGACCATTCGGTGGGATCATTGCCAGCGGCTGGCAGGTCGCGGCGCTGTCCATGCGGCTTTTCGTCGAGGCAGGTGGTCACGGCGATTCACCCATCGTCGGAATCGGCATTGACGAGCTGCGCTGGAAACAGGTCGTTCGACCAGGTGACGCACTCCGCACCACACGTGAGATTGTCGAGATACGCAGGTCCGCGTCCAAGCCGGACCGTGGCATGATCCGCACCCGGGTGACTGTCTTGAACCAGCGCGACGAGACAGTAATGACCTATTTTGCGCTGGGCCAAGTGCGGGCCCGCAGTACGATTGCCGAAGGGGCGTAACTCGTCGTCAAAGGCTGTGTCTCCTGTCGACGATGCAGTGCCATCGGCGATCGCAGACGCGCACATCCAAATGACCATTGCAAGTTTCCCCGACGTTGCCTGAGGCCTTGCCGGCGGAACCGCAGGGCGATCAGTCGCTTGCGCGCTTGCCGCCAGTCTGCCCGGATGGCTTTGAGGATCAACCAACCGGATGGTTGACATATTGAAGCATTTTGCTAGCGTTCAAGCGCTTAGCTCAATCGCCAAAGAGATGCGTCCATGAACCCCGACTTCATCGTCATCGGCGCCGGACACAACGGCCTTGCCTGCGCTGCCTATCTCGCCCGCACCGGCGCGTCGGTTCTGGTGATCGAGCGCAACCATCGGGTAGGCGGTGCCTGCCACACGGAGGAAGTGACTCTACCGGGCTTCAAGCACAACATCTGCTCGGTCGTGCACACCCACATCCCCTCGAGCCCGGCTTACCGCGATCTCGAGCTTGAGCGCCATGGGGTGCGCTACATCTACCCTGAGCACCCGCGCGGCACGATCTTTCCTGATCACCGAAGCATCGTGATGTATCGCGAGCCTGAAAGAATGGCCGCGGAGATCGGAAAATTCTCGGCGCGTGACGCGAAAACCTACCAGGATCTGGTTGCGGGATACGGCGAGTTCATCGAGATGACGTTTCATCCGCTGATGTATTCGCCGCCCCTGCCGCCCTCGGTGCAGAGCGCAGAGTTCGAGAAGTCCCCAGAGGGAAACACGTTGCTGCAATGGCAGATGAGCACGCCGGTGCGCTTGCTGGATGAGCTGTTCGAAAGCAACGAGGTGAAGGTGCATTTTCTCACCCGGCTGACCGTGCTTGGATTCGCTCCTGACCAGCACGGGTTGGGTTGGGTAACTCTGTTACGCGTCCTCGGCGGCGAGGCGCCAATCTGCGTCGGTGGCTCGCAGCAACTCGCCGAAGGACTGCGGCGAGCGCTCGAGGCGCACGGCGGAAAGGTGAACACGGGGACGGCGGTAAAGCGTATTCGGCTGCAGGGCAATCGCGCGATCGGTGTCGAGCTTGCCGACGGGCGAACGATCGACGCTTCGAAGGCGGTGATCACAAATATTGAGCCGAAAAAGAGCTTCCTGAACATGGTCGGCGAGGAACATCTTCCCGACTCGTTCGTGCAGCGTGTGCGCAACTACCACACGCGCGGGCGATCACTTCTCGTGGTGCACCTTGCGCTTTCGGAAGCGCCTCAGTACCGGGCCGCCGCTGCGGGCAATCCGGCGGTGAATACGACCTTCAGTCAAGAGATGTTTGGTGGCTCAACGCGAGATCAAGTGCAGGCTTACCAGGATATTTCGATGGGGCGCCTGCCGAAAAAGGAGATGCTGCAGATCTGCATGCCGACGCTGCATGATTCATCCCAGGCTCCGGCGGGCAAGCATACGGCTGTCGTCTGGCAATACGCACCATACGATCTGGAGGACGGCGGCCCCAAGGCATGGGCGTCGGTGCGCGAGGACTATGCCAAATACGTGCTTGAGCGATGGCGCTCGTACGCGCCGAATATGACAGAGGACAAGATCCTGGCGATGAAGATTCAGGACCCGACCGACACTGAGCGCAACAACGACAACCTGGTCGGCGGCGTTGATGTCGTGGGCGACTTGTCTCCTGATCAACTGGGCTACTTCCGGCCCTTCGCAGGTTGGTCGCATTATCGCTCGCCGGTCGAAGGGCTGTATATGTGCGGTGGCTACTGCCACCCGGGTGGTGGGGTGCACGCTGGCGCGGGGCACAATGCCGCTGGCATAATTGCGGGCGACTTCAAACTCAATAAGTGGTGGGACTGATGCATCAGCGTCAAGCGGTGTTCACTGTCCCGACTGCGCCCGACGTGGTCTGGCGATTCATCCGAGATTTCGAATCGTTGTGCGCCTGCATTCCGGGTGTCGAGCAACTGCAACGCGTCAATGACACGACCGCCAAGATGACAGTTGTGGAGAAGATTGGCGTCGTGCCTCTCCGCGTCAATCTGACGGCCTGCATTGATACGGAAGACCCGCCGCACAGCCTGCATGCTGTTGCAACTGCAGAGCACGTCGATGTCGAAATCGACGTCAGCCTGCGTGCCATCGGAACGGGGACCGAGCTAACGAGTTCGGTCAAGGTGGCTGGCCGGGGGCCGCTCAAGCCGATCGTCGATCGCCTGTTCGAGCGCAGAGCCACTGAAAAGACGGAAGAGTTCGCTCAGGTGCTTGAGGCCCGCTTCGGCGCGGCCGCGAAGTCCAAGATTCCGAGCCAGCCATCCGAAGGATTGTTTGCGCGTCTATGGCGGCGACTGCTTCGATGGCTGGGGTCCAGATGAAAGTCATGGGCAGCCTAATGCAGCGGTCCACATGGGCCGCTTGTCAGCCGAATTCGGGACCTGTGATGGCTATGATCAAATGCGACCTGTCGAAAGGCTTTGAACGCCCGCGCAGCATGCGCGTGAAACCCCGCTGCTTCTCGAAGCCGCACCCTAGGAGCCACGAATAGAATTCGCGCTGATGGTCCGGCACATCGATCATCACCGGGCCGCGTATCGAGCCGAGCGAGGCGAGGGAGAGGTGACGTGCGACGTCCGGCGAGTCTGCGACGATCGGGCCGATCTGTGTCGCAAACTGGCCATCGCGCCCGAATACGTACCCGGCGAGCGTGCCCTCACGCCTGGCAACGAAAGCAAGGTCGGGCCGCTCGCGCTGCATCGCCATCAAGAGAGCCGCCCTGTCGCCGCCGAACGCAGCGGCATCGTAGTGGACCAGCTGCGGCCAGTCCGCCGCCGACAGCGGCTCGATTGCGGTCCCGGCAGGCTGATCGTGCTCGATCGAAACCTGCGCCGCGTGGAGGCGCGAGAGGGGATAAATGTCCTCGAAGCCGAGTTGAAGATAGACCGTGCGTCCCGCCGGTGTGGCATCAAGGCCGGCCGTCAGGCCACGCTGCTCCAGCCGCTCAATGCAATTCTGCATGAGCCGCAGCGCATGTCCGCGTCGCCGCTCGCTGCCTGTAATCAGGATCATACAGATCCATCCGAACGACGATCCGTAAGGAAGGATGGCGGACGACGCGATCAGCGTATCGCGGTCACGCAAACCATAGACCTCACCGCTGGCCAGGATGCGCCGCCAGTCGTCATCGTTCTGATTCCAGCCGGCTTCGGTCGACAGCGACATGCAGTCAGGAATATCGGCCGCTGTGAGGGAGACAATGGGCTGCATGGTGAATCGCAGGAAAGGCGCACTCACCGGACAAAGGCTGTGAGCGAATCTTGTTCCGGCGTTTCGGCCGCCGCCTTGGCCGGGGCTTTGTTGGTCAAATAGCCGATCACGAAGTCAATGATATGCGCGCGCCTCTCGGCGACAGCGTCCTTGCTGCGAAGGTCGCGATCGAACAGGATACCGAGTGTATGAATGTTGGCGCTGTAGAAGAAGCAGAGGCCAGCTATCGAAATATAGAGCTGCACCGGTTTGACGTCGGAGCGGAAGATTCTGGCCTGCTCACCGCGCGCCAGGGTCTGGCTGACCAGGTCGACGACGGGAGTATGGGTGGACTTGATGACCTTGGACCGCTTGATGTGCTTGGCTTCCATCAAGTTCTCATTGGTAAGAAGCTGAACGAACGTGCGGTTCTGCATCACGTAGTCGAACGTGAAGGCGACAAGCTTCTTCATCGCCGCTATGGGGTCGAGCGAATCGAGATCAAGCGCGCTTTCATGAGCGCGAATGTCGGCGTAGGCATCCTCGAGCACGGCAAGATAGAGATTGCTCTTCTCGCCGAAGTAATAATAGATCAGTTGCTTGTTGATCTTGGCCGCCTTGGCGATCTCATCGACGCGGCTTCCGTAAAACCCGTTGCGCGCGAATTCCTTTTTGGCGACCTCGATCAATGTCCGGCGAGTGGCATTGTCCTCGGCTTTTCCCGGTGACTTGAGTCTGCCGCTTGATTTGGTCTTTTGTTTTTTGACAGCCTTCATCTCATCTGCTCGCAGCGTGATGTTGGGAATCGCTTCGGCGCCGAGGGTATTCCTGCCTCAATCCCATCCTTGATGCGCGCTCTGATGCCGGCTGGCAAGTCGGCGATGGGTGAGTGCCATGAGTTGCCCCATTCAACTAATTGGTTGACACTGGGGTCACCTTGGCGGCCTTGTCAAGCAAACAAGCGGCGCCACTTTAGCGTCAACCAACCAGATGGTTGACGTGGCGCCATATCGAAGCTAGCGTATTGCGCCGACGGCTTGTCGCTTGCCATGTTTGAACCGCCAATGGCCATCATCTCGTATCTGACGACGATCTGCTTTGAGAATGGGGCGCTGCGTGAAGTGAGCGCCCATCTGAAGACTCTCGGCATTGCGCGGCCGCTGATCGCGACTGATCAGGGCATCGTGCGGAGCGGGCTGCTGGATCGCCTGACCGATGCGATGGGAGCCGTGGGGCAGGGTCGGCTCTACGCCGACACGCCGCCGAATCCGACGGAAGCCGCCGTCGATGCCGCTGTACGACAATACTGCGAGAGCGACTGCGACGGCATTGTTGCCTTCGGCGGCGGTTCGCCGATTGATTTGGCCAAGGCGGTCGCACTGAAATCCAGTCATCCGGGGGAGTTGGTCCATTATGCGGCGCTGGGTGGCACCAAGCCCATTACGGCGGCGGTCGCGCCGGTCGTTGCCATACCGACGACATCGGGGACCGGCAGCGAGGTCGGTCGGGCGACCGTCATCGTGATGAACGATGGACGCAAGCGCGCCGTGGTCAGTCCGTATCTGTTACCGCGGCTTGCGCTTTGCGATCCTCTCCTCACGGTGGGGCTCCCGCCGGCGATCACCGCGGGGACCGGTATGGACGCGGTTGCGCACTGCGTTGAGACGCTGCTGTCCCCGCGCATCAATCCGCCGGCCGATGCGATTGCGCTCGATGGCCTCGTACGCGCGACGGCATGGCTTCGCAAAGCATGCGAGGACGGAAACGATATCGAAGCGCGCTGGCAGATGATGATGGCGTCTGTCCAAGGCGGCTTAGCGTTTCAGAAGGGCCTTGGCGCTGTCCACGCGCTCAGCCACGCGCTCGGCACGCTTCGTGACCCGATACTGCATCACGGCACGCTAAACGCAGTACTGCTGCCGCCGGTGCTGGCTTTCAACGCGGCGAGCGCGGGCGCGAAATACGGTCAGATGCGCCGGGCGCTCGGACTCGACGAACACGCCGACTTTCCGGCCTGGTTCACGGCGCTTGCCCGCGCGATCGGTCTTCCGACGACACTGAAGCAAATCGGCGTGGCACGCTCCGTTCTGCCGCGCATGGCCGCCATGGCAGTCGGCGATTTCAGCGCTCAGACCAATCCGGTGCCGCTATCCGAAGCCGACTGCATGGCTTTGCTTGAATCCGTGTTCGACGAGGATCTCGCGCAGAACCGGCAGAATATCCATGCGTGATGCTCTTTCGAGCATCGCGCGATCGAGTGGTTCCAATAATGTTGGAGAATGACAACATGAACGCCGATGAGCCGACATTGCTGAAGTCCGCACCGGGCTCGTCCGACGCACCGGTTTCATCAGCGAGGATAGACGGCCTGCCGGCTCGTTTCGAGAGCGCCGAAATGCTAGACGAGTTCATGTCGCGTCCGTCCGACGCTCTGATCAAGGATCTTCAGCCCGTCGACGGCGACATCATGGTTATCGGGGTGGCGGGTAAGATGGGGCCGACGCTTGCACGCATGGCCAAGCGGGCCGTGCCGGATCGTCGTGTGATCGGCGTCGCGCGTTTCAGCGACAAGGCAGTTAAATCTTACTTGGAGCAGCACGGCGTGGAGACGATGAGCGTCGACCTGCTCAAGCGTGAGGACATCGCCAAGCTGCCCAAGGTAAAAAACATCGTCTTCATGGCCGGGCGAAAATTCGGTTCGACAGGCAGCGAAGACCTGACCTGGGCAATGAATGCCTATGTTCCGGGGCTCGTCGCCGATTATTTCTCGACCAGCCGTTTCGTTGTGTATTCGACGATCTGCGTCTATCCATTCGTTCCGGTTCTTCATGGTGGGGCGCGGGAATCCGACGAACTCGGACCGCCCGGTGAATATGCGATGTCATGCGTCGGCCGCGAACGCATGTTCCGCCACTTTTCTTTGCAGCATCAGACTCCCGGCTCGATCATCCGGTTGAGCTACGCGATCGACATGCGTTATGGCGTGTTGCACGATATCGGATCGAAAGTGCTGCGCGGTGGGCCGATCGATCTGTCGATGGGACATGTTAACGTGATATGGCAAGGTGAGGCGTGCAGCCAGTCCTTGCGAACGCTACGCTATGGGGAGGTCCCCTGCGCTCCGTTCAATATCACCGGTCCCGAGACGCTGAGCATCCGCGCACTGGCGCTCGCCTTCGGTCGTCGCTTCGGCAAGGCTCCAGTCTTGATTGGGGAGGAGGCGCCGACGGCCTGGATTGCCGACACAAGCCTCGCCGAAAGCCTGTTTGGCTACCCACAAATTCCGGTTGGCATCATGGTTGATTGGACGGCCGACTGGCTGGCGCGGGATATGGGCAGCTTCGGCAAGGCCACGCATTTTGAAGTGCGAACCGGCACCTATTGATCGCGCGGCGGCAGTCGTTGCTGCGGCCGGCCTTCAGTGCATGCCAAGCAGGCCGTAGATTCGACGGGTATAGTCGCCGAACTTCTCGTGAGTTTTCATGTCCAGCGTGCGCGGATGCGGCAGCTCGACACGGAAATTGTCGGCCATGCGCGCTGGACCGGCGGTCAATACGATGACACGCGTGCCGAGGAATACGGCCTCAGTGATGCCGTGGGTCACGAACAGGATGGTCTTGCCGGATTCCTGCCAGATCCGCAGCAATTCCAAGTTCATCTTCTCGCGGGTCAGCGCGTCGAGTGCGCCGAACGGTTCGTCCATCAGGATGAGCTTGGGATCGTGCACCAGCGCGCGGGCGATTGATGCGCGCTGCTGCATGCCGCCCGACAATTCATAGGGATACTTGTCTTCGGAGCCTGTGAGGCCGACGAGCTTCAGGAGATCGCGGGCTCGCTCGCGGCTGGCGGCGAGCGGCAGGCCGAGAATCTCGGCCGGAAGCATGACGTTGTCGATAATGCGACGCCATTTGAGCAGAAGCGGCTGCTGGAACACCATGCCGACGTCGCGTGAGGCGTCGAAGGGTTGGCTCTTGGTGCCGATCTTCACCTCACCTGCGTCGTGCGAATGCAGACCGGCGATGATCTTCAGCAACGTGGTCTTGCCGCATCCGGACGGGCCGACAAGAGACACAAGTTCCCCCTGCTCGACATCGAAGGTCGCTTCCGAGACCGCAGGAAATTCGGTGCCGCGCGCCCGATAAGTTTTCTGGACGCCGACAAGCCGGATGAAGGGTTCAGTCATGCCGGCCCCTAAATTCGTGCATCCCGCACGACCAGCAATCTTTCAAGGCCGAGCACAACGCCATAAAGCACCATTCCAATGAGCGTGATCAGGATGACGGCCATGAACATGGCGGCGGTATCGAGCGTCACCTGCACCTGCAGCATGAGATAACCGAGACCACGGTCCGAACCGAGAAACTCGCCGACGATGGCGCCCGCGACCGCAAGGATCGCGGCCACCTTCATGCCGGAGAAAATGTAGGGAAGTGCACCCGGCAACTGGATCTTGGTGAACAATTGCCAGCGCGAGCCTTTCACGGAACGGACCAGATCGAGCAGGTCAGGTTCGACTTCTCGCAAACCGCGCGCTGTGGTCAGAACTATCGGGAAGAAGCAGATCGCGAAAGCCATCGCGATATTGGGGCCGATACCGTAACTGAACCAAACCAGGATGAGCGGTCCGAGTGCAACCTTCGGGATCATGTTAAGGCTGACAAGCAGCGGCATCACGATCATTTCAAGCGTGCGGAACCAGGAAAACAGCAAGGCAATGCCGATCCCTCCAACCACAGCCAAAAGATAGCCGCCGAAAATCTCGATGCTGGTGACGGTAATGTTCTCCATCCAACGATAGTTAGGAACCAGCAAGGCCTGCAGGGTGGCGTAGGGCGAGGGCATCACGAATTTCGGCACATTGCCGAGCACGACAAAGAAGTGCCACGCCACGATCAGCATGAGATGGCTCAGGACCGCGATCGAGTAACGCTGAACGGAGTTGCGCGTGCTGTCCACCGGACCCCCCACTATCGCGACAGGATGCGCCGGCGAAGGTACGACAGGATCAAAAGCGAGGCCAGATTGTATAAGGTCGCGCCTTTGCGGGTCATGACAGCCACCGGTCGAGATTGGCCCGCACGAAATCGTCATCATTCAGATGCGGATAGGCCGCATAGATCCGGTCGATTTCCGCGCTTTGGCCGGGCCCCAAGGTTTCTTTGGGGTCGAGACACCAGATGCCCTCCAGCAGGCCCTGGCGGCGGAGGATTTCGTGACAGCCGGCAATCACACCGTGGAAATTGTTGGCGACATCGAAGATTGCCGAATTGCAGTCGGTGACCTGGGCGTCGAGCGCAAGCAATTCGGCCGGAATATTTGGGGTGACTGTGGCCGCATGAATTCTGGACAGGAGTTCGACCGCCTTCTTCACCCACACGCTCCAATGGCCGAGCAGTCCGCCCTTGATCCGAACGGTGACTGTTTGTCCGCCGCGCACAACCGGAAAGGGCGCCAGCAGGTCAAGGACAATGTGATCATCGTTACCCGTATAGAGCGTGATCCTGTCTTCCGCTCTTGCTTCGACAACCCCGCGAATGACGTCGAGCGTGCGATAACGGTTAAATGGCGCCATCTTGATCGCGACGACATTCTCGATTTCCGCAAAGCGCCGCCAAAACGAGCTGGATAGAATGATGCCGCCCACCGCTGGCTGCAGGTAAAACCCAATCAATGGGATGCGCTCTGCGGCCGCCCTGCAGTGGCCAATCAGGTCGTCTTCGCTGGCGCCTTTCATCGCGGCAAGCGAGAGCAATCCGGCATGATAGCCCAGGCCTGCAGCAATATCGGCCTCGTTGCAGGCCTGTTCGGTGCGGCCGGCCAGGCCGGCGACCATGATCGGCGGCTTTTTCGACCACGACGCGACGGTCTGTTGGGCGAGTTCCAACACGGGACGGTACAGGCCGGTCTCGCGAATCGCGAACTGGGTGGTGTGCACGCCAACGGCGAGCCCGCCGGCGCCGGCGTCGATATAATAGCGGGTCAGGGCGGTCTGGCGCCTGGTGTCGAATTTCCGATTCGCATCGAGCGCCAGAGGGTGCGCTGGAATGACGGCGCCATCGCGCAGGGCTTGCCGCACGTCTGCGGGCCAATCGCTGAACCGTAAACTCATTTCGAATGCCCGCTCGGTAACCAGACGGTTACATTTTGCTCGTTTGCACGCCGCTGTCAACGCGCGCGCGGGGCTTTTGCCCGCAAGGCATGCAGCATCATATCGATGTTGTGCTTCTTCCGCCGTTCAATGGCGTTACGGGCGCTGAGATCGCGCGCAAAAATCGCCGACAGGGTCCAATTGTTGGATAGATAGAAAAAACCGATGGCCGCGATGGTGATATAGACGTCCACCGGATCCAGCCCCGGCCGAAATACGCCCTTGGCGACGCCCCGTTTGAGGATCTCATCGATCATCCGCACGAACGGGCTGTGCAGGTCACGCACTTTGGCGGATTTCCGTAGATGCTTGGCCTGGTGCAGGTTCTCGTTGTTGATCAGGCTGATAAGTTCGGGATGTCTGCGACAATAGTCGAAATTGAATTCGATCAGTCTGCGGATCGCGGTTTCGGGCTCGAGGTGATCAAGGTTAAGCTTGCGTTCCGCGCCGCGCAGTCCTTCATACACTCGTTCGAGCACAGCCAGATAAAGCCCCTCCTTGCTCCCAAAGTAGTAGTAAATCAGGCGCTTGTTGGCGCGCGCACGGCTCGAAATGGCATTGACCCGTGCGCCGGACAGCCCCTTTGCCGCAAATTCGTACTGTGCGGCGGCGAGGATTGCGTCTCGGGTCGGGAGGCGTGAACGGGTGGAGGATTTGGCCATTGCGGGGGATGCAAAAACGCGACGATTGACAGCTATCAGACGCAATTCTATCGTTTTGGCAAGTTAACCGCACGGTTAAAAGACGCAAGAGCGAGTCAGCCGGCTGCTCCTGGCCGGTGTGGTTCTTAAGGGAGGAAGAGGATGAATATCGTCTGGAAATCCGGGCTTGCAGCCCTGGCAGCGGTTTCTCTTGGCGCTATGCCCGCCGCAGCCCAGAATCAAAAGGTGACCTTTACGCTCAACTGGGTCGCTGGCGGAGATCACGCACCTTACTACTACGCCCAGAAAATGGGCCTGTATAAAAAGGCGGGCATTGATCTCGAGATCGAGACTGGGCGCGGATCAGCGGCGTCGGCGCAAAAGGTCGGCGCTGGATCGTCGCAGCTCGGACTGTCCGATATGGCGGGCGTGCTGCTGTTTCGCGGCAAGGGGGCCGATCTTGTCGGCGTGATGAATGTCTATGCCAATTCGCCGCAGGGCCTCTATTGGCTGAAGAGCAGCGGCATCAAATCCGTCAAGGATCTGGCCGGCAAGAAGATCGGCAATCCGGCCGGCGACGGCGCTCGCACCATGTGGCCGGCACTTGCAAAGGCCAATGGGATCGATCCCAAATCGGTAACCTGGGTAAATATCGATGCCAACGCCAAACTTGGCGCCCTAAAGGCGAAGACCGTCGACGCCACGACGTCCTTCTACAATCTGCATCATGTCTTCACGCGCGAGCTTGGCAATGACATGGGCTTTTTGGCCTGGAAAGACGCCGGCGTGAATCCCTATGGCAACTCGATCATCGCCAATGGAGCCTGGCTGAAGGGCAACAAGGCGACCGTCGACAAGTTCGTCAAGATTACGCAGAAAGCTTTTGCGGATTGCGTCAAGACGCCGGAGCCTTGCATCAAGGCGCTGGTCGAGGCCAATGGTGCGCTGCTTTATGATAACGAGCTGACAAACTGGCACCTGGTGACGGTGCTGATGAGTGATGAAACGTCGCGCAATGTCGCGCTCGGCTGGCACGACGACAAGCGCATGGCATCCGACTACAAGCTTGTCGATGAATATCTCAAGATGGAAAAGGCCTATGACGTGAAGTCGGCCTACACCAACGAGTTTCTCGACAAGTCTGTCAAGATGCCGGCGATCAATCCGCCGAAGCTAAATTGACGTCTGCTACGTGAAGCTGAGGCCGGCCGCAACCGCGGTCGGCCTTTCTCTCCGAATTCGGGGCCGGCGGCGTTCGAGAAAATACGCTCCAATGCGGCGTCAGAAAGCGCCATCGCGACGGTCGAATTTGGTGTCTTTGCCGAGGCTCGGCATTTCGCGCGAAACCCAGTCGGCCGTCCAGTCGATCAGTCTGGAAAGAGGCACTGACGGATAGCCGAACAGTTCGAATGCGCGCGACGCATTCACCAGCCATGCGTCCGGTGCTTCGATGCCGGTCAGGACAGGTGCAGATCCGAATTTCCGCCCGAAGGTTTCCGCCAGCCAGCGTACACTGATCGTTTCCGGCCCGCTCACATTGAGGGGGCTGGATGGTGTTGTGCAATGTCCCAGCGCCCGCAGCACCATGCTGTTGGCGTCGCCCTGCCAGATGACATTGACGTGGCCCATGGCGAGATCGAGCGGCTTCTTCGCGAGCACACGCGAGGCGACGTCAAACAAAACACCGTAGCGCATGTCGATCGCGTAATTGAGGCGAATGATGCGTCCTGGCGTATTTGTTGTCCGCGAGAAATACTGGAACATCATTTCGCGGGCGGCGCAGGAATTCGCATAGGCGCCCGGTGGCGGCGTAGCCGGGGTCGCCTCGGTCGCGCCGCCATGCAGCACGTTGACATAGGGGTAAACGCATCCCGTCGAATAGGCGACAATGCACGATCCGGCAAAGGCTTCGGCGACGATCGCCGGAACATGGGCGTTCATCGCCCATGTCAAATCCTCCTGGCCGGACGCACCGAACTTCATGCCGGCCATGAAAATGACGTTGGGCAGCTTGGGCAGCCTTTCGACCTGCCCGCGATCAAGCAGATCGGCCTCGATACATTCGATGCCCCAGCGCGAGAGCTTCTCGCGCAATCCCTTCTCGCTGAAGCGTGCGACTCCGACCACGCGCTTCTTCGGTGCGGCACGCTTCGCGAGACGGGCGAGTGTCGGGCCAATCTTTCCGCCCACTCCCAGAATGATGATATCTCCTGGGATATTCCCAAGCTCTGCGGCGAGCTGCTGCGAGGGAGCTGTCATAACCTCTTCGAGATGCTCGACATCGTGAAACCGTTCAGGCAGCGCGGATTGAGTCATGGCATTTCTTCTGGCAAGGGCCGATTCCAGGTGTTAAAAAGTTAACCAGTTGGATACCAGCGAAGACCTCGCCTGTCTATTCGTTGGAATGCCATGGTTGGCGCCCTTGGAGAATGTGATGCCACAGCAACCCCTCATCAAAACAACCGTCGTTGGCTCCTATCCTGTGCCGGACTGGTTGTTGGCTCTGCCGTCCGAACAGGCGCTGGCCGATGCCACGCGTGTCGTGATCCACACGCAGGAGCACTCGGGCATTGACGTGGTGTGCGACGGCGAGCTGTCGCGTTTTGACGTCAATCATCCTGAAACAAACGGCATGATTGAATATTTCATCAAACCGATGTCGGGTATTCGTTCGGACGTGACGTTCAGCGAATTGGTCAGCTATCGCGGGCAGAAGTCGATGAAATTTCGCACGCGTCCGCCCGGCGTCGTGCATGGCCCGATCGGTTCGGGCACACTCGATCTGCCGCAAGCCTGCGCGCGTGCGAAGGCGCTCGCCACGAAACCGTTCAAGTTTACCCTGACCGGTCCGCACATGCTGGCAAAGACGCTCCTCGATCTGCATTATAAGAACCTGCCGGACCTCGCGATGGCCATCGCGGACGCGCTGGCGGAACAAGTTCGCTATCTCGACGCTGATGTTGTGCAGATCGATGAAGCGAATCTCCCCGGCAGCCCGGACGAATGGACGTGGGCGGCCGCCGCGATGAATCGCGTGCTGGATGCGGTCAAGACCATTCCCGCGGTGCATCTCTGCTTCGGGAATTACGGCGGCCAATCGATCCAGAAGGGGAAATGGAGCAAACTGATCGACTATCTGAACGCTCTGCATGTCGATCATATCGTCATGGAAAATGCGCATCGTCCCGCAGAGGAACTGGCGGCCTTCCGCGGGCTGCGTCCTGAGATCGGCCTTGGCCTCGGCGTTGTCGACATCAAATCGACTGAGATCGAAACGGCTGACCAGATTGCAAAGTCGATCGAGCGCGCCGAAAATATTTTGGGCTCGGGGCGGGTCAAGTATATCCACCCTGATTGCGGCTTCTGGATGCTGAAGCGCGGCATCGCCGATGGAAAAATTCAAGCTCTGGTCGCGGGACGGGAGCTTTACGAAGGCCGCAAGCCGGAGACGGCAATGCCGGCGTGAGACGCATATGCGTTGCAGAAGGAAGCCGTCTCTGTTCCGAGCCGCTATCGCCTTTGACAGCCGCCCATCCATCAGGCCCGATCCTGCCTGACGCGTGGCTGTCAACAAGGTGCGCTTTCTTGGCGCGCTCCATTGAACGCGCGGACGGAAATCCTTAGCGAAAAACCTTCCCCGGATTCATCAGCCCCTGCGGGTCGAGAGTGCGCTTGATCGCGCGCATCAACCCCACCGCGTCGCCCAGCTCCCGTTCGAGGAATGCGATCTTGCCCTCGCCGATGCCGTGTTCGCCGGTGCAGGTTCCTTCCAGCGACAGTGCCCGCATCACCATGCGCTCATGCAGCGCATTGGCGCGCGCGATCTCGTCGGATGAATTCGGATCGATGAGGATCAAGGTGTGAAAATTGCCGTCGCCGACATGTCCGACGATCGGCGCAATGAGGTCTGACTCGGAAATATCCTGCTTGGTGCCGACGAGACATTCGGCCAGCCGCGACACCGGCACGCAGACATCGGTGATCATTGCCTTGCTGCCCGGCCGCAATCCAAGGCCGGCATAGAGCGTGTTGTCGCGTGCGCTCCACAGCTTGCTGCGCTCCTCCGGTTTGTTCGCCCAGTGGAACTGTAAGGCGCCGTGGTCGCGCGCGATGTCTTCGGTGATTTGCGCCTGCTCGGCAACCGACGCCGGGCTGCCATGGAATTCAATGAACAGCGTCGGCTTCTCCATTGCGCCGAGCTTGGCGTACGCGTTGACGCCCCGGATCATTACTTCGTCGAGCAGTTCCAGCCGGGCGACGGGAATGCCCGCCTGGATGACGGCGATGGCGGTCGAGACCGCGCCCTCGAACGACTCGAACGGGCAGACCGCGGCGGAAACAGCTTCCGGCACCGGATGCAGCTTGAGCGTGATCTCGGTAATGATGCCCAGCGTTCCTTCGGCGCCGACAAACAGCCGCGTCAGATCGTAGCCGGCAGCCGATTTGCGCGCCCGCTGACTGGTGCGGGTGACGCGGCCGTCCGCGAGCACAACCTCGAGCGACAGCACATTGTCGCGCATGGTGCCATAACGCACCGCCATGGTGCCTGACGCGCGTGTGGACGTCATGCCGCCAATCGAGGCGTCGGCGCCGGGATCGATCGGAAAGAACAGGCCGCTGTTGCGCAGTTCCGCATTCAGCGCCTTGCGCGTGATGCCGGGCTGCACGCGACAATCCATATCCTCTGCGTTGACCGCGAGAACGGCCTTCATGCGCGCGAAGTCGATGCAGAGGCCACCTTGCGGCGCGTTGGCATTGCCCTCCAGCGACGTGCCGGCGCCGTAGGGAATCATCGGCATTCCGGCTTCCGCGCAAGCCCGCACGATCGCCGCAACTTCTGCGGTGCTTTCCGGAAATGCGACGAGATCGGGCGCATGCGGGGCGTGATAGGATTCCTGCTGTCCGTGCGCCGCCAGGACCGCGGCGGCGGCGGTCACCCGTTCGCCCATTAAATGGCGAAGCGCGGCGAGAACCTTGTCTCGCCGCGCCGCGCGTTCACTTTCAAGATCAGGCAAGAGACTCACTTCGCGACGTCGGCGAGCTTCGGGCATTGCCGCTGCTCGACCGGGGTCTCATAGGGCTGATAGTTGCTCTTCTGAATCACCACCGGCTTCAGAATGATCTCCTTCGGCGTCTTTTCCTTGCGCAGATGGCGCACGGCGATCTCGGTGCCGAGGCAGCCCTGGATGAAGCCGTTGAAATCGCCGCTCGCCAGAAGCTTGCCGGACTTGATCAGGTCGACGGCTTCCTTGCTGCCGTTGATGCCGACGACCATCGCCTTGCGATTGGCGCCGTCGAGCGCCTCGATCGCGCCGACCGCCATCGGGTCATTGGCGGCGAGAACGCCGTCAATCTGTGAGTGCGACTGCATCAGGTTTTCCATCACCTGCAGCGCCTGCAGGCGCTGATAGTTGGCCGGCTGCTGCGCCACCAGCTTCACATTGGGGAATTCCTTCAGCGCATCGGTGAAGCCGCGCACGCGGTCGATATTGGTGAGCGAGCCTTTCACGCCTTCGAGAATGATGACGTTACCCTTGCCGCCCATGGCCTTCAGCAGATAGCGGCCCGTTTCCAGACCAATATTGTAGTCGTCGGCGCCGACATAGGCGACGACATTGCCGCTGGCGATGCGGTCGGTGATGTTGACGATAGGAATCTTGGCGCCATCGATCTTGGCGACGGCGGGCACCAGTGCCTTGTAATCGACCGGGATGAAGACGACTGCGTCGGGCTTTTTGACGATGACGTCTTCGACCTGCGACAATTGTTCTGGAATGCTGTCCGGCTTGGTCGGGACATATTGGATGATCTTGGCCTTCAGCGCCTTGCCGGCGGTTTCCGTGCCGACCCGCACCGCCTGGAAATAGGGATTGGTCTGGTTCTTGGTGAAAACGGCGATGGTTTCACCGTCGGCGCGGGCGGTGCCGAATGAGCCCGCCAATGCCAGGATGGCGGCCATGCCGGTTGCAAGATGCTTCATTGAAATCTCCTTCTCGTACTTGGGTTGAATGTTCTGCTATTCGGTGAGCTTGCGCGTGCGGCTGTCGATCCACACGGCAAGGATGACGATGACCCCGGTGACGAGCGGTTGCCAGGATGCGTTGACCTGCAGCAGGTTCATGCCGTTCAGCACCAGCGTCAGGATCAGCGCGCCGATCAGCGTGCCGGCCACCGATCCGAATCCGCCGAACAGCGAGGTTCCGCCGATCAGCACCGCGGCGATGGCTGGCAATGTGAGTTCTTCGCCGATATCGCCCTGCGCCGAGTTGATGCGTGCAAGAATGATCAGCGAGGCGAGGCCCGCCATGGCGCCGCTGAAGGTGTAGACGAGCACCAACCGCCGCTCCACCGGCACGCCCGAGAGGCGCGCCGCCACCGGATTGGCGCCGATGGCATAAACCTGTTGCCCCCAGACTGTGCGCTGCGCAAACCAGCTACCGAGCAGCAGGAACAAGACCATTATATAAACCGGCATCGGGATTCCGAAGAGATATCCGCTGCCGAGCTGCCGGAACGCCGGAGGGAAGCCGTGAATGGTTTCGCCGGCCATGTAGTAATATGTGATGCCGGAAAGAATCCAGAGCATGCCGTAGGTTGCGATGAAGGACGGGATGCGCAGCGCCGTCACCAGAATGCCGTTGATGAAGCCGATCAGCGCACCGCAACCAAGTCCGACCACGAAACCGAGCGACGCATAGCCGGTGCTTTTGATCACTGTGGCGGCAAGGCAGGCGGAGAGAGCAACATTCGCTCCCACCGAAAGGTCGAGGCCGGCGGTCAGGATCACCAGGGTGAGGCCGGATGCGAGCAGGAACAGCAGCGCCGTCTGCCTCAGAATATTGAGCAGATTGTTGGCCGTGAAAAAGGCATCGCTGAGGAATGACAGGGCGACGCAAACGATCGCCGCAGCGAGAAGGCGATAGGCCATCTGTGCCAGCTCGGGAGGCAGCGCAAAACGGCGCGGCGCGGCTGCAGTCTCGGCCGTGCTCATGTGCGGCTCCGCAATCCGTCAATCAGCAGCGCGGCAAGCACCAATCCCCCGATGCAAGCCACCTGAACCGACGAGGGGACAGCCAACAGATTAAGTCCGTTGCGCAACACGCCGACGGCGAGAACGCCGAGCAATGTTCCGAGCAGCCAGCCGTCGCCGCGCTCAAAGGACGTGCCGCCGACGGCGACGGCGGCGATGGCATCGAATTCCATTCCGATCGCAGCCGTCGGATGCGCCGCATTCATGCGTGCGGTCATCAGCAGCGCGGCGAAGCCCACCATTAATCCACCCAGGCTGTAAACCGCGATCAGGATTGCTCTGTCAGGCAGGCCGGCGAGCCGCAGCGCTTCGCGGTTTCCGCCGAGCGCGAAAATATAGGTGCCGAAGGGGGTGTGATAGAGCAGTGTGTGGATCAGAAGATAGGCGATCGCGCTGATGATGATGGGCAGAGGGATGCCCAAGGCGCTGGCTGAATAGAGACCTTCGATGACGGCCGGGATGCCGACAATGCTTTGTCCGTCGGTGACGACGAGGGAGAGTCCCTGCGCCACGCCTAAGGTGCCGAGCGTGACGATGAAGGGTGGAATGCCCAGCAATGCGATCAGCGAGCCGTTCAGTACGCCGAAGGCAAGACCGGCTCCGAGCCCGGCGAGGATGCCCATCCAGACCGATCCGGTCGAGATGCTGACACTGGCGAGAATGATCGAAGCGAATGTCAGAACAGCGCCGGCCGAAAGGTCGAGGCCTTCGGTCATGATGATCAGCGTCATCGGCAGCGCGACCAGCAGCAGGATGGTCGACTGGACCAGAATATTGCTGATGTTGCCGGCGCTCAGGAAGTTCGCGCTCAGGATCCCGAAGCCGATGATCAGGGCCGCGAGCACGATGGCCACGCCGGGAATTCTCGAGATGAGGGAAAAGCCGGCCGTGGCCGATTGAGAAGCGGTCATTGATGCATTCCCAGTCGCACGATGTTTTCTTCCGTAAGTTCGTTGCGGGCCAGTTCTCCTGCGATGCGGCCGTCGCGCATCACGTAGGCGCGGTCGCAGACGTGGACGATTTCCGTCTGCTCGGAACTGATCATCAGCACGGCTGCGCCTTCACGCACAAGCCGGTCCAGCAGCGCGAAGATTTCCGCCTTCGCTCCGACGTCGATCCCGCGTGTGGGCTCGTCGAATATGAAGAAGCGGGAATTGGCGTTCAGCCATTTTCCGACGACCACTTTCTGCTGGTTGCCCCCCGACAGAACGCTGACGGGGCGGTTCGGACTTGGAGTGGCAATGCGCAGCCGCTCGATCATGCCTTGCGCGATCCGGCGCCCATGACCGGGTGAGAAAAGCCCGCTCGGAAATATCCGCGACAGGCCGGCCAGCAGGATATTGTCGCGGACCGAACGGCCAAGAGCCAAACCCTGGGCCTTGCGGTTTTCCGGGATCATGCCCATGCCGCGGCGCGCGGAATCTTCGGGCAAACCGCGCACCTTCTCGCCGAACAGGCGGATTTCCCCCGAGGTGACGCGGTCGGCGCCGAAAATCGCGCGCGCGACCTCGGTGCGTCCTGATCCCACAAGTCCGCAGAGACCGACGATCTCTCCGGTGCGAACGGTCAAATTGATCCCGGAAATTCCGTTCTCTGCCGCAAGATCTTTCACTTCAAGAACCACGTCGCCCGGCGCAACAAATTCGCGCGCATAGGTATGATCCACTGAGCGGCCGACCATCAGCGTCACCAGCGCGTCAGGCGTTGTTTCGGATGGCAGCATCGATGCAATTTTGCGGCCGTCGCGGAGAATGGTAATGCGGTCGCCGAGCGCAAAGACTTCCGGCAGGCGGTGCGAAATGTAAACGATGGCCACGCCCTGCGCCTTCAGCCGTGCAATCATCGCAAAAAGCAATTCTGTTTCGCGATCGGAAAGGGCGGCGGTCGGCTCATCCATCACCAGGATGCGGGCATCCTGCGACAGCGCCTTGGCGATCTCCACCATCTGCTGCTGCGCGATACCGAGCGTGTGGACCGGACGCTTCGGATCAATGTCGAATCCGATCATGTCGAGCACCCGGCGGGATTCTTTGTATAGCCGCCGTCGGTCGGTGATGCCGGGGATGCGGCCGGGAAACTCGCGGCCAAGAAAAATATTCTGCGCAATGTCGAGATAGGGAACGAGCGTGAATTCCTGGAAAATGACGGCAATGCCGAATTTGCGCGCGTCGGTGGGCGAAGCGATTTCGACCTTTTCGCCATTGTGAAAGAAGGCGCCAGCGTCGCTTTCGTAAGCGCCGCAGAGGATCTTCATCAATGTGGATTTGCCGGCGCCGTTTTCGCCCAGCAGCATGTGTGTTTCGCCGGCCCTGATGTCGAATGACACATCGTCCAGCGCTTTCACGCCGGGAAATTGTTTGCTGATGCCGCGCAGTTCAAAAAGCGGCGCGGCCCGCGTGTGACCAACTGTCACGGGTGCCTCAACCCCGCGGATGTCCATCATTGTTCCTTGTGCTTAGAAGGCGGCGCGAGTTTGCCGCGAGCAAGGGTCGACAGCAAGGCCATGAACGGGCTTGAGCAATGTGCGCTGGTGATGGCTCGGCATCGGCTTTCTGAATTCTACGCATGGCTGACGCATCGCGGACTAGGTGGCGTCGTGACTGTTCTTATAGCCGAGCATTCTCGAAACCCGCCCGGCGATGGAAAGCGTTTGCGTAGTTTGCTCTTTCATAGGCTCCGGCGGAATGAATTGCGTCAGATCAACGATGCCGACAGCTCCGACCAGGCGGCCGGTTGCATCCAGCACCGGCGCAGCCAGGGCATTGAGGCCGACGGCGACTTCGTCCGGAGCCACCGCCCATCCCCGGCGCCGGATGATTTCGATTTCGCGATCAAGCGCTGCCGCTTTGACGATCGTGCGCGGCGTGAATTTCTCAAGTTTTGATCCGAGCGTGCGGTGGCGGATTTCGTCGGGCCCGAAGGCGAGTGCAAGCTTCCCTTGCGCCGAAGCGTGGAACGGCAGAAGCGAGCCTTGCTTGACGCCGATCTCGATCGGCGAAGTTCCCGATACGGTGGCCAGAACGCGCATGCCCGCGTCTTCCACCTGCGAATAGACGGCGAAATGTCCGAGGCTGTCACGCAATTCCTGCAGCGCCGGCGACACAAAACCGGCGAGGTTGAAATTGTCATTGATGTGGCGGGCAAGCGTCAGCAGGCGAGGGCCGATTTCGTATTTTTCGGATTCGGCGCCCTGGGCGACGTAGCCCTGCTGCATCAGCGTCCGCAGATGCCGGTGGATGCGGCTTTTTGTTGTTCCGAGCGCCTGCGCGAGCGCGGTAACGCCGATGGGCCGTTTTGTTTCCGACAGATATTCGATCGTGCGCAGCATCAGGATGGCCGCCTGAACGCCCGTTTGCGCTGGCCCGGTGATTTTCGGCATTGACTCCCCGGAATGGCACCGCTTAGCTGTTCTGCAATACAATACAATGTTTCGTTGTTCGAAACAAGATAAAGGGCAGCGCCGGTGAGCCCTGAGCGAATCCTCCTCGACGCGCCCGCCATTCAGGCGGCGACGGAGAAAATTATCGAGGCGGCGCGCTCGGCCGGCAAGCCGGTCTGCGTCATGGTCAGTTCCGCCGCGGAAGCGAATGCATTCAAAGCGCACGGAGCAAGCGCGTTTCTCGTTTCGTCGGACCAGGGATTCCTGCAACAGGCCGCGCTCAGGACTCTGACGGATTTCGCGCCGCTGCGTCAGCCGCCAGCAGCTTGATTGCACAGAGGCAGTCATGATCACATCAAGCCCCAATGGACGCCAGGACGAGGTCGCCGATCTTCTTAAGGGCGCCGTCGACCTGCATTGTCACAGCGGTCCGTCGGTGATGCCGCGCATTCTGGATCATCACGACGCGCTGATGGACGCGGCAGAGGCGAAATTCGCGGCGGTCGTCTACAAGGATCACTATTATCCGGGGATGGCGCATGCAGCCGTGCTCGAAAAACTGTTCCCCGGGACTGGCGTGCGGCTGTTTTCCGGCGTCGCGCTGAACAATGCGACCGGCGGCGTCAATCCCTATGCGGTCGATCACTGCGTCAAGCTTGGCGGCAAGATCGTCTGGATGCCGACCTTCTCGGCGGCGAACCACATTTACCAGAACGAATCCGGAGCCAAGAGCTTTCCAAAGACTGCGCAACGCATGCTCGAGCCCACCCCTTTGACCGTGCTCGACGCCAACAAGCAACTGACCGACGAGACCAAGCAGGTGCTCGACATCATTGCTGCCGCCGACATCATTCTCGCCGGCGGCCACCTTCACGTCAGCGAACTATTTGTGCTCTTCGAGGATGCCAAGCGGCGCGGCGTCAAGAAGATGCTGGTCAATCACCCGACCTATGTGGTCGGGTGCAGCGACGAGGACATGCGCGGCCTGGTCGCGCTTGGCGCTTATCTCGAACATTCGATCTGCATGTTCCTCGAATGTCGGGTGAAGCATTTCGAGCCGAGCGATTTGGTGCATCTGGTCGAGGTCGCCGGCGTCGATCGCACCATTCTCGGCTCCGATCTCGGCCTCACCGAGGCGCCGCGCCCGGTCGATGGATTCCGGCAGATCGTCGCTCACCTCCTGGCGCTGCAATTCTCACCCGCCGACATTCGCAAGCTGGTCAGCACCAATGCCGCGGGCCTGCTCGATCTGCCGGTCGCGGCGTGACCGGAAACAAAAAATGACCGCCCGGCTCGAAACGCGCATCGGCTCCCTGCATCTGAAAAATCCGGTGATCGCCGGACCGGCGGAGCATTTGATTGATCCGGATAATGTCCGCCGTGCGTTGCACACTGGGGTCGGCGCGGTGGTGCTCAAGTCGACCAACGAGTCGGAAGGCGCGCGCGAACAATTGGAGCGCGCCGAATACGCCGTGTTCGATGAGCAATGGCGCTCGGTGCCCTGGGGGCCGGACGCGCCAGCAAGCGCCACCATTGCCAGCCGCTCCGGGCTGACGCGCATTCCCTTTGACCAATGGCTGGATGACGCCGTCGCGCTGGACCGCGAGGCGAAGGAGCAGGAGGCGTATGCCATTCCCAGCATCATTGTCGCCGATCTCGATCGCGCCGTTGAGATGGCGCGGCGCGTCGAGCAGGCGGGCTTGCGCGCGCTCGAGCTCAATATCGGAACGCCCTATGCCACCGAAGCCAAGAAGGGCGCCGTCACCACCGAATTTAATCCCGCGCGCGCGACTGCGATGGTTGCCGCGGTCTCCGGCGCGGTGTCGCTTTCTGTCTGGGTCAAGCTGACCGGACAGAGCGAGCGGGTGCCGGATCTGGTGCAGGCCTCGTTCGAGGGCGGCGGCAGTGCTGTGATCATGGCCGGGCGGCTGCTCGGGCTGATCCCGGACGTGGAGACATTGAAGCCCGCCTTGGGAACGAGTCTTGGCATCGGCGGCTTCTGGAATTTGCCGCTGACCTGCCACTGGCTCGCCCTCTCGCGTGCCAGAATGGGCGCCGACAAGCCGCTGATCGGCATCAACGGCGCGCAATCGGGTCTTGATGTCGCGCGCATGATGCTGGCAGGCGCGCATGCCGTGCAGATTGCATCGGCCGTCATGCTGCGCGGCTTTGATGTTCTTTCGGATGCCGTGACCGAGTTCAAAGCCTATCTTGGCCGGAAAAATATAAGCGCATGCGATCTGGTCGGCCGGGCTGCCGACGCTCGCAAAACCTTCGCCGAGCTTCCGCCACTGCAGGACGAGTGGAAGCGATACGTTCCGAAACGCTAGCCGTTGAGACGCCCGGAATCGGGCGCAACAACCAGGGAGGAAATGATGGGTGCTTTAAGATATGTCTGGCTGGCATTCGCCGGCGCCGTTGCATTCACGTCTCCGCAGGCTAATGCGCAGACTTGGCCCGCGCGCGAGGTGAAGTTCGTCGTGCCCTTCACCAGCGGCACGACCTCCGACATTCTCGCGCGCGCGGTCGCCGAGGATATCGCGGGCGCGATCGGCAAACCTGTCGTTGTCGACAATCAGGGCGGGGCGGGCGGCAATCTCGGCGCCGGGTCGGTCGCGAAGGCAGACCCAGACGGTCACACCATCCTGTTCGCGACCACCGGTCCTGCGGCGACCAACAAGCTGATGTACAAGAACCTGACTTTCGACCCGCAGAAGGATTTCGAGCCGATCGTGCTGATCGGCAAGTCGCCGGTCATCATCGCAGCCAATCCGAGTGTGCCGGCGAAGTCGCTGAAGGAGCTGACCGATTATCTGAAGGCAAATCCCGGCAAGCTGAATGCGGGCTATCCCGGCAATGGCACGCTCGGCCATATCACCGGCGAATTGTTCCAGCAGCGCGCGCAGGTGAAGATGGGCGGCATTCAGTATCGCGGTAGCGCCGCGATCATCAATGATCTGTTGGGCGGACATATCGATGTCGCGATGGATTCGATGGCGCCTTATGTCAGCAACGTGAAGGAAGGAAAGTTGCGCGCGCTGGCCATTGCCGGCACCAGCCGCTGGCCTGGTTTGCCCGATGTGCCGACTGTTGCTGAGTCCGGTCTTCCGGGTTTCGAAGCGTCGGTCTGGTACGCGCTGCTGGCGCCGGCAGGCACACCACCTGACGTCGTCGCAAAGCTCAATGCCGCGGCAAACGCTTTTTTGAAGACGAGCAAGGCGAAGGATCTGTTCAGCAAGCTTGGAGTGCAGAGCGCAGGCGGAACGCCGGCCGACTTGAAGAAATTTGTCGCCGACGAAATCGAGAAGTGGTCGCCGATCGTCAAGGCCGCCAATATTTCTTTCTGACGCAGGAATGCTCGTTTGAGTGAAGCAGGGCGCGGCGACAAAGTCGTCGCGCCTGTTGTCATCGAGTCTGCAAAGCTTCTGGACGGAAATCATTCCGTGGCGGCCGCAGCGTCGACCGTTTTGCGCCGCACAACATTCTCAAATTGACATTTCATTTTCAGTGGTCATCGTTGTTCCAGAATTCAAAACAGAGTTTTGAATAATGAAACAAGTTACGGCACCGAACCTTGGTCTTGCTGCCTCCGGCGGTCTCGAGCGGCGTCCACGAGCGCGCGCGGCAACACCGGTCAAGAGCGAGACCGGCACGCTTGACCTTGCGTTGCGCATCCTCGAATTCCTGGCCGGACAGGGTCAGCCGATTGCGCTGACGACGATTGCCAATACTTTCTCGGCGTCGAAGGCGACGGTGTATCGGCACCTGCAGGGACTTGCGCGGCACGGTTTCGTGCGGCGCGACGAGGTGACAGGACGTTACGCTGTCGGCGTGAAGCTGATGGTGCTCGGTGAATCCGCCCGCAGTCATTTTGAGATTGCCGGCGTGGCGCGCAAGGAGCTGATGCGCCTGCGCGACACGACACATCAGGCGATCTCGCTGTGCGCGCTGATCGATGGCGAGCTGGTAGTGCTTGACCTGGTGCACGGTCACACCATCGTCGAATTCGCAACGCGCCCCGGTACCCGCTTCGACCTGCATGCTAGCGCGCATGGAAAGACCTGGCTCGCATTTGGGCCGTCGGAACTGTTGCAACAGGTGCTGGGCCGCCCACGCAAGGCGTGGACGCCGCATACGCTGACCGATGCGAAGGCGCTGGAAAATGAAGTCCGTGCGGTGAAGAAGCGCGGCTGGGCGACGGCTCCCAATCAGACGGTGACCGGCGTGAACACGATCGCGGCGCCGGTCTTCGACCACACCAACCGTCTGGTCGGATCGATCGCCATCGTTGGATCGACACAGTTCATTCCTGACCGGCCGAGCGACGCGCTGGTCAATGAAGTTTTGGCCGCAGCGCAGCGGATTTCGCGTGCGCTCGGGTGGAAGGCGTGAAGATGTCCTTTTCTCTTGCAGTCGATATCGGCGGAACCTTCACGGACATTGTCCTGCGGGGTGATGACGGCGTTCTCACCGTCGACAAGACCCTGACCACGCATGACGATCTGCTCGTTGGGTTTTTCCGCGGCGTCGAGTCGGTGCTGTCGAAAGCCCGCGCCAAGCCGCAATCGATCGACGGCGTGGTCGTGCACGCCACGACGGTCGTCACCAACGCGCTGATTGAACGCAAGGGCCTGCCGACCGCCTTGGTGGTTACCGAAGGATTCCGCGATGTGCTCGTCATCCGCAACGAGCACCGCTACGAGATGTACGATCCGCAGATCGAATTTCCCGATCCGCTGGTGCCGCGGGACATGACGTTCGGCGTCGCGGAACGGACACTGTCGGACGGCACCATTCTGTGCAAGCCGGACATGGCCGACATCAAGGCCCTGGCGAGAGAACTCGCCGACAAAGGCGCCCGTGCCGTCGCCATTTGTTTCCTGAACAGCTTCGCCAATCCCGAAAACGAACTGGTCGTGGCGCGCGAACTCGGCAAGCTGCTGCCGGACGTCTTCATCTGCACATCGTCCGACGTCGCACCGCAGATCCGGGAATACCCGCGCGCGTCGACCGCGACCGTCAACGCTTATACGATGCCGATTTCTCAGCCGTATCTGCGCCGGCTGTGCGAGCGTCTGAAGAGTGACGGCTATGCCAATTCGCCGCTGATCATGCTGAGTTCGGGCGGCATTGTCGGCGCCGACACGGCGGGCCGCAATCCCGTGCGCATGATCGAAAGCGGCCCGGCGGCCGGTGCGCTGGCTGCGTGCCATTACGCCGAGGTGCTCGGCATCGACCGCCTGATGTCCTTCGACATGGGCGGCACGACGGCCAAAGCCTGTCTCATCGAGGACCGGCAACCTCTGGTCACCGGGCTGTTCGAAGTCGATCGCCGCTATCGCTTCAAGGAGGGCAGTGGCCTGCCGGTGACGGTGCCCTCGATCGACATGATCGAGATCGGTGCCGGCGGCGGCAGCATTGCGCATGTGGATTCTCTCGGCCTGCTGAAGGTCGGCCCGGAAAGCGCAGGGTCTGATCCAGGACCGGCCTGCTATGGCCGTGGCGGACAAAATCCGACAGTCACCGATGCCGATCTGGTTCTCGGGTTGCTCGATGCCGACAATTTCCTTGGCGGCGACATGAAGCTCGATGCGGCAGCGGCGTGCGCCGTGGTGGGCCGCCTGGCGGGCGAACTCGGTCTGACCGGGGTGCAGACGGCGCGCGGGATTTTTCGCGTGGTGACAGAAGCCATGGCCTCCGCCGCGCGCACGCATGCCACCGATCGCGGCGTCGACTATCGCGGGCTTCCGCTTTTCGCCTTCGGCGGAGCCGGCCCAATCCATGCCTGCGGGGTGGCCACGCTCCTGCAGAGCAGCACCGTGATCATTCCGCCGCAATCAAGCGTGCTGTCGGCCTTCGGAACTTTGGTGACGCCGGTGCGGCTCGATCTGGTGCACAGCGATCTGGTCAAGCTGATGGACCTTGACTGGGAGCGCGCGGGCAGAACGCTGAACCAGATGATCGCGGAGGCGAAGGCGGCTTTGCGCGAAGCCGGATGCGCGCCGGAAGATGTCACGCTGGTTTTCGGTGCGGACCTCCGCTATTTCGGCCAGCAGAACGAGCTGACGGTGACATTCTCCGCCGATCCGCGGTCGCAGCGTTCGACGCAGGACATTTCGGCCGAGTTTGAAAGCGAGTACCGCAAGCTCTACGGCGTCAACCCCTCGCATGTTCCGATCGAACTTGTATCCTGGCGGCTGACGGCGCGCGGCCCGAAGGTGCCGTTTCATGCCGCCGCGAGATTGCCGGCCACGCCAGGTCGGCCGAACCGCACGCGGCACGTTGACGCCTGGGACCTTAATGCCGATGTGCCGGTCTTTGCGCGAAAAGACCTGGCCGTGGGCCAGTCGATCGTGGGCCCTGCAATTATTGAAGAGCGCGAAACCACAACCGCGTTGCCTCCGGGCTGGGTCGCGGAGATCGACGTCGTCGGCTGTATCGTTGCGCGCAAGCAGGTGGTGTCGTGAGAAACGCGATGGACGGCGTCGAGCTTGAAATTCTCTGGTCCAATCTGATCGGGATTGTAACCGAGCGCGCCAAGGCTCTGCAGCGCATCGCGTTCAGCCCGATCGTGCGCGAAGCCGGAGATCTTGCCTGCGCATTGTTCGACCGCCGCGGCCGCATGGTTGCGCAGGCCAATACCGGAACGCCCGGCCACATCAATTCACTCGCCTTTGCCGGCGCGCATCTTGCGCGCATCTTCAACAACCGAATCGAGCCGGGCGATGTCCTGATCACCAACGATCCCTGGCTCTCCGCCGGCCATTTCTTCGACATCACCGTGCTGACGCCGATCTATGACGGCGACAAGCTGCTCGCCTATATCGGCTCGACAATTCATCATACCGATATCGGCGGTTACGGCATCGGCGCGGGTGCGCGCGACGTGCACGAGGAGGGTCTCTACATTCCGCCGCTCAAGCTTTACGAGCGCGGCATTCCGAATGAGGTTCTGCACGCCATCATACGTGCCAATGTGCGAACACCCGATGCCGTGTTCGGCGATCTTGCCGCGCAAGTATCGAGCGGGCAGGCGGCGAGCGAGCGGCTGATCGCAATGTGCCGCCGGCACGATCTGCCGGATATTGAGGGGCTGTCGGACGAGGTCATCAATCGTTCGGAAGAAGCAACGCGCAATGAAATCCGCAAGCTCAAGCCAGGAACCTATCTCGGCGAAAGCAGGTTTGACGTCCCCGGCGGCCAGATCATCACTTTGAAGACGGCCGTCACGGTCGATGCCAAGGCGGCCGAGATCACTGTCGATTTCACTGGATCTTCGCCGCAGACCACGACCGGCATCAATGTCGTGCTCAACTACACGCACGCCTATTCCACCTTCGCCGTGCGCTCGTGTCTCAATCCCGATCTGCCGAACAACACCGGCAGCCTTGCGCCGATCAAGGTCGTTGCCCCGGAAGGCTCGATCGTCAATTGCAAATACCCCGCACCAGTCAATGCACGCCATGTGGTCGGCATGTATGTGCCGATGCCGATCCTCAAGGCGCTCTATCAGGTGATGCCGGACAAGGTTCTTGCCGAAGGTTCGGGCGCGGTCTGGACCATCCAGATCCAGGGCCGCCGCGAGGACGGCGAGCCCTTCACATCCTCGATGTTCAATTATTCGGGCGGCATGGGTGCGCGGGCGACCAAGCCCGGCCCGAGCGCCACCTGCTATCCGACCGGCGTCGCCGCCGTGCCGGTCGAAATTCTTGAAGCCACCATGCCCATCGTGTTCGACCGCAAGGAATTGCGCATTGGCTCGGGTGGCGCCGGCCGCATGCGCGGTGGCGACGGCCAATCGATCCAGTTTCACATGCGCACCCGAGATCAATGGCTGCTGAATGCAGTGCCGAGCAGGCTCGATGCGGGGCCTGATGGCATCGGCGGGGGTGGCACCGGCGACGCCGGGAAATTTCTGGTGAACGGAAAATCCGTGAGCGAGGCTCGCAAGCTCACCATGGAACCCGGAGATGTGGTGTTGCTCGAAACGCCGGGCGGCGGCGGCTACGGCCCGCCGGCTTGAGTTGACGATGAAGGGAGGAAGATCATGAGAATAAAAACGCTGTTCAGTGCATTGGGCGTGGGATGCGCGTTGCTCGCACTCGCAACGCCGTCCAATGCCCAGGATGTCTACAAGATTGGAATTTCCGCCGGCCTCACCGGCTATGCCGCGACCGTCGACCGAGCCTGGCGCGATGGCGTGGAAATCGCCGCCGAAGCGATCAACGCCAAGGGCGGCATCATGGGCCGGAAAATCCAGGTCATCACCGAGGACAATCGCTCCGAGCCGCAGGAAGCCGTGACGGTCTATCGGAAGATGATTTCCGACAAGGCCGAGGTGTTCACCAGCGGCTGCGTCTCGGCCGGCAATTTCGCGGCCGCCGGGCTCGTCGTGCGCGCGCAAATTCCGATGGTGCTTTGCTCGATTCTGCCGCAGCAGCCCGATCATGTGAAATGGGCGTTCACCACCATTCCGCCGCCCCGCTTCGAGGTGGAGACCCGTCTTGCCTATCTGAAAGACA
Source organism: Pseudorhodoplanes sp. (assembly GCA_032027085.1). Taxonomy (NCBI): domain Bacteria; kingdom Pseudomonadati; phylum Pseudomonadota; class Alphaproteobacteria; order Hyphomicrobiales; genus Pseudorhodoplanes; species Pseudorhodoplanes sp. The sequence continues at coordinate 4,925,063 of JAVSMS010000001.1, read as the reverse complement.
AGACGCAGATCAAGAAAATCGGCGTGCTGCACGATCCGACTCCTTATGCCAATCTGCAAAAGCAGGCGGCTGAAAAAAGCGCGGCAAGTTACGGCCTCGAGATTGTCGGCATCGAGCAATACAAGCAGGACGACGCCGATTTGAGCGTGCAGATCAGCAAGATGCATGCGGCCGGCGCCCGTGCCATCCTGAAGATCGGCCTCGGCGGCACGACGCTGACCGCAGCGAAGAACATCAAGCAGCTTGGTCTGGACATGCTGCTGCTCACCAGTCTCGAGGACATCGCAGTGTTCCGGCCGGTGGCGGAGGTGCTGGGAGACAAGTTCTTCTTTGTTGCCTCGCCCTCGCAGGTCTATGACGCGCTGCCGGAGGGTCCGCTGAAAGCCGAGATTGGCAAGTTCCTCACGCCCTGGCGCGCCAAGCACAAGGATCGCGATCCGAACTGGGCCGGGCGCGGCTGGGACGCCGTCATGATCACCAAGGCGGCGATCGAGAAGGCGAAATCCTTCGACGGACCGAAAGTTCGTGACGCCATTGAAACATTGAGCAACTTCCAGGGCACGACCGGCCTCTACAAGTTCGCGCCTGACAATCACCAGGGCATCACGGAAAATCCGCTGCTCTTGGCCACCATCATCGACGGCAAGGTCAGGCTGGCCAAGTGACCGCGTCGCCGGCGAGAGACAGGATACTGGAAACGGACGGGATCTCGGCGCGCTACGGGCGCGTCGAGGCTCTGCACCGGACGGATATCCAGGTCGGCGCCGGTGAACTCGTCGCCGTGCTGGGGCCGAACGGCGCCGGCAAATCAACCCTGATGCGCGCGATCATGGGATTGGTCGACAATTCCGGCGCCGTGCGCTTCCAGGGCGAAGCATTGCCGCGCCGCGACCCGGTCGCCGTGGCGGGCAGGGGTGTCGTGCTCGTTCCGGAAGGCCGCGGCATTTTCGGTCCCATGACCGTTGGCGAAAACCTTGAACTCGGCGCCTACCGTCTCAACAGCAAGTCCGAATTCGAGCGCCGCCTGGAACGGGTGCTCGGTCTGTTTCCTCGCCTGAAGGAGCGCCTGTCGCAGACTTCCGGCTCTTTGTCAGGCGGCGAACAGCAGATGCTTGCGGTGGGCCGTGCTCTCATGGCCGAACCGAAAATTCTGCTTCTCGACGAGCCGTCGCTCGGCCTCGCGCCCCGCGTGACGTCGGAAATTCTCGAGACGCTCGGCGAACTCAATCGACAGGGACTGCCGGTGATCCTGGTCGAGCAGAAGGCGCCGCTCGCGCTCAAACTCGCGCATCGCGCCTATCTGTTCGCGGTCGGCCGTGTCGTTGCCGAAATCGATCCACGCCAGATCAAGTCCCATGACGACCTCGCGCAATATTACTTCGCTTGAACCGGCACGCATCGCGGCGCTGGCGCCGTGGCTGCTTGGTGCGGCATTGATCGCCTATGCCTGGTTTTCCGGCGGCTACCTCGTCACCGTCATGTCCTTTGCGTTGATCTATGCGATCTTCGTGGCCGGCTTGAATGTGTTTATGGGCTTCGCCGGGCAGGTTTCGTTCGGGCAGAACGCTTTCGCCGCGATCAGCGGCTACACATCGGCTGTGCTGACGACCACCTATGGCATGGAGCCGCTTGTCGGCATGGCGATCGGCATTTCCGGCGCGCTCGCCTTCGCTCTGCTCATCGGCTACCCGACCCTGCGCCTCAAGGGCCATTACCTTGCGATGGCGACGCTTGCGGTCGGCCTCATTGTCTATGAAGTCGCGGTGCATTGGCAGTCAGTGACCCAGGGCTATATGGGCATTTCCGGCATCCCGCCGCTCGGCATTGGCCGCTACGAAGTGACCTCCGAGAAGAGTCAGCTGCTGCTGCTGGTCATTGTCGCCTGCATCATGCTTTTCATCGCATGGCGGATCCGCAACTCGCGGCTCGGGCGAGCCTTTGTCGCGGTCGCCGGCAGCGAAGATGCCGCCCGCGCGCTCGGCATCGACGTCGCCCATTACAAGCTCGTGTCATTCCTGATTTCGGCAGGCTATGCCGCGCTCGCCGGCTCGCTCTTCGTGCATGTCGTCGGTTTCGTGAGTCCGGAAGTCTACGGCATGCACATGGTCGTGCTTGCCTTCACCATGCTCTATGTCGGCGGTATCGGGACCATCGTCGGGCCGCTGATCGGCGCCATCGTGATCAGCCTGCTTCCGGAAATGTTCCGGCAGTTCAAGGACTATCAGGACCTGATCTATGGTGCGGTTCTGATCTTGCTGCTGATTTATGCGCCCAAGGGCATCGCGTCGCTGTCGTCGCTCCTGATGCGCGACCGGAAAAGCGCGTTGCCGTCATGACCCTCAAGCTCGACAACCTGACGAAACGGTTTGGCGGACTCACCGCGGTCGATTCCGTGAGCTGCGACATACCGGACCGTGGCGTGACGGCGATCATCGGGCCGAACGGCGCCGGCAAGACCACGCTCTTCAACATGATTTCGGGTTTCCATGTGCCGACCGCCGGCCGCGTGACCTTCGGCGGTCGCGACATCACCGGCGCAAAGCCGGAAGACGTGGCGGCGCTCGGCCTCGTGCGCACCTTCCAGCTTGTTCAGCTTTTTCCTGATCTTCCCGCGATCGAGAATGTGAAGGTCGGCCGGCATTTGCGGACCAGCGGCGGCATTCTGTCGGCCGTTTTCCGCCCGCGCTGGGCACGCCAGCAGGAGGCTGCGCTTGACGAGACGGCGCGGACGTTGCTCGACCGCGTCGGACTGTCCGGCCAGGCGGACCAGCAGGCGTCGGTTCTTCCTTACGGGCAGCAGCGTCTCCTGGAGATCGCGCGCGGTCTTGCCGCCGATCCGAAACTGTTGTTGCTCGATGAACCGGCGGCGGGTCTGAATTCGGAGGAATCCGCGAGGCTCTCTGCGCTGATCCGGGCGATTGCCGGCGGCGGCACCAAGGTTGTCCTGATCGAGCACGACATGAATCTCGTGATGAATACGGCGGATTTCATCATCGTTCTGGATTTCGGAAAGAAGATTGCCGAAGGCTCACCGGCCGAAATCCGGACAAACCCCGCGGTTCTGACGGCTTATCTCGGCGAGGCCGGCCATGGGTGATTTCGGCTATATTGCGCAGATTCTCATCAGCGGCATCAGTGTCGGCTGCATCTACGGCCTGATCGCCGTTGGTTTCTGTGTTATCTACAACGCCAGCGGCATCGTGAATTTCGCACAAGGCGCTTTCGTGATGCTGGGCGGCATTGTCACGCATACACTGATGCAGAAGGGCATGCCGATGCCGGCGGCGGCATTGGCCTCGGTCGCATTCGGCGCGGCGCTCGGCGTTGCGATCGAACGGGTCGTCGTGCGACCGCTCTGGGATCGTCACGCGACGATGTTCGTCATGATCCTGGCGACGCTGGCGGCGCAAATCGTGATCGAGCGCGCAACGCTCATCGGTGTCGGCGACCAGCCGAAGGCGCTGCCGGTCTTCACCGATCTGCCGCCACTGCGAATCGCGGGCATTGCGATCAGCTATCAGATCCTCTGGATCGTCGGCGCCTCGCTGCTGATCGTCGCTTTGCTCGGGCTGTTCTTCAAAAGCACGAAGGTCGGCAAGGCCATGCGCGCCTGTGCCATTAATCATGAAGCGGCGGCGCTTCAGGGGATCCCCGTAAACCGCATGCTGGCGCTGGCCTTCGCGCTCAGCGCCGGTCTCGGCGCCATTGCCGGCATCCTGATCACCCCGACGCAATATACTGCGTTCAACGTGGGCGTGCCCTTCGCAATCAGCGGATTCATCGCCGCCATTATCGGCGGGTTCGGCCGGCCGCTCGGCGCGTTCCTCGGCGGCATCATGCTTGGCCTTGCGCAATCGCTGGCGATTGTCACCTTCGGCGCGGGACTGAAGAATGTCGCTGCGCTGTCGATCCTGCTGCTGTTTCTGTTCATTCGTCCGTCCGGGCTGTTTGGCTCGGCGAAATGAGGTAACAACCGGGTCTGAAAGTGAAGGAGGATGCAATGGATGTGCGGCAAATCGATTGGAGCTCGATTCCCTGGACGCCGGTACGCGAGGGCGTTGATCGCAAGGCATTCTCAGGTGCCAGCGCGACTGTGGCGTTGCATCGCCTGATGCCGGGACACAAGCCGCAGCCGCACAGCCACGTGCACGAGCAGATCGCCTACATTATCTCCGGCACCATGCGCTTTCATGTCGGCGACAAGTCCTACCTGCTCGGACCGGGCGGCGTCCTTTTCATTCCCTCCAATGTGGAGCATTGGGGCGAAGTCGTCGGCGATGAGCCGGTTCTGAATCTCGACGTCTTCACACCGCAGCGGCCGGAATACGCGGCCTAGCGAAGGTTGGCTGCGTCACCCTGCTCAAACAGGGCGCGCAGGCCTTCCCGGTAGCTTGGATAAAGCAGACTGACCCCGAGCTCATCCTTCATGCGCGTGTTCCGTACACGCTTGCTCTCAGCATAAAAGCTGAGCGCCATCGGGGATAGCGTCGGCTTGATATCATCAAAGGCGACTTCCGCCGGCAACACCGCGCCGAGCAAGTCGGCGGCATAGGCGATGGGATCCTGTGCCGGTGCCGGCTCGTCGTCGCAGATATTGAAAATGCCGTTCGCGCGCCGGATATACGCCGCCTTGATCGCCTGCGCGATATCGTGCACATGGATGCGGTTGAAAACCTGGCCCGGCTTCACGATACGCCTGGCTTCCCCGCGCGCGACATTGATGAGCGCGTTACGCCCCGGCCCGTAAATGCCCGGCAGCCGAAAGATTGCGACGGGGATGCCGGTGGCGCGACCGAAATCCTGCCACTGCAATTCCGCCTTGAGCCGCTCCCGGCTGCGCGCAGACTTCGGATTGGGCATGGTCGTCTCGTCGACCCAGGCGCCGGCGTGATCGCCATAAACGCCGATGGTGGAGAGATAGATGATCGATCGCAGCGCGCTCGTCTGACGCAAGCGGTCGGAATAATCGCGCAGTGCAATATCGCCATGCGCATCCGGCGGGATCGAGACGATCAGCAGCGCGGCATCTGACAACGATTTCGCCGCCCGCATATCGTCAAAGGCAAAAGCGTCGACCGCACGGCCGGCAATTCCGTTCTTGGCGATTTGCTCGGCTTTGTCCGCATTGCGCACCGTGCCCGCAATGCGGCTGAACTGTGCGCCATGGCGCTCGATATAGGCTGCGGCCGTGTAGCTTAGGCCGAAGCAAAACAATCCGCTCATGAGGTCTTCTGCGGCGGCTGCCAGTCAGGCGCGATGAGGCGGCGCTTGCCGTCCGGCGTCAAACGTGCGCCCGGCGCATCGAGCGCTTCCTTGTCCCAAAGCTGGCAGGTCACGGTCTTGTGCTTTTGATCAAGGCCTTCGCAGTAATTGCTGTATTCGCAGGTCCGCACCTGGTCGCCCAGTCCCAGCTTGATCTTGCGAAACCAGTCCGGGTCGGCGAGCGACTGTCTTGCGGCTCCGACGATGTCGCAGACACCTTCCGCAAGCAGCCTTTCCGCCATTTCGAAATTGTGAATGCCGCCGGCGCAAACCACCGGCGTGTCATGGCCGGTGTCGCGGATCGCCTTGCGGATGGCGGCGGTTGCGACGACGTTGCGGCCGAAAGGCCCGTGCTCGTCGGAAATGAATTGCGGCATGCATTCATAGCCGCTCGGTCCCGTATAGGGATAGGCGGCGGCGCCCACGCTCGGCTGCTTGGCATCGTCGAATTTGCCGCCGCGCGACGTGGAGATGAAATCCATCCCGGCTTTCGCGAAGGCGACGCCGAAGGGCACCGTGTCGTCGATCTCGTTGCCGCCCTCGATGCATTCTTCCGCCAGATAGCGGCATCCCACCGCAAAATCCTTGCCGACGCGCTCGCGAACGGCCGCGAACACTTCCAGCGGCAGCTGCAGCCGGTTTTCGCGTGAGCCGCCATAGCCGTCCTCTCGCGTATTGGTGCGGGAAAGGAATGAGGCCATCGTATAGGCATGTGCGTAATGCAGCTCGACACCGTCAAATCCGGCGTCGCGGGCACGCATGGCGGCGTCCGCAAACAGGCCGGGCAGCACCTTGGGCAGATTGCGAATGTGCTCAAGATGCATGTCGGTGACGCGCTCACGATAACCGAACTGCAGGGCCTCGTATTCCGGTGCCGTCAGCGTCTGCAGGAGCTGTTCGTCGTTCAACGCCGCCAGCGCGGCGCGGACATCCGCTTCACTCATGCCGGGATCGTCGAACGCCTGGCGATGCCGGTCGGTGATCTCCAGAAACCGCGCAAAGAACTTGGCGCGGTCCGGCCGCCGCCGGATGGCGAGAAAATCGATGAGCTGGATGAAAAGCCTTGTTTCGCCGCCGCTCGCCTCGCGGATGGCCTGGGTGAGCGTGCGCAAGCCGTCGACATAGCGGTCATGGCCGATCCGCAGCAGCGGCCCGCTCGGGATGTCGCGAATGCCGGTGGCTTCCACGACGATCGCCCCAGGCCGGCCGCGCGCAAAGCGGGCGTACCACTCGATCACGTCCGGCGTGACAAAACCATCCTCGGTCGCGCGCCAGGGCACCATGGCCGGAATCCAGGTCCGCTGCTCGAGCGTCACGGGGCCGACTTGCACCGGTGAAAACAGGCGCGACGCTTCGGCTTCCTGCCGCGACGGAATGCGGCCGGGCTTTGCCTCGAAGCGGATACGTTGCGGGGGGCGCCACATGATGCGTCTGGTCTAGGAGCCGGCAGGGACGCCGTCAATCTCCGAGCCATGCACGTGACGATGGCCAACGGTTTCTGCTGCGCGGTCATTGACCGGCCCCCGGCGCGGCCGATACACAGCGAACACACCATGCTTGATCCGTCCGTTTACGCCGATAGCTTCGCACGCGATCATCTCCCGCCCTTTGAACTGTGGCCCTTGCTTCGCCATGGGGAAGAGCAGGCGATGGACTATCCGAAGCGGTTCAATGCGGCGGGCGAATTGCTCGATACCGCCATTGCCCGCGGGTGGGGCACGCGGCCTGCCATTCGCAGCAGCGACGGCATTGTCAGCTATGCGGAACTGCTCGAGCGCACCAACCGTATCGCCGCGGTGCTGGTCCACGATGTGGGCCTCGTGCCGGGAAACCGCGTGCTGCTGCGCTCGGCCAACAATCCGATGCTGGCGGCGGCATGGCTAGGCGTGCTGAAGGCGGGCGGAATTGTTGTCTCCACCATGCCGCTGCTGCGCTCGCGGGAACTGGCCTACATTCTGGAAAAGGCAGCCGTACAATTTGCGATTTGCGATGCGCGGCTGGCCGGCGAATGGCAAGGCGCCGTCGAGGCCGCGCCGCAGGTACGCACGCTGTATTTCAACGGCGAGGCACCCGACAGCCTCGAAACGCGCATGACGGCGCAGAGCGGCATTTTTGAGAACGTCATTGTCTCGCACGACGATGTCGGACTGATCGCCTTCACCTCGGGCACTACCGGATCCGCGAAGGCGACCATGCATTTCCATCGAGACATTCTCGCGGTCGCCGATTGCTTTCCGCGCTTCTTGCGCATTCAGGAAGACGATGTCTTTGCCGGCAGCGCACCCTTCGCATTCACCTTCGGGCTCGGCGCCATGCTCTTGTTTCCGCTGCGCTTCGGCGCGTCCGGCGTGTTGCTGGAGCAGCCGACGCCGGAGGCCTTGCTGGGCGCGATCGAGCGGCATCGTGTCACTCGGCTGTTCACCGTACCGACGCTCTATCGCGCGATGACCGCGCAGAGGGCGAATTACGACCTGACAAGTCTCAGAACCTGCATTTCTTCCGGCGAGCATCTGCCGCCCTCGGTGTTCGACGCATGGAAAAAGGCAACCGGTCTCACCTTGCGCAACAGCATCGGTTCAACCGAGATGCTGCATGCTTTCCTGGCCATGCCTGAGGGAGAGACGAGGCCGGGCGCGGTCGGAAAGCCGTTGCCGGGCTACGAGGCCATGGTGGTCGACGATGAGATGAAGCCGCTGCCGCCCAACACTGTCGGGCGCCTCGCTGTGCGTGGCCCGACCGGCTGCCGCTATCTCGATGACGTCGAGCGCCAGCAGATTTATGTCCGCCAGGGCTGGAATCTCACCGGCGACGCCTTCCTCGTCGATGACGAGGGTTATTTCCGCTATCACGCGCGTTCCGACGACATGATCGTCAGCGCCGGCTACAATATTTCCGGCGCCGAGATCGAAGAGGTTCTCCTCGGTCATCCGGATGTCAGGGAATGCGCCGTTGTCGGCCTACCGGATGCGGAACGCGGGCAGATCGTGGCCGCCTTTGTCGTGTTGAGCGATGGCAAGGCCGGTGATGAGGCAATGACCAAGAGCCTGCAGGATTACGTCAAGTCTTCGATCGCGCCCTACAAATATCCGCGCGCCATCCGCTATCTGGCCGCTTTACCGAAAACGGATTCCGGCAAGATCCAGCGGCACGTGTTGCGCCAGCAGGGAGCCTAGCGCGATCGCGCTTTTGATGAGGTCTCCGGTCGAGGGCTCGACCACGCCGCTTCCCTGCAACGCGTTCGCAACCAGCCACGCGAACAGCAGCAGTCCCAGGAACATCAGGAAGAACAGCGCGAACAGCACCATGGAAATGCGTTTGGCGATTTCCGAAATATTGGCGAATCCCATCGCGCCCGCGACCAGCGAGAGAATGAGGAACAGCACCGCCCATTTGAACATGAATGTGCCCCGTCGAACGTCAGCCCATTCCAACCGCCGGACCGGCGATCAGTTCCCGGCCGGACGCGCGATGTCGGATAGCGCAAAGCCCGCAATCCTCTTGTAATTCTCGGACAGCGCGCGCAATTCGTCCTGCGTGATATATTTGTCGAGGTCGTCGAACGGTTGGTCTCCGACCAGCTCTTCCACCTTGATGTTGATGAAATCCGGCGGGAATTCCCGGTTGGTGCGGACGATTTTCGCGGTCGGCGCGAGGCGCGCCTCCTCGTAGGCCTTCAGCGCGTCGCGCACGTCGTCGTGCGCCGTCAGGCAATCGGCCAGCGTGCGGGCGTCGATGGCGGCCTGCGCCGCGCCGTTCGAGCCGCGCGGATACATGGGGTGCGCGGCATCTCCGGCAAAGGTGACGCGGCCGAATGTCCAGCGCGCGACCGGATCCTTGTCCACCATCGGATATTCGAGGATCTGGTCGGCATTGCGGATCAACTCCGCCACGTCCAGCCAGTCGAAGCGCCAATCCTTGTAGATATGGAAGAAGTCGTCGAGATCGCCCGGCTTGTTCCAGTCGTTCTTGGCGAGATTGTCCGTCTTGATTTCGGCCATCCAGTTGATGAGCTGGTTGCCGCTGGCGTCGACATTGTCGATGATCGGATAGATCACGATCTTGCCCGTGAGAATCGAACCGATCCGCATATAGCTGCGGCCGGTCAGGATCGGTGGTCTTCGCGTCACGCCGCGCCACGTATTGATGCCGGCAAAAGCCACCTCTTCGTCGGAATAGAAGGACTTGCGGATGGTGGAATTGACGCCGTCGCAGGCAATGGCCGCGGCCGCGCGCATGCTCCCGAGATAGCGGCCGGATGAGGTCTCGCGCAAGGCGAGGCTGACGCCGGTCTCATCCTGTTCGAGGCCGACGCAATCCCGGTCGGTGATGATGCGCTCGGCGCCGAGCTCGCGCAGCGCCTGCTGATAGAGGATCAGGTGCAGGCGGCCGCGATGGATGCCGACCTCCGGATATTGATAGCCGGCGAACTTGCCGCGCGGCTCCCGGTAGATGAGCTGGCCGAAGCGGTTGAAGAAGCAGCTCTCCGCATTCTCGATGCCCACCTTGAACAGCTCGTCGGCGATGCCGAGCGCGGTGAATTCGCGCATCGCATGCGGCAGGAGGGTGATGCCGACGCCGAGCTCCTTCACCTCCGGCGCGCGTTCATAGACCCTGCAGCCAATGCCGAGCCGGTGCAGGTTGAGCGCCAGCGCCAATCCGCAAATGCCGCCGCCGATGATCGCAATGTCCTGCGTCTTTGATGTCATGCTTCCAGCCCGCAATAGCGCGACAGCGACAATCCGAGTTCGAGCAGGCTCTCGTCGCCGCCCGGCCAGCCGATCAGCGACAGTCCCGCCGGACATCCTGCCACAGTCCCGACCGCGATCGATAGCTGCGGCAATCCGGCAAGCCCGGCAAGACAGGTCAGCCGCATGATGCGGGTGCGCACGGAATCAAGTTCCGCCGGCGAGGCGTCCAGCCGCGGTGCAATGCTCGGCGCCGTGGGTAGCGCGAGCAGGGTGCCCGGCTGTGCAATCTCTCTCAGGTGGGCGCGTGCCGTCGCATAGACGTCGCGTGCACGGCCGAGTTCGTCGGCGCCGATCTGCGAGGCCGCCTGCATGCGCTCGCGAATGCCCGATCCGAGCTGCGGCCGGCGGGCGGTGACAAAGTCGCCATACACCTGCCAGATCTCGTGCGCCTGAATGATGCGGAACGCCTCGCGCCACGCGTCGAAGCCCTCGGGCGCAATACGTCTGTGTTGCGGGCCCGGCAGTGCCGGCGTCATCGCGGCGAGTGCCGCACGGAGCAGGGCGGCAACATCGCTATCGGCTTCGGCAAAGGCGTCGTCGAGGACCAGCAAGCGCTCCACCGCGGCCGGCTGTGCGTTGCCATCAAGCAAAACCGTACCGACATTGCGGAGAACGCCCGGTCCATTCGCAAACCAGCCGATCGCATCAAACGAGGCCGCCATCGCCATTGCACCCGTTGCGTCGACGCGGCCGTGCGTCGTACGGATGCCATAAACGCCGCAGAAGGCGGCGGGGATGCGCACTGAACCGCCGGTGTCGCTGCCGAGCGCGAAATCGCAGGTGCCCGCCGCAACCGCGGATGCCGAACCGCTCGAGGATCCTCCCGGAATACGTCCGGGGGCGCGCGGATTGACCGGCGTACCGTAATGCTCGTTGACGCCGGCGACGCTGTAGAAAAACTCATCGCAGATCGTCTTGCCGATCACCGTCGCGCCGGCATCGAGCAGCTTCTGCACGGCACTGGCGTTGCGTGCGGCGGGACGCTGCGCAGCCAGCCAGTCAGGATTGCCGCCTCCGGTCCGCTCGCCGGCGATGTCGTACATGTCCTTGATCGCGACGGTCAGCCCGGCAAGCAAGCCGCTGTCGGATCCGGCAATCGGCCGCGCCAGATCATGCGGCACGAAGGGCGAGCGGCGGTCCGCCTTGCTGACGGCCGTGCTCACGTCTGCTGCGCCAGATACCAGTCAAGGATCTGCGCGCCGTTCCACGACACGACGCCCGGCTTGGCGAGCAATTCGCGGAAGGTGCGCTCGACATGGGCGATGCGGTGCGGCACGCCCGACAGATAGGGATGGCAGGCGATCGCCATGATCTTCGGCCGTTCGGCCGCCTCTTCATACAGGCAGTTGAACTGGTCCATGGCGCGCACATACATCATGTCGGAGGTGTGGTTCTGCAGCGCCATCAGCACGATGTCGTGGATCTCGAAATTGTAGGGCAGGGCCACGACCGGCTTGTGCGCGGTCTTCAGCGTCACCGGCTCATCGTCCAGCACCCAGTCGCCGATATATTCGACGCCCGCTTCGCTGAGATAATCGAGCGTATCGAAGGTCTGCGTCAGGCCCGGACCGAACCAGCCGCGCGGCCGCTTGCCCCAGAACTTCTCGATCGTGTCCATCGATTTCATGATGCTCGCACGCTGATCCTCGAGCTTGTGCATCGGGACCTGCTCATAGCCATGCGCGTTCAGCTCCCAGCCGGCGTCGACGCAGGCCTGCACCACCTGCGGATAGGTCTCGCAGACCTTGGCATTGAGCGTGACCGTCGGCGTGGCGCCCACGCGCTCCAGCATCTTCTTCATGCGCCAGAAGCCGACGCGCATGCCGTATTCATGCCAGCTCCAGTTCGGATGGTCGGGCAGCATCGGCTGACCCTGCGGCGGCGAGATCACCATGCGCGCCATCGGCCGCGACATGTCCCATTCCTCCAGCGCCAGCACCGGCCAGATTACCATGCGCACGCCGTCGGGAAATTTCAGCGGCGCGCGTCCTTCGATCGCCGAATAGGACATGCGCTCGCGCGGGTGCATGGGCATTGAAACCTCCAGTGTTCTTGTTGTGCCAGTGCTCTTGTCGTGAATGTGAGATTGTCAGCGGACGGCGGCCGTCTTGGCCGCGTCGCGGTACCATTCATAGATGTCTTGGCCGCTCATGAATGTCACACCCGGCCGCTTCAGGAAACGATAGAGCCGCTCCAGATGCACAAAACGGTGCGACTGGCCCGAAATGTAGGCGTGAATCGGGATCGCCATGATCTTCGCGCGCTTCTCGCCTTCCTTGTAGAGCTGCTCGAACTGGTCGACGCCGCGCTCGTAAAAATGTTTTCCCTCGTGGTGCTGCAGCGCCATGATGGTGATGTCGTTCATGTCGAAGGTGTAGGGCACGGTCACCAGCGGACCATGCACCGTCTTGATGGTCGATGGCTCATCATCATGCACAAAGTCGCCGGTGTATTTGATGCCGGCCGCAGCGACGTGATCCATCGTCTCCAGCGTCTGGCTCATGCCGGGCGCAAGCCACCCCACGGGCCGCTTCCCGGTGATGCCTTCGATCACATCTAGCGTGCGCTTGATCGCGGCCGGCTGGTCCTCGACCTTGTGCATCGGCATCTGCTCGTAGCCGTGCGGCAGGAATTCCCAGCCCGCCTCCTTGATGGCGCGGGCGATGCGCGGATAGTCCTCCAGCATCTTGCCGTTGACGGCAGCCGAGCACTGCACGCCGAGTTCGCGGAACAGATCGAAGAAGCGCCACACGCCGACCCGCATGCCGTATTCGTGCCAGCCCCAGTTCGGCACGTCGGGCAGAAGCGGCTGCCCCATCGGCGGGGTGAGCACCTGCCGCGGCATGGCGCGGGAAATGTCCCAGGTTTCCAGATTGACGATGGTCCAGACCGCCACCCGCGCGTCGCCGGGCAGCTTCAGCGGCGGGCGGTCGACAATGGCGGAATATTCGGCGCGCTCGCGCGGCAGCATGGGGGAGGACATGGAATGACTCGTGAATGCGGAAGCCGGCTGACTTTCGCAGGTTTGCGTGTCGCGGTTCAAGCGTCGTCGCGTCACCCTGGCCATGCGCGCCGCGCCAGGGTTCATTTGGACATTATGAAATAACGCGCACCGGCTTGCCGTCCAGCCAGGCCCGTATCGCCTCGACCGTCTGACCGTAGAAGAGGCGGTAATTGTCGCGCGTGACATAGCCGAGATGCGGCGTCAGCAGCACATTCGGCAGGCTGCGCAGCGGGTGTCCTTTTGGCAGCGGCTCGGTGTCATAAACGTCGAGCCCGGCGCCGGCGATGGTCTTGTTGGTGAGCGCGTCGATCATCGCATTCTCGTCGACGATCGGCCCGCGCGAGGTGTTGATCAGATAGGCGGACTTTTTCATCAGCCCGAATTCTCTGGCCGCGATCAGGCCCTTGCTGCGCGGGCTCAGCACCATATGGATGGTGACAAAGTCGGACTGCTTCAGCAGTTCTTCCTTGGTTGCATATTCGACGCCGAGCTCGGCGCATTTTTCAGGAGTGAGGTTCTGGCTCCACGCGACCACTTTCATGTCCAGCGCCTTGGCGACCTTGGCCACCCGGCTGCCAAGCCTGCCGAGCCCGAGCACGCCCAGCGTCTTGCCGTGGAGGTCGCCGCCGACGGTCACCTGCCAGGCCTCTCCCGCTTTCATGCGCGCGCTTTCGAAGCTGATCCTGCGCGCCAGGCTGACCAATAGACCGATGGTCAGTTCCGCGGTGGGATAGCCGAGGCTCTCGGTTCCGCAGACCAGAACGCCTCTCTCCTTGGCCGCCGCGACGTCGATCGAAGCGTTCTTCAGCCCGGTTGTGACCAGAAGTTTCAGATCGGGCAGCTTTTCAAGCAAGGCGCGTGGAAAGGGCGTGCGCTCGCGCATGGCACAGACGATCTGAAAGCCCTGCAGCGCCTGCGCCACGGCGTTGAGATCGCCCAATCCCTTGTTGAAAACCGTGACCTCGACGTCGCCCTTCAATTTCGACCAGTCGGCAAAGGACATGGCGACATTCTGGTAGTCGTCGAGGACGGCACAGCGATAAAGCATTTTGGATTTCCGTTATGGAATTTCGAAACGTGCCAGAATAGCGGCCAGGGGACATTCGGCAACGCTTGCGTAGCGGAAAGGCAAAACTAAATTTTGCCTTTGATGGAACGTTCGGCCGTTGTTTTCCGTTCTCTGCACGCTGGTTGCGGGGCGGGAGTCCAAAGCTTGTCGCATGTAAAATGAAAATCGCCCAGATTGCTCCCCTGATTGAAAGCGTACCGCCGCGGCTTTATGGCGGCAGTGAACGAATTGTCTCCTACCTGACCGAGGAACTGGTCCGGCTAGGTCATGACGTGACGCTGTTTGCGAGCGGTGACTCGGTGACGTCCGCACGGCTCGTCCCTTGCGTCCCGACGGCGCTGCGGCTGGATGCCAAGGTTCAGGATTCCATCCCCTACTACATGTTAATGCTGGACAGGGCTCGCGCCTGCGCCGGCGAATTCGACATCCTGCATTTTCATATCGATTTTTTTCCATTTCCCATTTTTCGTCCGATCGCATCGCGCACGGTAACGACCCTGCACGGGCGGCTGGACCTGCCGGATCTGCCGCCGTTTTATCTCGGATTTGACGATTTTCCGCTGGTCTCGATTTCCGCCGCGCAGCGCAAGCACCTACCCCACGCCAATTATGTGCGCACCATCCATCATGGATTACCTCTCGACTTGCACAAGCCGAATTACGGCCGACGCGGCGGCTATCTTGCATTCCTTGGGCGAATCTCGCCTGAAAAAGGCGCCGACCGCGCGATCAGGATTGCGCAGCGCAGCGGTCTTCCGCTGAAGATCGCGGCCAAGGTCGACTATGTGGACAAGGTCTATTTCCGCGAAGTTGTGGAGCCGCTTCTGTCGGAGCCGGGCGTCGAGTTCATCGGCGAAATCAACGAACGCCAGAAGACACAATTCCTCGGCGAGGCCGAAGCTCTGCTCTTTCCCATCGACTGGCCCGAACCGTTCGGTCTGGTGATGATCGAAGCGATGGCCTGCGGCACGCCGGTCCTCGCCTTCCGCCGCGGCTCCGTACCCGAAATCCTTGATGACGGCATTAGCGGCGTGATTGTCGACAGCATCGACGAAGCGGTCACCGCCTTGCCGCGGGTGCTCGCGCTCGACCATCGTGTGGTCCGTAGCAGATTTGAACAACGCTTCAGCGTCAACCGGATGGCGCAGGAATACATAAATCTGTATCGTTCGATGGTCAGGAAGAGCCCGGCCTTCGTGCCGGAACAGGACGAGATTTTGGTGGCCGATCAGCTCGACCGGAACGCGGAGCTGGACGTTGATTGATAAAGCAACGGCTTTTGTGACCAAAGCTGTTGAGTCGTCGCCGGAAGCAGATTTTTATATTCCCCTTGTCGGACCAGCGACAAGGCCGCGGCGGACTCTCAAGCACAACGACACTTTTGCCGTGGTGGATAGCCATGGCGATATCGGCGCCAGCGCCGGCGGGTCTGACGGCATTTTCCACGCCGACACCCGTTACCTGTCGCGATTTGAGCTGCTGCTCAACGGCATGCAGATGCTGCTGCTGGGCTCGAATATCGACGACGACAATTCATTGCTGACCATCGATCTGACCAACCCGGATATCTTTTCCGGCGAGACGCTGGTGTTGCCAAAGGACAAGCTGCATGTCGTGCGCACCATATTTTTGTGGCGCGATACCTTCTATCAGCGTCTCGGCATCCGCAATCACGACGACAAGCCGCTGAGCGTGCGGTTGTCGATGGCCTTTGGCAATGATTTTGCCGACGTTTTCGAGGTGCGCGGGGTCCGCCGTGAGCGCCGCGGACGCTCGTTCACGGAGCTCAGAGAAAACAAGCAGGTGATCTTCAGATATGTCGGCCTTGATGGACGCGAGCGGGTCAGCACCCTGAGCTTTGATCCTGTGCCCACCGAATTGTCATCCGGCGTCGCATCCTTGGATGTCTCGCTCGAAAGCAATCAGCATTGCTCGCTCTTTCTGGCGGTGACGTGCGATCGTATCGGCGGCTCGCCGCCAATGGTGTTCTTTCGCAGCATGATTTCTGCCGCCCGCGAGCAGAAACGCAACTGCGAAAGCATCGCATGCGTCAAGACGTCGAATGACGTCTTCAATCAGGTCCTTCAGCGTTCGGTGGCCGATCTGAACATGCTGATGACGACGACGCCGCATGGCCGCTATCCCTATGCCGGCATTCCCTGGTATTCGACGACGTTCGGGCGCGACGGCCTGCTGACCGCATTGCAGATGCTCTGGTGCGATCCGGAAATAGCCCGCGGCGTATTGCTGCGGCTGGCCGCCTATCAGGCCCGCGAGCGGGATCCGCTGAACGACGCGGAACCGGGAAAAATTCTACACGAAATGCGCGCCGGCGAGATGGCCGCTCTGCGCGAGGTGCCCTTCGCACAATACTACGGCAGCGTCGATTCAACGCCGCTGTTTGTGCTGCTGGCGGGAGCTTACGCGGAGCGCACGGGCGACGACGAGACGCTGCGCCAGTTGTGGCCGAATATTGAAACGGCGCTGCAGTGGATCGACAAATGGGGCGACCGCGACGGCGACGGCTTCGTTGAATATGAACGCCAGACCGAAAAAGGGCTTGCCAATCAGGGCTGGAAGGATTCGCATGACGCCGTGTTTCACGCCAACGGCGATCTTGCCGAAGGGCCGATCGCGCTGTCCGAGGTGCAAGGTTACGTTTTCGCCGCCAAGCAACTGGCCGCGCGGGCGGCACGCCGCCTCGGCCATGCCGAATTTGCCGATACGCTCGATGCGCAGGCGGCGGTTCTGGCACGACGTTTCGACGAGGCATTCTGGTGCGAGGAAATCGGCACCTATGCGCTGGCTCTGGACGGAGACAAGCGGCAATGCCGCGTGCGCACCTCCAATGCCGGCCAGGTGCTGCTCTCCGGCATTGCGCCGAAAGAACGGGCGGAGGCCGTCGCCGCCTCTCTCATGTTGCGTCCGTCCTTCACCGGCTGGGGCATTCGCACCGTCACACGCGGAGAACGTCGCTACAATCCGATGTCCTATCACAACGGCTCGGTCTGGCCGCACGACAACGCGCTGATCGCGCTCGGCTTTGCGCGGTATGGATTGCGCGACCCGATCAGGCGCATCTTCAAGGGACTGTTTGAGGCGGCGACCTATTTCGATCTCAACCGTCTGCCTGAATTGTTTTGCGGCTTCCGCCGCGGCCGCGGACACGGGCCGACGCTTTATCCTGTGGCTTGCGCGCCGCAGGCTTGGGCGGCGGCCGCTCCCTTCGCGCTGCTTCAGGCCTCGCTTGGCCTGTGGTTCGTCCCGTCGGGAAATGAAATCCTGCTGCACAATCCGCATCTGCCTGACTTCCTCGACGAGGTAACGATACGAAATCTGCGGCTGGGCAATTCGCGCATCGATTTTGCCGTTCGCCAGCACGCGAGCGACCTGTCCGTTCACGTCCTGCGCAACGACGGCAACATGCGGGTGTCGATCACATCCGTCTGACTGCCGGCTGCCTTTCCGCAAATTTTTCGCGCGCCCGCTTGAACCTTTCCGTTGGCTGAAACAACAAAGTCGGGAGCCGATCCGTCGGTGGAAGGTCTGAGCCTTGGTCCGGGCGCGGCGGGATGCTAGCCTGAGCTCGCAGGCGCGAACAGGCTGCGAGGAGGGTGGATGCGTCTGGCGATGGTCCTTGGCCTGATTGTGGCGGCGCTGACATTGTCGGCCACCGATCTGCGCGCTGAAAGGCGCGTGGCGCTCGTCATTGGCAACGGCGTCTATCAGAACGCCGTCCAGCTCTCCAATCCGATCAATGATGCCAAGGCGATGGCCGACCTCTTTCGCAAGGCCGGCTTCGACATCGTCGACGAACGCGAAAATCTCGGCAGCCTGGAGATCAAGCGCGCGATCCGCGAATTCACCGCGCAGACGCGCAATGCCGATATCGCGGTGGTCTATTTTGCCGGCCACGGCATCGAGGTCTCCGGGACCAATTACCTCGTTCCGGTCGACGCCAAGCTCGCCAATGATTTCGATGCCGAGGACGAGGCGCTGGCGCTCGACCGCGTGGTGCGCGCGCTCGAGCCCGCAAAACGGCTGCGCCTCATTATTTTGGATGCCTGCCGCGACAATCCTTTCTTGCGCACCATGCAGCGCACGATCGCGACCCGCGCGGTAGTCGGCGGCCTCGCCAAGGTCGAGCCCGCCTCCAGCGACACGCTGATTGCGTTCGCGGCGAAAGCGGGCTCGACGGCTGCCGACGGCGACGGTGTCCATTCCCCGTTCACGGCCGCGCTTCTGAAGAATCTTGCCGTGCCGGGCCTCGACGTGCGTCTAGCCTTCGGCCGCGTACGCGATGATGTGCTGCAAAGCACCGGCAGCCGCCAGGAGCCCTTCGTCTATGGCTCGCTCGGCGGTTCGACCGTGGCGCTGGTGCAGGAACCGAAGCGCGCTGCGCCGCCCGCGGCCAGCGCCAACGACATCCGGCGCGATTACGAACTCGCCGAACGTGTCGGTACTGCGGAAGCCTGGGACTCGTTTCTCGCCGTCTACAAGAGCGGCTTCTATGCCGATCTTGCCCGTGCCGCCCGTGCCAAGCTTGCCGCGACCTCTCCAGGAGCGTCCGCCGCGGGCGCGGCGGAGCCGCGCACCGCCATCGCCGCCTTGCCGGCACCGGATAATGCCGCGGCGCCCTCAACGCCCGCGCCTGACCCGGTCACGCTGACCCGGAGCCTGCAAGCCGAATTGAAACGCGTCGGCTGCGATCCCGGCGCCGAAGACGGCAAATGGTCGGCCAAATCACGCCAGGCGCTCGGCCTCTTCAACAAGCATGCCGGGGCCAGATTCGACACCAGGGTCGCGAGCCTTGCCGCACTCGAGGCGGTGCGTGCCAAGGAGACGCGCGTGTGCCCGCTCGTTTGCGGTGCCGGCACGCGGCGCGAGGGCGAAACCTGCGTCGCCATTCCCACGCCCGGCAAGACCAAACCGCAGGCCGCTCGTCCGCCGCAGCCCGATCGCGCGCTGCGCGACCGTCCGCCGGCGCGCGACATTCGCCGCAGTGAGGAGCGTCGCACCGGTGCACCCCGCAGCAGCGGTGCCGCCGCCTGCGAAACGCCGATCACCGTCGGAGGCCGCCAATGCTGCACCCACGACACCGGCGGCGCCCCGCGCATCATCTGCCAGTAACGTTGCAGTGCAGAGGTCAGTCGGGCCACTTGCCGGGGCGCCTGCCTTCCGCTAGCTAGCTGCCGCATCCTGTCTGCTTCCCCGTCAACGTCACTATCGAGGATCGGCCATGGCCGGGTTCAAGACCCTTGCCACGCTCATGTTGTGCAGCGTTATGTTCGCCGGCCTGTCGCCCGTGCAGGCGCAGCAGCCGCGGCCGCAGCAGGCGCAGCCGTCAAAGCCGCAGCCCTCGAAGGACGCGATCGGCAGCGTCGCCAATGTCACACAGCCAGCGACCGTGGCGCGCGGCGGCAATTCATCGGCGCTCAGGAAAGGCGATGAGATCAAGAAGGGCGACCGCCTGCAGACCGGCGCCGGCGGCGCGCTCGGCGTCACCTTCGACGACGAAACCACGTTCAGCCTGACAGCCAATGCCAACATCGTGGTCGACGAGTTCGTCTATCGCAAAGGAGCGAAGGGCAATGCGGTGATCAACGTGACCCGCGGCACGGTCGGCTTCGTTGCGGCACAGGTCGCGAAAACTGGCAACATGCGCATCACGACGCCCACCGCGACGCTGGCCATCCGCGGCACGACCGGCGTCGTTGAGGTTCCGGCCGGCCAGCCCACCAACGTCAAGCTCTATCCGGATGCGAATGGCGCGGTTGGACGTATCGAAATTTTCGGACGTGACGGTACGCGGCTTGGCGAATTGACGCGCGCGGCGACCGGTCTTGCGATTCAATTGGCCGCGCAGCGGCTGGTTGCCGTGCCGCTGAATATTTCGCCGGAGCAGTTGCTGCGCGACCGCAACCTGGTGCGCCAGGTCTTCTCGCTGCAGGGCATCGGCCGCCAGCTCATCAATCAGCGGCTCAACCTGCGCAACCTCGATCCGCGCAACCTGCCGGGCGCGCCGCAGATCCCGTCGATCCCGGGCCTGCCGTCCATCCCGGGTCTGCCAAGATTGCCGTAGGCAAACACACCCGCTGTCATCGCCCGCGAAAGCGGGCGATTCAGTAAACACAATGCATTCCGACATTACTCGATGCCCCGCTGCGCGGGGGCATGACACTGGATGCGTATCCGAATTATAAGGTTGTTTCAGCCGATCTGGTCTGCGATCTGGCGTGCTTCGGTCGGAGTCTCGCCGCTGACGAGCGCCTGGTTATAGGCGCGCATGCGCAGCAGTGCCTGGTCCGGCACCTGGCGGACGACACGGCGCGAGCGTTCGTCGATGACACGGAAGATCACTTCGCGCGTTTGCGCGTCGATGAAGACTTCTCGCGTCAGCATCGGTTGCTGTTGCAGCGTCGTGGATTGTGGACGCGCGGAATCGACAGCTGCGGTCACGGCTTTGGGAGCCGCGAGTTCGGTCGCCACAGCCTGGCGCACCGGCGCAGAATCCGGGCGAGGCAGGACCGCTCCTGCGACGATTGCCGTTGGCTTTATGGTGACTGCGGTATCCACGCGATCCCGTTGTGTATCGAAACCAATTTTTCAAAACTTGCGGGGGCGATAGTGCGTCGCACGATTTTAAGGTTTCGTTAGGGAACGCGGTGAATGCCCGGCGACCAAAGTCGCGCGTAGTTAATTTAAAATGTCGCGTTCGCGGTCCTCGGGAGCGCTGCGAAACGCGATGCGAGCCGCGTTTGCGGAATTCATGCGCGGCGGCACTGCGACCCTTTGACACGCATGGATTGAAATAACCGGTCGTTAGCCGCCGTCTGGTTGTTTCGCGGCATGACCCAGGCCGATTCCGCAAACGATAAAGCATCCCGCCGCGCAGCGCTGTTCCGGGAATCGACAGGCCAGCGCCTGCAGCGCGCCGTGTTCGGTTCGCTGCGTGCGATCCAGCCGAAGCGCGCCGGCAGCGTGGCGTTGACCGCCCGCTTCATGCTCCGCGATTTGCTGGGCGGGGCAGGCCTTCCCGATCCGCTCAGCGCGCCAAAATCGCATGACGGCTTGTGCGGCACCGCCCGTGATTTGTCTGTGAGTACGTTGCTGGAAGCGCATTCGCACGGGCTGCATCCGGCATCGCATGCGGGGCCGGTCAAGTGGTGGTCCCCGCCGGAACGCTGCGTGCTTTTCTTCGACGAGTTTCATATGTCCAAGCGCCTGCGTTCGCGGTTGCGCCAGGCGCGTCATACGGTCACCTTCGACCGCGACTTTGAAGCCGTCATCACCGCCTGCGCCGAGCCGCGCCCCGGCAAATGGCCGGTGACCTGGATCACGCCAAAGCTGATGCACGCCTATGCAGCGTTACATGACGGCGGCTTTGCGCATTCCTTTGAAGTCTGGAACAGGGACAGCGAACTGGTCGGCGGCGGTTATGGCGTGGCGATCGGCGGCATCTTCATCGTCGAGTCGCAATTCGCGCGCGAGGACAACGCCTCCAAGATCGGCTTTTCTGTTCTCAACTGGCACCTTGCCCATTGGGGATTCGCGCTGAACGACAACAAAGGCCCGGCGCGTCATGTGCTCGAGATGGGTTTCCGTGTGATCCCGCGGGGGGACTATCTTGCCCGTCTCCCCGGCATCGTCAGTCAGCCGGGCCGTACGGGTCCATGGCGCGTGGAAGCGGATCTTCCGACCGTCGCCGCCTGGCAGCCAGGTTCGGCCGGGCATATGCAAGCGGCGGAATAGCGGGGTCTCTTCCGCGCCGGTGTCGAAAAACCTCGACCCGCCGTCTTGACTTCATTCCTATCTAGGACTATCCTCCTGCCATCCTGCTCCACGCAAGGGGCGTCTGATCAGCGTCATGAGATGCGGGGCAGGGTGCGGTGGCCGCGAAGGGGCGTGAGACGCACGCCCGTCGCGGAGGCCCAAGCCGCGGCGATCCGGCCCACCGGCCGTGGGTCACCAGCGGAGGATACCAAGACCAGCCGCCCGGCCATGCCGGTCCACGGTGTCTGTCCTCCGGGGTTGTCGCGGAGCAAGCCTCACACACCGCGCGCGGAACGCCGTCGTTTCCGGCTTTCCGTGGTGACTAGAAATCTCGTGTGGCCAACAACGGCTTGCTGCACGAGGCCGCGGGCAGGCTGAGAGCCCGGCGTTCCGCGCGCCCTTGTAAATGGGGCAAGGAAGGAACGGTCCTTCGGAATGAAGGCGAACCCGGCGCCTCAAACAATACGGGCGATGAGTCACGTCGTCATTCCGGGAGGGCAAAGCGCTGGACGTGGAATCCAGATGCAAACTCAGCGTCCGCCTCTGGATTTCCGGGTTCGCGCCTGACAGCGCGCCCCGGAATGACCAGGAGTGAAGCTTGCCCTTTCAGCCCCGCGTGGCTACATCAGCGCTGTTTTTCCCAGACATTGCGTCGCCGAGCGCCCCGGGCGCGGGGATGCCGTGTTGCCTCCAACAGGAACCAGGAATGAACGGTCGCCAGTTCGTCTATTTCATGCAGGGTCTGACCAAGACCTATCCGGGCAACCGCAAGGTGCTCGAGAACATCCATCTGCAATTCTACCCGGACGCGAAAATCGGCGTGCTCGGCGTGAACGGCGCCGGCAAATCCACGCTCCTGCGCATCATGGCCGGTATCGACAAGGACTATTCAGGCGAGGCCTGGGTCGCCGAGGGCGCCCGCGTCGGGTATCTCGAGCAGGAGCCGCAGCTCGATCCGAAAAAGACCGTGCGCGAAAATGTCATGGAAGGCGTCGGCAAGCAGAAGGCGATTCTGGATCGCTATAACGAGCTTGCGATGAACTATTCCGACGAGACCGCCGACGAGATGACCAGATTGCAGGACGAGATCGAGGCCAAGGGGCTGTGGGATCTTGATTCCAAGGTCGATCAGGCGATGGATGCCTTGCGCTGCCCGGCCGACGACGCCGATGTCGCGAAGCTTTCGGGCGGCGAGCGCCGCCGTGTGGCGCTGTGCAAGCTTTTGCTCGATCAGCCCGAACTGCTGCTGCTCGACGAGCCGACCAACCATCTCGACGCCGAGTCGGTGGCGTGGCTGGAAGGCCATCTGCGCAATTATCCGGGCGCGATCCTGATCGTCACCCACGACCGCTACTTCCTCGACAACGTCACCGGCTGGATTCTCGAGCTCGATCGCGGCCGCGGCATTCCCTACGAGGGCAATTACTCGTCCTGGCTGGTGCAGAAGCAGAAGCGTCTGGAGCAGGAAGGGCGCGAGGAAGCGGCGCATCAGCGCACGCTGGCGCGCGAGCAGGAATGGATCGCGGCCTCGCCCAAGGCGCGTCAGGCAAAATCCAAGGCGCGCTATCAGCGCTACGAGGAATTGCTTGCCAAGGCCGGCGAGAAGCAGACGCAGACCGCACAGATCGTCATTCCCGTGGCCGAACGGCTCGGCCAGAATGTCATCGACTTTGACGGCCTCACCAAGGGCTTTGGCGATCAGCTCCTGATCGACAACCTCACCTTCAAGCTGCCGGCCGGTGGCATTGTCGGCGTGATCGGCCCGAACGGCGCCGGCAAGACGACTCTGTTCCGCATGATCACCGGCCAGGAAAAGCCGGACAAGGGCACGATCAAGATCGGCGAATCGGTGCGGCTCGGCTATGTCGACCAGTCGCGCGACGCGCTCGACGGCAGCAAGAGCGTGTGGGAGGAAATCTCCGGCGGCGCCGATGTGCTGCAGCTCGGCAAGCGCGAAGTGAACAGCCGCGCTTATTGTTCGGCCTTCAACTTCAAGGGCGCGGACCAGCAGAAGAAAGTGGGCTCACTTTCCGGCGGCGAACGCAACCGCGTGCATCTTGCCAAGATGCTTAAATCCGGCGCCAACGTGCTGCTGCTCGACGAGCCGACCAATGATCTCGACGTCGACACCCTGCGCGCGCTGGAAGAGGCGCTGGAGGATTTCGCCGGCTGCGCGGTGATCATCAGCCACGACCGCTGGTTCCTCGACCGCATCGCCACCCACATGCTCGCCTTCGAGGGCGACAGCCATGTCGAATGGTTTGAGGGCAATTTCCAGGACTACGAGGCCGACAAGATGCGGCGCCTGGGCACGGATTCCACCATTCCCCACCGCATCAAGTACAAAAAATTGACACGATGAGTGTTGAAAGAGCGGCTCATGCGGGTTCTGCGATATTTGCGACGGACGATGCCGAGGATGGCTGTTTCGGCCGTTATGCTTGCCGCGGTTGCGGTCGGCGTGCTGGCCTTTCCGCAGCCTCTGTTCGCCTATCACGTTGAATACGGACAATTGCAGCTTTGGTCGGATCAGCCGTTTGACGAGCGACAGGGGCGGCGTGTGCTGGCTGATATTGCCGGCCGCATCGAGGCGTCGCCGCTCGCGCTTGGCGAGAACGCGCATCGCATCTTCGTCGCCAATACCGAATGGCGGCGGCTCGTGTTTCTGTGGAATTATGGCGCAGGCGGCGTGAATTACTATCCGCTGCGCAATGTCTTTATCCGGCAATCGGACATTGACGGAAATCGCGTGCTGCGCGATGCCGGCCCGGTGCCGTTGCCGCGCACGCTTGCTTATTTCGGCGCGCATGAGATCGGCCATTCGTTGATTGGAGAAAAAATCGGCATGCTCGCCAACTGGCGTTTGCCGGTATGGATCCGCGAAGGGCTGGCCGATTATGTTGGCTTCGGGCGCGAGGCCGATATCGATGCACTGACCAAAGCGTTCCTGGCCGAGGAACCCGATCTTGATCCTCGTCGTTCGGGCCTTTACGCGCGTTATCGGCTTCTTGTTGCCTATATGATCAAGCATGAAGGCTGGTCGGTCGAGCGATTGCTTGGCTCTCAATTGTCACAGGATGAAGCTGAGCGGCGCCTTCTCGCCCGCTATACCCGCGCCATCTCCCAACAGCAGAACTCGGATTTTTCAAACTGGTAAGAACCCATGTCGATGACGCCTGAAACGCCCATTATCGCGGATCGCACCCTGCGCCCGCTGCCGCAGCTGATCTTCGGTTCGCGCTGGCTGCAATTGCCGCTCTATGTCGGCCTTATCGTCGCCCAGGGCGTCTATGTCTTCCTGTTCCTCAAGGAGCTGTGGCATCTCGTCCAGCACACCGCCGATCTCTCCGAACAGCAGATCATGCTGGTCGTACTCGGCCTGATCGATGTGGTGATGATCTCGAACCTTCTGGTGATGGTCATCGTCGGCGGCTACGAGACCTTCGTGTCGCGGCTCGGCCTGCAAGGCCATCCCGACCAGCCGGAATGGCTCAGCCACGTCAATGCCAGCGTGCTCAAGATCAAGCTCGCCATGGCGATCATCGGCATCTCCTCGATCCATCTGCTGCGCACCTTCATCGAGGCCGGCAATCTCGGAACCTCGCGTGCGAATTTCACCGCCGAAGGCGTGATGTGGCAGACCATCATCCATGTGGTGTTCATCCTCTCGGCGATCGGCATTTCGGTTGTGGACCGCATCAGCAATCCCCCTGCAGCGCGCGCGTCCAACGGGCACCAGCATTGATGGGGCGCGGCGTGATCCGGATCGCTTCTCAGGCAAGCCGGATCGTCGCTGCCACGATTTTTGCAATCCCGATTTTCTTCGGTGCCGCGGTTGCGCAGACCGGAAACGTGGCTTTCCAGCAATGGCTACACGGGCTGTGGCCGGAAGCGCAAAAGCTCGGTGTCGCACGCAAAGTCTTCGACGAGGTCACGCGCGGGCTTGAGCCGGACCTTTCATTGCCGGATCTCGTCTTGCCCGGGCGGCCGGAACGGCAACCCGATCAGGCCGAATTCGTGCAGACGCCGGCCGACTATCTGAAAGAAGCCTCGCTCGCCCGTCTCGCCGATCAAGGCCGCAAATTGCTCAACGAACATCGCGCCACGCTGGCCAAGATCGAGCAGCAATTCGGCGTTCCACCGGCTGTCGTGCTGGCAATCTGGGGCCGCGAGACGGCATTCGGCAACGCAAGACTTTCACACGATGCAATCCGCGTGCTGGCGACGCAGGCCTATACCGGTCGTCGTAAGGACATGTTCCGCGCTGAATTCATCGCCGCGTTGAAAATGTTGCAGGACGGTCTGGTCAAACGCGCCGACATGAAAAGCTCATGGGGCGGCGCGATGGGAATGACGCAATTCCTGCCGACCGAATTCTACAAGCACGCCGTTGATTTCGACGGCGACGGCCGTGCCGATATTTTCAAATCTGTGCCCGACGCGCTCGCCTCCGCCGCGAAGCAATTAATGAACAAGGGCTGGCAGCGCGGTTTGCGCTGGGCTTATGAGGTGAAGGCGCCGCCGCGTTTCGATTGTATGCTGGCCGTGCCGGAGGTGCAGCATCCCATTCATGTCTGGATCAAGGGCGGGTTCGCGCCGGTCTCGGGGCAGAAGCTGAGCAATGCGGAAGTTGCTGAGACTGCTTCCGTCTTGCAGCCGGAAGGCAGTCTCGGGCCGTCCTTCCTGACGACGAAGAATTACTTCGTCATCAAGGACTACAATTTCTCTGATCTCTACGTGTTGTTCGTCGGCAATCTGTCGGACCGCATCGCCGGTGGCAGAGGCTTCGTCCAGCCCTGGGGCAAGTCCGAACAGATGAAGACGGCGCAGGTCGAGGAGATGCAGCGCATCATGACCGCGCGTGGTCTGTACAAGGACAAGATCGACGGCAAGGCCGGCATGCTGACGCGGGCGGCGCTCGGCGCCTACCAGAAGGCCAGCGGCCTGAAGGTGGATTGCTGGCCGCATGTCTCGGTGCTCGAGCACATGCAGAGGCGACCACATGCACGCTGAACAGACCAAGAGAAAACCCGGCGGAGCGGATGCTCGCCGGGTTTCTTCAAATCAGGCTGTGCTACGTAAATTAATGGCAGACCTCGACGCGGCGGGTGCGCCACGCATAACCGTCCCAGAAACGTTCCCTGCGGATGCGGCAGACCGGCTCGTCGTAGTAATAGGTCGGCGCCGGCGCGTAATAGGCGGGCGGCGGGGGCGGCGCGGCACTGGCGGCACCGGCAATCAGTGCACCCGCAGCGACGCCGCCGAGGATGCCATATGTCAGGGCGCGGCCGCTCTTGCTGGCCTCGGCCTCACTCGACAACGCAATCACCGAACCCGTCAGGGTCACGGCGGCAACGAGTGCAATGAAAACCTTCTTCATCAGTGTTCTCCTGAAGCGGCGCCGGCGGAATCGCCGGGCGCCTCGTCCCTCTGGGTCTATAGCGTCAACCCGCTCCCGGCGGAACTCTTGGGCGGCAATTCTGGCGTAAAATTGATGGACAAAGCGTTGATGGCCGGGACGCCCTTCGGCGCCCCGTTATCAACAGGGGGACAGGCGTCAGTAGCAGACGCGGACGCGCCGGACGACCCAGCCGTACCCGTTCCAGACGCGCTGGCGCTGGATGTAGCAGCCCGGGCCATAACCCGGACCATAGCTATAATATGGTCCTGGTCCGTAATAGCCGTAGGGCCCGTAGGCACCGGCTGCACCAGCAATAATGGCGCCGGCCGCCAGTCCGCCGATCACGGCGCCGGGGACCCACCAGCCACGGCGGGCCTCGGCTTCGGTCGGAGAGGCGATCGCCGCAACAGCAACAAGCGCGGCGGCTGCGACGGCAGTCATGGTTTTGGTCATGGCGTTCCTCACGCGAGTTTAGCGCAATACAACGGTTTCCTTGCCGACAGGTTCCCGCTTTGCGTGTGAACAATGTCTGAACGTCCCGGCCGGCCGAGCGGTGACGTTTTCGTGATGGTTTGCAAAGGGTTGCTTGGCCTGGGATGGCATGATTGCGGCACGATGCCGGCGATCCTGATGATCGGGCCTCAAGTCGCGCGGAGAGCTCCAGTCTTGCCGCGCTGAGCTCCAGCGATATCTCGTCCGCGTGATGGTGAACTCACATCCTTTCAGGACTCATTGACGCCTTTGGCCGCATCCTCGTCCGCTTCGCTCACTCATGCCCGGTCGAAATATCTGCAGGCATCAGCGGCGCGATATCACGCAAGACTCTCTTAAGATGTGATGCGCGCTCAGATTCGCGGACGCGATTCGTTCGGCGCGAACAGAAGCGAACCTTGTGTCATTATGAGACGAGGACAGCGCATTCAATCTCCGCCATTCTGCTCACGTGTAATTGGTCATGAACTGAATTTCGAGGCGCTGAGCCGCTATTATTCGATCGCGTCTCCGCAGTTGGAATGAATGCAAGCTCAGAGAAATAGGTCGCCGTCGACCAATTCCACGACACGACAATGCTGATCGATGATGACGTCGCCAATCGCGAGATTCCTGTGCAAGTGGATCGTCAACTGCGTCGTGGGATTGAGTGGACGGTCGACGAGGTCGGGCCTTGCGATGTTCGATTTACGGAATCGATCACCAAGAAGGTGGGCGTTCATCGATCAGCCGATATTCTGGCTCACCGCGCACCTTCGATGCGGGGCTTTGTCATCACTCCCCGCATTGTAGCTGAAATAAGAATGTGCTCCATGCCCGGCCATTTCGCTGAGAGTCCAGCACTCAACAGTTCGCTGGCGGCATCCCCAACAGGGCGCGAACTGAACGCCACGCGACAGACGTCACCCAAGATCAGGGGCTGAGTTATATTTGGCAGGACCCCGCCTTCGCTGCCATCTGGATCGACTCGGCAGGCACATTGTGCCATTGGATAATACAACTTATGATTGATTTATTGTTCCCTTTTTGTTCTAATGCGTCGAGGGACACGAAAGGGGAGGGGTGCCATGTCGATGGAAATTTTCGTCTTTTCAGATCGCCGGCTGGGCTCCATTGCCGAGTGGCAAGGGGCCGTCGATGCCGAGAGCTTCGCCCTGCGCATTTCGGACAAGAGGCCGTTTGCCGCACTGAGCGGCTTTTTGCCGATGCAGCTCGAAGGCCGGGGCTCCGGTTGCGAGTGCGATCATTATGACGCCGGCGAGATCATGGATGGTTTTGCCGACATCGAGTTCAGCCGCCGGTGGCGGCATGTTCTGGCTCTCCGTTTCGGCGGATACATCGACGAATGCATCTGCGCCTATATGGCGGGCGCCGCCTATGCGCGCGCGACCGAGGGCTGCGTCCTTGATGGTGAGGAAGGCCGGCTGCTGACGCCGCGCGAAGCGGTGAATGTCGTGCGCGAACTGTTGAAGTTCAGGAAGGGACGGCAAGCCGAGCGCGGTGAGCACGAGACATGCTGATCCTGGCTGCAATGGCAGCGGTGTTGACGGCAATGCTGCTGGCTCCGTTTGCGCGGCGCGCATCATCAAGCTTCTGGTCAGCTAGCCGAAGACCTGGGCCCGAAGATTTCGCTGGTGCGGAGCTTCGACTTCTCCGTGACCGGGCATTCGGCAAACGCCACCTCGATCGCATGTGACGCGCCATGCACCGGAAATTTCGCGGTGAAGGTGCCAGCTCTCAGTCTGGTGACACGCAGCAGCAGATTCTGCGCGGATTGCAGTTGATCGACGAACTCCGAGACTTCCTTTTTGTCGTCGATGATGATCAGCTTTTCGCGCGCGAAGAACTTGGCTTTGGGGAAGCGGCCGGGCTTCTCGTCAAAGCGGTAGGCAAGGGCGGCGGTGCGGTCGGAGCCAATTCGCGTATTGAAGCGAAGACGGATCACCGGCCGGGTCCGGAAGCACATAAGCTGCACTTCGCCCTCGTAAAAATTCCCGGAGAGGATGTGAAATCGGCTGATTGAGAGCCAGGCGGTGGTCACCTCCGAGCCGCCTACAGGATCGTGGCGCCGCTCGAATTTCCACTGACCGGTGTCGGGTTCTTGTGGCTCGGGCTCGGTGCGGACCAGGTCCTGGGCGCAGGCGCCGAGACACAGGGACAGCAGCGTGAAGGCCGCCGAGTACGAGGCCCCGCGCAAGATCCGAACAGGGCCGCCAGGCGCCTGCAAGATGCCCTCCTGCTTCCGCGGACATTCTGCAACTTATGCGTGTATACTGCAATGATTAAATCGTATCGAAAAGGCCCTTCGAGGCCGCGATCTGCAGCACCTGTACGCTCTCTGGCAATTCGATAAGAAATTCCGCATCGCGCGGTAGGTGGTGGATGCGCTGGGGATCCGGTCCGGCAAAGCGCGACATCGCTTCCACGCTTTCCCAATAGGAGATTGTGATGAACTCGCTCTCTCCGGAGCGGTCCTCGCGCAAGAGCTGAACCGCCAGCGCCTTCTCTTCAAGCGGGCGGATGCCCTGCTCGTAAAGATACCGGGCATAGTCATCTGCCTTGGCCTCGGGGACCTGTCCGCGCCAGACGCGGGCAATTTTCGGTTTGACGCTGGCGTGCGCGCTCATCGTACGACCTCCTTCAAAAATGCATCCCTGCCAACATGGAACAATCAACCTCTGCGGCAAGTTGACGCGGTGCTTGGTTGTCCAGAGAAGTGGCGGAGGTGCACGACCAAGAAAAGAAAAGTCATGTCACATCGGCTCTCCAACTCCGGCGGAATACGGGGCAAAACACCCGCCTACCCAACTGCGCGTTTCAGGGCGTGGTTTCCTCTCTTGCGGTTGCGCTGGCCGCGAGTGAGAGCTGCCGTCGTGTCAGCGTCGGCCATTGCGCTCGCGATCGCCGGCATGGCGGTGGCGCAGGAATACCACTCGAATCCATGGCTGCTGTCGTGGATCCCGGCGACCTGTTGCGTGACCAACGATTGCTGCTGGGAAATATCGGAGCGCGAAGTGCGGCCGCTGCCGAACGATGAATGGCAGATCGTCGCCACCGGCCAGATTCGCAAGCGCACCGATTGGTCGCCCGACGGCAAGTTCTATCGTTGCGCTTGCGATTACGATCAGGGCGACAAGCACTGGATCAGGCATCAGGGCGCGAATACGCGCTGCCTGTTTGTGCCGATGCGGACGGCGGGTCGCTGGCTGGGTCTGACCAAATAGCTGGTCGGACTTTCGAACCGATGGCGCACACGATTTAGGGGCAATCTTCGCCGCGGCCGGCGATTCCGGCTGAAAACGCATGCTCTTTCAGCCTGCGTGTTGCCGATGATGAATGCGCCCATTGCGCCGACGCCGTATGCCACCGCGGCTGCGAGCGCGCCCAGCACGAGCATTTCCAGCCCCGAAACCAGCCGGCCGCGTGCGGTGAAGCGCGCTCGGCCGGCGCCGACCGCGAACAATGCCGCCAGAGCCAGTATTGTCGCCGCCGCAAAGCGGATGGTCACGACCCAGCGCACAAGATAGGAAACCAGCGGCACGATACCGGCGACAACGAAACCGGCAAAGGTCGCGATGCCGTGTGGCGCCGCGTGCCGCCAGGTTGGCAGCGCCTCCGCTCCGGTATCGAGCGGCGCGACAACACGTTGTCACGCCCATGGAAGAACCGTCAGCGAGAAGATTGGCGGAGCCGAGAATGAGAATGACGACGGTGTCATGCCAGTTGCGGAGTTGAGCATCCGGCGGCGTTGTCGTCTGCATCATGATTTGTCTCGGCGTCCGGGGCGTAGGACCGCCGGCAGGTGACTCCGCTCATAGCCAACCATGCGCGCCGAGCACGGCGGCGGCAACGGTGAAGGCGCTTGCGCTCAACAAAGCGATGTGCAGCCTCTGGATGAGCGTGAAGATTGCCTCGGGATCGCTCTGCGCCCGCGCCATGAACCAGCGGTGCAGCACCAGGGGCTCCAGCACGAACAGCATCAGGGTGAAGATCGCCCAGAGGCCGAGCATGGCATGCATCCACCAGAAGCGGTGGTCAGCGAAGCGCGACCAAGCGTCGAGCCGCGCGGTCATCCAGATGCCGGACAGGCCGGCAGTGAGTGTCGAGATGCGTGCCTGTACGGCGAAGCGGCGCTCGATCTTCTCGAACAGAGCCACGCGCTCACGCGACGCAGCGAGGTGCCGTACCGCCGGCAGCAGCACCATCGTGACGAAGGCAACCCCGCCGATCCAGTGCACGACTGACAGAACGTGCAGCGCGCGGGCAAGGGTGAGATCGGCCATCGGGAGGCGTGTCAGAGCTCGCTGATGAAGAAGCGTAACCTGTCACGCCACGAGTGCAAGGTCGGGGAACGCTCAATCGACCTAAATCCCGTACCCGCGATTGTAGCTGTCAATAAGCTGATTGTAGTCGCGCAGCAGGCGTTGGGGGGATCCCTCGACCATCCAGCCGCTGCCGGCGCTGAGCATCATCCGGTCGCCGGAACTATACGGCATCTTGTCGCGCACACGGCGCATCAATTTCTTGGATGTCGTGAGATAGGCTTTGGCGTGGCCGATGAACATTGAACCTATCTTGGCGTCGCCGCCGGACGCGGCGAGGTGTTCGGTTGCCTTGATAGTGTTTTCATACTCGTTCAAGGCCTGCGTGAGCGCCGCAAGATCAGGCTTCTCCGTGTTCTGCGCGCGCAGCACGCGCTTGGCATGGATCATCATTGCCTCGACGTGATAACGCGTCTTGCGCCCCTCCTTCTGCTCGATCTCGGCGAGCCTTTCTGCCGCACGCCGGTCGTTGACGGCTTCTATTTTGTCGCGCAGTGTCTTGTCAGCTTCGGCAAACGCATCCCAGGCGGCAACGAGGCGCGGATGCATGGCCTTTCCCTTGGCCATTTTGTCATCCTTGTAGTTCTCCTGCGAGTAATAGTCGTCCGCGTCTTTGAGAAGCGGCTCAAGCTTGCCTACCGCGTCCGCATAGGCGGAAGCTGCGGCTTCGAGCGTCTGATCGCGCGGCTCCAGGGAGTTGGCCCTTTCGACATTCTTGCGGCAGCCAGACGTGTCATAGATGGTATAGGTCCCGTAGATGATCCGCTCTTTGCCGGTCGGCCCGCTCTTCGCAGCCCAGCTGAAATAGCGTGCGCGGGCGGAATAGGAGCGCTCGGACAATCGGTTGATGCAGCCGACATAGGCGTTCATCTTTTCGGTGAGCGACTGCGTGGGTGAGGGCGGCGCCTGTACCTGCGCGGTGGCCGGGACGGTGAGAAGTTGAACGAGAAGGCAAGCGCCTCCGGCGAACAGCAATCTACGAACAGAATCCATAGCAGCCCCCTTAATTCATGCGGCGCAGTGCCAGCGCGCCCGTCATTAGTCGTGCATCAAAGGATTGGGTTCATCGCGCCACGATGTTCCACGATGACATGCCGGATGGCGTTCGCAAATCAAAGCTTCTTGGCCCCTCCATTTAGACCTTGATCCCCGATCTAAGCCGCGCGGCGGGTGGGAAGCTTTTGCGCGCCTTTCGCCGCTGGTATCGAGATGTTGCAGCCGCAGGGTCAAAATGAGGAGCTACATCAGGTCGGCATTGACCCACAGATGGGTCAAGACGCTGGCGACGTATCCAAGCGCAATGGCCCAGGCCCAGCGGAGGTGGTTCATGAAGGTATAGTGGTTGCGCACCAAGCCCATCAGCACCACGCCCGCCGCCGAGCCGATGGACACAAGACTGCCGCCGACACCGGTGCTCAATGTAATGAGCATCCATTGGCCGCTCGACATGTCGGGGTTCATCGTGAGCACGGCGAACATCAGCGGAATATTATCGAAGGCCGCACCGAGAATGCCGATAGCGATATTGGCGAAGGTGGGTCCGAGATCGATGTAAAGATAGTTCGACAATTGCGCGAGATAGCCGATGACGCCCAGTCCGGCGACCGCGAAGATGATGCCAAAGAAAAACAGCAGCGTGTCCCATTCCACGCGCCGCATCTCTTTCAAGGAATCCAGCGCCATATCGCTGTTGTCGATGCGACGCGCAGTGACCTGGAGAAGGTAGCTGTACATCTGCAGATATCCGAGGCCCAGCATCATGCCGAGCGCGGGTGGCAGATTGAAAAAGCTCTTGAACGAGACGGCCGTCGCGAGCGTGGCCGCAAATAGCCAGATCACCACGGCGCCGCCGGGTTTCAAACGCCTGATCTCGCCCGACGATGGCGGCGTGCCTTTCGGAACGCTGAAATGCATGAAGACTGCCGGTACGAGAAAATTCACCAGCGAGGGAAGAAACAGATAGAAGAATTCCAGGAATTGCAGCTTGCCCTTCTGCCACACCATCAGGGAGGTGATGTCGCCAAACGGGGAGAAGACGCCACCGGCGTTGGCCGCGACGACGACGATGATGCAGCCGAGCACGATGAAGTGGTAATGGCCCACCCCGACCGCCACCACCACCGTGCCCAGCACCAAAGCTGTGGTGAGGTTGTCGATGATCGGCCCGAACAGGAAGGCGAGGCCGCCCACCATCCAGAACAGCTGGCGGTAGGAGAGGCCGATCGTCACCAGCCGCGTGCGCAGCGCGTCGAACACGCGCCGCTCCTGCATGGTGTTCACATAAGTGATCGCCACCACCAGGAACAGCATCAGCTCGCCGTAATCGAGAAGAACGTGCTTGGCGGCGGTTTCCAGCGCGGCGCTCTCGCCATGCATGGCATAGGCGAGGCCGAGCAGCGCCCAGATCAGGCCGGCCGCCAGCATCACCGGCTTTGATTTGTGCAGCTGAATGGCCTTTTCGATGACGACAAAGCCGTAGGCCACGAAGAAGATCAGGAGCGACAGATAGCCGACCGGATGCCGCGTCAGATCAAGTGGCGCCGATGCGGTTGCCGCCTCGGCAGACGAGGCGAGGCCGACGACCATCGCCAAAGCCGGCGCGAACCGCCATCGTCCGATACTACGCGTCATGCTGGCCGCCCCTCATGTCGCTATCGCCCATGATTGTCGACGACCACCTCGCTCCGATGCAAGCCGGCGCGGCGTGACGATCTCACGCAGCGCCGCACCCGCACGCCGGTTCGTCCTGCCGGAGATGCGGGGCGGATCGCCGATGCGCGCAGCCCGTACTTGTGCATCGCACAACCGCGGCCCGGCTCTCCGGCTGCGATCGCCAGCGCCTAGCGTGCGCCCGACTGCAGGGGGCCGAACACAATCGTCTGCCCCTTGGGGCCGCGAAAATGCAACGTCCAGTCAGTGAAATGGCTCTCGTCGGTACAGGCGTTGCCGCCGCCATGCAGGATCAGGCTGATGCTCTGACCGGTACCGCCGGCGCGCTGCAGGATACCGCTCACCGTGGCCGGCGTGGTGAGCGTCCATTCCTTGTAGAGACTGGGGCCAAGCCCGGCATCTTTGCGCTCGCCGTGCGGGTCGACTTCGAAGATCGAGATGCTGCGCGGAAGAACGAGCGTCGCGGCACCCGTCTGGCCCTGCTTGTTGCGGAAGGTGAAGACCAGCCTGTCCTTCTGCCGCTGCACCATGAGCGCGAAGGGGCCGGCGCCGTCGATCAGGCTGTCTTCGTCGTCGGCTTCGCCGCCATAACGTTGCGCGGTCTTGCCGAAAGCCAGCCGTTCAACAATGCCCAGCCGATGCGCGTCGAGTTTTTCAGTCGCCACAAGGCGCGCGCCGGGATTAGTGCAGCACGCGCAGGCCGAAGCGGGTGCCGGCATGGCGACCGCGATCAGCGCGGCGCCGGCCAATGCCGTCGTCAGCCCGCTCAAGAGAAGCTGCGTCAGGCTGCGGCACATGTTGGCCATGCGGCCGGCACGCCAGCGTCCGGTCCGCTTCGACAGGCCGGTGGGCGCGGCACGGTGCAGCATTTCACGATCCTTTTCGGTGATTTTGCAATCAGGAATAGGGTGAAAGCATCGTCCAGCATCGCGTTGGTGTAAACCCGGCGTGTGTGGGCAAGCCGCGGCACCTTGCTGCGAGCGCAGGTCCAGTTACCTTGCCGCCATGACTCGCAAAAGCCCGAGCGTAGCTGTCGATTGCGTTGTGTTTGACGAGGACGGCCGCCTGCTTTTGATTCGCCGCCGCAACCCACCCTTCGCCGGCCAGTTCGCGCTGCCCGGCGGATTCGTCGATTATGGCGAGAGTACCGAAGCGGCGGCGCGGCGCGAATTGCTGGAGGAAACCGGACTTGCGGCGCGCAGCCTGCGCCTGGTCGGCGTTTATTCACATCCGCATCGCGATCCGCGCGGCCACACGATTGGCATTGCCTATCTGGCCGTCACCGAGGGCACCACGCCGAGAGCGGGCGACGACGCCGCCGAAGCCGAATTCCGGGCCGACTGGCGCGAGCTTGATCTCGCATTCGATCACAGCGAGATTGCCAGCGACGCGGCCCGGTTGCTCAGTGCCGAACAGCGATAATTCCCGGCGGCAACGTCAGCGCTTCGTCATTTAAGACGTCATCGCCCGTCACCGCGCGGTGGTCTGTGCGTAGCGCGCGTAAAGGGACCGGGCCACTGTCTGCAGCGCCTGATCGGCCTTCTCGCCGGGGAAATTGGTCGCGACCACAATCGCGGTGTCGCTTTGCGGATCGATCAGAATGGTCGCGAGATTCATGCTGTTCGAACCGTTATGCGTAAGCACCGGACGGTTGCCGGTCCATGCATAGGCAACGATGCCCCAGCCGAGTGCATAGCCGCCGGATTTCGGAGTCCCCGGTTTCGGGTTGTCGATGGTCATCGTAACGCGCTCGCGGTGGAGGCGTTTCAGCGTGTCTGCTTTCACCAGTGCCGGCCCGCGCTTGCCCTGTGACGCGTTCCATGCGCCCCAGCGCACGAAGTCGCGGATCGACAGATGCGCGATGCCGGCCGGTCCCATCACCGCCGGCACATCCGCGCCGGGTCCCCACGGGCGCGGTGTAACCTTGCCTTGCGCATCGACATCGTGGCCGACCGCCGCGTCGATCCGGCCCATGGTGGCCTGCGGGCCGAGACCCGCGGTCTTCAGGCCGAGCGGTTCGAAAACACGTCGTGTAATGAGTTCGTCCCAGGAGACGCCCGCCGCCTTCTCGATCATCGCGCCGACCGCCATGTAGCCGAGATTGGAATATTGAAACGGCGCGTCCGCCTTCACCACCGGCTCGTGCTTGCCGAAAGTGCGCAGGATGCGCAGCCGCGCCTGCGGGAGCGTCTCTTCGTAAGCGTCGCCGCTGATATAGAGTTCATAGATTTCCTTGGTGTCCGTCGGGATGCCGCTGGTATGCGACAACAATTGTTCCAGCGTGATCGCCGCGAATTTCGGATGAATGCCGGGCAGGTCGGCGCCGAGCAACTCGCCGATCGTCGAGTCCCAGCGCAGCTTGCCTTCTTCCACCAGCATGCCGGCGAGGGTCGCGGTCATCGCCTTGGTGTCCGAGCCGATATGAAACCGGTCGTCGAGCGTCACCTTGATGTTGCGGCCGAGCATGCGCGTGCCGACCGCTCCGGCCGCGACGATGCGTCCGTTCTTTGCAACGGCGGCGGCAAGCGCCGGCAAACCAAACTCCTTGCGCGTGTTTTCCAGAAGCGCGGCAAGTGATTGCTCCTGCGCCGTTGCAACCGGGCCTGCAAAGAGCGGAGCGGCGAGGGCAAGGGCAGCGGCAAGATAACGAATCTTCATGCGAGTCTCCGAACCGAAGAACGCGATGATCGGGATAAACGGCTAATACTCTCTTCAGATTTGCTGGGTGCGTCCAATCGGGGTCGCGATTCGTTCTTCGCGAACAAATGCGAACTGTGTGCCAATGTGAAACGCTTCCGGTGATAGCCGCGGCGGAAGCCCCCGATTGCGGCGCGCCTTGCACGGAGTACGCTGCCGACATGCGACGACACGCAATTGCGATAAGCTGGATGCTGGCCGCATCGGTTCTGGTGGCTGCTGCCGGCGCATTGGGCGAGGGCGCCGCGCCGGCGGACTCGCTGTATCGCGCGGTCGTGGTCGTGACCGGGACCGGCGAACAGAACCGCATGACCGGCTTTGCGCAGGGGCTTCGTGATGTGCTGGTGAAGCTGACCGGCGACTCGACCATTGTGGAGGATCGCCGCTTGGCGGACATGGCGGCAAATGCCGTCTCGCTGGTGCGGAGCTTCAGCTATCGGGACCGCCTCGAAGGCAGACCGTTACGCGACGAGCAAGGCACCTATGACCGGCCGCATAATCTCACCGTTGCTTTCGATGCGGACAAGATCGATGCGCTGGTGCACAGGCTCGGCCGCACGCCGTGGCGTGCCGTCCGCCCGCGCGTGGTCGTGATGCTGGGCGTGGAAAACGTCAAAGCCGCCTACATGCTGGCGGCAGATGGCGACCTCGACCGCAGCGAGGACATGCGCGAATCCTTTGCGGCCGCCGCGGAGCAGCTCGCAATTCCGCTGACATTTCCCGCGCGCGACCGGCTGGAGGCCCGCGGCCTGGATGCGAGAGCGCTGGCCAATGTGACAATGGCCGACGCGCTGGCGCTTGCGCGCGAGAGCGGGGGCGACGCGGCGCTTGTCGGCCGGATGATGTTCAGCGAAGAGGCGCTCGGCTGGATCGCCCGGTGGCGCGTCGTGCATGAGGGCAGGACGCAGGAGTGGGAGCTGCGCGGTGTCGGCTTCGACGACGCCTTCCGCAACGCCATGCGCGGAACCGCGCAAATTCTCTCAGGACATGGTCCGCCACGGCAACGGCAATGAAAGATTTGGTTTTTCTCGCCGCCAGAACCGCGCTCGAAAACGTCTCTTAACTTTTGTCCAAAGCCGAACAGCACGAGCCCGATTCGTTCTCCGCGAACAGATGTGAACACCGGTGGCCTTCAGTGCGTAGCACTCATGAAGCGAATCGGAACGCGAGATCGAATGGGAAGACCGGAATTTCGCTACGCTCCATCCGGACTACTGGTTCACCTTGCAAGAAAAAGGGCGGCGACGGCTGCTGTGTGG
This sequence comes from Pseudorhodoplanes sp., assembly GCA_032027085.1. Taxonomy (NCBI): domain Bacteria; kingdom Pseudomonadati; phylum Pseudomonadota; class Alphaproteobacteria; order Hyphomicrobiales; genus Pseudorhodoplanes; species Pseudorhodoplanes sp. The sequence goes on along the minus strand of JAVSMS010000001.1, from coordinate 4,886,366 downwards.
CGCCAAAATCTCAGTGTTGCAGGTAATAATGCGTAATCAGATTCATTTCGACAAATATGACGATCAAGATCGCGTTGCACGCCCACGCAACGGTCAAGAGCCGGGCCAGCATGCGCCAGAACTGCTCGTGGACATTGTTCGAGCATCGCCAGATCGAAACAAGAATCCAGACGGTATAGGGAATAAAGCAAAGCAGGAGAATCTGACGCAGCGCAACGGCCTCGGCAAGAAACGCAAGCAGATATGTCGCGATCATCGCGCTGCTGACCGCTACCCCGTACAGCCAGAACACTCGCCAAAGCGGCTGCTGCCCCCGCCAGGCGGCAAGCTCCGGAGCAAAGAACCGGGCGGCGAAATGAGTCATGCTGGGTGCCGTGAAGACATTGCGCGGGTGCCGCAAGACCATTGGATAGCCATGCGCTGACCGGAACGCATTGGTGGCCCGGACGCTGCTATCCAGTTTGCCGCGCGCCAGCGTACCGCCTGCCGCCTGGATGGACAATGGCGTTCGCAAACGCGCGGATCACAGCCAACCTCCGCTCAATGGGTGCTGCGGATTTAAAGCGAGTACCCGCGTGGCGACATGTAGGAACAGCAAATCGGTGGCGAATGGAAAACCGGATTGCGGTCCGCTCCATCCGGGCTACGCTTGCTCTGCGCCGGTTCACCTGCTCATGCGGGCCGTGCCGCTGCGATCAGCGCCATCGCACCGGCCTCTGATCGCAAGCGTGTGATGGCACCGCTGCGCGGTGAGCGCAGGTGCGTCTGGTCGGGCATGATGCCCCGACAGCCCGTCAGGCTTCCCCGGAGGGATGAGACATGACCGAGGACATCTCGCTCAGCGAATTTCGTTCAATGGACGAGGTCAAGGCGCTGCAGACTTATATCGACGCACTGACAGCGTTCGACGCGATCGAGCAGCTTCAGGAGTTGAAGCGCATCGAGCGCGCAACGGTGACGCCGCAATCAAGCGTTCTCGATGTCGGCTGCGGGTTCGGCTTGGAGACCGAACGGCTGGCGCGGCTCGCACCTGGCCAGCCTGCCGCCGGCATCGACGAGAGCGCGCATTTCATCGAGGTCGCCAAACGCCGCGCAGTGGCCGCGGGACTTAAGATCGATTACCGCGCGGGAGTGGCGGAAAAGCTGCCTTACGCCGATGCGTCATTCGTTCATGTGCGCGCGGAGCGCCTCTTGATCTATCTCACCGATGTGCGCCGCGCGCTCTCCGAGATGAAGCGCGTGCTGAAGCCCGGCGGCGTGATCGCGCTCATCGAGCCGGACTTCGGAACGACCACGGTCAATGTCAGCGACCGGGCGCTGGTCCGCCGTGTGATGGCGCACGAGGCCGACACCGCCGTGAAGCAGAGCTGGTTGCCCGGTCAGCTCGCCGGAATGCTGACCGGTCTCGGCTTGCGCGATATAGCGGTGCATACGCGCGTTGTGATCTTTCCGCAGGATCTCGGCGCCGAATATTTTTCCAGCACCGCGGAGAATGCGCAAAAGGACGGCGCGATCTCGCAGGCCGAGCGCGCGGCATGGGATGCTGAGATCGCGCAATTGCAGAAGTCCGGCGCGCTGTTCGGCACGGTGGACTATTTCCTGTTCACGGCGCGGGAGTAGGGCGCGGGTGCCAGAGCGGTGCTCTGCGGTGCCGCCTCAAAGCGAATAGCCCGATGGGAAAATGTGGGGCGCAGAAAATTGGTTATAAATGGGAATCCGGATTGCGCTTCGCTCCATCCGGGCTCCGCTTGCGTTCGCCGATGCTCAATCCGGCCTACACTTGCTGTATGAATTTGGCTGCCGCTTTCCCATTCTTAGAAAGCGCAGCCCGGATTAGCGTGAGCGAAATCCGGCTACGCTTGCTAGACCTCAACGCTTGCCTGCACTTGTGCGATTCAACAGATGATACGTTGAAATGGATTTCCGTGGTTGGCATTAGGTATGCAATTTTCCCGCGCCGTAATCGTGTAAACGACAATATCGGGTGGGATGCCGAATGTCGCGCTTGTAAAGCCGTTTAATGTCTTCTTGACGATTCGATCGTTTGGGTTTTTCATCGCTTTTGAGCCGAATGTATCCCACGAATTCTTCAAAGATTGCTTGGGCCATTCATTTGCTTCAGTCCATTCCGGATACACACTCATAAATAGAGCTGAGAGCGCGTCGAGCGCGCGCTTTGACTGACTTTCGGTGTAATTGACGATTGGGAAGTTTACCCGGAGTGTGTGTATGCGTTCACCCTCACCTGCCGCGATTACGGAGAGAGGAATTTCTGGGTTGGACGCAACCCAAACTGTCTCGCCTGAAGCAAGTGCATTGGACAACCGCGACTTTTCAGCTTTAAATCTACTTTCAAGCTTTGCGATCACCTTCTGATCGCCAGCTTTCGTTGTGACGAACAGATCTTCCGGTGTTTCAATTTTGACGACGTCGCCGCTCTTGTCACCAGCAAGCAGCCTGATGAGGTCCGAACGTGTGAGTGGCAGCCAAGGAAGGCCACTATCGGTCCGGGCCAGGAACAACGATGCGGCAAGGGCGGCAACGGCTACGCCTGACACGCCGATGACCAGAAATTTTCTCATTGCCACTATCCTGCGCGATCCGCGCAAATTTAGACGTGGAAGTGTGTTGAGAGAAATGGGTCGTGATAACAACCCTAATGGTTGGTTGAGTGAATTGACGCTCGTGTTGCTTTTGAAAAAGAAAGTGGCCGGGCAACAGCCCGGCCACAAAATAATTCTCTGACAAGGTCTGTGAATTACAGCGCCTTGTTGCTCTCCTTCACCTTGTCGGCATCGACATAAACCTGGCCGCCAAGTTCGGCGAACTTCCTTGACATCTCCGCCATGCCTTCGAGTGCGGTTTTTTCATTGTTCCCAAGGCTCGCCGCGTAATCGCGCACGTCCTGGGTGATCTTCATCGAGCAGAATTTCGGTCCGCACATCGAGCAGAAATGCGCCACCTTGTGCGCGTCCTTCGGCAGCGTCTCGTCGTGATATTCGCGCGCGGTGTCGGGATCGAGGCCGAGATTGAACTGGTCCTCCCAGCGGAAGTCGAAGCGCGCACGCGAGAGCGCGTCATCTCGCAATTGCGCCGCCGGATGGCCCTTGGCGAGATCGGCGGCATGGGCGGCGATCTTGTAGGTGATCACGCCTTCCTTGACGTCGTCGCGGTCGGGCAGGCCGAGATGCTCCTTCGGCGTCACGTAGCAGAGCATGGCGCAGCCGAACCAGCCGATCATGGCGGCGCCGATGCCGGACGTGATGTGGTCGTAGCCCGGCGCGATGTCGGTGGTGAGCGGTCCGAGCGTGTAGAAGGGCGCCTCGCCGCATTCCTTCAGCTGCTTGTCCATGTTGATCTTGATCTTGTGCATTGGCACATGGCCGGGGCCCTCGATCATGACCTGGCAGCCTTTCTTCCAGGCGATCTGGGTGAGCTCGCCGAGCGTCTCGAGCTCGGCGAATTGCGCGCGGTCATTGGCGTCGGCGATCGAGCCGGGACGCAAACCGTCGCCGAGAGAGAACGCCACATCATACTTGCGCATGATGTCGCAGATCTCATCGAAGCGCTCGTAGAGGAAGCTTTCCTTGTGCCGCGACAGGCACCACTTCGCCAGGATCGAGCCGCCGCGCGAGACGATGCCGGTGACGCGGTTGGCGGTGAGCGGCACATAGGCGAGGCGCACGCCGGCATGGATGGTGAAATAGTCCACGCCCTGCTCGCATTGCTCGATCAGCGTGTCCTTGTAGCATTCCCAGTCGAGCTTGACCGGGTCTCCGTTCACCTTCTCCAGCGCCTGATAGATCGGCACCGTGCCAATCGGCACCGGCGCATTGCGGATGATCCATTCGCGCGTATTGTGGATGTTGCGGCCGGTGGAGAGGTCCATCACCGTGTCGGCGCCCCAGCGGATCGCCCACACCATCTTCTCGATCTCTTCTTCGACGGAAGAGGTGACAGCCGAGTTGCCGATATTGGCGTTGATCTTCACCAGGAAATTGCGGCCGATGATCATCGGCTCGAGTTCGCCGTGATTGATGTTCGAGGGAATGATCGCGCGGCCGCGCGCGATCTCCTCGCGCACGAATTCCGGCGTGATGAACGGCGGAATGGACGCTCCGAAGCTTTCGCCGTCGGCCAGGGCTGCTTCCGCGCGCTCGAGCATCTTCTTGCGGCCGAGATTCTCGCGCTCGGCGACATAGATCATCTCCTTGGTGACGACGCCGGCTTTGGCGAATTCATATTGCGTCACCGGCGCATCGCCGACGCCGCGCAAAGGCTTCGGTGTGTTCGGGAAAGCGCGGGCGAGATGTTTGCCCGTGACATTGCCATTGTCGACCGGCTGGATCGGGCGGCCTTCATATTCCTCCACACCGCCGCGTTCCTTCACCCACAGGATGCGCGTGCGCGGCAATCCCTTTTCCACATCGATCGCAACATTGTCGTCGGTATAGGGACCCGACGTATCGTAGACCGGCAGCGGCGGCTCGCCGGAAGCGTCCGACAGCTTGATCTCGCGCAAGGGCACGCGCAGGTCAGGCGCGGCATCCGGCGTGACATGGATCTTGCGCGAGGCGGGCAGGGCGCCGGTCGTCACTTTCGGCGTCTCGATCTTTGGATTGTGGATGTTCATTTTTCTCTCCAGACGGGCTTCGCGGCCCAGTAACCGAAATAGCAAAGCACTGCGCCGAGCAGCAGCACGACGATCCCGCCGGCCAAGCTGAAGGCGGGGAATTCAAAAAGCGGCGCCCAGAGCGTCTGCATGGCGCGCATCGCCACGATCCATGTCAGTGAATCGATGATGCTCATCCAGCCGAGCAGGGTGATGATGATGGGCCAGTCGCCGACCCAGACATTATGCGCAAGCACGAGTGCGGTGCCGGCGATCGGTCCGATCACCGAAACGACATAGATCAGCGCGGAATCGTCCAGCATGTCGCTGACCATGGCGGCATAGGCAGCCGGATTGAGCAGCATGCTGAAGCCGGCCGCGACCAGAGCCGGACCGAGCAATTTGGCGAGATAGATGGAGGGTGACATTGGCGTCCTGTCCCTTCGCCGGCATGACCCGGATCAGGTTCAAAGGGTCACCGCAGACCGCGGTATCTCAGCCCCATAACGGGACCCCCCTCGGAACGGCGCTAATGTAGGCCCGTTTGACCTCCTGTCAATCGACGCGGGCGCATGACAGAACGCAGCCGCCAATCGCTTGCTTGTCGTCCCAGCCGAGGGGCGCCAGCCCCGAGAGCCGGGTCCGTACTCCGCGCATTCTGACGGTGCCGCTTGCGCGTTTCGCGCGCGTCCGGGGCGACAAGTGTGCCAGCCGATGCCGTACCTACGGCGCCGCATGCGAGAACGGCATTCCGGCAACAGGCGTCGAGGGCGAGGCGACATCGCGCGCGCCCATCAACCCGGCTGCACGTGCGATTCGTCCTGCGTCGACGGCGAGGCGAAAGGCCTTCGCCATCACGACCGGATCAGCGGCCTTCGCAATGGCCGTGTTGAGCAGCACCGCGTCATAGCCGAGTTCCAATGCCTGCGCGGCATGCGAGGGCGCGCCGAGTCCGGCGTCGACCACCAGCGTCACATCAGGCAGGCGCTCGCGCAGGAGGCTGAGTGCATCGCGGTTGAGAAGGCCGCGCGCGCTGCCGATCGGGGCCGCCCAAGGCATCACCACGCGGCAGCCGGCATCGACCAGCCGTTGCGCGACGCTCAGGTCTTCCGTGCAATACGGGAAAACGTCAAAACCATCCCTGATGAGGATGCTTGCCGCTTCAACGAGCCCGATCACATCCGGCTGCAGCGTCTTGTCGTCGGCGATGACTTCGAGCTTGATCCAGTTGGTGCCGAAGAGTTCGCGTGCGAGCCTGGCGGTGGTGACCGCGTCGCGCACCGTGTAGCAGCCAGCGGTGTTGGGAAGGACCGTCACATCGAGATCGCGGACCAGCGCACGAAGGGATTGTCCGCTCGTGTCGCCGGCGGCGGCGCGGCGCAGCGACAGCGTGATGATCTCGGCGCCGGAGGCTTCGATCACCTGCTGCATCAAAGTGGGCGAGGCATAGAGCCCGGTGCCGGTCAGCAGGCGGGAAGAGAACATCTTGCCGTAGAACGACACCATCTCAGCCTCCCTGCCGCATGGAGACGATTTCGATTTCGTCGCCGCTGTTCAGCGCCGTTACTGCCCATTGCGCGCGCGGCACGACATCATAGTTCACCGCAATCACCACGTGATTGTTTTCATAATCCAGTTCGCCGAGCAGTGCGTTCAAAGAAGCGGCGGCGATCTCCCGCTTCTCGCCATTGACGGTTACGAGCATTGCGTCACCTCGTTGTAGTATGGTTGTTGTTGCGAGTGGCAGGCCGAAGCCGGCCTTCGGCAGACCAGGTGCCGGCAACGAGGGCGTCGAGGACGTTGACGTAAGCGCGTGAAGCGATATGCAGCATCCCTGTCCCTTCGCCGGCATGACCCGGATCAGGTTCAAAGGGTCACCGCATTATCTCGTGAATGAGACCGGCGGTTTCTCAGCCCTCTGCAGGGCTCCCCTCGGAACGGCCGTAATGTAAGCCAGTGTGTTTGTGTGTCAACGCGGCGACGCCATCAGTCGGGCAGGAACGCCATCTTCACCAGATCGCGATAAAGCAGGATCTGTCGCGGCAGAATACTCGGGTCCTGCAGCAGGCGGCCGAGGATCAGGCCGCCCTCGACATTCGACGCCGCCATGTCGGCCAAAGCCTCGAAATCCACCGGCTGCCGCGGCGGATAACGCTGCGCGATCAGCTCCAGCCGCTCGCGGAAGCGCTTGCGCCAGGCGAGCACGCTGGTCTTGTTCAGTTCGCGGATATCCTTGTTGAAGAGCTGGTCCTGATAGCAGAACGATGCGGCGAGACAGCCGGGATGCGCCGCCGGCAGATTGCCGAGCATTTCCGCGAACAGTTTCAGCCCGACCAGAAATCCGTGCAGCGGGTCATCGTGCAGTTCGTCGCCGCGGCGGAAGATATCGTTGAGTAATTGCGTGTCATGCGCGATGTAGCGCAGCATCAGGGCCTTGGCGAGCTCGCTCTTGTCCTTGAAGTGATAAAAGAAGCCGTTCTTGGTGATGCCGACCGCGGCGATCAGTTCCTCGATCGAGGTCGCGGCAAATCCCTTCGCCAATACAGCGGCTTCGGCGACCTCGAGGATTTTCTCGCGGGTGTCGGTTTTGCGCGTTTCGAGCATGCGCGACTGTACCACGAGTCCAGTTGACCGTAGAAACACGCCAAAATCCCGCCTTATTTCCGCAAATTCCGGCCTGTCCGCGCTGTTTTTCGGCTCTCCCGCGTGAACCTCGGGGCGCCTGCCATGCACCAACAGACCTCTAGGCGTAAGAGCGCGCATTTGCGAGATCGCGCCCCGTATTCACTGCAATTCACACTTGGGACCGGATTATCGATGATGGCCAAATATCGCAACAGCTTGCCGCAGCTCGCGGACAAGCTCTTTCTCACCGACAGCGGCTTCGAGACGACGCTGATGTTCCATGACGGGATCGATTTGCCGCATTTTGCGAGCTTCGACCTGATGAAGAGCGAGGACGGCGTCGCGCGCACCCGCGCCTATTACGAGCGCCATATTGCGATGGCCCAGAAGAATGGCCTCGGCTTTGTGCTGGAGAGCGCCACCTGGCGGGCGAGCCCGGACTGGGGCGCCAAGCTCGGCTATTCGCGCGACGCGCTGGCCGACGCCAACAGGCGCTGCATCGGGCTGATGGCGGATCTGCGCCGCGAGCACGAAACGCCGGGCACGCCGATGGTGATTTCCGGAAATATCGGCCCGCGCGGCGATGGCTACAAGATCGCCAACGCGATGACCGCGAAGGAGGCGCAGGACTATCACGGCTGGCAGATTGCGATCTTCCGCGACACCGTCGCCGACATGGTCTCAGCTTTCACGCTCAACTACGTGGAAGAGGCGATCGGTATCGCAAAGGCGGCAAACGCCGCCGGTATGCCGGTTGTGATCTCCTTCACACTGGAAACCGACGGCCGCCTGCCGACAGGACAAACGCTCAAAGAAGCGATCGAACAGGTTGACCGCGAGACCGGCGCCGCGCCGGCTTATTACATGATCAACTGCGCGCACCCGACGCATTTCGAGGGCGCGCTGCGCCGCAGGGAAGACTGGATCACGCGTCTGCGCGGCATTCGCGCCAATGCGTCGAAACGCAGCCACGCGGAACTCGATGCCGCGAGCGATCTCGATATCGGCGATCCGGTCGAACTCGGACGGCAATATCGCGATCTGCGCAGCCGCATGAAACACCTCACCGTGCTCGGCGGCTGCTGCGGCACCGACCATCGCCATGTCGAGCAGATCTGCATGGCCTGCGTGGAAGTCGCGGCGTAACGCGCAGATGCGCTGAACCGCAGGACGGCTGCTGTGTTATACTGCATGAAGTCTGACACAGCGGCTGGACCTCCGCATGCGGATCCTGCTTTCGGAAGGCTCTAGCACGTCGGCGCGTGAAGCCATCACCGCGCTCGCCATGGGCGGCCACGAGATCGAGGTCTGCGATCCCAATCCGTATTGCCTGGGCCGCTTTTCCCGATTCGTCGGTAAGTTTCACCGCTGCCCTGGCCTTCGCGATCGCCCGCTCGCCTATCTGTCCTTTGTTCAGGATTTGCTGTCCCGCCGCCGTTTCGACGTGCTGCTACCGGTTCACGAACAGGGCTATCTGTTCGCCGCGGCGCAGGAGCAGCTCGCCGCGCTGGTCCATGTCGCCCTGCCAAGCTTCGAGAGTTACCGGCATGCTCACAACAAGGCGGGATTCCATGCTCTGCTGAAAGAGCTCGACCTTCCGCAACCGCGCACGCAATTTGTCGCAAATGCCGGTCAATTGGCGGACATCTCTCGTTTTCCAAACGTCGTGAAAACCGCGATCGGAACCGCGAGCCGCGGCACCTGGCTGGTGAAATCCAGTGCGGATCTCGCCGCTGCATCAGCCGAATTGCAGTCAGCCGGCGGTTTTGACGGGACAGTGCTGGTGCAGGATTTCGTCAGCGGCGAGGTTGAGCATGCACAGGCCGTGTTCAGGCGCGGCGAACTGGTGGCGATGCATGCTTATCGACGGATTGTCGAAGGCATTGGCGGAGGCGATGCGATCAAGGACAGCGTGTCGCGCCCACTTGTTGAATCGCACATGCGCAGGATCGGGCAAAAGCTCGCCTGGCACGGCGCGCTGTCGATTGACTACGTTCTGACCGAAGCGGGACCCTTCTATATCGACTGCAATCCACGGCTCGTCGAACCGATGAGCGCCTGGCTGTGCGGTCTCGATCTCGCCGGGCTGCTGGTGCAGGTGTCCTGCGACGCAAAGATCGGGGAGGTGCCGCCGAGCCGGCCGGGCGTCCGCACGCATCTTGCGATGCTGGCGCTGCTTGGCGCGGCCGAACGCGGCGCATCACGGCGCGATATTCTGTCCGAATGCCGGCAATTGTGGTCGAGATGCGGCCCTTACATGAATAGCGAGGAGGAACTCACGCCCGTGAACCGGGACTGGCTGAGCGCCGTCCCGGCCGGGATGACGGCGCTGCTTTTGATCACAAATCCGGGATGGGCGGGCAGATTGGCCAAAAGAGGGTGGGGCAACCACTTGCTAACCCTTAAAGCCATGCGGATCATAGAAAGTGAAGTCGTGCCGAACCTATCGCCGTCCTGACAGTTTCACGTCGGCTATGCAAGCATGAGGTCCGGTTGTGCATCGATCACTGGTCACCGGCGGAAGCGGATTCATCGGCCAGCATCTTGTCGCTGCGCTTCTGCAGCGCGGCGACCATGTGCGTATTCTTGATCAGGCACCTCCGCGGCGCCTCAGACCGCGCTGCGATTTTGTTCGCGCTTCCATTACTGATCGGGATGCGGTTCCGCGCGCCATGGACGGCGTGGACGAGGTCTATCATCTCGCCGGCATTCCGCATCTGTGGACCGAAAACGTGGACGACTTCGATCGCGTCAACGGCTTTGGCACCGCGATCGTGCTGTCCGCCGCGCGTGAGAATGGAATCCGCCGTGTCGTGCATTGTTCGAGTGAAACCGTTCTGCTGTCCTCCCTGCGCTCGTCCGACGTGATCGACGAAAGCGTGATCGCAAGCGACGGCCATGCGTTGGGGCCCTATACGCATTCGAAATGCCTGGCCGAGCAGGCAGCGGCGGAGGCGGCGACGGCTGGCCTCCATGTGGTGATCGTCAACCCTACATTGCCGGTCGGCGCCAATGATTTCGGCTTCACGCCGCCGGCCGCGATGCTTGCGCATTTCGTCTCGCAGAGATTTCACATCTATCTCGACAGCATGTTGAATGTCGTCGATGTTCGCGACGTGGCCGCCGGAATGATCCTCGCCGCGCAGAGGGGGCGCAGTGGCGAGCGTTACATTCTGGGCGGCGAGAACATGTCGCTCGGACAGATCCTGTCGGCCCTTGACGAGATCACCGGGCGTGAGCGGATCAAGATGAGCATTCCCGGCGCCGTCGCGCTCGGCGTGTCGGCGCTCGCGGAATCCTTTGCATCCTGGCTGTCGCATCGCCGGCCGATTGCGACCGTCGAAGGCGTGCGGCTGGCGCTGCGATCGGCGCGGCTCGACGACAGCAAGGCGCGGCGCGAACTGGGCTATGCGCCGCGTCCGGTCCGGCAAGCGCTGGCGGAATTCGTGGCGTGGCTTGCGGCGGCGAAAGAGCGGCCTTCTCCGGCGACGGCGCGGTCGTTGCCGATCCGCTGAAGGCGAAGCAAGCCTTACGATAAGAGCGTGTTGCTTCAATTGAATCGTCATGCCCGCGCAGCCTGGTCCGCACGAAGCGCGGCCCGCGTGTAAACGTGTCGCGGGCATTGACCTCTTCAAACGGAGCAAGATCAAAGATGCGGATGGCCGGGACAGGCCGGCCATGACGCATGATAATTTTATCCGAATGATTTGCGCCCTACGGCAGCCTGCTCACCGCGACGCGCACATTGCCGTCGGCTTCGGCGATGACCCGCAGCATCTTCGAGTCAAACTCGATGCCGACGAGGCGCAAGCCCGTGACGGCGGCGTCCACGCTCACGCCGTCCTGCTGCTTGCGGAAATCGGTGATGGCCGCTTCGATGCTCTTGCGTGCCGAGGCTGCAAAGGGTTTCAAATCCACCACGGCATTCTTTGCCAGCGCCGCCTCCATATAGGGAACGGCGGCTTTCGCGGCGGCGCCGAGCAGGCCGAAGGCCGCTTCCGATTCGACCGCGAGTGAAATGTCGGTCAGCCGCAGTATCTGCTCGGCCTTGTCGAGCATTGGCCGGCCCCAGACATGGATCGTGGCTTCGGTGCCGAAGCCGAACCAGCTCTTGCGCTCGGTGGCCTTGACGCGCAACGAAATCAGCAGGCGCTCGCCGGCTGCGGCCACGGAGGCGCGCAACACGGTCACCTGGACCGGGCCGGAGCCGTCTTCGGGAAATGATCTATTCTTCAGTTGCGGCTCGAGAACGCGGTTCAGCTCGGTGAACGGCACGTCGATCGGCAGGCCGATGCTGACGCGCCCCCGGTCCATCTGCGGCACCAGATCGAGCTTGGCCGGGAACGGGCAGCTCGGCTTTGTTTCCTCTGCGACGATGCGGGTCTGCGCCTGCACGCCGAGCGTCAACGTCACGGCGTTCGCGTCGGTGCGCGGCTGCGCGGCAAAGGCGCGCGTCGGGCGCAATTCCAGCCACAGATTCGGCAAGCCGGCGCCGGCCGCGCCGAGGGAAATCGAGCGGCACATCTTCGCCCATTCGCGGCGCGCCGCCTGTTCGAGGAAGGGGTCGTTGCGCAGCCGCGCCTGCAGCGCCGACATTTGCTCGGCCACCGCCTTGTCGAGCAGCGGGCGCACTTCGTTCGAAGCGCTCAGCTTCAAACCGGCAACCGACAGATTGGCTTCGGCGATCGATACCTGTGCGCTGAGATTGGGCTCCAGCCGCCAGTCGGTGGTGATCGCCGGCCGCGACAGCACCGCGACGTTGCCGCGGATGTCAGCGCGCTGGTCGAGCGTCTTGCCGGTGAATTTCTGGATGCCGGAACCGAGGTTGTTGTTGACGAGACCCGCCAGCGCGCCGGTGATATTGCCGGCCTGATCCGCAATCTGCCCGGTGACACGCAGGGAGCCGTTCAACGTCGTCGCGATGGTCACGCCGTCGCTGCGGCCGCTAATGGCGAGCGGCGAGCGCGTCACCGTCCAGCCGATTTCGGCTTTCGACAGCAATTTGCTGATCGGATTGTCAGGCCGGCCGGAGAAGTCGCGCGGTGCGGCGCGCTCCAATGTGTCACGGATGGCGGTGAGCGCAATGGCGGCCGGTGTGATGATGGTGGATGTGCGCGTGGCAGCAGGCAGCGGCGGCAATTGCGCCAGCACCGGGGGCGCATCGGACGCGCCCGGCGAAAGCTTCTCCATCACCCACAGGGTGCCGAAGAAGAACACAAGCACGACCGCAACGCCGCCAAGCAGGGTCGCGCCTGGAATTGTCCGGGACATCCCCCGCATTGCGTCCCCTTCGCCCTGCCAAAATGAATCGGCGGGGGCAGAGTTTAATGCGGGGCGTCGGCGCAGGCTAGGGCGCCGGCATGGCAGATTGCCGCGCCGAAATTCCGTGCGGCCTTAGAGCCGCCCGGCCATGTGGCGGTTGTCGGGCAGCACAACCACCCGGGTGCCGACCTTGGCGCGCTCATAGAGATCGATCACATCCTCGTTAAGCATGCGGATGCAGCCCGACGAGACGCGCTGTCCGATGCTGGACGGCACATTGGTGCCGTGGATGCGATAAATGGTGCCGCCGATATAGAGTGCGCGCGCGCCCAGCGGATTATGCGGGCCGCCGGCAACAAAGCGCGGCAGATAGGGCTGGCGTGCGATCATGTCCGCTGGCGGCACCCAGTCCGGCCATTCCGCCTTGCGCTCGACCGACTTCACGCCCGACCAGCGGAAACCGTCGCGACCGACGCCGATGCCGTAGCGCATCGCTCGGCCGTTGCCGAGCACGTAATAGAGATAGGTGTTGGGCGTATCGACGATGATGGTGCCGGCCGGCTCCTTCCCGGAATAGCTGACAATCTGGCGGCGCAGATGCGCGGGGATATCTGTGTCGGCCTGCGGCGTCGCAGCGATCGGCTCGCGCGCAACCTCCGGCTGGATCTGAGGTTGAGTTTGAAGCGGCGGCTGGGTGAAAAGCGGCGGAAATAGCAGAAAGCGTCCGGGCTCGTTGTAAGCCAGCGTTTGGGCGCCGGCTGCGCTGCAGGTCAGGATCGTCGCTGCAAAAAACACACTTCCCAGGCACGCGCGGCGCTTGCTCGCCATGACACACTCCCGAAGGCCAGACCGTCCACCTGTTCTGCAGAAGACAAGTGAAGGAAGGCGTTTCGGTTCCGGGAGATTTTGGGGATACCTCGAAAGGACTAGGTTTACCTTACAGCGTTCTCTTACATTTCAGTAGAATTCGGCGGTTTCAGCCTTTGCGCCCCATGCGGTGCAATTTGAGCATTGCGTAAACCGCTTCATTGGCCGGCGTCGGCACGCCCAATTCGCGCCCGAACGCCACCACCTTGCCGGCCAGCCAGTCGAGTTCGAGCCGGTTGCCGGCTTCCAGATCGTTGAGCTGCGAGGCTTTTGTCGTCGGGGACGCAGCAGCCGCAAAGGCCATCTGGCTGTCGATGAAATCATTGGCGATGGCGACCCCCTTCGCACGCGCGACCGCCTGCACCTCTTCCATCACTTTTCGGAAAAAGGCACGCGTGTCAGGGTCGGCCATGACCGGGCCAAGCGGCATGCGGGTCGACGCCGTGACGCCTGATGTGCCCGCGAGAAAAATGAATTTCTGCCAGCGTTCGCGTTCAATGTCGTCGGAGAGGATGGCCTCGATGCCCGCCGCTTGTGCGGCGGCGACAAAGGCTTGCAATTTCGGGTCGCTGCGGCGATCCGAAAATCCGCAGGTGAATTTTGCAAACTTGCTGGTCTGGCGGATCACGCCAGGCTCGGGCATTACGGTGACGACATGCGTCGTACCGCCGACAACATGATCGGCGCCGAGAATAGGTGTGAGGCGCTCCACACTGTCGACGCCGTTCTGCAATGTAATGACGAGTGTATCGGGACCAACCAGCGGCTTCGTCTGTTCACCCGCAGCCTCGGTGTCCCACAGCTTCACTGCGAACATCACGATATCGACTGAGCCGACGCTGGCTGGATCGTCGGTCGTCTTCGCATTCTTCAGATGCAGGTCGCCCAGCACGCTTTCGATCTTCAGCCCGCTCCTGCGGATGGCGTCGAGATGCTTGCCGCGCGCGATGAAAACAACATCGTGGCCGGCATCGGCCAGCCGCGCGCCAAAATAGCCGCCGACCGCACCCGCGGCCATGATCGCAATGCGCATGATGTCAGACTCCGTTTTCGGATTGCGGTCTGTGCCAGGCCACGCTGGCCTCGGGGACAGCATCCGTCGATGCAAAATAGGGTTTGATGTCGATCAGCGGCGTGTTGTCGAGGCAATCGACGCCGACGACAGAGAGGGTCGTTCCCTCGATTTTCAGAAGCCGCACCACGCTAAGCGCCACCGGATTCGGCCGCACCGGCGAACGCAGCGCGAAGGTGCCGCGCGGCTCGCTGACATGCTTTGGCATCTGCTGCACCAGATCGCGGCGCGCTTCGCTCATCCAGTAGAGAAGGATCAGATGCGAACAGCCGGCGACGTCCTTCAGGGCAGCCTGGTAGCGGGGGTCCACCTCCACGACGCAGACGTCGCCCCGCTCGCGCGCCTCGCGGGCATTGTGCGGGCAGTCCTGCCGGCGGGTCCATGGCGTGCGGATGCGGCCGATGAAATAGAGCTGGGCGTCGAAGTGGCCAGGCAGGGGGATCGCCATCTCGCCGTCCCGGATGCTGGCGCCGGGGTCGTTTAGAGCTTTTTCTGTCATGGCGAGACCCTAGCCTCTAGCGCGCGATCAGCAAAAGTGGATAGCAATTTTGCGTCCCATCGCGCGCTAACTTGTTGACATGGCGCATGATCTTTACGGCGAAGTGATTTCACTTCGCCGGATAATGCGCTGTTCGGCCGGAGAAACCGCTTTGAAACCCTGACTGGCAAGGGGTCTTCTGTCGCCCAATGAATGGGCTTGCGCCCACCAAATTAAGGTATAAAGATATCCTTATATGGTGGATCGAATGGTGGCGAACCTGTCTTTTGAGGCCATGCACAGCGCGCTCAAGGCGAGCGCCGAGGGCACGCGCCTGCGGATCCTTGCGCTGCTGGCCGAGACCGAGCTCACGGTCTCCGACCTGACCGAAATCCTGCGTCAGTCGCAGCCGCGCATCTCCCGCCATCTGAAGCTGCTGGCAGAAGCCGGGCTGATCGAACGCCATCGCGAGGGCGCCTGGGCCTTCTTCCGCATGGCCGACCGCGGCGAGAATGCGCAGCTCGGCCGGTTGCTGGTGGAGCGGCTCGATGCCGACGACCCGACGCTGTCCCGCGACCGCGAGCGGCTGGCCGCCGTGCGCGAGCAGCGCGCCAAGCAGGCGCAGGATTACTTCCGCTCGCATGCCGCGGAGTGGGACCGCATCCGCAAATTGCACACCGCCGATTCCGCCGTGGAGGACGCCATCATCATGGCGCTTTCCGACAAGCCGTTCCGGGCGCTTCTCGATCTCGGCACCGGCACCGGACGCATGCTGGAATTGTTCGGTCCGCAGATCGAGCGCGGCCTTGGCATCGATCTGTCGCCGGCCATGCTGTCGATCGCGCGCGCGCGACTCGAGCGCGCCGGCTTGAAACATTGCAGCGTGCGGCAGGGCGACATCTACAATCTGCCGCTGGCGCGTGAATCCTTCGACGTCGTGATCATCCATCAGGTGCTGCATTATCTCGATGACGGCGGGCGCGCCGTGCGCGAAGCTGCGCGTGTGCTCGAACCCGGTGGGCGGCTGCTGGTGGTGGATTTCGCGCCGCATGATCTGGAATTCCTGCGCGAAGAGCACGCGCATCGCCGCCTCGGTTTCCCGCCGGAAACGGTGTCGCAATGGCTGGAAGCGGCGGGTCTGGACGTCACGATGCAACGAAGCATCGCGCCGGAGCTCGGCTCCGAAGGCAAGATCGCGGTCTCGCTCTGGCTCGCGCATGATCCGCGCCTTCGCATCGCCGGCCGCAGCCGGGAGGTGGCCTGATGACCGAATCCGCAACGCGCGCCAGCCGCCTGCTGCAGAACGGACTGGCCAGCCGGATCCGCGTATCGTTCGAATTCTTTCCGCCCAAGACGGAAGAGATGGAGGCGACCCTCTGGGAATCCATCAGCCGGCTCGCGCCGCTCACGCCGCATTTTGTGTCGGTAACCTACGGCGCCGGCGGTTCGACCCGCGAGCGCACGCATGCAACCGTCAAGCGTATGCTCAATGAAACCGCGCTGACGCCGGCCGCGCATCTCACCTGCGTCGAGGCGACGCGCGACGAGGTGAACGAGGTGATCCGGAATTATGCCGCCGCCGGCGTGCGTCACATCGTGGCCTTGCGCGGCGATCCGACCACGGGCGCCGGCACGCGCTATACCCCGCATCCGGGCGGCTATGTGAATGCGGCCGATCTTGTCGCGGGCATCAAGCGCGTCGCTGATTTTGAAATCTCGGTTGCCTCCTATCCGGAGAAACACCCGGACAGCCCCACCGTCGCAGCCGACATCGACATGCTGAAGGCGAAGGTTGATGCCGGCGCGACGCGCGCCATCACGCAATTCTTCTTCGAGAACGATCTCTATTTCCGCTATCTCGACCGCGTCCGCGCGCGCGGCATCGATGTGCCGGTCGTTCCCGGCATTCTGCCCGTGCAGAACTTCAAGCAGGCGAAGAGTTTCGCCGAGCGGACCGGCGCCTCCGTTCCGTCCTGGCTGGCAGAGCGTTTCGATGGGCTCGATGACGATGTCGCCACCCGCAAGCTCGTCGCCGCCGCCGTCGCCGCCGAGCAGGTGATGGATCTCGTCGATCGCGGCGTCACCGATTTCCACTTCTACACCATGAACCGCGCCGATCTCGTCTACGCGATCTGCCATCTGCTCGGCCTGCGGCCGGAAACGAGGGCAGCGGCGTGAACAATATCATCCGTTATTCCGGGCGAGCCGCTGAAGGCGGCGAAACCCCGAATCCAGAACCATCACGGCACGCTTCGTTGTGTCTCTTGATTCCGGGTTCGCGTGCTTCGCACGCGCCCCGGAATGACCAGCACGAGTGACAGACTGCATGCATTCTTCCGTTGGCGTATCCCCCGTCGAACTCGAGCTCCGCGATCTGGCACGCGAGCGCATCCTGCTGCTCGACGGCGGCATGGGCACCATGTTGCAGGCGCTGAAGCTCGACGAGCAGGGCTTTCGCGGATCGCGCTTCAAGGACTGGCCGCGCGATCTGCGCGGCAACAACGATCTGCTGGCGCTGACACGGCCGGATGCGGTGCGCGATATCCACCTGCAATATTTCCGCGCCGGCGCCGATATCGTCTCCACCAACACCTTCTCCTCGACGGTCATCGCGCAAGCCGACTACGGCATGGAAGAGCTGGTATCCGAACTCAATCGCGATGCCGCGCGCCTTGTGCGCGAGGCGGCGGTGATTGCGGAGAAGGAGGACGGGAAAAAGCGTTACGCCGCGGGCGCAATGGGACCGACAAACCGCACCGCGTCGATCTCGCCCGACGTCAACAATCCCGGCTTCCGCGCCGTCAGCTTCGACGAATTGAAGGCCGCCTATGCGGAGCAGGCTGCGGCCTTGATCGAGGGCGGCGTCGACATCCTGCTGGTTGAGACCATTTTCGACACGTTGAACGCCAAAGCGGCGCTCTGCGCGATTGCCGAACTGGAAGATCAACTCGGCCGCTCCATACCGGTGATGATCTCCGGCACCATCACCGACCTGTCGGGCCGCACGCTCTCCGGCCAGACGCCGGAGGCCTTCTGGAATTCGGTGCGGCATGCCGCGCCGTTCTCGATCGGCCTGAACTGCGCGCTCGGCGCCAAGGAAATGCGCGCGCATATGGACGACATCGCGCAGATCGCCGATACGCTCACCTGCGCTTATCCCAATGCCGGCCTGCCGAATGAATTCGGGCTGTATGATGAAAGCCCGGAACACATGGCCGGATTGCTCAGCGAATTCGCCTCGTCGGGTCTTGTGAATATCGTCGGCGGCTGCTGCGGCACCACACCCGCGCACATGAAGGCCATCGCGGCGGCGGTGTCGCAGGCGAGGCCCCGCAAGATTCCACAAATCCCGGTACGGCTGCGGCTGTCCGGCCTTGAGCCATTCACGCTGACGCCGGAAATCCCCTTCGTGAATGTCGGCGAGCGCACCAATGTCACGGGATCGGCAAAATTCCGCAAGCTGATCACGGCGGGCGATTATCCGGCCGCACTCGCGGTCGCGCGCGATCAAGTTGAGAACGGCGCCCAGGTGATCGACGTCAACATGGACGAGGGTCTGCTCGATTCCGAGAAGGCGATGGTGACTTTCCTCAATCTGATCGCGGCGGAACCCGACATTGCGCGCGTGCCGGTGATGATCGATTCATCGAAATTTTCGGTGATCGAGGCCGGGCTGAAATGCGTGCAGGGCAAGGCGATCGTCAATTCGATCTCCATGAAAGAGGGTGTCGATACGTTCATCCACCACGCCAAAGTCGTGCGCCGTTATGGTGCGGCGGTGGTGGTCATGGCGTTTGATGAAAAGGGCCAGGCCGACACCGTTGAACGCAAGATGGAGATCTGCAAACGGGCCTACGACATCCTGGTCAACGAGGTCGGCTTTCCGCCGGAAGACATCATCTTCGATCCCAACATCTTCGCCATTGCGACCGGGATCGAGGAGCATAACGGCTACGGCATCGCCTTCATCGAGGCGACGCGCTGGATCCGGCAGAACCTGCCGCATGCGCATATTTCCGGCGGCGTATCGAACCTGTCGTTCTCGTTCCGTGGCAACGAGCCGGTGCGCGAGGCGATGCATTCGGTATTCCTGTATCACGCCATTCATGCCGGCATGGACATGGGCATCGTCAATGCCGGCCAGATGGCGGTCTATGACGATCTCGATCCGGAATTGCGCGATGCCTGCGAGGACGTGGTGCTCAATCGCCGTGAGGACGCGGCCGAGCGCCTGCTCGACATTGCAAAACGCTTCCAGGGCCAGACCCGCGAAAAGACCGCGGCCGATCTCGCGTGGCGGGAATGGCCGGTGGAGAAGCGCCTGTCGCATGCGCTGGTGCATGGCATCACCGATTTTATCACCGAGGACACAGAGGCGGCGCGGCTGAAGGCCAAGCGCCCGCTCGACGTGATCGAAGGCCCGTTGATGGACGGCATGAATATCGTCGGCGACCTGTTCGGTTCGGGCAAGATGTTCCTGCCGCAAGTGGTTAAGTCGGCGCGGGTGATGAAGCAGGCCGTGGCCTATCTCATGCCCTTCATGGAGGAGGAAAAGGCGGCGAACGACAAGGGCCAGAGCAATTCCAACGGCAAGGTGCTGCTGGCAACCGTCAAGGGCGACGTGCACGACATCGGCAAGAACATCGTCGGGGTCGTGCTCCAGTGCAACAATTACGAGGTCATCGACCTCGGCGTGATGGTGCCGGCGGCGAAGATTCTGGAAACCGCGCGCGCCGAGGAGGTCGATATCATTGGCCTGTCCGGGCTGATCACGCCCTCGCTCGACGAGATGTGCCATGTCGCGGCGGAGATGGAGCGGCAGAATTTCGATCTGCCGCTCTTGATCGGCGGCGCCACCACCAGCCGCGTGCACACCGCGGTCAAGATTCATCCGAACTACAATAGCGGCCAGACGGTCTATGTGAACGATGCCAGTCGCGCGGTCGGCGTCACCGCCTCGCTGATGTCGAAGGATAATCGGCCGGCCTATGTCGCCAATGTTCGCGAGGAATATGCGCAGATTGCTGCTGCGCATGCCCGCGGCCAGGAAGACAAGAAGCGGTTGTCGATCGCCGATGCACGTGCCAACAGCCTCAAGTTCGACTGGTCAGGCTATGTGCCGCCGAAACCGTCTTTCCTCGGCACGCGCGTGATCGAGAATTTCCCGCTCACGCAGCTTGTCGATTACATCGACTGGACGCCGTTCTTCTCGACCTGGGAGCTGACCGGGAAATATCCCGACATTCTCAATGACGAAAAATTCGGGGAAGCGGCGCGATCTCTCTACAAGGATGCACAGGAGCTTCTGAAGCGCATCACCGGCGAAGGCTGGTTCAAGGCCGCCGCCGCGGTCGGCTTCTGGCCGGCGAATACCGAGGGCGACGACATCCTTGTGTTCGACGACGCACGCAAGACAAAGATCGCGACGCTGCATGGATTGCGCCAGCAACTGACGCGCCGCGAAGGTCGCGCCAATGTTGCGATCTCCGATTTCGTCGCGCCGCGTGCGAGCGGGCTTGAGGATTATGTCGGCGCCTTTGTTGTCACCGCCGGCATCGGCGAGGATGACGTCGCCGACCGCTACAAGAAAGCCAATGACGACTATTCGTCGATCATGATCAAGGCGCTGGCCGACCGGCTGGCGGAAGCTTTTGCCGAATGTCTGCACGAGAAAGTGCGCAAGGAATTCTGGAGCTTCGCGCCGGACGAGAAGCTCACCAAGGCCGAGCTGATTGGGGAAAAGTACCAAGGCATCCGGCCGGCGCCGGGCTATCCGGCGCAACCCGATCACACCGAGAAGGACACGCTGTTCCGTCTGATCGAGGGCGAGCGCATCGGAGTGAAGCTGACCGAGAGCTTCGCCATGTGGCCGGGCGCCTCTGTCTGCGGGCTCTATTTCAGCCACCCGGAGAGCCATTATTTCGGCGTTGGCAAGATTGAGCGCGACCAGGTCGAGGATTATGCCCGCCGCAAGGGCTGGACGGTGGAAGAGGCGGAGAAATGGCTGGCGCCGATCCTCAACTACAGTCCGGCAAGCCTAGGCAAGACGCGCGCGGCGGCCTGACTTTCAGAGTCTGAAAACGCAAGAGAGAGCCCCAAAAAGCAAGACACCGGAGATGCCCCGCTCCGGTGTCCGCTGAAACTTTGAGCCGCTTCAGTGCGGCCTGGTCTTATGGCTTGTCCTGCAGTCTCGAAATCAAAACGCTCCAAGCAGGACTGCGCCAACGAATGCAAAGACGGCGCAGACAGCCAGGACATTCAGTTTCAAGGCTAGGTGCATAAGGCCTCCCTTGTGTTGAGATGAATGCCAGCTTAACAGATGCGGTGGCTGGCTCGAAGCCCACAACGCGGCATCTGCCCAAAAGTGTCCAAGCGGATCGCGAAATCGTCACCTTTTTGCTACTAAGAACCTGATATTTCTACATAAAATATTTTCCACACCAGTCATGGGGCGCTGCGGGAAGCCATTGATTTCCTTGGCATAGGTAAATGGCATGAGAACAATTCTGGGTTGAATTGTCGCACTTCTGCGGCGTCACATTGGCCGCCCCAGCCGCATCAGGATCTGGTCGGCGAGACGGCGCGCCTTGGGCATGACCATGAAGCCCGTGATGGCAGCAACCGGCCAGGCAACGACAAACGCCTTGCCCCATTGCCGGAAAAAGCCCGGGTCAAGACCGAGATTCAGGAATGTGGCGATGAAGGTGACCATCGCCACCATGACGATGGTCATCAGCGACGCGGTGAGCAGCCGTGTCTTCCAGTCCATGGCGCAGGGTCCCTTTGCACGGCGGAAGTTGAACGCAACGTCGGCGCCCCATCAAGCGCGAAACCATTTGGTAACGCTAACCAGACCGGGGTTTTGCGCCCTCGGCAGGATTGATGAGACGTTAACAGAGTCATTCGCATTGTCCGCGTCATGTCCCGCGGAGTGCGTTTGTGTCTCGTCGGCTCCCTCGTTCTCGTCGCCCTGGCTGGCTGCGGGCGCTATTTTTTTGCGCAGCGTGAGCCCTGGCGGAAGGAAGCTGAGCTCGCCTGTCTGAAATCCGGCGCAGTGAAAGAAAGCCAAGTGCTGGTGCGGGCGGAGCCGATCAACGGCCCAGGCATTTGCGGGGCGGACTATCCGCTGAAGGTGACGGCGCTCGGCGAGGTCTCGAGCGCGATGGGCTATTCCGAAGAGCTGCGCCCGCCGGGCGCCATTCCGGGTGGGGCCAGGTCCCGGCCGTCGTCGCAGCCGTCATGGCCGGCGGCGGAGCCACGCTACGGCAATCCTTACAGCCAGCCGCGATCTGTGCCGCAGGTTGCCGCGCCGCAGACTTATCAGCCGCGCAGCGCCGTGCAGTCGGCGCCGTTGCAGGCGCCGCTGTCGCTCACGCCGCAAAGCCTGGATCAGCAGGCGTCGTCTTTGGGCAGACACGAACAGCCGGGGATGCGCGCCGCTCCCGCAGCTGCCACGTCGCGGCGGCCATCGATCTATGACGCGCCGCCGCCCGACAACGAAGACGATGTGTCCGATGCATCGTCCTCGCGCGCGCCGGTTCGACAAAGCCAGCCGCAATATCAGCCGCGGTCGTCTTATCCCCGTGCGCAAAGCGTGCCGCTGTCGCCGCGCGGGCAATATACCGGGTCGATCGGTCCGGTGGAGATCAAGCCGGCGGCGACGCTTGCCTGTCCGATTGTGTCTGCGCTCGATCAATGGATCGCGTCTTCGGTGCAGCCGGCGGCGCGGCGCTGGTTCGGGCAACCGGTGTCCGAGATCCGGCAGATTTCCGCCTATTCCTGCCGGGGCATGAACGCCCAACCGGGCGCGCGCATCTCCGAACATGCCTTCGGCAACGCGCTCGACATTTCCTCATTCACGCTTGCGGACGGGCGCCGCATCACGGTGAACAACGGCTGGCGCGGTACGCCGGAAGAGCAGGGCTTCCTGCGCGACGTCCAGGGCGCGGCCTGCGAGCAATTCACCACGGTGCTGGCGCCGGGCTCCAACCGCTTCCATTACGATCATATCCATGTCGATCTGATGCGGCGCGACAGCGGGCGCACGATCTGCAATCCCGATGCGGTGTCGGGCGAGATCATCGCCGCGCGCGCGGCGCAGGAGCGTGGCTATGCGCTCGGCCGGGATTCCGGCGTCACCGGTTCGGTGAACAAGATGAAAGCCGCGGCGAAGACGAAAGCAAAACCCAAGCTGAAGAAATTCTTCGCACCGGAAGAAGATGACGATGACTGGGTGGAAGATGACGGCCCGCGCCGCCGCGATGACTGATTTACTGGCAGCGCCGCAACGGAATCGTGTTTCCCGCAACCTGGATCACGATGTGGTCGGCATCGATCTGGCGCAGGGTGTAACTTAAGCGTGCCCGGATCTGGCCGGTGGCGAATTCATCGACAATGCGATAGGTCGCGTTTCCGGCGTTGTCGACGCTGACATTGCGATAGCTCGGCACACCGCCACCGGTGTCGAAGCGCTGCGGCGAATGGAATGTCATGTAGCGCCGGCCGCAATCCTTGGCCGGCCCTTCGCCGTGCGGATTTTCATAGGTCCATTTGCCTGAGACTGGATAGGACTGGGCCCGTGCCGCAGGTGGCGCCACGGCCAGCGCCGTGACGACCACAACGAAAATCAGGGCGCTTTGATCATGGCTTATTCTGACTGGAGCAGTCTGACTATCTTTCCACATGTAACGCGCAAAATGGCCTTCTCGACCAACCGGGACAAAATTCTGGTCGCCGATGTGTTTTTCCGGGGCAATGCATTCTCGTCAAATTTTCGCATTTTCCGCATTAAACTGCTAACGCTCCCCCATCATTCTTGAACGCGGAAGTTGAGAAAAATTGCTCCGGCAATCGGAGAATGCATTCCAAGCAAGTGGAGAGAATGGAGGGGATGCGATGGATACGGTCGTCGTCGATCCAAGCCGAACGGTCCTGAAATGTGTGGGGCGCTTGCTGGAGGCACGCGACCATCAGGTATTTCCGTTCCAGGATGCGCCGGAAGCGCTCGATTATATCTCCGCTCACACCAATGTCGGAGTGCTGCTGACCAGCGCCGAACTCACGTCCATGTCGGGAGCTGAAATGTGCCTCAAGGTGCGCCGTCTCGCGGGCAAGCGGCGGCCCATCTATATTTTGATGATGTCCGCCAGCCACGAGCGGCACAATCTCGTCGAGGCGATCGATGGAGGCGCCGACGACTTCATCAACAAGCCGCCAAATGCGGAAGAACTCTACGCCCGGCTGAGGGCCGCCGAGCGTCTCGGGACGTTGCAGCGCGATTTGATCTGCATGGCGACATTGGACCCGCTCACGGGCATTTCCAATCGCCGCGGTTTTTTTGAAGCGGCGGCCGAATATTTCAGCCCGTCCGTCGTCGGCCCTATCGCAGCCATCATGATCGACATAGATCACTTCAAGGGAATCAATGACACGTTTGGTCATGATGTGGGCGACGAAGCGATTCGCTGTGTTGCCGCGCTCGCAGCATCGGAAGAGGCGATAACCGGCCGCCTTGGCGGCGAGGAATTTGCCATGCTTCTGCCAGGCAAGACGGCGGATGACGCCGTCGCGCTGGCTGAACGGTTGCGCGTGCGGGTGACGGATCTGTCAATCAGTGCCGGTCAAGGCCGGATCAGCCTGACGAGCAGTTTTGGCGTCAGCGCTTACCAGATCGGCGACAACATCGACACATTGTTGCGTCGCGCCGACATGGCCTTGTACATGGCCAAATCGGGTGGCCGGAATCGTGTTGTTTCCTCGTCGGATGTCGAGGCGGCGCACGCACTCGACAGGACGGGCAGCGTGATCCGCGGTCAAGCGCGCGACATCAAGACGCGGGACTAGTCACGTCATGCGCCAGTGGCCTCCTGGCACGTGTGGTCAAGGCTGATTGTAGCGCCGGGCGAAGGCGGGAAGGCGCTCCGCGAGCTCAGGCCATTTCCAGATTGCCAAGGACAGCAGGATTTTCGCGACGCCACTGCGGAAATCGCAATGCCAGCTGCTTTTTGCAGGAACGGCCGCAGATTGTGAGCGTTGACCGGCATGCAGAGCGACGCGGAAGGGGAAGCCCCGCAGGCATTGGCATGGCGGCTCATCGAACGCTGCCGGCGGGACATCGAAGCGGCTTGGATACAGATCGAGGCGGCACGGCGCAGTCTTGGGCTGTTGCCCATCGCTGGTTACGGCATGGCGGCCGGCCGCGGAGGTCCGCATGTCCTTGGGACGCCGAAGCGTCAGCCGCGTTCGCTGGCCAAAACGTCGCCGTTGCGGCTCAGGAAGATGCGATCAGCAAGTCATCCCTCTGCTGGAAAGAGGACACGCGCGCCGAGGCCTGAACGCGGGCTATGATCGACGCTTTCGCGGATCGCCGCAGCCACCGGCAGTGGGTGTCTGGATGATGATGGCTTCGCCGGCGTCGAGCGTCGTGGAATCGCAGCCCTTGAGCTTCTCGATCGTGCCGTCCTTGCGGCGCACGGAATTTTCGCCGACCTGACCGGCTTCGCCGCCGGCAAGTCCGAACGGACGCACGCGGCGGTGTCCGGTCAGTAGCGTGCATTCCATCGGCTCGAGGAACCGGATGGTGCGGCGGATGCCGTCGCCGGCTTTCCATTGCCCCTTGCCGCCTGAATCCTTGCGGACGTGAAAATCCTCCAGCAGCACCGGATAGCGAAATTCCAGGATTTCCGGATCGGTCAGCCGCGTGTTGGTCATGTGCGTATGCACGGCGTCGGTGCCGTCAAAGCCGGGGCCCGCGGGCGAGCCCGAGCAGATCGTCTCGTAGTATTGATATTTTTTGTTGCCGAAATTCAGGTTGTTCATGGTGCCCTGCGCAGCGGCGAGCGCATTGAGCGCCCCGAACAGGCAATTGGTCACCGCCTGCGAGGTCTCGACATTGCCGGCGACCACAGCGGCGGGATATTCCGGCGTCAGCATTGTGCCTTTCGGAATCACGATATTGATCGGCCGCAGGCAGCCGGCATTCATCGGGATGTCATCGTCCACCATCACGCGAAACACATAGAGCACGGCCGCGCGAGTCACCGGCTCAGGCGCGTTGAAATTCGTCGGCTGCTGGGGCGAGGTGCCGGTGAAATCCACCGTCGCCTCCCGCTTTTTCTTGTCGACCGTGATCTTCACCTTGATCACGGTGCCCTGGTCCATCTCGTAGCTGAACTCGGAATCATGCAGCCGGTCGATCACCCGCCGCACGCTTTCGGCGGCGTTGTCCTGCACATGCTTCATGTAGGCGTCGACCACGGGCTGACTGAAATGCGCAACCATCTTGCGCAGTTCCTGCACGCCCTTCTCGTTGGCGGCGATCTGCGCCTTGATGTCGTTGATGTTCTGGATCGGGTTGCGTGCCGGATATTTGGCGCCGGTCAGCGCGGCCATCAGTTCCCTTTCGAGGAAGCGTCCGCGGTCGACCAGCTTGAAATTGTCGAACAGCACGCCCTCCTGCTCGATGGTCGTCGCGTTCGGCGACATTGAGCCGGGCGAAATGCCGCCAACGTCGGCGTGGTGGCCGCGGGAAGCGACCCAGAACAGGATCTTGCGCCTGGCCTTGTCGAAGACCGGCGTGCAGACCGTGATGTCGGGCAGATGCGTGCCGCCGTTGTAAGGCGCGTTGATCGCGTAGACGTCGCCCGGTTTGATCTTGCCTTTGTTGTCGCGGATGATGGTCTCGACCGAACGGTCCATCGAGCCGAGATGCACCGGCATGTGCGGCGCGTTGGCGACCAGCGATCCTTTGCCGTCGAACACCGCGCAGGAGAAGTCGAGCCGCTCCTTGATATTCACCGAATAGGCGGTGTTCTGCAAAGCGACGCCCATCTGTTCGGCGATCGACATGAACAGGTTGTTGAAGACCTCCAGCATCACTGGATCCGCCTTGGTGCCGATCGCGCTTTGCCGTTTCAGCTTCCTGACGCGCGCCAGAATCAGGTGATTCTTCTTCGTCAGCTCCGCCTGCCAGCCGGATTCAACCAAGATGGTCTGATGCGGTTCGATGACGATGGCCGGGCCTTTGATCTTCTGACCAGGCTTGATCTGGTCGCGCGTATAGACATTCGCCTTGTGCCATTGACCGGCGGAGAAAAATTTGGTGCGGCGGGTGGGCGAGGGGAGCTTGCCCCGCGTCGTCTTCAGTGTCTTCTCGCGGAACTTGGCGCCGCCGCCGACGGCTTCCACCGAAACGGCTTCGATCACCAGATCCTTCTTGCGGTCGACGAAGCCGAATTGCGCCTTGTGCGCTTTCTCGAACGCCGCCTTCATCGCTGCCAGCGTTCCGGCTTTCACCACAAGGGCGGTGTCAGTCCCCGCGTAGCGGATGTGCGCTCGGACTATCACGTCGATCGATTTCGCAGGTACACCCTGGCCCGCCACTTCGCCCTTCGTCTCTTTGCCGAGCCGCGTTCCGATCTTCTTCAGCGCGGCAAGTGATTTCACACCGAACGGCTCTTCGATCGCCTGCTGACGCGTGGCGCGGATGTCGGCGAGGCCCATGCCATAGGCCGAGAGCAGCGACGAGAAAGGATGGATGAGGACCTTGGTCATGCCGAGCGCATCGGCGACAAGGCAGGCGTGCTGGCCGCCGGCGCCACCGAAACAGTTCAGCGCATAGCGCGTCACGTCATAGCCACGCTGCACGGAAATCTTCTTGATCGCGTTGGCCATGTTCTCGACCGCAATCTTGATGAAGCCGTCGGCGACCTCTTCTGGCTTGCGGCCGTCGCCGACCTCCCTGGCGAGTTTCTCGAAGGCTTCGCGCACCGCCTTGTCGTCGAGCGGCTCATCCTGCCGCGGTCCGAAGATTTTCGGGAAGAAGTCAGGCAGCAGCTTGCCCACCATGACATTGGCGTCGGTGACGGCGAGGGGGCCGCCGCGGCGATAGCACTTTGGCCCGGGATTGGCACCGGCGCTGTCGGGACCAACGCGAAAGCGCGCGCCGTCGAAATGCAGGATCGAGCCGCCGCCGGCCGCCACCGTATGAATAAGCATCATTGGCGCGCGCATGCGTACGCCCGCCACTTCGGTCTCGAATGCGCGCTCGTATTCGCCGTGGAAATGCGACACGTCGGTCGAGGTGCCGCCCATGTCGAAGCCGATCACGTACTTGAAGCCGGCCTCGCGCGCGGTTTCAGCCATCGACACGACGCCACCGGCGGGGCCGGAGAGGATCGCGTCCTTGCCCTGAAACAGATCGGCGGCGGTGAGGCCACCCGAGGACATCATGAACATGAGGTGGACTCTTGTGGATGAGCCTCCTCCCGGCGCGCCGAGCGCGCCGACTTTCTCAGCAAGCGAGGTCGGTGAAGCAACAAGCTCGCTTCCTACCTGCGCTACATACTTGCGCAGGATCGGCGAGAGATATGCATCGACCACAGTCGTATCGCCACGTCCCACCAACTTGATCAGCGGCGAGACCTCGTGACTGACCGAGACCTGGGCAAAGCCCATCTCACGCGCGAGCGTGGCAACAGCCTTTTCGTGTTCCGGATAGCGATAAGCATGCATGAACACGATGGCGACTGACTTGATGCCGTCGGCTTTCGAGGCTTCGAGTTCGTCGCCTACAGCGGCGAGATCAGGCTTGCGCTCGACAGTGCCGTCGGCGCGCACGCGCTCGTCGACCTCGACAACGCGTTCGAACAGCATGTCCGGCTTGATGATCTGCCGCGCGAAGATTTTCGGCCGCGCCTGATAGCCGATGCGCAGCGCGTCGCGGAAACCTTTGGTCGTCACCAGCAAAGTGCGCTCGCCCTTGCGCTCCAGCAGTGCATTGGTCGCGACCGTAGTCCCCATTTTCACGGCGGCGATGCGGCCTTCAGGAATAGCGTCGCCGGCCTTCAGTCCGAGCAGGTCGCGGATGCCCTGCACGGCGGCATCGCGGTAGGCCTCAGGATTCTCCGACAGAAGCTTGTGCGCGACCAACGTGCCGTCGGGCTTGCGCCCGACGATGTCGGTGAACGTGCCGCCGCGGTCGATCCAGAAATCCCAGCTTTGCTGCGCCGCCATTTTGATGGTTCGCTGTGGTCTCTGCTCATCCTATAAATCGTCAACGATTTGTTGACAAATTATTTTACGACGCTAGCCTTCCATGAGGGCAATGGAAGCGCGGCTTATGGCCAGGCAGCAAGCGCAAAGAAGCGGCGAGAAACCGGTTGGCCCGGTGGTTTCTTCGGCACATCTGGCCGCCGGAGCGATGCCGGCTTTATCGGAACTGGAATTCGGGCTCATTCTTCTCGGTCACGCTTTCGAGCGCTGGATCGTCCGCTGTATGGCGGCCGCCGGCGTGCCCGATCTTTCGCCGCTGGACGTGCTGGTGGTGCACACCATCGCGCACCGCGGCAAAGCAAAGCGGCTCGCCGATATCTGCCTCGTGCTGAATATCGAGGATACGCATCTCGTTACCTATTCCGTGAAAAAGCTGGAGGCGGCCGGACTCGTGTCCTCGGGCCGCAGCGGCAACGAGAAAACGGTTGCGTTGACGCGCAAGGGCGAAACGGTTGTCGCCGCTTACACGAAAATCCGCGAGGTCTTGCTGGTCGCGCCGGTCAAGGGCGCCGGCAGCGATGAGCGACGCCTGTCGGAGATTGCCGCGCTGATGCGCGCCTTGTCCGGTCACTACGATCAGGCCGCGCGATCGGCGGCGAGCTTATGAAACTCGAACGGAAGACTATTCGAGGGGCAGGCGATCCCTGCTAGAGTGAGTGTCAGAGCAGAACGGCTGTGTGATGCAATCGCGAGGGAGAACGACGATGACGATAGTTATGCGTGGACTGCTTGGGCTGGCAGTAGCCGGCAGCGTGGCGACTGCGGCTGCGGCCCAGACTACATGGGACATGCCGACCCCTTATCCGGACGGCAATTTCCACACGAAAACCGTCGCCGCTTTTGCCGCTGACGTGGAGAAAGCCACTGGCGGTTCGCTCAAGATCAAGGTTCATTCGGCCGGTTCCCTGATCAAACATCCTGAAATCAAGCGTGCGGTCCGTCAGGGTACGGCGCCGATCGGCGAGATTCTGGAATCGCTGGCGGCCAACGAAGCACCGGTTTACGGTTTTGACGCGCTGCCGTTCCTCGCCACCGGCTATGATGCGGCGAAGAAGCTTTATGCTGCGCAGAAGCCGTTTCTTGAAAAGCAGCTCGCCTCCGAAGGGCTGATGCTGCTGTATTCGGTGCCGTGGCCGCCGCAAGGTCTGTATGCCAAGCGCGAGATAAAATCGGTCGACGATCTCAAGGGGCTGAAATTCCGCACCTACAATCCGATGATCGGCCGCATCGCTCAGCTGGCCGGCTCGATCCCGACGCAGATCGAGGTGCCCGACCTGCCGACCGCGTTCGCCACCGGCCGCGTCGATGTGATGATCACCTCCGCTTCGACTGGCGTCGACACCAAGGCGCAGGATTACCTGACGCATTACATCGACACACAGGCCTGGCTGCCGCGCAACATCGTTTTCGTGAACAAAGCGGCGTTCGACAAGCTGAAGCCGAACGAGCAGAAGGCGTTGTTGGATGCCGCCAAGGCCGCAGAAGAGCGCGGCTGGAAGGCCTCGCAGGAGGAAATGGCGATCAAGACCAAGGCGCTCAAGGATGCCAAAATTATTGTGCTGCCCCCAAGTGCGGAACTGAAGAATGGTCTGACCAAGATCGGCGAAACGATTGCGGCCGAGTGGGCGAAATCGGCCGGGGCCGATGGAAAAGCGATGATTGACGCCTACAAGAAGTAATTCAGCACTGACAAGAACTCCCGGACCCAGGCCCGGGAGTTCTTCTTTCGGCCGCGGGACGCGGGGGCAGGCCCGGCGTGACGATGTGGGGATCGTGATGCGGAAGTTTCTGGACGCGCTCTTTCAAACGGCACTTTGGCTTTCGGCCCTGTGTCTTGTCGTGATTGCGGTTATGGTCGGCGCGCAGCTTGCCGGCCGCCTCATCGATATTCTCCTGCCGCTGGTCGGGTTGCCGCCGGTTGGCCTCGTCATTCTGTCGCTGGCGGAAATCGCAGGCTATCTGCTGGCGGCCGCGAGTTTCCTGGCGTTGGCCGGCACGCTGAAAGCGGGCGCGCATATCCGCGTCACCATGCTGCTGGCGATGCTTTCCGAAAAGTGGCGGCACAAGGCCGAATTATGGGCGTTCGGCGCCTCGGCCGCGTTCGCTGGATACATGACTTGGCAATTGCTGCTGTTCGCCTGGGTGTCATGGCAATTCAACGAGGTGTCGACGGGCGTGATCCGGGTTCCACTCACAATTCCGCAGGCTGCGATGGCTGTGGGCGCACTGGTTCTCACCATCGCTCTTGTTGACGAGTTTCTCATCGTGCTGCGGCAGGGTCGGCCGACATTCCGGACGAGCGAAGACGCCATTACGCTTGGCAAGGAGGCGTAATGGGCGTCGTAGAACTCTCGTTCGTTCTCATTGTCCTGCTGTTCGTCATTCTGGGCTCGGGGATCTGGATCGGATTTGCGCTTGCCGCTACCGGTCTCGTCGCGGTCATGACCAAGATTGCGACGCCTCCCGGCCAGGTACTTGCCACGTCCGTGTGGTCTGCCTCCAATTCGTGGGATCTCACCGCGTTGCCGATGTTCATCTGGATGGGTGAGATTCTCTATCGCACCAAATTGTCGGAGGACATGTTCGAAGGGCTGGCGCCGTGGTTGCAGCGGCTTCCGGGACGCCTGCTGCACGTCAATGTCGTGGGTTGCGCGATCTTTGCCGCGGTGTCGGGATCGTCCGCGGCCACCTGCGCCACTATCGG
Organism: Pseudorhodoplanes sp.; assembly: GCA_032027085.1. Taxonomy (NCBI): domain Bacteria; kingdom Pseudomonadati; phylum Pseudomonadota; class Alphaproteobacteria; order Hyphomicrobiales; genus Pseudorhodoplanes; species Pseudorhodoplanes sp. The sequence continues at coordinate 4,854,694 of JAVSMS010000001.1, read as the reverse complement.
TCGCATCGCGCTGCCGGAACTGCTCAAGCGCGGCTACGACGAGAAAATGGCGGTCGGAACACTCGCCGGGTCCGGCACGCTGGGGCTTCTGATCCCGCCTTCGATCATCATGATCGTCTATGCGACGGCGACCGACCAGTCGATCGCGCGCCTGTTCATCGCCGGCGTTGTGCCGGGTATCATGCTCGCAGCCCTGTTCATGGGCTTTATCGTCGTCTGGGCGTTGTTGAATACACGGCGGATGCCGCCGCGCGAGCCGCCGGTCAGTTTCGTCAATCGGGTCGTGGCCAGCCGCCGCCTGATTCCGATCGTGCTGCTGATCGCTGGCGTCATCGGCTCGATCTATGGTGGACTTGCATCCGCTACCGAAGCGGCGGTTGTCGGCGTGTTTCTGTCGCTGGCCCTGTCATGGTGGTCCAACACGCTGACACGCACCACCTTCGTCGAGGCCTTGCTGGGCGCGACCCGAACGAGCTGCATGATCGCCTTCATTCTGGCGGGGGCCGCCTATCTGACGGCGGCAATGGGTTTCACCGGCATCCCGAGCGCGCTGGCGGAATGGATCGCCGGATTCAATTTTTCGCACTGGCAATTGATTGCGGTGCTGACGGTGTTCTTCATCCTGCTTGGATGTTTCCTCGACGGCATTTCGATGGTGGTGCTGACGACGTCCATCATCATTCCGCTGGTCGATCGGGCGGGCTTTGATCTGATCTGGTTCGGCATCTATCTGGTGCTGGTCGTGGAAATGGCGCAGATCACGCCGCCCGTTGGTTTCAACCTTTATGTTCTGCAGGGCATGACCGGCCGCAACATATTCACCATCGGCGCGTACACGCTGCCGCTCTTCTTCCTGATGTGCGCGGCGGTGGCGCTGATCGTGATCTTCCCGCAAATCGCTTTGTGGCTGCCGTCGACAATGTTCGATGTGCGCTAGGCCTTGGCGGGACGCGCGACCCGCATGCGAGTTCCGATCGCAACCGTCAGCACCACAGCGGCGGCGAACAGCATCGTCTCGAGGTCGATTGCCTCGCGGTTGACCACCGCCGCCATCAGCACCACCACGAACGGCATCAGCAATTGAATCTGGCTGACGCGCGAAATGCCGCCCATGACCAGCCCGGCATTCCAGGCGAAGAAACCAATGAACTGGCTCATCAGGCCGAGATAGATCAGCGCCACCCAGACACTCGCCGGGATGCTGGATGCGTCTGCCGGCCATAACAGGAAAGTCGCCGGCAATGCGATGGGCAGCGATATAACGACGATCCAGGAAATGACTTCCCAGCCCGGCATCGTCGCAGCCAGTCGCGCCGAATAAACATAGCCAATGGCGGCGCAGGGCACCGCAAGCAGAACCAGCATATCGCCGATGGTAATGGTTCCTCCGCCGCCGCGATGGAGCGCGAATGCGATCACGAGCACGGCGCCGATCACGCCGGCAATCCAGAATCCGCGGCTTGGGCGCTCATGCTGGAACAATGCGGCGGCAACCGAAGTTGCGAGCGGCAGAACGCCAAGGATGACCCCGCTATGTCCGGCCGGCACCGTGACCAGCGCGACCGCCATCAGCAGCGGAAAGCCCAGCACCAGACAGATCGCACACAGGATCAGCGGTCCAAAGGCATTGGCCGAGGGCCATTTCCGGCGCGTGACGATCAACGCGACGACGCCGCCAAAGCCCGCCAGGCTGACGCGAAATGCCGTCAGGAAATAAGGATCGACAGATGGAATGGCATAGCGCGTCCCCGGCATGGTGCCGGAAAAGATGACGATGCCGATGAAACCGAGCAGCAGGCCGAGATTTTGTCGTTGGGAAAGCATGCAGGCAATTGTCGGGAGGAGGGAGACGCACGCTAGCTGCGTTTCGGACCGCGAACCAGCGCCGAGAATTCATTGGCTTCATGCGGTAAAGTGATGAGCAAGTTTTTTGGGGCGGCCGTCTTGACCTCCGTCGGCATTTCCCCTTCTCGTTCTGGCGTCTGGCTTGCTATTGTGCCGCCATGCCCGCCCCGTTGCTCCCGTTCGAACCCGACAGCGTCCTGGTGTCCGAAGTCGTGCCGTCGCCCAATCATGGCGAGCGAGCGAATAATCGCGATCCGGACATGATCGTCCTGCATTACACCGGAATGGAGGACGCGGATGCCGCCGTGCAGCGTCTCGCCGCCGTCGAAAGCAGCGTGTCCGCCCATTATTTCGTGCACGAGGATGGGCGCATCGTCCAGATTGTGCCGGAGAGCCGCCGCGCCTGGCATGCGGGGCACAGTTTCTGGGCCGGCGAGACCGACATCAATTCGTGTTCGATCGGCATCGAGATCCACAATCCTGGCCATGATTTCGGCTATCCGGATTTTCCCCGCCGGCAGATTGCGGCCGTCATCTCGCTCTGCCGTGCCATCATGCTGCGCCATTCCATTCCGGCCGATCGGGTGCTGGCGCATTCCGATGTGGCGCCGGAACGCAAGCAGGACCCCGGTGAGAAATTCCCCTGGCGCCTTCTGTCGGAGTCCGGCATCGGGCATTGGGTCGAACCGGCGCCGATCATGGACAGTCCAAATTTCGAAATGGGCGACCGCGGCGAGGCGATCGGCAAATTGCAGATGGCGCTCGCGCGCTATGGCTACGGTCTGCCGACCGACGGCTATTACGACGAGAAAACCCGCTGCGTCGTCGCCGCTTTCCAGCGCCATTTCCGCCCGGCCCGCATTGACGGCGTGCTCGATTCCTCGACGCTGATCACGCTGCGGGCGCTGCTGGAGACACAGCCCTCGCATCTGATGGCGCAGCAGACGGAAACCATGCCGCGAGACGTCGCCCGCGAAAGCCTCAGCGACACTTGACGCGGGCGTCCGCACTCCCCATTGCTAAGGCGTCAGTCGGCCGGACGGCCGCTCCGGTAAGGCTCGAAAGGGCGCCGGGGAGGAAAGTCCGGGCTCCACGGACACACGGTGCCGGATAACGTCCGGCGAGTCCGGTCTCCGCTTCCCGGAGACAGGGCCTAGGGAAAGTGCCACAGAAAAGTGAGACCGCCTCGGCCGCGTTGCGTATTGGCGCGAGGCAAGGGTGAAACGGTGCGGTAAGAGCGCACCGCGTTTGCGGCGACGCAGACGGCACGGCAAACCCCACCGGGAGCAAAACCGAATAGGAACGGCGCGGGACTTGTCTTCGCGAAAGCGGGACACTCTCAGGTCTGTCCGGACCAGCCGTTCGGGTAGGTTGCTTCAGGCGCCGGGCAACCGGCGTCGCAGAGGAATGGCCGTCACGTTCGCATCGCGAGATGCGGGCCATACAGAACCCGGCTTACAGGCGGGCTGACATCTTGATGAAGGGGCGTCCGGCGCAAACCGCCGGGCGCCCCGCCAGGTTTTTGGTCTGGGCGCGCCTGATCTGATGGCGCACAACAAAGCCCCGGCTTGCGCCGGGGCCAGTTGCGTAAAGCAGTCTCTCACTCAGGTTCAGTAGCGGGCAACAACCGGCGATTTGCCGTAGCCACCCCAGCGATAATTCAGGCCGATCTTGAAGGTGTGAATCTGTGTATCGGCATCGAAGCCGCCGCCACCGGGTCCGCCAAAATAATCCTCGCTGCCGAAATCCATGAACAGATACTCGAGCTTGACTGACCACGGATCGGCGAAAGCCCATTCCACGCCGCCGCCAATGGTCCAGCCAACATGCGTGTTGTCGCTGGAGGCGCCAGCGACAAATCCGGGGCCTGCCAAGCTGCCGGAAATCTCGTTGTGCGCCCAGGCGAGGCCACCCGTGACATACCAAAGTACGCGATCCCAAGCGTAACCAACACGCAGACGGGCCGTGCCGAAATAGTCAAGATCGGATGAGGCTGTCCCGGTAAAGGGAGCAATGACGGTCGTGACAGAGTCGCCAATGTCGGCCCAGGCGCTGTCAACCTCTACACCCCAAACCCACGGCGAACCGGCGGCCTGCCAATTCCAGCCGATCTGGCCACCGAAAAATCCACCGTCAATGTCGGCTGAACCTCCGAGCGTGCTGGACTCAAAATCGCCGGTTGCCCAGCCACCGTGAATACCGGCGTAGAAACCGCTCCAGTTGAAAGCGGCAACAACCGGTGCAGGAGGCGGCGCCTTTCTGGGAAGATCGGCGGCGTTCGCTGTGTGCGCGAAAAAGGCGATGCCGAGAAGTGAGAGAGAAAGTCCAAACAGACGACGCATCTGGCGCCCCCCTCTTGCTATGTCCGTCCCATAGCCACGTTAAATCAGCGGCAGTTCGCCGCAAGCCAAGCGAAAATGATGGTCGATAAATATCGCCGTAAAACGGTGGCTGGGCACCGGAAACCGTTGTAGCCGCGCAACGCAATCGCCTGATCGTGCACGCAACCGCGTGATAACGCCGCCTCATTCATTCGCGATCCTGGCTCTGGATGTTTTCGAGGTAGCTGGATAACGATGATTCGTTTCGGGGGGCGAGATGATGATGGCTCGCTTTTTTGTCGGCGGCGGCGCACGCGGAAACCTTCGCTTAACACCTGACCTGTCCCAAAAAATCGGACCTCGATTCGTTCTTCAGGAACACAAGACGAATCTTGTTTCAGATTGAGACGCGTCCACGCATTTTCGATTCGCCGACGCATGTGCACCGCCTGGTTAAGCAAATATCAAAGTGCGACGCTCAAAATCGCAAACGAAATCCCGTCCTTCAACGTGCGAATGCATAGGATACCGGGAGTCCGTGATGCGTGAGCCTGCCGTTGAATTGTACAGACTCGATCGTCGCAGCAAGTGCCGCTCTTGCGGGACCAGCTTGCCGCTCTCGGATATGATCCTGCGAAAATTCCAGCGCTGCTATTATTGCGGACGGCACAATCCGTTCGGCGCCGACTGGCGCGGCATCGTTGCACCGGCGCTGGTGATCGCGCTGGCCGCGCTGACGATGTGGTGGAAGCAGACATTCTCTTGATCGCAAAAAAAGCGGCCCGGACGGGGGTATCCGGACCGCTCACGCTCACGCTACACACTGTTGACGCCACTCTCACCCGAATTACTTGGACGGCGAACCAGCCGGCCTTCCGGGGCTGCTCGACGGCGAAGTCGCCCGCGCCTTCGAGTCCTGGTCTTTCTTCGTTTCAAAGCTTGCCGCCTGCTTCAGCTGATCCTTGGTCATGTTCAGCTTCAGCTTCATGTCATCGGATGCGCCCGCCGCCGAGCCTGTGGTTCCGGAGCCGGCCGGGACCATCTGAAACGATGACGGAGCCAAGGCGACGTTCTTGCTGCCGATGCCGAGGAAGCCGCCGACGCCCACGACATAACCTACGATCTTGCCGTCCTTGGTGAAGAGGACGTCATTCACGTCGCCGATCTTTTCATTATCCGGCCCGACCACGTCGGTTCCGATGAAATTCGACGACAGCATCTGGTCCGCACTTTGCGAATTGATGAACTGTGCATTGCCGGCAGGCGCCGACGTTGCAGCCTTGTCGGTTGCCGGTTTGTCCTGCGCCGATGGCATCGATTGCGATCCCGACGGCTGCGATGACTGCGCCGCGGCAGCACCGATCATCAAACCGGTAATCGCCGTGGTCACCATCAATTTCTTCAACATGCTCGCCTCCTTGCTTTCAAAAACAGAAACTCGTTGCGCGCCGCATACACGCGCGACGCACGCACGCAGAGCAAACGTCCGGAGGCGGAGCGCGTTCCGATGGAACTTCGCCTGCGGCGAGGAATCACAGGAGCCATGCAAGTTGTGTCGGAGACGTGATGCGGTGCCGCAGAAACGATTCGCCCGGGGCAGGAAAATCTTCTTCTTGCGGGAGCCGGAAAGGGCGCGTGCGGGCGTTCAACCCTTCCTTAATCTTAACCATCCTTAATCACGAGCGAGCAGCCCGGTATCCCCGTCAGCGGGAACGGGGCGTGAATCCATTGACGCCCAAATGTTCCCATGATAGCCCATATTCTCCCATACCGGTGCGGCGGGCGAGATGGACCGGTTCGTCTCTCATTTCATTCTGCGGCTGGACTCAAAAGGCCGGGTCTCTGTGCCGGCGCCGTTCCGGGCCGTGCTGGCGCGCGATGCGTTCGAGGGGCTCTATTGCTGCCCGTCGCTCGACCAGCCGGCGATCGAGGCCGGGGGCCAGGCGCTGCTGACCGAGATCGAGCAACTGATCGCAAGCTATCCGCCGTTTTCGGAGGAGCGCGAGCAATTCGCCACCGCGCTCTACGGCACCAGCGAAACATTGAAGATGGACGGCGAGGGGCGGGTGACGCTTCCCGAGTCTTTGAAGGACCATGCGGGGATCATGGACGCGGTCGCGTTCGTTGGTCTTGGACACAAATTCCAGATCTGGGCGCCCGATCGCTTCTCGGCGCAGCTTTCCGCGGCCACCGGAAAGATGCGCGAGCTGAGAAGGAAGCTGGGTGCGCAGGGGGCGGCGGTGAAACCGCAAGGAGCACGGGAATGACAACGGGCGGCGACGGCGGGGAACCCGCGGTCGCTGGCGGACTGGCCCGTCACATTCCCGTGCTGGGGCCGCAGGCGGTCGCGGCACTCAATATCAGGGACGATGGTGTTTACATCGACGGCACGTTCGGAGCCGGCGGCTACACGCGGCTGATGCTCGCGGCGGCGAATTGCCGGGTCATCGGCATCGATCGCGACCAGAGCGCGATTGCGCGCGGCGCCGATCTTGTCGAAAGCGCCAAAGGCCGGCTGATGCTGACCGAGGATCGTTTTTCTGCACTGGATGATGTTGCGCGCGGCGCCGGTTTCGACACAGTCGACGGCATCGTGCTCGATGTCGGCGTGTCTTCGATGCAGCTTGACGAGGCCGGGCGCGGCTTCTCGTTTCGTCTCGACGGTCCGCTCGACATGCGCATGAGCCGGCAGGGACCGAGCGCCGCCGACGTGATCGCGCAGGCGTCCGAACGCGACCTCGCCAACATCATCTATCAGCTCGGCGAAGAGCGGCAGTCGCGCGCCATCGCGCGTGCGATCGTCGCTGAACGCGACAGGGCGGAGATCGCGACCACGCGCGCGCTGTCCGAGGTTGTCGCGCGCGTGGTGCGCACAAAGCCCGGCGCCATTCATCCGGCGACACGGACCTTTCAGGCGCTCCGCATTTTCGTGAACGAGGAGTTGCAGGAACTCTGCGAAGCGCTGGTTGCGGCTGAGCGCATCCTGAAGCCTGGCGGGCGGCTTGCGGTGGTGTCGTTTCATTCGCTGGAAGACCGGATTGTGAAGTCCTTCTTCGCCGGGCGCGGCAAACACAAGCAGGGCTCGCGGCATCAGCCGGACGCACGCGGCCCGGCGCCGACCTTCACGCTGGTGACCAAAAAGCCGGTGACGCCGGACGACGCCGAGGTTGCAACCAATCAGCGCGCGCGCTCCGCCAAACTGCGTGCCGCCGAGCGCACGAGCGCGCCGCCGCGCGACGCAGACTTCGATGATCTCCTGCCGCGGCTGCCGTCCTTGGCCGATGTGATCAGGGGCCGCTGACATGCGCATCCTCAATCTGCTGGTCATCATCGGCCTGGTCGCGGCGGCGGCTTATGTCTACGAAATCAAGTTTCAGGCGACGCTGGACGCCGAGCGGCTGGCCGGGATGCGCGCTGAAATCAGGCGCGAGCGCGACGCCATCGCCGCCCTCCGGGCGGAATGGGCGAAGCTGACGACACCCCGCCGCATCGAGGGCCTCGCGCAGCGCCATCTGCCGCTGAAGCCGATCGATGCGCGTCAGGTGTCGAGCCTCGACAATCTGCCGGAGCGCCCCAAGCCGCCGACTCCGGAAGAGGCCGATCCGATCGGGGCCATCATCGAGGAAACCGACATTCCGACCGCCAGCATCGGCAATCCGGCGGGGGACCAATGACGCAACCCGTCGCACAGACCGGCAGTCCGGTGGCAGAGCCGAAGGAAAGGCTGCTCGATCGCCTTCTCTATGGCCGCAATGTCGACCGCAACGCCAAGGCGAAGGCGCGCGTCGGCCTCGCCATCGCGGTCTTCGCCGTCATTTATGCGGTGATCGCCGGCCGCCTTGTTCTCTATGGCATGTCGGCTGACAGCCATGCCTCCAGGCGGGCGGGCGGCGGCGACGTGATCGCCACTGCGCGGCCCGATATTCTGGATCGCAACGGCGCGGTGCTGGCGACCGACGTACGGATGCCTTCCCTGTTCGGCGAACCGCGCCGCATCATCGACGTGGATGAGGCGGTGGAATTGCTGACCGCAACCTTGCCGGATCTCGACGGGAAGGAAGTGCGCGAACGGCTGTCATCCAACAGGGGCTTTGCCTGGCTTAGGCGCGAAATCACGGCGAAGCAGCAGCAGCAGATTCACGATCTCGGCATTCCCGGCATCGGCTTTCTCGCCGAGAACAAGCGCGTCTATCCGAACGGGCCGGAAGTCTCGCATGTGATCGGTCACGTCAATATCGATAATCAGGGCATCGCCGGCATCGAAAAGTGGCTGGACAGCCGCGGGCTTGCCGATCTGCACCGGCTGGGTTTTGCGACCGACCGCCAGCAGAAGCCGGTCGAGCTCGCGCTTGATCTGCGGGTGCAGCATGCGCTGCGTGCCGAGCTTTTGGCCGCAAAGGACAAGTTCAAGGCGATCGCTGCGTCAGGACTGGTGACGGATGTCCGCACCGGCGAGATCATCGCCATGGTGTCGTTGCCGGATTACGACCCGAATGATCCGCGCCAGGCGCTGGACAAGACACGGCTCAACCGCCTGACCACCGGTGTCTTTGAAATGGGCTCCACCTTCAAGGCGCTCACCGTCGCGATGGCGCTCGATTCGGGAAAGATCACGCTCAATTCGTCGTTCGATGCCCGGCAATCGCTGCGCTACGGCAAGTTCAACATCAGCGACTATCATGCGCAGAAGCGCATACTCACGGTGCCGGAGATTTTTACTTACTCCTCGAATATCGGAACTGCCCGCATGGCGCTGGCGCTCGGCGTCGACCACCACAAGGCGTTTCTGAAGAAGATGGGCCAGCTCGATCGGTTGCGCACGGAAATTCCGGAAAGCGCCGAGCCGCTGGTGCCCAAGCGCTGGGGCGAGCTGAACACGGTCACCATCGCCTTCGGCCACGGTTTGTCGGTCGCGCCGCTGCAGGCGGTGATGGGCGTCGGTGCGCTGATGAATGGCGGCAAGCTCATTCCGCCCACTTTCCTGAAACGCTCGCAGGCGGAAGCCGACCAATTGGCAAAGCAGGTGATCAAGCCGGAGACCAGCGAGCGCATGCGCTATCTGATGCGGCTGAATGCAGAGAAGGGATCGGCGAAGAAGGTGGACATCCCCGGCTATTATGTCGGCGGCAAGACCGGCACCGCGGAGAAGGTCATTAACGGCCGCTATTCGAAGACCAAGCTTTTGACCACCTTCATGGCGGTGTTTCCCTCCGACCAGCCGAAATATCTCGTCACCATCATCCTGGACGAGCCGCAGCCCACCCCGGAGACGCATGGTTATGCGACCTCTGGCTGGAACGCAGCGCCGACCGCCGGCAAGGTGGTGGCCCGGATTGCGCCATTATTGGGCGTCGAACCGCGCTTCGATCTTCCGACTGCGGACAAGCAGATTCTGGCCGCCACGGCGGGGATACGGTAAAGCCGTGCCGTCGTCCTATCCCTCCCCTGAAAGGGGAGGGTCGGACTGCCGAAGGCAGTCCGGGGAGGGGTCATTTACAAAGTACAAGCTGCCCCCCACCCGGCTCGCTGAAGCTCGCCGACCTCCCCCTTGCAGGGGGAGGTATAAGGATGAACAACGACGCTCATGAAGCTCTCCGAACTCCTACCTCCCGATGCCACCTTCGACCCGCGCTTCGCCGCGCTGGAGGTAACAGGCATCACCGCCGACAGCCGCGCGGTGAAGCCGGGCGATGTGTTCGTCGCGGTGCCGGGGACCAAAGCGGATGGATTGCAATATGTCCCGCAGGCGATTGCCAACGGCGCGGTCGCGATCATCGCGGAGCGCAAGCCGGATGGTGAAGCAGCCTTCGCACAGGTGAAGAACGTGCGGCGCGCGCTCGCACTCGCGGCCGCGAAACTCTATCCGCGCCAGCCGCGCGTGATCACGGCGGTGACCGGCACGAGCGGCAAGACCTCGGTCGCCGCCTTCACGCGCCAGATCTGGGCCGCGCTTGGGCATCAGGCGGCAAGCCTCGGCACAATCGGCGTCGTTTCGCCCAAGCGCGAAGTCTATGGCTCGCTGACGACGCCCGACCCGGTTGCGCTCCATCGCACGCTCGATCAGCTTGCTGCTGAGGGCGTCACGCATCTGGCGATGGAAGCATCCTCGCACGGTCTCGACCAGCATCGCCTCGATGGTGTGCGCGTCGCCGGCGGCGCCTTCACCAATCTCAGCCGCGACCATCTCGATTATCATCCGAGTCTCGAACATTATCTCGGCGCCAAGCTGCGGTTGTTCGACAGTCTTGTTGTTGATGGCGGCAGCGCGGTGATTTGCGCCGATCATGACGAGGCCACGCCCGTGATCGATGCCGCGCGGAGGCGCGGTTTGAATATCTTCACCGTTGGTCGCAAGGGAGAGGGCATCCGCCTGACCGATGCGGCGATTGACGGCTATGCGCAGAAGTTGACGGTCGCACACGCCGGCAGGACATATTCCTTACACCTGCCTCTGGTCGGTGCCTTTCAAATTGAAAATGCGCTGGTGTCGGCGGGGCTTGCCATCACGACGGGAAGCGATGCCGCCCGCGTATTCGCGGCGCTGGAAAAACTGCAGGGCGCGAAGGGCCGTCTTGAATATGCCGGCTCGTATAACGGCGCGCCGGTTTTTATCGACTACGCGCACAAGCCGGACGCGCTGGCGAAGACGCTGGAGGCGTTGCGTCCGTATGTGAAGGGCAGGCTGATCGCCGTGTTCGGTGCCGGCGGCGACCGCGATCCCGGCAAGCGCCCCATCATGGGGGCGATCGCTGCCGAGAAGGCCGATCGTGTGGTCATCACCGACGATAATCCGCGCAGCGAAAATCCGGCGGCCATCCGCGCCGCCATTCTTGCGGCGGCACCCGGCGCGACCGAGATTGCCGACAGGGGCGAGGCGATCCGCCAAAGCCTGACCGGACTCAATCCCGGCGACGTGCTGGTGATCGCCGGTAAAGGCCATGAAACCGGCCAGATTGTCGGCGACCGGGTGTTGCCGTTCAGCGATCATGATGCGGTCGCGGCGGCTTTGGGGGAGAAGCTTTGATGGCTTTATGGACCGTCGACAGGATGGCGGCGGCGATGCGCGCAAGCGCCGACGGCGTGACGGCGCAGGACATTTCCGGCATCTCCATCGACAGCCGCACGCTCGTGCCGGGCGAGGCCTTCTTCGCGATCGCCGGTGACAATCGCGACGGTCATCAATTCGTTGATGCGGCATTGAAGGCCGGCGCGGCGCTGGCGGTTGTTGCCGCCGACAGGCGCGGCAGTCTTCCCGGCGACGGGGGCTACCTCATCGTCGATGACGTGCTTCAAGCCTTGCGCGATCTGGGCAAGGCGGCCCGCGCCCGCACCGACGCGAAAGTGGTCGGTGTCACAGGTTCGGTTGGCAAGACATCGACCAAGGAGGCGCTGCATCTTGCGCTGTCGCGTGAAGGCCTGACGCATGCCTCGGCGGCGTCCTACAACAATCACTGGGGTGTGCCGCTCTCGCTGGCGCGCTGCCCGCAGGACGCGCGTTTCGCCGTCTTCGAAATGGGTATGAATCATGTCGGCGAGATCGGTCCGCTGTCGAAGCTGGTGCAGCCGCATATCGGCATCATCACGACAGTGGCGCCGGTGCATCTCGAATATTTCAAGTCGGTCGACGAGATCGCCGACGCCAAGGCGGAAATCTTCGAGGGCCTGATGCCGGGCGGTGCTGCGATTCTCAATTGCGATATCGCTCAATTTTCCCGGCTGGTTGAAAAGGCCAAGGCGGCGAAGGTCGGTCGCATCGTGTCCTTCGGCGAAGATGAAAGCGCCGATGCGCGTGTGATCAGTTGCGCGCTGCAGCCGGCGAGTTCGACCGTGCGCGCGAATGTTCTGGGCGAGAATATTGCCTACAAGCTCGGCGCGCCCGGCCGGCATCTGGTGCTGAATTCACTGGCCGTGCTGGCGGCCGCCAAACTCGCCGGTGCCGATCTCGCCATCGCGGCGCTCGCGCTCGCCGATCTGAAACCGGCCTCCGGCCGTGGCACCCGCATCGATTTGCGCGTGCCCGGCGGTTCCGCGTTGTTGATCGACGAAAGCTACAACGCCAATCCGGTCTCCATGCGCGCCGCGCTCGAGCTGCTCGGACAGGCGGCGCTCGGGCCGCGCGGACGCCGCATTGCGGTTCTGGGCGACATGCTGGAACTCGGCCGCGAGGCTGAAAGCTTGCACCGCGCGCTGGTCGAGCCGGTGATCGCGAACGAAGTCGATCTTGTCTTTTGTTCCGGCCCGGCGATGCGAAATCTGTGGCAGGCTCTTCCCTCGGATCGCCGGGGCGGCTATGCGGAGGATTCGAAAGGTCTCGAACCGCAGGTCCTCGATGCCATCCGGGGCGGTGACGCCATCATGGTCAAGGGCTCCAACGGTTCGAAAATGGCGCCGATCGTGAAAGCACTGCAGCGCAATTTTGCGCCGGCGGACGCGCACGAGACGGCGTCGGCATAAGGTTCTCATCCGATGCTTTATTGGCTGGTCGATCTGTCGGACAAATTTTCGGCCCTGAACGTTTTCCGTTACATCACCTTCCGTACCGGCGGCGCGATGATCACGTCGGCACTGTTCGTCTTCATTGCCGGTTCGCCGATCATCGACTGGCTGCGCATGCGCCAGGGTCGCGGTCAACCGATTCGCGCCGATGGTCCTCAATCGCATCTGAAGACGAAGATCGGCACGCCGACCATGGGCGGTCTGATGATCCTCTTCGGTGTGACCATGGCGACCGTATTGTGGGCCAATCCGTCCAACCGCTATGTCTGGATCGTGCTCGGCGTCACATTATGCTTCGGCGCCATTGGTTTTTATGATGATCTGCTGAAAGTCCGGAAGCAGAAGAGCGACACCGGCTTCACCGGCCGCATGCGGCTTTCGTTGGAAGCGATCGTGGCCATTGCCGCGTGCGTCGCCATCGCGCAGCTCGCGCGCCCGCCCTTCGGAACATCGCTGGTCTTTCCGTTCCTGAAAGACTTCGTGGTCAATATGGGCTGGTTCTATGTCATTTTCGGCGCCTTCATCATCATCGGCGCCGGCAATGCGGTGAACCTCACCGACGGTCTCGACGGCCTCGCCATCGTGCCGGTGATGATCGCGGCCATGTCCTTCGGCATGATCGCCTATCTCTCCGGCAACGTCGTCTTCGCCGACTATCTGCAGATTCACTATGTCGCTGGCTCCGGCGAATTGGCGGTGCTGTGCGGCGCGGTGGTCGGCGCGGGCCTTGGCTTTCTCTGGTTCAACGCGCCGCCGGCCTCGATCTTCATGGGCGACACCGGCTCGCTGGCGATGGGCGGGATGATCGGCACCATTGCGGTTGCCACCAAGCACGAGATCGCGCTCGCCATCATCGGCGGGCTGTTCGTGCTCGAGGCGGTGTCGGTGATCGTGCAGGTGGTGTCATTCAAACTGACCGGTCGGCGCGTCTTTGAAATGGCGCCGATCCACCATCATTACGAGAAGAAGGGCTGGACCGAGCCGCAGATTGTGATCCGCTTCTGGATCATTTCCATCGTGCTGGCGCTGATCGGCCTGTCGACGCTGAAATTGCGCTGACGGCGCGACCCATGACACCGGTCACCTCATTCAAAGGCAGGCGCGTTGCCGTGTTTGGCCTCGGCTCCTCCGGCTTGTCCTCGGCGAAAGCGCTGATGGCGGGCGGCGCCGATGTGCTCGTGTGGGACGATTCCGAAAAAAGCCGCGAAGCGGCGTCGCGCGAGAGCATTCCCGTTGGCGATCTGAAGGATGCCGACTGGAAGAGATTCGACGGGCTCGTTCTCGCACCGGGCGTGCCGCTCACGCATCCGGAGCCACACTGGACCGTCAAGCGCGCGCAGCAGCACAATGTCGAGGTCATCGGCGATGTGGAACTGTATTTCCGCGAGCGCGCGGCGCTGGCGCCGGCGGCGCCATTTGTCGCGATCACCGGCACTAACGGCAAATCCACCACCACCGCGCTGATCGCGCATGTTCTCAAAAGCGCCGGCCGTGACGTGCAGGTCGGCGGCAATCTCGGCACGCCGATCCTGGCGCTGGACCCGCCGAGTGACGATCGCTTTCATGTGATCGAGATGTCATCCTACCAGATCGACCTGACGCCGTCGCTCAACCCGACGATCGGCATCATGCTCAACGTCACGCCCGATCATCTCGACCGGCATGGCACCATGGAGCGTTACGCCTTCATCAAGTCGCGCGTGCCCGGCCGCGCAAAATTTCCGGTGATCGGCATCGACGACGATTATGGGCGAGAGATGGCGCGTAACCTCGCAGCGACCGGCAAGGGCGTGATCCGGATTTCGACAAAGGACATGCCCGCGCAGGGCTATCTCGCGGGCGAGACGCACATCTATCGCGTCGTCGGTGCGGATGCAGAAGAAGTCGCGGATCTCGCCGGCATCGGCTCGCTGCGCGGGATGCACAACGCGCAGAACGCGATGGCCGCGGTCGCGGCCTGCACGGCGCTTGGCCTCGACGACGAGCGCATCCGGAAAGGTCTGCAGTCCTTCCCCGGTCTTGCCCATCGCATGGAAGAGGTCGGCCGCGAGGGCAATGTGCTCTTTGTCAACGATTCGAAAGCGACCAATGCCGATTCCGCCGCCAAGGCGCTCGGCTCCTTCAGCAACATCTATTGGATCGCGGGCGGCAAGCCGAAGGAGGGCGGCATCGCGCCGCTCGCCGAATTCTTCCCGCGCGTCCGCAAGGCCTATCTGATCGGCGAGGCGGCGCAGGACTTTGCAGAAACGCTGGCCGGCAAGGTGCCGTTCGAAATTGTCGAGACCCTGGACCGCGCCGTGCCGCAGGCCGCAGCGGATGCCGCGAAGGATGGCGGCGAGGCGGTGGTACTGCTGTCGCCGGCCTGCGCCTCGTTCGATCAATACCGCAATTTCGAAGTGCGCGGCGACGCCTTCCGTGAATTGGTGAAGGCGTTGCCGGGGCTGGTCCCCTAGGCCCTCGCGCACTATCTTGCGATCGAAGGAGAGACGCGGAATGCATTCTCACTCGATCGAACCTTGGCAACACCGGCATGTGTTTCTTGGTGCGTCGCATGCGCGGCACGAGCGCAGGGTCTGGCTCGTGGTTGGCCTGACGGCGATCATGATGGTCGCCGAAATCGCCGCCGGCACGATATTTGGCTCGATGGCCCTGCTTGCGGACGGCTGGCACATGTCCACGCATGCCGCCGCCTTGTCCATTTCCGCCTTCGCCTATCGCTTCGCGCGCAAGCACGCCGACGATGCGCAGTTTTCCTTCGGTACCGGCAAGGTCGGAGAATTGGCTGCGTTTGCCAGCGCCTGCATTCTCGGCCTGATCGCGGTTCTCATTGCCTATGAGAGCCTTGTGCGCCTGTTTTCTCCAGTCTCGATCCGTTTCAACGAGGCGCTGACCGTCGCCGTCATCGGCCTCCTGGTCAATCTGGTCAGCGCCTGGCTTCTGTTCGACGACGAGGATCACCACCGCCACCACCATCATGACGATCACGCCGGTCATCATCATCACCACCACAGCCATGACAGCAACATCCGCGCCGCCTATCTGCACGTCGTGGCCGACGCGCTGACCTCGATTCTCGCTATCGTCGCGCTTCTGGTCGGCCGCTTTCAGGGCTGGGTCTTCCTCGACCCTGTTATTGGCATTGTCGGCGCGCTGGTCATCGCGCGCTGGTCGGTGGGATTGCTGCGGTCGGTGGGCGCCGTGCTGCTCGACATGGAGCCGCAGAACGGGCTTGCCGCCGAGATACGCGAGAAACTCGAAATTGAAGGCGACCGCGTCGCCGATCTGCATTTGTGGCAGTTGGGCCCGGGCCATATGGGCGTGATCGCCTGTATCGTCAGCGATCGTCCCAAGACGCCGGAGATCTACAAGGCGCGGCTGCAAGGCCTCGACACTCTTTCGCATATTACCGTCGAGGTGCAGGCATGCGCGTCGCCTCCGGTTGCTGCCTGATCCTTTGACGGGCGGGATCTGCGTTCGTTAATCAAACCTAAACACAATCAGGCGACCACTAGCGTTCGGGGAGTCGCATGGTTTCGCGCACGCAACGCACGCCTTTCGCGGAATGGTGGTGGACGGTCGATCGCCTGACACTGGCGGCGATTTTCGCGTTGATGCTGGCCGGCATCATTCTTCTTCTGGCCGCGAGTTCTCCGGTGGCGACCAAGCTCGGACTTGACCCGTTCCATTTCGTCAACCGCCAGATTCTCTATCTCATTCCCGCCATCGCCATCATGATGGGCACCTCGTTCCTGTCGCCGCGGCAGATACGGCGGCTGGCGCTCCTCGTCTTTGTCATTTCCACCCTGATGCTGGCGGCGACGCTGTTCGTCGGCGCCGAGATCAAGGGCGCGCGGCGCTGGATCGTGCTGCTCGGCCTCAATATCCAGCCGTCGGAATTCGTGAAGCCGGCCTTTGTCATTCTCATTGCCTGGCTGTTCGCCGAATCGGCGCACCGCCCGGAAATGCCGGCGAATTCCATCGCGCTGCTGTTGCTGGGGGTGATTGGAAGCCTGCTGGTGATGCAGCCGGACTTCGGACAAACCATGCTGGTCGCCATGGTCTGGGGCGCGCTGTTCTTCATCGCCGGCATGCGCGTGATCTGGGTGATCGGGCTGGGCGGCACCGCCATTCTTGGTCTGACCGTCGCCTATTTCACCGTTCCGCATGTCGCACGCCGCTTCAAGCGCTTCATGGATCCTTCCTCCGGGGACACCTTCCAGATCGACAACGCTGTCGAGTCCTTCGTGCGCGGGGGCTGGTTCGGCCAGGGGCCGGGCGAGGGCGTGGTCAAGCGCATTCTGCCGGACAGCCATGCCGACTTCATCTTCGCGGTGGCGGCGGAGGAATTCGGCGTGGTGCTGTGCATCGTGCTGGTCGCGCTGTTCACCTTCATCGTGGTGCGCGCGCTGGCGCGGGCGATGCGCAACGAAGATGCGTTCTCGCGCTTCGCCGCGACCGGTCTCGCCGTTCTGTTCGGCGCGCAATCGGCGATCAACATGGCGGTGAACCTGCATCTCATCCCGGCCAAGGGCATGACGCTGCCGTTCATCTCCTATGGCGGCTCCTCGCTGCTCTCGCTGGCTTACGGCATGGGCATGCTGCTGGCGCTGACGCGCGAGCGCCCGCGCGCCGAGCAACTCACCAGCCGCGGGCATTTCAGGCCGGTGAGTAGCACCGCTTAGGCTGGCTGCCTTGACAGTGTCCCGTCATCGCCGGGTACTCCCGGCATCCCACTTCTTTGTTGCTGAAACGCTGCCAAGGCGTCACGCCCGCGACATGCGCGGGCCTGACGACTTCGAGATCATCTCGCTTTGACAACGTGTCCACCGTGCTGCTGGCTTGAGGGCACGTTTTTTTGTATGACCAACCCGTCTTTGGCGTGATCACGGGATAACTGCATGACAGGCGGTCGGCCGCTGGTGCTCCTCGCCGCCGGCGGCACCGGCGGGCATCTGTTTCCCGCCGAGGCGCTGAGCGCGGCACTGCTGCGGCATGGTGCTGAGGTCGCGCTGGCGACCGATGCGCGGGCGGCAAAATTCGGCGACAGGTTCTCGCAAGTGCATGTCATCCCCAGCGCAACCCTGCGCGGTCGCGATCCGATCTCGCTCGCGCGCACGGCGGGCACCCTCGCATTCGGTGTCGCCAAGGCGTTTGCGATGCTCGGCCGCGTGCAGCCATCTGTGGTCGTCGGCTTCGGCGGCTATCCGAGCGTGCCGCCCTTGCTCGCCGCCGGCTTGCGCAAAATCCCGACCGTGATCCATGAGCAGAACGCGGTGATGGGCCGCGCCAACAAATTTCTGGCGCCGCGTGTGACCGCGATCGCCACCGGCTTTGCCGGCGTCACCGATCGCGATCCGCCGCTCGCCGCCAAGACGACGCATGTCGGCAATCCGGTGCGCCCCGCAGTGATCGATGCCGCCTCGACGCCCTACGACATTCCGAAATCCGATGGCGCCTTCCGCGTGCTGGTCTTCGGCGGCAGCCAGGGCGCGCGCATCATGTCGGAGATCGTGCCGCCTGCCGTCGCGCGGCTCGACGAGCATCTGAAGATGCGGCTGAGGATCGTGCAGCAGGCACGCGAGGAAGATCTGCCGGCGGTGCGCGAGGCCTATGCGCAGGCCGGAGTCAAAGCGGATGTCGCGCCGTTCTTCGGCGATCTCCCGGCGCGCATGGCGGATGCGCATCTCGTGATCTCGCGCTCCGGCGCGTCCACCGTCGCCGAACTCGCCGCCATCGGACGCCCGGCAATTCTCGTGCCGCTGCCGCATGCGCTGGATCAGGACCAGGCCGCCAACGCCGCCGTGCTGGAAGAGGCCGGCGGCGCAATCCGCCTGCTGCAGCCCGATTTCACGCCCGGCCGTCTCGCGACCGACATGGCCGACCTCGCCGGCGACCCCGAACGCCTCGCAAACATGGCGAAATCGGCGAAATCAGCGGGCACGCTTGACGCGGCGGCCCGTCTGGCCGAATTGGTACTGAGGGTGGGTAAAAACCTAAGGCCCTGAACTCCAATTCGTCATGCCCGGCCTTGTGCCGGGCATCCCGCTTAGGGATGCCGTGCCTTTCTAAGCGAGATGGCATCGCAACTCGGGCTTGCCCGAGTTGCGTCAAGTTTGTAGCCGAAGTCGCGTAAACCCGACTTCGAGCGACAAGCCCGGCCATGACGCCTCTATAGGAATGTGAATGAAACTTCCGCGCGACATCGGCCCGATCCATTTTGTCGGCATCGGGGGCATCGGCATGAGCGGCATCGCCGAGGTGCTGGCCAATCTGGGCTACAAGGTGACCGGCTCGGATGTCGCCGAGAGCGCCAACGTGAAGCGGCTGCGCGAGAAGGGGATCGGCATCGTGGTCGGCCACGATGCTGGGAATGTCGACGACGCCGCGGTGGTGGTCGTTTCCTCTGCCATCAAGAAGGACAATCCTGAACTGATCGCGGCGCGCGGCAAGCGTCTGCCGGTGGTGCGGCGCGCGGAAATGCTCGCCGAGTTGATGCGGCTGAAATCGGCGGTCGCCATCGCCGGCACGCACGGCAAGACCACGACCACCTCGATGGTGGCCGCGTTGTTTGATGCCGGCGGACTCGATCCGACCGTGATCAACGGCGGCATCATCAACGCCTACGGCACCAATGCGCGGCTCGGCGCCGGCGACTGGATGGTGGTGGAAGCCGACGAATCGGACGGCACCTTCCTCAAGCTGCCGGCCGACATCGCCATCGTCACCAATGTCGATCCCGAACATCTCGATCATTTCCAGACCTTCGACGCCGTGAAGGCGGCCTTCCAGGCGTTCGTGGAGAATGTGCCGTTCTACGGCTTTGCGGTGATGTGCACCGATCATCCGGACGTGCAGACGCTGGTCGGCCGCATCGTCGACCGCCGCATCATTACATACGGCGAGAATCCGCAAGCCGATGCGCGGCTGATCGACCTGTCGCATGACAACGGCGCCTCGACCTTCACGGTTGTTTTCCGCGGCCGCGACGGAGCCGGCGAACACACGATCCGCGATCTCACCTTGCCGATGCCGGGCCGCCACAATGCGCTGAATGCCGTCGCCGCCATCACGGTCGCGCACGAGCTCGGTGTGTCGGACGAGCGCATCCGCAAGGCGCTTGCCGCCTTTGGCGGCGTGAGGCGGCGCTTTACCCGCACCGGCGAGTGGAACGGCGTTGCGATTGTTGATGATTACGGTCACCACCCCGTCGAAATCGCGGCGGTGCTGAAAGCCGCGCGCGAATCGAGCAAGGGCAGGGTGGTCGCGGTGATGCAGCCGCACCGCTACACGCGCCTGCAGCAATTGTTCGAACAGTTCTGCACCTGCTTCAACGACGCCGACACCGTGGTCATCGCGGATGTCTACCCCGCCGGCGAAGCGCCCATCGCGGGCATCGATCGCGACCATCTTGTCGCCGGCATGAGGGCGCGGGGACATCGCGATGTGATAGCGCTGGAAAGCTCCGAGAAGCTGGCATCTCTCATCAAGGGCATCGCGCAGCCGGGCGACATGGTTGTGTGCCTCGGCGCCGGCAACATCACGCAATGGGCCTACGCGCTGCCCGGCGAACTGAAGGCGCTGGGAGCGTAGCGGTGAGGGTTTTCGACAAGTCGATTGCCTCTCCATCGTCATGGCTCGCGGATGGCCGGGACAAGCCCTGCCTAGTCTCTCCATTCTCATACCCGGTTACACGGGTGCGGCCTTCGGTCGGCCCGAGTGTAAACTTGTGCCGGGCAAGAGGCTGCGCCGCCGTGTTCGCATCGCGTGGATGGCGGGCAAGCCCGGCCATGAGGGGGAATGGTTGGTGCCCGCATGACCTTTCCTGACATCACCGCCGACATGAAAGCGAAGATGCCGCAATTGCGCGGACGGCTGATCGCCAACCAGCCGCTCGCCGATCTCACCTGGTTTCGCGTCGGTGGGCCGGCGCAGGTGTTGTTCACGCCCGAGGACGAAAGCGATCTCGCTTACTTTCTGCAGAACCTGCCGGCTGACATTCCCGTCATCGTCGTCGGTCTCGGCTCCAACCTGATCGTGCGCGACGGCGGCGTGCCCGGCGTCGTGATCCGGCTTGGCCGCGGCTTCAGCGACATCACGGTGGAAGAGGGCGCACGCATCCGCGTCGGCACCGCGGTGCCGGATGTGAAGGTGGCGCGAGCGGCGCAGGAGGCCGGCATTGCCGGTCTTTCCTTCATGCGTGGCATTCCCGGCGGCGTCGGCGGCGCGCTGCGCATGAATGGCGGTGCCTATGGCCGCGAGACCAAAGATGCGTTGATCGAGGCGCGCGGCGTCGACCGCGCCGGCAGGCTGCATGTCTTCAAGAATGGCGACATGCATTACACCTATCGCCATTGCGGCGCGCCCGAGGACATCATTTTCACGCAGGCGCTGTTCCAGGGCGCACCGGGCGACCGCGCGGCGATCGCCGCGGAGATGGACAAGATCACCGAGGCGCGTGAGTCAACGCAGCCGATCAAGAGCCGTACCGGCGGCTCCACCTTCAAGAATCCGGAAGGCCACAAGGCCTGGCAATTGATCGACGCCGCCGGCTGCCGCGGCCTCGTCGTCGGCGACGCGCAGGTCTCCGAATTGCACTGCAACTTCCTAATCAATCGCGGCAACGCGACCGCGCATGACATCGAGACGCTGGGCGAGACCGTGCGCCGGCGCGTGCAGGAGAATTCCGGCGTGACGCTGGAATGGGAAATCAAGCGCATCGGAGTGGCGCAATGAGCAAACACGTCGCCGTTCTCATGGGAGGCTGGTCGGCCGAGCGCGAGGTGTCGCTGCGCTCGGGGGCTGCCTGCGCAGCCGCCGCCGAGCGTGCCGGCTATCGCGTCACCCGCATCGACGTTGAGCGCGATATCGCGACCGTGCTGCAAAATCTCAAGCCCGACGTTGCGCTCAACGTGCTGCACGGCCGTCCCGGCGAGGACGGCACGTTGCAGGGCGTGCTGGAAGTGATCGGCATTCCCTACACGCATTCCGGGGTGCTGGCGTCCTCGCTCGCCATGCAGAAGGATCTCGCCAAGATCATGCTGAAGGCGGCCGGCGTGCCGGTGCCTGAGGGGATGGTTGTGTCGCGTTTCGAGGCGGCGAAGCAGCACGTGCTGCCGCGGCCCTATGTGATCAAGCCGATCGCCGAAGGCTCGAGCGTCGGCGTCTTCATCGTCACCGACAAGCACGAACATCCGCCGCAGGAATTGTTCCGCGAGGACTGGACCTTTGGCGAGACGGTGTTGTGCGAGCAGTATATTCCCGGCAAGGAATTGACCTGCGCGGTGATGGGGGAGACGGCTTTGGGCGTGATCGAAATCGTGCCGAAGGTGCGCTTCTACGATTACGAGGCGAAATATGCGCCGGGCGGCTCCGAGCACGTCCTGCCGGCAAAGATTCCACCCGACGTTTATGAAGAGATACGGCGCCTCACGCTCGCCGCGCATCGCGCGCTTGGCTGCCGCGGCGTGACGCGCGCCGATTTCCGCTACGATGACACGGCGGGCAGGCAGGGCCTCGCCTGTCTCGAGGTCAACACCCAGCCGGGCATGACCGAGACCTCGCTGGTGCCGGAGCTCGCCGCGCATGCCGGCATCAGCTTCGAGGAGCTGGTGCGCTGGATGATAGAGGACGCTTCGCTCGGGCGGTGAACGGCGGTGGCAGGTTGGGTTAAACCGGCCACGGCCGAGCGACAGGTCCGAACCTTCGCGCCGCGCGTAACCCAACGTGATGGGTTTCGCTTGCGCTCAACCCATCCTGCTGATTCTCGGCCCCCGATACCGCGGCGCCGTCTCAGCCTGCGGCGTCCTTGATTGCGGTTTCGAAGCTCGCGGCGTCGAACGCCGGCATGCTTTGAATCCGGCCCAGGCCCTGCGTCGAGTACCAGACTGAAAACGCGAGCATCGCCTCCGGAGACGGAGCATCGACGATGTCGACGAAATCGTAATAGCCCTGCGTGTAATGGATCGACTCGATCTTGATGCCAAGCTTGTCGAGCTTTGCCCTGGCTTTGCCGGTCCGCTCTGACTGCTTGCTGGCCCATTCCGCGCTGAGATTGCCGAGCAGCACATATTTCATGGCCACCTCCCGATCATTGGTCATGTCGCGAAGGACTGTTGAAACTATACGCCTTCCGGCGACCCGCGCCCATCCGGTACCTCGCCATGCGGCGTGTGCTTGCGCATCACAATAGCGCGACACATGTCCTGCCGCTGATCGCCAATAGATAAAATGGTGCGATACGCTTCGCTGTCGCACCCTGCGGGCTGGAACCCGGGGAACCAGGGCAGCGTTCCATTTGCAGCCGAGATGAGGCTTGCGATGGCTCGGCCTGCGGAGCGCAACTTCACGATCAATTTTGGGCCTCAGCATCCTGCAGCCCACGGCGTGCTGCGGCTTGTGCTCGAGCTCGACGGCGAGGTGGTCGAGCGGGTCGATCCACATATCGGCTTGCTGCATCGCGGCACTGAGAAGCTGATCGAGCACAAGACCTATCTGCAGGCGATCCCCTATTTCGACCGGCTCGATTACGTCGCGCCGATGAATCAGGAACATGCCTTCTGCCTCGCGACCGAGAAGCTTCTTGGCATCACCGTGCCGAAGCGCGGGCAGTTGATCCGCGTGCTCTATTGCGAGATCGGACGGCTGCTCTCGCATCTCCTCAACGTCACAACGCAAGCGCTCGATGTCGGCGCGCTCACCCCGCCGCTCTGGGGCTTCGAGGAACGCGAGAAACTGATGGTGTTCTATGAGAAGGCGTCGGGCGCGCGCATGCATGCCAACTATTTCCGCATCGGTGGCGTGCACCAGGATCTGCCGCCGAAGCTGCTCGATGACATCTGGGCCTTCTGCGATCCCTTCCTCAAGGTTGTCGACGATCTCGATGCCCTGCTCACCGGCAACCGCATCTTCAAGCAGCGCAATGTCGATATCGGCGTGGTGAAGCTGGAAGACGCCTGGGCCTGGGTATTTTCCGGCGTGATGGTGCGCGGCTCCGGTGCCGTCTGGGATTTGCGCAAGGCGCAACCCTACGAGTGCTATCCCGAGCTCGATTTCGATATTCCGGTCGGCAAGAACGGCGACTGCTACGACCGCTACCTCATCCGCATGGAAGAGATGCGCCAGTCGGTGCGCATCATGAAGCAGTGCCTCGAGAAACTAAGACTGCCCGAAGGGCAGGGGCCTGTAATCATTCAGGACAACAAGATTGCCCCGCCGCCACGCGCCGAAATGAAGCGCTCGATGGAGGCGCTGATTCACCATTTCAAGCTTTACACCGAAGGGCACCGTGTTCCTGCCGGCGAGGTCTATGCGGCGGTCGAGGCGCCGAAGGGCGAGTTCGGCGTCTATCTCGTCTCCGACGGCACCAACCGGCCCTACAAGTGCAAGATTCGAGCCCCTTCTTTCGCCCATCTCCAGGCGATGGACTATCTGAGCCGCGGGCACATGCTGGCCGATGTCGCGGCCATCATCGGCTCACTCGACATTGTGTTCGGAGAGATCGATCGATAAAACCGAAACCCGGGATAGCAAGGTCAACTCGCTTCGCTTCATGCGGGCTTCTTGCCGAGATTGCCGAGCAGCACATATTTCATGCATCTTGGTCATGTCGCGAAGGACTATTGAAATTATACGCTTTCCGGCGACCCGCGCCCATCCGGTAAGGCGCTCGCGCATCACAAAGACCTGATCCGCGGCCCCTGGTGCCGCGGCGCCGTCAGTTCCGTCACCGCCCAGACCAGCGCATCGAGCCGGTCGGGAGACCGGCCGTCGGACAATCCGTTCAGTCCGAAATCGCACATCTGGTCCTCCAGTTGTTCCAGCGGCGGGTCGAGATGCTTCACCCGTCCCTGCGCATACATCGCGGCGACAGGTTCGGCGCGCAGATATTTGCCGCGGGTCGCATGCACGATCTTGAGCGGCACCGACGCATCCACCTCGCGCAACACCGCGCGCACCATCTCGCCGCCCTGATTGACCTCCGCCACCATGATGTCGGCCTTGAGCCGGCGGTAGAGCGCGATCGCCTTGCTCGCCCAGCCCGCCGGCGGCAGGCCGTGCACCGTCGCGTCCGCAAGCACATACACGCAGCCGTCCTCGCTGCGCCCCGCCGCGACAATGCCGCAGGCATTGGCGCCATCGCGCGATGACGCGGGCGGATCGATGCCGATGACGATCCGCACCAGCGGCGGCGCGGCGACGACGCGGGCGCGTTCGATGGTCTCGCGCGACCACAGCGCGTCCGGCCGGTCCTCGATGATCTCGCCGTCGATTTCCTGGCGTCCGAGCCGCGTGCCGGCATAGCGGCCGATCACCTCGTCGATAAAGGCCGGAGACAGATGCGCGGCATTCGCGTGTGTCGTCGCGCGCGTTACCGCTGTGCGCGGATCGGCGATTAGCCGCTTGAGCAGTGGAATCGGGCGTGGCGTCGTGGTGATGAGCTGGCGCGGATGCCGTCCCAGCCGCAGCGCGAATTGCAGCATGTCGAACGTCGCCTCGGCGTTGTGCCACTTGGCGAGTTCGTCGCACCACGCCGCGTCGAATTGCGGCCCGCGCAGGCTGTCGGGGTCTTCCGAGGAGAAGAGCTCCGCCACCGCGCCGTTCGGCCATTCCAGCCGCCGGCGCGAGGAGAGCCAGATCGGCCGCTCCGCGCGCGGCGAAATGCGCAGCAGACCGGATTCGCCTTCGATCATCACCGCACGGGCATCAAGCATGCTTTCGCCGACCAACGCGATGCGGCGGTGCCGACGCTCGGCATAAGGCGGCGTGCCATGCACCAGCGCGCGTATCCATTCGGCGCCGAGCCGCGTCTTGCCGGCGCCGCGGCCAAAGACGGGGTGCAGCTCAGGGCCTTTATGAGTTCAATAGTGGAATGGATCAAAGATCCTTCACGAAAAGGTACTGCTTGACGGCCAATACCTTTAACCTCCAATTAATCTCAATTTTTACCGAAACTTTACCAAGAAGCCCGAAGACTGACTCTCTCAGTGCATTGCGCCCTAGCTTGTCGGGGTGTGACGCGCGCTGATGCCCGCTGCCGATCGTGGCAGGGGATGAGGGGGCCGGCCTGCCAGGACGCGATCGCCGCCGGGCATGAGCGAACGTCCCTCGTTCCCGAGCTGGCCGCGCATGCGGGGGTAACGTTCGAAGAGTTTTGTAAGATGGATGATCGAGGACGCCTCGCTCAATCGCTGAAGCGGCCCCATGTCTTCGCCCGTCTCGGGCGCGCGATCCATCGTCTCGCTTCCACGCTCGAAAATCGCATTCCGCGCGGCGCCGGCCATGTGGCGGCTTTCACGCTGATCGCCGCGAGTGTCGCTTATGGTTCCGTGCGCGGCGGCCATGTCGATACCATCGTCGTGCAGTTCAAGGATGCGCGCGACGCCCTCGCCAATGCCGCGGGCTTTTACATTTCCTCCATTGCGCTGGTCGGCCAGGCGCAGCTGACGCGCGAACAGATTCTGGCGACCGCCGGCGTCACCGGCCGCACCTCGCTGCTCTTTCTCAACGCCGACGATGCGCGCCTTCGCCTGAAGGCGAATCCCTGGATCGCCGACGCCACGGTGCTCAAGCTCTATCCCGACCGGCTGCACATCTCGGTGACCGAGCGAAGGCCCTATGCGCTCTGGCAGAAGGACGGTCGCGTCTCGGTCATCGCCGGCGACGGCACCGTGCTTGAAACCTATGTCGATCCGCAATTTGCCAAACTTCCGCTGGTGGTCGGGCAGGGCGCCGCGCAGCGGGCTGCCGATTTTCTCGCGCTCATGGACCGCTATCCGGCGATCCGCGATCAGGCGCGCGCCTATGTGCTGGTCGCCGAGCGGCGCTGGAACATCAAGCTGAAGAACGGCCTCGACGTGCGGCTGCCGGAAGCGCAGCCCGAACGCGCGATCGAGACCCTGATCGCGCTCGACCGCGACAAGAAGCTGCTCACGCGCGACATCACCGCGATCGATCTGCGGCTCGCCGACCGCGTCACGGTGCGCCTGTCGGACGCCGCCGCGCAAGAACGCAACCGTGCACGCGACGAAGCGCTCAAGGACAAGAAGACCAGACGCAAGGCGGGTGACGCATGAACCCTGTTCGTAACACTCTCGCGCTCTCCGTTTTTTCTCCCTCCTCCATGCAACCCGGGCTTGCCCGGGTTGCACATGATCATGCGCAAGTCGGGCAGGCCCGACTTGCGATGGGGGAAGGTTGGGGAGGCGGGTCGGTGTTTGACGTCGACGCTTTTCAAAATCGCGCGACCCCCACCCCAAACCCCTCCCCACAAGGGGGAGGGGAACAAGAGGTGAGCGCCGCATGAACCCGCTCCATTACGGCCTTGCCCCCAAGATGAAGCCGGTGTCGCCGAAGCGGCGCGCGCTGGTCGCCGCGCTCGATCTCGGCACCAGCAAGATCGTGTGCCTGATCGCGCGGCTGCAGCCGCAGTCGCCGCGCCAGGCCTTGCGCCGCCGCAGCCACTCGGTCGAGATCATCGGTCTCGGCCATGTCGAGGCGGCCGGCATGAAGGCCGGCAACGTCACCAATCTCGATCAGGCGGAAGACGCCATTCGTCATGCCGTCGAGCTCGCCGAGCAATCGGCCATAGTGCAGCTTGAGTCGGTTGCGGTCTCCGTCGGCGGTGGCCGGCTGGGCAGTGAGCGCTACACGGCCTCGGTCAATGTCGCCGGTCCGACGGTTTCCGATGGCGATATCGCGCGCCTTCTCTCCGCGGGGAACAGGAATTCGGTGCGCGACGGCCGCGTGGTGCTGCATTCGCTTCCGCTCGGCTACGCGCTTGATGATGTGCGCGGTATTCGGGAACCGCGCGGCATGCTTGCGCGCCATTTCGGTCTCGACATGCATGTTGCGACCGCCGACGCGGCGACGCCGCGCAACCTGATGCTGGCGGTCGAGCAATGCCACCTCGATGTCGAGGCCATGGCCGCCTCGCCCTATGTCGCCGGCTTGTCGGTTCTGGCCGATGACGAATCAGATCTCGGCGCCGCCGTCGTCGATATGGGCGCCGGCACCACCACCATCGCCGTCTTCTCCGGCGGCCGCTTTGTGCATGCCGACGGCTTCGCGCTCGGTGGTCATCACGTCACCATGGATCTGGCCCGCGGACTCAACACACGCATCGCAGATGCCGAGCGAATCAAAGCGATTTATGGCACTGTGTTGTCGGGTGGAGCTGATGAGCGGGACATGATCACAGTGCCAGCGGTGAGCGTCGACCTGCGCGAGCCGCCTCAGGTGATTTCCCGGGCGACGCTGGTGAAAATCATCCAGCCGCGCGTCGAGGAAATCCTGGAAATGGTGCGCGACCGGTTGGCGGCATCTCCCTTTGCCGCCGAGCCTGGCGGCACGGTGGTTTTGACCGGCGGCGCCAGTCAGCTCACCGGACTGACCGAACTTGCTTCGCGCGTTCTGAGGCGTCCGGTCCGGATCGGTCGCCCGCTCGGCATCGCCGGATTGCCGGACGTTGCCAAGGGGCCGGCTTATGCCGTCGCGACAGGGCTCCTGGTGTACCCGCAGGCGGCGCATCTCGAACACTTTGAACCGCGAAGAACGCGGCACCTGATGACAGGAACGGGCGGCTATTTCTCAAGGGTCGGACGATGGCTGAAGGAAAGCTTCTGATGACCCGAACGCAGGATCTCGGGACAGGCCGGCGGCGGACCGGCCGGTGCGGAGACGTCTTCAACGCCCGCGTAGCAATGAGGCAGACATGACCATCAATCTGAAAGTCCCCGATATCCGTGAGCTGAAGCCGCGGATCACCGTCATGGGTGTTGGCGGGGCCGGCGGCAACGCCGTCAACAACATGATTTCGGCGGGCCTGCAGGGCGTTGAATTCGTCGTCGCCAATACCGACGCGCAGGCGCTGACCTCGTCCAAGGCCGAGCGCATCATCCAGATGGGCGCGCAGGTGACCGAGGGTCTCGGTGCCGGATCGCAGCCGGAAGTTGGCCGCGCCGCCGCCGAGGAGGTGATCGACGAGATCCGCGATCATCTCAGCGGCGCGCATATGGTGTTCGTCACCGCCGGCATGGGCGGCGGGACGGGAACGGGAGCCGCGCCGGTCATCGCCAAGGTGGCGCGCGAGCTCGGCATCCTCACCGTCGGCGTTGTCACGAAGCCGTTTCAGTTTGAAGGCGACCGCCGCATGCGTTACGCGGAAGCCGGCATCGTCGAATTGCAGAAATATGTGGACACGCTGCTGGTCATCCCGAATCAGAATCTGTTCCGGGTCGCCAACGAGAAGACCACATTCGCTGACGCCTTCGCGATGGCGGACCAGGTGCTTTATTCGGGTGTCGCCTGCATCACCGATCTGATGGTGAAGGAAGGCCTGATCAATCTCGACTTCGCCGACGTCCGCGCCGTCATGCGCGAGATGGGCAAGGCGATGATGGGCACCGGCGAAGCCTCCGGCGAGAAGCGCGCCTCGACCGCCGCCGAAGCCGCCATCTCCAATCCGCTGATCGATGATTCGTCGATGAAGGGCGCGAAGGGTCTTCTCATCTCCATCACCGGCGGCAAGGACCTGACGCTGTACGAAGTCGACGAAGCCGCGACCCGCATCCGCGAGGAAGTCGACAAGGACGCCAACATCATTGTCGGCGCCACCTTCGACGAAAGCCTGGACGGCATCATCCGCGTGTCGGTTGTCGCCACCGGCATCGACAAGCCGAGCGTCCAGAAGGCGCCCGAGACCGTGCAGCGTGCGCGCACGGAGGCCGCCGCGCGCATCGCCGAGCGCACCCCGGAGCGCATCGAGCGGGCGGCACCGTCCACGCAGGCGCCGGCGGCGCGTCCGGCCGCACCGGCTGTCGAACAGGCCGCGACCGCGGCTGTCGCTGCAGCGCTGTCGCAGCCGATGCCGCAGCCGGTTTCAATCGACGACGTGACGCTGCGCGCCATGCCGCAGAAGCCGTCGCTTTTTGTCGAGCCGCCGGTTGAGACACCGCAGCGTGACATTCCGCCGGTTTTTGTGCCGCCGCAGCCCGAACGTGTCCTGCAGCGGCCGCGCATGCCGCGCATCGAGGAACTTCCGGCGCCGGCCCAGCGCCAGTTGCGCGCCCGTCAGGGCGAGCCGGTGGAAAGCGAGCATCCGGAAAAGCAGCGCATGACCCTGCTGCAGCGCCTCGCGGCGGCAGGTCTCGGCCGCAAGGTCGAGGAGCCGGCCCAGTCTGCCGAGCCGGCCATGCCGGCCATGCCTCCGGCTCCGCCCGCGTTCGAGCGAATGCCGCAGCGGCCGCCGGCACCGCGTCCGGCCAATCCCTCGCTGGAGAATCGGGGACCGGTTTCCGACTACGCTCCGCGCGCCCCGCAGGGCCAACCCCAGGGCCTCGACCAGCATGGCCGCCCGGCGCCTGTGCATAACCCGGCGGATGATGACCAGCTTGATATCCCGGCTTTCCTGCGCCGGCAGGCCAATTAACCAGCCATTTTGGATGGTTGCCACAATTCAAGACCCCGGACCGCAAGGGCCGGGGTTTTTGCTGCCTGGCCCGGTAAATTATTGAAATATTATGTGCTTTCACGGACCGGCAGGGTCTGTGGGATAGGCGTGGGCGGCCGCAACGTCTTGAGTTGCCGCATTTAATCGTCGCGCCCCTGAAATAAGGCAGGCCGGCGACCCGAATGCGGCCACTTGAAGGTAACAAACGGTAAAAAAGCGTGACTTTGTGGGTGACCGAACCGTGACTAAGGTTCTCACGTCTCAAGGGGTTTTCGCCTTGAACGGGGCCGGACGGGCGTAATCGCTCCCTCCGGGTTTTCTGGGCGAAAAGAAGACAACATCGATTGGGGTTCAATCTCGGGGGATTGCGCTGCGGTTTCTCTGGCAGCGTCCAGCCGAAAAGTTGCGGAACAAAGCGTATGAAAGCCGTCAGGCAAACCACGCTTCGCGAGCAGGCTGTCATTTCGGGTATCGGTGTGCATTCCGGCTTGCCGGTCACGCTGACGCTCAATCCGGCTGAAGCCAATACGGGAATCGTTTTTACTCGCACCGACGAATCAGGTCGCGAACGCGAAGTGCGCGCCGATTACCGCTCGGTGACCGCGACCGAACTCGCCACCGTTCTCGGCGACGCGTCAGGCATTCTCTGCTCCACCGCCGAGCATATTCTCGCCGCCTTGCGCGGTCTTGGCGTCGACAACCTCGTCATTGAGCTCGACGGTCCGGAAGTTCCGATCATGGACGGCAGCTCGGCGCCGTTCGTTGAGGCCATCGATCAGGCCGGAATTGTCACGCTGGCCGCCCCGCGCCGTTATATCGAGATCCTCAAGCCGGTGCGCGTGGCGCGCGGTGAGGCGTTCGGCGAATTTCGTCCCTACGCGCATGGCTTTCGTATCGAGATCGAGATCGATTTCGATACGCCGCTGATCGGCCACCAGATTTTCGACACCGACGTCACCGCCGACACGTTCCGCCGCGACCTGTCGCGCGCCCGCACCTTCGGTTTCATGAAGGACGTGTCGGCTTTGTGGAGCGCCGGCAAGGCGCTCGGCGCCTCCTTCGAGAACACGCTGGTACTGAGCGAGAACCGCATCCTGAACGCGGAGGGCCTGCGCTACGCCGATGAATTCGTGCGCCACAAGGCGCTCGACGCGGTCGGAGATCTGGCGCTGGCGGGTGCGCCGCTGCTCGGCGCCTACCGATCCTTCCGCGGCGGTCACAAGCTCAATCATTCGGTGCTGGTGGCGCTGATGTCCGATCCGTCCGCGTGGCGGCTGGTCGAGGCGGCGACCGAGGCTCCGCGCCGCATTCGCGGTCATGCCGATGTGGCAACCGGTTTGGTGGCTCCGGCCTATGGCCCGGAAGTGTCCTGAGGCCTAAGCCCTTAACCTTCCGCCTTATTCCCGGCCGATTGTCCGCACAAACCTTGCCTCGCCCGCTTGGGCCTTGGGGCTTTTTTGGGTATCTATGGCAACGGGAGAGGCCAGTCCGCCGACAGCCTCCGTTTGGGGAAATTGCAGTACATGACGGTGCGTGCGGCCAAGACCGTTTCGGCGACCTTTGGGGCGCGGATATCATCCGCTCTGCGCCGGAATCTGCTGGGCCTGCTGCTGATTGCGCTGGCCATCCCGCTCGCCGCCTGTGCCGGCAAGGACGACATCCAGATCCCCGACGATCCCGCCGACAAGCTCTACAATGAAGGTCTTTATCTTCTGAACCAGCGGCGCGACTACAAGGACGCCGCCAAGAAGTTCGAGGAGGTTGACCGCCAGCACCCGTATTCCGACTGGGCCCGCAAGGCGCTGATCATGCAGGCCTATGCCTATTACGAGGCAAAGGAATACGACGACTCGATCAATGCGGCGACCCGCTACGTCACGCTGCATCCCGGCAGCAACGACGCGGCTTACGCGCAATATCTCATCGCGTCGTCCTATTTCGACATGATTCCGGACGTCACCCGCGATCAGGCTCGCACCGAGAAAGCGATGGCCGCGCTCGATGAGGTGGTGCGCAAATATCCGAATTCCGAATACGCCAACGCGGCGAAGAAGAAGCTCGATGTTGCGCGCGACCAGTTGGCGGGGCGCGAAATGCTGGTCGGCCGCTATTATCTCGAGCGCAAGGATTTCATCGGTGCGATCAACCGCTTCAAGATCGTGGTGACGCAATATCAGACGACACGCCATGTCGAAGAGGCGCTGATGCGGCTGGCCGAGTGCTACATGGCGCTCGGCATCGTGCCGGAGGCGCAGACCGCCGCCGCCGTGCTCGGCCACAACTTCCCCGACAGCCGCTGGTATCAGGACGCCTACCGCCTGGTGAAGGGCGGAGGGGTCGAGCCGAGCGAGAACAAGGACTCCTGGATCAGCAAGCTGTTCAAGAAGCGCAGCGCGTGAGCGGCTTTCCCGAATCGTGTAATTTCCATTCGTTATTCGGGGCGCGCCGGAGGCGCCAGCCCAAAGTTCATACGTCTGGTCGGCAAGACTGACGCGTTGGCGTTCATCCCTCAGCAACAAATCCTTGCCAAAGTCGCGATGTTCTGCTTTTGTTCTTTTCGCGGCAGGCTGGGGGATTCGCGGCTGCGGGTCGTCGGGCACAGAGCCGCTCAGCCGAGGGCCTTGCTCATGCTGTCCCGTCTGTCCATTCGCGACATTGTCCTGATCGACAAGCTCGACCTTGAATTCGAGAAAGGACTGGCCGTGCTCACCGGCGAGACCGGGGCCGGCAAATCGATCCTGCTTGATGCCTTCGCCATGGCTTTGGGCGCACGCGGCGACGCGACGCTGGTGCGGCAGGGCGCCGAGCAGGGGCAGGTGACGGCGGTGTTCGATGTGCCGGCGCGCCATCCGGTCTGGAAGCTTCTGCGGGCGCAGGGCATCGAGACTGACGACGATCTTCTCATCTTGCGGCGGGTGCAGCTCGCCGACGGCAAGACCCGCGCCTTCGTCAACGATCAGCCGGTCAGTGTGCAGGCGCTGAAGAGTCTCGGTGCCGCTCTGGTCGAAATTCATGGCCAGCATGACGACCGGGCGCTTGTCGATGCCGCAACGCATCGCCAGTTGCTTGACGCCTATGCCGGTCTCGACAACGACGTGGCCAATATCGAGAAGCGCTGGGAGGCGCGCCGCGCCGCCACTGAGGCCGTCGAAGCGCATCGGCGCGAGATCGAACATGCGCAGCGTGAGGCCGACTATTTGCGCCACGCCGTGGCTGAACTGACCAGGCTCGCGCCGGAAGCAGGCGAGGAAACCGCGCTCGCCGCGCGCCGTGCCGCGATGATGCAGGCGGAGAAGATCGCCGGCGATCTGCAGGAGGCGCATGAGGCGGTCGCCGGCTCGGCGTCGCCGGTGCCGGCTTTTTCGGCCGCGGTGCGCCGCCTTGAGCGGCGCGGCACGCAAGCGCCGCAACTGGTAGAGCCCGCGGTGCGGGCGCTCGACATCGCGTTGCATGCGATCGAAGACGCGCGCAGCCATCTGGAAGCCGCCTTGCGTGCGGCCGATTTCGATCCGCACGAGCTTGAGCGTATCGAGGAGCGCCTGTTTGCCTTGCGCGCCGCAGGGCGCAAATACAACACGCCGGTCGACGAGCTTTCTGCGCTGGCGCAAAAATATGCCGACGCGCTGGCGCTGATCGATGCCGGGACCGAAAAGCTCGCCGCACTGGAAAAGGCCGCGCTGGAGGCCGACCAGATCTATTGCAGGGCTGCGGAGAAACTTTCGGCCGCGCGCAAGAAGGCCGCGGCAAGACTCGACAAGGCGGTGAATGCCGAGATCAGGCCGCTCAAGCTCGAACGCGCCGTGTTCACGACGCAGATCGACACCGATGCGGCAGCCGCCGGACCTTTCGGCATCGACCGTGTGGAGTTCTGGGTGCAGACCAATCCGGGCACACGGCCGGGCCCGTTGATGAAGGTCGCCTCGGGCGGCGAACTCGCGCGCTTCCTGCTCGCGCTCAAGGTGGTGCTGGCCGATCGCGGTTCGGCGCCGACGCTCATCTTCGACGAGATCGACACCGGCGTCGGCGGCGCGGTGGCGGACGCGATCGGAGCGCGGCTTGCGGCGCTTGCCGCACGCGTGCAGGTGATCGCCGTCACCCATGCGCCGCAGGTCGCGGCCCGCGCCGACCGCCATTACGTGATCGCCAAGGACGCGCTCGATCGCGGCAAGCGGGTGGCGACGCGCGTCAGCGCGGTCGCCGCCGAGCGCCGCCGCGAGGAGATCGCCCGCATGCTGGCGGGCGCCGAAATCACCAACGAGGCCCGCGCCGCGGCGGAGCGGCTGATTCAGCAGGCGGCTTAGCGCGCCGTCCTATTGCGGGCCGCCATATTTGCCGGGCCGCGTGCCGAACAGCTCGCAATGGACGCCGTCGGCGTAGCGGCAGTTTCGCTGCCGCTCGAATGTGACGATCAGCAGAAAGACGATGGCCAGCGCGCCCGCGAGGGCGATGTATTTCCAAGTTACCATCGTGTCTGCCTCGATCCGGATTGTTACCTGAATGGACAATGGTCGTCAGCGCCTTCAATCCGGTTCACAATGACGTATCCCCAGCAGGCTTGGTTGACGCTTGCGCGGGCGGCGACAAATGGGAGAAGGTCGCCCCCGGATCAGGAATTGCGAACGTGTCCCAAGCCGCCCCATTCACGCCAGTCGACAAGCTCACTGAGGAGCAGGCCGCAGCCGAACTGAAACGGCTCGCCAAGCTGATCGCCGAGCATGACAAGCGTTATTATCAGCAGGATGCGCCGACCATTTCGGATGCTGAATACGACGCGCTGCGCCAGCGCAACAACGAGATCGAAGCACGCTTCCCGGAACTCATCCGCAAGGATTCGCCCTCGCAGCGCGTCGGTGCGGCTCCCACCGGCAAGTTCAAGAAGGTGCGGCACGCGGTGCCGATGCTATCGCTCGACAACGCCTTTACCGACGAGGATGTCGCCGAATTCGCCGAGCGCGTGGTGCGCTTCCTAAAGCTGACGGAGGTACCGGCCTTCACCGCCGAGCCCAAGATCGACGGGCTGTCGCTGTCGCTGCGCTATGAGAAGGGCATTCTCGTCACCGGCGCGACGCGTGGCGACGGTGCCGAAGGCGAAGATGTCACCGCCAATGTCAAGACCCTGGACGACATTCCGGAGAAGCTGAAGGGCAGGAAACTCCCTGACATCGCCGAGGTGCGCGGCGAGGTCTACATGACGCACGACGATTTCCTGAAACTGAACCAGCGGCAGGCGGACCGGGGGGAGCCGGTCTACGCCAATCCGCGCAATTCCGCCGCGGGCTCTCTGCGCCAAAAGGATCCGAAGATCACCGCCTCGCGCAAGCTGAAATTCTTCGCTTATGGCTGGGGGCAGATGAGCGCCATGCTCGCCGACACGCAGACGGCGATGGTTGAATGGCTCGGCGATTGCGGCTTCCGTATCAATCCCCTGTTCAAGACCTGCACGAGCGTCGAGGCGATGCTCGCCTTCTACCGTGACATCGAAGCGCGCCGCGCCAAGCTCGGCTACGACATCGACGGCGTGGTCTACAAGCTCGACCGTCTCGACTGGCAGCAGCGGCTCGGGTTCATTTCGCGCTCGCCGCGCTGGGCGATCGCGCACAAATTCGCCGCCGAAAAGGCGACGACCATCGTCAAGGATATCGACATCCAGGTCGGCCGCACCGGCGCGCTGACGCCGGTGGCGAAACTCGAGCCGGTCACTGTCGGCGGCGTGGTGGTGCAGAACGCGACCCTGCACAATGAGGATGAGATCGCGCGCAAGGATGTGCGGATCGGCGACACCGTGACCATCCAGCGCGCCGGCGACGTGATCCCGCAGGTGCTTGGCGTGGTGCTGGAGAAACGTCCGAAGAATTCAAAACCCTACAAGTTCCCCGAGACCTGCCCGGTCTGCGGCAGCCATGCCGTGCGCGAGGAGGGCGAGGCGGTGCGACGCTGCACCGGCGGCCTGATCTGTCCGGCGCAGCAGGTGGAGCGGTTGCGGCATTTCGTGTCGCGCGACGCCTTCGACATCGAGGGGCTGGGCGAGAAGCAGGTCCAGGCTTTCTACGCCGACGGGCTGATCACGGAGCCCGCCGACATCTTCACGCTCGAGAAGCGCAACAAGCGCGCGAGCAAGAAGCTCGAAGAGCGCGAGGGCTATGGCGAAACCTCGGTGCGTAATCTGTTCGCCGCCATTGAAGAGCGGCGCAAGATTCCGCTCAACAAATTAATTTATGCGCTCGGCATCCGCCATGTCGGCGAGGGCAACGCCAAGTTGCTGGCGCGCCACTACCTCACGATCGATGCGTTCCTCGATGGCATGAAGGCGGCGGGGAAGGGCGAAGAGTCGGAAGCCTGGCAGGAACTGAACCATATCGGCGGCATCGGCGAGATCGTGGCCGAGGCTGTCGTCGAATTCTTCAAGGAGAAGAAGAATCGTGAAGCGCTTGCTCGTTTGCTCGAGGAGATCGAAGTCGAGCCGATGCCTCAGGCGAAGACGGATTCCCCCGTCGCCGGCAAGACCGTCGTCTTTACCGGGACGCTGGAAAAGATGACCCGCAACGAGGCGAAGGCGCAGGCGGAGCGGCTCGGCGCAAAAGTCTCCGGCTCGGTCTCGAAAAAGACGGATCTCGTCGTTGCCGGCCCCGGCGCTGGATCAAAGCTCACCGACGCGCAGAAATTCGGCGTGAGGGTGGTGAGCGAGGACGAATGGCTGGAGATGATCGGATAAGGTCTGATCATCTCGCACCGTTATCCTTTGAGGCTCGCCTGGCGCGTGCTTCAGGATGACGAAGCGTTGCCGACTAATCTCGTATACCCCACATCAACACCGCATAACTCCCGATCGCGGCGAGAACGATCAGCAAGATTGTGAACGCCATCGGCAATGCTGTCATCGAGCCGGCGACAATCCAGCTTGTGCCTTGTGCGGCCAGCGCACCGACCGCCATCTGCGCGCAGCCGACGATGCCCGAGGCGGTGCCCGCCGCCTGCGGCCGCACGCTGACGGCACCGGCGATCGCGCTCGGCAGCAGCGTGCCGTTGCCGAAGGAGACCAGGAATTGCGTCGGAAAGATCGTCGCCGGGCCGCCGAACGGGAACAGCCAGACGGCAAGGATCGTCACCAGAGCCCCGAGCAATTCGATGCCGAGCCCGGCGCGGATCATGGTGTCGATGCCGAAGCGCGGCGACAGATTGGCCGCGGCGAAATTGCCCAGCATGTATCCAAAGGCGGTGATAATGAACCAGGCGCCATAGGCGGCGGAGGATTCGCCCATCAGCTCGATCACCACATGCGGCGAGCCCCCGAGGAAGGCGAAGAAGGTAGCCGAGCCGAGCGTCGCAGCGAGCACATAGGCGTTGAAGGCGCGACTTTTGAACAGCGCGCGGGTTTCACGGACAAGAAAGCGCAAGCCGCCGCTGGTGACGTGGTCGGGCCGCGTCTCCTGCAGGCTGGTCCAGGACCAGAACAGCACCAGCAAGGCGTAGACGCCGACAAAGACGAAGGTGGCTTCCCAGCCGAAGGCGGTGTCGAGGATGCCGCCGATCAGCGGCGTGACCATCGGAGCCACCACCATCACGGTCGCGACCCATCCGATCATCGCGGCGGCGCGCTCGCGCTCATAGAGATCGCGGATGATGGCGCGGCCGATCACCAGCCCGGTGGAGGCGCCGAAAGCCTGGATCGTCCGGGCCAGAATGATCTCGCCGATGCTGGAGGCGAACAGCGCGACAAAGCTCGACACCACGGTGACGAGCAATCCGCAGAGCACCACAGGCCGGCGGCCGAAGCGGTCCGATAAGGGGCCAAGCGCAAGCTGCGACACCGCAAGTCCAAGGAGATACAGCGACACCGTGAGCTGCACCGTCGCCGGATCGGTCTTCAGCGTGGCGACGAGGCCGGGGGTTGCCGGCACCAGGATGTTCAGCGACAGCGGCCCGATCGCCGTCATCGCCATCAGCAAAGCGAGCAGCGGTCCCGCGCCTGTGCGCAGGCGCGCGGTATCGGCCGGCGGCTTGGGAGGAGTGGCGTCCACGAAAGTTCCAAAAAATCAGAGAAGCGGCTGCGTCATCGCCCGCAGCCAGGTTTCCGTCTGTTTATCAACCAGCGGTGCAATCGTCTCTGCAACGCGCGCATGATAATCGTCGAGCCATGCAATTTCGCCGATGGTCATCAGCGTCGGGTCAATCAGCCGCCGGTCGATGGGAGCCAAAGTCAGCGTCTCGAAGGTGTTGAGCTGTTTTTCCGCGCCCTCGATGGCGTCGGCTTCCACCACCAGAACGAGGTTCTCGATGCGGATTCCGTAGGCGCCGGTCTTGTAATAGCCGGGCTCGTTCGACAGGATCATGCCGCGCTTCAGCGGCGTCGCGCCGAGTTTGGAGATGCGCGCCGGCCCTTCATGCACCGACAGATAGCTGCCGACGCCGTGGCCGGTGCCGTGGTCGAAATCGAGCCCCGCCTGCCACAGATATTGCCGCGCGAATGAATCGAGCTGCGCGCCGGTGGTGCCGTCCGGAAAGATCGCCCGCGCGATGGCAATATGGCCCTTCAGCACCAGCGTGAAATGCGCCCGCATCTCTTCGCTCGGCGCGCCGACCGGCACCGTGCGGGTGATGTCGGTCGTGCCGTCCTCATATTGCGCGCCGGAATCGATCAGCATCAATTCGCCCGGCTGAACGCGGCGGTTGCTCCGCGCGGTGACGCGGTAATGCACAATGGCGCCGTTCGGCCCGGAGCCGGAAATGGTCGGGAAGGAAATGTCCTTGAGCAGACCCGTGTCGCGCCGGAAGCTTTCCAGTGCTTCCACGACGTCGATCTCGGTCAGCTTGCCGCTTGCCGCCTCGCGGTCGAACCAGGCGAGAAAGGAAATCACCGCCGCGCCGTCGCGGCGATGCGCGGCGTGCGCGCCGTCGATCTCGGCCGCATTCTTCACCGCCTTCATCTGCGTGATCGGGTCGGCGCCGCGCATGGGCTTGCCGCCGGCCTCGCTCACGATCCGCGTCAGTGCGTCGGCGGCGGTTGCCTGATCGATGCGGATGCTCTTGCCGCCCGCGCCGAGCGCGGCGAGATCGTCCGCCAGCCGCTCCGGCTCGCGCAGATCGGCGAGCTGTTCCAGCGCGTCACGCACCGCATTGGTCAGCTTGCGGCCGTCGACATAAAGCGCGGGCCGCCCGTCCTTGCCGACCAGCGCGAAGGACAGCGGCAGCGGCGTATGTGCGACGTCCGAGCCGCGGATGTTGAACAGCCAGGCGACGTTATGCGGGTCCGACACCAGCAGCGCGTCGGCGCGCGCCTTGCCGATGTCGTCCTGCACACGCGCAATCTTGGCCGCGGCCTCCTCCCCGGCATAGCGCGCAGGATGCAGCGTCACCGGTCCGAGCGGCGGCTCCGGCCGGTCCGACCAGATCGCATCGATGGGATCGGGATCGAGCGGCACCAGCGATGCGCCGGCCGCGGCGCAGGCTTTCGCCAGCCGCTCGGCGCCTTCGGCGGTGTGCAGCCAGGGATCATAGCCGAGCTTGCTGCCGGCCGGCAGGTTGCGCTCGATCCAGACCGACGGCGGCGTTTCCACCAGATGTTCAATGGCGAAGATCGCGGTGTCGATTTCCTCGCGCGCCTGCAGCGTATAACGCCCGTCGACAAACAGAACGGCTCGGTCCGCCAGCACGATGGCGGCGCCCGCGGAGCCGGTGAAGCCGGTGAGCCAGGCCAGCCGCTCCTCCGCCGGGGGCACATATTCGTTCTGGTGGCGGTCGGCGCGCGGCAGGATGAAGCCGTCGACCCCTCGCGCCTTCAGCGCGGCGCGCAGGGTGGCAATGCGGGGGGCGGTCGCGCCGGCGTCGGCGCGGTCGTCAAAGCTCTGGAATCGGGCTTGGAACATCGGCCGACTGTAGGGGTGGGAATTGGGGCCGGCAAACCGGCCATCGCCCGTCCGCATAACATCTGCCCGGACCTTGTGCGACGCGAAATTGGCCCCGAGCCAGGATTCATCAAACTGGATGAAGCAGGCCATTTGTTTCCGGAATATGAAGCATTTATGCGGCTTTATCGTCCCCGCCATGCGCTTTTGACGCTTCTTGTGCAATGCAAAAAGATCGATCTATATTGCAATGCAGAAAGTCTGGAGGACCGACCCGGAGTGTCCGCCGATTTCCTGAAGGAGACACACCATGGCTGCAATCACCTATGGCGCCGCACCGACCGCCAGTACCGTCACCGCCAAACCGTCGACCACGATCTGGACGCGGCTTTGGAATGCCTTCGTCGAGGCGCGGACGCGTCAGGCGATCCGCGAAATCTCCCTGCACCGGCATCTGATGCCGGCCGAATTCGAAGAGCTGTTGAAGCGCAATCAGCCGAAAATCAATCCGTAACAAGAGGTCGGCGTTTCCGGCCGTTCCTGGCGTTCTCAAACACGTGCCCTCAAAAATGCCCCGGTCTCGGCCGGGGCATTTTGCTGTCAGCGGCCGCGCTGCATGGTCAGCGTCACCCAGCCATGGATCAGATAGCGGCGGCGCAGGCGTAGGCCCTGCATGCGATAGGCCGCAATCACCGCATTGGCATGGGCGGGCAGAAGGCCGGACAGAATGATCACGCCCTGCGGCGCCAGCGATCTGGCGAGCGGTGTCGCCATGCGTTTCAGCGGCGAGGCGAGGATATTGGCGAAGATCAGGCTGTGCTGGCCGCTGCGGCGGAAACGGCCGTGCATCGCGCCGGCAGCGGCGAACAGCGTGACATAGGATGCAACGCGGTTGTGCCGCACGTTCTCACGCGCCACCCGCACCGCAATGGGATCGATGTCGCTCGCCAGAACTTTTCGGCGCAGCGCCCGCGCCGCCGCGATGGCGAGCACGCCGGTGCCGGTGCCGATGTCGAGGATATCGTCTTTTCCTCTTTCCTTGTGGGGCAGGGCGGCTCCGAGCGGAGCGAGGAGCCGGGTCACACGCTTCGCCTTCCTGCGCTTCAGCAAATCGTCAAACGCCAGCAAGCACCCCTTTGTCGTCCCGTGATGTCCCGTTCCGAACGCCAGCGCCGCCTCGATCTCGATGGCGATGCGATTGACCGGCGCGTAGGCACGATCATGCGCGCCATGCAACAGAAAGCGCCCCGCCGACACCGGCGCGAGGCCTTTGAGGCTCGCCGCCACCCAGTCCTTGGGCTGCAGCGTTTCGAAAATCAGCGATTGCGCGATCTGCGTGTCGGCCTGTCGCGCCAGCAGCGCGCGGAATGCGGCTTCATCGGGCGCATGCTCGAACACGAATTCGACAGCCCATTGCCGGGCGGCCTCGTCGGCTTCGAACGCCGACACCGCGACTTCATCCGCCGGCAGGATCTCCGCCATGACGTCGGAAAGGCGCCGGGCGGTGGCTTCGTCGGTGGTCAGCCGGGCGATGGTTGTTGGCGGATGCGGGGGCAGGGTGGTCATTGCGGATTGCGGCAAGGCCGAGGCGGGATTGTCCACCTGAATCCCAGGCGGGAACTCACAGGGCGGCCTTCGTTCTTCACATATCGCGGCGGCGGTGTCTTGGGCGCTTTTTCAACAGGCTGTGCACAGCCGCGGTCCCGCAATTGGCTCATATTTTCGCGCCGGGCCCGCGATTCACCCCGTAATTATCGACATCATCGGTTTGCGTTTTTCCGGGGCAGCGGCGAACCCGGAATGAACCCCTGCATTGGCCGCCGGAAATACCTACATGCAGCCCTGCCGGGGCCTCGGTCTCGCCCCGAACAGGTCGCAGGATACAGAACAATGTCGAAGCCTCTGGTCGTGTCGATTCCGCACTCCCTCGGCAAGGAGGAAGCCTTGCGCCGTTTGCGGCCGGGCCTTTCGCGCGCGGCGGCGTCGTTTCCGGCGATTGCGGTGGATGAGGAACGCTGGGACGGCGATCGGATGAATTTCCGCGTGCGCGCGCTGGGGCAGGCGGCGTCCGGAACCGTGGATGTGGCCGAGGATCAGATTCGCCTCGAAGTGACGCTGCCCTGGCTGCTGCAAAAATTTGCGGAGGTCACGCAGGCCGCGATCAAGGCGCGCGGGCAATTGCTGCTGGAGAAGAAGACGTGAGCGTCGAGAGCCGGCCCGATCCCAGGTACGATTTCCATGCGCTGCTGCACCGCTTCGAGGAGCGGCTGCCGGGATTCTGTATGCGCTCCTCGCGCTGGCTGCGCCGGCCGAACGTCTGGATGGTGCGCTACCCGGTTGCCGTCTTCCT
The DNA here is from genome assembly GCA_032027085.1 of Pseudorhodoplanes sp. Taxonomy (NCBI): domain Bacteria; kingdom Pseudomonadati; phylum Pseudomonadota; class Alphaproteobacteria; order Hyphomicrobiales; genus Pseudorhodoplanes; species Pseudorhodoplanes sp. The sequence continues at coordinate 4,812,394 of JAVSMS010000001.1, read as the reverse complement.
TGTGCTCGGCGGCATATTCAGCTTTCTGCCGGTCCTCGGACTGTGGATGCTGCCGCTTGGGCTGCTGCTGATCGCGGTCGACTGGCCGCCTTTGCGCCCGCCGCTCGCGCGCCTGCTGCACTGGCTTGAGCGCAAATGGCCGCCGAAAACGCGTGAGCCCTGACATTTCGGCCGCTGCGTTGGCTGTCATCTGATCTCCTCACCAGCTATGCTTCTGCCAGAAATGCGCCGTGCCCTGCTGACGCGGAGATGGCCATGCATTCCAAAAGTCCTGATCGGCGAAAATTCCTGGCCGGCGCTTGCGCCGTGGCTCTGGCCGGTTTGCCTCACGCGCGCGCGCAGGCAAGCGCAGGCGCGGAGCCAACCGGCGCGGCGCTGAAGATTGTCGACTTTCACAATCATTTCGTCGGGCCGGCCTTCAAGTCGATCGCCGGAGCTGCCGCGCCGGCCGCGCTGAAAGCCTATTTCGAACGCGTCAATCGTGATCTGTCGGATGCGCAGGCGTTGCTGTCGTCGATTGAGAAAGCCGGCATTGCCGCGCGCGTGGTGAACACCCCGCTCGAATTTCTGCAGAATGCCGATGAGGACGTGCCGGCCGACCTGCCTTCCCGAATCAATGATGCGCTTGCCGAACTCATCGGCCGCCATCCCGGACAGCTACACGGATTGGCGACGGTCGATGCCTATAGTGGCGATGCCGGTGCGCGCGAATTGACCCGCGCCGTGCGCGAACTCAACCTGCGCGGCGTATTTGTGGCAAGCGCAAAACGCGATCTGTTTCTCGATGCGCCGCAGGCACGGCCGACACTCGCGGCTGCCGCCGCCTTGGGCGTGCCTGTTTTCGTGCATCCGGTCACCGACGCACAACTGCGCAAACGCTTCGCGGCCTATGGCCGGCTGGGCAACACCTTCAACCGCGGCACGATCAATGCCGCGGCGCTGATCGCGCTGTTTGAAAGCGGCACCTTCGACGACCTGCCCGGTTTGCGCGTCGTCGTCACCACGCTTGCCATCGGCGGCATTCTGCTGGCAGCCGGGCTGGTGCAAGGCCGCGGTCGCTCGATGCGGCGCGACGCGCCCCAGCTGAGCCGCCGCCATGTCTATATCGACACCATGGGATTGCAGCCGGCGCTGATCCGCAGCGCCGTGGAGCTTCTCGGCGCCGATCACGTTCTCGCCGGCACCGATTGGCCGATCTTCACCGAGTCATCGGTCGCGCAGCGGCTGCAGGAGGCGCTGACTTCCTGCGGCCTGAGCGCGGCCGAACAGCAGATGGTAGCCGGCGGCAACGCGCTGAAGCTGATGGGTCTCGCGTAACGCTGGCGCTTGGCCTTTTCTGAATGACGCGCGGTTGTTGCTGCGATTATTACGCGCCGGCCTCACTCACCTCCAGCGCGCCATCTCCTCCTGCGTCGGCATGCGTCCGTCCGGCGTCATTTGGTCAACCGCCTGCGGCAGCACCTGCGCCAGTCCCGACAGCAATTCCTCGCGCGGCACGCCGAGCTGCCGCACCAGCGTGTTGATGGTGTCGGCGCCGAACGTTTCCTCGATCTCGGATGGCGAGATCGGCTTGTTGTCGCTCCGGTCGACCCAGGAACGCGCCTGCTCGCCATGTCCGGATTGATCGAATTGCTGCAGCAATCCGCCGAGCCCCGCACCGAGCAGACCAGCGAGCGCTCCACCTCCGGCTCCGTGCAACAGATCGGAGAAAGGATCGCCTTGCGGACCGCCCGCGCCCATCACGCGCATGCCACCCGGCCGTCCACCGCCGAGAATGTCGCCGAGGATATCGCCAAGCCCGCCGCCCGGCTGGCCGCCGCGCCCGGATGGCCGTCCGCCGCCAAGGATGTCGCCGAGAATGTCGTCCAGTCCGCCGCGGCCCGGCCCGCCCGGTTGCGACTGACCGCCGCGGCCGCGCCCGCCGCCCAGAATGTCGCCGAGGATGTCGCCGAGTCCGCCGCCAAGTCCGCCGCCGGCACCTGGATCGCGCCGGTAATCGGGCATGCGGTTCATGGCTTCGGTCAGATCGCGGAAGCCGCCGTCAGTGGCGTCGCGCGAAGACGGCGCCGGATTTGGCGTGGGCTGCTGCGTCTCTTGCTGCGAGGGAGCGGGACTGTCGGCCCGTCGTCCCGAGGGCGCGGGCATCGGCTCGGGCGCGCCGCGCCCTTGCGTGCTCTGGTACATCTTCCAAAGCATCAACGCGATCAGCGCCAGGTTGATCTTCGAGACATTGCCGTTTTCATCGCGGCCGAGAATGACGTCAAGCACGCCCATGGCAGCCTCCTGCAACGAAAAAAAGCGGTCCAGCAAATGGCACAATCAAGGCAGCAGGGTGACAGCGTCAGTGCGTCGGATCGACGTCGCTGAACAAAACCACGCCGGCGAGATGTGTCACCCGGCTGCCGCCGTCGAACAACGGCAGAATGAGACGCTCGAACAGCGCCGGCCGTTCGTCGCGCAACGGGGCGCGCGCATATTCGTAGACCGGCGCTTCCTTTTCCACGCAGATGCCATAGCTGCTGCGCAGCGAACCGAACATCTCGATCGCGTCATCGAGGACAGTGGTGCCGACCAGCGGCTGACCGTGGCGCGCGATCAGCGCCTTGCCGACCGACACCAGGCGAAAGCACGTGTCCTCCACCGCCGCGACGAACACATGATCGGCGAGACCCTCGCCATCAAATGAGAATGTCTCGACCGACGGCAGATGCGGCTGATCGAGCAGCGACGCGCGCCAGCGTTGATAAAGACGTTTGAGGGCGGACGAGCGGATATGACGATCCAGATCCTGCAGCTTTGCGTCGCGTGTCGCTGCCATCGCGCCGCCACGCGTCGGGCCCGGAAAATCGCCTTGATGCATGTTATTAATACCGAGAAAGGTCCTCTCATCCCGTGGTTGCAGGATGGGTGCAATGCACATCTGCGTGAAAAGATGGCAGACAGGCGCGAACGCGTGTGTAACTCTTGCTTGCATTGTTAGATTCGCCGTTTTCCACACACGCCCAAACCACCTGATCCAAGCCGCCCGCATCCGCAAAGATTTTTCCGAAACGTGACCTCGCCACCGCTGCCATCCCGTTCTGGTGCCTTATTTGAACTGATCCGTGCCGGCGAACTTCAACCGGCCTCGGCCGCTGTGGGGCGCGATGACGGCTAACGATGTCGATTTCGACAGGGCCGATCTCGCCGCCGCGATGAGCGGATTGACGGGCGACCAAATCGACGCGCTTCCCTTCGGCGTCATCGCCATCGACCGCTTCGGCACCGTTCTGCTCTGTAACCGCACCGAGCTCGCGCAGTCGGGCTATACGGGACGCGGCCCGGTCGGGCAGGATTTTTTCAAGATCGGCAGTTTTGGCGGCAAGGCGTTTCGCAACCGCATCGAAGAAGCGCGGCAGCTCGGCAAGGTCGATCTCGAAATAGGCTGGTTCGGCGACTATTCCGATCCCGGCCGCTCGCTGCGCATCCGCGTGCAATCCGGCGCCGGCGGGCGGCTGTGGCTGTTCATTCAGCGCGATCCGGATGGCGATGTGAGCTGCGGCCCGAATGGCGAACGCAATGATTCAGGCCGCCGTTGCCCCAAGGCGGACGGCTAGCGCTGGCGTGCGAGTAAGCGACTGCGCACAATTTGATCGGATATTGGCCAACCCCTCCGTAACCCCCCTTAGGGGCATTATCCGAATTTTTCTGAAACCTCAGCCACGGTATCCGTAACTAAGCGGAATCTTTTCGCAATTGAAGGAGGCTGAAGATGAGGCAGCTTTATTTCCATTGCGCCAGCCGTGGCGAGACGCAGGTGGTGGATCGTGCGGGAACATCCGTCAATGATCTGATCGAGGCGCGCGACTACGCCGTGCAAATCATGCAATCGCTGATCGGCAGTCCCAACCTCGAGGATTGGCGCGACTGGATTTTGATTGTCAGCGATACGCAGGGCTGCGAGATTTTCGCGGTTCCCTTCTCGTCGATGCTGGGCAAGCCGCATTGAAAAGGGAGGGTCGCCATGCCGAGCGTGATGCTCATGCGGCCACGACGTTCCATCCGGGTGGACGCGATCCGCACATTCTGGTCCGAACTGCGCCGCACAATTTTCGATCCCTATCGGCCCGAACGGCACTACATGCGCGGGCCGGGCCCGAAGTGGCGCGCTCTGCATAATCACGCGCACCCGCACAATCACAAATGAGCGAATGACATGCCTTTCCGGCGCTGCACCATACATGGGTGCGGTCGGCTGTCGCTTGTCAGCAACCGGCGAAAGGAGCATCCTCAACACGTACTTTTGAGCAGTCCGGAATTATCGGTTGCACTGCCCGAAGGCCCGTCCGTTGAAAGGACGCGCCGGAATGGAAATGACCCGCAGAAGAGGGTCTCGAGCGGCATGTCCGCTCACGTACCGATACGGAGGACATCCATGGAAAGCCAGAAGCCTCATCGCAGGCTGTCGCGCCGCGATGCGATCAAGACGGCGACTGCCGCAGGCGTCGCTGCAAGTATCGGCCCGTTCTTCCATGTCACACCAGCAAGGGCCGCCAAGACACTGAAGATTCTGCAATGGAGCCACTTCGTCCCCGGCTATTGACCTGCCTCCGGTTTTCTGGACTGCGCTAAGCTGGAAAATTCCAGTTTTGCGGCAACGGCCGGAGGACGGAGCGAACCATGAAGAGATCGAAGTTTTCGGAGGCGCAGATTGCCTTCGTGCTGAAGCAGGCGGAGGACGGCACCGCGATCGGCGAAGTCTGCCGGAAGGCAGGGATCTCCGAAGCCACGTTCTACAACTGGCGTAAGAAGTATGCCGGTCTGATGCCCTCGGAGATGAAGCGCCTGCGTCAGCTCGAGGATGAGAACGGCAAGCTCAAGAAGCTGGTCGCCGACCTGTCGCTTGATCGCGCCATGCTGCAGGATGTTCTTCGCCGCAAACTATGAAGCCTGCCCGGCGTCGGCAGTTGGTCGATCATGCGCGATCGACCTGGAAGGTCTCGATCCGTCGCGCCTGTTCAGTCCTGGTGACGGAGCCCTCGACCTACCACTACAAGAGCCGCCGCGCTGGGCAGGCGCCCCTTTGCCACCGGATGAAGGAGATCGCCGCAACACGGGTGCGCTACGGCTACCGGCGGATTCATGTGCTGCTGCGGCGTGAGGGCTGGCCGGTGAACGCCAAGCGCGTCTATCGGCTGTATCGCGAGATGGGCCTGCAATTGCGCAACAAAACGCCCAGGCGCCGGGTCAAGGCCAGGCTGCGAGACGACCGTCAGCCAGCGACCCGCTCGAACGAGATCTGGGCGATGGACTTCGTGCACGATCAACTCGCCACCGGCCGCAAGTTGCGCGTGCTCACCATCGTGGACACGTTCTCCCGGTTTTCGCCGGCGACGGAAGTGCGCTTCAACTTTCGCGGTGCCGATGTTGTCGAGGTGCTTGAACGTGTCGGCCGCCAGCTTGGCTATCCAAAGGCCATCCGGGTCGACCAGGGCAGCGAGTTCGTCTCGCGCGATCTCGATCTCTGGGCCTACCAGCGTGACGTCACGCTCGACTTCTCCCGGCCAGGCAAGCCCACCGACAACGCATTCATCGAGTCGTTCAACGGCAAGTTCCGGAGCGAGTGTCTGAACGCACACTGGTTCATGAGCCTCGACGATGCGCAGCGAAAATGCGAGGCTTGGCGTAGACACTACAACGAGGAGCGACCACACAGCGCGATCGGCAACCGACCGCCGATCGACGTGCTGAATCGATCAGCGGCGCACGGCCCGCCACTGGTCGAACAGGCTGGAAATTCCCCAGCCGCGTGATCCAAAGACGGGGTGCAGCTCACTATGACCGGTGGTTCAACAACACCTACACCAAGGAATGGGGCAAGAAGAACGACACCGAGGTGATCGTCGACAACATCAATCTCGCGCTTCTGGAGTCGCGCGCCGCAGCGGAGGTGTCGGCGCAGAAGGGCCACGACCTGTTCATGTTCCTCATGCCGCCTTCGGTATTCGAGGATCAGGTCGTGCCCATGAACGAGGTCTACACCGAGTGCGAAAAGATGAACGGCAAGGCGATCGATCTCGGGATCAAGAGCACTTATAACCCGAAGACCAAGAGATATTTCGCCTTCTCCGACAGCTATGTGCCGGACCCGGTGAACTACCGCACCGATCTCTGGGGTGACATCGGCATGAAGCCGGACACCTGGGAGGACATCCGTGTCGGCGGCAAGAAGATCAAGGAGAAGACTCGCATTCCGGTGGGCATCGGTCTTTCCGCCGAGATCGATACCGGCGTGGCCATGCGGGCCATCATGTATTCGTTCGGCGCGCATGAGCAGGATGAGGCCGGAAACCTCACCATCAATTCCAAGAACACGCTGGAGGCGCTGCGCTTTGTCAAGGGATTGTTTGAGGACTGCATGACGGCCGAGGTGCTCGCCTGGGATGCTTCCTCCAACAACCGGCAGATGCTCGCCGGCCGTTCCTCGCTTGTGCTCAACGCCATTTCGGTGACGCGCACCGGCGAGAACCAGAAGATGTCGATTCACGAGAAGATCGCCGTTGCGAAGGCCGCCAAGGGTCCGGTGCGCCGCATGGGCCTCGAGCACGTGATGGATTGCTATGTGATCTGGAAATTCTCGGAGAATATCCCGGGCGCACAGAAATTCCTGGTCGATTACATTGGCAACTTCAAGGAAGCCTTCACGGCCAGCGAGTTCTACAATTTCCCGTGCTTCCCGCAGACCGTGCCGGACCTCAAGCAGCTCATCTCCAACGACAAGAAGGCGGTGCCGCCGGACAAGTATGCGGTGCTTGAGGACGTGCTCGATTGGGCGACCAACATTGGCTATCCCGGCTACTCCACCGCGCCCATTTCCGACACGTACCAGACATGGCTGCTCAATACTGCTTTCGCCGAGGCGGCAACCGGCGCGGAGACGCCCGAAGATGCCTTGAAGAAACTCGACACCAAGATGAAGGCGATCTGGGGCAAATGGAGAGAGCGGGGGATGATCTGATCGTTCTCCCCTGAATCTTCGGCGGGGTCCGGCCTCGGGCCGGGCCCCGTTTGGCGCCGACTTTGATAAGGCCGAGGGACAACCATGGCGACGGTCGAGGCACGGCACATATCGAAGCATTTCGACGAGGTGCACGCGGTCGATGGCATTGACCTCCTCGCACGCGAAGGTGAATTCCTTGTCCTGCTTGGCCCCTCTGGTTGCGGCAAGACAACGCTGATGCGGCTGATCGCGGGTCTCGAGCAGCCGACCGCGGGCGACATCGTCATCGATGGCCACGTCGTCACCGACCTGCCGCCGCGCGCCCGCAACATCGCCATGGTGTTCCAGAGCTACGCGCTCTATCCGCATCTGACCGTCGAGAAGAATATTTCCTTTCCGTTGCGCGCGATCGGCATGCCGAAAGACGCCATCCGCAAGAAAGTGGAATGGGCGGCGCGCATGTTCGGCATCGAGCGTTTCCTCGACCGCAAGCCGCGCCAGCTCTCCGGCGGCGAGCGCCAGCGCGTCGCGCTCGCGCGCGCGGTGGTGCGTGAGCCCGTGGTGTTCCTGCTCGACGAGCCCCTGTCCAATCTCGACGCCAAGCTGCGCAATTCGGCGCGCGACGAGCTCAAGCAGTTCCAGCGCAATCTTTCGACCACCACGATCTACGTCACCCATGACCAGGCGGAAGCCATGGGCCTCGGCGACCGCATCGCCGTGCTCAATCAGGGCAAGGTGATCCAGATCGGCACGCCGCACGAGATTTACGGCAAGCCGACGGACACCTTCGTTGCCACTTTCATCGGTTCGCCGCCGATGAACCTCGTCGCCGACGACTCCTCTTATGTCGGCTTTCGGCCTGAGGCATTCCTGCCGCGCGAGGTCGGCAATTCGGAGGACAGCGTCGCCTTTCCCTTCCGCGTCACCCGCGTCGAATATCTCGGCGCCGACCGTCTGGTTTATGGCGTGCTTGAAGGCCGCGCGCCCGACGCGCACGTGATCTCCAAACTGCCGAACAACATCCGCGCCGAAGTCGCAGCAGGTGAGCGCTACGACTTCGTGGTGCACAAGGGCGAGATCCAGCGCTTCGATCGCAACACTGGCCGCCGCATCGACGGGGGCGGGCGATGACGACCGCGATCGGTGGTACTATCGCCGCAAGGGCGGGCTGGCGCACGCGCATCGTCGACAACGAGCGCGTGTTGTGGCGCCTGATGCTCTCCCCAGCGATCCTCTACATCGTGCTGCTCGTCGGCTTCCCGTTCTTTCTCTCGCTGTTCTACAGCGTCTCCGATGTCACCGTCGGCAGTCGTGGCATGGCGTTTGTTGGACTTGAGAATTTCCGCCGTGTTCTGGCGACCGACACGTTCTGGACCGCGCTCTGGAACACGCTCATCTTCACCATCGTCTCGCAGTTCTTTGTTCTCGTGTTCGCCAACATCCTGGCGATGGCGCTGTCTGGAAATTTCCGCGGCAAGTGGTTGGTGCGCCTTCTGATCCTGCTGCCCTGGGTCGCCCCGATCTCGCTCGGCGCGATCGGCTGGCTGTGGATCTACGATTCGATCTATTCGGTGATCAACTGGACCGGGCAGGCCTTGCGTATCCTCGGGCCGAACGACTGGCCGATCTGGCTCGGCCAGCCCAATCTCGCGATGGCCTCGATTATCATCGTGCAGATCTGGCGCATCGTGCCGCTTGCGACCGTCATCCTGCTCGCCGGCCTCACCTCGATCCCGCAGGACATCTACGACGCGGCGGCGGTTGACGGCGCTGGCTTCTGGCGCCGCACGTTTCAGATCACGTTCCCGTTGTTGATGCCGATCACGCTCGTCGCCGTGCTGTTCGGCATCGTCTTCACCTTCACCGACATGATCGTGGTGTTCGTTCTGACCCGCGGCGGCCCCTATGACCAGACACAAGTGCTCGCGACCTGGGCCTTCTTCACCGGCATTCAGGGCGGCGATCTCGCCGGCGGGGCGGCGGTGTCGCTCTTCCTTTTCCCGGTGCTGGTGGCGGTGGCCATTGTGTTCCTGTTGCTCGCGCGGCGTTCTGAGGTGACGTGATGACGCGCCGTCCGCTCAAGCTCGCGCGCATCGCCCAGGCCGGCGGCCATGCCGGTATCCTGGTCTTTTTCATCACCTTCCTCGCATTTCCGTTCTATTGGATGCTGATGACGACGTTCAAGACGACGATCGACCTGCACGACGTCAGCAAGAACCCGTTTCTGTTCAATGAGCCGCCAACCCTCGAACATCTCGAGGTGTTGTTTCGCGACACGCAATACCTGCAATGGCTGATCAATACCGGCGCGGTCGGGATTGCGGTCGTTCTCATCACGCTCATCCTGGCGGTACCGGCGGGTTATGCGCTCGCGCGCATGACCGGGCCGTGGGCGCAGACGCTCGGGATTGCGATCTTCCTGACCTATCTCGTGCCGCCGACCATCCTGTTCATCCCCTTCGCGCGCATCATCGCCGTTCTCGGCCTGCAGGATTCGCTGTGGTCGCTGGTACTCGTCTATCCGAGCTTCACGGTGCCGTTCTGCACCTGGCTCTTGATGGGCTTCTTCAAGGCGATCCCGCGCGATCTGGAGGATGCCGCCATGATCGACGGGCTCTCGCGCTTCGGCGCCTTCATCAAGGTGGTGATGCCGATTTCGTTTGCCGGCGTGCTCACCGCGATCATCTTCGCCTTTACCCTCGTGACTCAGGAATTCGTCTATGGCGTCACCTTCATTACCTCGGCATCGAGCTACACTGTCAGCGTCGGCGTGCCGACCTTCCTCGTGCGCGGCGATGTCTATTTCTGGGGCTCGATGATGGGCGCCTGCCTGATCGCGAGCGTGCCGATCGCGATCATCTACAATGTCTTCGTCGACCGTTTCGTCGCGGGGTTTACGGTGGGGGCGGTGAAGTAGACGCGGCGCCTGCCGCGCAGTGCAAAAGGTTGACAAGGTCGATGCTCATGCCGGGCAAAATCATCTCCGAAGTTGAGCGCGAGCTGCATGAGATCAACGGACGGCTCGATCTTCTGTTCACCTTGCGCGAGGAGTTCGCGCAATGGCTGGAAGAGGCGCAGGACAACTCCAAGCGCGAAGCCTTGGAAAATGTGCTGGGACATATCGAGGCGCTGGAAAGCGAGTACCGGACCCGCCAGGAGGCGCTGCGCAAGAAGACATGATGGAACTGTGGGGCGTCATTGCCGCCCGGAATTGCGTCGCCGGACAGGGGGAGCGCGCGCAGCGGCGGTTGAAGTAGAACACTTCACCAAAAATCCGTAAGCCTACACGATTTCCAAGTTTGGTCGCGCACGCAACCCGTCCTTCGGCGCTGTGCGCGCCGCAAACGGTTCAGCATCGCACCGAACGCTGCGATCAGGCCCGCGCCATGCGCGCCCAGATCATCTGCGTCCATTCGGACAGGCTCTTGCGATCGGCCATGGCGCGCACGCGCCGCGCGACGGTGCGGGCGTTGATGACGGCGCCGTAATGGCAATCGCAGAACAGATGATGCGCCTGATGCCCGGACAGGCCGAAGAAGGTCATGGCGTCGCCGAGCCGGTCGCCGGCCAGTCCCTCGCGGCGCAGGACATCGTCCTGGAAGGCGAGGGCGAGCGGCGAGAATTCGCCGCGCAATTGCCGCCGCGCATGCATCGGCAGGTCTTCGATCCGGGTCAACAGCCGCATCGGGCCGTCGTATGTTTCGAGCACGTCGGCGAAGCGGCGCAGGCGTTCCCGGCGCACCTCGCGCGACGGCGGAGAGGGCAGGTGTGTGACCGTTGCGACTTGCGTGACTTCATTGAGGGTTCTGTGGCGCATGGACTATCTCCCACGAGTTTACCCCCCCCCTTGACACAAGACCGATCCAATCTCCCGATTCGGCTTCCTTATATTTGGTCTGTTCGCGTGTTTTGATCTGTTCGCTGTCGTTCAGTTCCATCCATAGCCGTAGCCGCGGCGCTCATAATACATCTGCGGTCCGCGATAGGGCTGCACATAACGCGGGCGGCCGTAATCGTCATAGTAATACGGGCGACGCTGCGCGTAATAGGGATCGTAGCGTGGATCGTAACGCGGCTGGCCGGCATAGGGATCCGGATAACGGCTGTCGCGGTCGCGATATTGATATTGCTGGCCGGGCGCGGGATAGGACGGGCCCTGCTGATCGGCGTAAGGAGTGATGTTCTGCGGCGCTCCGCGCGCAATCTCGTCCGTCGGCGCGCGGCGCTGCACCTGGCCGCCAATCGCGACCTTCACATTGTTCAGCCCCTCCGCCCTCACCATGTTGAACAGCGTCTCCGCATTCGGCGGCGCCAGCCGCACGCAACCGGCGGAGGCGGCGGTGCCGAGCTTCTTCACGTCGAAGCTGCCATGGATGGCGTGGCCCTGCTTGGTGAAGAAGACGGAATTCGGCATCGGCGCGTCGTCCCATTCGCGCGAGAAATGATCTTTCTCCATGCGAAAGGGCGTGTAGCGGCCGGATGGCGTGTCGTGGCCGGCGCGCCCGGTGGAGACCGGCCAGACATAGAGCTGCGCGCCGTCGCGCGTCACCGTCATGCGCTGCGTGGTCTTGTCGATTTCGATGAAAAGATCGGCGCGGGCAAAGGGAGCGCTGAGCGTGAGGCCGCTCACGGCGATCGCGGCGGCAAGAAGGCGGAAGCGCGGACGCATGATGTCACAATTCTGCAATGACCGCCCCCTCGCAGCGATCTGAGCATAGCGGCGGGACTTTAGAAAGGCGCGCAAGGGCAAGGACGGGTCAAAACCGCGTGTGATCGGCCATTAACGTAAAACGCGCCGGCCGCGACCGGCGGCGGGCGGAACATCGCACCGCGTGCGGCGTTGATGCTTGCGTGCCCCCGACGCAAGGTCCTGCGCCACTTGCAGCAAGGACCTTCAAGTCGAAGGCAGCAACCTCATCCTCCCTTGCGCTGCGCGCTTGCCCCCAGCGCGCAGCGCAGACTGAGCGTCCGGCTGTTCCCCCGCGCAGCCGGGCTTTTTTGCGCCGCCCTGCACGCAGCTTGCGCAAATGCGGAACGACGTCCTTGCGCGCCTGTTGGTCAAGGGCAGGACGAGGACACACGGCATGACACGCATCGCACGCGCCTATCTGCCCGCGGGCAGCGCAAAATCCCCGAGCGCAAATCGCACGATCACAGCTCTCACGATTGCAAGTGTGATGGTTGCAAGCCTGATCATCGCGAGCGTCTCAAGTCCCGCGCTGGCGCAAGGCTCCTCCTCTTCCGGCACATCCTCTTCGCCCGGCGCATCCGGCGCGGCGCCGGGCCAGCAGCAGAACCAGAACCGCACGCGCGGTTCGTCCGGCTTCGCGCCGGGGCAGGAGATGCAGCAGCAGCCCGGCAGCCAGAACGTGCCCGGCGGCGCCTCCAGCTTCGCGCCCGGCCAGCAGGGCACGGTCGGCCAGAGCCCCGGCCGCAACACCGACCTGCCCGGAGAGGGCAGCCGCCGGCTGGATGCGCCGAGCCGCTGACATCTGGAACGCTCGCATCTGCTGGAACGTCCGCCGCGGCGCTGCGTTACGGCTTCGTCAACAGGCGACAGGCAATTCGACCGGAAACGACGGCACCGGGCCGCCGCGCAGCAGTCACCGGCCGACGGGCGCGCTCTGGATGTGATGACGGCAGAGCGCGCCCGCATGCGCCCCGCCCTGCGCATCTCGCAACGCGCCCGCTTTGCCGGGCGCGAAAGTGTGCCGGCGCGATCGCTTGCGACGATGCGAACGCCGCAACCGCCCCGCCGGGAACATTCCGCCCGCTTGCGCGTTTGCGGCAGAGAGTTCCGCCGCGTCGCGGGGTTTCAAGCCGATTTCAAAAACCAGGGCGTGAAAGGTTTCCCGTGCCGTCGCGGTGCTCGGGCATTGGGGCGTTTCGCATGCAGGAGGAGGACCGCATGAATTTCAAGTCTCTCGTTCCCGGCGGCCGCAACCACCAGATGGCGCGGCGCGACTTCAATAATCCGTTCCTGTCGCTGCAGCAGGAGATCGACCGGCTGTTCGACGATTTCGGCCGCGGCTTTCCGTCCATCGGCGGCGCGCGCATGGCCGAATTGACGCCGGCCATGGACGTGAAGGAGACCGACAAGGCGATCGAGATTACCGCCGAATTGCCCGGTCTCGAGGAGAAGGACGTCGAGATCGACGTCTCCGACAACATGCTCACCCTGCGCGGCGAGAAGAAAGCCGAGAGCGAGGAGAAGGGACAGGACTTTCGCATGATGGAGCGCAGCTACGGCAGCTTCTACCGCAGCTTCACCTTGCCGCCCGGCATCGATGCCGACAAAATCCAGGCGAAGATGTCGAAAGGCGTGCTGACGCTGACGCTGCCGAAAACGCCGGAGGCGCCGCGCAAGAAGATCGAGGTCAAGCGCGAAGGGTGATCGGCCCTGACTGACGCATGCGAGGCCCGGACGGAGTCCGGGCCTTTTTCTTTGTCATGCCCGCGCCTGGCTTTCGTCCTCGTCATGTCTGCGCCTGAACCGAATGCGTCATGGCCGGGCTTGACCCGGCCATCCATCCTGTCTTCGGATGATGGATGCGCGGGTCGCGCCCGCGCATGACGGTGGGAGAGAACACGCGTTGTCTAGTTGAAGCCGCCGCCGAACAGGAAGAAACGCGGACGCTCCGCATAGCCATAGGCGGGGCCCCGGCCATAGGGACCAGAGGCGGTGGCGCGCCCGTAATCCTCATCGTCCGGCTCGTGGCGCGGGCGCTGTTTCTGCTTCGGTGCCTTGCGTTTCGTCTGCCGCGCTTTCTTCTTCTCGCTGTCCTGCTGCGCGCTCTGCGCGGCGGGCGGGGCCGGCAAATTGTAGCTTGGCGTCGGCGCGATCCAGGTCGGCGAGCGGGCGGCCCCGGTCGTCTCCGTGATCGGCTCTTGCGCGGCGGGTTTTGCCGCGGCTTTCGGCGCGGGAGCGGCTTTCGCTTCCGGCTCGTTCTGAACGGTTGCGCGCGTCACCGGATTTTGCGCCGGCGGCTTCGCGATGATCTGCTTCTGCGTCTCCGGCCTCTCGACCGGCGCGAACATCGCCGACAGCCCGATGCCCCCCGCCATCGCCAGCGCGAAGGCACACGTCAAATACAGCAGCATTGCGAGACCGAGCGGCATTGTCGTTGTCCGGATTGATGTGGATGGCCCTCGCAAGCCAACGTGCCGTGCCGCGCATCGTTCCGGTGCGTGCAGGGTTCCGGGCGCCTGCCCGAAAATGTCGCTCGGCTTTCAGGCCTTCGCTAACTGCCTTGAAATGCGATTCTTTTCGTCAGGGCCGGGCGCGGCCGTGCCCGTTTTTCTCGGGGCAGGTTTGTGCCCTGCGCCCTACCTCATTTGGCGTAGGCAAGACCCGGTGACGCGTCCGCCCGCCTCACATCATGCAGCCCATGCCGGTGATAATGCCGTCGGCCTTCTTCTTCTGCGCGTCGCTGAGCGAGGCATAGAGCTTGTCGAGCGCGGGCTTCGCCGCCTTCAGCGCGGCGATGCGGCCTTCCATCGCCGACAGATGCGCGTCGAACCGCTCGGGCGCGGTCTTCGCCTCCCACACCGCCTTCATCTGCTGCCACATGCCCTGCATGCTCTGGACATTCGCCTTGATCGCCTCGGCATAGGCGTCGAAGGCCGCCTTCTGCTCCTCGGTGATGCCGAGCTCGGCGCGCAGGAAGGCGATGCGCCCGTCGACGAAAGCCGTGCCCGGCCCGTCCTGCCCGAACATCGGACAGCCGCCCATCATGCCGCCGCCCATCATCATGCCGCCGCCATAGCCCATCATGCCGCGGCCGGGGCCATAGCCCTGTCCGTACATCATGCCGGGTCCGTAGCCCGGCCCCATCATGCCGGGACCGTAACCTTGCGCGCGCGCGGGCGAGGGCACAGCCAGCGCGAGGGCGGCGAGGACGAGGACGGTACCGGCAAGGCGTTGCTGTTGCATGGTCGCTTCTCCTTTGCGCTGTTGTGACATCCGCCGCGGCGCGAAAGCCCCGGCGCTTGCGTGATGCGACGCTACGCCCGCGCCCGCCGCGCCGGCAACGAAAGCCCGATCACGTTCGCGGCAATGAAGCGCGCGTCCGGTTGCAGGCGATAAGGCCGTTGCCGTGCGGCTTTACTGCGAGCGCGGGGCGTGCCGCGGCTCGGTCAGGCGCACCGCCAGCGGCCAGGCGACGACCAGCAGCAGCGCCGCCGTGCCGAAGAACACCAGCAGGCTGAAATAATCATGGATCGCCGGAAGCTGGTCGACCACAACGCCGGCGAGCACCGCCGCCGCCACGCAGACCAGCGCCATCGCTCCGAACGTCAGCAGCAGCTTCAAGCCGTCCATGTCGGCCTCCCGGATGCTCGCCTGACGCGCTAACGCCGCAGCGCGGCATTTGTTGCGGGGCCTGCGTTGCGGGGCCTGCGTGTTGCAGGCGCGGCGCGCACAGCGGGCAGAATGATAGGCCGCGCGCCGCGTCAGGCGCCGGACGCGCCGGCATGGCATATGCGCCGCTAACGGGGTGACGGCAGATTGACATGCATTTGCCGCGCACTCTCTGTGAATTGTGCAGGCTCCCTGGTGCTTGCGCCCTAGTGCTTGCGCGCGGCGACGCGGTAGCCGGCGATCGTCGTCTCGCCCAGCGCCTTCGCCGCTTCCAGCCGGTGCAGCCCCTCGACCAAGACGAAGCGCTCGCCGTCCGGCCGCACCAGGATCGGATTCTTCAGGCCGTTCGCGAGAATGTCCTGCGCCAGCGCTTCGACCTTGTCCGGCTCCAGGCTCGCGCGGCGTTTCACCGGCACATAGATGCGGGCGATTTCGAAGGTCTCGCGTTTCATCATGGTGGTCGCGAGCCTAGCATGGTTGTTGCTGCCAACAACTCACCGTCGTCATTGCCGGGCTTGACCCGGCAATCCATCATTGGATCAAAAATCCTCCGCCCTGCCGTAGCACCAGCAGCCTGCGCGATAGGCCAGCGCGAAGGGGCCTCGGCAATCTGTCTTGAAGGCCAGTTCGCAGAGGCACCAGCCTGCCGATTCCATCACGCAGTATGTGATGCGGCCGAACATGTTAGGACGCCATCTGCTTGTTCATCGCGCGCCGCACGGCCTTCGGCTCGGTCTTGATCACCTCGATCAGTGTGCGTGCTGCGCCCGAGGGCCGCCGCGTGCCCAGTTCCCATTTCCGCACGGTGCCCACTCCCGTGCCAATGAAGCTCGCGAATTCGCGCTGCGTCAGTCCGAGCTTGAGCCGCGCCTGCCGTGCGTCGGTCTCGCGCGGCGTCACGCGACGCACCTTGGCTTTCGTGCGCTTGCCGGAGGCGAGCGCCAGCGCCTCCTGAAAGCTCGCGCGAATGTCGTCGGCGAGCGAGGGGGTCTTGCGCCGCGTCACCTTCTTCTTTGTCTTGCCGTCCATTGCCGCACTGTCTCCTTCGCAAAAGCCGCAAACTCTTTCTTCTCCGCCGCCGTCAGGTCGCCCTTCTGGTTCTTGGCATAGAGTGCCAGCAGCAGGATCGGAAAATCCGCATCATAGAAATAATAGACGACGCGCGCGCCGCCACGCTTGCCCTGTCCGCTGCGTCCGACCCGCACTTTGCGCAGACCGCCGGTGCCGGGGATGAGGTCGCCGCAGGTCGGCTCATAGGCGACGAGATCGACGACCGCCGCCTGCTCCTCCGCCGTCAGCAATTCGTCCGCCCGCCTGCGATAACCGGCGAGTTCAATCACCGAAACGGGGCGGCGCGGCATGGCGGGAAAGTACCCCAATGGGGCTCTAAAGTCAAATATTCAATATTTCGCGGCTTCCATCAGGTCGCGCGAAGGCGACGTCCGCACGGCGCCTGCGACCAGCCGGCATGTGGACAGGCCTCGTCCGGCATGTGACGTTCGCGGCCGGAAGCGGGGGAGGGGACCATGCCATTCAATCAGCGCCAGATCTTCATGATCGCGCTGTTCGCGATTTTCTGGACCGCCTTCATGCTGTGGTGGAACGGCGATTACGGCACCGCGCGCGTCGCCACGATGCTGGTCGTCGGCGTCGTGATCGCGCTGGCCTGGGGCTATTGGATGAAAAAATACGGGGCGTGGAAGGATCAGGGGTGAGCGCGCCGGGAAGGGCCGATGACTCACCGCAGCGAGGCCCGCCAGGCTTGCGGATGGAGGTGCAGGTGCGCTTCCAGCGGCGGCTTGATCGTGAAGATGCGCGGCGTCTGTGCAAACAGATGCAACCGATAAAGCTGCCAGCTCGCGGCGCGTTCGTTTGCCACCGCATGCTCGTTGCGCGTCAGGAAGAAGGGCGTTTTCGCCGAACCGTTGGTCGTCTTGACCTCGACCAGACGTTCCTGGCCGTTCGGCTCGAAGGACAGGATGTCGTAACCCGCGCCGTCGCCGTCCTCTGCTGAAACCCAGCGGATTTTTCGCGCAAGATCGGGGCGGTCGAGAGTCTGAAGCCGCTTGCGCTCGATCTGGAGGACAAATTCCTCGCCGGCCTTGCCCAGTTTGCGATTGCGGTGGTCCCGCTCCACGGGATCGAACTTTCTCACAAGGCGCTCAAGCGCCGGCGGGCGATGAATCCTTTCTGCCGGTGCAGGAGGTTCGATGAACACGCCCGTCGGGTCGAGCAGCATGTTCCCGGAGTCTTCGGCGGCGTGCAGCACGGCCGGCGGCAATTGTTCGTAGGGGACGGCCGGATTCCTCGAAAGATAGCGCTCGATGGCCGGGAAAATGGCTTCCTGATAATTCCGCATCGGCTTGTAGCCAGGAATCCACGGCTCGCCCAGTTCTTCGAGGACAGCCGAGATATTCTGATGCTTGAATTCGATCGCGCCCTGGGTCCGGCCAATCTTCTCTTGGAGCGCCGCATTGTGGCGCCTTTTCACATAGGGTCGCTTGGAAAGCTCCGCCTCCAGCATGGCGAAGTAGTCGGCGACGATGGCGTCCAGTTCGTCATCGCTCCAGTCCGTCCCGATTTTACTGTCGTCCGCCGGCAATTAATCCCAGCCTTCCGTCGGTTCATCCCAAGTTCTGGAATCTGACGGTCAGAGCCAGAAATTGCAACTACAAGGCAGTGGCCATTGCATCCACGCGCCAGCGTGTCGACCTTCGTCGGCTCCAGGGTTGCGCGCCTTTTCACCGGCACGTAGATGGAGCGATCTCGAAGGTCTCGCGTTTCATCATGATGTGGGGAGGGTAGCACTATGTAGGCCAACAATGCACAATGGTTTCGCAATTAATCGGCTGCGATTCCTAAGCTAAGCCTATGAAACCCGCGCAAGATCAGTGCAACTATCTCATCCGTATGTGGTGTTTCAGCAAGGCGTCTGTTTTCGCTTTGAGCCAACCCATTGTTGAGTTGCCTATAAGTCAGACCCCTAAAAAGGTTCCGGCCTTCCCAGTTTCGCTCGACTGGGTCGGCTTCAGTAAGATTTAGCTCTTGAGCGATGTCGCGTGAGCAGCCGCCAAAGCCGCCCACTAAAAAGACCGGCTTAGATGCTTCAAGTGCCAGCGATACTTCTTCAGCAACGCCCGGAATGCGACCTTTATAGCCTGAAATTGCTCCACCCAATGAAATTCGAGCGTCGCTATCTGACGTCATAACTCTTCTCATTGAAGACAAGCCCAAAGCCCAATTTCTTGGCCAATCCGTGCGATCCGCTAGAATGTTTATGCCCGCTCCAGAGGGCGAAAGAAATATAAACTCGGCATGCCGCCCGGTTGCTTTAAACAGCGCTGAAAATTCGTCTTCGCCCCAATCCGCGTATGTCGGCCAAGCAAGATAATTTGTAAATGAAACTGTGTTGTCAGGATTGAGTTTGTGATGTCGTGCAGCGATCTCACAAAGTACTTCAGTATATCCCTGTGTCCGCAGATCACCACCATAAAGCAGGTGCGCGCCGGCACTCATTAGATAGCGAGCAATTTCGACGGCAACATCGCGAAGATGAGCCTTGCCAAGGCCGCGGGAAAGTAGATCAGGGGAATCCGATATTGACAGTGCAATTCTTGCGTCGTTGAGAAAAAGCCGATCTTGCATAGCAAGCTACAGAGATTGCAAAGCGAGCCACTGTGTGTAGCTCCGCAGTTGGAGGTTGCTTGAAAGCGACTCGAATAAGTCTAGTTCTTCGTATCCAAGTGGCGGATCAGGGTAAATTACGGTGTCGACTGGTGTTGCTTTATTATCCCTTAGCAAAGTCACAAGTGAAATCAGCTCTGGGGCTCTAGGAAGGAACTGGATATTGGCGGGTAATGAGGACCTAGCGATGTGAATGCGACATTTCCACAAGAAGGCTCGCAAGACCTCATCCATAAGCCGCGCGATTACAAATGAGATGCGGTGATCTGCTTCGGGCTCCATTCGGATTACGGGGACATTTCCCATGTATGGGAAACCCCTTTCTTCGAAGTCTGTGATGCAATTGGCCACTACGAATGGCACGTTATGTCGTTTAGCCGTTAATACCTCGCGCCGACACCATTCCCTGGAAGAAAAACTGTCAGTATGGACTGCGACAACAGCGCTAAGTTTTATGTTGTGACCTATGACCGTTGAGAACTGCACGCCGGGCGGGATGTTCGTTACGTCGAAGAAGCTGTCGAGGTCGTTTTCCGACGAAATGCTATCACATATTTTCTTGGATATTTTCTCGCCGTAGTCATCATGCTTTGAGTGACTTATGAAAATTCTGACTCTCTCAAGGTAGACAGTTAGCTCGTCAGGATTTTTATCAGGATGTTCCAAATGCGTTAGGTATACGCGCAACATTCGACAAAACTGATAAGTAAGCTGAAATGCGAGCTTCCGTTGTTTGTCTTCTAGTGAGTCGCCGAACCAACCATCCCACCTTATGAAATTTAGTTCTCGCACAGATTTTCCTGTTTTGTATGCATTCTCGCACATGGCAACAGGAAAGACTCGCGCCCGAAGGCCAAATTTTTCAGCATTTTGGGCCAACTCATCAACATATTGAATCCATGCCGGATCGTTGTTGAGGTTTTCGTCAACAAGAACAACCACAGCGGTGGCGGCGGAATCCTGAAAGTCGATTTTCAATGGGGTAGCTAGGGTTTCGATCGGGGTCGATCGAAAAATCACACTGACGCCCGCTCCACCTGCAACATTAGTTAGCAAGTTGCGTCGGAAGTGGCTGTGAAGTGCTTCGGCGATTTTTTCGCCGATAGCAAATTTGGGATGCCAAGCAACATATACAGAAAGAAATGGCGTAGTTGAAACCATTGAACTAGCCATTCCTTAAACGGCGAGCGCGCGTATTAACGATCAGCTCTTTTGATTTGTTGTTCGCCTGTTCGATTAATTTGGCAAACTCGGCGGGTTGAGAGATTATGGATTCCCACCAAGTCCAGACCGCGTAACCACTATCTAAGTTGTCTTGCAATCTTTCAGGTTTCGCGCAGCCATTGTTTACGACTTGGAGTGTTGGAAGCTTTACTCCAATCAGTCCGTGCTGCTTATCCAGGGTGGCCGAGATCTCCCAGTCGACATATTTGCGGAAGGGTGTTTGCGTGCCGCACAAAACGATTGTGCAGGAACTACCGGAGACATAATTCTCTCTGATTTGGCGCATGACGTACTCAACGTCATCGCTTTGCACCTTTCTTTCCAACGAATTGTCTCTGAGAATTTGATAGTTCTCATCAAAGTGGCGCGAGAAATCGTCGTAATAGTATTGATCGCCGCCGTGGTGATAGCTGACGAACACTTTGCGTTTGACGGGTAATGGAATTCCTAGGCCGTATCGGCTGTAATCAACCATGGCGTCCCCTGCACGCGTAACGTGTGGGTTCGAATATCTCCAATCATTAAGAGCGCGTCTAGGGGTTATTGATCCTCAGTCTACCCTCTCCACAAAACGATCCGCCACGCGCTTCTCGCCCGCCTTGTCCAACTGGATGGTCAGCTTGTTGCCGTCGATGGCGGGTGATGCTGCTGTTTCCGAACTTGATGTGAAACACACGGTCGCCCACGCTGAACGGCGAGGTGCCGGTGAATTTGGCCACCAGCTCGCCCTCGATGGTCAGCGGTTCGCGCCACGCGGAGTGCGCGTTGGCACGGTCGTAGTTCACCCCTTCCGGCGTGCGCGTTGCGTTCGACCTCTCCAAGGGGCGTGTCGTCCTCATCGATACCACGCCCGAAATAACCACAGTCGTTTGTGGATTATTCGGCTGGGCCGTATAGGCTGAGGATCGGGCGCTGCAGCTTCGTTCGAGGATGCTCTGCGTGAGAGCGCCGACTTTGTCAGTCGGCGTCGTGCGCCATTTCGCCGGTACGCAGACGTGGGCAATCTCGCCTTAAGGTTGTGTTTCCTGGTGGTATTAAATTAAGCTAGGCGGCCTTCGCTTGGGGGATCGCATGGCATTACGGCTCGACGAGCTATATCAAATGGTGGCGTACATTTACGCAGACAAGAATATGTCTCGTACTAGTACTGCCACGTTTGCACACTTCGTAGAGGTGTGCGGAATGCTCACAATTCATGATCGGAAAAAAAAGCGAGAGGGCCTCGATGTAACCGATGCGTTATGCAAGGCGCTGGGCTGGTACTTTCCATTGCTCGCTAAAATGCGCATTCGAAGTGTAGAAGAACTTGTATTCAGAAAATTTCCGAGAGTTTGTCCTTATTGTCGTTCAGCTCCACACCGAGAAGCAGATTGCAAACTGGTAAAAGGGACAAGTCCGACAGTAAACCACGACGAACTTGCAAAATACTTTGAGGCCAATTGGGAAACGAGGCCTGTGGGGCTGAACGATTGGCAGGAAATGTTCCAAAAAATATATCCGCGATCCTTAGAAGAGCATGGTCGGAGCACAATCGGATTGTTAGAGGAATTAGGAGAGCTTGCCGAAGCTGTTCGCGTTTTCGAAGTTCATCCTCGATACTTTCTCGGAGAAGCTGCCGATACATTTTCATACTTGATGGGGATAGCGAACGAACACTCCATTAGGTTGGCACAAGACGGTGAGAAATTCGATTTTGAGTCAGAATTCCTGTCAAGGTATCCAGGGCTATGCGGCCAATGCGGTTCCAAAGTGTGCTCCTGCCCTGCTGTGCCGGCGGCAACGATCGGGCGCATGGCTAAAGAATTGCGGATTGGTCAAAACGAACAGCCGTTCATGCAGTCTCCTGCCGAGTTCTCTCAAGAGGGCAGAAGAGTTGCTCATCAAGTTCTCGAAAGTTTGGGCGGGCACGAAGGTCTGAGCACTAAGCTGCCATTTGATCGCGGTGATACAAACAGGGCCATCGTGGCTCTGTGTTTAAGAATTTCGAGCGCGGTGGAAAAGACGCGACCTGAGCTTGCCGATACACTACGAACAGAGGCGATACGAGTAAGTAATAGCGTTCAAGAGGCGGGCACAAAGAGGAAGTCGTTAGATTTAGATGCGCTGCGTTCCGATCTTCGTGCTGCATGGAAAGATTTGGACAACGATTTCAAATCTGAAATTAGAGGCACTGAGGGCCTGGTTGGTGAATTGGGTGATATTCTGGATACCATTCGCGTCCTTTTCGTAGCTTGCAGTCCGATGGATAGCGATGCCCTGCGAGTAAATGGCGAATTGCGGGTTTTGCAGGAAAGCACGAAGGATGCAAAAACGATCAAAGTGTCGGTCGATCATCTTCCCGCTGCAACGCCCACTGATTTTCGAAGAAGGCTGCTGGATGGGAGCTATGACTTAATTCATTTCGCGGGTCACTCAGATGGCGATAGTTTGCTATTTGAAAATGAACATGGAAACGCGGAAAAGGTTTCGCTGAAAGCGGTCGCCGAATTGCTGGATCGACAAAAGTCAATTAAGGCAGTCATTTTGAATGCCTGCGATTCAGTGAAGAATCTTAATGAATCGATTTCCCCGTTTACGATTGGAATGGGAGAGACGATTGAGGATGATGCTGCGATAGCGTTTACCCGTGGATTTTATGACGCTGTGGTGCGGGGAAAGAATATTGATGAGGCGTTTTCCGAAGGACTCTCGTCAGTAAGGATGGCGAATTTCGCCGCGGACCATATTCGCCTGTTAAGTAAGTAGTTGTGGGAGATAACTAAGCGAATTGCTGGCTGGCCACTTGACAGGGGAGGGGCTTATGTTTGGTCAATCACTGACTGTGGTGGGACTTATAGTTGAAGCAGTTGGCGTTCTAATGATTTTCGTTTGGGGGCCGCCGCAGCCAAATTTTGAATTTGAGAGCAAGACTTTCATCACCCTCGAGGGGGGTGACGATGGTGGTGCTGATGAGAAAAGGCGCCACTATCGGATAATGTCGGGTTTAGCGCTTTGCTTGATCTTCGTGGGGCTACTGTTGCAGCTGTGGGATGCCTGGAAGACCTGAGTATGTGTGATAGGTGCGGGCAAGTGTGAGCGCACTATGTGATTTGCCCTCACACCCTCTCGACAAAACTATCCACCACGCGTTTCTCGCCCGCCTTGTCGAACTGGATCGTCAGCTTGTTGCCGTCGATTGAGGTGACGTTGCCGTTGCCGAACTTGATGTGGAAAACCCGGTCGCCGACTGTGAATTGCGAGGTGCCGGTGGATTTGGCGACCAGCTCGCCCTCGATGGTCAGCGGTTCGCGGCGCGCGGCGAAGCGGCCTTTGCTTGTGCCTGTCTTGCGCGCTGAGTGGGAGCCCGCACGGCCCCCCTCCCTATCCCTCCCCCACAAGGGGGGAGGGGACTTCGCCGAGCGCGCGGCGCCGCCTGTGTCCTCATCGATGAAGCGCGCCTCGGTGTCGTATTCGGAGCCCTCATCCCCGAAACCGAAATCGTCCTCGCGCGCGCGGCGTTTCTGCGCGCGCTGCCAGCCGGGCGTGGAATAGGACGAGCCCGACGGCGCAAACGAGTCAAAGCGCGAGGGGCCATAGCCGCCGCCCATGCCGCCATAGGCCGCGCCGCCGAAGCTCGATTTGCTCTCGGTCACCTCCACATGCTGCTCCGGCAATTCGTCGAGGAAGCGCGAGGGGATGGTCGAATTCCACAAGCCATGCATGCGGCGGTTGGTGGCGAAATAGAGCTTGGCGCGCCTCCGCGCACGCGTCAGCCCGACATGCGCCAGGCGCCGCTCTTCCTCAAGTCCCGCGCGCCCGCTTTCGTCCAGCGCGCGCTGATGCGGAAACAGGCCTTCCTCCCAGCCGGGCAGGAACACGGTGTCGAATTCCAGCCCCTTGGCCGAATGCAGCGTCATGATGTTGACCGCGTCGTCGAGCCCTTCGCCGTCGCGGTCCATCACCAGCGAAATGTGTTCGAGGAAGCCGGCGAGGTTCTCGAAATCCTGCATGGAGCGGATCAGCTCCTTCAGGTTCTCCAGCCGGCCGGCGGCGTCGGCGGAGCGGTCCTTCTGCCACATCGCGGTGTAGCCGGACTCATCGAGCACGATCTCGGCGAGTTCGTCATGCGGCATGGTCTCGTTCTGCGCGCGCCAGCGCTCGAACGAGGTGACAAGGTCGCGCAATGAGCCGCGCGGCCTGGGCTTGAGTTCATCGGTCTCGATCATCGCGCGCGCCGCCTCGAACAGCGGGATGCGGCGGGCGCGCGCATAATCGTGAAGCTGCTGCAGGGTGGCGTCGCCGAGCCCGCGCCGCGGCACATTGACGATGCGCTCGAAGGCGAGATCGTCGCTGGCGGAGTTGACCACGCGCAGATAGGCGAGGGCGTCGCGGATTTCCGCCCGCTCATAGAAGCGCGGGCCGCCGATCACGCGATAGGGCAGGCCGAGGGTGACAAAGCGGTCCTCGAATTCGCGCATCTGGAACGAGGCGCGCACCAGGATCGCGATCTCGTTGAGCGGATGCTTTGCGCGCTGCAATTCCTCGATCTCGTCGCCGATCGCGCGCGCTTCCTCTTCCGAATCCCAGGCGCCGGTGACGGTCACCTTCTCGCCCGGCACGTCCTCGGTGCGCAGCGTCTTGCCGAGCCGGCCTTCGTTATGCGCGATGAGATGCGAGGCGGCGGCGAGGATGTGTCCGGTGCTGCGGTAATTCCGTTCCAGCCGGATGACGATCGCGCCGGGAAAGTCCTTTTCAAACCGCAGGATGTTGTCGACCTCCGCCCCGCGCCAGCCATAGATCGATTGATCGTCATCGCCGACGCAGCAGATGTTTTTGATTTCTTTTTCCCTCTCCCCGCTCGCGGCTCTTTCCCTCTCCCCGATTTCGCGGTGTGGCGCGACGGGCGCGGGCGCAAGACCGCGAGCCGCGATTTTATGATAATCTTGGTCTGTCGTTATGGATTCCGGGTCCGCCCCTTCGGGGCATCCCGGAACGACCGCTTCCCCTTCTTCGTCATCACCGGGCCGACGCACCGCAGGTGCGTCGTGACCCGGTGATCCATCTTCTTGCGAAACGATGGATTGCCGGGTCTCCAGGCGCGAAGACGGCGCTTCGCGCCTTCCGCCCGGCAATGACGATTGAGAGGTGAGCGCCGCGCCTTTCTCTCCTTCGTCATCACCGGGCCGACGCACCGCAGGTGCGTCGTGATCCGGTGATCCATCCTCTTGCGAAACGATGGATTGCCGGGTCTCCAGGCGCGAAGACGGCGCTTCGCTCCTTCCGCCCGGCAATGACGATTGGGAGGTGAGCGCCGCGCCTCTCTCTCCTTCGTCATGGCCGGGCTTGTCCCGGCCATCCCGAGTGGTGGGCACAGTGCTCGCCTGATCGGGAGCACCGAAACTCGGGTCTACCCGAGTTTCAGCATCATCAATGCGCAAGTCGGATGAATCCGACTTGCGATGACTCGACGCTTCGCGTCGGCCCGGTGATGACGCAGAAGGCGATGGCGAGGTTGACGACTGCGCCAGCAGCCTCAGCCACAGATACTGCGCAACGTTCGTGTCCTGATACTCGTCCACCAGGATGTAGCGGAAGCGCCGCTGATAATCGCGCAGCACATCCGGGTTCTCGCGGAACAGGCGGATGGTCTCCAGCAAGAGGTCGCCGAAATCCACCGCGTTCAGAATCTTCAGCCGCTCCTGATACGCCTTGTAGAGCTCAAAGCCGCGCCCGTTGGCGAAGCTCATCGCTTCGCCGGCCGGCACCTGCTCAGGCGTCAGCCCGCGGTTCTTCCAGCCGTCCATCACGCCGGCGAAGACGCGCGCGGGCCAGCGCTTCTCGTCGATGTTTTCCGCTTCCAGGAGTTGCTTGATCAGGCGGATCTGGTCGTCGGTGTCGAGGATGGTGAAGCCGCTCTTCAGCCCGACGAGTTCGGCATGCCGGCGCAGGATCTTCACGCCGATCGAGTGGAAGGTGCCGAGCCAGGGCATGCCCTCGACGATCTCGCCGACCATCTGGCCGACGCGCAGCTTCATCTCGCGCGCCGCCTTGTTGGTGAAGGTCACCGCAAGGATCTGCGAGGGGTGCGCGCGGCCGAGATTGAGGATATGCGCGATGCGGGTGGTGAGGACGCGCGTCTTGCCGGTGCCCGCGCCCGCCAGCACCAGCACCGGGCCGTCCAGCGTCTCGACCGCCAGGCGCTGCTCCGGATTCAGCCCGTCGAGATAGCCGAAATGGGTTCCGCGCGCGGCCGCCATCGCGCGCGCGGCAATGCCGCCGGCGGCGCGGGGCGGGGGAACGGGGAGAGGCTTGGTCGAATCGGCCATGTTGTTGTCGTCGTGCTTGTTCTCTTTATTGTCGCCGAGGATCAAGACGCTCATCCGCGAGGATCGGCGTGCTCGCGCCCGAGGATCGACGCTCGCGCCCAAGGATCGGCATTTCTATGAGCATGAAGGCAACATGGCATCTCGGGCATTGAAACGGGAGAGGCGGGCGGCAGATGTCCCTTAAGTTCCGACGGAAGATCGCTTTTTTCGCTGGAAAACCGGTCTGTTGGGCGCGGGGAGGACCGGCCTGTTCGGCGCGAGGGAGGGCCGGCCGGCTCGGCGCGAGCTGGACCGGAATTCAGGCCTTTGCCGGCATCATGACCCGGCGCCCCACCGCCTCCGGGCGGGGCAGGCGGGCGTGCGATTTCTTCAACCGGCTCAACCGCTTGGACACGTCGTCGGTGAACGGCGCGGCCTTCTTGCGGTCCATGTCGACATGCAGCGACAGATTCTCGGAGGTCGCCGACACCCACCCCTCAACTGCATGAAATAGCTGCTCAAAATAGTGCAGCCGCTTGGAATCATAGTCCAGGAGCTGGAACGTCACCCGCACCGGATCGCCGCTATGCAGCTCCCGCAAATAGCGGATATGCACTTCGGCGCTGAAAAAGGAGCGGTGCCGCGTTGTCAGGTAATCCCTGCCGATCCCCGCCAATTCGTAAATCTCGTCAACGGCTTTGTCGAAAAACACGTTGTAATAGGCCATGTTGAGATGGCCGTTATAGTCGATCCAATGCGGCTCCACCCGCATCACCGAGGAGACGAACGGTGCAAAGAAGACAGGTTCAAAATCGACGCGATCGAGCATAACAAGCAAACATCCTGAAACGGCGATTTGTTCCTGTAAATGAAGATTCCGGCATATCTGCCGCGCGCCGGAACGGCATTTTGCCTGCGGCCATCGCGCTCTGCTAAGTTGCGGGAAACCTAGAAACCGCTGCAGGAAGACCGAAATGACTGCGATTGCGCAGGAAAAACTCTCGAAAAAACCGAAGGAAGGCGCTGTTGCGGCGGTCATCCGGGAATTGACGGCCGCGTTCGGCAATCGCGTGGTCACGTCAAATGCGGTGCGTGAACAGCACGGCAATACACTCACCTGGATCGAGAACCAGCCGCCGGACGCCGTCGTCTTCCCGCAAAGTGGCGAAGATGTGCAGAAAATTGTGCGAATTTGTGCGCAGCACGGCGTGCCCGTGATTCCCTACGGCACCGGCACCTCACTGGAAGGCCATATCAACGCGCCGCAAGGCGGTGTTTCGATCGATTTCCGCGATATGAACCGTATTCTGACCGTGCACGCCGAAGATCTTGATTGTGTCATCGAGCCCGGCGTTACCCGCAAGCAACTCAACGAACATCTGCGCGACCAGGGCCTTTTCTTTCCGATCGATCCCGGCGCCGACGCGTCGCTCGGCGGCATGGCGGCAACGCGCGCCTCGGGCACCAATGCCGTTCGCTACGGCACGATGAAAGATAACGTGTTGTCGATGAAGGTGGTGCTGGCGAGCGGCGAGACGATGACGACTTCGCGACGAGCACGAAAATCTTCGTCCGGCTATGATCTGACGCGCCTGATCGTCGGATCGGAGGGCACGCTCGGGGTGATCACCGAGCTCACCTTGAAGCTGCACGGCATTCCGGAAGCGATCGCGGCCGGCATCTGTCCGTTTCCGTCGGTCGAGGCGGCCTGCAACGCCACGATTCTGACGATCCAGTCCGGCCTTCCGGTGGCGCGCATCGAATTGCTCGACGAAGTGCAGGTCCGCGCGTGCAATGCCTATTCCAAGCTCAATCTTCCCGAGACGCCGATGTTGCTGGTCGAATTCCACGGCACGGATGCGGGAGTTAAGGAACAGTCCGAGCGCTTCGGCGAGATTGCGGCCGATCTCGGCGGCGGACCGTTCGAATGGGCCACCAAGGCGGAAGACCGCACGCGGCTATGGCAGGCGCGGCACGACGGCTATTGGGCGGCGCGCGGCTTGCGCCCGGGCGCCAGCGCGCTGGCAACCGACGTCTGCGTGCCGATCTCGCGGCTGGCAGAATGCGTGACCGAGACCCAGCGCGATGCGCGGGAGACCGGCCTGCTGGCGCCGCTGGTGGGGCATGTCGGAGACGGAAACTTCCACCTCTCCCTGCTGATCGACATGGAGAAGCCGGAAGAAATCA
This sequence comes from Pseudorhodoplanes sp., assembly GCA_032027085.1. Lineage (NCBI taxonomy): Bacteria > Pseudomonadati > Pseudomonadota > Alphaproteobacteria > Hyphomicrobiales > Pseudorhodoplanes > Pseudorhodoplanes sp. The sequence goes on along the minus strand of JAVSMS010000001.1, from coordinate 4,783,677 downwards.
AAACTGCGAAGAAGTTTCTGGAACGGCTGGCGGTCAGGGCCTTGGCCATGGAAGGCACCTGCACAGGCGAACACGGCGTGGGGCAGGGCAAGATGAAATATCTCCCGGCCGAGCACGGGCCAGCGGCGTTGGCGGCCATGCGGGCGGTCAAGCAGGCGCTTGATCCAAACAACATCATGAATCCGGGAAAAATGCTGCCGGAGGCCTGAAATCCCATCACAGAAATGCCGCTGTTCAACGGCATTTCTGCCTAGGAAAACCGTCGCAGCCACTTCCCGGACGTTTGTTTTGCCGCAGCGGGCCGCCCGGTTATGGTCACGGAGACCCAGCCGATCGGGCGAATGGGCGCGGTGACTCAACTTCCTGGTGCGGGTGTGCAGACGACTCTGCTTGGTCTGGCGATCGCGTTGATCCTGGCGCTTCTGACGGCGCTGATCGGGCCGTTGTTCATCGACTGGTCCCAGTATCGCCCAGCTTTCGAAATGCAGGCCAGCCGGGCGCTCGGTCTCCCCGTCCGCGTCAGCGGGCCGATCGACGTGCGCCTGTTGCCGTCGCCGTCGCTGCTGTTGAGTGGCATCGACATCGGCTCGGATAGTGCACAGCAGCCCCTGCGCGCCAAGGCGCTCGGGATCGAGCTTGCGCTGGGCAGCCTGATCCGCGGACAGTTGCGCGCTACGGAATTGCGACTGGTTGGGCCGGATGTTGCTGCCGGTCTCGGCAAGGATGGCCGCCTGAACGTTCCCAACCTGGCCGTCGGCTTCAATCTGAATGACATCTCGATCGGCAAGCTGACCATCGAAGATGCGCGTGTGTCGCTGGCCGATGCTGCGAGCGGAAAACAGGCCGTATTCGAAAAGCTTTGGTTCGGCGGTGATGTGCGTTCGCTGGGTGCCGGGATTTTTCGGGGCGAGGGCGCCTTCGTCCTCGACGGTGGACTTTACGGTTATCGCATTTCCACAACGCGTTCGGATGACGGCGACACCAAAATCAAGCTGAGCCTGGAGCCGTCCGATATCCCGCTGCTCGCCGACAGCGAGGGGACACTGTCGTTCGCGGATGGCGCGCCGCGTTTCGAGGGTGCTTTGACATTGACGCGGCCGGTCGGCGTTGTGCTCGCAGATGGCAAGACCATTCTGGGTGAGCCGTGGCGGATCACTTCGCGGGTGACGGCGACGCAGGCATCGGCATTGTTCGAGCAACTGGAACTGCAATACGGCCCAGAAGAGCGCGCGCTGAAGGCGACCGGCACCGCCGAGATGACCTTTGGCGGCAACCCCCATGTCGAAGCTGTCGTGTCCGCACGTCAGATCGATCTGGATCGCGCCCTGGCCTCGCAGGGCCAGCCGCGGCGCGATCCGGCCAGCGCGATCAAGGCGCTTGCTGAATACGTGCCAAGTCTGTCGAACTCGCCGTTGCCGCTGCAGATCGGATTTGGCATCGACGGCGTGACGTTGGGCGGCGGCACGATCCAGTCCTTGCGCGGCGACGTTTCCGCAAATGCCGGCGGCATTTCCTTCAAGGGTGTTGAATTCCGCGCACCCGGCTTCACGCAAGTTCAGGTAGGCGGCCGTCTGACAACGGCGAACGGCCTCTCGTTCTCGGGCCCTGCCGAAATCAGCTCGGTCGATCCGCGGGCATTCCTCGCCTGGCTGGAAGGCAAGACTGAGACATCGTCAGGTTCGGCATCGCCCTTTCGCGGGCGTGGCGAGATCATCATCGATGACAGCAAGCTTGCGATCGAGCGGTTGAGTTTCGAGGTTGATCGCAAGCCGGTCAACGGCCGCCTGGCATACCGGTATCCCGACGACAGTCGCAAGGCGCGTCTCGATGCCGAGTTGAGAGCCGTCGACGTCGATATTGATGCGATGATGGCGCTTGGGAACGTGCTGCTGAAGGACAGCAAGATCGAAAAGCCAGGCGAGCTTTCGCTGGTCCTGGAGATGGAGCGCGCGCGCTTTGCCGGCCTCGATGCGCAACGCGCGCATGTGAAGGCGAGCTTCGACGCCGGCGGTTTGAAGATCGATCGCCTCAATATCGGTGATTTCGGCGGGGCGAGGATCGACGCGAGGGGCCTGATTGATACGGCCTCCGCCTCGCCGCGCGGCAGCATGAGCGTTGATCTGGATGCGCGCGATCTGTCGGGCTTGACCGCGCTTGTCGCGAAATTTGCCCCGCAGTCGCTCGAGCTGACGCGGGGCATCTCCGAACGGGCCGGCAATGCCAGTCTGCACGCCACGCTGGAGGTCGGCGCGGCGTCCGGTCAGCCGGCCGGACAAAGTCTGGCCCGCTTCGATCTCGGCGGCCGACTCGGAAAATCGCAGCTCTCGCTCAAAGGCACCGCAACGGGGACGATGGCCAATGCGGCAAAGGCGCGATTGGAGGTTGATGGGGAGTTGACCAGCGATGATGCCGGAGCGCTTGTGCGCATGGCCGGCTTGGATCGTTTAATCACGGCCGACAATTCGCCGGCCAGGATTTCGGTGTCTGCGCGCGGCCCGCTGAATGGCAACATGCGCGTTGATGGCAGCATCGCTTCCGCCCATCTCGATGCGAGCACCAAGGGGCACTTGCGGCCCTTTTCCGATCAGGGCTTGTCAGGCGATTTCGACCTGGCCATTGCGAGAGCGGATGCCGGAGCACTGCTGCAGCAGGGGCGATATTTGCCCGTTACGCTGACAACAAATGCGGCCATCACTGGCAAGACGCTGAAGCTGGATCAATTGTCGGCGAAAATTGCCGGCGCGCCCGTGCGCGGTCGGCTCGGCATGACTTTTGGACCAGTCATCGATGTCGAAGGAGACATTGAAGCAGATGCGATCAATGCAACGGACGTCGTCGCAGCCGCGACCGGCTTCACCGACGGCAAGCTGATTTCAGAAGAGCCGTTTTCGCGCGGTCTTTACGCGCAAGCAAGCGGACGGATCGCATTTCGCGTCAGGAACGCGGGCCTGACCCACGCCTTGTCCCTGCACGGCGTGAAAGGTGTATTGCGGCTTGCGCCTTCGGATTTGGGGATTGAGTTGGAGGAGGCGGAATTTGCCAAAGGGCGCGTGTCAGGCGAAATCTCCGCACGGAAAACACCGGATGGAGTTTCGGCAAAGGCGCGCATTGCTTTGAACAACGTAGATGCCGCTGCCATGCTGGCCGGCAGGGAACAGCCGCCGATATCGGGCCGGATCAATCTGGGTGCTGATTTTGATGGCGCCGGTCGATCTCCGAAAGCGTTGATTGGATCGCTTGCGGGCGCCGGCACATTGACTCTGGCCGATGCGCGTATCCACGGTCTTGATCCCAAGGCTTTTGCAGTTGCAATGCGCGCCGTCGATCAAGGATTGCCGCTCGATGGCTTTCGTGTCCGGGACATTGTGCAGCCGGCGCTGGAGGCTGGTGTGCTGCAGGTCCGCGCCGCGGAGACACCGTTCACAATCAGCGCCGGACAGGTGCGTTTCGGTACCGTGACGACGCAAGCGCATGGCGCTGATGTGACGATGTCGGGCGTTCTGGATCTGACAGAAGGCGCGATCGATTCTCGCATCATGCTGACGGATGCAGCCGCGACGACATCGGCAGGCCGCCCGGAAATTTCGGTGAGCCTGAAAGGGCCGGTGGGTTCACCGGCGCGCACCATTGAGGTCGCAGCTCTGACGGGCTGGCTCGCATTGCGGGCGGTTGAACAGCAATCGCAGAAGCTGGAGGCGATCGAGCGCGCCAGCGTTCCGCCGGCGACTTCGTCCGTGTCGCCGGCTTCAACGCCACCGCAAATCACATTGCCTGAACAACCGCCCCTTCTGCCGCGGACCAAGCCGGCAGCGGAATTGCGCGCTGCGCCCTTGCCGCCGCCGATCGACATAAAGCCGGCGCCCGGATTTGCACCTGTCCAAGGCGCACCACGACCTCAGAGCCGGCCGGCTCCGCAGATCTTGCCGCCACCGCGGGAATCGAGCTTCTGAAAAGTGTCAGTCCGCGCGTAGCCCCGCGACCGCCGCGTGTGGCATATCGCGGTGATTGCCACTGTCATTGTCGCGTTGCCCGCGATAATGATCCAGCACGAACAGCCTGATCGCAGATGACAGATTGCCGTGCTTGCGCTGCGAGTCGATGCTGGCGACGAGGTCGGAGAGGGTCTGTTCGTTCTGGTCGGCGATTTCTTTCAACCCCCTCCAGAAAGCATCCTCAAGACTCACGCTCGTCTTGTGGCCTGCGATCACGATGGACCGCTTCACGACCGGTGATTTCATTGGCCTCTCCGCTTTCTAGCCGGTGCCGGTCGAAATCGCGGGCTGCCTTGTCGTTGCGCGCTTTGTCCGCCGCACGCTCCTCCTTCGATCGGCCGTGAGTGAACCGGTTTTCCGCAGCCTGCTTCTCTCGCAGTTGCTTGGCGGCTCGCTTACGCACTCCTCGAAGATTGACAACGTCGCCCATTGTTATCGACCGGTTTGCACCGGTTATGAACGGACCCCCTGGGGCCCCTTCCAACAAGCACATACGGGCTGTTGATTGCGCCAACAGCGTGGCGTTGAAAAGGCGGAATTGCGCAGCGCACAATTATGCGGTTTTTTTTAACCTAAGCGGAAATGCTGCATTTAAACTATTAGTGGGGACGGATCATTTTTTCCGGACGCACAAGGCGGTCGAACTCTTTTTCCGACACAAATCCGCCACGAATGGCTTCTTCCCGCAGCGTGGTACCGCGCTGGTGCGCTAATTTTGCGACTTTGGCGGCGTTGTCGTACCCGATTTTGGGAGCAAGCGCAGTCACCAGCATAAGGGACCGCTCCATCAATTCCTTAATGCGTTTTTCGTCCGCCCTGATCCCGACAACGCAATTGTCGGTAAAAGAGCGGCTGGCGTCGGCCAAAAGGCGAATCGATTGCAGCATGCAATAGGCCAAGACGGGCTTATAGACATTCAGCTCGAAATGCCCCTGGCTGGCCGCCATGGTCACGGTCGTGTGGTTGCCGAACACCTGGCAGCACACCATGGTCAACGCCTCCGCCTGCGTCGGGTTGACCTTGCCGGGCATGATCGAGGAGCCCGGCTCGTTTTCCGGGAGGATCAGTTCTCCAAGACCTGACCGCGGACCTGAGCCGAGCAGGCGGATATCATTTGCGATCTTGAACAGTCCGGCCGCCAGCGCATTCAGCGCGCCGTGCACGAAGACGTAGGCGTCATGTGCCGCCAGCGCCTCGAATTTGTTTGGCGCAGAGACGAATGGCAGCTTCGTGATATCGGCTACACGCTGCGCGAACATCTTTGCGAATTGCGGTTTGGCGTTCAGGCCCGTGCCAACCGCGGTGCCGCCTTGCGCCAGCGGATAAAGATCCTTCATCGCCATCTTGACCCGCGCGATGCCGGATTTCACCTGCGCGGCATAGCCGGAAAATTCCTGTCCCAGAGTGAGCGGCGTCGCATCCTGTGTGTGTGTGCGCCCAATCTTCACGATCCTGGCGAATTCCTTTTCCTTCTTCACCAGCGCCGCATGCAGGTGTTCGAGCGCCGGCAGCAGACGCTGCGTGATCTCCTGCGCCGCGGCGATATGCATCGCGGTCGGGAACGAGTCGTTCGACGACTGGCTCATGTTGACGTGATCGTTCGGATGCACCGGATTTTTCGATCCGGGCTCGCCGCCGAGCATCTGGATCGCGCGGTTTGAAATCACCTCATTGACGTTCATGTTGCTTTGCGTGCCGGAGCCCGTCTGCCAGACCACCAGGGGAAAATGATCGTCGAGCTTACCGTCGATCACCTCCTGCGCGGCCTGCACGATGGCGCGCCCGCGTTTGCTGTCCAGCGTGCCGAGCTTCACGTTGGTCTCTGCGGCGGCGCGTTTGACAATTGCCAGTGCCCGCACCAGCGCAGTGGGCATGCGCTCATCGCCGATGCGGAAATTGTTGCGTGAGCGTTCCGTCTGGGCCCCCCAGTGGCGGTCACCGGCAACTTCTATCGGGCCGAAACTGTCGCTTTCCGTCCGCGTCTTCATCGGCGCCGCGTCCACGTGTTGATTGTCGGGCTATTTTTTCCGGAAGCGATCGAGCCGCACGACTTCGCCCTTCGGTTTGCTGGCGGCTTCCGCGCTTTGGGTCTCATCGATGGGAGCGTCGGCCGGCGACTTGCTCTCCTGGTCCGGCCGCTTGGCGCCGTTGGATGTCACCTGGGGAAGGGGGGCGGTTGCGGGCGTTTCGCTTTTGTCGCCGTCAACGTCCGCTGTGGCGTCCGCGCCGGGTTCGATGGTCTCGAATTGCAGGCCGAACTGCACGGACGGATCGAAAAAACCCTTGATTGCAGCAAAGGGCACGACCAGGCGCTCCGGAACGCCGCCGAACGACAAGCCGACCTCGAAGCCTTCGTCGGTGACACTCAAATCCCAGAACTGATGCTGCAAGATGATCGTGATCTCTTCCGGATATTGCTCGCGCAGCCGCGAGGAGATGCGAACGCCCTCGGCGCCGGTATCGAAGGAAATATAGAAGTGATGGTCCCCGGGCAGGCCGTTCCTGGCGGCATCGGCCAGGACATGACGGACAACCCCGCGCAGGGCCTCCTGGGCCAGCAGGTCATAGCGGATGTGATCGACGGCCATTTTGCCCTTCGGTTCGGAAGATTCGCATCACAGATGCTAACGCCCCGGCCGTCAAACGTCAGCTTCGATAAAAAGTCGGAAGACAAAGTGGGGGCTTCTGTTGCCAGGTGCCCCCGAACCCCGCCTGACGGAGCTTAACCCGCCAGGGCTTTAGATCGGTCTATCAAACTGCCTTACGCAGCCTGAGCAACCGGAGCATAGTTGTCGTTGGCAACTATACGAATGGCCCGATAACGGCGGAACCATGCCGGGCAAAAGCACGCCTTTTACGCCCTCGTCGATCCTATTTCGCCCCCGCCGGAACTCAGCCGCGCTGGGCTCTGGTGGAGGCGCCGGGTACTGCCCCCGGGTCCGAAAGGTTTATTGCGACGGCCATTTATCGCCATAGCCGGCTTGCGCCGGCAGTCTCAATATAAGCAGGGATGGTTGAGGAAAAAAGACCATCCTGGGCGGCTACGAGCCCGCGCCTGCGCGCGAGCTTGCGCCGGAGTTCACATTCCGAAACAGGGCGGGCGCCGTTTGCTCCGTCCGACTGAACATTTAACGTTCGCTGTTTGGACATTGGGGATCATATGCGCGCGAATCGCAAGCCGCGCGCGATCAGTCGCCATGCATTGCCCGTGACAATATAAATGCCAGCGGCGCTCGCATGGCGCGCATAAGCAGAGACACATTTGTCATGCTTCAGAGGCGCGCGGAGCCTGCCCGATTACCTTGCACGCCTTGATAAAAGTTGCTTCCGGTCCCCAAAGTCGATCTGCTAGAAAAACGCTAAACTGTCATAAAGTCCAGAGGGGTGGGAGGATGGCCGACGGGCAACACGCGGGCACACGCAAGCTGATCCGTAATCCCCAAGATTTCTACGGCGGCCTTGTGCTGATGGTCTTTGCATTGTTCGCGCTGTGGGCGGGCAGCGATCTTCCGGGCATGCGCGGATTTGCATTCGGACCTGGCACTGCGCCGCGACTGTTTGCCGGATTGCTGCTCATCGTCGGCGGTGCGATCGCAGTCACGGCCGTGCTGACTGACGGGCCGCCCTTGGAGAAATATGGCTTTCGTGGTCCGGTCCTGTTCATCGCATCGGTGTTGTTCTTCGCGGCCGCCATCAGGCCGGTCGGGCTGGTGATCACCGCTTTTCTCACGATCATGATCGCAGCCGGCGCCAGCAATGAAGTCCGCTGGCTTCAGAGCCTGATCTGGGCCGTCATCCTCACGATCTTCTGCGTGTTTCTCTTTATCTATGGACTGAAGTTGCCGTTGCAGCTCTGGCCGAGGTTTTGATCTGTCATGCTTGATCTTCTCAGCAATATCGCGTTCGGCCTGAGCGTCGCAGTCACGCCCACCAACCTCATGCTGTGTTTGGTCGGCGCGCTGGTCGGCACCCTGATCGGCGTGTTGCCGGGCATCGGCCCGGTCGCGACCATCGCCATGCTGTTGCCGATCACCTACGGACTGCCGCCGGTCGGCGCCCTCATTATGCTCGCCGGCATTTATTACGGTGCAATGTATGGCGGCTCCACCACGGCCATTCTGGTCAATATTCCGGGTGAATCAGCAGCCGTGGTGACGACGCTGGACGGCTTCCAGATGGCAAAGCAGGGCCGAGCCGGCCCTGCGCTGGCGATTGCGGCGCTCGGTTCATTCTTCGCCGGTTGCGTTGCCACGGTTGTGATCGCCGCGCTGGCTGCGCCGCTGACCAACGTCGCGCTGTTGTTCGGACCGGCGGAATATTTCTCGCTGATGGTGCTTGGTCTCATCTTCGCCGTCGTACTGGCGAAGGGGTCGGTCCTGAAGGCGATTTCCATGATCCTGTTCGGCCTCGTGCTCTCGATGGTCGGCTCGGATCTGGAAACCGGTGCCGGCCGCATGAACTTCAACATTCCGGAACTGGCCGACGGCATCAACTTCGCCGTCGTCGCCATGGGCGTCTTCGGCTTTGCCGAAGTCCTGCGCAATCTTGAACAAACGCACAATCGTGCGATCGTTGAGAGCAAGATCACCGGTCTGATGCCGACGCGCGCCGATCTAAAGGCGGCGGCGCCGGCTATCGGGCGCGGAACGCTGCTCGGCTCTTGTGTCGGTATTCTGCCGGGCGGCGGATCCATCATCGCCGCCTTTGCTTCCTATACGTTCGAGAAAAAGATCTCCAAGGATCCGAGCCGGTTCGGTCGCGGCGCTATCGAGGGCGTTGCCGGGCCCGAGTCGGCCAACAATGCGGCGTCGCAAACCTCGTTCATTCCTCTGCTGACCCTCGGCATTCCGCCGAACGCCGTGATGGCGCTGATGGTGGGCGCCATGACCATTCACGGCATCGTGCCGGGCCCGCAGGTCATGACCAAACAACCGGACCTGTTCTGGGGCATGATCGCCTCGATGTGGCTCGGCAATCTGATGCTGGTGGTCATCAATCTTCCGTTGGTCGGCCTGTGGGTTCGGCTGTTGCGCGTGCCGTATCGTCACCTCTATCCGATGATCCTCGTGTTCTGCTGCATCGGCGTCTATTCGGTGAACAACGCGCCGGCCGACGTCTACATGACTGCCGCCTTTGCCATGGTCGGCTATTGGCTGGTGAAGCACGATTTCGAGCCGGCCCCCATGCTGCTCGGCTTTGTGCTCGGACCATTGATGGAAGAGAACCTGCGTCGCGCCATGCTGATCGGGCGTGGCGATCCGACGGTATTCCTGACCCGTCCGATCTCCGGCGCGCTGCTTGCGGTCGCCACGATTCTTCTCCTTCTTTCCGTGATGCCGGCGATACGGAAGAAGCGCGACGAGGTTTTCGTCGAGTAAGGAACTTACCGTATCTCGTTTGATTCAGCCTAAGAGCTAATAAGTCGAAACACGCACAAGGCTGGCGGATTTCGCCGGCCTTCGCTATTTGCGTTGCCGTTTAACGCCGCATTCCGTGGCGTTATTGGGTTCCGTCACCCCTTGGGAGATGACTATGCGTCTTGTGTCTCGGCTGGCCGGACTTATGGCTGGTGCCCTGATTCTTTCGAATGCTGTTCCGGCCGCCGCCCAGGCCGACTATCCTGCACGCCCAATCACGCTGATCGTTCCCTTTGCTGCCGGCGGCCCGACCGACATTGTCTCGCGCATCGTTGGCGACCACATGTCCAAGACGCTTGGCCAGCAATTGGTGATCGAAAACGTCGTCGGCGCCGGCGGGACAACCGCATCGACCCGTGCCATGCGGGCGACCAACGATGGTTACACCATCATCATGGGGCATATGGGTACGCACGCGGCCTCAGTCGCGCTCTATCCCAAGCTCGCCTATCACCCCTCGAAGGATTTCGAGCCGATCGGGCTCGCAGCCGGCACGCCGGTGCTGATCGTCGCCAGGAAGGACTTTCCTGCGAAGGACCTGAAGGAATTCGTCGCTTACGTTAAGGCGAATACCGACAAGATGAACATGGCGCATGCCGGCGTTGGCTCGGTGTCGTTCACAACATGCCTGCTGCTGAATTCGATCATGAAGGTGAAACCGACGGCGATCCCGTTCCAGGGCACTGGTCCGGCGCTGAATGCGCTGGTCGCCGGACAGGTCGATTACATGTGCGATCAGATCGTCAATCTTGTCCCGCAGATCAAGGCCGGGAATATCAAGGCCTATTCCATAGGAACGCCTGAGCGCAATCCGGCTCTCCCGGATGTTCCGACCACGAAGGAAGCGGGAATGCCGGAATTTCAAGCTGTTGCCTGGAATGCATTGTTCGCGCCCAAAGGCACTCCGAAGCCAGTACTGGACAAGCTCAGTGCTGCGCTCGACAAGGCCCTGGATGACCAAGGTGTCCGCAAGCGGCTGCTTGACCTCGGCAGTGATATTCCCGGCAAGGATCGCCGCGGTCAGGAGGCGCTGGCGAAGCTTGTGAGCAGCGAAATCGACAGATGGTCGCCGATCATCAAGGCGTCCGGCATTTCGCAGTAAGCGGGATCAACAAGAAAGAACTTGTTGAAGGGCGGCTGAAAGGCCGCCCTTTTGCTGCAATCAGCCTGAAAAAGTCGCTGTTTGTTCCAATCCTGACCCGGCATTATATGCTGAACAGCCGAATCGAGTGAGCGAGGCGCCGCCATGCGGCAATATCTGGAACTGATGGAGCAAGTGCTTGCCGACGGCACGGAAAAGCGCGACCGCACCGGAACAGGAACGTTGTCGGTATTCGGGCATCAGATGCGTTTCGATCTCGCCATTGGCTTTCCGCTGGTCACGACCAAGAAGCTGCATCTGAAATCCATAATTCATGAACTGCTCTGGTTCCTGAATGGCGACACCAATATCAAATATCTGAATGAGAACGGCGTCCGTATCTGGGACGAATGGGCGGACGAGAACGGCGATCTTGGCCCGGTTTACGGCCGGCAATGGCGTTCATGGGCGGCGCCTGACGGCGGCGCGATCGATCAGATGGCGAACGTGGTCGCCGCCATCAAGCGCAATCCGGATTCGCGCCGGCTGATTGTCAGCGCCTGGAATCCGGCCGATGTCGATCGCATGGCGCTGCCGCCGTGCCACTGCCTGTTCCAGTTCTATGTCGCCCGAGGTCGTCTGTCCTGTCAGCTCTATCAGCGGTCGGCCGACATCTTTCTGGGCGTGCCGTTCAACATCGCGTCCTATGCGCTTCTCACGATGATGATGGCGCAGGTGACGGATTTGAAGCCCGGCGAATTCATCCATACTTTCGGCGATGCGCATCTTTACCTCAATCACGTCGAGCAGGCGCATCTGCAATTGTCGCGCGCGCCGCGCGCACTGCCGACGATGAGGATCAATCCGGATGTGAAAGACCTGTTCGCCTTCCGCTACGAAGATTTCGCGCTGGAAGGATACGACCCGCATCCGCACATCAAGGCCGAGGTTGCGGTGTGATCCAGAACGCTGGGGCGGCGTCACGGCCCGTCGACATCATCCTCGTCGTGGCGGTCGCCGAAAACGGGGTCATCGGGCGCAACAATACATTGCCCTGGCGGATCAGATCCGACCTGAAATATTTCCGCTCCGTCACCGTCGGCAGGCCGGTTGTCATGGGGCGCAAGACCTTTGAGTCGATCGGCCGGCCATTGCCGCAACGAACCAACATAGTCGTGACCCGGGACCAGGGCTATACAGCGCCGGGCGTTGTGGTTGCCGCCGATGTCGCCAAAGCGCTGGAAACTGCCCGCGGAGACGCGTTGCGCCGGAACGCGGACTCGATCGCCATCATCGGCGGGACCGAAATCTTCCGGCAGACGCTGCCTTTCGCTAACCGTTTGCTGGTCACGGAGGTGCATGCAAAACCCGAGGGTGATACTTATCTGCCTGAAATCGATCCGACGTTGTGGCGCGAAATCGAGCGCCGCCCGCAGCCAAAGGGTCCCGACGACGATTATGGCTTTAGTTTCGTGACCTATGAGCGCTCGGGCGCGTCATGAACGCGCGTTGTAAGGGAGCGTCCGCTCCCCTATAACCCCGGGCCGGAACAGGGCTGCCGGCCGAAAACCGGTACTGCTCAAGGAGATGTGTCGATGCCGTGGAGCAATCAGGGCGGGCCTTGGGGTTCGGGTCCCAAGGGGCCGTGGGGGTCCGGTCCTCAGTCGTCGGGAGGCTCTACGCCGCCCGATCTCGAAGATCTTCTGCGCCGGAGCCAGGACAAGCTGAAGAATGTCTTTCCCGGCGGGAATCTCGGCGGCCGCGGAATTTTGCTGCTGGCGTTGCTCGGCCTTCTGGTTTGGGGCATTTCCGGCTTTTTCATCGTTCAACCCGGAGAACAGGGCGTCGTCCTCCGCTTTGGCAAATATGTTCGCGATGTTCCGGCCGGATGGGGCTATCATCTGCCGTATCCGATCGAGACCGTTCTGAAGCCCAATATCGAGCGCATCAGCGCGATCACCGTCGGCATGCGCACTGTCGATGACGCTCGCCGCGGGACCGCTTCGCGCGACGTGCCGGAAGAGAGCCTGATGCTGACCGGCGACGAGAACATCGTCGACGTCGACTTCACCGCGTTCTGGAAAATCAAGCCGGGGCCGGGCGAAGCGGGCAAGTTCCTTTTCAATATCCAGAATCCGGAAGGCACGGTGAAGGCGGTTGCGGAAAGCGCGATGCGCGAGGTGATCGGCCGTTCCAACATTCAGTCAGTTCTCACGGTGAATCGTCAGAACATTGAAAATGCGGTCCACGAACTCATGCAGAAGACGCTCGATGAATATCGAGCGGGCATTCTGATTACCCAGGTGCAGATGCAGAAAGTCGACCCGCCTGCGCAGGTGATCGACGCATTCCGCGACGTGCAGGCGGCCCGTGCCGACCTCGAACGCGCGCAGAATGAAGCGCAGACCTATGCCAACCGCGTCGTCCCGGAGGCGCGCGGGCGTGTTGCGCAGATTCTGCAGGCTGCCGAGGCCTATCGCGAGCAGACGGTGGCGGAAGCGACCGGTCAGACTGCGCGCTTCCTGAAAGTCTATGAGGAATATGCCAAGGCGCCGCAGGTCACGCGTCAGCGCATGTATCTCGAAACCATGGAGCGGCTGTTTGGCGGCACCGACAAGATCATCCTGGATGCCGGCGTCGGCAATGGCGGTGTCGTGCCTTATCTTCCGCTTAACGAATTAACGCGCCCGCAGGCCGCTCCGCAGCAGCCGCAGCGCCGCACGGGAGTCGCCCAATGAGGCTCGGAATTGCCGGAGGGGTCGTCCTCGTTATCATCGCCGTCGCCGCGATCGTCGGCTACAGCGCAATGTTCTCTGTCTATGAGACGCGCCAGGCACTGGTTCTGCGCTTTGGTGAGCCGCGTGCGGTGATCAAGGAGGCCGGGCTGCATTTCAAGATGCCCTTCATCGACAATGTGATCTTCGTCGACAAGCGCATTCTCGATCTTGAAAATCCGGCGCAGGAAGTCATTGCTTCGGACCAGAAGCGCCTCGTCGTGGACGCCTTTGCGCGCTATCAGATCACCGATCCGCTGCGCTTCTATCAGGCGATCGGAACCGTTCAGGGCGCCAACGCCCAGCTTTCGCAATTGCTGAATTCGGCGCTCCGCCGCGTGCTCGGCGAATCCTCGTTCCAGGCGCTGGTGCGCGATGATCGCAGCGCCCTCATGGGCCGGATTCGCGAGCAGCTCGATCGCGAGGCGGAGCGTTACGGCATCAACGTGGTGGATGTCCGTATCCGACGCGCCGATCTCCCCGAGCAGAACAGTCAGGCGGTGTATCAGCGCATGCAGACCGAACGCCAGCGGGAAGCCGCCGAGTTCCGCGCGCAGGGCAACCAGCGCGCCCAGGAAATCCGATCGCGCGCTGATCGCGACGTCACGGTGCTGATCGCGGAAGCAACATCCCAGTCTGAGCAGATCCGCGGCGAGGGGGATGCCGAGCGTAACCGCATCTTTGCCCAGGCGTTCGGCCGCGACGCCGACTTCTTTTCCTTCTACAGGTCGATGCAAGCCTATGAAGCGGGCCTGCGCAGCAACGATACCCGTATGGTGCTGAAGCCGGATTCGGATTTCTTCCGCTATTTCACGGACCCGAGTGGAAAACCGCGTGACGGCGCGGCTGCTGCGCCGGCACAGTCCGGCCAGCCACGCTGAGCCTTCGGAACGGGGGCGGGTGCGCACGGATTTGCGGATGTCCGATTTCTTCGTCGCACTCGGCCTCGTCTTCGTTCTGGAAGGATTGCTGTTCGCCGCCTTCCCGGAATGGACCAAGCGCGCCATGACGAGCGTGCTGGAGGCCCCGGACGGGGCGCTGCGAATCGTCGGCATCGGCTCGGCTGTGATCGGCATGCTGCTGATCTGGGCGATCCGGGGCTAAAGCACACGGCTTTGTGAACCGGCCGAAAATTCCGAATCCGGGCCGCTTTTCCGCCCCAATCCGTTCTCTAATTGGCGCGCTTGCCCGCACCCTTGCACCGTCCCCGCGAGGGGGGCAGTGTGCCGTAAAGCCGCCGCTCTGGAAGAGCGCCCTTGGAGATCTGAAGACCATGTCCGCAGTCGTTGTTCGATCTGTCGAAGCGTTTCGTCGCCCCGTACTGGCCGTTGCGGCTGTGATGGCGCTGACGCTGGCCACGCCGGCCGCCGCGCGCGGTCCGGAGGGCATCGCCGATGTCGCGGAAACGGTTATCGACGCGGTGGTGAATATTTCCACCTCGCAGAAGGTCGAAGCACGCCCGAATGCCGGTCAGAACGGCCAGCGCGGCGAGAACCGGACGCCGCAGGTGCCGCCAGGATCGCCATTCGAGGAATTCTTCGAGGAGTTTTTCAAGAACCGGCGCGGTCCGGGCGGGCAGGGCGAGAACCAGAATCCCGGTCCGCGTCGCGTGAATTCGCTGGGCTCCGGCTTTGTCATTGATGCCGCCGGCCTTGTCGTCACCAACAATCACGTCGTTGCCGAGGCCGATGAAGTCACCGTTGTATTCAATGACGGGTCCCGCCTGAAGGCGGAGATTGTCGGCCGCGATCAAAAGACCGATCTGGCGCTGCTGCGGGTGAAGCCGGAGAAGCCGTTGACCGCCGTGAAGTTCGGCGATTCCGACAAGCTGCGTCTTGGCGAATGGGTGGTCGCCATCGGCAATCCGTTCAGCCTCGGCGGCTCGGTTTCGGCCGGCATCGTTTCGGCGCGCAATCGCGATATCAATTCCGGCCCCTATGACAACTACATCCAGACTGACGCCGCCATCAATCGCGGCAATTCGGGTGGTCCTCTGTTCAATTTGCAGGGCGAAGTCATCGGCGTGAACACCGCGATCATCTCTCCCTCCGGTGGATCGATCGGCATTGGCTTTGCGGTTCCCTCAAAAACCGTTGTCGGCGTTATCGATCAGTTGCGCGAATTTGGTGAAACCCGGCGCGGCTGGCTCGGTGTTCGCATCCAGGAAGTGACCGACGACATCGCCGAGACGCTGGGCCTGAAACCGGCGCGCGGCGCTTTGATTGCCGGCGTTGACGACCGCGGTCCGGCGAAGCCCGCCGGCATCGAACCTGGCGACGTCGTCGTGAAGTTCGACGGCAAGGACGTGAAAGCGATGCGCGATCTGCCGCGTATCGTCGCGGACACGGCCGTCGGCAAGGAAGTCGAAGTCGTCATTGTCCGCAAGGGCAAGGAACACCGGAAGACCGTGAAGCTTGGCCGCCTCGAGGACGGCGAGAAACCGCAGCCGGCCTCGGCACGCTCAACCACGCCGCAGGACAAGGAAAAGTCCGTCGTCAAGAAGGCGCTCGGTCTCGACCTCGCCAATATCTCCGACGAGCTGCGCAAGCGGCACAAGATCAAGAATAATATCAAAGGCGTTGTGATCACCGCGATCGATCCCTCCTCGCCCGCCGCCGAGAAGCGGCTGTCGGTCGGCGACGTGATTGTGGAAGTGGCTCAGGAAGCGGTCGCCAATGCCGACGATTTCCAGAAGAAGATCGACAAGCTGAAAAAGGACGGACGCAAATCAGCGCTGCTTCTGGTCGCGAATGCGACG
The DNA here is from genome assembly GCA_032027085.1 of Pseudorhodoplanes sp. Classification (NCBI taxonomy): domain Bacteria; kingdom Pseudomonadati; phylum Pseudomonadota; class Alphaproteobacteria; order Hyphomicrobiales; genus Pseudorhodoplanes; species Pseudorhodoplanes sp. The sequence continues at coordinate 4,767,655 of JAVSMS010000001.1, read as the reverse complement.
GGCGAGTTGCGCTTCGTCGCGCTCAGCTTGCAGTAAACTTCCAGCGACACGCATGGCGGTCTATATCGACGATGCGATATGGCCGTGTCATGGGTTGCGATGGTGCCATCTGCTCGCCGACGACATCGGTGAACTCCATAGGTTTGCGGCTGCGCTCGGCATCAAGCGGACGTCCTATCAGGGCCCGCCAAAGACCGACCTGCCTCACTATGATCTGACCGCCTATGAGCGCCGGCTTGCGATCGGGCGCGGCGCTGTCATCTGCGACCGCCATGACATGGTGACTGTCTTGCGCCGCATTCGTCCGCCACGCAAAGCCCCCGTCCGTGTCTGAAGGGCTGATCGCCCCCTTTTATGGAGTGACGAATTCGCTCCGCTTGTAACCCTGCAGGTAAAGCAGGGCGGTCAGGTCGCCATGATCAATCCGTCCATGCGCGGCGGCGGCGACAGCGGGCTTGGCGTGATAGGCGATCCCGAGACCGGCGCGCTCGATCATGGCAAGATCGTTGGCCCCGTCGCCGATCGCGAGCGTTTCCTCCAGCGGCACCTGCAGATAGCGCGCGAGTTCGAGCAGCGTGTCGAGCTTGGCCTCGCGGCCAAGGATCGGCTCATCGACCTCGCCGGTCATCTTGCCGTCCTTGATCAGCAAGGTGTTGGCATGATTCTCATCGAACCCGATCATGCAGGCAATCCGCTGCGTGAATAACGAAAAGCCGCCGGATACGAGACACGTATGCGCGCCGTTCCGCTTCATAGTCTCGACCAGGGTTTGGGCGCCAGGGTTCAGGGTGATGCGGTTTTCGATCACCTCATTGACCACGGTTTCCGGCAGGCCTTTGAGCAGCGCGACCCGCTCGCGCAAGGCGGGTTCAAAGGCGATTTCGCCCCGCATGGCGCGCTCTGTGATCGCCGATACATGCGCCTTGAGCCCGACGAGATCGGCGAGTTCGTCAATGCATTCCTGGCCGATCATGGTGGAATCCATGTCAGCCACGAACAGCTTCTTGCGCCGGCGAATTGCAGGCTGCACCACGACATCGATTTTCGCACCAGAGAGCGCGGAGCGAATGCCGTCGGCGAGTTGACGTTGGTCTGCGCCGGCTTCCGGGGTAAAGGGGATGTCGGCGGCGATACCATGGTCCAGCCAGAGCGCGGCCGCAGCGCCTGGGAGGGCGGTGTGCGCCCGCGCCAGGATGTCATCGCGGAGTATGGATGTTGCCGGATTGGCGATCAGGGTCGCAACGTGAGTCATGCAATGAGCAATCGGGGCAAGGAGGGGCGTGCAGACGCGGTGCTTATTGCAGGGCCGACCGCCAGCGGCAAGTCCGCCGTGGCGCTGGAATTGGCGGAGCGGCTGAACGGCGTCGTCATCAATGCCGATTCGATGCAGGTCTACCGCGACCTCCGCATCATCACCGCGCGCCCTACGCCCGAGGAAGAGAAGCGTGTCCCGCACCGCCTCTATGGCCACGTCGATGCCGCCGAGAATTATTCGGTCGGGCGCTGGCTTGGCGATGTTCGAAACGTTTTGCAGGAGGTCAGGGCTGCCGGGCGGATGCCGGTTTTGGTCGGCGGCACCGGCCTCTACTTCATGGCACTGACAACCGGACTCGCAGCCATTCCACCGATCGACCCCGCGATCAGGGCGGGGTTGCGAGCGCGCCTGGAAGCGGAAGGCGTCGCGACGTTGCATGCGCAATTGCAGTGCCGCGATGCGGAAAGCGCCGGGCGCATCATGCCGCGTGATCGTTCACGTATCTTGCGCGCACTGGAAGTGGTTGAAGCGACCGGCCGCACGATGTCCGACTGGCACCGGGAGGACATGCCTGCGCTCATCGCGCCTGAGCGCGCAATCAAGATTTTTCTGACGCCTAACCGCGAGGAACTGAAGCTGCGCATTGAGAAGCGGTTTGATCTGATGCTCGAAGCCGGCGCGGTTGAGGAGGTGAGGGCGCTCGACGCGCGCAACCTGCCGGAGAATCTGCCGGCCATGAAGGCGCATGGCGTGCCCTGGCTGCGCAGACATCTGCGTGGCGAAATCTCGCTCGAAGCGGCCGCCGCGGGCGGCAAGATGGACACGCGGCGCTATGCGAAGCGGCAGGTGACGTGGTTCCGCAACCAGATGCCGGACTGGCTATGGGTCGATCCCGCCGCCGCTTCCGACCACCTCAACGCGGCCTTGGCCGCGGTTCATCCCGCCACATGATCGGCTCGATGAAGAATGCATACGAGGTGAACAGGACCTCGATCACGGTCAGCAACACGATCATCGCCTCAAGCCGCAGACGGCGTGCCGTATCGGCGAGATCGGCTAGCGCCTGCGCGTCTCGCCGACGAGCTTGCGCGTCCAGAATAGCGGCGCGGTCAACCGTGTTGCTGTTGTTGCCGCGTCTGACGCAGCAAGACCAGGAGGCGCCAGAAGATGGCCTGAAGGGGGTCGGCTCACTTCACCGTCTTCAGCCACTCGTCGATCTGGCGATCTGCGGCTTCCCGATCGATCCCGTAGCGGGCCTGGATGAAGCCGTTCAGTGCCTCGCGCCGGCCCTGGGCTTGTGCGATCTCGTTTTTGGTCAGCTTGCCCCATCGCTGCTTGATGCTGCCCTTGAAACGCTTCCAGTTGCCCGCGATCTTGTTCCAGGCGACCGTCCGCAGTGGTTCCTTGGCAGGGGCGGATGCGGCCGGCGTCGGCTGGGGCGTCTGGGCCGTAATGGGCGTAGACAACAAGCTTATGCCGACAATCGCTGTCAAAATTAATTGTATCGCTCGCATATGGCCTCCCGACCCCGGAATATCCTCAGTTGCCGGCCGCAATATTAGCGATACACTGCCCTGACTGAAATTCATTGGACTGCTTGACCGCCCCGGAAAGGGGCGATATAGACGAGCGAAATCTTCGTTCCGGATAGACCAATGCTACGCAATTTTATTTCGCTGATCGTAGTAGGAGGGCGCATCGCCGTGGGTGACTGATCACCCGCGTGAGGCGGTGCGCTGACAGGGTCCTTCGGGACCCTTTTTGATTCCGGAGCACACCTGAAACCCTTTAAAGACGCATACGCGTTCGAGTGGAGCAGAGCATGAGCAAGGAAATGACCGGGGCCGAGATGGTCATCGAGGCGCTTGCCGATCAGGGCGTCAAACACATTTTTGGCTACCCCGGCGGCGCGGTGCTTCCGATCTACGACGCGCTGTTTCAGCAGGAGAAGGTGCGCCATATCCTTGTGCGGCATGAGCAGGGGGCGGTTCACGCCGCCGAGGGCTATGCGCGTTCCACCGGCAAGATCGGCTGCGTGCTCGTGACTTCAGGTCCCGGCGCCACCAATGCGGTGACCGGCCTGACCGACGCCTTGATGGATTCCATTCCGCTGGTCTGCATCACCGGGCAGGTGCCGACGCATCTGATCGGCAATGACGCGTTTCAGGAATGCGACACCGTCGGCATCACGCGGCCCTGCACCAAGCACAATTATCTCGTGAAGAGCATTGCCGACCTGCCGCGCGTGCTGCACGAGGCGTTCTATGTCGCCGCGACCGGGCGCCCCGGTCCAGTCGTCATCGACATCCCCAAGGACATCCAGTTCGCGAAGGGCATGTATTCCGGACCGACCAACATCAAGCACAAAACCTATACGCCGAAGCTCAAGGGCGACATGGACAAGATCAAGGCGGCTGTCGAATTGATGGCGAAGGCCAAGCGTCCGGTCTTTTACACGGGCGGCGGCGTCGTCAATTCGGGCAATGAAGCGACCCATCTCCTGCGGGAACTGGTGAAGCTGACCGGCTATCCGATCACGTCCACGTTGATGGGCCTCGGGGCTTATCCCGCCATTGATCCGCAATGGCTCGGCATGCTTGGCATGCACGGCACCTATGAAGCGAATTGGGCGATGCATGATTGCGACGTGATGATCTGCATCGGCGCGCGCTTCGACGACCGCATCACTGGCCGGCTCGACGCGTTCGCGCCCAACTCCAAGAAGATCCATGTCGACATCGATCCGTCGTCGATCAACAAGAACGTCAAGGTCGATATCGGCATTGTCGGCGATTGTGCGCATGTGCTGGATGACATGATCCGCATCTGGCGCGGCACCAACGCGCAGCCGGACAAAAAGTCGCTGCAGGATTGGTGGAAGCAGATCGAAAAGTGGCGCGCCCGCAAGTCGCTCAGCTATCGAGCCTCAAACGAGTTGATCAAGCCGCAATATGCGATACAGCGTCTGTTCGAGCTGACGAAAGACAAAGACACTTACATCACGACCGAAGTTGGTCAGCACCAGATGTGGGCGGCGCAATTCTATCAGTTCCAGGAACCGAACCGCTGGATGACCTCTGGTGGTCTTGGAACGATGGGTTATGGCCTGCCGGCGGCGGTCGGCGTGCAGATGGCGCATCCGGATTCGCTTGTCATCGACATCGCCGGCGAAGCCTCGGTGCTGATGACCATGCAGGAAATCTCGACTGCGGTGCAGTATCGGTTGCCGATCAAGATTTTCATCTTGAACAACCAGTATATGGGCATGGTGCGCCAGTGGCAGGAATTGCTGCATGGCGGCCGTTACTCGGAGAGCTATTCGGAGGCCTTGCCGGATTTCGTGAAGCTCGCTGAGGCCTATCACGCGGTCGGCATCCGCTGCAGCAAGCCGGGCGATCTCGATCACGCGATCAGGGAAATGATCGATGTCGACAAGCCGGTGATCTTCGACTGCGTGGTCGACCAGAGCGAGAATTGCTTCCCGATGATCCCGTCGGGCCGCGCACATAACGAGATGATCCTGGGCGACGCCGCCGAAAGCCTCGACGAGGCGATCACCGAAGAAGGCAAGGTGATGGTGTAATCAAGTGTCATTGCCGGGCTTGACCCGGCAATCCATCGTTTTGCGAAACAGATGGATGCGCGGGTCAGCCCGCGCATGACTATAAAGAGCAAAGGGTAATATCGTGAACGCTCCATCGACATCACACTATCCCGCAGCGCCCGCCGCGCAGGGCGTCGAGACGCACACGCTTTCTGTGCTGGTCGACAACGAGCCGGGCGTTCTGGCGCGCGTGATTGGCCTGTTTTCCGGCCGCGGCTACAATATCGACTCGCTGACGGTGTCGGAGACCGAGCACCAGAAGCACGTCTCACGCATCACCATCGTGACACGCGGCACGCCGATGGTGATCGAGCAAATCCAGCATCAGCTCGAGCGTCTCGTTCCCGTGCACCGCGTGGTCGACTTGACGGTCGGCGTGACGTCGCTCGAGCGCGAACTGGCGATGGTCAAGGTGAAGGGCAAGGGCGACCACAGGGTCGAAGCCCTGCGTCTGGCGGATGCATTCCGCGCCCGGGTGATCGACGCCACGACCGAAAGCTTCGTCTTCGAGATCACCGGCAAGAGCGACAAGATCGAGCAGTTCATCGGTCTGATGCTGCCGCTGGGCCTCGTCGAGGTCGCGCGCACCGGCGTCGTCGCTATCAGTCGCGGCCCGGACGCCATGTAGAGATGCCCGCTCCCGCGCCGTGTCGTTCGATGCGTCACAATAACGAGTTTTGTTCGCCGGCATGACCGCCGTTCCGCTTCGCGCCGTACTGATGGTCGTGCCGCTTGCGGGACTTGTGGCGGGATTTGCAGCGCACGTCTTTGGGGCCGGCGAATGGTCTGGTCCTATCTGGGCGGCTGCGGCCGTCCCGGTTCTGATGGCGTTGATCGCCGAAATCTGGACCAGCTTGCGGGCCGGAAAATTCGGACTGGATATCGTGGCCGCGCTCTCGATGAGCGCAGCGCTCGCCTTCGGCGAGAATCTGGCCGCCGCCATCGTGGCGCTGATGTATGCCGGTGGGCAGTATCTCGAAAGCTTCGCAGAAGGGCGGGCCCGACGCGAAATGTCGGCCTTGCTGGAACGCGTGCCGCGCAGGGCTGTGCGTTACCGGGAAGGCGTACTTGAGGAAGCCGCCATCGATACGATCGTGCCAGGCGATCGTCTCTTGATCCGGCGCGGCGATGTTGTGCCAGTCGACGGGCAAGTTGCGAACGGCCTTGCGGTGCTCGATCAGTCGGCGCTGACCGGAGAATCCTTGCCGGTGCAGTTGCAGTCGGGCGATGCCGTCCTGAGCGGCGTGACCAATGTCGGGGAAATCTTCGATCTTGCGGTGTCCCGGCGCGCGGCGGAAAGCACGTATGCAGCTATCGTGCGGCTCGTTGAGGCGGCGCAGCGCTCGCGCGCGCCGATGGTGCGGCTTGCAGACCGTTTCGCTATGGTTTTTCTGGCAGCGACAATAGGTCTTGCCGGCGGCGCCTGGTTCTTCACCGGCGATCCGATCCGCGCCGTCGCTGTCCTCGTCGTCGCCACACCCTGTCCGCTGATCCTGGCGGTGCCGGTTGCCATCGTTGCCGGTCTGTCGCGTGCGGCCCGCCACGGAATCCTGGTCAAGAGCGGCGGGGCGCTCGAGATGATGGCGCGTGTACGTTCATTCGTCATCGACAAGACCGGCACGCTCACCTCCGGTGAGGCGCGCGTGAAAGCCGCGCGGACAGCTGGCCAATTGTCAGCCGACGACGTGCTGCGCCTTGCGGCCTCGCTCGACCAGGCCTCCAAGCACGTGATCGCGCAGGCATTGGTGGCCCATGCGCGCGAGCGCGGCCTTTCGCTGGCATTGCCAACCAATGTTGCCGAAACGCCTGGCGAGGGCGTCGAAGGCGAGATCGAGGGACGCCGCATTGTGGTCGGCGGGCGGCGTTTTGTGGCCGCGAAGCTGGAAGGCATGCCGGCCCCTCCGCCCAGGCGCCATAGTACTCCGGGGGTGGTCACGGTTTCGGTCGCCTGCGACGGTGCGATGGCCGGTGAAATCGTCCTTGCTGATGAATTGCGGGCGGGTGCGGCCGGATTACTCGAGACTCTGCGCGGCTTTGGCGTCGAACGCATCGTGCTGGCAACCGGCGACCGCGAGGACGTGGCGCGGACAGTCGCGAACGGTCTCGACATCGATCAGATCCGCGCCGAGCTCACACCTGACCAGAAGGTCCTCGCCGTCCTGTCGGAACGCAAGAGAGGTCCGGTCATGATGGTCGGGGACGGCGTCAACGACGCGCCGGCGCTCGCCGCGGCCGATGTCGGCGTGGCAATGGGGGCGCGTGGTGCCGCCGCTTCCGCCGAGGCTGCCGACGTGGTGCTGCTGGTCGATCAGGTCGACCGGATTGCGCCTGCCATTTCGATCGCGCGCCGGTCACGCCGGATTGCCCTTGAGAGCGTGGTGGCCGGGATCGGATTGTCTGTTGGGGGCATGGTGGCGGCCGCTTTCGGCTATCTGACGCCGGTCGAAGGCGCGCTGTTCCAGGAGGTTATCGATGTTGCAGTCATTCTCAATGCCCTGCGGGCGCTGCACGGCCGTGCCTTTGGCCGTGTCGGGACCGCCGAGAATAGAGGGGCTGCGGAGAGCGGGCTTGTCCGCAGCGCCCAACAATCCTAGAAGCTGCGCCAGTCCAATTTCCAAGAAACCGGGGCGGCGGGCCGCCCAAGCTGGGGGTTAAAGTACCATGCGCGTTTACTATGATCGCGACGCCGACCTGAACCTGATCAAGGGCAAGAAGGTGGCCGTTATCGGCTATGGCAGCCAGGGCCACGCCCATGCGCTCAACATGCGCGATTCCGGCGTGAAGGAAGTCGTCATCGCGCTGCGCAAGGGCTCCGCTTCCGCCAAGAAGGCCGAAGGCGAGGGCTTCAAGGTCATGGAGGTCGCCGAGGCCGCCAAATGGGCCGACGTGATGATGATGCTGACGCCTGACGAATTGCAGGGCGACATCTATCGCGAGCATCTGCATGCCAACATGAAGCAGGGCGCCGCGCTTCTCTTCGCGCACGGCCTGAACGTGCATTTCAATCTGATCGAGCCGCGCGCCGACCTTGACGTGCTGATGGTCGCGCCCAAGGGACCCGGCCACACCGTGCGCGGCGAATATCTCAAGGGCGGCGGCGTGCCGAGCCTGCTGGCGATCCACAAGGACTCTTCCGGCAACGCGCACGACCTCGGCCTGTCTTATGCGTCGGCGATCGGCGGCGGCCGCGCCGGCATCATCGAAACCACCTTCAAGGAGGAGTGCGAGACCGACCTGTTCGGCGAACAGTCCGTCCTGTGCGGCGGCCTCGTCGAACTGATCAAGGCCGGCTACGAGACGCTGGTGGAAGCCGGCTACGCGCCGGAGATGGCGTATTTCGAATGCCTGCACGAGGTGAAGCTGATCGTAGACCTGATCTACGAAGGCGGCATCGCCAACATGAACTACTCGATCTCCAACACAGCGGAATATGGCGAGTATGTCACCGGTCCGCGCATCATCACCGCCGAGACCAAGGCGGAGATGAAGCGCGTCCTCGCTGACATCCAGTCCGGCAAATTCACCCGCAACTGGATGCTGGAGAACAAGGTCAATCAGACCTCGTTCAAGGCCACGCGTGCCAAGCTCGCCCAGCACGATATCGAGAAGGTGGGCGAGAAGCTGCGCGCCATGATGCCCTGGATCAAGAAAGGCGCGCTGGTCGACAAGGCCAAGAACTGATCGCCAAACACAAGGAATGACGGGAGGAGAGCGGATGCGCCGATCATTTGCTCTCCTCTTTGCTTTTTATCTGGCGGCCTCGCCGGCCTGGGCGCAGAAGGATGAAATCCCGGAGCCGGAATGCGACGGGAGCACCACCCAGATGGTGGAGTGCGTCGCCTCCATCGCCGAGCGATGGGACAAGCGGCTCAACGCCGCCTATCAGAAAGCCCTGAAGGACGCCGTCAGCACGGCGCAGCGCGACCAGCTTCGTGTGGCGCATCGGCTTTGGGTCCGCTATCGTGATGCCAATTGCGAGTATTACGCCTTGGGCGAGGGCACAATTTCACGCCTTGAGGCCGCATCCTGCCTGCATGACATGACGAAAAGCCGGGCGCTCGAGCTCGAAGGCGGGGGCAAGAACTGACCCAGAAAATACTGCGGCCCTCGTGCTGACAATATGGCGCGACGGGTGTCCCGCTCCCCGGCTTTGCATTTGCGCGTGGTCCGGCTAGCTTCGCTGGGAACAGCGGACACGATTTCAAATCCGCGATCACGACGAGGGGGAAATGGCCGTAGGTGCCTCTGCATTGGCGGAAGAGTCCGCGCAGCGTCCGGCCACGGCTCCTGCCGTCGCCCTGCAGGATGTCACCATCCGCTTCCGGTTGAGCGACGCCAGCGTCTTCACCGCCGTCGACAGCGCGTCCCTGTCGGTCAAGGACGGAGAATTCGTCGCCATCGTTGGTCCCACCGGCTGCGGAAAATCGACCCTGCTCAATGCCGCCGCGGGATTGCTGTCGCCATCGTCCGGCAAGGTGTCCATATTCGGCGCGCCGCTCACGAGCCTCAACCGCCAGTCCGGCTACCTGTTTCAGGCCGACGCGCTGTTCCCATGGAAGACCGCACTCGACAATGTCGCCATCGGCCTTGAGACGGCGGGCGTTTCCGCGGCGGTCGCCAGGCCGAAAGCGCAGGACTGGCTGACGCGCGTCGGCCTCGGCAATTTCGGCGAACGCTATCCGCACATGCTGTCGGGCGGCCAGCGCAAACGCGTCGGCCTGGCGCAGGTGCTGATCCGCGATCCGAAAATCCTGCTAATGGACGAACCGTTCGGTCCGCTCGACGCGCAGACCCGGCAGATCATGGGCAACCTTTTGCTCGATCTGTGGAGCGCGGACAGGAAGGCCGTGCTGTTCGTGACCCATGATCTTGAGGAGGCGATCGCCCTGTCGGATCGCGTGGTGATCATGTCGGCGGGGCCGGCCGCGCGCATCATCGGCGACTGGAGAGTGCCGCTGCCGCGCCCGCGCGATATTTCCGAAGTGAAGCTGGACAAGGGGTTCCATGAACTGCACCGCGAGATCTGGCAGATGCTGAAGGATGAGGTGCTGAAGGGTTACGCGCAGACGGGAGGCGGATGATGAATCGCGTCGCGCTTCTTTCGTTTCAGGTCGGCGTCGCGCTGGTTACGCTTCTGGCATGGCATTTTCTCACCACCATTCCGATGAGCGACGGCAAGCCGCTGGTGCCGCCATTCTTCTTCTCTACGCCCGGCGATGTCATCGGCCGTATCGTCAAATGGTTCGCCGAGGGCACCATCTGGCGGCATCTGTGGATCACGCTTGCTGAATCCGCGCTCGCCTTCGTGATCGGCTCGGTTGGCGGAATCCTGGTCGGCTTCTGGTTCGCGCGGCAGCCGATCATCGCCGCGATTTTCGATCCCTATGTGAAGATGATCAACGCGACGCCGCGTATCGTGCTGGCGCCGATCTTCACACTCTGGTTCGGCCTCGGCATTTGGTCGAAGGTCGCGCTTGGCGTCACGCTGGTCTTCTTCATCGTGTTCTTCAACGTCTATCAGGGCGTGCGGGAAGTCAGCCCGACCGTGCTCGCCAACGCCCGCATGCTCGGCATGAACGAGCGGCAATTGATGCGTCATGTCTATTGGCCGTCCGCCCTGTCCTGGATGTTCTCCTCCCTGCACACGTCGGTGGGCTTCGCCGTGGTGGGCGCGGTGGTGGGCGAATATCTCGGCTCGGCGGCGGGGCTCGGCTATCTCATCCTGCAGGCCGAGGGAACATTCGATATCGCCGGCGTCTTCGCGGGCATGTTCGTGCTGGCGGCTTTCGTGATCGTAATCGACGCGGTCGTGACCATCGTGGAGAAGCGACTTCTGGTCTGGCGTCCGGCCGCCGCCGACACGCGGACCTGATTGCGGCCTTTCCAGCGTGATTGCACTGCTTTATCGTCGCGGACGAAGCGGCTCGGGCAAGGGGCCGTGTGACAACAGGGAGGACTTCATGATAGGGACGATCATGCGGCGACTGGTATCGGCGCTTGCCGCGCTGATGCTGATGAGCGGCTTCGCGATGGCGCAAACCAAGGTCACCATCGCCGTCGGCGGCGCAAGCTGTCTGTGTTATCTGCCGACCGTGCTTGCCAAGCAGCTTGGCGAGTATGAAAGGGCCGGCCTCCAGGTCGACATGGTTGATTTCAAGGGTGGCTCCCAGGCGCTGACGGCAGTGCTCGGCGGCAGCGCCGACGTGGTGTCGGGCTATTTCGATCATTGCGTCAATCTCGCCTCCAAGGGCCAGAGCCTGCAATCCATCGTGGTCTATGATCGGTTCCCGGGACTGGTCCTTGTCGTGTCTCCCAAGCAGACCGGCACCATCAAGTCGGTCAAGGACCTTGCCGGCAAGAAGGTCGGCGTCAGCGCCCCCGGCTCCTCAACGCATTATTTCCTGAATTTCCTGTTGAAGAAGAACGGTGTTGCGTCCGACTCGGTCGGCGTGATCGGCATCGGGCTGGGTGCGACGGCGGTCGCGGCAATGGAACAGGGTTCGGTCGACGCGGCGGTCATGCTCGATCCCTCGGTCACGTTGCTACAGGGGAAGAACAAGGATCTGCGCATCCTCAGCGATACCCGCACGCAGAAGGACAATATCGAGGTCTTCGGCGGCGACTATCCGGGTGGTGCGCTCTATACCAAGACCGAATGGATCGAGAAAAATCCAAAGACCGCGCAGGCCCTGGCGACCGCGATCGTGAACACCCTGAAATGGATTCACTCGCACACGCCGGAAGACATCATGGCGAAAATGCCGCAGGAACTCATCGGGGCCGACAAGGCGCTCTATCTCGCAGCGCTCAAGAACACGATCCCGATGTATTCGCAGACCGGCCTGATGGATCCGAAGGGTGCCAAGGCGGTGCTGGACGTGTTCAGCCAGTCATCGGAAGCCGTGGCCAAGGCCAATATCGATCTGTCCAAGACCTACACCAACAAGTTCGTCGAAGCCGCCGGCAAGAAGTGATCCATTGCCCGCGTGACAAGTACAGCCCTCTCCCGCTAGGAGAGGGCTTTGCTTTTGGGCGCGCGCGACCATGAATCTCCTTTCCATTCAGTCTCACGTGGCCTTTGGCCATGTCGGCAATGCCGCGGCCACCTTTCCGCTGCAGCGGATCGGCGTTGAGGTCTGGCCGATCCACACCGTGCAATTCTCCAACCATACCGGCTACGGCGCTTGGACCGGGGAGGTGTTCGACGCCGGCCTGATCGGGGAGGTGGTGCGTGGTATCGACGCGGCCGGCGCGCTTGGAACATGCGATGGAGTGCTGTCCGGCTATATGGGGGCGGCGGCGACGGGTGAGGCTATTCTCGGTGCCGTGGCGCGGGTGAAAGGCGCCAACCCGCAGGCACGCTATTGCTGCGATCCGGTCATAGGCGATGTCGAGTCCGGCGTGTTCGTGCGTGACGGCATTCCGGAATTCATGAAAAGCAGGGCAGTGCCCGCCGCCGATGTCATCACGCCGAACCAGTTCGAGCTCGATTATCTGTCCGGGCTGACAACATCCAATCTGGATCGCACGCTCGCTGCCGTCGACGCGCTGCATGCGCTGGGGCCGCGCCATATTCTTGTGACATCGCTGCATGTCGAGGAAACGCCACGGGACAGTCTTGATCTGCTGGCATCCGGACCGGAGGGCTGTTTTCAGGTGCGCACACCGCTGCTGCCGCTTTCCATCAGCGGGGCAGGCGACGCCATCGCCGCCTTGTTCTTTGCGCATCTGCTGCAGACGGGGCGGACGGCCGACGCGCTGCAGAATGCGGTTTCATCGGTCTATGGCGTGTTGAAGGAGACGGCGGACAAAGGCGCGCGGGAAATCTTGCTGGTGGAGGCGCAGGAAGAATTGGTGAAGCCAGGCCGGATTTTCAAACCCCAGAAAGTGGACGCATGATCGTCCGCCGAACGCCTGGGCAGGGACATGGGCGATGCGCTTACGATTTGTGACCCTTGACGTCTTCACGCAGACGCGATTGAGCGGCAATCCGCTGGCGGTCGTGATCGATGCCGATGGTCTGGAGCAGCCGCGCATGCAGGCGGTCGCGCGGGAATTCAATTTGCCCGAAACGGTATTCGTCCTGCAGCCCGCAAACCAGGAGCATCGCGCGCGGCTGCGCATCTTCACGCCGGCGAACGAACTGCCATTTGCAGGACACCCGACGGTTGGCACGGCTTTGCTGCTGGGCTGCATGACCGCTTCTGCCAATACCCGCGGATTCGTGCTGGAAGAGCCCATCGGTCTCGTCCATTGCCGGGTGACATCGCATGGCCATGATGGCGGCCATGCCAAATTCACCGTTCCGAGATTGCCGGCCGAGGCCGGCTCCGCGCCGGACCGGAAGGCTGTCGCCGGCGCGCTCGGCTTGTCCGAAGACGATATCGGGTTCGGAGAATTCCGATGCGCCCTTGTTCTTTGCGGCGCGCGTGCCGTTCACATTCGTCCCGGTCGCGTCGCTTGACGCGCTCAAGCGCGCGCGTGCCGATATGCGAACTTTCGAAGCTGTTTTTGGCGGCGCGTCGCCGGCCGCCTGCTATCTGTTTTCCGCGGCGACGCAGGAGCCGGCGCACGATTTCCGTGCCCGCATGTTCGCTCCGGGGATGGGGATTGCGGAGGACCCGGCGACCGGCGCGGCGGTGGCCGCCTTTGCCGGATTGCTGTCGTCGGCCGGAGGTTTGTCCGACGGCAAGCACGACATCTGCATCGCGCAGGGCTATGAAATGGGCCGGCCGAGCCAGATCGAGCTCGGCCTCGAGATATCGGCAGGGCTGCTGACAGTTGCGACCATCGGCGGCCATGCAGTCATCGTCAGCGAAGGCAAGATCGAGGTCTGATGCACGATGACGGACATTCGCGTTGCCCGCATCGAGCGTCTTGATCTTCGCTTTGAACCGCGACCCTGGGCATTTGCAAAGAGCCGCCGAGTAGAAATCAACGCTCATTTCGATCTGCTCAGGCAAAGCAAGCCTCTCTGGAACGGGCGTGTATTGCTGATGTTCGAGCATTCGACTGAAGACGGCTTGTTCCGCGGCGCCTATCTGGAAACCGACTTCGCCAGTTTTATCGCCTGGCGCGACTGGGGATTTCCGGACAAAGACATCCGTAATTGTTTCGCGCCGGCGATGCTTCAGGGATCGGATGGCGGTTACGTCTTGGGCGTCATGGGCAGCCAGACCGCCAATGCCGGACAGATCTATTTTCCATGCGGGACGCCGGACCCGGATGACGTCAAGGATGGACGAGTTGATCTGAAGAACAGCGCATGTCGTGAATTGTTGGAGGAGACGGGTATTTCGACAGACGAACTCGAAATCGATGCGCACTGGCTTGCGGTGTTTGCCGGTCCTCGTATCGCCATGATGAAGCCGATGCGGGCGCGGCAACCGGCTGAGATCTTGCGCCAGCGGATTCGCGATCACATCGCTCGGGAGAGCAAGCCTGAATTGGTCGACGCGCACATTGTGCGCAGCCCGGCTGATTACGTTCCGGGCATGGCGCCTTTTGTGACGGCTGCTCTCTCGGATCGCCGGAACGCACTTGCCAACCGGCCCGGCACGGGCTGAACTGCATTCATGAAGCTCGAAAACCTCGCCGATCGCTTTCGCGTCGACAATCCCGACAGGTTTCGTCTCAAGGAAATCGACCCGGCTGATTGCTGCGGTCTGTCTATGGACAAGGACGAAGCCAAGGAGATGCTGGCTGACAGCGTGCAGCGCATGTCGAAGCTGCAGGAAAAGCTGTACGCGCAGGACCGCTGGGCGGTGCTGCTGATCTTTCAGGCGATGGACGCCGCCGGCAAGGACGGCGCCATCGAGCATGTGATGTCGGGCATCAACCCGCAGGGATGCCAGGTCTTCTCCTTCAAGGCGCCGAGTTCGCAGGAACTCGATCACGACTTCATGTGGCGCACCACGATGTGCCTGCCGGAGCGCGGCCGCATCGGCGTGTTCAACCGCTCCTATTACGAGGAGGTGCTGGTCGTCCGCGCGCACCCGGAAATTCTGGCGAAGCAGAAGCTGCCGGAAAAGCTCGTCACCAAGGATATCTGGGAGCAGCGTTTCGAGGATATCCGCGCCTTCGAGCGCTATGTCGCCCGCAACGGCACGCTCATCCTGAAATTCATGCTGCATGTCTCAAAGGAGGAGCAGGCCCGGCGGTTTCTGGCGCGGCTCGACGACCCCGCGAAGAACTGGAAGTTCTCGCTGGGAGATGTCGAGGAACGCAAGCTCTGGGGCGAGTACATGCGTTTCTATGAGGATTGCATCCGCGAAACGAGCCGCCCGTACGCGCCCTGGTTCGTCGTGCCGGCCGACAATAAGTGGTTCACCCGCCTCGTAATTTCCTCCGCCATTGTTGAGGCCATGGATGCCTTGGACCTACATTTTCCCAAGGTGGCGGCGGGCGCGCTTGAGGACATGCAGAAAGCTCGCGATGCCCTCGCCGCCGAGTTGCCGAAAGGCAAAAATAACAAGCCGAACAAGAGGTAACAGGGACTCGCCGGCCGGGCGCGCGATTTGGCCTTGCCCGGCGGCCCCGTCCTCCGCTAGAAGGAAATCACGTGACTTCCGGCTTTTACGCGTCGTTAGGCATTCTGCTCGACGCTAGAGTCAGAATTCCGAGGGATATTCGGGCATGTGTGCGCCTTTGACTTTTCGCGCGACGGCTGTCGAGGCTTTTCAGCCTCTGCCGGGCCATGCCCTCACCATTCTTGGCGGTCTGCTTCTTATCAGCCCCTGAGGGCCGGCTGGGCGTGCGCGCCTGGGCACTCAGGGGGCCGGATCTGAACCCCAATGAGCGCCCGGAACCCGACAGGGCGCATGAGAGAAGAAGGACCTTTTCAATGACCGCGCAGACCAAGTCCAACCGGGACCGCGTCTACATCTTTGACACCACCTTGCGCGACGGCGAGCAATGCCCGGGCGCGACCATGACCCACGAGGAGAAACTCGAGGTTGCGGAGTTGCTCGACCAGATGGGCGTCGACATCATCGAGGCTGGTTTTCCGATCGCCTCGGAGGGCGATTTCGCCGCGGTCAACGAGATCGCCAAGCGCACCAAGAACGCCGTGGTCTGCGGCCTCTCGCGCGCGGCGCCCAAGGACATCGATCGCTGTGCCGAAGCGATCAAGCCGGCCGCGCGCAGACGCATCCACACCTTCCTCTCCACCTCGCCGGTGCACATGAAGTACAAGCTCCAGAAGGAGCCGCACGAAGTCTATGAGATGGTGATCGCGCAGGTGACGCGTGCGCGGATGCACACGGACGACGTGGAATGGTCCTCGGAAGACGGCACCCGCACCGAACACGACTTCCTCTGCCGCTGTGTGGAAGCCGCGATCAAGGCCGGCGCCACGACGATCAACATACCCGATACCGTCGGCTACACCACCCCGGAGGAATACGCCGCGTTGTTCCGCATGGTGCGCGAGCGCGTGCCGAATTCCGACAAGGCGGTGTTCTCGGTGCACTGCCATGACGATCTCGGCATGGCGGTTGCGAATTCGCTGGCCGGCCTTTCCGGCGGCGCGCGCCAGATCGAATGCACCATCAACGGCATCGGCGAGCGGGCCGGCAATGCGTCGCTGGAAGAAGTCGTGATGGCGATCCAGACGCGCAACGACGTCTTGCCCTACTGGACCAATATCGACGCGACCATGCTGACGCGCGCCTCCAAGCTCGTGTCGGCGGCGACGTCGTTCCCGGTGCAATACAACAAGGCGATTGTTGGCCGGAACGCCTTCGCGCATGAATCCGGCATCCACCAGGACGGCATGCTGAAGAACACCCAGACTTACGAGATCATGACGCCGGAAAGCGTCGGCGTGAAACAGACCTCTCTGGTGATGGGCAAGCATTCCGGACGCCACGCCTTTGTGCATAAGCTGGAAGAGCTCGGCTACAAATTGGGCTCCAACCAGTTGGAAGATGCCTTCGTGCGCTTCAAGGCACTGGCCGACCGCAAGAAGCACATCTACGACGAGGACATCGAGGCGCTAGTCGACGAGGAAATCGCGACGGCGCAGGACCGCATCAAGCTCGTATCGCTGACGGTGATCGCCGGCACGCGCGGCCCGCAATCGGCGACGCTCGAGCTCGACATCGATGGCCGGCATCAGACCATCCAGGCCACCGGCAATGGTCCGGTCGATGCGACGTTCAACGCGATCAAAGCGATCATTCCGCATGAGGCAAAACTCGAGCTCTATCAGGTGCACGCCGTGACCGAGGGCACCGACGCGCAGGCGGAAGTCTCCGTGCGGCTCGCGCAGAATGATTATGCAGTCACCTCACGCGGCGCCGATCCGGATACACTGGTTGCATCCGCAAAG
The DNA here is from genome assembly GCA_032027085.1 of Pseudorhodoplanes sp. NCBI lineage: Bacteria > Pseudomonadati > Pseudomonadota > Alphaproteobacteria > Hyphomicrobiales > Pseudorhodoplanes > Pseudorhodoplanes sp. The sequence goes on along the minus strand of JAVSMS010000001.1, from coordinate 4,750,465 downwards.
GCCTATCTCGGCGCTCTCAACAAGCTGATGGCGCGGGGTGCGCGCACCCACGCGCAGCACTCAGCGCAGTAGTCTGAGTGAACCAAAACAAGGAAGGGCCGCACATTGTGCGGCCCTTTGTCTTTGTTCGCGATTATTTTTGGTCTGATTGGCCCGTTGTCGCAGACTGCGGCGGCACGATTTTCATGACGAATGACGTTGGCGATTCGTTCGGCCCAAAGGGACCGGGAACCTTGTTCGTGACTGGCGGCAGGCTCTTAAGAAAGGCAACGATGGCGTAAGCGTCCTGACGCGACAGCTTGGCGAAGGCGTGCCAGGGCATGACCGGCGAGAGCGTGCGGCCATCAGGTCTGCGGCCCTTGGTGATCGCAGTGACGATCTCATCCGCCGACCACTTGCCGAGCCCCGTGTCCGGGTCCGGCGTCAGGTTCGGGCCGTAAAAGACACCGAGACCGGGGATTTCAAATCCGACTTCCGAGCCGCCGAGAAAACGCGCCATTTCCGGTTTGCCGAAGAAATATCCCGGCGTATGGCAGTCGTTGCACCCGCCCAGCGTCACGAGGTATTCGCCGCGCTTGATCTGCGCGTTCTGTGCAAACGCGGCGTACGGAGCAGCAGCGAGAGCTGAGATGGTGAGCGCCGCCACTAGTGCGAGACGACGAACCGATCGGGCCAAAATGAGTGGCTTTGCTCTGAGCCTGGCCGCGCTTCGGTTGAGATGATCCTGCGGATCGCGTGTGGGATCACCAGCTCCGGAGGCCAGCGAGTCGGCGACGAAGTCGATCTCGCTCCGGTTCAGTCCGACGTCTCGAAGGAGGTCGTCGGGCTGATCGCTTAAGGCGCGGCGCGTCTGATGAGCCACGATCAAGCGTCGAACTGCGTCTTTCAGAAAGCCAGCGATCCAGCACGAGCGCGAGGGGCTTTGAGAGACGTAGGCGACAATGTCGGTCATGATAAATGTCCTTTCAGAACGGCGGATGTGGTTCTGCAGCCACCATCAAGTTGTTGGAGGGTCAGCGCTTGTGGCCGATGACGGCTCCGTTCGCTCCCGGCGCATCGAACCGCACGGTTTCGATGTCGCGGAATCCGGCTTCAGCGAGCCAGGCGGTGTATTCAGAGGCGGTATAGTTTCGCCCCTCGGTTTCGATGAGCATGTTGAGACTCATGAGGGCAGCTGATGCCGGTCCGGTTTTCTCGTCATTCACCAGCAATTCGCTGATGACCACCGCGCCGCCGGGCGCGAGGGTCTCGTAGGAGCGGCGCAGCAGCGTCCTGTTCTTATCGACGTCCCAGTCGTGCATGATCATCGAGAAGAGGTGCAGATCGTAGCCGTCGGGGAATGCGCCGAAGAACGAGCCTCCGATTCCTTCTATGCGCGCTGAAAGTCCGGCTTTTGCGACATTGCGTTCGGCGATCGCAACGACATGCGGGAGATCGAATACTGCGGCGTGAAGAGCGGGGTATTGCGTGCACAGCGCGATGTCGAATGCGCCGGAACCGCCGCCGATGTCGAGCAGCCGGCGATAGCGGCCAAAGTCATATGCGCGGCCGAGTGCGCCAGCAGTCATGATCGACAGTGAATGCATGGCCTCCCAAAACAGCGCCAACATCTTGGCGTCTTCGCCGTCGAACAGAGACGACTGCGTGTCCGGATTCCATGTGGTTGGACGATTGGTGCGCAGCGCTTCGGCGAGCTTGCCCCAGCCGGCATAGAGGCGCTTGTCCGCCATCTCGACCCATCCGCCGAAATAATACGGCTGACCGGGTACGAGATAGGCTTCGCTCAGGGCGGTGTTGCGATAGCGTCCGTCTTCGCCGGCGAGAAGCCCAAGCGCAGCGCAGCCTGTCAGCAGCATTTCGGCAGGACGAGGATGGATTTTCAAGGTTTGCGACAAGTCGCCGGCGGTGATACTTCGCCCGCCGGAGAGAAGGCCGAACAGGCCGAGTTCATGCGCGGCGGCAAGTGTCTTGAAGGCCCAGAAGCCGCTCGATAGCTCCATCAGCCGCAGGGGCGAGGGAAGGGCTGCCGGAACGGCCGCAGGGCTAACCAGCCGCATTTCCGGGGCGCGCGTGGCAGACGGCCCTTGGGGAATGACGGTGGCAGTTGCAGTGGCATGCGAGCGCATCGTGGTCTCCTCGGGTTGGCGTTTGGGCGTGCGACATTGTCCGTCGTCCGGGCAACCGGGCGCCGTTACGCGGTCAGCTTTTCAGTTGGACGTTTATCGAGGCGCGCCAGGACCGAGTCCGGCCGCGCCGCGGCGTCTTTGCTTGTCCGCTTCACCAGCGCGGACGCGCGCCTGATTATTCGGCGGCCCTAATTCGCGCAATCAGGACTATTGCCAGACTGTTCTGCATTTTTGCAGAATGCCGCCATGATTGACTGGGACGATCTGCGTTTCGTGCTGGCCGTGGCCCGCACCGGTTCGGCACTGCGCGCCGCCCGGGCTCTTAACGTCAATCAGACGACCGTCACCCGCCGCATCGCCCAGATCGAGAGCATCGTTGGCGCCGATCTTTTCGAGGCGCGACAGAGTGGATATCTGCCGACGCCGCTCGGCCGGCTCGTTGCAGACAGCGCAGAAAGGATAGAAGCTGAAGTCCTCGCTTTGCGCAGCGCCATCGATGCAAGTCAGCGGATGCTGTCAGGGTCGGTACGTTTCACCTCGAGCGAGGTCTATGCGAATTATGTGATTGCGCCATTCCTGCGCAACTTTCGCCAGCAATATCCGGGCGTAACTGTCGAACTGATCACGGACGATCGGCGGCTCGATGTCGCTCGTGGTGAAGCGGATGTGGCTTTGCGTGCAAGTTCTCGACCCGAGGGCAGCGGCATTGTCGCACAACGGCTTCCGGACGCCGGCTGGACCGCTTATTGCAGCGCGGCCTATGCCGAAGAGCACGGCGTGCCATCCAGCGCTGCCGCATTTTCCGGGCATTTCGTCGCGTTGGTCGAGGGTCCCATGGCGGGACTGCCGCCATTCTGCTGGCTCAGCAAGGTCGCCATGAATGCAACGGTCAATACGCGCAGCAACAGTCTCACGAACGTGCTGTCTGCCATCAAGGCAGGCCTGAGCATTTCGGTGCTGCCGTGCTTCGTCGGGGACAGGGAGCCGGACCTCATTCGTTGCCTGCCCCCTGTTGCCGAACTGGATGGTGAGGTCTGGCTGATCGTTCGCGAGGACGTCAAGCAGGCCACGCATATTCGAGCGTTTGTCGATTGTCTGTCTGCGCATATGAACGGACTGCGGGGACCGCACTCGGGACGAAAGCCAACGAAGATCGAAAGCCCTGCTGTCCTTGCAGCGCTGATTTCGACCGCTTCGATGGATATCGGCCATCTTGGCGAAACTGTTATTTCGTTGTGGCTGTAGGACCCGGTGGTCACGCGGTCGTCTCGCAGCAGCCGGAATTGATCCGCTCGCGGTCTGAATGCACTCCGCCACGATCCTGGGGCCGGGCTGTGAGCCCGGCTCCATTTTCTGGGAAACAGAGCTGCCCCATTGCATCACTTCTTTCCGGGCGGGTTTTCCGGCCGCGCTCCCGGGGGATTCTCCGCCCGCGCTCCCGGCGGATTTTCCGGGCGCATTCCAGGAGGGCTTTCCGGGCGAGCTCCTGGAGGATTTTCCGGGCGCGCACCAGGGGGATTTTCCGGCCGCGCACCAGGGGGATTTTCCGGGCGGCCCGGGGAATTGCCGGTTGCTTGTCCGAAAGCCGGCGTGACCGTGGCGATGGCAAGCATGGCCAAGCCGATAAGCCTTATCTTCATGCTGGTCTCCTTGTCGTGGTTGGTTCACCTCTGCTTGGTGCAGAGCCCTTCATCCAACAGCGTCTTGCAATTGATCTCTTGCGAGATCGCCATTGAAATCGTCGTGGCGCACATCGGCCGATCCATCGCCGGCGATGCGAACCAGTTTTTGGCGAAAACCTTTTGCTTCAGCTTCTCGTCGATGTAGGGCGAGATCAGCGTCCTGAAGGCGAAAGCGTTTGTCTGGTATTCATAGCGGCAATGCTTGGCCCGGCTTTGCGGCAGCAGACCGTTGTCGACTGCATCGGCGAAAAGCACGGGGTTTGCGCCGTAGGCCATGCACCAGCGGTTGAAATAGCGTTGCGCGGGAAGCGAATGTGTATCGGCCAGAAGGTGCAAATCCGGCCTCTTTCCTTGTTCGTCGATCGCTTCTGCGCCGCCGACAAAGGATGTTCCGAGGATCAGCCGCCGCGCGTCGTCCTTGCACAATTGCAGCAGAATGTAGGTCGCAAAATAATCGGCAACGTCCTCTTCACGCCCGAAGAACGGAATATCCAGAACCTCGACGACGGCATGTCCCGCCTCATGCAGGAAAACCTCGATCGTCGGTCCAATCATTACGTCCCGGAGCGGCAAAGCGTCGGTTGCCACCTTGGAGGCGTGTTTCAGCACATAGTCTATGTATTCGTAGCAGACCTTGATGACGTCATCCCAGAAGGTTGCGTTTGCAACGCCATCGCAGCTGCCCAGCTTCAACGTGATCCGGATTGGCAGCTTGACCGGCGCGAGCAGCGCCTGAACCTTCTCCAGAACATGTTCCTGCTGCAGAAGGGCGTAAAGTGGGCGATGCGCAGGGTCTGTCGGTTCAACATATTCAATATCGAACCGGTTGGTGGTCAGCGCAGCAGCATTGCGGCTCGGCACCGTTTGTTTCTGCAACGCCTGTGCATCCTTTGCAGGATGCGGAAGGAAAGAGATCAGTCCGCCGGACCGCGCGGCGGTACTATCGCCCAGCAGCAGAATGCCCAGAATGACGACGAGCGCGATCCATGCAAGCGGTGCAGCTGCGCATTGCCGAGGCTTTGAGCCATGCGTGTCGATTTCTTGTGTGGCAGGATGCGGCGGCATGGATGGCTCTTGCAAAAAAGAGTGATGTCCTGATCGGATAATTGCGCCTTTGCGCGAATGCGTTTGGAACAGCCGCGCCTAGTTCGATGAGGGTCCGCCTGTGGTTGCAGCGGCCGGCGGCACGATCTTCAGCACGAATGACGTCGAGGCCTCGTGCGGGCCGAACGGGCCGGGCACCTTGTTTTTGACCGGGGGCAGGCTCTTCAGGAACGCGGCTATGGCGTAGGCGTCCTCTCGTGTCAGCTTGGCAAAGGCGTGCCAGGGCATGACCGGCGCAAGAATACGCCCGTCGGGCCGCTGGCCCCCTGTGATGGCAGCGACGATTTCATCGGGCGACCAGGCGCCAAGACCCGTGTCCTGATCCGGCGTCAGGTTCGGCCCGTGAAAGACGCCGAGACCGGGGATTTCAAATCCGACTTCCGAGCCGCCCAGGAAGCGCGTCTTGTCTGGCTTGCCAAAAAAATACCCCGGGGTGTGACAATCGTTGCAGCCGCCGAGCGTTACAAGATATTCGCCGCGCTTGACCTGTGCGGTCTGCGCCTGGCTGACATCGGAAAATCCGGCGAGCATGGACCCGGCGATCGCGAGCAGCGCAAAAATCCGCACTGCAGCCTGCGGCAAAAGGTTGTCCGCCCGGCGTCTTGCCGCGCGCAGATGCGCGACGCTGCGGTTGAGATGATCCCGAGGATCGCGCGTCGGGTCACCTTTCGCTGATGCGATGGAATCCGCAACGAAATCGATCTCGCTCCGGTGCAGTCCGACATCCCGCAGCAGATTGTCAGGCAGGTCGGTGAGTGCGCGGCGTGTTTCGTGCGCCTTCAGAGCGCGGTGAAACAGACAGCCGACCTCGGCGGCGAGGCGGCAGCAGCGCATTGCCGCGCTGGAAAACGAGGTGGCAGTATTGTCGGTCATGGCAGGCTCCATCCGTGGCGCATCCCGATGCGCCTTGAGCGTGATTGTTTGTCCGGACGCGAGATCCGGGACTCAGTGTGGTGGATTTAGGCGCGAGGCTATGCGGCCAGACTCAGCCGGCCGCGCAGCCGCCGGTCATAGTCGTCCGCGAGCGCGTGCAATGCCGCCGCTCCATCACCGGTAAAGGACGGCCCGTGCATGAGCGCGAGCGTGCGTGGAGAATATTTGGCGAGCCCGCGGATGGCCGCACCCATCCCGGGTGCGAGTGCGGAATACTGGAACAGCTCCTCCGCCGTGATGGCCGGGCCGACGATGTCGCCCTGGGTTAGAGCCGGGCCATCGCCAAGCTGAGTGAAAAGATCGCCGCACAGGAGAGTGCCCGTCGATTCCTCGTACATCACACCGGCGTCCCAGCCGTGCGGCGTGTGCGGCGTGTCGATGTATCGTACGCGCTTGCCGCCGCCGAGATCGATCACCTCGCCGTCCTGCAGGACGCGCGGCGCGCGATCCGCCATGTCATTGAGAGAGACCAGGCAGCCGGTCTGGCCATGCGCGACCTCCGCATTCGGGGCGACGGCGAGCCATTCGTTCATGGCGCCGCATTCATCGGCCTCGTAATGACCGAAGGCGATCCAGCGCAACTTTTCCGGCGCAATGATGCGGCTCAGGGCGTCGCGGTTGAGCGGAAACATCTTGCGCAGGCCGGTGTGAAACATCAGCGGCTCATCGCCCAGGACGAGAAACTGGTTGAAGGTGAAACCGGCGGGCGGGGCGATGTCCAGCACGTAGGTCGAGAGACGGTAGATGCCGTCGGCGATTTCGGAAATCTTGGTGTCCATGGCGGTCTCCAGGGGGCTGAATGCATGTCCAATTTCATTGCACTGGTATGTGTATTCAATTTTCGGGCCTCTGTCAACATCGATACACAAGTATGTGCATCGAAAGTTTATACCCATTCTGGCGGCGTCAGTCGGGGGCTTCCGGCTTTCTCGCTGCCTCCACCAACGCCCGAATGGCCCAACGCTTCACTTTTCGCGCGTCGGCATCGTCGAGTTGCAAGACATCCTTGGTGACGATCATGGCTTCCGGTCCCATGATCAGCGCCAGTGCCTTCGTCAGCATTTCCATTGCCCCACGCCTGAATTGATCGCGCGTCGGCTCGAGCGCTGCTTCGATAAGCGGCGTGCGTCGATTTTGTCGGCGGGGCGGCTTGCCGGCTTCGTCAGATTGCAGATCCTGTTGAATGGCGTGCGCGAGCATGGTCCGCAGCAGAGGCTCGTTCGCCAGAATCACGTCATGGACGGCAGTTTCGATGCGCTGCACCCGCATGACGGGGTCGCGCGAAGCATCACCGCTGAAGAATTCTCCAGGCTCGGGCATGGTGACATCCACCGCAGCTTCCACCAGGAGCGCCTCGACGCTCGGGAAGTAGCGATATGCCGTCGCACGCGAAACCAGCGCCTCTTCCGCGACCTCCTCCAAGGTGGGTGTGCGGCCTTGCTTCATGAGCCGCGATGCCGCCTGGAGAAGGTCTTTCCGGGTGCGCGATCGCTGGTTCGGGCGACCGTTTCGTTCTAGCGTTGTCACGTCAGTCCTGCGGCAATTGTCGAACGATGGATGCGAGATCGAGCCATACGTTCTCGCGCTTGATGTCGCCGCTGTCTGCGAATTCCACGACGTGAAGCAGCCGGAATTCGAGGGGGCGATTGCGACCATCCAATCCGAAGGGCTTGCCAGGCGCTTTCCCCGTCCAGATTGACTCGTCAACCATGAAGTTGTGGCCGTAAAGGCGTTTCACGCATCGGACCTTGCTCTCGGAGAGATCGTGGAACGTGGCCTCGTAGAATTTGCGTGCACCCTCACGCCCATGCGAGGGGCCGAAGGGCCAGCCCACAATGTCGTGTTCAACGTCCTCTGTGAGGGTTGCCAGTACGCCTTCAATGTCGTCGCGCGCCTCGAAACTGAAATGCTCGTCCATCTTCTTGTCCATCTGCTGCGGGGTCAGCGCCATCACACAGGCTCCTTCAAGTTGGGTAAGACAGATATCCTTTAATGAGACAATCGTCTCATGTCAACACTGTCGTCTAACCATGCTGAGGCGGGCCGCCGGTCGCGGGTGAGGCGCCGGGCCATCTGCCGACATCTGGACAGGAGGCATTTTTAAGAGTACATAGCTGTGTAATGAAAGTTGGAGAATCGGTCAATATGACTGCACGTGTACGTGCTTTAAAATTAAAGCCTCGGACCTACACCCTGAAGAAACGAGCCGAGAGCCAGGCACAAACGCGCCAGCGTATCGCGGATGCGGCGCTGGAACTGCACAGCAGCGTTGGTCCCGCAGCCACGACCTTCAGCATGATTGCCGAGCGGGCCGGCGTTCAGCGGCATACGCTCTATGCGCACTTTCCCCATGAACGGGATATCTTTCTTGCCTGTTCAGGGCTGGCGATGGAACGTGATGCGTTGCCTGGTGCCGAGCCCTGGCGGGCAATTGCGGACCGACGTGAAAGGCTGCGCACAGGACTCACTGCGATCTACGCATGGTATGGGCGCAACGCGCAGCTCGCGGCCTGTGTACTGCGCGATGCCGAGTTCCATTCACTGACGAGAGAAACCACCGAAGCGACCATGGGGCCATTCATGGCCGCGTATCACGACGTGCTGGGCGCGACACTGACTGCGAAGCAGCGCGTGATGCTTGGTCTGGCGCTCAGCTTCTACACATGGCGCGCGCTGGTGCGCGACGGAGGTCTTACTCAGGCCGAGGCGGTCGAAGGCATGGTGCAGACCATCGAAGGCGCCGATTAACCCTGATTTGTGCAGCGCCAATTTCAGCAGCGGCGCGGGCCCCGGAATCGCCAAGATTTGGCCGCCTCGACGCCAAGTAAACCGTGGATTTTGTAAGATTAATTGATCCCTACGCGGTGAACCAAACACGATTCCGGTTGTAGCGATTGCCTTTATCCAGTATTTCGCATTGCAGCAATTCCCCAAACCTATTGGAGAGACTGCATGTGGAAGGCAGCCTTCGCGGGTGCGGTGGCCCTCGTGATCACGGCGTCGACTGGCGCGTTCGCGGAGACGCCCGCCATTCAGGCCAATTATCGCGTCGCATCGCAGGCGTCCGGTGAGCTGGAATCCGGCATTGCCCGGTTCAAGTCGGCGCTGCGTCTGACCCCGGATCAGGAAAAGCACTGGCCGCGCGTCGCGTCGGCATTGCGCGAAATCGCCCGCAATTCCGATCAGCCCGACAACGACCAGCGCGGAATGCTGCGCCGGATCGGCAGCCGCGCCACCGAGATGGTGCTGTCGGCAGCCGCCATGAAGCGCCTGATAAGCGCTGCGCAGCCGTTGATGAAAACGCTCGATGTCGAACAGAAGAGCAAGGCGATCCAGCTTGCCCGCGCCATGGGATTCGGCAGCGTAGCAGCCCGGTTTGAATGACGCGTCTGCGTCGGGGGAGAAGGGGAAGGGCCGCTCGTTTGAGCGGCCCTTTTATTTTCAGTATTCGCGCTTTGCCTCCTGCAGAAGCTCCGACAGTTTCTCATCATCCTTGACCGCCGCGCCAGTGTCGTCGGTCAGTGCGGCCGGTGGAGAGACGATCCGGTGGCGCCAGATTCCGGCGACGAGCCCGACGAAGACCAGCGGGCTGATCGACAGGGCGATGGTGTCGTTCGGATGGAAGAGAACGACGCCGGCGAGGGCGGTCAGCAGCAACCGCAATCCGATATCCAGCGCCGCTTTTGTGGTGTAGCGGCCAAACATTGCAAAGGCGACGCCGCAGGTGCCGATCAAAACCGAAATGGTGTTGAGAACCTGAGTCCAGCCCGGCGTCACCACCATCTCCGAGCGGGTGAAGATGGCGAATGTCATCAAGGTGATCGGCAGGCAAAGTTTGAGCGCTTCCCACATGGTGCGCATGAAGGAGGCCTCTGCGATGCGTGCGGAGATGGCCGCGGTGAGGGACGTTGGTGGCGAGAGTTCTCCCCACACCGAGAGCAGGAATACGAAGAAATGGGCCACCCACGGGTTCACGCCGAGGCTGGTCAGCGGCTGCACGATCACCACGGCGCCGATAATATAGGTCGCCGTCGGCGGCAGACCGGCGCCGACCAGCCAGCCGAAGATATACGCCATGAAGATCATGGCCAGGATATTCCACGCCCCGAGGTCGAGTAGCATCCCGCCCATGCGGTTGATGAAGCCGGTGACGGTGAACAGGCCGATCATGATTCCGAGGGTCGCCAGGAGCAGCGTCAGGTAGGACGTCATGTCGGCGTGCGTCTCGAGGCACAGGCGGATGTTGCCAATCAGCGATTGCGGCACGACATCGGGATCTTTCAGCACGTACTTGAAATAAAGAAAGGCGATCAGCAGCAGCACAAACATCAGGCCTGCAGTGTAGATCGCCGCCAGCAATTCACCGGTGCCGAGATAGCCGAGGTGATAGATGAGAAACAGGACCGAAAAGAAGAAGATCGAGGTTTTGGTGCGGTCGTAGAGAGGAACGCTGGGCGCTGCGACGGTGTCACGCGGCAGAAGCCGCACGCAGATCAGATAGACGGCAAGCGCCAGCGACACATAATAGACGATGGCGAGCGAGAATCCGCGCACGACCACGTCCCAATAAGGCACGCCGAGAAATTCCGACATCAGAAAGGCGCCGATCCCCATCATCGGCGGCATGATCAGCCCGCCCATTGAGGCCGCCGATTCCACGGCGCCGGCAAAAGCAGCCGGCACACCGTAGCGTTTCATCAGCGGAATGGTGATGGTGCCGACGACGACGGCGTTCGCCGATCCGCTGCCGCTGATCATGCCGATCGACAGTGAACCAAGGACGGCGGTTTGCGGCACCATCTGACGTGAGCGGCCGGCGAGACGCCGCATCACATTGATCATCGCGCTCTGTGCGCCAAAGCCTTGCGCGGCCGCTGCCAGCAGAAGAAAGGCCGCAATCAGCGTCAGCGCGATCTGGCCATAGATGCCGTAGATGCCGGTCGATAATTCGACGGTGCTGGATGTGACGATGCGGTAGAAGGATGTGCCGGGATGCCAAAAAAAGTCGATTGGACTGAGGTAGCCCCACAGCGTGTAAAAAACCAGGAACAGGTTGATCCAGAACAGGACCGGGTGGGCGAGGCGGGACAGTTCCATCACCAGCAGAAAGATCAGCAGCCCGACGAGGTAGTCCTGCGTTGTGTAGGAGCCCTGCCGGTAGATCGCGATCTCTTCGTATTCCCACCAGAAATGCCAAAAGGCGTAAGCGCAGATTGCGAGATAAAGGAAAACGATAAGATCGTTCACCCGCGGCGGCAGCCACGGATAGAGATATTTGTCGCGGTACATGAACAGGATTTGCAGGGCCAATGCGATCGACATGACCCGGGAGACGAGTTCCTGCGGTCCGCCATATCCCGTGTAGAAATACCAGGATAGCCAGACGAACTGAATTATCGCAAAGATAAGGATCAGATTTCCCAGGTTGAATTGCTTCTTGATCTGATCGCTTGTCATTGGCCTTCCCCCGAAGTCCTCTCAGCTGACATTATTGATTATTCATTTTTGTTGTCCGCCAGTCTCGCGCCGGCACGACGACTGAGTGGCCAAGGCTCTTGCGAGCCGTGTAGCCAGCAGGCATGTGGGGCGAAACGCCTGCTTTTGCTGCAAGCGTCCGCCCCAACATGTCATATGAGTGGTGCGTCAGCTTTTTGTGCTGGCAATTTTCCACTTGTCATCCCAGGCCTTGTGTTCCTTCAGGAACTTGGCAAGTCCGGGATGGACCGGGATTTCCGGATTGGCCTTGATGCCGTTGACTTGCATGCCGACGAAATCCTTCGCCATCGGCGCAAAGCCGGCATCGGCTTTTGCGAGCGCGTCGCGGTTTTTATAGAAGGCGTTGAGCAGCTTGTAGACAACGTCCTCAGGCATGTCGGGCCGCATGTTGTAGGCGAACAGGATCGGCACGCCCTGGATTTCCTTGACGCCGACATCCTTGCTGAAGACGCTCGGGCTGACATCGCTGATCGCAAGACCGGCCGATTTCAGTTTGGTGACCTCATCCGGGCAGGGATTGACGACCTTCACGTCCATGCGGACGTCGGTTTCCTTCCAGTACGGCGCCAGCGAGCGGCCGGCTGTCGTATAGGCGACGGAGCCTGCGATTGTGCCGGCCTTCAGCGCGTCGGCCTGGGTCTTCGGGTCAATCTGCACATGCTTGAAGTCGTAGCCGAGCGCCTTGTACATGCGCTGGAAATTCAGCCAGTTCATGAAGCCGGCGGGCGTGAAGAAGGTTGGCTTTCCGCTCAGATCCTTCAGGCATTTGAATTGCGAGGCCTTGTCGGCCGGCACCGCCATGAAGGATTCCATGGGATAGGCGTACCAGGTATGAACCAGCTTGCCCTTGGCGGGCGTGTAGTTCTTGAAGCCGCCTTCTCCTCCATAGACCTGTGTCATGCCGACGTCGGCGGTGTAACCGATCTCGGCATTGCCATCCATTGCTGCCTTCATCGCTGCGGTCGTCGCCGGATAGGGGTTGACGGTGATCGTATATTCGCCGCCGAGTGCCTCCTCGGCGATCTTGGTCATCGCCGCCGCCACCTTGTAACCGTAGGAGTCGACACTTGACGTCGCCCATCGGATCGATTTGCGATCCTGAGATTGTGCAGGCTGCCATGCGGATACGGCAAATACGGCCGTAAGTACGATCGCGGAGGCGGCCAGAAGATGACCTCGTTTCACAACTACCATGTCGTTCTCCCTAAGGACTTTTTACAGCGTCACCACATCGGCCGTCTTCCGGGCCGTTGGTTCCGCGGCAAGTTTAGCCGATCCAGCCGCCCGTGCATCCTGTAAAGCGTGGCTGCAGGGTGGCAAAAAGCCGCTCATTTGACGGATTTAATATTGGAACATTACTTGGCTGTAACCTGTCCAATATTTAAGTTGCGATTGAATACTGGGAGTTCTTAGCTGCCTCCATAAGCAGTTTCCTTTGGAGGTCTTCATGTTGAAACCCTTGCTGGCCGGCGCGACGGCGATCGTGATCGCGGGTTCTTCACTAGTTTATGCGCAACAGGGTACGGCCGCGCCGGAAACGACGGGGGCGCGCGAGCAAGCCACGCGCACGCGGCTGTCAGCCGAGGACATGCAGGCCTTCACCGATGCGCGCGTTGCTGCGCTGAAAGCCGGGCTCAAGTTGACACCGGAACAGGAAAAGAACTGGCCCGCGGTCGAGACCGCCATCCGCGATCTCGCCAAGGCCCGGTTCGACCGGATGAATGCACGTCGCGAAGCGCGGCGTGACGGCGACCAGCGCGATCCGATCCAGCGTCTGCGCCAGCGCGCCGACCGGATGGCCGAAAGCGCCGCCGATCTGAAGAACCTCGCAGATGCCAGCGAGCCACTCTACAAGAGCCTGGATGACGCCCAGAAGCGCCGTCTGATGGTGCTGACTCGGCAAGCGATGCGCGGCGGCCATTGGCGTGGCGAACATGGCCCGCGCGGAGGCCACCACAGGCTCTGACATTTTGCAGCAGAGCGGCGGTCGGAGATGCCCCCCAATCCCCCGCGACCGTCCTCACGCTGGAAGCCGCCGGGTTCGCCCGGCGGCTTTTTCATGCGCAGAAGGCGGGATCATCGGGTGCGGTAGATACGTTGACCTTGGTCGCAAGACCGAGGAGCAAGATATGAGCGGAGAAGCAGGCGGCTGGATGTGGCTGCTGATCGATGTGGCGCTTGTCGCCATTCTGGCGGCGGCGCTGGCCTATGGCGTGCTGGTCTGGCGCAAGCGGCGGAGCCCGGCGGCCGACCGAATGCGCGACGAGGCCACAGATCGCCTCTACCACAAGCCCGACCCGGAAAGTCGGGAAGCGACGTTCAATCGCGGCTCCAAATAAGGGTCCTTGAGAAAAGCCCCTTTGGTTCGCTGGACAGCCTGCGCCCGCTTTGCTAAACGACCCGCGCCCCGCCGGTCCCCGGTGGCGGACCGGGCGCATAGCTCAGTTGGTAGAGCAGCTGACTCTTAATCAGTAGGTCCTAGGTTCGAGCCCTAGTGCGCCCACCAAATATCTGAAAAACCTAACGAATTTGACCTGAAAATCACCGATTTTTGGTGATCGTGAATTTGCCATTCGCGGGCGGTTCGCGGGCGGTTTTTGTCGGAAAAGTCTGGCCCGGGCCGCCCGGCCATAGGGTCAGGTACGGGCCGGCTGACGCCGAACTATATGTCCGAATCCGATCGGTCTTGGTCTCGTTGGTACCAGCCCGGCGGGTGCCGCGTTAGCGGGCTCCGGCACCACTTCAGCCGGCGCGTTCGTCGCCCATGGCGGCAGTCCGGGATCCCGGAAGATGGACGGAAAGTAGTCCACAGCGTGATAACCGGCGGACAGCGCCTCTTCCATGAAATCGATCGCAACCTCGACATTGATCTCGGACGGCATCGAACGCAGATCCGCGATCTGTCGCCGCATGTCCGCGAGACCTTCCGGTGACGACCACGCGGTCTTCTTGGCTGGATTTCCACGAACGCTCATGGTTTTAACCTCAAGTTCGGGGTGGGTAACTCGACAATGAAATTGTCGATAAATCCCCACGTCTCCTGGCTGGGATATCCCAGCGCTTCCGCACCAGCCGACGGTTGCCGATCGACAGATCCGCATGCCCATGCTCGTAGTCCACAGATCCACAGAGACGCCTTCACCTTCGCAAAAACAGCGGGCGAGGGCGGGAAGTGCGTCACGATCACATCCGCCTGGCACCCGCGCAGATATTCCACCGAGGTCTCGTGCAAACGGTGGATGTCGCGCCATTTCGCCGGGCGATCGAAATCGGGCCCGCGCATATCAATGCCTTGCCCCGGCCGAATGCGGGGCGGGATGCGCCTGCTCACCTGTCAGGATTTTTGACAGGTCCGGCTGATCGCCATCGCGCGCGATAGGCATCGATTCCCACAACGTGGCGCCGGCGAATGTACCCCGTCGATCATTACGCAATCGTTCTCAAGGAAGTGAAAATTCGTGTATTCCCGTGCGATCGCGCGCCCATTTTCGATCACGTCCTCGACCGCATGCCCTCAAAACTCGTGATTGCCGGCGACAGAAACGCAGTCGCGGTCACCGACAATCCCTAGCAATAATTCCCAGGATTTGCGCACGTCACCATCGAAGATATCGCCGGCGCACACAAGCGCATCGAAATCAGGATAGACACCTTCAGTCGGCAGCAGGCGGCGCTTCTCCATATGAAGATCGGACGCGATAAGGATTTTCATGGCGTCATCTTCGGATGCTCGTCATCAGTGCCTTCAACCGCCGGATCCGCATCCGACTCCTGCACGGCATCTTTGGTGACGCCGGACTGCGCATCCGCCATCTGCAGTTTCGTCTTATAAGGGCCCGACGTATCGTAGCCCAAAGCATCTAGCTTTGGCTTCGGCCGCGGTTGCACCTCGATCACGAGCGCCGGATTAAAATCCGGATTCTCGATCGTTGGCATGCGCGGCAGCGAGGGCCCGTAGCCCTTCGGATTCGAGAGCACACGGGTGCCACCGACCACGTAGTCCTGGCTGGCGTGGATGTGACCGTGCAGCCATAGCTCCGGCGCGCCCGGGCCCTGCATCAACTCCTCAAGGTCGCTCGCGTAGGCGGGATCCAGTGCGCGGTGCTGCGAGTAGCGCTCTGATAACGACTTCGGCGACGGCGCGTGATGCGTCACGACGACCGTCGCGCCGTCGAACGGCTTCGCAAGCTCTTGCTGGATCGCGGTCCGATGGCGCGTATGGTGCCAGGCAGCATGTTGTGCCTGAAACCTATATTTGCCCTTTACACCTGGCGTGATCGCACGTCGCTTGATGGTGCCTTTGAAATCTTCCATGCCCTCCCGGCCGTCGGCGACGATCATTGCAACTTCGCGGTTGCCGTGCAGAGAAAAACTCGACCACAAGGTCGCTCCGACAAATCGGACGCCGTCGATCACGACAGCGCTCGCATTGAGATAGTGGACGCCAGTCTCAGCCGCGGCCTGCAATCCTTTTTCGATCGCGTCCTCGTAGACGCTGCCGTAAAATTCGTGGTTGCCCGGCGCGAAGATTATCGGCTTCGCGCTCAGTGCAGGGTGCGCCGCCAGGCGGCGGATGCTTTGTGTCGGCGAGCCGTCGATGTCGCCGGCCGCAACGCAGACGTCGTAATCGGGGAACGATTCCGGCAGCGACCAGCGTGGCTGGTGCTCGAGGTGCAGGTCGCTGAAAACGAGGAGCTTCACTACGCGGACTCTTTGCACGATTCACGGACAGGCGGCGGGAAGGTCCGGTTCACATTGCTGTCCGTTCACTGCCGCAACAATGCCGAGCCATAGTTCGGATTCGACGTCATCGGTGGCGTCAAACGCGATGACACCGCGTCCGTTGCGGTCGACGACTGCGCCGTCCAGGATCCGCCAGGGCCTCTCGTAGCCTGCAATTGCGGAGCGCTCGGCATCAGGACTGCGCTTCAGCGCTTTCGTTAGACCTGCCATCAGCGGGATCAGATTAATGACTTGCATTTCGTTACCGCAAACCTTGAATCCGTCGATGAAGATGTGGTCTCCGATATACTCGAAACGATCTCCGAGCGCCTTTCTGGCCTCCGCCGTGACTGCCACGATCTCGTCAACGAGGCTCGCGTATGCAGGATGATGCTGGATGTCGACGTTCATATCTGTCGGAATCGCGCACCTTATAGCTGCGACCCGTCGTGTAAGATCAGAATCCATTCAACCCTCCATGCTTTCCGTTTTTGCCGATGGCAGCCAGCCAAAGTCCGCTACCTGATCGACCAGACCCGGGTTCCGCGGGATGGCGACATGCCGCGGCGACCACATCACAACTTCACTGCTGGGGGATCGGCACCAGCACGTGCGTTTCGGTCCAGCAGACACACTGTGCGAGTATGTGCACGTCGTCGACTGTGTAGAGATTTTCGAGCAACGTCAGCGCCTCGGACCACGGCTTAGGATCCTCGTCGATTTTAACGCCCCACGCCTTGCGCATTTCATCCGTTGCGACGACCACAGCCGCAATGATCTCGGCGCCGCCCGCCGCGGCGTAAATCGCGCGCTTCAATCGCTCGAGCAATTCGTCCGTTTCGCGGACGCGGTTATAGGCGTAGGCGTACATCAGGCGGCTCCCTTTGAGAGAGCCGGTGTCACTTGCGGTATCGAGAGTGTCATCAACTGGTGGCAAAAACGCAGTTGCTCAACGTCATCGACGTTGTAGTCGCCAATGTCGTCGATGCGGCCCTGCATGAAGAAGTCATAAACCTTGCTGCCGTCGATATCGTCGGGCTTCCCGTCGAGCCCGAAGATTTTGCAGAGCGCGTCAAACTTAATATTGCCGCGTGGACCGGCCCACATTGTCTGCGTGTCCTGAATGCGGTTGCTCTCCCATGGCCGCGCGTCGACCGGCCACCAGCGGAGTTGCTGAATAGCAGTGACGCTAGTCAGCACGCAGCGCTGCCAGATGGTCCTGACATCAAATTCGGCATGGTGAGACACAACGATCGGCGGGTGCCGCCGAATAGGTATGGCCGCCTCTGGCGGTGGCGGGTTTTCCAGCAGTCGGTCCCGGGCCTTCGCAGCTTCGAACGTGGTCGGCTGGTCCCATGTGCAGATGAACTTAATCAACAACTCGGCCTCGAGATCCTCGATGATCTCGTGGACCGGCCGCTTCCATTTAGCGATTGGTATTGACCAATCGACTTCCGTCGGCCCTTCGCCGAGCGTGATACACTGGACCGGGTCGTTGTCGACGGCCCACGCGATCGAGACGATATGACAGGTGCCGCCGTTCAGCGCCAGCCGCCGGTATTCCTCCTCCGCGGCCGCGGCCGCCTTGACCTTTCTATCGGCGAGATCGGCCTTCGCGCGTTCAGTCCGCGCCGCGATATCAGCCGCGATTTTGTCGGGATCCTTGATCGAGCGCGAGGCGACGATCTCGCCGATGTCGTCGTCGACCGCGTGCTTGGCGTCGATCTCGGCACGGACAGCAGGGTTGAGGGAGGGGATGGTTTCGATGTCTAGGTAAAGGTAACGCACTACACGATCTCCTTGCGAAATTTCGCACCGATTACCCTTGCGATCTGGCGGATCGCGCATTTGGAGCGCGACTTGAATCGGCGGTGACGCACCACCGCCTCGGTACCACCACGGGTGTATAGACGCCGCAGCAACTCGCGATCCGACGCCGTATAAGGTCGGCGGCGAACATTTCGGACACCAAGGCGGCACGCCGCAGCGCGAATTGCGTGCGGTCCGCGATTTACGTACCGGCCTACGCCGGCCGCCCCTTTTTGTGGGCAATGTCTTTCGATCAGCCGACGATGTCCGGCTGACCAGCGCTGCGTCCGCTTGACGCCAAGCACGCGCGCGCGTTCGAAAATTGCGCGCCGTGTACGCGCCGGCAGTCGCTTCGCGCACTCGGCGGCGCCACCTTGAGGATATTGGCGGCGGATAATTCGATCCTCGCGGGGAGTCCATTGGGACTCACGCTTGACACCTATGTTTTGCGCGCGCGCGCGTGGATTGCCGATTTCGTCCGACCCGGTAGATGCGGAGCGCAGGCGTCAACACCACCCGACGGGTATAGCCGTCGTATCACCTGTTCTTCGGCCGCGGCCCAAGGCTTGTGCGGCGGGCGGCAGATCATCGATGCGGGCTGCGCAGTCATTCGGGCTGCTCCCGAGAAACCTGGAGCCTGCAGGCGCGCTGGTAGATCGCAAGCTTAGAGCGGTTAGGCAGACGCGGCGTGCAGGCGTCGACGCCGCCCTGCGGATACTTCGAACAGATCAGGTTGTCTTCCTCTTGAGACCAAGCTTGCGGCGCCGGCGAATTGAAAATCCGGCGGCTGTTTGCGCGGCGTCGGATCGCATCAATCGTCCGCGGTGGCAGCTTTCTGGATTTAAGCTCAGCCGCGACGGCGGCTGCGCCGCCATCTGGATACATCGCCGCGAGTATCTTGTCTTCAGTCTTTGACCAGCGTGTAAGCACGGGACGCAACTCTCAAAAATAAAACGCCCGTGCGCGATACGAAATCAGTAGCAGCTCAGATCTCACATCCGCGCACGGGCAGTGGGAGACGGATCAGGTCAGATAGATCGAGTTGATCGTCTGACGGTAACTGTAACTTAATCTGCGACATGTACTATGTCAATCAAAGTCAAACAATAATCTTTTGAGACCCAAATGAGCAAGTTTTCTCCTCACTCATTCAGCACCCAGTCCGCTGGCGCCGTTGCATCCGTTGTCCTGTCCGTTGCTCTCAGCGCGCTGGCACAAGCGCGGCAGGACTCTGACCAGCGCGCGCTAAATGCCTGGAACGAGCTCGACGAACGCCGGCTCAACGTCCGGCTCCGCAATGCGCGCAGCCGTGCGGCCGTTGCGCGGCTGCGTCTGCGTGCGCACCTCGGGCGCTGACGTCAGGTCTTGCCACAAACCGCACCGCTGCAGCGCGCGGTACTGCTCGCGCGCGCGCGTTTCGCGCCACGCCGACGCGTCCTGACCGATGAGCGGCACGCCACTGATCGGATCGCCGCGCATATGGGCCGCGATCCGATCCTCGCCTGCGTCTGCCAGCAGGACAGCTTCTCGGTAATCCAGACCCCCGATAAATCCAGCAATTACGGGTTCAAATCCGCTCGCTGGCTGCAGGCCATTAGCTGCGCTGGCTACCGCCCAGGCGTAGATGTCTGCCGCCGCCTCGTCGCTCGCGACCTCAACGTGGTCCGCGTAGGCCGGCGGCGCGACGCTGCCGGCAAAGAGGCTGCCGAGAGCCTCAAACGGCAGGGCGGCGACTTTGCCTAATATTCTGGTCATCTCTCGCAGAGCGCGGCCGATTGCCTGAAATATAAGTCGCAACATTATCGAGGACTCCTGTCTGAAATCGATTATTTGCGTCTCAATTCAATTACAGGGCAGGCCTGCAAGTGCAAAATGATTACGGGTGCGGGAGATGTCATGTCGGGGCGCTGTCCACGCAATTCAGGGTTAACGACGCAAAGATCACATCAACGTGAATCTATTTGGAACATCCGGCTGAGTGCCATAGTCTCCAATTGGTAATTGACACTCGACAAATATGAGCTAGTTTATAGCTCACTAAAGATGTGGACAGGTGAGATGCAGCGACGGGCTCTAATTAAGGCCGTTGGCCAGGCCGCGTATGGGACAAGGTGGCAGATGCCGATGGCCAAGGACATGAAAATTGGATTGGCGACGCTGAAACGATGGGTTGTCGGAGTCGGTGTGCCAGATGATCTCGAGGATAGACTGATTGATTTGTTGCAGTTGAATATTCGGCGTCGCCAACAAGAGAATCAAAAGCTGCAAGTCCTTGCGATCGACATTTCAAAACGAAGGAAACGGATATGATCGACGATCTTGAACAGTGGGTGCAGGACAATCTCGAAGAGTGGTTGCAAGAAGAGGAACTGCTCAAGGCCGAGCTCGCGGCCCGCGCCAACGCGGAAGAGATCGTGGACGAAACGGCGGCCGATGAGCTCGATGACGACGAGCGCGCGGAGAATTTCCAGCCGCCGGTGTCTGTGCAGCGGCCGCCTGTCTATTTCGATCCGCCGCCGCCGCCTGAGCCGGATTATGTGCCCCAGCGCCCGACGGGGCCGAGGCCGACCGGGTTTGGCCGCGTGACCGGCTTCATGCCCAGGCGTGGTGGCGGTGGCTGCGGCGGCTGACGGAATGTCTCCAAATCGTCGTGACTTGTGTTGCTTTTGCGGGGATGTAACGGGGGGACAACCAAGAGAGCGCGTCACTTGTGACAGCGCACATGTGACATCGGCTGCGCGCTTCGCTCTGATCGAGCACAGGTTAAAACACGTTGCCGGCAGGTTAAGATAACCTTTGGCGGGAAGTAACGAGGAGATAGCTTCCCACCTGATCAGGCGTCAGACCTGACGCGTCTGGCTGGGTAGGCCTCCGTCGAAGGCGCCCGATTCAGAACCAATGATGGCAAGGCGTATCAGGTCCTCAATGATAGCAGGACGTCACCATCGTACTTGCTGGTCGAAGAAACAGGCCTAAGGCAGCACGGAAGCAGGCGCGCAAGCAGCGAGCGGGCCGGAAGCGCGAAGCAAGCAAAGCCCTCGCGTTGAGCCTTCCTTCCTCTAGTTGTACCAATCCTGGGGGTGAACGGATGTCACCGTGGCACCCGGGCTCACTTCAACGACAAGGGGCTTGTGCGAAGGGCATTTCGCGTCAAGGCCGCATGTGACGAATTCTGAGTAATAGGCACGGACGTTGGGCAGATCGTTTGTTTTTGCATAAACGTGATATTTCCCTGGAGGCACGATCAACGTGTAGAACTCCCCGTTATCTTCTCGTTGTCTCTTTGAATCGCAATGATTGTGCTTGGTCTCGATGTCTTCAGCGCAAACGACCATGTCCTTCGGTATGTAATCGCTTGGATAGGAGAGTTTCCCCTCGATGCGGCCGTACCCGGACAACGATTCTGGCACAGGCCGGACCGGCGCTAACATCTGTGGACATCGCCGCAGCTTCATTTGTTGCCCGTCCGCCCCCGTTATCACGATCGTGTCCGGTCCCTGCCACCTGACCCGTGTGGCGATGGGGTGGCCAATTTTGATGCTGTCAGGCTCCGCCGCGTCTGTCGCCTCTGTCGCGGTCTCCGTTAGCTTGTCGCCGTCAAGGCGCCAGGTTCCGAGCTGATAGAGCGTTTCGTACGTCCCATCGGGAAAATACTGGATGCCCGTATCGCCGGAGCAGATGCTGGAATCGTCGACGTTGACCGCCACAGGCGCCCATGTTCCCACCAGCTTCCCTTGCCGCGTTTGTTGGACAGGGTTATGGGGTGCGGTCCCGGGGCTGTTATTGTGGCTCTTAGGTCCAGGACCCCGGCTGGAGATGCCCCGGAATTCACGCCCGCTCCATCGGATTGTGGCCTGCTTTCCGCCGAGTGAGTGCATGTGGATGACGCCGTCCCCGACAGAAACCTGGGCGCCGAGCATTTCGCGCTCAAGCTTTAGCAACTTGCCGCGTCGCACATAAATCATCACCGAGCAGAGCTGCGCGCCGCAAGCGTTACTGCGCCGGCCATCGGCGCAGCTGATGCCTTCATGGCTGACAACGAGGTCGGCCTTGCCGTCGCCGGTCAGATCGCGCTCGATTGCGGCAGTCTCGTCGATCGTACCCGCCTTGCCGCCGCAAGCTTCGTCGACCTGTTGGCGAATGAGGTAGTCGGCAGCTTTCGAGCGCGCGGCGGGTGAAGAAGGAAGCCGCGCGGAGACAACGCGGAATTCACGTCCGTTCCAACGCAGAGCGATCGGTTTGCCGCCATGCGCAATCGTGTGAATGGTCGGGATTTTCCCGTCCTCGATTCTGATCCATTCGACGGCACCGAACTCCCCGGCGGCATGCAACTGCGCGCCGCGTCGAACATAGAGCTTGGCCGAGCACATCTGCGCTCCGCAGAAAATGCTGCGCCCGCCGTCCTTGCACTCAATGCCGTGATGGTGGACGATCAGGTCGGCCTTGTCGTCACCGGTCAGGTCACGCTCAATAACCGAGGCTGGCGCGATCTTTCCCGGCTTGTTTTCGCAGGCCTCCGCTATCTGCTTGCGGACGCGCGCATCTGCATCTTTGGAGTGGGCGGGGGCAGGGGCCTTCGTGACACAGCTTCGCTCAATGCATGCACGATAACGCGGATCGTCATTGCCCTTTGAATCGGCCAAACATTGCCGGATGCATCGCTGTGACTCCGTGTCCTTTTCAGACGCCGCGTTGAGAGTTGGCGCTTCCGGGCAGCGGCGGAAGGTCATGCGCGAGCCGTCCGAGAACGTCTTTACAAATTTATCAGGTCCCTCCCACGTAATTCCGCTGATATCAGGCTTGCCGATTGCAGCCGGGTCGCCACCAATTTCTTCGTAGACCTCCCTTGCCGTCTCGGTTAGCCGGTCATCGCGAAGGTGCCATGTCCCGCTCACGCCCGGTCCGGCAAAGCTACCGTCGGACGAGTAGCGCATCGCTTCGCCGCTGTCGCAGCCCGATGGAAACCTGATTTTGTCGTGGAGCCCCAACCAAAGGCCGACCAGCCGTTCCTCGGCAGACGACGCGGGTGCAACGCTGGCGAATCCGACTGAAAAGGCTGTTGCTGCAAACAGCGCCGATAGGCGACCGAGCCACCGCCGCGCGTACGAACGGTAAGCGATCGAAGGTTGTCCGCAATCCATCATCGGCGGCTCCCGGCGTCGGCTGTTTCTTTCCTCCACGGGCCACCCGCAAAACGCGCCAAGCAGGATGTCAGATGACACGTAAGATTCAAGAGGCAATATGGTACCGCGACGCAGCACAACTGCGCGACAGAGGATCCGATTATCTCAAGGGGGTGTATGTAACCGTCCATCGCATTTCGGACGGCCGTGATGGCGTGAACCGCTATGCACTCCGACACCTCGACGCCGTTCCAGGGCTTTCGAATGATCGCGTCGCTCAAGCGTGAATAGGGCTTCTCGTCCAGATCCACCCGGCCTGCGAGGTCGTCGGTTTCGACCACACGCCGGCTCGATCAGCGAGCATGGGAACGGGCCTGCGCCGCGGGCTTTGACTGATCGGGTCCGTTTCGAAGTAGCGAGCGCGACAGATCTTTTTTGGCCTACGATTTCGTTCTTCTCTTAGACCGTCTCGACTACATGGGTTACCCAGACGTAGCGTGCCGGCATATCCGTGCAACTCTTGAGCCTAACGGCACCCTGCACATTGTCGATCCGTTGCGGGCGATAGCTTGGAAGACAACCTTTCGCCGCTGGGACACGCATACCACGCGGCAAACAGATCGTGCCAGTCGTGTCGCATGAGCAGGCCGATGAGGTCACTGCGGGCCGGGGGGCCATTCTCGATGACCAGCCGACCTGGTGAGTGATATGGTCCGTGCAACGGGTTTCAACCGCATCTCGTTCGATCGCTTCGATACCGATATCTGCATCGGCCGAACCCTTGAGGATGCGCTCGAGTTCGCGATGGCGCTCGTCCCGGTTGGGGAGATCATCCGCCTTGCCGGCGACATCGGGGAAGAACGCAAGGGGCAGTTGACTGCAACATTGCGCGAAACATTTGCCGGCCACTCCCGGGCGATGGAGTCACAATGCCATCTAGCTCCCGGTTCGTAACCGCACGGCCTTGGGTTGCTGAGTCGCCTTGGCCGTATCGGTCATCAGTGCGAGATTCGGCCAGACCCTTGCCGATTCGACCCGGACCTGCGCGGGGTGGATCATTATAAAGGTGGGCATAGCGAAGCGTCGTCTGCGTTTTGCGTGTGGCCATGCAGGGGACGACCATCGGCAGCCTTATGCCGCCCAATACCAAGCAGCGAAGCGAGGGTGTGCCGGAAATCGTGGATGTGCGTGTGGCCTTCGCCTGCAGGCCCTCCCAAAAGGCCTGCATCTCGCGCGCGGGCGAGTAATGTCACAATAATCGTTGAGCAGATTACCGGGCAGGTGCCGGTACGCGTCGACAACGAGCCTGATGACTGACAACAGCCTGGCTGCACCATCAGCAACTGTTTTAAAGCTTGCCTTCGGTGTCCGGTCTACAATAATTCCGTCGCGCTCGGCGGAAGACCTGCTCAATATGCACACGATCGTAGCCGGCCGCTAAAAGCAGGTTTATGGCACGGTCAACGATCAGTACGGTTTGTGTGCCGAGCTCATCAAATCGCGAGGTGACAACGGCAACGAGGAGGGCCTTTCCGACGATAGCGGTTTCCGGCCGGCCAAGCTGGTTGTTTGCCTCCCGCCACGCCCGCGTGCGCTCACGCGTCCGCGCACGGCGCTCATCACGCGTCAACGGTAACGGACAAGGCGCCAGCAATGCTGACGCGTTAGCACCGCGCGTCCTGTAGCTTCCGGTTGTCATGGCAGTCAATGTCGTTGACCGGCCTGCAAGTCGCAACTTGCATTACGGGCTGCGACAAATGCTCGGTGAGTGATCTAGTAGATCAGCTCTCACCCCGGCAACATCAGCACCGACAACGCCCCAGGCGGCCGAATCGGATCAGCAGCATACGATTAGAATTAAGACTACTGGATAGCCGCCAGGGAGCAGGGACTGAACCCGTCAAGCAGTTGACCGGTCTGACACGGGTGGTGTCGCTGTCCATTGTTTCTACGATCGAGCCGATTTACAGGGGTTACCGGCGCATGGAGCGGGGACCAATTTCCTCCCGCCCCATGATCCACCGCCCTGGACGGCGTTGGGCACCGTCATTGAGGAGGACGATCCGCAACTGGCTTTGTCACCGGTGATACCGAAGAGCTGAGCTAGGCCATGATAGTGTTTCCGATTTCCGGTCCACGTCATCGATGAGGAAGGCTCTACAAAATGCCGGTTTATGGAGCAGACCCAATTCACTCCGGTCATGATTAAGAGGATAACATTTTTTCCTACCACCGTCGTAGCCTGAGTCCCGTCATCGATGAGATGCCCGAATAGCCGCTTTGCAGCTCTGCCGCGAAGTTCGGCTTGAAAGATGATTGTATTTTCCGGATGACACTAACGGCAATCCCGCGCAATGTCTCGCCTATCCGGTCCACGTCATCGATGAGGGAGGCTCTGCAAAATACCGGTTTATGGAGCAGACCCAATTCACTCCGGTCATGATTAAGAGGATAACATTTTTTCCTACCACCGTTGTAGACTAAGTCTCGTCGATGATGAGCCCGAATAGCTGAATAGCTGCTTTACAGCCCTGCCGCGAAGTTCGGCCTGAGAGATGATTGTATTTTTCCGGATGTACGATCAAGGCGGCCGGAAACGGGCCATAGAGAGGTCTAACGGCAAATCCTGCGCAATGTCTTGCCTGACAAATGATGACGGCTGATTGCACCGTTTCCGGCCGGATTAGACCCATGGTTGATGATGAGCGCCGACGGAGCTCGCGCGATTCTGCAAGATAACGAGTGGGAGAGGCCTATGGTCTCAGCCTTGGTCGCAGCCTGAAACTATGCGCTGCCGGATCAGCAAGACCCGGCAAAAATGTTTGTGCACCGTGCTTTTCGGGCCGCCCCCAGCCTTGACAACGGCGCTTGGCGTAATGTCGCGGCCAGCATCGGCCAAGCGCGCCATCGCGTCGAGCATCCGCTCCTCGACCTTGCCGGACCGTTTGCTATTCGTCCACTTCGCGGATTCATGCTGGCGCCTGCTCAACGGCCACCGCTGATCAATGACGTCGCTCATTGCACCGCGGTTCGGCGGCGTTTTGGTTTGATCCGGCTTCCAGTGTCGGGCAATGCCAGCGGCGACCGCTTTAACAATCGCGCGGATGCGGCCGGCTTTTTCTTGGTCAAACAATGTCTCGATATAGGCACTGAACCGCTCGACCACCCAAGCCGCCATCTTACCGCGGTCATCGACGAGCTCTGCATAAAGCGGGGCGCCAAGCGACGCCAATTCGCCCAAAGCGGCCCATGCGAGTCGACGGGTGACCACGAACACCTGATTCGATTCATGCTGCTCCACGCCGTGTTTGCGGGCGTTCCAGGCTTGCTCGAACCCGCGATCCAGCGGCGAACAATCAGCAAGTCCCCCGGCGATATCGCGCAGGCCGAGGAATTCATTTTGGTTGAAAATCCCAACAATCATGAACGGGCAGAACGGGTTCTTCACTTTCGACTTATTGTGGCGGCCGCCAGGATCACTACCCAGCGGCTCAAGCGCGCGGATCAGTCCATTCTCGCACGCCGAGAGAAGTTGCATTGCGCCAGGCCTGCAGCGGCCATCACGACGTACCTGGTCGTGATAAGGGAGCAGAAAAATCAGCTGCGGATGGACCACCTTGCCATCCTCGGTTCGTTTCGCGACGCCGAGATGTGGACGAAGAGGGATTTCACCGCGATCATACAGATCGATGAGGCTGCTATTAAGAAATGACCAGGATGGGAATGTCCGGTCGATATCAATCCTGATATAGCCGATGACTTTCTGCGACGTGGTGATGTATGCCGAGTAGAGCGCTTGCCGTTTGGTCAAAGCTTTTACTACACCCGCCTTACCTTGACCGATAAAAATTCCACGGCCAGCCGCGGGGATCAGCACCTCGAATCGGGCAAGCACGTGGGCGCCGTTGACGCGAGACCTGTCGCCGAACTCCCAAAACTTTGGAACAAAACCCAGTCCGCCAAAATCACCTCCGAGCCAAATGTAGCCCTCGTTGCGTCGGCGTCGGTCCACCTGTAGCTGCACATTGCGCGCATAGTTGGCGCTATCGATGTACGGTTGCACACGCTCAATCT
Source organism: Pseudorhodoplanes sp. (assembly GCA_032027085.1). Classification (NCBI taxonomy): domain Bacteria; kingdom Pseudomonadati; phylum Pseudomonadota; class Alphaproteobacteria; order Hyphomicrobiales; genus Pseudorhodoplanes; species Pseudorhodoplanes sp. The sequence goes on along the minus strand of JAVSMS010000001.1, from coordinate 4,723,396 downwards.
CGTCTCTGATTTTCGCTGCGCCCTCTTCGTCGCCAGCGGCGAGGCGCTCTGCGTGAGAGCGCTGAAGCGATTTGCGCGAGCGCCGTCGGAGCTGGCGCTGCGCATTTGCGCGTGATTTCGCGTAGTCCGGACATTCACTCGGTAGATAATTCTTGAACAGGTCCCATATCGACGCAAAATCACGCTCGCACGCCGGCGCGCGAGAAAAATCAATGTCGTCCTGGCCCGGCGCGAACCAGATTGCATCTGCGGCCCTCGTCTTCGCAATGCAGTGGGTCTCTGCAAGCTGCTCGGTCGTTATGTCGCGCGCAAAAAAAATGTCAGTCATGCGACGAAGATTGTGCGACGCGTCGCAAGCGTCAATACCGTGCGCGTGAGCGCGATCGGTGCGTCGTCAAACTAGATCTTGTTTGACGACATCTTTGAAATTCGAGGGATAATTGTTTTGAGTTTCAAGCCAATTCACCATCGTAGGAACCAGAAATCAACGCATTTAGTGATCGCGCATTCAGAAAAAATGATTGGCGTTTTGAATAGTTCTGAACACCGTGAATAACGAGACGAAGGGCGATGGCCACAAGCTCTTGTGGGTAAGCGGTCACCACGTGAACGGGTGAGCACACAAAAAAATTTTGCAACGAGCTCAGGCGTGAGCAACAGCGACCGAGTCGCCGGTCGCGCCTTGCACACCTAAATTGCTTCGAATCTAGAAGTAATTTGTGTTTGGCCGTCCGCGAAAATGATTCGAGTTTCGAACCATTTGTTTCAAATTTCAAAGTAAGTTTATTTCGCAGTCTCCGACGAAATGATTCGAGTTTCGAAACAATTCATCCTGCCGACTGGTGAAAAGCCTTTAATGTCGCGTTTTCGATCAGGAGCAGGTCGTAAACTCGCGCTAATTTTATTGCGCCTGTTTAGGAAATGCTTCGAGACTAGAAACAATTGTTTCGAGATCTGAAGTAATTTTAGTTTCGTAGTCACCTGAAGATGATTCGAAATTCGAAGCATTTTTGCCAGGCAGACAGCTCCGATAACCAGTGACCCCGTGTGGTTTGCTCCCTTGCACCTGGTTCATAAAAGGAGAAGTTGTTCCAGTTTTGCCCCCTTGGGGGCGTGCTGCGAACTTAGTTGGCGAGAGCCTGTTGAGCTCGTGTGCGGTTGGTTGGTGTCGATCCTCCATGCTTTCGAGATCTGGCGCACCTCGTTGAGTTTGGTGAAATGCTCGTTCGGGCATTCGTCGCGCGGGCGGCCATTGAATCTCTCGACGAAGCCCATTCTGTATCGGTATACCCGGTGCGATGCAGTGCCATTCTGGCGCCAAGCCAGGATCGCGTTCGCTCGGTGCCGCCGTCGAAATACGCGCGTTCATCCTTCGACAGAAGGTCGCCTTTGACGTGGCGCCACGCCAGCGCATTCCACTTAGCCTGATCGACCGGCTCGTATCGCGCGATACGCTTGTGTTCCTCGCGCTGTGCCTTCGCCTTCCGCCGATTGATCTGCTTTTTCTTGCGCGCCGCCTCGTATTTTGCATCGAAATCGCCCATGCGCGCGTGCTCGGGCTGTGCATGCGCGTCAACGATTACCGATTTCGTGGCGGCTGAACCCACTTGATCCTGTCCTGATTTCGATCCGACGCTGATCGCGCTCTTCTTCTTATTCTTACCGACTAAAATTCGGTGCGGTCATGCAACTGTCAAGTCGTGTGGTCGAAATTTTTTGTGGATCGGGTGTTTGTGATCGCCAACAGTAACAGCACCAAACAGCACCAAGATGTTTCGAAGCTCGAAGCATTTTTGTTGAGCGTTAGAGCGTGCGATGCTTCGAATCTCGAATCATTTCGGTGATGCGCGGCGAGAAAAATGATTCGAGATTCGAAGTAATTTTGTTGCTCATGACCTTGCCCCGTGGGCTTAATCCAGTTTGAAGTTCGCTCTGGGCCAAGCTGAGGACCGGAGCATGAAGCGCAGCCGTTTTTCGGAAGAACAGATCATCGGGATATTGAAGGAGAACGAGGCCGGCGTCTCGGTTGCGGATCTGTGCCGCAAGCACGGGGTCAGCGATGCCAGCATTTACAAATGGAAAGCCAGGTTCGGCGGCATGGACGTGTCGGAGGCCAAGCGGCTGAAGAGCCTGGAGGACGAGAACAGCCGCCTGAAGCGGTTGCTGGCGGATGCCATGCTGGACAACGTGGCCCTGAAGGATCTTCTGGGAAAGAAGTGGTGACGCCCGCGGCCAAGCGGACAGCTGTCGCGCATCTCAGGGAGGCCTACGGGATGAGCGAACGGCGGGCGTGTAAAACCATCGGCTCCTGCCGCATGACCATTCGATACGCTTCAACGCGGCCCGATGACGGCCGTCTGCGCGCGCGCATGAGGGCGATCGCGCAGGAACGCCGGCGCTTCGGCTATCGGCGCCTGCATGTTCTGCTCAAGCGGGAGGGCTTCGTGGTGAACCACAAAAAGCTGTTCCGGCTCTACCGGGAGGAAAGGCTTGCTGTCCGCCGTCGTGGCGGGCGCAAGCGGGCGATCGGGACCAGGGCGCCGATGATGATCCCGGTGGCGCCCAATGCGCGTTGGTCGCTGGACTTCGTGTCTGATCAGCTGACTGACGGCCGCCGCTTCCGCATCCTCACCGTCGTTGATGACTGCACGCGCGAATGCCTGGCGCTGGTGGCGGATAGCTCGCTCTCGGGCGCCCGCGTGGCGCGCGAACTCGATCGGCTGATAACCGAGCGCAGCAGGCCCGGGATGATCGTCAGTGACAATGGCAGCGAACTCACCAGCAACGCCATCCTCGCATGGGCGGAGCAAACCCAGGTCGAATGGCACTATATCGCGCCGGGCAAGCCCATGCAGAACGCCTTCATCGAGAGCTTTAATGGCCGCCTGAGGGATGAGCTTTTGAACGAGACGCTGTTCACGTCGCTCGCGCAGACCCGAATTGCCCTCGCTTGCTGGCGGGCGGATTACAATGGCACGCGCCCGCATTCCCAGCTCGGGTGGAAAACGCCGTCCGAGTTCGCCGCCATTTTCCACCCGCGCCGGGATCTGGCGCTGCGCTCCGCCAATGGCTCCGCGCCAGCTCCCGTCGCTCACACCGCCCCACAGGGCAATCAAAGTTCCAGAAGCGAACTCAGTCTTGGATAAAACCTGGGGGCAACGTCACTCACCCCAGAGCAAAATGATTCGAGATTCGAAACATTTTCTCCCAGCCGTTTTAAAAAGCCTTTATCCCAGCGCTTCGCGCACGAAAATGCTTCGAGATTCAAAGTAATTTTGTTGCGCATCACGGCATAAATGATTCGAGATTCGAAACATTTTTCGCCCGCGGACGCGCGATAATGCTTCGAGATTCGAAGCATTCTGCGTGAAACAATTTTGGAGTTGATCGCCAGTTTGCACGCGCCGCGCCGTGACGTGGCGCGCGTGCAAATTAAATCAGGTTGCCCGCAACCTATCTCAACCTGCGCGTGGAAGTGACGGCGAGTTAACTGCCCTTCCCCCTATCGTTTGCGTGGAGGCATCGGTGGGTTGACAACCCAGTCTTTGTATCGACCGAAATTGTCGAGCAGATCTTGGTCCGCGCGCTCATTAACCGCTCGCGCCATGGCTTTGACGATCCAGCTTGAAAAGCTGACGCCCTCGTTTCTGGCGGCCATTCGTGCTTCAAAATCCAGATCTCTATGGAGCCGCAGCCCGATCCGCTCGGTTTTCTGGTCCCCGGCCTTTTGACGCGGCGGACCGATCTCGCCGCGCAGGTAGGCCATGCGGTCGTCGTTCTCCTCGTTCTCGTTAAATTGACGCGGCACATTCCGCAGCATTGGCCCTTTTCGTTTTTTAACCATTCTAACCAGGCCTTGCTTGTATGTGGTCCCGTTGTCTGACATTGTGCCCATTATGACAATGTCCAACAAATGCCACCCCACCAGATTCGCCGCCCTGCGTCCAGCTTGGATCCGCCGGTGCGGTACCCGGACGGCTCCGTTCAGCGGGCCGGCTCAGGCGGCCGACCTGCGGGCGCTTGAGGAGCCGCATAATCGAGCCCGGCTGCGGGCACTGCAGCTGGAATGGGTCCTCGACACGCTGGCCGAGGACAGGCTCGAGTGCGCGCCGGTGCCGCTCGAGGTGCGGGATCCGGAGACGGAATCATGACTGGCGCCCCTGGCGACCTTGAAAAGGAGATCGCGCGACTCCGGCGCGGGTGGCGGCCAAGCACGGAGGATCTCGTCGACGTGCCGGTGATCCGCGGGTGGTCGTTTGGTTTCCGACCGGGCAGCCGCGCCGCCCTGTGCCTGTGGGGCGACGTGCGAGGTCATCCGACCTTTGGCGACAGAGCAATTTACACCAGCGCGCTGGTCGCAATCGACGAGGCGGCCGGATGGGCGCGCACAGTGAACCGATACTACCGCCTGATCGAAAGTGTGACGTCATGATCGCAGTTCCGTACACCCCCGCCGAAGTCGTCGCCCGTCGCGAGCGTCTGTTGAACGATCTACAGAAGTTCGCGTCCGGCTGGACGCCGTCCGCGGACGATCTCGCGCAGGCGCCAGTGCTTTCCGGCTGGATGTTCGATTTTTATCCCGGCAGCGACCTTTTGAATCTCGTCGGCGTCGTCACAGGTCACCCGCGTCTGCCGGACGGCTGGGTTACCACAAGTCCGTTGGCCGCGATCGATTTAGCTAACGGCTGGGCGCGCACAGCGGGCCGGTTTTATCGGCTCGGTGAACGGGCACCGTTCAAGCGCGTAGACGACAATGATCAAGTAATCGATGTGACAAGTGGAGTTGGCGATGCTGCGGGTCAAAGTTGAGTTGGTGCCGGGTGGCTGGGAGGGCGGTTCGCGCGAGATCGCGCGCGCTGAGATCGGCAACATCAGCAACCTAGCCGACATGTCGGACTACGCGGTCCGCGTCTCCGAAGGTCGTAACTCCGTGGCCGGCACTGAAGCTTGGTCTTGCGAAGGCAAGATCTTTGCGCACGATCGCCGGACCAGCGTCTGGTCGCTGGTTGCGAAGGTTGCGCACTGGGCGGCGCAGGAGGCGGAGCGGTCTTGAAACTATGGATCCTGTCAGATCTCCATATGGAGAAACGCAGCCTTCTGCCGGTGCAGAAGAGTCCTGACTTCGATGTATTGGTCTGCGCCGGCGACATATTCGATGGCAACCCGGCTTATTCGATGAACGTCGTCCGATCGTTTGCTGGTGACCGACCGGCTGTCTTCGTGTCCGGTAATCATGAATACTGGCACCTCGGTACAGCCGCCGCTGCAATCGATGCCGCCCGCGCCGCTGCAGCGCGAACCGGTGTACATTTCTTAGAGCGAGACACGGTGGTGATCGGCGGTGTGACATTCGCTGGCGCGACGCTGCGGGATGAGCCGCCAGCCCCGGAAACTGTCTCTTTTCTGGAGAAGTCGCATGCTGATGTCGTGGTGACGCATTTCCCGCCGTCACCAGAGGTTTTCGCGCGCGTGCAAGCGTCGCTTTGAATTTGTGGCCATGAGCATGGGCACGCCGACTTAAAGGTCGGTGACCGCCGGCTTGTCCGCAACGCGCTCGGATACCCGGGCGAGGAGGCGCTCGGGTTTCAGCAGGATTTTGTTGTTAACACTAAGCCAACCCCTTGAAGCTGGCATGTCGCAACAGGCCGGCCGGCGTAATTTCGGTGAACTGAATCGTCGCCTTTAACTTCGGCTGCACTCATATTGTGCCCGGCTTCCTGATTTTTTCACTCAGCGCCGGCTTATCGATTGTAATGGCGTCGAGCATCCTGCGAAGCTTGGCGGCGCCGCGGGGGGGGAACTCGTCGATCAGGGTCAGCAGTCTGACCCGGCCACCATCATTGGTCTGCGCTTCGACAAAATCGTAGCTCCAGAAGCGCTTGGAGAGATTCGAGATCCGAATGTCTGGCAGGCGGCTACGTCCGCCTGCCGCGTCCGCTGGATTTGACATCATTGCGTTCTTTCTCAGCGATCGGGCTTGGATCGGCCAATCGCTTTCGGCGCGATGTTCAGGATGCTGCGATGACAGACATGGTTGACTATGAATGCCCCACGCCATTGGCGAAACCCCTGATTGTCCCGATGTCGTCGAGATTGATCCGGCTATCTGATTTGCCGGCTGCACGTGCTGCGTCGGTCGGCATCAGAGATGCCCCCCGAGAGTAACAGTGCAATCGGATCGGGGCGCTCATTGTCCTCTCCTTCGCTGCCGGCCACTGCTCAGGCCGGCTTCAAACCGAATAACAACTGCGCATTGCGAAAAGAGATCTTCTCGCGGACCTCGTTTGACATTTCGATGGATTCAAGGACCTTGATTGTGTCGCGGATATAGCCAGGACCCTTTTCCGGATCGAACGGGCTGTCCGATGCAAACAACACCCTGTCTTCGCCGAAGAATTCCAGTCCACACACCGTCGCAGGGCGCGAGCCAAAGGTCGCGGTATCGGCGTAGAAATCCTTGAAATAGTCGAACGGACGCTTTTTCAGCCGCTGGAGAACGGGCTTGTAGTCCTCATCGGACGTCCGGTTCCCGAGTTGATCCCAGCCGGGGCCGACCCGGCCCTCGAAATACGGAATCATCGCTCCAAGGTGATGAGCAAGCACCTTGAGATTCGGAAGCTCATCCATGATGCCGGAGAATACAAGGCGGGCCAACGCCGCACTGGTTTCGTATGGCCAGCCGAATGTCCACCAGATCTCGTATTTCGATTTCTTCTCCGTCGCGTAGTCCGGCATCGACGCACCGCGAGACGGATGCAGCATCACCGGCCGGCCGTACTTTGCGGCAACTTCGAATACAGGGCGGAATTGCGGCTCATCCAGCGGAGCGCCGTTTATGTTGCTGTGGAGTTGAACGCCATTGGCTCCGAGCTCCTTGAACGCACGCTCGAGTTCGCGCGCCGCGCCGGGGGAGTTCATCGGGAGCGATGCAAGGAAGCCGTCGAAGCGGTCCGGATACTTCGCGACCAGTTCAGCCATTCCGTCGTTCCCGAGCCTGGCGAATTCCTCGACCTGCTCAGGTGTGCCCAACGCCTCGAGCGGCGGCATGCCAAGAGAGATAACCTGCGTGTAGTCGGAGAACTGGTCCATGACCTTGAAGCGGGTATCAAGGTCGTAGATTGCGGGGATTCCGCGCATGCGCTTTCCGATGTCGCGCGCGGCTCCGTCGGAAACAAGCATTTTTTCCCAAAGTGCCTCTGGGAAAAAGTGATTGAAAGCATCGATGTAACGCAAGAGTTTGCCTCCTGTACTGGGCGTTTTGGGAAGATCGCGGAAGGTCGATTTGCCTGGCACCAATTGGTCAATGCCCCGTGGCTCTTGCAGCAAGGGCTGCGGGATCGTCATGCAGCTTGTTGCCGCGCCAGACGATATGCATGTCAGGCCGCACCAGCACCAGGTCGTGACCATAGACATCGCGGGCGACGGGATCGGGTATGTCGATAGCCCTTGCCGGGGCACCGTAGTTCTGCAACGCCTCGATGAGTTTCGAGGTGTCGGCTCCGCTGCCGCCGAGGCGGATCAACGTAAAGCCATCGTCCGGGATACGGTCCTGAATCGGTGCACCGTCGTTTAGCCACACGTGCGGCAGGCGCGCACCCGGCCAAGTGGTCGGATGGTACTCACGGAAACGGTGTTCTGGACCTCCGGGAATGTCATCGATGATCGGCGAACTGACATATCGATAGCCAAGTTCCGCTCCGATCATTTCGTTGGTCTTGCGCTGCTCGATATCAGCAACCGCCGCCAGGGACTTGCGCGTCGCCTCACCATCCAGGGTATTATCGCGAATATTAGGCCGATACTGTGATCGCCACTTGCGCCGGCCGAGCGATGCATAACGGGAAGCACCGACATTGTTCTCACCGACCAGGCGACGCTCGATTTCGTACGAACGGAGAATATTTTCGCCGGCCCAACCGTCGAGCGCAGCGGCTAGCTTCCACGATAAGTCGAGGGCGTCGCCGACGCCGGTGTTCATCCCGAGGCCACCGGTCGGGATAACAAGATGCGCGGCATCGCCAGCCAAAAATACGCGACCGTCGCAGTAGCGATCAGCAAGCAGCAGATTTTGTCGCCATGGATTGCAGGATAACATTTCATATTTAACCGGAGCGCCGATAACCGCTTCGAATTGCGCTTTCATTGCCACGTCACTGTCGACCACAGCGTGCAACGTGAAGTGCTTGGTCGAATCCTGCATGATCAGGAAGCTCGCTCGGTCGTCAGCCACGTGATAATGGCGGCCCCGGCCAGGGCCCTGTCCAAGCGGGATGCGATCAAAAAGATCCTCGCAGTAGTAAAGCGCCTGCCGCAATTCCAACAGATTGCCTTCGCCACGCAATTTGATGCCGAGTTGTTTTCGAACGCGGCTGGCACCGCCGTCACAACCGACGAGATATTGAGCGCGAACATTTTCGGTCTGACCTTGGCCAGATCGTACAGTCGCAATGACTCCTTCCGCGTTCTGCTCCAGAGCAAGTAACTCGCATCCATACCGGACGTCTACGCTTGGAAAGGATTCCGTAATCGATTTCAGAAGCGGCTCGAGCGTATATTGTGAGATAAGCTGATATGGTTCGCAAGAAAGGGTGCCGTTGTTACTGCTTGCGAGTTCTCGACGGGATTCGTCGACCGATGGATAGGGCAGGCGCAGCAGCGGCCTTTCGATCATCGAAAGGATCACATAGACATCCATCGGAATGTCCGAACGCAAGCCGACCTCGCGAATGCGGTCGGCAACGCCAATGCGCCGGTACATCTCCATTGTCCGCGCATTGCACCGCTCCATCTTTGGCAAGAATTGCGGCGCTGCCTTTTGCTCGATCAAAAGTGTCCGAATCCCCCTACGACCAAGATCAATGGCCATTGTCAGGCCTACAGGGCCGGCACCAACGACTATAACCTGTGGGGCATTGGACATTCGACGTTCCATAATCTCATTACCGTCCAGAAGTCGCCGGGCCCCAGTTGTATCGATGCAGCGAGCGCGGCAATTCGGCCTTTTGCTGCTGTGAGTTGCGATAGGCCTGTGCGTAGGCCCATTCGCGCAAGCTGCTCTGGATGAAGCGCACGGCCTTGCCGTTGGTCTTCGGCGTGCAGGGCCGGGTTCTGATGTGGCGTAGCCCGAACCGCTTGCAGGCTCTGCGGAAGGCGAAGGACTTGTAGCAGGCACCGTTGTCGGTCATGACGCGCTCGACCTTGATGCCGAGGCTTTCGTAGTAGGCGAGCGCAGCGTTGGAGAACATGATGGCGCTGCGCTTTTTCTCGCTCGGCATGACCCTGGCGAAGGCAACGCGCGAATGATCGTCGATGGCGACATGGACGAACTCCCAACCCGCACCGGCATTGCGACGCCTTGTCGGTCGCCAGTGATGCGATGGCCGATCCGGTTGAACCGGCCGAGCTTCTTGATGTCGATGTGGATCATCTCGCCAGGCTTGTCGCACTCATAGCGGCGGATCGGCGCGGCCTCCTATTCCATTAAACACCTTAACTTAGTGTCAATGAAACCCGGTGCAGTCCAGTTCGGACAGAATGGACGAGGGCGCATCGGGCAGAAACCGCGGCGCCGTTTCATTCGAGCTGGACGTTGGCCTTTGCTACCGCGTCGCGCCAGAAGTTTTCGTCGCTGTTCCATACCTCACGCAAGTGCTCGACCGATCCGCCGACCACGAATGTCCCTGTCTGCTTCAACAATGCCCTCACGTCCGCGGCCTGCAGCGCGCTGTTGATCTCGCGATTGAGCAATGCGACAATTTCGGGCGGCGTTCCGGCAGGCGCGGCGAACGCAGTCCAGATCGTTTTTGCCAGCAACGGGAAGCCAACCTCTCCAATGGTCGGCGTATGGGGCAGTTCGGCATAGCGCCTAGGAGCAACGATGGCGAGCGCCTTCACCTGCCCGCTCCTGACGAACGGCGCTACGAATCCCAACTGGTCGAACATCATTGACACGCGACCGGCGATCATGTCGGTCATGGCCGGAGCGCTGCCCTTGTACGGAATGTGCTGAAGGTCGATTTGGGCTTCCGTCTTGAAGAGTTCGCCCAGGAGATGGGGGGTCGTGCCGATCCCAACAGAGGCAAATCCGAGCTGCCCTGTGTTTGCCTTGGCATAAGCTAGGAATTCGGAAGCGCTATTGACTTCGATCTTGCCGCTGACCACCCAGACGGTCGGTGTCTCGGCCGCCAAGATCACCGGGGTGAGTGTCGCTCTTGGATGGAAATCACGCTTCTTGTAGAGGTTCGGCACCACTGCAAAGGTACTTGTGGTGCCGCACAGCAGCGTGTGGCCGTCCGGCTCGGACTTGATGACGGCGTTGGCACCGATCATCGTGGCACCGCCCGGCCGATTATCAACGATAATCGGCTTACCCAGGCTCTGCTGCAGTTTGTCGGCAACCCGCCGGGCAATCACGTCGGTCGGGCCGCCGGCCGGAAATGGGACGATGATCTGGATAGGTTTTTTTGGATAGGCCTGGGCCGAAGCCGGAGTTCGCGGCAGCAATGCGAAACCGACCATCGCGCTAAGGCATGATCGCCTGGACATATCCCCGAGCATCTCTTCCTCCTCCCTAGTTGTTTGTTTTGTGTCGCTCCTGGCAAAGACGGGAGACCGCTTTTTGCAGTCGCCCCGTTGCCCGCGCACGACCCTCGTGAACGGATTCATTCAGGGCGGGCGGCGCCAGGGCCGCGCATCGCCCGCGGCGTGGTCGTATGGCTGTCTTGATCATCCCACTTGCTAATGGATACTAACTTCACTATTTGGTATCCAATTGGATCCAATGTCAAGGAGGAGATCGATGTCAGAGCAATCCCGCGTCATCCACGAGCTTCGCCGCATGATTTTGCGCGGCGAATACGGCGCGGGCGAACGGATCACCGAGTTGTCCGTTGCCGAGAAGTTGGGCGTCTCGCGTACCCCGGTGCGCGTTGCGTTCGGCGCCTTGGAGCGTGAGGGCTTGCTGACCGTCTGGCCGGCCGGTGGCTACACAGTCACCACGTTCACCCCAAGGCAGATCAGCGACGCCTTCGAGGTGCGCGGTCTACTGGAAGGCTTCGCTGCGCGGCTGCTCGCGGAGAAGGGCCTGCCGCGCGACGTCGCGCGCCAACTGCGCGCCTGCCTGGAGGAGGGTGACGAGATTTTCGCCCAGGATACGTTCGACGTGGCGACCGATTTCGAGCGCTATGTTGACATGAACGCGCGGTTCCATGCGCTCATCGTCGACAATACTGACAACCAGCCGCTCAAGCGGGCGCTTACGCTGAACGACGCGGTCCCCTTCACCTCGGCGCATTCGTTGGTTTTCAATCGCACCAAAGCCATCGGCAAGGGCTTTCGCCTGCTGAGCTTCCTGCATTTCCAGCATCACGCCATCTTGGAGGCGATCGAGGCGGGGGAGGGCGCGCGGGCCGAAGCGGCCATGCGCGAGCACGCTTATACGGCGCGCCAGAACCTTGGAAAGATTAACGAGGCGGTCCCGCCGGACCGCCTCGTCCGGCTGATGTGCGCATGAGCGCCGTCCAAGATTAACAGCAAGAGTTGCGATATTGTATCCAATTGGATGCAATATCGCTCCGTAAAGAGGGAAGAATGCTGCGAGAGGAAACCGGCGCGGACCACGCCTTCCGCATGGATGCCCGCGTCTGGCTGGCGCAGAACCTTGACCCCTCCCTGCGCGATCTGCCGGGACGCCCCGATCCGGAAAGAATGCTGAACTGGTGCCGTCGGCTGCACGCAAAGGGCTGGCTCGTTCCGCATTGGCCACGTGCCTATGGCGGTAGTGAACTGACGCCGGTGCAGCAGCTGATTCTGTATGAGGAACAGGCCCGTGCCGGCGTCCCCGAGATCTCGCTGCAGGGCATCAACCATATCGGCCCTATCCTCATTCGCTTTGGCAGCGAGGATCAGAAGCGTCGCCATCTGCCGCCGATCCTCGATGGCAAAGTGATCTGGTGCCAAGGCTATTCCGAGCCGGGTGCTGGCTCCGATCTTGCCGGCTTGCGCACGCGCGCGGTCGTCGACGGCGATCACCTCGTCATCAACGGCTCCAAGATCTGGACCACCTGGGGCCATTACGCCCATTGGATGTTTGCCCTAGTGCGCACCAGTGCGCCTGAGCTGCGTCGCAACGCCATCACGTTCGTCCTCATCGACATGGCATCGCCGGGCATCACCCGGCGCCCTATCAAGACCATTGCGGGCGAAGACGAGCTCGCCGAAATCTTCTTCGACAACGTCCGCGTACCGATCGAGAATGTCGTCTTGGGTATCGGCCAGGGCTGGGCGGTGGCGACCGAACTCCTCAACGAGGAACGGCTGCGCGGCTCCAATCCAAGCTTTGCCCTCAAGGCCTTGTGGCGCCTGCGTCGGCTCGCCGCCTATACCGGTATCGATCGCGATCTCGGCGTGCGTGACAGGCTCGCCGCGTTGGAGATCGAGGCCGAGGCGGTGTCCGCCTCCTATCTAGATCTGATGGAGACCGTTGACGACAGCAATGTCGCGAGCGCCGACAGCTCGTTCATCAAGATCATCGGGACCGAGGTGACGCAGCGTATCACCGAAGCGATGCAGGAGCTTGCCGGCCCGCTCGCCGCAGTCGAGCACTCCGTCCCCTACGACGGACGTCAGGTCGATTTCAGTGGACTGCCGCTGCAGGCGCGCCGGCTGTCGATCTTGGGCGGGACCAATGAGATCCAGCGCTCGCTCATCGCCTCACGCGTCCTGCAGTTGCCGCGGGGAGGAACCCGTGCTTGAGCACAATGAAAGTGCGCGTCTGGTTGGCGATGGCGCGCGCGCGCTGTTCGAAAACGCTGGCGGCATAGGTCGCGCGCGTCAGCGGCGTGAACATCCGGTCCTCGACCGCGCCGTGTGGGACGAGATGGCGGCGCTCGGCTGGTTCGGCATGCTCGTTCCGGAGGCGGACGGCGGCTGCGGTTTCACGATGACCGATACTATCGAGCTGCTCGAGGCCATGGGCGCCGCCCTTGCGCCCGAGCCCGTGCCGCTTACTCTTGCCGCCGTGTCCGCCATTGCGGCTCTCAACAGCGATGAAGCACGCGCGTTACGCAACCGCATCATGGCCGGCCACGACATTCCATTCATTGCGCCCTTGGTAGAGCTTTCCGTTCAGTGCGATCGCCTCAGCGGTCGCACGGGCACCCATGCAGATCTGCATCTCGCCAATACCTTCCTAATCGGCGCCCAACTGGACAACGAATCGATGCTGCTTGCGGCCGCGCCGGGAGTTGCCGGCTTCACAATCGCGACGGTCCGCACGGTCGACGGCGGCAGCGCTGGCCATCTTCTCTTCGATGACGTCAATATCACTGCCCTGCGCGTGCTCGCACGGGGCTCGGCCGCGGAAACGGTCCTGCGCGACGCCGCCGACATCGCGCGCTTGTGCCGCGCCGCCATTCTGGTCGGCCTGATGGACCGTGTCCTGGCGATCACCGTTGACTATCTGAAGACGCGCGTGCAGTTCGGCGTGCCTATCGGCTCGTTCCAGGCGGTCCAGCACCGCGCCGCTTCGGCCCATGTCGATGTCGCCTCGAGCCGTTCCCTCGTGCGCGAAGCGGTCCGCGCGGTGGGCACCGCACGTCAGACCAGGGCCGCCGCCGCCGCCAAGGCGTACGTATCCAACGCGGCCATGCGGGTCACGCACGAGGCAATCCAGCTTCACGGTGCCATCGGATTCACCGACGAACATGACATCGGTCTCTACCATCGCCGCGCCATGGCACTCGTCGCCGCCGACGGCGGTGTTGCTGCCGCACGAAGAGTGTGGGCCGAGGCGCACGAGCGTGCGGAGATCTAACCAATGCGTCGCATGACGCAGGTCATGCGCATTAACTTCAGCAAAATCAGGGAGACGACGATGATCGAAAAGATGCAGAAATACGGCGATTGGAAAAATGTTCTTGTGCAGATCGATGAGGGCATCGCGTGGGTTACCCTTAATCGTCCGGATAAGCGCAACTGCATGAGTCCGGCTCTGAACCAGGAGATGATCGAGATCCTTGACGCGCTGGAAAGCGAGGATGCAGTCGGCGTCCTCGTTCTCACTGGCGCCGGCGAATCCTTTTCTGCCGGCATGGACCTCAAAGAGTTTTTCCGCGAGTCCGACCATCTGCCGTACGTCCACCAGACAAAGATCCGTCGCCAGGCGGTGCAATGGCAGAATCGCATGCTGATGAATTTCCCCAAGCCGACCATCGCAATGGTCAACGGCTGGTGCTTTGGTGGCGCCTTCACGCCGCTTGTCAGCTGCGACCTCGCCATCGCCGCTGAGGAGGCGCAGTTCGGCGTATCGGAGATCAATTGGGGCATCATTCCCGCCGGCAACGTTACGCGCGCCCTCGTCGCGACGATGAACCTGCGCGACGTCATGATGTATGTGACGACCGGCCGGACCTTCGACGGCCGCAAGGCGGCAGAGATGGGACTTGTCAATGAGGCGGTGCCGCTGGCAAAGCTGCGCGAGCATACCCGCGCGCTTGCCAAGGAGTTGCTCGGCAAGAATCCGGACGTACTCCGCGCGTGTAAAACCGCGGTGCGCCATGTCCAGAATATGCCTTGGGATATGTCGGACGAGTACCTGGCTGCCAAGCAGGGACAGACACGTCTTTACGACCGCGAGCAAGGACGCGCCAAGGGTCTAAAGCAATTTCTCGACGACAAGAGCTTTCGACCTGGATTGGGCGGCTATCGACGAGAAGCCGAATAGCGAGTTTGGGCCATGTCAACGGCGCGTTCAGCCATGGAGCGATTGTTGCGACCAAAGTCGGTCGCAGTCGTTGGGGCGTCCTCCTCGCCGGGTTCGCTCGGCGCAGGAGTGCTCGCCAATCTCAAGCGTTGCGGCTTCAAGGGCGATGTTCACCTCATCAATCCGAATCACGCCGAGATCGATGGCCGTCCGTGCCTGCGCAACACGAGCGAGTTGCCCTACGGTGTGGATTGCGCCATCTTTGCCATTCCACAGTCTGGTATGCGCGAAGCCGTCGCTGGCTGCGCTGCGCGCGGCGTCGGCGGAGCAATCATTTTCACTGGGGGCTTCGCCGAAGCGGGCGCGAAAGGCCGCGCTCTTCAAGACGAGATCGCTGCGATCGCGCGCACGCACGGCATGTTGATTGAGGGGCCGAACTGTCTCGGCCTTGTTAACAATGTCGACAGCGTGGCGCTGACCTTCAGTGTCGCCAAACCATTTCGACTTGGTGATCGTTCCGGGATCGGAATCGTTTCGCAGAGCGGCGCCATGGCGAGTGTATTGCGTGCTGCCCTGAACGCTCACGATGTTCCTTTCTCCTACGCCATCTCTACCGGCAATGAAGCGGTCACCGGTATTGAGGATTATGTCGAATTCCTTATTGCCTGCCGTTCGACCCAGGTTCTAACTCTTATTGTCGAGCAGTTCCGACAACCACGACGCTTTCTCGACCTTGCTCGGCGCGCACGCGAGGCAGGCAAACCGATCGTCGTCCTCCATCCTGGCCGCAGTGCGGCGGCGCGTGTCTCGGCGCAGACGCACACGGCGGCGATGAGCGGTGACTACCAAGTGATGAGGTCGTTCGTCACCCATGCGGGTGCGATCGTCGTCGACACCATCGAAGAGATTATCGATGTCAGCGAGGTGCTGTTGCGCTTTCCGCGGCCGCCACGCGGTGGAATAGCAGTCGTTACCGAGTCGGGCATCTTCAAAGGACTTGCCCTCGATTATTGCGAGCAACTCGATATCGATTTGCCGGCACTATCCCAGGCAGATTCGGTTACCCTCGGCGAATTCGCCCCAGGCCTGATCCAGCCAAGCAATCCCCTCGATCTCACGGCACAGGCGTTGGGACAGCCCACGCTTTTCACTAAAGCAGTGACAACGCTGCTCCACGACGACCGCTATGGCTGGTTCGTCATCAACGCGATGTGCACGGATGCGGCACAGACACAGCGGCGCATGCAGCCCATCCTTGACCAGTTCGCGACCAATCCGCCCTCGAAGCCAGTGATCTTCACAATGCTTGGCGACGATGCCGAGATGCCGTCGGCGATCGTCAGCGGCTTCCGTGACCTGGGGGTGCCGTTCTTCCGCTCGCCCGAGCGGGCGCTGCGGGCTTTGTCGCGGGTGGTACAATATGCCAACAGCGATGCGAGGCCGCGCGTGGTTACCCCCGAACTGCGCGCGGTTGCCCCCACCGGTTGCGCTCTTCTGCCTGCGGGCATAATTCCAGAACATGTCGCCAAGGGTCTGCTGGCCGAGGCGGGATTCACGGTGCCTAAGGGTATTTTTGTTCAGGACCTGGATGCCGCCCACAAGGCCGCCGCGGCAATTGGTTTCCCGGTCGTGCTGAAAGCGCAATCGGCCGCCCTGTCACACAAGAGTGACGTCGGTGGCGTCGTCCTCGGCATCGCCGACAATGCTTCGCTCACGGCTGGGTGGGCGAAGTTGTGCACTGACATTGCCAAAGCCAAGCCAGGCTTTGAGCTTGACGGGGTTCTCGTTGAGGCCATGGCGCCGAAGGGGATTGAGCTCATTCTCGGCGCCCGCAACGACAAGGACTGGGGCCCGGCCCTGATCGTCGGTCTTGGCGGCATCTGGGCGGAAGCCCTGCGCGACACCCGCCTTTTCCCGGCGGATCTCGAGCCTGCGGGAATCGCTGCGGAACTGCGGAAACTGCGCGGCGCCAAGCTCCTAGCCGGGTTCCGTGGCATGAGACCGGCGGACATAGCCGCCGCCGCTGATCTGGTCGCTCGGCTCGGCGCTTTTATTACTGCACATCCGGAGGTCGAGGAGATCGACGTCAATCCGCTTGTGGTCTATCCAGAGGGCGAAGGAGCAATTGCACTCGACGCTCTAATTATAGGACGGGCTTGACGATGACCAAGCTCTTTGCCACCAGCCTCTTGGAACAATCAAGACGAGCTTCCTGCCGCAACAGCACGGTCTGTTAATCGGCGGGAGGTGGTGCTCTGCGAAACCGAGCAGGACGTTCCCAATCTGTGAACCGGCGAACGCGGAGCTGTGACCTTGCCCCCAGAATTTATCTAAGGCTGAGCTCGCTTCAGGAGCTTTTTGAAGCGCTCCCGGTTTTTAGGCCAGCCGGTGCTGGATTTTCCGGGTTAACGCTCATTCCGGCGGGTGCGCCGCAGAGCCGTTGCTTGCGGGCGAAGATCGTCTCCACCGCCGTCTTCATATTGTCGTAAATGCCGCGGCCGGGCCGCCATCGATAATCATAATCCTTGATTTATTCGGGCGTGCTGCCGGGTATCTGTTGGCTCAGGATCGGCCGTGGCTGTTGTAGCGCGGCTGCAGGTCCGTGCGGTACGCGACGAATTTCACCCGGGCCCGCTGCCATCATCGCCGCCAGGGGACGAGTATTTTCTCAATCTCGTTCAGGAGGAGATTGAGGGCGAGTCCGATCATGGCGATAACGAACAATCCAACATACATCTGTTCGACCGCGAAGGTCTCCCATGCGTTCCAGATCATGTAGCCAAGCCCGCTCTTGGCGCCAACCATCTCGGCGATCGCGATCAACACGAGGCCCATACCCACACCAAGTCTAATCCCGGTGAGAATGACGGGCAAGGCGCCGGGCAACGCGATATAGCGGAATGTCGACCAGCGGCCGGCTTTAAAGTTTTTGCCAACGTCGAGATAGATCTTGTTGATCTCAAGTACGCCGGCGGTTGAGTTGATCGCGATCGGAAAGAACACTCCGAGCGCCACCATGAAGACTTTCGAACCCTCGCCCAATCCGAAAATCAACAGCGCCAACGGCACGATCGAGCTTTTTGGGATCGGGTAAAGCGCCGAGATCAGCGGTTCGAATGTGGCCCGGACCGGGCGGCTCAAGCCCATGACGATGCCCAGCACGAGCGCTGGGACGCCACCGAGAAGGTAGCCCCACGTGAGCCGCTTGAGGCTCATCCACAGATGAATCCACAACTCGCCGGATTCCATCATGGCTAGAAGCGTGACAAAAATGCTGCTTGGAGCGGGAAAGAACCGCACGTCGATAAAACCGGCGCGGGCGGCGACCTCCCAAACAAGAAGAAGGGCGATGGGCGAGGCAAAGCTGATTAGGCGGTCGGTCAATGCGAATGACAGCCGTAGTTTTCGTCCAGCCGGCGGAGCCGTGACCACGCTCACGTACTGCCTCCTGTCTGTTCGCTCTGTTCGCGTGCGCGCTGCACTTCGTCGCGCAGGCTCGCCCAGATTTCATATACTAGAGCGCCGAATTCCGGCTCCCTCTGCAGGTCGAGAACGTTGCGAGGCCGTGCGAGCGGTACTTGGATCAGGGTCTTCAGCCGACCAGGATGTGCCGTCATCACCATGATGCGGTCGCCGAGGATTACTGCCTCGTCCACACTGTGGGTAATGAACAGGACGGTCTTCTTGTGCTCCTCCCAGATGTGCAGCAATTCTTCTTGCAGGATCAGCTTGTTCTGGGCGTCCAGCGCCGAAAACGGCTCGTCCATAAGTAGGATTTCGGGGTCGTTGGCGAAAGCGCGAGCAATAGATACACGCTGGCGCATACCGCCAGAAAGTTGGTGCGGATAGGTTTGGGCAAACTTGGTGAGGCCGGTGCGATCGAGATAGTGACCGACCGCCTCTCTGATCTGTGCCTTCGGAACATTGCGCATGTGCAACCCGAAGGCGGCGTTTTCCCACACCGTCATCCAGGGAAAAATCGAATCCCCCTGGAACACCATCGAATTAACGGGCCGCCCGGAGGCTGTATTGGTCGATATTTCGAACTGGCCCGAACTCGGAGTGTCGAGGCCGGCGAGGATGCGCAACAAGGTGGTCTTGCCGCACCCCGACGGGCCTACAATCATGAAGAACTCACCCGGAGCAATATCCAGCGAGACGCTCTCGATCGCGGTGAAGCTGCCGTAGGCCTTCGTCAGCTCGCAAATGCGGATCGCCGGCCGCTCGGCCGGCGCCGCTCCGCTGCTGTTCGTCGGCAGCGGTCGCAGATAGCGTGCGCTCACAGCCCGGATTTCTTATAGGGGCCGAGCTCTTTGAGCGCAGCGTCGACAAAACTGCGGTCCAGCACGTCGTCGACGGCGACGGTGCCTTTGATCTGGCCGTTGTCTTTAAAGAACAACCAGTCATTCTTCATGCTGATAACGTTAACCCATCCGTCCGGATTTGCGCCGTGGGTGGTCATCGTCTTCAGCAATGCTTTATCCTTGATATTGCCGTAGCGAATGAAGATCTCAATCAGTTCGTCGGCACCGTTTCCGGCTAGATGGCCGTCTTTCAGCGCATTGTTATAGTCGCGAACGGCACGGATATAACCTTTCATGAAGCGTTTGGCGACGTCCGAACGCTTGGTCGCAAATTCGCCACCATAGAGAATCACGGCGGTTTGCGCATTCGGATAGAAGGCATCGTTGCCGGTGAGCCGCGTGGCGACACCCGCCTTGATCAGTGCGGAGACGGTGGGCTCGGTGGTGATGCTCGCGTCGATGGCGCCATTCTGGAACGCGGTCATGTGTTTCGAGAAGCCGAGATAGACTTTTTCGACGTCGGAAAATCTCAGTCCGGCGCTGATCATGGCCTGATTGAGCACGGAGGCGTCGCTGCTTGCTGCGGCCACGATCGCGACCTTGCGCCCTTTCAGGTCAGCCAGCGACTTGATGTCGCCGCTGTCGACCAGCGCTTTGCGCACCATGAACGATTGGAAGCCATAGCCAGGAGCATTACGGGCCTTGTCGGCAACGACCCGCAGGTTGATCCCGCGTTCGACGGCGTTGTAGAGCCCGGACGACGCGGCACCCGCGCCGACATCGAGTTGGCCTGCACCGAGCGGAGCAATCATCTTAGCGGCGGAATCGAAGGTATGGAACTGCACCTCGAGATCGGCATCTTTGAAATAGCCCTTGGCATCGGCGATGAACAGCGCAATGTCGCTGCTCGCATTGACCACGCCGACCGATACGCGATCGGCGGCCTCCGCGCCAAGCGCCGAGGCGATTGTCACAACGAACGCAGCGGCGAATTTGCAAGCTGCCTTTATACGCGGGATGACCGAGATCATTAGCGACTCCTGGAGTTCCTCGTTGTTTCTTGATTTGTTACGGCGAGCGAACCCCGCCGTCGCAGCTCGCGGTGGCCTAGCGAAGTCTGATCGTCATTATCCTGGACGTGTACTAGGCCTTGGCCCGTCGGGCGCGAGCACGCTTTCCGCGGACCAAGTGTCAGAAGCCTTGGCCTTGATACCATATGCGCGAGGGCGTTGGAAAAACGCATGAGACACCAAGCGGCTGCGTAGGTATTTCGATTAGCTAAGCTTTTCGTTAGAGACAAATACAGAATTTGAGGGCAAACTATACAAAAAGCTTATAGCAAATGGGCGGACGAACTCGGAGGCCGTGCGCATTGCAATTGAGTTTGAAGCAATTAACCTATTTTGCCACCGTCGTCCGCGCTGGCAGTTTCATTGCGGCCAGCCGGCAGTTGAACGTGTCGCAGCCGGCGCTCGGATATCAGGTGAGAAACCTCGAAGGGTTGCTCGGCGTCAAATTGCTGAAGCGGCTACCACGAGGCGTGCTGCCGACACCGGCGGGTAAGGAATTGCTCACACATGCCGAGGCGGTGTTTGAGCGCTTGGAGGAGGCCAGCTCCGCTATGGCCGCTTATCGTGTCAAGTCAACGCGCAATTACGCATTCGGCGTTACTCCGACATCTGGAAAAGCATTGGTTCCGGACCTGCTCGACGTATGCAACCGGGATCGCCGACTGAATATCGCGATTCGGGAGGGGTTGTCGGTCGAACTCGTGAACCAGGTCATGGATGGACATCTGGATATGGGGGTCTGCTATAATCCGCCGCCGCATCCGCACATGCCCGTCATTCCGCTGTTTCGCGAGGATATGTTTCTGGTTGGGCCGCCCGAATTGATCGGGAGTAAGGCAGATGGCGTTGCTTTCGCGGAGCTTTCGGCCTTTCCGCTGATGCTGGATACAAGGTTCCAACTGACACGGGCTCTTATCGAGCGTATTGCGGAGGAGCGCGGCGTCCACCTCAATGTGATGATCGAGATCGAATCAACCGATTTCAAGCGTGAGCTACTGGTCGCCAAACGGTGCTGTACTGTGGCGTCATATGGGTTGTTCCTGCATGAAATCACGGCCGGGTTGTTGCGGGGCCGGCATATCATTGAGCCGTCGATCAACCGCACGCTCAGCCTGATCGGGCGGCCGGGTTTGCCAAGTGACGACCTCGAATTCATGCGCGCAACCCTCGCACCGATAGTAGCGCAGAAAGTCGCCGAGGGGCATTTTTGCTGGCATCCGTTGTGAATGTTTTTCGGCGGATCGGTGCCGTCATCGGCGGTTTTCGCCGCAACCCCCGGGTCATCGCTCTCGCTCCAGGACTTGCGGGCAGCAAGGTCGATCTTGTGCTCGCGCAGGAAGCGCCAAACATACTGAACATCAACGTCGCCCAGGTCCTTGGCCAAAAACGGACCGGTCCACCGGGCATAGCCGTGAGGCGCAGGCTGATTCCAGAAGCGCCAAAATGCGCTTGTTCGTGGCTTTGCCGTAGATCGGCAGTCTACTCCAATGCGGCAGATCGTTAAGGCCATCAAGGCCATGGATCGGCAAAGGGCCGGTACCAGTTGCTGACAATGCGTGTCTGAACCCCGACCTCCTTGGCAATCGAACGCGTGCTACGGCCCTCAGCCGCAAGCAGTATTATCCGCGCGCGCCTGACGTCACGCTGCCGCGTGGTCGAGGCCCGGCAGTGAGCCTCAAGCACCTTGCGTATCTTCGGCTTCAGCCGAACTCCTCTTGCTTCGGGAATTATCCCGATCCTGAATCACGACTCACTCCCGATGAAAATTGAGTACTAGGGTCGGGACTCATTAATTCTGGTGCTGCAGCAGCAATTCTGGTGCCGCAGCAGCGCAATCCTTATTTCATTAAACCTTGATTCGATTCTGAATAGGATCGGGCCATGTGCAGGAACTTGTTTTGGCTAGGCGACGAGCAGTGGGGGCGGATCAAACCGCATTTGCCGACCGATCTCCGTGGCGTCGCGCGCGTCGACGATCGCCGGGTCCTCAGCGGGATCGTGCATGTTCTCAAAAGCGACTGCATCGGCCGGCCCAGCCTGCCGGATGGCGATTTCGAGTTCATGCGCGCGCCGCTCGCGAGCAGAGGATTGTCGAACGCCGTTTTTGCTGGCATTCCCTGTGAGCGTGGCATCCGAACAAGGGTTCCTCCCATCGTGATATTGGCATGAGCTCGATAAACGCCCTGCATCGCGGCCTGATCGTGCTGCGCGCGATCAACGATGGCCATGCGCAGATCCGCGAGATCGCGGCCGTGACGCGTCTGCCGAAATCGACAGTGGCACGCATGGTCGAGACGCTAATGGCCGACGGCTATCTCCTGCAGAACGAGCGCAAGGGCTATCACCCGACCGCGCGCGTACTAACGTTGTCGCGCGGCTACCAAGCCGGCAACATGCTGCTGGAAGTGGCGCGGCCGGTGTTGGAAGGATTGCGCCAGCACCAAATTTGGCCGACAGACCTCGCCGTGCTTGACCAAGACGCCATGGTCATCATGGATACCGGGCGCGATCCGGGCACGCTATCGCTCAACCGCACGGTCGGCTCGCGCCTGCCGGTGCTGGCAACCGCCCTCGGCCGCGCCTTCCTCGCTTTCGCCTCGCCCAAAGTCGTCGAGGAGACGTTGATGCGCTTGGCGCAGTCGTCGAACCCCTTCGACGCGCCGGCTAAGAATCCAGAATCGGTGCGGCGCCTGCTCGCGCAGGTGCGCCGCCAGGGCTACGCCACCGGCGACCGCGAATACCAGCGCACTACCCGCACCGCCGCGGTGCCGATCATGGTTAACGGCGCGCCGGTGGCGAGCCTCAACATCATGGTAGTACCGAGCGCGATGAGCCTTGAACAGTTGGTGCGCACATTGCTGCCCTCGGTGCGCAGCGCAGCGAAGGCGATCAGCACCGCGCTGTCACAGGGGCCGCGCCGCTAGCGCGTCTCGCTCTAAGCGGAACATTGTTACGCATCTGCGATCTTCCTCCTGCAATGAGCAAAAGGAAGAATCGGAGCCTGTGACATTCGTCTGCGCTAAATCTCGCTGATGCTGACTTGGGCTGTCATCGATCATAACGACACGAGCCCGGCGCTACACCGCCTTATCCAACGCGCAGAAAGAGCTATTCCGTATCGTGGAACGATATTCCGAAATTACTTGCCGGCTGACACCTGTCCGCCTAGCCTCAACCGTCGGATACACAGCAGGTCCGTTTGAATTCTCGCGGCAGAAGGTTTTTGCAAATGAACAAGATGGCAGACGCGAAGCTCGCTGCACAGGTGGCGGGGACGGCGCAAGGAAAACCGATCCAGGACCTGCGCGAATGGCTTGGGCGCGTCGAGGCGATCGGCGAATTGCAGCGCATCACCCAGCCGACCGACCGCGACGAGGAGATGAGCGCCATCTCTTATCTGGTCGCGAAGCAGCAACCCTCGCCCGCCGTGCTGTTCGAAAACGCGCAGGGTTTTGACAAAAGCCCGATCGGCGCGCGGCTCCTGTGGAACATTCTCGGTCCGAGCCTGAAGCGCGTCGCGCTGACGCTGGAGGAGCCGGCCGACACCGACACGGTCGAACTGATCCGCCGCTCCAAGGACAAGCTGAAGAGGCGCATACCGCCGCGCGAGGTGGTGAAGGCCGAGGCGCCGGTCTGTGAGAACACGCTGACCGGCGACCAGATCAATCTCGATCTCCTGCCAATCCCGCGCCACTGGCCCCTCGACGGCGGTCGTTATGCGGGCACCGGCGACGCGGTCATCACCCGCGATCCCGACAGCGGTTATCTGAATATCGGCACCTACCGGATGATGCAGCAGGGCAAGAGGCAGGTCGGCCTCTATCTTTCGCCCGGCAAGGATGCGCGTCTCCATATCACCCGTGCGTGGCAGCAGGGTAAGCCGATCCACGTGGCGGCCGCCTGGGGCATCGATCCCCTGTTCATGCTGGTGGGGTCGCAAACGTTCCCGAAAAATGTCTCGGAATATGAGTTTGCCGGCGGCATCAAGGGCGAGCCGATTCCGGTTGTGCGCGGCACAACCACCGACCTTTTGCTGCCGGCGAATGCCGAGATCGTCATCGAAGGCGTCATTCGCCCCGATTCGGTGAAGGCGGAAGGCCCGTTCGGCGAGTTCCCCGGCTATTACGGACGCCCCGAGGCCGGTTGCCCGCTGGTCGACGTCACCGCCATTCATTTCCGTTCAAAGCCGATCCTGACCAATGCGCTGATGGCGGACTATCCGTCCTGCGAGCAGAGCGGCTTCTTTTCCGTCATTCGCTCGGCCAAGATCTGGGATGATTTGGACAAGCTCGGCATTCCCGGCATCCACGGCGTTTATTCGCATCCGGCGGCGGCGGGCGGCTTCGGCATGACGGTCATCAGCCTCGAACAGCGCTATGCCGGTCATGCGGCGCAGACGCTGGCGCTGGCCGCACAATGCCCGGGGGGCGCTTACTACACGAAGTGGATCATCGCCGTGGACGAGGACATCGATCCGACCGACATGGATCAGGTGATCTGGGCGATGGCCAGCCGCTGCAATCCGATCGACGACATCGACATCCTGCGCAACACTTGGAGCACCTGGCTCGATCCGACGCAGAACCCGCCGGAGAAGCGACCCTATGGATCCAAGGCGCTGATCAATGCCTGTAAGGAACATCGTTACCTGCCGACCTTTTCCAAGCGCACCACCTTGCGCAAGGAGGTCTATGATACGGTGGCGGGCCGCTGGCAGGCGCTTGGGCTGCCCGGACAAATCCCGCTGGTGCGGGCGTTCGAAACGGACAACAAGGTGACCTATCATGAGGTTGGCGGCTTCGAACCTGGCCACCAGCCGGGCGAAGAGGGCAAGAAAAAATAGCGCGACGTTCGAGCGTTTCGTTCGAGACCCTATCAGCGGGTGCGTCAAACCCGACTTACCTCTCCTAACCGCACTCGGGATTTACCCGAGTGCGGTCACGAGAACACATTCGACGTCCCCGGTAGTGTTTGCCTTCGCAATAGAGAAGTCGATCGAAGTATTCTAACTCTTGATAGTATAAGCGGTCTGCTAAACCGTCGCTCGCGGCCTGCGACCTGAACATAGCAACCATTTCTATGGAACAGACAGAATGCGACGCGTTATTGTGGGCATGACAGGTGCGACCGGCGCTATTCTCGGCATCCGCTTGCTTGAGACATTGAAGCAATGCGAAATCGAATCCCATCTCGTCGTCACGAAGTGGGCGCAGCGCACGATCGAGCATGAAACATCCTATTCGATGGAAGACGTGCGCGCGCTTGCTACGGTCTGCCACCACTCGGCAAATATGGGTGCTTCGATTTCCTCCGGTTCGTTCCTCACCGAAGGCATGGTCGTAGTTCCCTGTTCGATGCGGACGCTCGCAGGAATAGCGCATGGCTACGGCGAGCATCTCGTGCATCGCGCGGCAGACGTCGTGCTCAAAGAAGGACGCAAACTTGTGTTGGTGGCACGCGAGACACCGCTCTCCAACATTCATCTGGAGAATATGCTGAAGCTGTCACGTATGGGCGTGACGATGCTGCCACCGATGTTAGCCTTCTACAATCATCCGAAGTCGATCGATGATCTCGTCGATCATATTGTGGCGCGCGCGCTCGATCAATTTGGCATTGTGGCACCTTTCGCAAAGCGCTGGAAGGGCGAGATGCAACATCGATCGGCACCGGCGAGCGCCATGTCGCTATAGTTCGGCCGATTAAGAAAAAAAGGAGATCGTGAGGTTTTGAATCGGCCGCGCCGCTCCCAGCGTCGATGAACTGATAAGTACGTTTCCGCTGGAGCGCTACCGGCCCGATGGAGAGGACATGAGAGCATTCACATTCATCCTGGGGCGCTCGCAACATTGCTTCCCGCCGTGCCGGCCGGCGCCGAGAAAGGCCTGTCGGATCGCCCGGTCACCGTCGTGATGCCGTTCGCGCCGGGTACGGGCCCCGACATCCTCGTCCGCATTATCGTGGCGAGGAGTTGCAGAAGCGCTGGAATCGGCCTTTCGTGCGGGCGCCACCGGCAATATCGGCACGAGCATGGTGGCGCGCGCCGGGCCGGACGGTCACGCGCTGTTGATGACGTCGAACCCGTTCACCGCCAATATCAGCCTGCTTAAGTCCATTCCGTATGATCCGTTGAAGAGCTTCCTGCCGATCATCGAGGTCCGCGTGGCCGCGCTGGCGCTCGCAGACCGTGCTGTTGCGGCAGGAAGCTCGTCTTGATCGTTTCCAAGAGGCTGGTGGGAAGGGGCTTGTTCATCAAGCCCGTCCTATAATTAGAGCATTGAGTGCCAATTGCTCCTTCGCCCGGGATATCTCTCGCCCCACAACCAAGTAAGCATTCCTCCCATGGACAGTCCCGCGACCACCATGTCGTTGTATCGGTGTTATGCAGATATTTCATCACGTCAATCTGTCTTTGCCATTCACGACAAATCGCCTGAAAAAGATAGAGCTATTGACGATCATTGCGACGATTTCCAACCCATGTCGCCCCAGTCGGGAACCGGCAAGAGCCTTAATCGGTGACCCGGAGCGACCATCAAACTGAACTTGCTTGAGGAACAAGATAAATCGCGCCACGATAGCTATGCTCTATAGCTCCAGGATTTCCTTGTGGCCGAACCCCTTTGTGTTATCGATCAGAACAATACGGTTCGGGTCCAAACGATAAATGGCGCTTTTGGCATAAGCATCGTGCATCTTCTTCGGTCCCGAAAGTTTGAGAAAAGCATAACGCGCCTCGAGTAGCATCAGATACCGTGCGCGTTCATTCTGTTCCACTCTGCGCGCAGTTCCCCAAATTTGCAGTCCGCGAATTTGCGCAAAATCCGCATAATCTGGCGCGATGGTCGCAGCAACGCGAGGCTCTGTATGGACGTCGCGGGAATGTCGCGACGCGGGGTCGGAAATCCAGATTAATTCCAATCTATCGTAAGCGTAAAATAAGCTCGCGGCATGCGGGCCATTATGTCCAATGGTAGCGAGGGACATCACATGATGGGTGGCCAGAAACGCTTCGATCTGCTTACGCAACTCATCCAAAATTAGAACCGCCATTTCGCGAACGCCTTGATTGAATATCCTACTTTTTGCGTCTAATGACCTGCCACTGAACTTTCATCCAGCAGCGGTTAGAGTCTCAGCCGAAGTTTCGCCTGTCGGCGCGGTGTGAGCAACCGACCGGAGCGCGGAGCCATTAGCGAGCGCAGCGCGGAGGCCGGTTGCGGTGATCTGGACCGCGTAAGCGCGCGGCGTTTGATAGTCCAGCGTGAAGTGAGGCCGCGCTGTGTTGTAGTCGGCGACCCAATTCTCGATCGCCACCCCGAGCCTCAACGAGATCGAAGAAGAGGGTCTCGTTGAGCAGTTCGTCGCGCATGCGCCGTTGAAGGATTCGATCTAGCCGTTCTGCATCGGCCTCCCAGGCGCTATGTAGTACTATTCTATCCGATCTTCAGCCCAAGCCAGCACGGCATTGGACGTGAATTCGGCGCCATTATCGGAGACGATGACCCCGGGCTTGCCTCGCCTTTCGATAATCGACGTCAGCTCCCGCGCGACCCGCCGACCCGAGATCGAGGTATCCGGGATGGCGGCCAGGCACTCACGGGTGACGTCGTCCACCACGTTGAGGGTGCGGAAGCGCCGTCCATGGGCGAACTGGTCGTGCACGAAGGCCAATGACCATCGGGCATTCGCCTTGGCTTCGACCAAGATCGGACAGCGCTTTCCGACCGCGCGTCGGCGGGCGCTCGGGCCTTTGGCCTCCGTACGTCCTCGCAACATGCAACATGCAAAATGAAAAGACCGTCGAGGTACCGGCCTTTCGCTTATTGAGCCATTTGTGGGCGTTCGACGGCCTGAGGTAGGGGACCTACTTTGCTCCGATTAGGGGACGTACTTGTAGGGGACGTACTTTGCGCGTCCTGCAGCCAACCTTTGCTGTCATTTGCGGCCATAATTTTCACCGAACGGACAAACTATGCCCGTTAGCACAGAAGCTGTTGTTAAGGGCAGCGATCGCCCTGATTGCTTCACATGACAGTCAGCAAATTCGACAGCATGGGGTTTGTCCGATAACCCCGTTTATCGGACTGGGATTTGAGGACGTGTCGTGAGTTTAATTAGGATCGAATAGCCGCTTGCGCGCTGCGTACTCCTCGTCGGTCTCGCCAGGATCCCGCTGCAGCGCATAGTTGGCCGGTGAAAAGGGCGGCAACGGTATCTCATGTCGCGCGCACACTGCATCGATGCGCTCTGGGGTCATGTGAGTCCACCCTTTCACGTGATACTTGGTCACAGCCTCGCGCCAGGTCATGAACAGGGCCGGATCGGTGGACGACAGTGAAAGTGGCGCATCCTCTTTCGCGAGGCGAGCGATTTCACGCAACATCTCCCAGTCTCTCGCCACGAGGACCTCTGCCATGCGGCCCTTGATCAGCGCGTCCAGCGCTTCAGTGTACAGAGTGCGTGCAGTTCTCGTCATTAAGTCATCCAAGACGACAGTGCGTCACCCTAAGTTGTCTTATGCGACATTTGCGACATTATACGGAAATACGGTGACGTTGCCCCCAGGTTTTATCCAAGACTGAGTTCGCTTCTGGAACTTTGATTGCCCTGTGGGGCGGTGTGAGCGACGGGAGCTGGCGCGGAGCCATTGGCGGAGCGCAGCGCCAGATCCCGGCGCGGGTGGAAAATGGCGGCGAACTCGGACGGCGTTTTCCACCCGAGCTGGGAATGCGGGCGCGTGCCATTGTAATCCGCCCGCCAGCAAGCGAGGGCAATTCGGGTCTGCGCGAGCGACGTGAACAGCGTCTCGTTCAAAAGCTCATCCCTCAGGCGGCCATTAAAGCTCTCGATGAAGGCGTTCTGCATGGGCTTGCCCGGCGCGATATAGTGCCATTCGACCTGGGTTTGCTCCGCCCATGCGAGGATGGCGTTGCTGGTGAGTTCGCTGCCATTGTCACTGACGATCATCCCGGGCCTGCTGCGCTCGGTTATCAGCCGATCGAGTTCGCGCGCCACGCGGGCGCCCGAGAGCGAGCTATCCGCCACCAGCGCCAGGCATTCGCGCGTGCAGTCATCAACGACGGTGAGGATGCGGAAGCGGCGGCCGTCAGTCAGCTGATCAGACACGAAGTCCAGCGACCAACGCGCATTGGGCGCCACCGGGATCATCATCGGCGCCCTGGTCCCGATCGCCCGCTTGCGCCCGCCACGACGGCGGACAGCAAGCCTTTCCTCCCGGTAGAGCCGGAACAGCTTTTTGTGGTTCACCACGAAGCCCTCCCGCTTGAGCAGAACATGCAGGCGCCGATAGCCGAAGCGCCGGCGTTCCTGCGCGATCGCCCTCATGCGCGCGCGCAGACGGCCGTCATCGGGCCGCGTTGAAGCGTATCGAATGGTCATGCGGCAGGAGCCGATGGTTTTACACGCCCGCCGTTCGCTCATCCCGTAGGCCTCCCTGAGATGCGCGACAGCTGTCCGCTTGGCCGCGGGCGTCACCACTTCTTTCCCAGAAGATCCTTCAGGGCCACGTTGTCCAGCATGGCATCCGCCAGCAACCGCTTCAGGCGGCTGTTCTCGTCCTCCAGGCTCTTCAGCCGCTTGGCCTCCGACACGTCCATGCCGCCGAACCTGGCTTTCCATTTGTAAATGCTGGCATCGCTGACCCCGTGCTTGCGGCACAGATCCGCAACCGAGACGCCGGCCTCGTTCTCCTTCAATATCCCGATGATCTGTTCTTCCGAAAAACGGCTGCGCTTCATGCTCCGGTCCTCAGCTTGGCCCAGAGCGAACTTCAAACTGGATTAAGCCCACGGGGCAAGGTCAATACCAGAATTGCTACCGCGTGGACGCTATTCCTCAAGTCCTGTGATTGTAATCGCCTGACAATCAGCCGCCGCGAAGCCTCAAGGAGTTGGTACGGGCTCTTCTTCCAAATAAGGAAACGGAGCGCGCACCAACTCTTCCAATTCAATTAATTGAATGCTCCTGTCGATCTCAGCCGCCTGCTTGAGTTCCTCTGAAAATCCTTTACGGGCAAAGAAAACTAAGTGCCTTACCTGCGCATCTTTCGCGTATCCAGACAGTGCAATGTACTCGTCCAAATGCCTTCGTGTGGCTTCACCTATAAGGGCATTTTCCCATTTACATTCTCCGAAAACGGCCGACTGATCGAGCAGACGCCCTGCGATATCGATCTCAAAATCCCTTCCCCATATGCGACCAATCTCATGCGCGGGCACGCTGAAACGTTCCTGCGCATGATTACGCATATGGTCTCGCGCAATGGTTTCGAAGGACGCCCCCATATAGTCATTTATTCGCGGCAATATGTTTCGTTTCCAAACATCGGCACCGAAGCCACGAGTTAGTGCGCTAAGATTGGGTCGCACGAACCGATGCCAGAACCGGAAAAGGGGATCTTGAATCGAATAATGAAAATTCCGCGCTCGCTCGTCGGTATCTATTGAACGTGATCTCTCAATAATGCGCATCTGCAACAAACGGGCGAGATAAGGCGACACCTGAGTGGCATCTCTGAGTCCAGGCACACGTGTAACAATCTCAGCCTGCTTCGTTGCTCCATCAGCGATTGCGGCAATGACACTTGAATAACGCCGCGGTTCATTGAGTTCAGACCTAAGCAGGAATTCCGGTTCCTCCTGGAGAGGCGCTGATGGAGCGAGAAACAAGCGCTCTATATTCTCGGCAAGAGACTGCGTAGGAGCACAGAGACTGAGGTAATATGGAATACCGCCTAAAATTGAGTAGACGATAATCTGATCCGAAGGTTCCCAGGTCGGAACAAACTCCGCTGCTTCTCGCAGCAGCATCGGAAGAATTTCACGCGACAACGTCTTACGGCCATAAAGCGGATTGCGCTCAGCGAGAAGTTCTTCCATTTGCGAAATGAGAGATCCGCATAGAACAATTTTTAACGCACCTTTTTCAGCAGACTTCGAATCCCAGAATTTCTGCATGATTGACGGTAATGCTTGATTGCCATCAACGAGGTAGGGAAATTCATCAAAGGTAACAATTAGACCCCTTTTTTCTTCGGCCTGCTTGGCAAGATAATGCAGCACGCCGAGCCAGTCGGAAATTCCGTCGAGAACTGGATCGCCGCCGAGCACTCGAGAGACTTCGGCCTTGAAGGCGGCAAGGTTGAGCGAATCTTCAACAAGAGTTGCCTGGAAATAGATTGCCGGTCGGCCAGTCGAGGCTTCTTGGATAAGAGTCGACTTACCGACACGACGTCGTCCGTACAAAACAACCAACGATGCTCGAGGCGTATCAAACTCCCCTCGCAGGACGGCCAGATCTTGGCTACGACCAATAAATTCAAACACAGAAGTTTTCCTTATAATCACGATTATAATAATCTGGATTATAAGTATTTTCAATAGATCTAAGATACAACCTAAGATTGCAAAAATCTACTCCAGACTATTGTGTCATTTGACACAGACTTATGGCTCAAAGATCCAGACTTATCCGTCACCCGACAAATCAACGTCCTCGTCTTCTTCCTCGTCCTCGAGGAACGGCCTCGGCGCGAACGGCGCCGGCTCGGCCGCCCGTGGCATCAATTGCGCCAACTCCTCCAATTCCTGCGCCGACGGACGCACACATTCCGCCGGCTGGTAGCGAGCCGGAAGCTCGCCGGTCCGAACGAACGCGTAATAGCCGGCCATTCTGTGTTGCGCTTCCTCTATGCCAAATTTTTCGAGTTCTCCGGTCCCGAATGTGATGCCTGCGTAGTACCGCCAGTTACCCTTGGGGTTTTCCTTCGTCACACCGGTCGATTCGCAAACCTCGTACACAAATACCGGGTTTTCATCCAATTCGAAGGTCGCGACGTCGCCTGCCCAGCTTGCCTGCAAAAACTGACGCTGGAATATATAGCGACGGTCCGGCCCAACGATCTGCGCGACCCATGGCTTTATGTCACCCACCTTCCGCAACTGTAGTCTCATCTGGATCTCCTGAGGTCTGCCGCCAGTGCGGCGCGGATGTTGTCGATATACGTGCGTGTCCTGTCGAGCCGGTCCAACTCTTGTTCCAGCGCTGCGATCAACGCCGCCGTTAAATCGTCTGTCATCTCTCTATCGCCGGCCGCGATACGCGACAGTAAGGTCTGCGAGCAGCCGAGCGCGCGCGACATCGGTGATTGCCACCTCTCGCCGTACAGCGCGCGGCCGGCTGCCTCGAGATGTTGAACGCGGCGCCTATTGGTCATTGTGTCGCTCCCACGGGAATCTCTCGCGTTCCATCAACCAGAATTCGATCGATGCTGAACGGCCACCCTCGAGCGGCGTGTCGCCATATCGCGTGCGCTCACACGCGGTCATCTCGATAATCCGTTGAGCGTTCTGGCGCTTTGTCCGCTGCAAATTGGTGGTCACGCGCAGATCCTTGACCATGCCGCGGTGGCCGACCAGATACTTGACTGCGCGCGCGATGAAGACAGCCTGCGCGTCGTCGATCGAGTTGACGACACGGCCATGTCGGATGGCGCCGCGCGGGATTTCGTGCGAGGTCCATGTTGATGCGTTGCAGGTGTAGACGGTTGTGCGGGCCATCACGCAGCCTCTACGCAGAGGTGGCCCCTGGCGGCGTCGAGTCTTTCGGAAATTGATTTAACAAGAGACCGCGCGACGTATCGCTTTCCAGTTCCAGAATAGTCGGCAAGCTGCTCTCGTACATAGTGTTCGTATGTCATGTAAACTGCCGGACTGCTGCTTTTTAGAATGTCTGCGAGCCTCTCCAGGCCGAGCGTAATTTCGGCACGCGCGCTTCGCTCATTTTCATCCAGAGCTGCAACACGATTAAGCAGCGCAATCGACCGGCCGATTTCGAGCTCAGCGGAGATTGCCGCCTTTTTGTCAATCGTCATGTGGTTATCTCCGGTCTTTCAGTTCAACAATTTCGCCGGATTCCAGGCGTACTCCGAAGGTGACGTCACCGAAGCGGTATCTGTTGTTGTTACCCTGAAGTCCGTAGCCAAAATCCGGAACTATGCGGACATCAAACCAGCCGCCAGGCGGCGCCTGATAAGCATATTTGCTGCTGCGCTTGATGCGCGCGACAAGTTGCTGGCTGTTCATGTTGGCCATCATTAAACCTCCTGTTTGATGTAATAGAGATTATGACATCATTTACGAAGATGCAAGCGCTCAAACTGAGTCAGGTTGTCGCAGAAATGATGGCAAGCATTTCCCCTCATGTTTTCACTCGCCATGTGAGGGGAAATGCGAGTGACAATGCTAAAAACATGAGGCGACAACATCTCTTGGCAGAAAATTACTGATTTTGGCAGAAAACTACTGATTCACAATAACAGCAGACAGTTGAGCGGATTCCTGTTCGCGCTTCTCGCGCTGCTTGGCGCGCTTGCCCTTGTAGATCTGCGCGAACGGATCGACGCCGAGTTTGCGTGCACGTGCAAGCTTGGTAGCCCAGCGCTCTTCGCCGTAGCGATGCCGGTAGACCATCTCTCTGATCTGCTCGATGTCGGCCAGGCACGGATCCGCGGCGATCGCGTCGGCCGCGCGATGGTCAAGCCAGGCCATCCAAGCCGCCAGCATCGCTCGCTTGCGCTGCAGCTGCGGATCCAGCGCGTAAAAGTCAGCCGTCACGTCGTTCGGCTCAGCGCCCTCAAGGTGGTCGAGGATCAGTTTGGACTCTAGCTCGCTGATACCGAGGTCTCGTTGGCCGTAGCTTGCAAATGCGCGCCGGAATCCGTGCGGGCCGACGTCGACGCCCGGCACCGCGTCCAGGAGCTGGTTCACCTGCGAAGGGTTCGCGTGCTCCTGCTTCGGCTGGCTGCCGCGCGGTGTCCGCCCGATCGGAAAGAGCCATTGGAAATCGTCATTGAGCCGGTCAAGCGCGGAACGCGTCCGCGCCCCAGCCACTGAGCGGCAAGACGTGCGGTCGTTTTGACCGCCGCTTGTTTGCGGTCTTGCGAAAAAACGGCGGTATCGACCAGATCACGTCATCGCCGACCGCCTCGAAATTCTGCAAATGCGCGCCCGCGATCGTGCGGCGCCGCTGCACTGAGGCGGCCAGCAGCAAAAGCAGCTGTGAATTTGTCTCACCGAGTACGCCGCTGCGCGCGATCACGATGACGCGGCCCAGATCAAGTTCGGTTGGCACGTCGACTTCGTCTTCGGCGTCCGAGTTCGGTCGCCGACCTCCTGGTGGACATTGTCCGGCAGCTTCAGGCGCGAGGAGGAGCGCAGGCACACCGGTGTCATCGCTGCGGGCGTCGTCGCCCAGGAACGTCCAGAAGCTGCCGAAAATGCGCTTGACGTGCGCGGCTTGCGATTCCGAACGCGCGTGGATCTTGGCGATGACCGACGCGACTTCCTGCCGCCTGATCTGCGCGACAAGCCGTTGAAGGCCGCAAGCTCCGGCACGCCAGGCTTGTCCACGACCCTGCTGTAATCATCGGAGGTCGCCGGCCGCTTGGTTTTGAAAATGTGGTCGAGCCTGTCGTGAGCCCGATAGCTATGATGAATCGATCTCGCTGCTCGCGTCAGCATTGCAGGTCGAGGTCACCTATACCGATGGCGACACCACTTCGGCGTCGCTCGATATCGGCGGCCAGGTCAGGTTCGAGGACGACGGTCATATTTCTGTCGGCGATCTCGACACGATCGGGCTGAGCGGAATCGTCACGATTGTCGACAGTTTCGGCCAACTCAATCAAAATCAATATTTTCAGGTTGGCAACTTCAATATCAACAATAGCCACGGCGCGACCGACGGCAGCAGTGTTGGCGAGTTGATGACGGGTAACAGTTCCGCGAGCGCGCGAGCTGAGATCAACCCAGATCCTCCGCACAACGACTTTGCTTACTCAGATACGAGCCCCTTCGCCGCCTTCTTCTCCGAAGGTGGAGTTCTGCTGAGCGATATCCTGGACGACTTCGTGCTGTCGGACGGAACAAAGATTGACACAGCCGCCGAGCTCAACGAGATCATGCAGGGTTCCGCATTCGAATCCCTTCCGAAGCAGGTTTCGGCTGGCGGGACGCTGTCCTTTGACTGGTCGTTCCGCACCAAGGAAGGGACAGGCAACGATTCGGACGTCAACAACGACTTTTCGTTCTGGACTCTCTATCGCGTGGATGGCGGAACCATCAATGCGAATGGCACGCTGAGTGGAGGAACCTACACTTACATCGACGCGGGCCTCATTTTCGACGTCAACGCTCTTTACAGCAACAATCTGGATGGATCGGGAGGATACCTGCGCGTCGACCTCGACGGCCAAGGGGATGTGGATAATGCCGACACGAATGGTCAAAGTGCGCTGACGTCGTGGGAGTTCGGCTTGCCGTATTCGCCGACCGGTCTCGTCTGGGTCAACACGGTCCTCGACGACAAGACATTGCAGTCGGCAAATCCGGGTGACGCGCAATTGCAAGGGTTCACGGTTCATGGTGACGTCGATCCCGAGGACACATACTTCCAGATTACCGTCCCGACCGACGGCACCTATGTGCTTAGCTTCGGCGTTGTCGACTGGGGGGCCGGCGACAGCGACGTCTCGCAACTCAACATCGATCGTATACGAACCACTTCGGTGATCGATCTCGATTCCACCGGCAATGTCATTCTCGGAACAACGGATGAAGGATCGAGCGGCGGCGTCGACACCGTGAGCGTGGACGGAAGCCGTGCGTCGATGATTGCCTTCGATCGCGATCATGACGGCGTGATCGAGGATGTACCGGGGCCAAGCGACGAGGTCCTGGATATTCCGGTTGGTGGCTCGCAGGTTTTTGCAGCGCGCTACGGCACCTTTACCATCGAATCCGATGGTGACTATCTCTACGATGGCGATCCGTCGACAAGCACCAATCTTGAAACAGACTTTCCTGGTGCCACCGTCTACGACGAGGTTTTCCAGTACACGGTGGTCGACGGTGATGGCGACACGTCCACAGCCCTGCTGACGGTGCGCATCGACGCGACCGGAGACCGGTCGCAGGCTGACAACTATGTCGGAAGCTTGTTCGACGACCTCTTCAATGCGGGAGGCGACGATGACATTCTGGCCGGGGCGGAAACGATATCCTCTTCGGCGGCCTCGGGAATGACAGTCTGACAGGCGGCGGCGGCGCGGATACCTTCGGCTTTGGCGCCGGCGAGTATGGGACAGCCAACGTCGATGCCATCGTCGCCTTTAGCGACGCTGATGGCGACAAGCTGGATCTCACCGGACTGCTCGATGCGCTGTACGGCGGGACTCAGACCGGCGCCGCGGTGCAGCTGACACCGACCGGTGTCAGCGACATAACGGTGCAGGTCGATATCGACCCCGGTGCGGGCACGGACTGGCAAAATGTTGCAGTCCTGTCCGGCTACAACACGGGTGGCTCTGATTCTGTCGACATCGTGCTCAACAACATGACCAACCAGACTCAGACCTACGCGGCCTGACCTGGCAAAAAAAGCGATCACCGTGAAGGGAAGCTATGCGGGATTTTAGGTGACGAGGTGATCAGGCGGCGCGGTTTTCCGGCACGTGGATGACCTCGATGCCCTCAGCAAATCTGACACCTGCGATCACCCTCGGCAGCCGCAAGGCCGGGATCAGCGAGGCGACCTTCTAGCCTTGGCGGATGAAGTACGGCGGGCTGCCATCCGAAATGAAGCGTCTGCGACAGCTCGAGCGGCAAGCTGAAGAAGCTTGTTGCCGAGCTGTCGCTTGACAAAGCGATGCTGCAGGACGTCATCCGCCGAAAAATATGAAGCCTGCTCGGAAGCGGCAGATGGTTGATCACGCACGGGCAGTTTGGCAGGTGAGCATTCGTCGGGCTTGCCGTGCCTTTTCTGTGGATCGCTCGACCTATCATTACCGCTCCCGGCGGCCGAGCAGACGGCGCTCAGGACCACGATCAAAGAGATCGCGGAGACGTGGGTGCGCTACGCATTCTCTTGCCTTTGCAGCGGCGGCAGGGCTGGCCAGTGAATGCGATGCGCGTTTGTCGGCTGCACCGCGAAATGGGCCGCAATCACGTAAAAAAAAACGCCAAAGCGACGCGTAGGCCAAGCTCAGATCGGATCGCATGACGCAGATTTTCAGATTAGCTGTATTGGTATAATAATAGATCAACTTGAGCGGCTCGAATTGCGCCTCCGAGGAATAGACGTATGTGCATGACGCTGGCTGAAAAGATCATCGCAAAGGCGGCCGGGCGGGATCGCGTCTCGCCGGGCGAGATCGTGACCTGCGCGGTGGACCTCGCGATGATTCACGATTCCGGCGGTCCCCGCCGGGTAAAGCCGATCCTCGATCGACTCGGCGTCGGTGTGTGGGAT
The DNA here is from genome assembly GCA_032027085.1 of Pseudorhodoplanes sp. NCBI lineage: Bacteria > Pseudomonadati > Pseudomonadota > Alphaproteobacteria > Hyphomicrobiales > Pseudorhodoplanes > Pseudorhodoplanes sp. The sequence goes on along the minus strand of JAVSMS010000001.1, from coordinate 4,685,990 downwards.
CCGGACAGGGTTGTCCTTATTACCGACCATTATGTGCCGGCCACGGATGACGAGAGCCGGCACATTCAGGATGTCACGCGCGAGTTCGTCGCAGCCCAAGGCATATCGCGCTTCTACGACGCGCAAGGTATCTGTCATGTCGTGCTGCCGGAGCGCGGCCACCTCAGGCCCGGAATGCTGGTTGTCGGTGGCGACAGCCACTCACCGACAGGCGGCGCGTTCGGTGCATATATGTTCGGGGTGGGCGCCACCGAAATGGCAGGTGTGCTTGCGACTGGCGAAATCTGGCTGAAGGTGCCGGAAACGATCCGCATCGAATGGACCGGACGGCTTGGCCGCGGTCTTTCGGCAAAGGACATGATGCTCTTCTTGTGTGCGCGGCTTGGTATGGATGGTGGCCGCTATCAGGCCATCGAATATGCCGGTGAGGCTGTTCGCGCCCTGCCGATCCAGGAGCGCATGACGCTGTCCAATATGGCCGCCGAACTCGGCGGCCAGGCCGGCTTGATCGAGGCCGACGAGGTCACTGCGGCCTATCTGCGCAAAGTCGGGGCTCGTTTTGACGACGCGGTTGCGTGGCGCAGCGACAGCGACGCGCGTCCCGCGGAGCACCACATATTTGATGCGAGCACGCTGGATCCGCAGGTTGCCGCCCCGCACAGCCCGGCAAACGCAGCACCGGTACGCGACCACGTCGGCGTTAAGATCGACGTCGCTTACGTCGGCGCCTGCACTGGCGCTAAACTTGAAGATCTGCGTATGGCGGCGGACATTTTGCGCGGGCGCAAGATCGCCAAGGGGGTCGAGCTTCTAGTGGCGCCGGCGTCATTCCGTGATCAAGAAGCTGCCCGGGAGGAAGGCACGCTCGGCGCAATACTTGACGCAGGTGCACGTCTGCTTCCCAATGCATGCGGCATCTGCGCGGGCTATGGCGACGCGCGCTTTGGTGAAAATGTCACCGCTATTTCGTCCACTGCGCGCAACTTCAAGGGTCGCATGGGGGCGGCCACCTCGAAGGTCTATCTGGGTTCGCCCTACACGACGGCTGCCTCAGCTATCGAAGGGCGCATCACCGATCCGCGGTCCTATCTGGATGGAGGCCGGGCGTGAGCGGTCGCGTGTTTGTCTTCGGCGACAATATCGATACGGATGCGCTTGCTCCCGGCCGCTACATGAAAGCGCCGATCGAGGAATTGGCGCAGCATTGCCTTGAGGCAGTGGATCCTGGTTTCGCAAGTGCGGTTCGACCTGGCGACGTTGTGGTCGCCGGGCGGAATTTCGGACTCGGCTCTTCCCGTGAACAGGCGGCGCAGGCGCTGAAGGTTCTGGGTGTGTCGGCCGTCATTGCGAAGTCCTTTGGGGGCATTTTCCTGCGCAATGCGCTCAATCTCGGCCTTCCGGTCATGGTTTGTCCGGAAATAGACGATATCCATCCCAACGATCGCGTCACGGTCGATCTCGCCAGGGGCGAAATCACTAACGAGAGCCGTGGAGTCGTTCTGTCGGGAGAAGCCTTGCCCGGATTTCTGCTGGAGATGCTCGCAGACGGCGGGCTCGTGCCCCACCTCGAGAAGAAACTGGCTTCGAAGCGAAAAACCGGATGAGGCCGCTTACCGTCGTTGAGCCGCCAGTGCTGCAGCAAATTCGGCGCAGGTCATGACCTCCGCCACGGAGCGCAACGCGGCGATATTCGTCCTGTGAACATCCTCGGAGAAGGCTGCACAACCATCTTCCAGAAGAATTGCCGAGAAATCGCGCACATGCGCGTCGCGCAGCGTTGAAGCGACGCCGCCATTTGTCACGATGCCGCAGAACACAAGCGTTTCCAACCCGGCCTTGCGCAACACCCATTCCAGCCGGCTCATGTAGAAGGCCGAATAAGCAACCTTGTCGACCGAAAGATCGGCCGGCTGAAGCTCGTCTACGAGAGCGTGCCCAAAACCTCCGGGTGCGAAGTCCCCCTTCCTGAGAAATGGCCGCAATGCTTTGAGGTGAGGGGAGATGAAAGGCTCGCCACCCTTGCCCGGCACCAGCGTGAAATGAGTTGAGACGATCCATCCACCCGCGGCACGCAGCAGGTCGGCCACCGGCTTTACGCGCCCGGGCAATGCGGCAATCGCGGGCGACGTCGCTCCGCCCCGCGCATAGGCCCCTCTCGGGTGCAGGAAATCATTCTGCAGGTCGACGAGGATCAAGCCGATCGTTTCGGGTCGGGAGAGATCGATCATGTAGATTTCCGCTCGATGATGATATTGCCGAATGGGTCGACGCGGGCCTGCAGGTCCGGTTCCACGAATATTGTCGTGTCCTGCTGTTCCAGTATCGCAGGCCCGGAAATTACGGCGCCGACCGGCAATCCATGCCGCGTATAGACCGTCGCCTCATGCCAGCCGCCGTCGGCATAGACCGGCCGAATACCCTCTTTCGAGCGGTCCACGGTGCCGCCGGAGGGAGCCAGCGCCGCAAGATCGAGTTTGGGGCGGCGGCCGATCAGCGCGACATGCAGGTTCAGCATACGGATGGGAATTCCGCCAAGCAAACGGCCATAGACCTCGCGATACTTCAGTTCGAATGCCTTGCGTATCGCTATGACATCAAGCGCGCGGCCCTTCGTCCATTCGATTGGAACGGCCACCGTATGTGTCTGACCGAGATAGAGCATGTCGCAGGTGATATGCGTGTCGCGACCGGTGAAGGCGCCAGCTGACCGGTCGAGCAGCCGTTCGCCGTCATCGACCATCCGCGCGATCTCCGCATTGAACGCGGTGAGATCGATCTCTTCCAGCGCGCGGTTGACCGTCTGCACGAAATCATGCCGCATATCTGCAATGACGCAACCGAGTGCGGATGTTACGCCGGGAAAGGGTGGCACGAGCGCCGCCTTGAGCCCCACTTCCTTAACGAGCGCGCCGGCATGCAAAGCGCCGCCGCCGCCGAAAGGCATCAAGGCAAAATCGCGCGGGTTGTGACCGCGCTCAATCGAAACGAGGCGGATGGCGCCAGCCATGCGGCTGTTGGCGACACGAACGATGGCCTCGGCGGCCGCCACCGGATCGAGTCCGAGCGGGTCGCCGACGCGTTTCGCGATGGCCACCCTGGCGGCTTCGACATCAAGGCGGGCTAGCGCGCCGCCAATCGGACGCTCCGCATTGATGCGGCCGAGCACGACATTGGCATCTGTCAGTGTCGGGCGCTCATTGCCCTGGCCGTAGCAGACCGGGCCGGGAACGGCGCCGGCCGATTCTGGCCCGACCTGCAGTAGTCCACCGCGATCAACGGAAGCAATCGAACCGCCGCCCGCGCCGATGGTCGTGATCTCGATCATCGGCGTCCGTACGACGAGCCCGAAATCGATCGCCGTCTGTGCGGCGAGCGCCGTGTGCCCGTCTGCAATCAGCGACACGTCGAAGCTCGTGCCGCCGACATCGCCGGTGACGACATTCGGGAAACCCGCCGTTTCCGCAATATGTGCGGCGGCGATTACGCCGGCCGCAGGGCCGGAGAGCGCGGTACGAACGGGACGCGCCTTGGCGGTTTCGATCGTCATCACGCCGCCATTCGATTGCACGATCAGCAATTGGCCGGCAAAGCCCTGGGCGCCAAGGTCGGCCTCGAGGCGGTCGAAATAATCAGCCACGACCGGCTGCAGATAGGCGTTGAGTACTGTGGTCGAAGTCCGCTCGAATTCGCGGATTTCGGGCAGAATCTCGCTCGACACATTTATATAGGCGTTTGGCCACACGCTCTTGAGCGTCTGTGCGGCGATGCGTTCGTTCTGTCCGTTCGCATAGGAATTGATGAAGGTCACAGCCACAGCCTGCGCGCCGAGCTTGAGCAGTTCGCGAGCGCGTGCCTTAACCTCTTCGGGGTCGACTTCCGCGTGAACGGTGCCATCGGCAAGCACGCGCTCGCGCACCTCGACGCGCCGCTCGCGTGGAACGACCGGTTCGAATTGTCCCCACAGGCCCCAGGTTTGCGGACGATCGCGCCGTCGCATCTCCAGCACGTCGCGAAAACCTTCGGTCGCGATCACACCGGCCTTGCCGCCCTTGCGCTCCAGCAATGCGTTGGTGCCGACGGTGGTGCCATGAACCACGGTCGCAACCTTGGCAAGGTTCTCCGTGCCTTGGCGAATACCGTTCAGGAAGCCGACCGCCTCGCGTCCACGCGTGGACGGCACCTTGCCGATCCAGGTGCGTCCACTTGCTTCGTCGAGAAAGAAGAGATCAGTGAAAGTGCCGCCGACATCGACACCGATAACAACACGTCCGCTCATGCCGCGCCTTTCAAACCATACACTTTCTTCGCTGCAGCGTCCGAGACGTAACCGTTTTCGATGTCACGCAAGACGGCGGTGGCCGCGCGCTCGGTCACGGGTCCGTAACCGCCGCCACCCGGTGTTTCCAGCCGCACGCGGTCACCCTTGGCGAGTTTGATGCCGACCCACTTCGAAGCCATTGGGGGCCGTTCCTCCTGTCCGTCGTTGCGCAACACGGCGAAGCGGTTGAGTGCACCCGCGCCGCCGCCGAGTACGCCGGGCGGGGCGAACCGGCCACGCTCGCCGAACAGGAAGACATCGGCCTGCTGTTCAAGGAGTTCGATTTCGTAGATTGCGCCGAGCCCGCCGCGGCTGCGGCCGGGGCCGCCGCTGTCGGGCCGCAGCGCCCAACGGGTGAACATCACCGGATACGCAGCTTCGAGGATTTCGACCGGCGGAATCGTTGCGGTCGAGATTGGCGCGTTGCCGTGGTTGAGGCCGTCCCCCTCAGGATGGCCGCCATGTCCGCCACCGAAGAAGGAGAACATCACCCAGCGCCGCCCCTCCTTGCGGTATCCGGCGAGCGAGAGCGCATTGATGGTGCCGTAGGCGCAACCGTTGACCCGACCGGGACAGGCCTGCGCGAGCGCGACGAACACCGTGTCAATCATGCGCAGGATTGTTTCGGTATAACCGCCGACGGGTTTTGGCGCCGTCGCCGCGAGCAGCGTTCCGTCCGGGATTACGAAGTTGATCGGATCAAGCACGCCCGCATTCGCCGGCACATCGCGGAAGATATGCTTCAACGCGACATAGCAGGCGGCAATCGTTGTCGAACGCGCGATATTGAGCGGCCCCGCGCAGGCCGGCGAGCAGCGCGAAAAATCGAACGTCATCCTGTCGCCCTCGATCCTGAGATCAAGCGCGATCTTCAGCGGTTCGTCCTTGATGCCGTCGTTGTCGAGGAAATCGTCGGCCGAATAGGTGCCGTCCTTCAATTCTGCGATATTGGCGCACATCAATTGACCGGCTCGCATCCGTAATTGTGTGAGCGCGGCCCCAATCGTGTCGTTGCCATACTCATCGAGCAGCGCGGTAAGGCGGCGTACGCCCAGGTCAAGCGCATTGATCTGGCCGTTCAGGTCGCCATAGGCGCTGTTCGGCAGGCGCGAATTGGCAGTGACGATGTCGACGACATCGGAACGCATCTCGCCTTTTGCGAACAGTTTCACCGGCGGGATTAACATGCCTTCCTGAAAGCACTCGGTTGCGATTGGGTTGTAATTGCCGGGCACGTTGCCGCCGACATCGTGCCAATGCCCGACCGAAGCGAGCCAGCAGAAGACACGGCCCTTGCGGAAGAACGGCCGCACCAGTTTGAAGTCGGAGAGATGCGTGCCGCCCTCGTAAGGGTCGTTGAAGAGATAGACGTCGCCGTCCGCGAGGTCGCCCTGCCTTTTTGATTTTTCGATCACGGCGCGCACCGCGAAGGCCATGGCGCCAACGAAGATCGGCAGCCCCGCCTTGCCCTGCACCAGGGTGTCGCCGGTCTCGGCATGATAGAGCCCGTGGCTCGCGTCGCGCGCTTCGGCGATGATCGGATTGAACGCGGAACGGAACAGCGTCGCATCCATCTCATCGGCGATCTGCTCGAGCCGTCCTTTCAGAACCGCAAGCGTGACAGGATCAAGATCAGTCATAGCATCGCCCAAGCTCCAGCATGTTGTTCGTCCCCACGATGTCGTTAATGCCCTTGAAATCAAGCATTCGGTCACGGAAGGGCGCGGTCGTCCCGTGTGTCTTCAGGCTCGCAAAATAGTCGCCGAGCGCACGCGCAAGCGCCCGCACGGTGCCGCCTGGAAAGATCGCGATGGAGAAGCCGAGGGTCTCGAGTTTGCTGGCATCGGTGAGTGGCGTCTCGCCGCCTTCCACCATATTGGCGAGCAGAGGGGTGCGCCCGCGAAAGCGCGTCCCGATCGCGGCGAGTTCTGCGGCCGATCGTGGTGCCTCGATGAAGAGCACATCGGCGCCGGCTTCCACATAAGCCTCGGCGCGATCAAGCGCGGCGTTGAAGCCCTCGACTGCGATTGCGTCGGTGCGCGCGACAAGCAGCACGTCTTTGCTCGGCCGGGCATCAAGTGCGGCCTTGATCTTGCCGACCATCTCGGAGGGGCCGATGAGCTGCTTATCGGCAAGATGCCCGCACCGTTTTGGCGTCATTTGGTCTTCAAGTTGCAGTGCGGAGGCGCCCGCGCGCGCAAGCAATGTCACGGTGCGCCGTACATTGAGTGCGTTTCCGAAACCGGTATCCATGTCGACGATGAGGGGAATCCCGACCCGCTCGCGGATCGCGGCGACAGTGTCCGCAACTTCACTGAATGAGACGAGCCCGATATCCGGTCGGCCGAAGCGTGTATAGGCGATGGACGCGCCTGACACATAAGCTACCTCGAAGCCCGCGCGCTCGATCAGCAGCGCGGACAGCGCGTCGTAGCATCCGGGGGCGACGATAAGGGGAGGTTGCCGCAGACGTTCGGATAAGATCATCTTGTTACAGACCCAGATATGTCTTCTTCAATTGCGGGTCGTCGAGCAGAGCCGCTGCCGGACCTTCGAGTACGAAAGCTCCATTTTCCAGCATATAGCCGCGCGATGCGATTGCGAGCGACTGCACCACATTCTGCTCGACCAGCAGGATTCCCGGGCCATCCTCCTGAACGCGCTGGATCAGTCCGAAAACCTCTTCGACGAGCAATGGTGACAGACCAAGCGAAGGTTCGTCGAGGATCAGGAGTTTCGGTTCCGCCATCAATCCGCGGGCGATTGCAAGCATCTGCTGTTCACCACCGGAGAGAGTGCCGGCGGCTTGGCCTATACGTTCCTTTAGCCTCGGGAAGATGCTGAATGCGCGTTCAAGATTTCGTGCGCGATTGTTCCGGCCACGCCGATAGCTGCCAAGTTCGAGGTTTTCGCGCACATTGAGGTTAGGGAAGATGCGCCGGCCCTCTGGCACATGTACGAGGCCGGCCTCAACCATGTAGGATGCGTCGCGGCCTGTGGTGTCAGCGCCCTCGAAACGCACGATTCCTTTCCAGGGAGGCATCAGTCCGCTTAACACGCGATTGAGCGTGGATTTGCCGGCACCGTTCGCACCCAGAACAGCGATCACCTCACCCTGCGCAACGTGCATGTCGAGGCCGCGCAATACTGGAACAGCGCCGTAACCTGCTTCCATCCGGCCCACCTCAAGGAGCATGGGCGGCCTCCAGCCGACTCTTTACCCGCGCAGCCGCGCCGTGTCCGAGATAGGCTTCGATCACTTGCGGATCGCTCGCGACCTCGGCGGTTGTGCCGGACGCGATGATCCGGCCATTATTGAGCACATATGCGCGTGTGGCGAGGCTCACCACGGCCTGCATGACATGCTCGATCAGCAGGATGGTGACACCGCTGTCGCGGACTGCCCGCATGACCGGAACGATATCGGCGACCTCGGTCGGATTGAGGCCAGCCATCACTTCGTCGAGAAGGAGCAGCTTGGGGTCGGTCGCCAGCGCGCGGGCGAGTTCGAGCCGCTTGCGGCCCGCAACGGTCAGCGTTGCCGCCGGTTGATCAAGCCGTTTGCCGAGTCCAACCTGTTCGGCCACTTCTTCAGCCTTCGCGAGCGCGCCGCGGCGCGCCGCGCGATGGAGATGCGCTCCGACCGCGATATTTTCGCGCACGCTCAGCGCGCCAAAGGGCTGTACAATCTGGAACGTGCGCACCAGGCCGCGCGCACAGATGACATGCGGTGGCAGTCCTGTAATGTCATTGCCTGCGAGCCGCACGCTACCAGCGTCTGGCCGCACAAACCCTGCGATCGCAGCGAACAATGTCGTCTTGCCTGCGCCGTTTGGGCCGATCAAGGCGACGATCTCACCTTCGGACACATCGAGCGAAACGCCGTCAATCGCTCTGATGCCGCCGTAGCGCTTGTTGAGATCGCGCACCTCAAGCATTCGCAGCCTCCCGGTGATGGCGGCGCACGAAGCGGCGGGTGAACAGGCCGGCAATGCCATTCGGCAGGAAGCGCAGCGCAAGAATGAGCAGAACGCCGTAGAATACGAGATTGAGTCCGGGCGCGTTGCCTGTGATCTGTTTAGCCACTTCCCCCAGCGCATGCAGCACGATCGCGCCAAACAGCGGTCCGAACACTGTCCCCATTCCGCCAATAATGGATACAAGCAATGCTTCGATCGACATCGCAGGACCGAAAGCCAGGTGGCTGTCGACGAACAGGAAGTTCTGCACGTAGAAGACGCCGACCGTTGCCGCCATCGCGCCCGAAAGCATGATCGCACAGACCTTGGTGCGGACGAGGTCGATGCCGAGCGCCTGGGCGGCATCCTCGTTTTCGCGCACCGCCATTAGCCTGGCACCGAAACGGGAGTTCTCAAGCCACATCGCCACGAGGCAGCCTAATACGACCAGTGCCCAGGCGATGAGATAAAACACCTTGCGGTCCTGGAACTGAAAGTTCCCGGCGCTGCGCGCGAGCGGTACCAGCATGCCAAAGCCGCTGCCCGTATAGTCGAAAGAGGACACAAGCACACGCGCGACCTCCGCGAAGGCGAGCGTGACGAGTGCAAAATAGGCCCCACGTAGCCGGTAGCGAAAGACGAGAAGACCTACCGTGCCGCCGATGATTGCACCCAGTGCGATCGCAATCGCTCCGGCCGCATAGGCGTTCACTCCGTGCCGCACCTGCAGGATAGCTGTTCCGAACGCACCGACCCCGAAAAACAGCGCATGACCGAAGGAGAATTGTCCGCCGTAACCGCCGAGCACGTTCCATGCCTGGCCAAGAAAGGTGAACATCAGAACGAGCAACCAGAAGGAAAGCCAGAATTCGGACTGCACGACGAACGGCATGCACAGGAGAAACGCGAGCAGCGCTATGCCGGGGATCTTCGCGTTCATGCTCGCGCTCCGAACAGGCCCACCGGGCGGAACAGCAGGATGAGGATGAAGATGGCGAAGATGCCGATCTGGCCCAGGCTTTCACCGAGATAAAGTCCGCACAGGGCTTCGACGATGCCGAGCAGGATCCCAGCGATGAGCGCGCCAACGAAGCTGCCCATGCCGCCGAGCACCACCGTCGTGAAGGCGACTAGCACGAAGGCATACCCGACCTGAGGGGTGACGTAGAAGGTGGGCAGCAGAAGACAGGCGGCCGCCGCCACCGCCGCCGTGCCGATTCCGAATGTCATGGCATAAACGTGTTCGACGCGGATCCCAACAAGGCGCGCACCTTCGCGCTCGCGCGCCACTGCCCGGATGGCCTTGCCAAGATCGGTGAATGCGATCAATACCCACAACAGCGCGGCAAAGGCGAGCGCGCTGAGAAAAGCAATGATTTTTGGCAGAGGGATGAACGCAAAGCCAAGGTCGATCACCTCGAACGAATACCAGGTGTCGATTGTGCGTGTCGTCGACGTCCACAGCCACAGCGCCAGATTGTCGATGATGATGGCAAGACCGAGCGTGACGAGCAGGATATTCTCGTCGCGCCCATGGCTGGCCGGCTGGATGACGAAACGCTGCAGTGCATAGCCAAGCGCGAAGAACGCCGGTATCAGCAGGAACAACGCGATATAGGGGTCGACGCCGGCGAGCGTATACAGGAAAAACGCCGCATAGAGGGCCAGCATCAGCAGGCTTCCGTGCGCAAAATTGATGATGTGCAAAACGCCGTAGATGAGCGTCAGCCCGAGTGCGATGAGGGCGTAGACCGCCCCCGTCGTCACTCCGTTCAGCACGGCGGGAAGTAACAGGCCGAAGTTGAGCATCGTGGTGCCGCAGCGGCGAACACGTCAACCGCCCTGCGGCACCGGAAATACAGCCTTTGCTGAGGCAAATTCCTGCGGGAAAATTACCTCGACATTGCCCTTTAGGATCTGCGTATTGGCGGGCTGCGCACCTTCGTTCTGGCCTTTGACGAACTTCGTCGGACCATAAGGCATGATGTGGTCGTTGTATGTCGACGACGCGAGCGCATCGATGATCTTGGCGCGGTCCGGTGCACCCGCGCGCTCGAGCGCATCGGCCAGCACGCGCATGCAGGAATAGTTGAGCATCAGTTCATAAGTCAGATCCCAGCCCTTGTCGGCCACCTTCTTGGCGAAGGTCCTTGAGAGCGCTTTGGTTGGATTGTACCAGTGGTTGCAGTCCATGATGTATTCAGCCGCATCCGGATATTGCTTGGCAAAGGCGACATTCGACGCGGCACCGCCTAGCAAGGCATAGATCGCCACTTTTGGGCGGACACGCTGCTGGCGGAAGGTTCGCGCCATCAGGATAAAATCGTTTTTATAGTTCGATGGGATAATGAGATCCGGATTGGCCTGCCGGACCTGCAGCGCGATGTTGGTGAAGTCGCGCTGTGGAGTCGGGTGGCTCAGCGATTGCAGTACCTGTATGCCAAGACCGGGCAGTTTCTCGTTCAGCAGCTTGGCCATACCGGAGCCGAAAGCACCGTCTTCGTGAACAATTACGGCTGTCTTGGCGGGGTTGCCAGCCGCCGCGTTGATTTTCTGCAAAGCGTCCAACGCGAACGACGTGACCTTTCCGAAGCCAGGAGCAAAGCGGAACGTGTTCGGCAGGCCACGCGCGATGATTTGGTCAACCACTCCGACATCGACGAGATGCGGAAGATTGTGTTTGGCAGCAGCCTGGGTGGTCGCAAGTGCGATGCCGGATGCATAGGGACCTTGGATGGCAAGAACGCCCGCCTCAGCCAGTCGATCGACTTCCGCCGCGCCCACCTCAGGCTTGGATTGTGCATCGGCCAGAACGGGCTCAAGCTTCGCCCCGCCCATCGACTTGATACCGCCAGCCGCATTGATTTCCTCGAGCGCCAGCAATGCACCCTTGCGGCACTGCTCGCCCTCATAGGCGAGGCCGCCGGTGACCGGATGCAGAATGCCAATTTTGATACTCTGGCCTTGCGCACGCAAGATTGCCGGCATGCCAATGTTCGCGACAGCAAAGCTGGCCGTTCCCATCATAAGCTGGCGCCGTGTCATGCGAAGGCTGTTACGTGTCATCCTGTTATGCATCGCCTTTTCCCCTTCTGCGTTTTCAGGCTCTTCGATGGCCGCTTGGGCGGCTTCACAATTTTGGCGGCAACTGCGGCCGCCCCTTTGGACGAAAAGCGTCCGTGGCCCGCGGCCTGATCGCGCGTCAGCGACATGCGATATTCAAAACGGTCAGGCCGATAGAGAACCTCGATGTACTGTACCGGTTTGCCGTCTCTGTCCTTCACGCACCGCTTCATGAGCAGAAGCGGCGCGCCGACGCCGATCTTCAGCCGCGAGGCGGTCAAACTGTCGGCGAGGGTGGCCGTGATCGATTGCTCGGCTGCGCCGACGATGACCCCGGCACGTTCCAGCAAGTCGATCAACGCGGTTGTCGCAAGCTCTCTGGCACCATAGGCGCGGCCGATATGTTCGGGCACATAGGTGGTGGATTGCGAGAGCGGTATGCCGTCCAGGCTGCGAACCCGCACCGCCCGCTGCGCGAGCGCACCAGGATCAAGCGCGAGTTGGATTCGTGCCAAATCGGGCGGCCCCACATAGTCGAATTCAATGACCTCGACTGATGTCTCGCGTCCGATAGCGCTGAGATTCTCAAGCAGCCCGTCGATATTGGCAGTAATTGGCCGGGCACCGACCAATGCGGCCGCGCGTCCGGTTACCGTAGTGCCTCGTCCGCGCACGCGCACCACCAGCCCCTCGGCGGCAAGTTCATCGAGCGCCCGCTTCGCGGTGATGCGGCTGACCTTGAAGCTCTCCGTGAGCTCAATCTCGCTCGGCAGGACAGATCCTTCGGGATGCTGGCCGCTCGCAATGCGATCGCGCAAAATCACATAGAGCCGATGGTACAGCGGCATCGGTGACCTGTCGGCAAGGAGCGCCGAAGTGGCAGGCGAGGTGATCGGCACGTCTGACTCGCGAGACTTCATGAACGTTGAAAGGTAGCATCGGAAAAGACCGCTTGCTATGGCTTTATGACAAGATAGGCTGGAGGAGGCCGCCGGGGCACATGGCGTCAAAAGAAAGCGTCAAGCCGATTTCAGCCTTCGGTCAAGCCCTCTCCTGGCTGGCGGGCCGCGGCACCCGGAAGTCCAGCAATTCGGTCAGGCCTTGCCGCCAGCGCTTCCCAGAGCGATTGCGTGGCCGCGGTCGGATGTTCGACTGGGGCCAGCAGGCAGCGCCGGCCTCACGATCGATACGGGTGCAACCCGCCATTCGGAAACGGCGGCTTGGTCGCCGGCGATTTCGACCGTGCGCGGTTTGCTGCAGCCGGCACGCACAGTTAACGAGCTTTAATCTCACCCCCAAAGGCAGATGGAGTCATCATGTCGGTCAAGACGCGCGAGGAGGCCATCCAATTTGCGAATTCATATCTTTCAGCGATGGAAGCCCGTGATCTGAGTGGCGCTGAAAAATACCTTGCTGGCAAGGTTGTTTTGACGTTTCCCGGTGGAGCAGTTTTTCGTAGCCTTGGCGAGATCGTCAGTAACTCGGGCAGCCGTTACGCCCGCGTCGGGAAGGCCATCGAAAATTGGGATGCCTTTGAAGGCGGCGACTGCTGGGTTGTGTATTGCCTCGGTACGCTCCATGGGGAGTGGCGCGATGGTACGGCATTTTCAGGCATCCGCTTCATCGATCGCTTTGAAATCGACGGAACGGGCATTCGACGTCAGGATGTCTGGAATGATTCAGGTGAGTATCGGCTCGGATCTACGGCATCATAATGAACCCGGATTAGCCAGTAATCGATGTTGGCTGTCCGTATCGACCGGCTCTGCAGGATCGCGCGACGAAAATCTGGCAGCCTGCTAGTGTCACCTTGTTCCGCTTTTCGGTCGTCACTTCATTGCGAATCGCATTCATCACGATCGGCTCCATGCGCTGGAGGCGAACTCTATTTCAATCTCAGTGAATGGGCCGTTCACCGTGACCGGCTCTGCAACTATGCATCGCGCTTGCGGACCGCGCCGCTTCTAGCCGACTTACGCGGATGATCTAGGATTAAATTCGCGTTCAACTTGTCAGGAATCCGAAGCGTCGCCGCGTCGCGAACGCTTGGCGGGATCCGTGAGGTTGAAATCGCAGCGCCGAGATAGCCAATCTGTTTGCTGATCAATCCCGGATCAGCATGCGGCGATTGTGGTGCGCACCGATCACCACCCTGCCAACTTTGAAAGGCATCCATCCTCGGCCTGCCGGCCGAGCCGGCGCTGCGGCCGCCCATCTGGCCAGCGGCTCCACGTGGGGCCTCGGATCGCCAATTTTTCGCGCCGTTTTGCGGGCATCACCTAAGGACGTCGCCTTCAATTTCCTCAAAATTGGCCGCATGCGCACCTGCCATCGCGCGCTGGCGCTGACACGAGCCGGCCACCAGCAGCATATGCGCATGCCGCGGATCGAGTCCGGCGGAATGGCAGATGCGATGAAACGGCCGATCTCGGCTTCCACAAGCACGATGGTCGTATCAGCGCTTGCAGATTTGACTAGTTTTGCGCCTCGAAATGTGCAATCGATTGCAAGAATCGCACGCCGTCGGGCTCAAAACTTGCGAGAGGCATAGCCTGCCGTGTGTGAAAATGCAGGGAGGAATTAAAATGAATTGCCGGCGCTTATTCCACACAGGTTTGCTTTCCATTGCGCTCGGTCTATGCGGCATCCTTGGAAGTGAAGGTCATGCCGATACGCCGGCAGATTCCTACCCCAGCCAGCTTGTTCGCATCGTAGTGCCGTTCTCGGCCGGAAGCGCGACGGATATTCTGGCGCGAGTCATCAGCGACAAGTTAGGTCCGATATGGAAGCAGCAAGTCATCGTTGAGAATCGGCCTGGTGTCGCGGGCGTTGCAAGTGCTGCCAAGTCCGCACCTGACGGCTACACGATCATGCTGACGTCAAATGGGCACACGATTATCGGCAAGATCAACAAAAGCCTGCCATTCGACCCGGTGAACGATTTTGTCGGAATTGCCAAAGTCGCCTCCATGCCGATGATCCTGATCACCTCTCCGGATTCGCCTGCGAAATCTCTGAGCGACTTTATTTCCAACGCTCGGTCGAAGCCGGGCAAGGCAAGCTACGCATCCGCCGGTCTCGGAAGTGCTGCGAACATCGCCGGGGAGCTTTTCAAACAGACAGCCAAGCTCGACATGATGCATGTGCCTTACAGAGGTACGCCGGACGCACAGACAAGCGTCATGCGTGCTGACACGGACATGTTTTTTACGCCGGCCGGCAACAGCGTCGATCTTATTCAGAGCGGGAAGGTGCGGGCTCTGGCCATATCGAGCGCAGCTCGTTTGCCAAATCTGCCGAGTGTTCCGACCTTTGCCGAAGCTGGACTTCCACAATTTGTGTACGACGCATGGTTCGGAATATTCGCACCGGCCGGAACGCCCCGCGCGATCTTGCAGAAGATCAGTCAGGACGTCGGAGCGGTCATGAATATGCCGGAGGTCCGGGGACTTCTGTCGAAGCAGGGAGTCTCGGCGGCGTCGTCGAGTCCTGAAGAGTTCGCGGCCCTGATCAAGGCGGACACGGCCCGATTTGGCCGTCTGATGGACGGCGCCCAGAAGTAGGGCTGGATCGCACCTTGATGACGTTGCGCCCAGGGGATGGGCGCGACGTCGCAAGCTAATCGCCGCATGGCCATGCCCATCGCAAAGCCAGGAAACTTCTCGACATCAGTTGAAATCGTCAGTTGGCCGCCTGGTCGGAGGCCTTGATCAGAAGCGGTTTGAGATTCGCGCAGGCGGGGTAGATGGCGGCCGTGTAGCCAGCTGAGCCTGCGCCAACAAGAGAACGCTTGTGTGCCGATCTGCCATCAGCATTCTTGAAACGTTGAGATGAGGGAGGCGGCCTGATGCCGTCAATCGCGTCTATCACATAGGCCAGCGGCCTGGATCAGTGGCTCTGTTGCTGCGGTCATTGGATATCGAAGAGGGTTGAAGGTTGGAGGGCGACCACACATCAGGTGATCGCCCCCGGCCGTCAGGCTGCGGAACTTCTCGGCGAAGATTTCTTCTTTGCCCAATAGTTGGGATCCGATTTTGACTTCTTTAGTGTCTCCATATCCTCAAATCCGGGCGCCATCGACGCGTCGGTGCCGGCGAGCACCTGATGATGCTCGATATTGAGCGTGCGCAGCCATCGCTGCTGTCCCATGGTAAGGGCCACAAAGTTTCCGAGTTCGACCAGTTCAGGTTCGGAGAAATTCTTGTGAAGGCGATTCCAGAGGGCGTCGTCGGCTGCCAGATCCCACGTAATGCATTCGGCATAAGCCAGCGCAGCCTTCTGCCTCTCATTATATCGCGGTGAGGCCTCAAAGTTGATCAGTTCATGATAGTCTTCTTCGACAACCCCGGACTTCGCGGATTTGATCGAACGCTGGTTGCCGCAAAATTCGCACAACACCGATTTCGACACGTAGATGCGGCAAAGCTCCTTGATGTTGTGATCGACAACGCCTTGGTGGAAGACGTCCTTCCAGGAATTGGCAAACGCCCAGAAAACAGCGGGCACATGCGCGCGCACAGCTTGACTTTCCGGCCGGGGCGTTCCCTCGCGCGCGCAACGGTCAAGTTCGGCTCGCATTGCAGGATCTTTGATAGTCGATGGGTCAACGTAGCTAATTCGGGGGGCCATGCCATTCTCCTTTGCAAACGATTGCAAAGCTGAGATTTCGTCAAATACAGGAGCAAGTCAAGCTTTCTGTCGCAGTATTGCCAGCAGATATATGCAAACGGTTGTAATAAATTTGCATGGGTGCAACAGCCTGGACTAGAAGGCAGGGAGAAACAGGCGGGAATCACAATGAAAGCTCGGACCCCAGGGCCCGTGACGATGAAGGAGGTCGCCAAAGCCAGCGGCGTCCATATCTCCACCGTCTCCCGCGCGCTGAACCCGGCGACGCGCGATCTGGTGAAAGCTCAGATCGCTACGCGCATTCTGGAAACAGCTCAGCGGCTCGGCTATCGGGCCAACACGCTGGCCTCCAGCCTTCGCACAAGGCAATCAAAAGTCGTCGGCTTTGTCGTCCCCGACATCTCAAGCTTGCTGTTTCCGCCAATTTTGGAAGGTATTGAAGATACGCTCCTCAAGATGGGGTACATGACGATCGTGGCCAACACCGCCAATGATGCTGATCGGTATCGCAGGGTTCTTTCCGGAATGACCGAACGTCAGGTTGACGGGCTGATTATCGCGGCAGCAACGCTTCCTGACCCCATTCTCGATGAGTGGCTTCAAGGCCGGGCGCCCATCGTTCTTATCAACCGCACAGACGAGAGCGGTCGGGCGCCTGCGGTTTTGAATGATGATCTGCGGGGGATCGGGCTCGCCGTCAAGCATCTGGCGGCGCTGGGCCACACCCGCATCGCGCATATTGCCGGCCCATCGCGATTGTCGACAGGCATGATGAGATTGCGGGGATTCAATCTGGCGGTCAGCGAGCTCTCGCTTTCGAAAGTCGCGAATACGGTTATCGAGGCGGAGGCGTTCTCGCGAGTGGCGGGGAAGGCGGCATGCCTCAGTCTTCTGGCCAGGAAACCCGATATAACGGCCATTGTTGCAGCCAATGACCTGATTGCGCTCGGATGTTACGACGCGTTCAAGGAACGGGGCATCAGCTGTCCGACGGATATCTCAATCACGGGATATAACGACGCGCCGTTCATGGACATGGTTCGACCGGCGCTGACAACCGTTCACATCCAACAGCGTGAGATGGGAGCGGAAGCTGCCCGCCTGCTATTGGCGCGGATGCAGGGGCAAGATGTGGCAGCAGACGTATGGCTTCGCCCCACATTAATTGAGCGAAGTTCAACAGCAATTCCACGCAAGCTGTGAACTGTCGGCACACTTGGCCCGGCATCTCGGAGTTCGGACCTGGAACGCATAAGGATGCGGCCTGCTTTGGATCGTGATCCGGCGCAGCCCGGTGAATTCATCGATCGCGGCCTTGCCGCCGAAACGGCCGTGGCCCGAGGCCTTGGTGCTGCCGAACGGCATCGGTCCTTCGTCGGGCACGGTCGGCGCATCGATGTGGCAGATCCCGGACTGGATGCGCTTGGGCGCGACGGCGTCTGGGTGTGGAAGCCGCATTCATCGCCGGATATACCAGCACCACCAAATTCGCCACCGCGTTCAAGCAGACCTGCCGCATCACCGTAAAGAAAAAGTGAGTGCGAATCTGACGCGACATGCGCAATTCGATGATTGAAATCTGCCAACGGACCCCGTTCAGAGTGAACGGTCGTGTTTCGGGCCGCGAAGCGAACTCTACAGGTGTGCGCTCCATGAGCCGAGGATTCGCATAAGCAACGGGACTGTATCGGGCCAAGCAGCGGTTATCGTGGCTTCGAGCCGTTGACTTATGTGTAGGCAGAGCTAACTTGTGCGCATGATTTTGCCTGTTCCGCACTGCTTTTTTCATTGCGTGAAGCCTCCGAAAAAGGGCGGGTAACCCGGACGGCTGTTTAGTCGTCCGGGTACGACACCAAGAGCCACTTTCAATATCTTCAGCGAGTTGCAGCCTTATCTGAGAGGATATGATGCGCAGCTTGAACATTCCGGCGGTCGTCTTGCCGCAGGCCGACTACGCACGCCTTGAACAGCTCGCAATCAGAGTGAGCGTTGAACGGCACCCGCTTGCTCCGTTTTTCGCATCCGAACTCAATCGTGCTCGCGTGACACACGATCGTTCAGTTCTGAGTGAGGTGGCGTCATTGGACCGATGGATTGCCTACAGAGTAGATTGGGGTTCGACTGAAAATCGGTGCCTTGTGCATCCGGACGACTATGTGTGTCAGGAGCGGCAGCTGTCCGTGCTCTCGCCGGAGGGCGCGGCGGTCCTGGGAATTGGCGTCGGCGATCGCATGCCGTTCGAAGACGCCCAGGGGAAACCGCATCTCATCACATTGATGAGTGTGGATACCGGTCCGAAAGTCGTTTCCTTTAGCCGGGCAGTTCGGACGAGGACAGCCGCCAACGATGAACCATACGATCCCGGGCCTTCGGCTGCCTGACTTCAATGGTTCAATACGCTGCGGTTCAACAATATCGGAATGGAGAAGAGCCAAATGCTGAAAACCAGAAATCCGTCACAGGTGGCGCCGCCAGCAGGGGTTTACAGCCACTCTGTCGAGGTCCCTCCGAATGCGCGCTGGCTGGTCACAGCCGGGCAGGTCGGCGTGCGGCCCGATGGCACCGTTCCTGAAGGATTTGAGGCCCAGCACGATCAGATCTGGCAAAACACGCTGGCTATTCTCGCGGATGCCGGAATGGGACCGGAAAATATCGTGCGGATCAATGTCTATTCGACGGATCCAACCGGATTGCAATTCGTGAAGCCGCATCGTGAGAAATATTTGCGGGCTGGACATATCCCGGCCTCAACCTGGGTCGTTGTCAGTCAGCTTGCAAATCCGAAATGGGTCGTGGAGATGGAGACAATTGCGGCCAAGGCGTAGGTTGGGGCAAGTGACGGCCGCCAAGACAGCTAGATCAAATCGAATGCCTTGGCGGCAAATTGCGGCGTCGAACATTGTCCTGCGATAAATATAATTTGAAAATGCCTGTTAACCTGCCGCACTCCGATCCTGGCTCCGCCGGTGGGGCTGCCTGATCATTTATCGGAGGATGTGATGGATTTTCCCGACTTCTTTGCCAAAGCCCCTGCGATCACACTGCGCGATCCTCTGGCTGCTTTCCTTGGCGTCTCGAAAAGCGGGGTGATGACCTACGCCTACGCCGACGCCGTCAGGCTCGCCGGCCATTCCTGCCCCACGGTTGCCGGTGCCTATCTGATGGTGCGGCGCGGTCTCAGGCACCTCTATGGGGACGAGATGCCCGAACGCGGCGGCGTCGAAGTGTACCTGCGTGATCCCCGCGACCACGGTACGACGGGCGTCATTGCCGCTGTGGCAACGCTCCTCACCGGCGCCGCGCCTGAGACCGGATTCGGCGGCATCGGTGCGCATCGCCGTTTCACGCGTCGTGATCTTCTGCATTTTGATGCCCCGATCGATGGGCTTATGGCGCTGCGGCGGTGTGACAATAGGCACGGTGTGATCCTTGACCTCGATACGGCTGTTGTCCCATCGCCTCGCGAGATGCAGGTGTTGTTTCCCCGCGTAGTGGCGGAACAGGCGAATGAGGATGAGCATGCTTGCTTTGCGGCTCTTTGGCAGAACCGCGTGGAGCAAATGCTGATCGAGCACGCTGATGATCCCGAGCTCGTCCAGCTTCACGAGTGGAAAGACGCGGCCTGAGCATTGATCCGGAACCTCGCCTTGCCGTGCAGATTGAGAAAAATGAAGGCAATGAAGCCGAGGCTCTAATACTTCTCCAAGGCGCCCGAACTCATGCCGGCGCAGCTGGCTCTGAATAAGGCTGTGCAGGAAAGCGCACTTGAGCACAGCGCATTGCTCTTGCCAGTCATCGCCCCATGACTTGCCAATTGGGGGCGTGCTGATCTGCCCCAGTGAAGTACTCCGTCCTCAGAACGGATAGGGATGCGGCCCGGTCTGGATGGTGATCCAGCGCAGTTCAGTGAATTCGTCGATCGCCGCCTTGCCGCCGAAGCGGCCATAGCCCGAGGCCTTGGTACCGCCGAACGGCATCTGGCCTTCGTCGTGAACCGTCGGCGCGTTGATGTGGCAGATGCCGGACTGGATGCGCTTGGCGACGCCGAGCGCGCGGGCGATGTCCTTGCTGAAGACTGCAGCAGAGAGGCCGTATTCGGTATCGTTGGCGATCTTGATCGCCTCCTCATCCCCCTTGACGCGAATGACCGACTTCACCGGCCCGAAGGATTCTTCGTTATAAATGCGCATGGCCGGCGTCACGCGATCGAGCACCGTTGCGCTGATCACCGTGCCGTTGAACTCGCCGCCGGCGGCAACGCGGGCGCCTTTCGCCACCGCATCGTCGAGCAGTTCCTTGTTGCGTTCGGCCGCCTCCTTGCTCACCAGCGATCCGAGCACGACATGCTCGCGCGGATTGCCATAGGGCAGGGAACGCGCCTTGGCGGCGAATTTCTCCACGAAGGTGTTGGCGATGCTCTCGTCGACGATGATCCGCTCCGTCGACATGCAGATCTGGCCCATATTGGCGAAGGCGCCGAAGGCGGCCGCCTTCACCGCTTCGTCGATGTCGGCGTCGTCCAGGATGACCAGCGGCGCCTTGCCGCCGAGCTCGAGCAGCACCGGCTTGAGATATCGCGCCGCCGTTTCGGCGATGATGCGGCCGACGCGGGTCGAGCCGGTGAAGTTGATGCGGCGCACCGCGGGATGGGCAATCAGCGTATCGACGATCTTCGCAGCGTCTTGCGGGGCATTCGTCACCACGTTGACAACGCCGGCCGGGATGCCGGCGTCGCGCAAGGTTTGCCCGATCAGTTGATGCGTCGCCGGGCACATCTCGGACGCCTTCAGGATCACGGTATTGCCGCAGGCCAGCGGCATGGCGATGGCGCGGGTGCCGAGGATCACCGGCGCATTCCAGGGCGCGATGCCAAGCACGACGCCGGCCGGCTGGCGAACCGCCATGGCAAAGCTGTTCGGCTTGTCCGACGGTATGACTTCGCCTGAGATCTGCGTCGTCATGGAGGCCGCTTCACGCAAAATCCCGGCGGCGAGGTGTACGTTGAAATGCCCCCAGGGGCCGATGGCGCCGCATTCGGCGGTCATCAGGTCGGAGAAGTCCTTGCCGCGCTGGTCCATCAGGTCGGCTGCCTTGAGCAGCTTCATGCGCCGCTCGTTCGGGCCGAGCGCCGACCATTGCGGGAAGGCCGCCGCGGCGGCATCGGCGGCGGCAATGGCATCGGCGACACTGGCGGCAGCGGCACGGCTCGCCACCGCCCCCGTGAACGGATCGATACGCTCGAAGGTGCGTCCGTCTGCGGCGCCAAGATCGCGCTCGCCGATCAACAGATTGACGTGCTTCATAAGACCCTCCTGTCGAACTGCTCTGGCATTTGCATCGTGTGGCAATGGAATATTGTGAGCGGCCGGCATTGCTGCAGATTGAGAACTCTTTGCCAGCATGGTCGTCGATTCTGCCCCGGCGCCCAGATAGGCGCTTTGCACGGCGGGGTCGGATTGCAGGGAGGCGGCGGTGCCACTGCCGACAATCCTGCCAGTGTCGATCAGATAGCCGCGGTCGGCAATCTTGAGGCTTTGCTTGGCGTTCTGCTCGACCAGCAGCACGCCGACGCCCGCTTCCCGGATGCGTTTCAGCGCCTGGAACAACTCGCCAACCATGATGGGCGCAAGCCCGAGCGAGGGCTCGTCCAGCAGCAGGATATCGGGCGAGGACATGAGCGCCCGCCCGATCGCTACCATCTGCTGCTCGCCGCCGGACATGGTGCGCACCTGCTGGGCGAAGCGCTCGCGTAGCTTCGGGAACAGGTTGAGCACGAATTCAAGATTTTGCTTCTCTTTGGCGCGGGCGCGCTGCGGATAGGCGCCAAGATCGAGATTTTCGCGCACTGTCAGCTCGCCAAAGATGCCGCGGCCTTCCGGCACCAGCGCAAGCCCGGTTTCCACGATCTCGCGCGGCGAAAGTCCGGCCAGGCTCTTGCTGTCAAAAGTTCGTGTCTCGCCCGGCAGGGTAGGGACCACACCGGCAATCGCCTTGAGCAGCGAGGTCTTGCCAGCGCCATTTGCGCCGAGAATGACGACAATCTCGCCGCGCGCGACCTCGAGCGCGACGTTGGCCAGCGCCCGATGCTTGCCATAAGCGACCGACAATCCGCTGATCTTAAGCATCGGCCTCTCCGAGATAAGCGCGGATTACTTCCGGATCGGACAGAACTGTGGCGGGCGGGCCGTCGGCAATCTTCCTGCCGGCATTCATCACCACGCAGCGGCCGCAGAGCGAACGGATCGCGTCCATGACATGCTCGACCAGGATAATGGTCAAGCCGCTGTCGCGCAGGGCGTGAATCAATTTGATGCCGTCCTGCAATTCCGTGGGATTGAGTCCGGCCAGCCACTCATCGAGCAGCAGCAATTCCGGCTCCAGCGCCAGCGCGCGCGCAAGCTCCAGCCGTTTCTGGTCGATATAGGTGAGTTGGTCGGTGGGCAGGCTGGCCTTGTCGCGCAGGCCCACTTTGGCAAGAAGCTGCGCGGCCATCTGCGCCGCATCCTGTCCCCAGAGCGGCTTGTTGCGATAGGCGAGGCCGGCAATCACGTTCTCGGCCACCGTCATGGAGCTCAGCACGCGCACAAGCTGAAACGTGCGTGCAACACCAAGCCGGGCAATGGTGTGGGCGCTCTTGCCGGAAATGTCGTGGCCCTTGAACCGGATATGACCGGCGCTCGGCGCCAGCGCCCCGGAAATCATGTTGAGCATGGTGGTCTTGCCGGAGCCGTTGGGTCCGATCAGGCCCACAATCTCGCCTGGCTGGATTGTGAAGGTCATGTTGTCGACCGCGACCAGACCGCCGAAATTGCGGAATACATCGCTCACGGCAAGCAGCGAATTGTGCGGATTGGAGGTGGCGGCGAGGGCGGCTGCGGGAACGGCAGCTGCCGGCTTCGTCTTCGGCCAGTGCTTTTGCAGGAAGCCGATCACGCCCTGCGGCAGGACATAGACCACGACAATGAAGACGAGGCCAAGCAGGATGCTGAAGTAATTCGGAAAGTTGGCCGAGAGGATTTCGAACAGGAAGACCAGCGGCACGACGCCGAGCAGCGGCCCGAACAGCGATCCTGCGCCGCCCAGCAGCGCCATGATGACGACCTGGAACGACACCATGGGATTGAAGGCGATGGTCGGGTCGATATAGGTCCAGCGCGGCGCCATCACCGCGCCGGTCAGCGTCATGAACACGGCGCTGATCGCAAATAGCGCGAGCTTGGCCCAGGTGGTGTCGATGCCGACATGGCGGGCGACCGTTTCGTCCTCGCCGATCACGCGCAGGGCGAGACCGAGGCGCGAGCGGCCGATCAGCCAGCCGGTCAGCAGCACCAGCACGGCGAGCGCGAGCAATTGCCAGTAGATCGCCTCCTGCGTGATGCTCAGAAAGATGTAGCGGCCGACCGATTTGTGGATGTTCACCTCGTACCAGGTCACGAGCTGACGGATCAGCTCTGACAGGCCGAAGGTGAAGATGACGAAGTAAATGCCGGACAGCCGCAGCGTGGAGAGCCCGACAATCAGCGCGATGACAAGCCCGATGCCGGCGGCGACCAGCAGCACCAGCGGCCACGGCAACATCTCGCCGGTCACAGCGACGGTGTAGGCGCCGATGCCGAAGAAGGCGACGGTGGCGAGCGAAATATAGCGTGTCGGTCCCGAGAACAGGGCCCAAGCTGTCGCCAGCACCGTGTAATAGAGAATGCTGATTCCGAGCGCGAGATGATATCCGCTCGCCGCCAGCGGAAATGCCGCCAGCAATCCCAGAACCGCAATGCCGAGGACCAGCCACGGCAGGTTACGCAAACTCAACGCGCAGGCCTCCCGAACAGTCCCGTTGGCCTCACGAGAAGAACAATGATGAAGAGAGCGAAGGTGACCGCCAGCGTCAGTCCGGGATCGACCAGCCGGGCGACCGCAGTTTCGGCGATGCCGAGCAGCAGGCCTGCAACCAGGGCGCCCAGGATATTACCGACGCCGCCCATGATGACGACGATCAGCGCCTTCATGGTGAAGACGACGCCCATTGCCGCATTGAAGGTCAGGAACATCGAGATCAGCACTCCCCCGGAGGCGACGATCGCGCCGCCGAGCGCGAATGCGAAGGCCGCCGCCTTGCCAATGTCAATGGCGCAAAGCTCGGCCGAAACCGGGTTGACCGCAACGGCGCGGATGGCCGTGCCCTGCCGGGTGCGGGTCAGCAGCAGATAGACGACGAGACCGATCCCGAGCGCAAACAACAACGCCAGCAGGCGGTTCCAGGCCACGATGCTGCCAACAATGTTCACCGGCACCGAGAGATAGGAATAGCTGTAATACTGGCCGCCAAACATGACGAGCAGGATGCCCTGCACGACGAAGAGCAGGCCGAAGGTTGCGAGAATGGAGTCGACCTCCAGCATGTCGCGGTTCTTGGCGCGCCGCACCAGCGGCGTCAGCACGATCTTGTAGACCAGCCAGTTCACCGCGAAGGCGAGGGGAAGAATGGCGATGAGCCCAAGCAACGGGCTCATCGCCAGTCCCGAGTAAACGTAGAAGGCCGAGAAAGCCGCGACGATCAGGAATTCGCCGTAGGACAGATTCATGATGCGCGCGACGCCGTATTGGAGCGTGAGCCCGATGGCGATCAGCGCATACATGCCGCCCAGGATGATCCCGGACAGAAGAATGTCGAACGGCAGAGCCATGGCGGCCGCGGCGTCGATGTCTTACGACCCGGACTTCCAGGCCGGCTTCGGCAACTGGACGGGCTTGGCGCCCGGCAGATTGGCCGGCGCGATGCCGTAATATTCGCCGTTCTGCCACTGGCCGACCTGCCAGCTGTTCACCCGCAGACCGTTGACCAGTTTGATCTTGCCGAGAATGGTGTCGAAAGTTCCGTTCTGGATTTCCTTGATCACCGCGGCGCGATCAATCTTGCCGACACGCTCGATCGCCTGCTGCAACATTTGCAGGCTGGCATAGGTCACCGGGTTGGCCCAGCGATCCGGTTCGCGGCCGCCATTGGCCGCCGCATGGCGCTTCACATAATCCTTGAATTCCGGAGTTTGCGGATTGATGCCGCCGATACCCATGACGCCCTCGGCGTTGGCGCCGAATTTCTGCTTGAACAGCGGAAAGGCGGTGCCGACGGCGGTGTAGAACACCTTCGGATTATAATTGAGGATGCGCGCCTGCTCGGTGAGGCCGAGCGTGTCCGGCGGATAGCTGAAGGCGATGAAAGAGTCGGCCTTGCTGTCCATTGCTTCTTTCAGAATCGGCTGCAGATCCTGCGTGCCGATCGGATAGGATTTGTCGTAGACGATCTTGAATCCGGCCTTCTTGAAGCTTTCGCGTGCTGTCGTCGCGAGCTCGATGCCGAATTGGTCGGACACGCTCGCCATGGCGATGGTGTCGCCGATTTTCTTCTCGGCCTTCGCCTTGGACAGCACGGCAATCAGATTTTCCACGCCTTCGTCGGGCTGGCCGAGCAGGAAGACAGCGTTCGAAAATCGCTTTGCGAGTTCCGGCGCCTTGTTGCTCGTCACCGTAACGGCGAGATGCGGATAGCCGGCCCGGTTGAGCAGTGGTGCCGCGGCGAGGTTGAAGCCGGTGCTCCAGGGCGGAAGAATGAAATCAACCTTGTCCTGGTTGATCAGGCGCTCGACGCCCTTGATCATTTCTTCGGAATTGCTGCGGTCGTCATACTCGACGACTTCGATCGGCACTTTCTTTGCGCCGAGCTTGATGCCGCCAGCATCGTTCACGTCCTTGATCCAGGTCACGTAGGCGCCGACGGTCGTAATGCTCGCGCCACCGGCATAGGGACCCGTTTTCGAGATTGCGTATCCGATCTTGACCGATTTCGGGTCCTGCGCCTGCGCTGCAGTGACAGACCAGCCGATGGTTGCAGTGACTGCCGCGACCGCGAGTGCAGCAAATATCTTGCCTCGCATAATCATCCTCCCATTTTCGTTAGCCAGCATTCCGCTGGTGCTTGAAGTCTTGCGCGCCAAATGAAAGCAATTTGCTGCGCCCATCTTCCAGCTGTGCTGAGTGTTACCACTGCCTTCTAGGCGGAGATAGTGGGCAGAAACGTTCTTAATGGTTCTTGTCAGGGGCAGTTAATCCGGACCGGCGCGTTTTGCCGCAGCGGTTACGTTCGCAATGCGAACCGATTCCGTTCGGAATTCGAACAATTTGCGACTCGGAGAAGAATTAACCGCCGTAGCGGCCCTTCAGAGAATGGTTGCAGTCCGGCTGGACTGCATTAGTCTTAACGGCGGCGGATCCAAAGCCTCCAAGCAAAACCGCCGGCTCTCAGGGTGGAAGTCGCCAGCAGCCATGCGTGATGGTGTCCCCGCCATATCCGCGGTTGGACCGTCAACCGCGGTACGAAGAACCGGCCACGCCGAGGACGGGCGTTGGCACGTGATCGGTCGGACCGCTTTTCCGTTCCTGGTTTTGGCCGCGATCTGGGAAATCGTCGCCCGGCTGGAGGTGTTTCCGTCGCGGCTGTTTCCGCCGCTTGAGGAAATTGCTGCGGCCTTCGTGCAGCTAACAATGTCGGGCGTGCTGCCGCGTCACGCCTTCGACACGTTGGTTCGACTGACGGCCGGTTTTGCGCTCGCCGCCGTGGCAGGTGTTGCAGTCGGTATTCTGATGGGCCGGTTCCGGCGTGCCGAGGACATTTTCCTGCCGCTGGTCACGATTGCCGCTCCAATTCCCGGCCTCGCTTACGCGCCGCTTTTCCTGCTGTGGTTCGGCCTCGGCAATGTCTCGGCGGTCTTGCTGGTCGCCTTCGTCTCGGCTTTCCCGATTGTCTTCAACACCTGGACGGGCGTGAAGGCGGTCAAGGATATCTGGGTGCGCTCCGCGCAGGCGATGGGCGCCGACAACCCGAGACTGTTCCGTCATGTCATCCTTCCGGGATCCCTGCCTTACATTCTGACCGGCCTGCGGCTCGGACTGGCGCAAGCGTGGCGCATTCTGGTCGGCGTGGAGATGCTGGCGGCTGTTCCCTGGGGCCTGGGCTGGATGATTTTTGGCGCCCGCGAATTCCTTAATACCGACGTCATGCTGGCAGGGGTTGTGGTGATCGCTGTCATCGGCGTGCTGCTCGAAAAACTGGTCTTTGAGAAACTCGAAAATTACACGGTCGTTCGCTGGGGAATGCTGTCATGACCCGCAACGGCGATCGCATCCGGTCCTTCAGACGTGCGATTGTCACCATTGCGGTTGCGGCGCTCTGTTATGAAGCGATTGCGCGCAGCGGATATTTCCCGGCCGTGCTGGTGCCGACCCTGCCGAAGATCGCGGCCGCGCTCTGGCGCTCGCTGCTCGACGGCACCATGCTCAGCCACGCGGGGTTCACGCTGTATCGCGTGCTGTTTGGTTTCGGCCTTGCGATTGTGGTCGGTGTGCCGCTTGGCATCATGATGGCGCGTTACCGGCCGGTGCAGAATTTCGTTCTGCCGCTGGCGAGCGCGCTCATGCCGATCCCGTCGCTGGCCTGGGTGCCCATTTTCATTCTCTGGTTTGGACTCGGCAACACGGTTGCAATCCTGGTGGTGTTCTATGCGGCGACATTCCCCATCCTGCTCAACACCTGGTCGGGGGTACGTTCGGTGAATCCGCTGTGGCTGCGCGCAGCCGGCGCAATGGGCGCAGACGAAAATTCGCTGTTCTGGAAAGTCATCATTCCGGGCGCCTCGCCCTTCATCATCACCGGACTGCGGCAAGCCTTCCTGCGTGCGTGGATTGCGGTCGTAGGGGCCGAAATGATTGCCGCGTCCGACTGGGGCTTGGGCTGGACCATTTTTGACGCCAAGGAATTTCTGAATGCCGATGTGATGATCGCCTCGCTGATTGTGATCGGATGCATCGGTTTTCTGTTCGAGCGACTTGTTTTTGGCTCGCTGGAACAGGCGACGGTCATGCGCTGGGGGATGGTCAAGGCGACGAAGAACTAGGGCAAGGTATGTCTCACATCGAGATACATGACGTCTCGCTTGTCTACGATACGCCCGGCGGACAGGTGCTCGCCGTGCAAGACGTCAATCTGGATATGGAGGAATCCCAATTCCTCTGCCTGCTCGGACCGAGCGGCTGCGGGAAGTCGACGTTGCTTAACATCGTGGCGGGATTTCTGCCCCCGACCAGCGGTGAAATCCGGATCGGCGGCAAGGCCGTGAATGGGTCCGGAACCGACCGCGGTGTCGTATTCCAGGATTTCGCACAATTGTTTCCCTGGCGTACGGCGTTGGGCAACGTCACCTTCGGCCTGGAAATGAAAGGCGTGCCGAAGGAGGAGCGGGAAGCGATCGCGCTCAACCAACTCAGGCTCGTCAAGCTCGACAAGTTCGTCAAATCCTACCCGCATCATCTGTCGGGCGGCATGCAGCAGCGCGTCGCGATTGCGCGTGCACTTGCCTATAATCCGTCGGTGCTGCTGATGGATGAGCCGTTCGCGGCGCTTGACGCGCTGACCCGCGACGACATGCAGCGGCTGCTTGCGGATGTCTGGCGGGAGACGCGCAAGACCGTCATTTATGTCACGCACAACGTCGCTGAGGCGGTCTATCTCGCCGATCGCGTGATCGTCATGACCCCGCATCCGGGGCGGATCAAGACCGAGGCGAAAATCGATCTGCCGCGGCCGCGTGATCCGCTTAGCGTGGAATTTCTGGAATGCCAGAAGCTGCTGCTCAGCCATCTCGGCGAGACACATCACGATTCATAAAACGGCGAATCCAAGCCGGACCATAACGGGAGGACCAAAATGACAGAGAAATCCTTCGGAATGACGCGCCGGCAATGTCTCGCAACGGCCGGTGCCGGTATTGTTGCGGCCGGGCTTGGGGGCATGGGTGGCGCCCTGGCGCAGCTCGCGACCATCCGGCAGGGCTATCAAACCAATATGTGGGGCATGCCGACCTATTATCTGATGCGCTCGGGGCTGCTCGAGAAGCGCGGACTCAAATTCGAGGAATTCGCCGTGCCGTCCGGCAACCTGACCATGCAGCAGATGGTGGCACAGCAGGTGGATCTCGGCACCTATGCGGCGCAATCCTTCATCCTCGGTCACGACAAAGGCGGCATGGTCGGCATTGCCGTGATCGAACATGTCGGCAAGACCGCCGCAGTGCTGGCGCGCAAAGACCTTGGCATCACAAAGGTCGCGGATTTGAAGGGCAAGAAGATTGGCAACCAGGTCGGCGCGTCCACGGCCAATATCTTCGCCAACACCATTGCGCCGTCCGCCGGACTTCAAAAAAGCGACTGGCAGGAAGTGCGCATGAACGTCAACGACATGGTGGCCGCTCTTGCCGCCAAAACGATCGATGCCG
Organism: Pseudorhodoplanes sp.; assembly: GCA_032027085.1. Taxonomy (NCBI): domain Bacteria; kingdom Pseudomonadati; phylum Pseudomonadota; class Alphaproteobacteria; order Hyphomicrobiales; genus Pseudorhodoplanes; species Pseudorhodoplanes sp. The sequence continues at coordinate 4,656,696 of JAVSMS010000001.1, read as the reverse complement.
CGGTGACGGTGGAGCCCTACAACGCAATCGCCGAGGCCGATGGCATCGCCAACATTATTACGGATTTTTCGTCCTTTGATAAAATGCCGGTCTTCATGGTTGCCACGTCGGAATTCGTCGAAAAGAATCCCGATACCATCGTCGCCTATCTTAAGGCGTGGCTTGACGTCGCACAGGATTTCAAAGCACAGCCGAAAAAGGTCGCTGACGTCATCCACAAATTCTATACGGAGAAAGGCTACAAGATGTCCCTGGAGACGTTCCAGAAGGCGCTTGCCCGTGTGGAGGTCAGTCCCGGATTCCCGCCGAATTTGGAGCCCTACATGAAAGAGCAGGCGGGTATTCTGATCGCTGCCAAGAGAATCACGCGCGTTCCCGACTGGAGCAAGGCGCTACGGCCGGAATTCATGGAAAAAGCCCGCACTGGCGCCTGATCGTGCCGGGCGCACAATCAGATGCAGCGAGGCCGGTGTGCATTCGCCGGCCTTCGCCTTGGATGGGGTGAGCGACAATGAACGAGATAAATCCGCTGCGGCCGAAGGCGCATGAATCGGTGGCCTGGAATTTTAAGCTGCTGGCGCATCATGAGCTGCAGGGCTTTGGCGGCATGGGGGAGGGGCTCTCGATCCAGATCGCTAAGGACGGCCGGCGCATTCTCTGGCTCGCGCATGAGAGCGCGCCGAAGAATTTCACCGCGGTCGACGTGTCGGACCCGCGCAATCCCAAAGTCGTCGTGCAGACCGATCTGCCGCAGAGCTACATGCGGTCCAACTCGCTCGAAGTCGTCGGCAATATCATGGCGGTGGCCTATCAGTGCCAGCAGGCCGGCCAGCAGCCTGCAGGGTTCGAGTTGTTCGACATCTCGGTGCCGGAGCAGCCAAAATCAATTGCCTTAGTCGACCGCTCCGGCCCGCATTCGCGTGGGGTGCATCAGCTCTGGTTCGCCGACGGCGAATATGTGCACATGGCTGCGGGCGCGGCCGATTTCGAGGCGACGCATCCGCTGGACGATCAATTCTACCAGATATTCGATGTGCGTAATCCATCGAAGCCTGTCGAAGTCGGCCGCTGGTGGCTGCCCGGCACGCGCAAGGGCGATGGTGTTTCTCCGCCTGCGCGGCATCCGAAGCCGCTCTACGACATGGGCAATCGCGCCCATAACACCAATGTCTATCCGCAGCGTCCAGACCGCTGCTATCTCGGCTATATCGACGCCGGAATGTTCATCATGGACATTTCCGACAAGTCGCGGCCGAAGCCCGTTGCGCATTGGGACAACTCGCCGCCCTACCACGGTTTCACGCACACCATCCTGCCGCTGTTCGAGCGCGATCTGCTGGTCATGACCGACGAGTCGGTTGTGGACCATGCCGACGACTGGCCCAAGCTGATCTGGATTCTGGATGCGCGCGAGGAAGCAAAGCCGATCCCGATCTCGACCTGTCCGCTGCCGCCGCGCGATGCCTATGCTTCTCGCGGAGGCCGCTTCGGCGCGCATAATATTCATGAGAATGTCCCGCTGCCGACCTCCTGGCAATCCGACCAGATCGTGATCGGCACCTTCTTCAACGGGGGCCTGCGCGCCTACGACATCTCCAATCCCTATCAGCCGAAGGAAGCCGGTGTGTTCATCCCGCCGGCGCCGCCGCTGGCGCCCACCGGCGCAATCCAGCTCAACGACGTGTTCGTGGACGAGCGCGGCATTGTTTACACCGTCGATCGTCATGTCGGCGGGCTGTATATTCTGGAGATGGATTTCTGAGGTTCTCCATCACCCTGAGGTGCGAGGTTGCGCAGCAATCAAGCCTCGAAGGGTGAGGGCCGATCGTCCTCGGCGCCCGCGCTGCGCACGGTCACCTCAGGATGACGCAGCAAAGTTTGCCCGCTCATGCAACAGCTCTTTTCATCCGCTCACTCCGGTCCTTTCGGTCGCCGTTTGAAACACACGCGCGGCACCCGGATTCCCGTGACGGTGGTGACCGGCTTTCTCGGCGCCGGCAAGTCCACACTGGTGAAGCATTTCCTGCAAACGCCCGAAGGCCGTGGCACCGCGATTGTGGTCAATGAATTCGGCGCCGCCGGCATCGACGATGCGTTGCTGCGCTCGAGCTCAGACGAGACCGTTCTGCTCGGCAATGGCTGTCTGTGCTGCAACGTCCGTTCCGATCTGCAACTCGCGTTGCACCGCCTAGTCAGTGAGCGCGAGCGCGGGCAGGTGCCGTATTTCCACCGTATGGTGATTGAGACCAGCGGTCTCGCCGATCCGGGCCCGATCCTGCGCACATTCGCGACCGATCGCGCGCTGGGCGGCGAATTTCATATCGGGACGTTGCTGACCGTTGTGGATGCCGTTACCGGAATCTCCACACTCTCGCAATTTCCAGAAGCACGGCGGCAGGTGATGCTGGCCGACCGGCTCATGCTGAGCAAGACTGACCTGGCCGATGCTGCGGCGGTGCAGAACCTGACGTCAGAACTCCGCCGCCTCAATCCGCACGCACGGATTGACCTCGTGCGTCATGGCCGCGCGGATCCGGCCTGCTTTGTTGAGGAACTGGGCGAGGGCCGGATGTGCGACTATGCAGCCGAGGTTGTGCACGGCGACGACATAAAGAGTTTTGTGCTGACCGAGGATACACCCATCGACTGGGCCGTTTTCGCCCGCGCCATGGATACGCTGGTTGCCCTGCGCGGTTTCGACCTTCTGCGGGCAAAGGGAATTCTCGATGTGAAGGGCTGCCAGGGTCCGGTCGTGGTGCAGTTCGTGCAGCATCTGGCGCATCCGCCGGTGGAACTGGCGGCTTGGCCGGACCAGCAGCGTGGAAGTCGGATGGTCTTTATCGTCCGGAATGTGGACGAGCGCCAGGTGAGGGCGCTGTTCGAGGCCGTGCGGGGCCTGGCGCGTGAGCGGGATACGCCATCGATCACGCCGCGGACATAGCCGATATTGCGCGCGGCGGTGGCGAGGCCACCCGGAACCTAAATGAAGGGCTCGATCCCGGCATTGCAACCCGATGATCGGAAACGCCCGCATCCGCCGCGACGTGTGCCTTCGACCCCCCGCCTGCCGGCGGGCCGCTCAAGGCTTCAAGTAACCCAGCACAACTTCCACAATATGGTCGCCGCGCTTTTCCAACGCGGCAGGCTCGCTGAGGTCGCGTCCGAAAATCGTCGACAAGGTGTGCCGGTTCGACATGTAAAAAAAACCGAGCGAAGCGATGCTGATATAGAGCTGCACCGGATCGACTTTGGCCTTGAAGACCCCCTCCTTCGCACCCCGCGCCAAGAGCGAGGAGATCATGCCGATCAATGGCGAATGCAGATCCTGGATCTTGCTGGACTGTTTCAGGAAGCGCGCCTGATGCATGTTTTCGTTTGCCAGCAGACTGAGGAATTCGGGATGCTTGATGAAATAGTTCCAGGTGAAGCGCACAAGTTCGCGCATGCCGTCGACAGGACCGCGGTTATCGAGATGCAGACCGATCTCGGCGTGGCGGATTGCTGAATAGGTCGCCTCAAGGACGGCGAGATAGAGACCCTCCTTGTCGCCGAAATAGTAATAGATCATCCGCTTGTTGACGCCGGAACGGCGGGCGATGTGATCGACGCGCGCGCCTGTCAGGCCCTTGGCGGTGAATTCCTCGGTCGCCGCCTCGAGAATTGCGGCGCGCGTGCGCTCGGGATCGCGCTCGCCTGCAAGGCGGCGGCGGGGAAGTTGCTTCGCGGCGTGTGCGTCCATCATGGACTTTCAGGTTCGTGTCATCCGGCCGCGCGGGGCAAGTCGATCAACCCGCGCAAGGTCGCCTGCATGAGTGTACCGATATGCAACTGCGATACAAATTCACCGGACGTCACCAATTGCGCCAGCTCCGCGGGCGAAACCAGCTTCACCTCGAGCCCGGCTTCCGGATGGAAGCTGGCGGAACGCTCGCCGGTTTCGACGAAGAACGAGTGCAAACGGTTGCTCAGGCGGCCGGAACACGGAGCGCTGATCCCCAGGGCGTGGACATTCAGCCCCGGATAGCCGGTTTCTTCCAGCAATTCGCGCCGGCATGACGCGGCCGGATCTTCACCCTCATCGACCATCCCGGCCGGCAATTCCCAGGTGAATTGCTCCAGGGCAGGTCGGAATTGCCGCACGATCGGGATTTGGCGAGCGGGCGTCATCGCAAGGATGGACACATAGTCGGATTGGGCGACCGCGTAATAGGTGTCCGTGCTTTGGCCCGGTACGAATTCAACATCGCGTTCGACCACACTCATCCATGGCGAGAGCGCGTTGATCCGGCGGCCGGTTATTTTCGGCCAGCTGTCAGCCATAGGCGGCGGTCCGCTGCTGAGAGGCCTTCAACTCCACGCTTTCGGGCGGACGGCGCAGGAAAGTGGTGGCGAAGGCGTAGGCGTACCAGCGCAGATAGGCCGGCAGCCAGGACAGAACCTTGAAGCGGCTCGTACCATGCTGGCGCTCGAACCAGCGCGCCGGGATTTCCCCGATCGGCCAGCCGAGCCGGTGTGCTTTCACCAGTAATTCGATGCTGTAGCAGAAGCCGAATTCGGACTCGACTGGAATGCGGTCGAGCGCCCGGCGCGAAAACAGGCGGAAGCCGTTGCTGGCGTCGCGCACCGGCAGGCGCGCAATGTGATGCAGGGTAAAGTTGCCAGCGCGGACCAGAAACGCCTTGAGCCACGGACATCCGACCATGCCGCCGCCCGGCATGAAGCGGCTGGCGCAAACAATGTCGCAGCCCGTCTCGGCCTTTTGCACCATGGCATCGAGGATGCCGGCATTATAGTCATCGTCGGCGGGCATCACGAGAATAAAGGGCGCTTGGCTTTCCGCGAAGCCCGTCATGATTGCGCCATGCGCCCGATAGCCGCGATTGCGGACGAAGCGGACCGGGATTTTCGGAAAGAGCGGACGATTGCTCTCGATTGCCGGGAGCGTGTTGTCGCTCTCCATGTCGTAACAGATCAGCACGCGTACCGGTGTTTCGACATGTTTCTCGATCGCTGCAAGCGTCCGCAGGATATTGTCGCCCTCGTTGTAGACCGGAATAACGATATCGAGGCGGGGCGCGCTGTCTGTCATTTGATGACGTTGGCTTGGGTCAGATGCCCCCAGACATCGACGACGGGTTTGCCGCCAAGGGGTTCGTTTTTGTAGGCATGGTGCGGAGTGCAGAGGATCAGGATGTTGCTGCGCGCGACGACCTCATCCAGCGGAAGCAGGTCCGGATCGGTGGTGACCAACGGATCGGTGGTCAGCACGGCGCGCGTATGGCTGAGCAGCGCCTTCTTGAATTTGTAGCTGAGCGAGGCGCGGATATCATCAATCTCAGCCTTGAACGCCATGCCGAGCAGACCGACCGTCATCTGGCTCAGGTCATAGCGCCGTTTCAGGTCGTCAATGACATCGAGCACCAAACCTTCATTCACCAGCATCGCGGCGTGTCCGAGCCCGAACTGGTTGCGCGCGAAAGCGGCGAGCTGCATCGTGTCCTTGAACAGGCACGGCCCCGCCGCAAAGCCCGGCCGCGGCATGCTCTTGGAGCGTGGATAATTGTGCTTCATCGCCTCCAGCACACGCTGGTAATCGACGCCCGCCGATTTTGCGATCATGTAGAACTGGTTGGTGGCGGCGAATTCGATGTAGCGATAGGCGTTGTTGAAGAGCTTGGCGAATTCGGCCTCGATCGGCTTCACGACCACGAGTTCTGGTGCAATCGTCCGGAACAGGGCCGCCGCTTCCTGTTCCGCCTCCGGCGTCGTGCCGCTGACAATCTGCGGCATCTCCCGCAATTCCTTGATGCCGTAGCCCTGCACAACACGCTCGGGACAGAAGGCAACTTTAAGATTGCGGCCCTGGCGCTTGAGATGGGCATCGAGCCAGTCGGTGGTTCCAGGAAAAACCGTTGAACGCAGAACCAGCAATTGGCCGTCGACGAGATGCGGCAAGAGATCGTCGATGCAGTCCTGCACGACCTTGCCGACCGGATTGAGGAATTCATCGACCGGCGTGCCGATGGTGACGATGACGGGGCCAGTCTTTGAAATGTCCGACGGCCTGTCGCTGAAGATCAACCTCTTGTTCGCCAGCGCCCTTTCCAGCAGCGGCTCGGCGCCGTATTCAATGAAGGGAAGCTTGCCGCCGGCCAGGGTATTCAGCGTGTCGCGGTTGAGGTCGTTGATGTTGACGGTCAGGCCGGCCTCGGCAAAGGCCAGCACCAGCGGAATGCCGACATGGCCGGCACCGCCCACCACTGTCAGGTCGGCATTTCCGGTGGTCCGGGCCTGCTGTCCGCTCGCTATGGGACGAGAGATGTTCACAGCGGATTTCCTAATTTCATGCCGGATTATACCGGCTTCAAAGGAGGCTACAACGCGCGCGGCACGGGCAACGGTGTAATGAGTTGGCCGCGAAAGCCCTTGGCTCGCAGCTTTGGTGCCAGCTCCTCAGCGATATGCCAGGAGAAAATCAAGGCCGCGTCCGGCTGGTCCTCGAACAGGCGCGCCTCGTCGACGACCGGGATCAGCGTGCCGGGCATGTATTTGCCGATTTTCAGTGAGCCCGCGATTTCGCAGACATAGTCAATGATCGCCTCGTCCAGCCCGACATAGTTGACCATGGTCGAAGCGCGCGAGGGAGCGCTGATGCCGGCGATGCGGGCGCCTTTTTCTTTCAGGTCGCGGAGCATGGCGTGCAGGCGCAGCTTCGAGAGCATCACGTCGGTGCGGAACTGCGTGAGGCGCCGGCGCATGGCGTCGCCGGTCGGCTCCTTGCTCAGCATCTCCTGCACGCTCGGCCGAACAGCATGGGTGCCGCGCCGCGCCGCATAGACGCGGATCGAGCCGCCATGGGTCGGGATTGGCCGCGCATGGAACACCTCCAGATCGTGCATCTGAAGCAGCGCCTTCAGGCTGTGCAGCGAATAATAGCGTAGATGCTCATGATAGACGGTGTCGTATTGCAGCTTGTCGAGCAGCGGGATCAGGTAATGTGATTCCGAAATGAACACGCCGTTCGGCCCGAGCAGTTCGACGATGCCTTCGACAATGGCATGCACGTCCTCGATATGGGCGAAGCAATTGGCCGCCGTCACGACCCGCGCGGCGCCGTGCTCCCGCCTGACCTTGCGGGCGACATCCAAACCGAAATAGTGCTGGACGGTCGGAATGCCGCGCTCATTGGCAATATGTCCGACATCGGTCGGCTCGATGCCGAGCACGCGATGCCCGCCGCCTTTGAAATTGGAAAGCAGAGTGCCGTCATTCGAGCCGATGTCGATGACAAGATCCTCGGACCCAAGCCCCAGCATCGCTTTGGACTCAGCATGCAACTCCGCAAAATTGTCGCGCAGGATCTTCGTCATCCCGCTGGTGTAGGGATATTCAGGCGGGAAGATGATGACGGGATCGACCGCCAGCCCGAGCTGCACCAGTTCACACTCGCCGCAATACAAGACGGTCGTCGGGAACCATGGCTGCTGCTGCGGAACCGTGCCGATCTTCACCATCTGGTTGACCGGCGGCATGTAGCCGAGCGACAGCATGGTCTCGAGCCGCTCATTGCCGCAGATCTGGCAGCATTCGACCGGGGCGCTTGCGCCGGTGCCAGCCCCGCGGGCCACTTTGAAAGAACGCAACATCACTCCCCCAAGTGCGAACTGCGTGACGCCGCAACTATCGCTGCGGCATCAAGTCATCGTTTTTCCAGTACCAGTCGATGGTCTGGGTCAGCCCCTGCGCCAACGGAACGCGGGGCTTATAGCCCAGGCCTGCGAGTTTCGAAATATCCGGGCACCGGCGCGGCGTGCTGCCGGCGAGGCGCGGTCCGGTCCGCAACTCGATGTCCCGTCCGATATGCTGCGCCATGCGGCGGGCGAGGTCTCCCACGCCGATCTCCTCGGTCGTGCCGATATGATAGATGCCGAGATGGTCCCCCTTGGCGCGCATCACCATGACGCCCTCAACCAGGTCGTCGACAAAGCAGAAGCTGCGGGTTTCCTCGCCGCTGCCCTGAATGGAAAAGGGCAGGGGCCCTGCGGGACTGGCCGTCGTCGCCGCCTTCAGCCGCAAGGCGAATTGCGGCACCACATGTTCCCATCCCATGTCGGGGCCATAGACATTGTGAGGGCGGAAGATCAGCACGCGGTCGAAGAACTTGCGGCCATAATTGATCGCCATCAGTTCGCTGATGATCTTGCCCCCGCCGTAGGAGTAGCGCGGGTTGAGCGGGTCCGGGACAATCAGCGGCGCAGTCTCGTCGGTCGGGATCATCGGCGGCGTCTGGTAGACCTCCGAACTCGAAGCCAGGATCAGCTCGCGCACCCCATGCTGGCGGCAGGCATCCAGCACATTGATCATGCCCTTGACGCCGACCTCGAGCACGAGTTCGGGCGCGCTGTAGAAAAACTCCGTGCCGTTGACATAGGCCAGGTGATACACCTCATCGACGCCTCGCGTTGCCGCGTCGACTGCGCCGGCATCGCGTATGTCGCCGCCGACAAATTCGATGTCCTTCTCAACCTCGGCCAGACGCCGCGACGCACCGCGTGAGTTGTCGTCCAGCACGCGCACCGTGTGGCCGTCATGCACCAGCCGCTTGACGAGCGCAGAGCCGATAAAGCCGGAACCGCCGGTGACAAGAATTTTGCGCGCAGTCATGGCTCGATCACACGTCTTTCAGAGCCGTTTTGGTGCGAAATCCGTGCAAGCTCGATGAGCTCTTGAACCCGCATGCCGTCTGCGATGCCGGGAACTGCCGGAGCTTCCGTTTCGATGGCGTCGAGGAAACGCTTGGCCAGCCGCGAGACGGGCGCAATGCGCCCATCCGGATATCGTTCGTCCTCTGGATAGGAAATGTCAATGCGCTCAAGCGCTGCCGCTGGTCGTCGCGCATGAAGCAACTCGAAGCCGCGCATGTAATCGCTCGTGCTGTTGGATAACACCAATGTGCCGTCCTCTCCATAGAATGCTATGCGATGTCCGGAGCCGAGAAAGGAGGCCGCGCTCATCGACAGCACATAGGCGGCGCCCGACTTGAATGTGCCCGCCAGCGACACCGTGCTGTCGGATGGTGGCTCCTCGTCCGGTAAACCAAAAAGCGTCGCCGACATATCCTTCATCGGTCCGCAGAAATGTTCCAGATAGTAAAAGCAGTGACTGACAAAATTGCCGAGCGCACCGCCGCCATTTGCGCCATCGGTCTTCCAGCTTCTCAGCCGCATGCGCGTCGCGTAATTCTCGACATGCCAACTGACTGCAACGTGTCTCAATGCGCCGAGCGCGCCGCTGTCGATGATTTCTTTCGCGCGGCGCCAATGCGGCAGTTCGCAGAATTCAAAATCGATCATCACCGGACGGCCAGAGGCGGCAACCTGCTCGCGCACGGCCTGCGCCGCTTCAAGATTTGCCGCCAGCGGCTTCTCCAGAAAAACGGCCTTGCCGGCCTTCAATGCGCGGACTGCGATCTCCGGCTGCAGTCGGGGCGGCACTGCAATGGCCAGGGCGTCGAGGTCGGGATGATCTGCCAAGGCGCGCCAGTCGCTGAAAGGCTGGCCGATCCCTTCCGCTGCGGCAATCTCGCGGGCTTTTTTCATATCAGCACCCGCGATCGCCTCGACCGTGCAACGCGCATCGGCGCGGAAAGCGGGCAACAGCACGGTGCGTCCGAAATTGCACCCAACGATACCCAGGCGGATCACGTTGCCATCCCTTTGTGGAGCGGGATTGGCCCGCTTTTGCGGTCAGGACATGAGGCAAATCTGCTGACTGCGCAAGGAGGGCGAATAATTGGGGGCCGGCGGGCTGATGAGTTGCCCCCCGCACGGCTCCGGAATACAAGTGGCCATCGGCCATTCCGGCCAAGATTCACAAGCCGGCACGCCGCCGCATGCGCGACTGTTTTTACCGCTTTTGGCACCATTCCAATCTCGCCCGTTGCCTTCTGCTGGTTGCGCTGGCCGTCGCGGTGATCGGCCTGCCGCTGAACCACCTGGTTGGCTACGCCCTTCTTGCTTTTGTTGTTGTGGTGGCTTTCGTCGGCGACGTGAGCGTCCAGGGACGCGCCTGGCGATTTGCCGGCGCTCTGGCACTGGTGGCCCTTGCGGCAAATGCCTTTCTGGCGCCGCCACGCATCGACGAGGGTCACAATATCTTTCTGGTCAAGGAGGACAGCGCGCTGCTGAAGCGCCTTCCGCCCGATGTTTATCGCATCATGGCGGCCGAGTTCGACAAGGCCTATCCGCCGGAGCGGCGCTGTAATCCGGCCGAGTCGGGCTGCTGGCGCACCGGATCGGGGCCGGCTTCCGCCTTCGCATTCTCGGCCGATGGCATTTTCGACAAAGGTGAATTTTCGCGGCGCGTCGACGATATCGACTTCGCCGATCCCGTCTGGCTGCGGCTGGGCTTCACAAATGAATCCATTTACAATTGGGATGGTGCGGTCAGCGATCTGAAGCGATTGCGGCGCGATGGCCGTTTCTGGATGGGGCTGCATCGCTGGCATCTTCTGATGCCGTATTTCGTGATGTATCGCTTTCCCTCTGCCTTTGCCGGAAGCCAATTGTGCTGGCAGGGCGACGTGATCTGGGAAGAGCGCGCCGAACGTTTCACGCTGCTGTCAAACGCAGCCTGGGCGTGCCGGACCATCGAACGCTCCGACATCGGCTTGCGGATTTTTGGATTGGGAATACGCCCCGGTTCACTCGCAATGACGCTTGATCCGCCGGTCGTTCTGCGCGGATGGCAAATCGTATTCGGGGCATTGAAGCTGATCGTCCTGGCGGCAATTGTCGGCGCTCTGGTGCGATGGCGTCGGCGTGCGACCGTTCTGCCGTTTCTGTTGATCGCGTCCTGTCTGTTCGTGATCGCCATTCACGACGCGAGCTTCATCGGGGGCTTCCGTCCGCTCGACGCCGGCGACGATGGCTTGTTTTACGAAGGAACGGCGCGGAACATTGTGCAGAACCTTTTGTCCGGTCACCTCGTCGAAGCGTTGCGCGGCGGCGAAAGCGTTTTCTACTATGGCGGCCCCGGATTTCGTTATCTGAGAGCGTTCGAGCGCTTTGTCTTCGGCGATACCAATCTCGGCTATCTCGCGCTCATCCTGGCGCTGCCCTTTACTTATCTGGCTCTGTTTCGACGATTTCTGTCGCGCACCTGGGCGCTCGGGCTGACCCTGGTTTTTGTACTGATCCCCACCGGCGAATTGTTCGGCACGAGCTTCTTTCATTTTTCGCGATGGGCGGCGCGCGGCTTTGCCGATCCGGCGGCGGCGGTCTTGGCGCTCGGCGGCCTGGTGCTGCTGGTCCGCCGCACGGCCGGAAAAACCGACATGCGGTTTGGCATTGCAGCCGGCGCCGGGTTGCTGATGGCGCTTGCGATCTTTGTGCGCCCCAATCTTGCACCATTCGTCGGGGTCATGCTGGCGGGCGCGGGGGTGGCCGCACTCTATACGCGGAACATCCTGCGCGCCGCGGGTTTGTGCGTCGGCTTTCTGCCGGCGGCGGTGATGCCGCTGCACAATTGGTATTTCGGCGGCGTGTTTGTGTTGTTCAGCTCCAACGCGAGCATTCCCGAATTGCTGGTGATGCCGCCCTCAGCCTGGGGAGCCGCGCTGATGGAGATCCTGCGGCTGGATCTTGACGGGCCGCATGTTCTCCGGGCGTTGAAGCAGCTCGGGCTTTGGCTCAGTGGTCCCGGGGAGATCCTGGCCATGATCCCTGTTCATGCCGCGGCCATCGTTGCTGTCATCTATGTTGCGGCTGCGTCCAACCGTTTTGATTCATGGTTGCGCCTGATCGCCTTTGCCGTCTTGGTGCAGCACGCCGCTTCGCTGATCTTCCTGGTTGCGCCCCGCTATCATTATCTCGCTTGGCTATTGACCTTCCTGGTCACCGCTGCCTGGTTCGAGGAGGTCGGTATTGCCTGGCTCCGCCATAAATGGCCGGCCTGGTTCAGGCGCATGCGGCGTAGCCGTCTGAATCTGGCGCTGGCGATCGGGCTGACGCGTCTTGATCGGCTGGGGGCGACGGCGGCCGGCCGCTAAAGGCTATTTCCGGTTGCCGCGGTCGCTGGCGTATTTGCGCAATTCCAGTTTCGCCACCGTTTCCCGGTGCACCTCGTCGGGGCCGTCGGCGAGCCGAATGGTGCGGGCGCGGGCGAAGTCATAGGCCAGATGAAAATCCGGGCTGACACCGGCGCCGCCGCACACCTGAATGGCGCGGTCCACCACCTTCTGCGCCACATTCGGCGCCACCACCTTGATCATGGCGATTTCGGCGCGTGCGGCCTTGTTGCCGACGTCGTCCATCATCCGCGCGGCCTGCAGCGTCAGGAGCCGCGCCTGATCAATCTCCATGCGCGATTCCGCGATCCAGTGGCGGGTAACGCCATGATCCGCGACGGCCTTGCCGAAAGTTGTACGCGAAAGCGCGCGCTTGCACAGCGTCTCCAGCGCACGTTCGGCGATGCCGATCATGCGCATGCAGTGATGAATGCGGCCCGGTCCGAGCCGCCCCTGCGCGATCTCGAAGCCGCGGCCTTCGCCGAGCAGGATGTTGGAAGCGGGCACACGTACATTGTCAAAGATCACTTCCGCGTGGCCGTGCGGGGCGTCGTCATAACCGAAAACGCCGAGCGGCCGAACCACCTTCACGCCGGGAGTATCCATCGGCACGAGAATCATCGATTGCCGTCTGTACGGCTCCGCCGACGGGTCCGTCTGGCCCATGACGATGGCGATCTTGCAGCGCTTGTCCGGCGCGCCCGAGATCCACCATTTGCGGCCGTTGATGACGTGAGTATCGCCGTTGCGCTCGATCCGGGTGCGGATATTGGTGGCGTCGGATGAGGCTACATCCGGCTCGGTCATGGCAAAGCAGGAACGGATTTCGCCCTCCAGCAGCGGCTTCAGCCAGCGCGCCTTCTGCTCCTCGTTGCCATAGCGGATCAGAGTTTCCATGTTGCCGGTATCGGGCGCGGAGCAATTGAACGGCTCGGCGCCGATCGGCGAGCGGCCCATGATCTCGCAGAGAGGGGCATATTCCAGATTGCTCAGAGCGTCGGGATCATGCGCCTTCGGCAACCAGAGATTCCACAGCCCCGCCGCCTTGGCCTTGGCCTTGAGCGCTGTCATGACCGGCAGTTCCGCCCAACGGTCCCTGGCCTCGTGCAATTCACGCTCGAACACGGCCTCGGCCGGATAAATATGTTCCTCCGTGAAGGCCCTGACGCGGTCTGCGAGTGCTGCGGATCGGGGCGTCGGCGTTTGCAGCACGGTCTGGCTCCTTCAGGCGGCTTTCTGGCTCAACGAGGCAAATCCCTGGCCGGCTGCGGCCAGCCGCGCCAGGAGCGGCGCCGGCTCATGCTTCGGATCGCCCGTTTGCCGGGCGAATTCCATAAGCCGGTCGCGGATATAAGGCAGACCGATCTGGTCGGCATTGAACATCGGGCCGCCGCGCCAGACGGGAAAGCCGTAGCCGTAAACCCAAATCGCATCGATATCCGAGGCACGCTGCGCAATGCCTTCCTCGAGAATGCGCGCGCCTTCGTTGATCATCGGAAAAATCAGCCGCTCGGTGATTTCCTTGCGGTCGAGCGTCCGGCGCGCGACGCCGAGCCGTTGCGATGTCGCGACGATGAGTTGCTCGACCTCAGGGTCCGGCATCGGCGTGCGCGAGCCTTCCTGATAAAGATAGAAGCCCTTGCCGGTCTTCTGCCCGAAGCGGCCCTGTTCGCAGAGCTGATCAGCAATCTCGGCGCGCGCACCCTGCGCCTTGCGCATGCGCCAGGAAATATCGAGGCCTGCGAGATCGCCCATGGCGAATGGCCCCATCGGGAAGCCGAACTCCGTCAGCGCGCCATCCACGTCCTGCGGCAGCGCGCCTTCCAGCAGCAGACGTTCGGCTTCGACCGAGCGCACGCGCAGCATGCGATTGCCGACAAAGCCATGACAGACCCCGACCACGACCGGCACCTTGCCGATCTTGCGGCCGACCGACATGGCGGTTGCGAGAATGTCCGGCGCAGTCTTCGCGCCGCGCACGACCTCCAGCAATTTCATCACATTCGCAGGGCTGAAAAAATGCATGCCGACGACGGATAATGGACGCGCTGTCATGTCGGCAATGGCATTCACGTCAAGATAGGAGGTGTTAGTCGCCAGTACCGCATCCGGCTTGGCGAGGCGGTCGAGCTTGCCGAACACGTCGCGCTTGACCTCGATGTCCTCGAACACGGCCTCGATGATCAGGTCAGCGTCGGCAACCGCGCCGATATCGGTTGTTCCCGTAATCAGCGACATGCGCTTGTCGACGCTGTCCGCACTCATCCCGCCGCGCGCCGCCGAGGCACGGTAATTCTTCTCGATGATGCCAAGCCCCCGCTTGAGCGCTTCTTCGCTTGTCTCGATGATCGTCACCGGAATGCCGGCATTGGCAAAGTTCATGGCGATGCCGCCGCCCATGGTGCCGGCGCCGATCACCGCAGCGCGCCTGATGTCGCGGCCCTTCACGTCCTTGGGCAGATCGGAGATTTTCGCAGCTTCGCGCTCCGCGAAAAAGATATGCCGCTGCGCCTTGGCCTGCTCGCCATTGCGCAGCTCGACGAAGGTCTCGCGCTCGCGTTTCAGGGCCTCGTCGACCGGGAGTTGCAAATTCCAGCGCAGTGCCTCGATTGCGGCCTTCGGCGCATTCAGTCCGCGCCCGCGTTTCAGATGCGGCGCCGCAAGCTCATCAAACTGTTTTGGATCGGAGCGCAAGGCGGCCAGCTTGTCGTCACGGTCGCGGGCTTTTATCAGCGGCCGCCCTTCCGCCAGCATGCGCCGGGCAAAAGCAATCCCCGCGTCCCTCACATCGCCCGCCGCAATCTCGTCGATCAGCCCGGCGTCCAGTGCCTGCTCCGCCGGGATCGGATTCCCGGTCAGGATCATGTCCACTGCCTTCGGCATCCCCACCAGGCGCGGCAGGCGCTGGGTGCCGCCGGCGCCGGGAATGAGACCCAGTTTGATCTCGGGCAAACCGAGTTTGGTGCCGGGCGCAGCAACGCGGAAATGGCAGCCGAGCGCCACCTCCAGGCCGCCGCCCAAGGGCGTGCCGTGCAGGGCGGCAACCACCGGTTTCGGCATGGCTTCGATTGTCCCGATAACGTCACCGGTTGTGGGCGTGCGCGGCGGCTTGTCAAATTCGGTGATATCGGCGCCGGCGATGAAGGTGCGGCCGGCGGCCGTCAGCACGACGGCTTCGATCGCGGAATCCTCTCGCGCCTGCCGGAAGGCCTCGATCAGCCCGACCCGCATGTCGTGCTTGAGGGCGTTGACGGGGGGATTGTCGACAGTGATGACAGCGACAGCGCCTTCGCGGGCGACATTGACCAGTTCCGGCACCGGATCGTCCTTGCAAATGTCTGGATATGCCGGGCCCGATGGGCCCGGCAGACCCGGAAAATGCGCGGAAGTGATCAGCCTGTCAAACCGCTGGCGTGCAGCGGTCTGGAGACCGCTCGGGCCAGATCAGCGACGTCGCCGGTCCTGCCAACGGACATGAAACCCGATCCGTAAAAAGAGAAGACATTGCCGCCGGCGTCCCTGGCTTAGGTAAAGCGCCTCGTCGGCCGTCTTGATGATCTGGTCATAGTCCGTTCGCGCGGCGCCAAAGCGATATCGATACTGGTTGCGAGGACGGTCTCGTCGCCCTCTATGTGAAGGAGCGCGCGCATGGCATCCATGATGCGTTTCGGCAAGTTGCGCGATTGTCGCCGCAAGTGGCGCGACAATATCCTCTTCTCTTACGCAGCTTGACGGCTGTCTCCCTGAGAACGGCATCTTCAGCCAGGTGCGCGCGGGTCTCGTTGAATCCTTGAAGCGATCGAGATCGAACAGCAGAACCGCGAAGCTTTCGCCGTAACGCTATGCATGACGTGACCGGTTCGCTCCTGCAGGCCCGCATTAATCATCGGGCCGCGAAGGAGCGTCGTTAAAGCGGCTGAGGGAATCGACGGCCGGTTTGCGTGGGATCATCCGACTCTGTAAGAGATGACTAATAAAGACTTAACAAGGGAGGCCGGAATGGGGCGAGCCGTAAATCTCGCGCGCGAGGAAGTTGCTCTGGGAAACCGGATCTTGGCCAATGAAGGCGTGCTCGATGCCTTCGGTCATGTCTCAATTCGACATCCTGAAAATCCCGGCCGTTATCTCCTTTCGCGCTCGCGTTCGCCGGAGCTTGTCGAACCTAGCGATGTGCTTGAGTTCGACCTGGATTCAAATCCGGTCCGCCCCGCTGCGGCGAACCTCTATTCCGAGCGGGTGATCCACGGCGAAATCTACAAGGCGCGTCCGGATGTGATGGCGGTTGCGCATCATCATTCGCCGGCCATCTTGCCTTATTGCGTCAGCGGAATTGAGCTTGTGCCTGTATTCCATTTGGGCGCGCCGATGGGTGTGCAGGTCCCGTTCTGGGATCAGCGCGACGATTTTGGCGAC
The DNA here is from genome assembly GCA_032027085.1 of Pseudorhodoplanes sp. Taxonomy (NCBI): domain Bacteria; kingdom Pseudomonadati; phylum Pseudomonadota; class Alphaproteobacteria; order Hyphomicrobiales; genus Pseudorhodoplanes; species Pseudorhodoplanes sp. The sequence goes on along the minus strand of JAVSMS010000001.1, from coordinate 4,640,216 downwards.
ACCAATATGCTGGTCGTGAAACCGGAAGAGGGGGCTTCACTCGCGCGGGCGCTCGGCAAGAATTCCATGGTGCTGATGCGGCGTCATGGCGCAACCGTAGTCGGCGCGAGCATTCCCGATCTTGTTCTGCGCACGATATATTCATGCCGGAATGCCGAATTCCAATGGCAGGCCCGAATGCTTGGGAATGTCTCCATGCTGTCGCCCGGCGAAATTGAGAAATGTGCGGCCATTCACAAGCAGCCGAATGTGACGTCGCGGACCTGGGAATATTGGTCGATGCGGCTGGAGAAATCGGGTAATGGACTACAGGCGGTTCGTAGCGGACGCGCCAGCGCCCGCAAGACGTCCTCATCAAAGACATCCAAGAAGAAGACGGTAAAGCCAACACGTGGGAGAAAGCGATGAAGTTCATGAAAGCGGCCGTCTTGGCCGCCGCAGGCGTGCTGATAGCCGGGGCGAATGCCTCCGCCCAGGACACCCTGAAGATCGCGATTGGCCAGATCAACAATTGGGAAAATCAGGCGCCGACGCTGGGCCAGGACGCAGGTATCTTCAAGAAGCACAACCTGAACATTGAAGCGGTCGGCACGCAGGGCGCGGGCGAAACCATCCAGGCGGTGATTTCGGGAAGTGCCGACCTCGGCGCCGGAGTTGGAGTTGCGGGCGCTATGCGCGCCTTTCAGCGAGGCGCACCGGTTCGCATTCTGTTGCCGGCCTTTACCGGAACCGGCGACCTTTACTGGTATGTGAAGGCGGACTCGCCGATCAAGTCGCTGAAGGACGCGAAGGACAACACCACCATCGCCTATTCAACCAACGGTTCGAGCTCGCACAACATCGTCGTCGGCTTCATTCGCGAGTTGGGCACGAGCGGAAAGGCGACCGCCACCGGCGGCCCTCCCGGGACGCTGACCTCGGTGATGAGCGGCCAGATCGACATCGGCTGGGCGGCGCCGCCGTTTGGCATTAAGGAAATCAAGGAAGGCAAGATCCGCATCATTGCCCGCGGCAGCGACATTCCCTCCCTGAGGGGCCAGACGGTTCGTTCGATTATTGTCAATGCCGACGCGCTCAAGACCAAGAAAGACGCGATCATGCGCTTCGTGAAGGCATATCGCGAGAGCGTCGACTGGATGTATTCCGATCCCAAGGCGATCACGATGTATGCGGCCAAGATCAAGGCCGACGAAGCGATGCTGAAGGATTCCATCAAGGAATTCCATCCGAAGGCGGCGATGCAAACCGACAAGATGGCGGATTTCGACGGAGCGATTGAGGATGCGGTGAAGCTGAAGTTCCTTGAAAAGCCGCTTACCAAGGAACAGACCGCGCAATTCCTGCAGATTCCGCCGCGCTGAACCGGCCGGCATTGAATCAACAAAAGTGCCCCGCGCAAGCGGGGCATTTTTTATAGACGGTTAGCGCACAAGCGGAATGCAGCGGCCGCGGCGAATGACTGTCACATTCGCAGCTCTGGCAATGCAGTCATTGGCGAATGTCTTGCGCTTGCCACCGGCATCAATAGCGCAGACCGGCTTGAAGATCATCGGGCAAGCCGTGGGGCAGGCGCCATGGCTGATCACGCGCGAGCCTTCGCCGCGGGCGATGCAGGCATTGGCATAGGTGACCAGCGTGTTCTTGCGGCTGCGGGCGCAGACGGGATGGTAGCCATGGTGCCCGCAGGGGCCTGCCATGATCAGCGGCTGGCCTTGTGCGGCGGCCGGTGTCGCAGGGCCGATGCACGCACACGCAAGGCTGCAAAGCATCAAGGCTGCCATGATCATGCGCGCAATCATCGTCAGTGGCGGTCCCTGGCGGCGGCGCTGATAGCGCTGAGCATCTTCGCTCGGCCTTGGTCGAGGGTGGCGCGGACCTGGTCCTGCTTTCCGATCTTGCCCATGTCACGCTGGCGCTTCACGGTGGCATTGGTCATCAGCGGCTCGACGCCGAGTTCGCGCAAAGTATCTGCGACTTCCTCCATCTCCGCCGCGCGTCGGATGCCGTGGCTTGCCATGCGCTCGATATTGTATTCGGCGACCTTGCCCCAATCGAGGGACGGATAATTGTTCTTCAGCGAGGCCGCGACTTCCTCCACCACCCCGGCGCGTGCGGCGGCCAGGAAACATTCGAGCGTCACCGCCTCGATGCCCTTGATCATCACGCTGCGCACCATCTTGATGGCGGCGGCGGCGCCGGTCTTTGGTCCCGCCACCGAGACTTTCATGCCGAGGCCATCGAGCAGAGGCTTGATCGCTTCCGCATGCGGTCCTGCCAGCAGCATCGGCGATTTGTGCCGGGCAGGGAGGATCGGCGACAGGATCGCGACATCGACATAGCGCGCCTTGCCGGCGAGCAAGGTGTCGGTGTCGCGCTTGCGGCCGGGCGAGACCGAATTGACATCAAGAAAATAGGGGTTGCCCGACAGATGCGGCGCCACCGACTGCGCCGCTTCAAAGCTGGAGGCCGCCGTCACCGCTGCGATGATGATTTCGGCGCCCTGAACCGCGTCCTGGGCGGAGGACGCAATGCGCACGCCAATGTTCGCGGCGGCCTGTTTCAGCTTTGCGCCGTCTGCTTCCGGGAAAAGGATGTCCCAGGCCACGATCTGCGACACGCCCTCCTCGCGCAGGCCTGCGGCGATGGCCTGTCCGGCCTCGCCGAAGCCGATGAAGCAAATGCGTTGCGTGCGTCCGTTCATTGCTCAGGTCTGCAGTTTCTTCTGACTGCGTTTGTCGAAACGTTCCACGTTTACCACGACGCGCGCATGCGTGCCGTCGCCGATGCGTTCCTTGTTGTCGAAGGCTTCGACGCGGAATTCAATATTACGACCGTCGATTTTCGTCACTTCCGCGGTGGCGCGCAATGTCATGCCGACGGGTGTCGCCGCATAATGGCCGACATTGAGATGGGTGCCGAGGCTCTGATGGCCTTCCGGCAACAGGCACTCGATGGCGTCGAGCGCGGCCGCTTCCATCATATTGATCATCACCGGCGTCGCCAGCACCCGCACGCGGCCAGAGCCGACCCGCGGCGCGGTCTGCGCGTCGCCGACGAGAATTTCAGCTTCGCCTTTGAGGCCGACTTTGAGTTTGGACAGATCTGTCATTCCGTTGCCTGTTCGGGGAGTGCGGCCTAAAGCATTTCCAGCGGCTTTTTCCGCGACGGGGGCGGGAAGGCCTTGTCTAGATCAGCCAGATCGTCCTCGGTCAATCTCAGATCGAGTGCGGCGCGATTCTCGCGCACATGGGTGGGATTAGCCGCCTTGGGGATCACCAGCACGTTCGGCTGTTGCAACAGCCAAGCGAGGGCGACCTGCGCGGGAGTGGCGTTGTGCCGCGCGGCGACGGTCTTGAGCATATTGTGACCAAGCATACGGCCCTGTTCGATTGGCGAATAGGCCATGATCGGGATGCCGCGCTTGCGGCACCAGGGCAGGAGGTCGAATTCAATGCCGCGCCGGGTCAGGTTATAGAGCACCTGATTGGTCGCGCAGTCGCCGCCGCCCGGCAGCCCGGCGAGCTCGTCCATATCGTCGGTGTCGAGGTTGCTCACGCCCCAGGCGCAGATTTTTCCGGCCTCCAGAAGTTCGGTGAAAGCCGCAAGCGTCTCGGACATCGGCACGCCGCCGCGCCAATGCAACAGATAGAGATCGATGCGGTCGGTGCCCAAGCGCCGCAGGCTGCGTTCGCACGCCTCGAGCGTCTTTCGCCGCGAGGCATTCTCCGGCAGCACCTTGCCGACCAGAAACACCTCGTTGCGGCGGCCGGCAATGGCATCGGCGACCACTTCCTCGGCGCCGCCATCGCCGTACATTTCCGCGGTGTCGATCAGTGTCATCCCGAGATCGAGTCCGAGCCGCAGCGCCAGCGCTTCATCGACGGCGCGGCGCGGCTGCTCGCCCATGCCCCAGGTGCCTTGCCCGAGCACCGGGACGGCTTCGCCGCTTGGAAGTTTCAGCATCCGCATGGCGCCAAACTAGCACGGCGGTGCGGTGGCGGCGATCAATGGCCCACCGTCCCGCAGAAGGTTTTGATTACGATCACGCCAGCGATGATCAGGCCCAAGCCAACGATGGCGGGACCCGCGGTATCGGCATGATTATTTATGTTCTACCGGCGGCGTACCGTGCGTGTGGAACGACTCGATTGTCTTCAGGCCCCAGGCCTGGCCCTTCTTGCGCTCGGCCTCTGTCCAGCGGATCGGCTTCCAGTCCGGCGCCAGAATGAGGCGCGCGCCCGCATTCGCCACTTCCACGCGGTTGCCCCCCGGCTCATAGACATAGAGGAAGAAGGTCTGCTGCACGGCGTGCTTGTGAGGACCGGTTTCGATATAGACGCCGTTCTCCAGAAAGATGTCGGCGGCGCGCAGGATATCCTCTCGGCAGTCCAGCGCATACGTGATGTGATGGAAGCGGCCCTTGCTGCCGGTAAAGTCGCGCGTATAGGCGAAGTCGTAGCTCTTGTTGGTCGCGGTCAGCCACATGCCGGCTTCGGTGCCGTCATCGAGCACGATCTGCTCGGTCAAGCGGAAGCCGAGGTATTTCTGGAAGAATTCCCGGTTCGCCTTGATGTCGGAAGCGAGCCCGTTGAAGTGGTCGAGCCGGCGCACGCCGACGCCGCGGGCGGGATAGCGTTGCGCCTGGTTCTTCAGCGCCGGCTTCAGTTCCGGCGGCGCCTCGTACCATTCCGTATCGTAGTACAGCTCGATCACATGCCCGTCGGGATCCTTGCAGACGAAGGTCTTGCCGTGGCCGAGGTCGCCGTCGGTCCAGCCGACATCGAAACCAGAGCCTTTCAGCGCGGTGGCGCGGCGCTCCAGCGCCTGCGGCGAGCGGGTGCGGAAGGCGACATGCGCCATGCCCGAAGTTTTCGAGGCGGTCAGCTTCAGTGAATAGCGCTCGTAGTCGTCCCAGCCGCGCAGATAGACGCTGTCGCCTTTCTCGCCGCTCTGGGTCATGCCCATTACGTCGATGAAGAATTTGCGGCTCTCTTCGAATTTCGGCGTGAGCAATTCAAGATGTGCGAGGTGGGCGATGTCGAGAATGGGTTCTTCAGTCATGGAAAATTCGCTCGGTCAGGTTTGACGCCAGCGGACTATCACGTAACCGGCACCGCGTCGATGGTCGGGCGGGCGAGGGCAGATCCCTGGCCGTGGACCGGGCTGGCCGCGCAAGCGGACAGCCGGGGGGCGGATCGGTGGGGCCAAACGGGCCTTGCTTCGCGGCAAGTACCCGCGGTTTTGCCCGCGCTGCGCAATCTGCATGACGCGTGCATGATGGTTTTTTGACAGGGCGCTTTCTTAAAATTTATCCATGAAGCGGACCGTCTCGCTTTTGACATTGTCCCGACATTGAACTGGCACCAAGCGCCTCTAGAGGTCTCCGCAACTACGATCATCCACTTTCAAACTGCAATCATTGTTTCGAATTCACAGGGAGAGTGCGGAGATGACCTATCTCAAAGCCGTTGCGGGAGCGCTCGCCATCATGATGGCTTCCGGTATGATTGCAGATTACGACGTATCGGTCGCCGATGACAGAATCAATGTGCGAATCTGGGCGCCGGAAGATCAGAACGATACCAGGCTGCGCAAGCAGGTCACCGCGCTGCTCCCCAGCCATACGCATGACGCGCATGTGATTGTGGTGACCGCAGCGGATGCTTGATCTTGCGGACCTAAGCTCGATCGGCGCGTTCAAACACAAGGATGAAATTATTGACCGGCATCGTCACGACATCGGCGAGCAGGAGGCCGGACGCAGCGGCCTCGAGCGCAGCGATGTCGCGCACGCCCCATCCTAGATTTTGCCGACGCAAGCTCGCGTCAAAAGCCGCGTTGCTCGGCGCGGTGTGCTTGCCGTCACGCATGAACGGTCCGTACAGATAAAGGCGTCCGTCTTTTTTCAGACGCTCTGCCGCGTGGCCCAGCAGGCCCTCCGCGACGGACCAGGGGGCGATGTGAACGACATTGGCGCAGAAGACTGCCGTCAGGTTGCGAAGCGTTCTTGAATCGTCCGACGAGAGACCCCAGTCCGGCGCGGCAAGATCGATCCGGCGGGCCGGCTGGATATTCGTGAGCCCGCTGTGCCGCCGCCACGCATCAATGCTGGTCACGTTCGATTCGCTGTAATCGCCCGGCCACCACATGATATGGGGCGATTGGCGCGCGAATTCGACCACGTGTTGGCCGGTGCCGCTGCCGGCCTCGAACACGTTGCCTTTCTGCTGCGACAACCATGGGCCGATCACCGACCAGATCGGCGCGTGATTGCGATGAAAAGCAGGCGCGTCGAGACCCCCCTCGCCGTGCGGCAATGGATCGAACGGGTTGGGTGGGGTCTTCGTCGTCATGCGGCGTATTTGTAGACTTTTCCGCTCCGCTGCACCAAATTCTGCCGAATCCTTTGCTGGAAAGAGACACGCCGCCATGCTGATTCTGCTTCTGGCTGCGCATGTACTCGCCGCCCTGTTCTGGGTCGGCGGAATGGCGTTTGCTTATACCATGCTGCGGCCGGCCGCGGGGTCGCTGGAGGCTCCAGTGCGGCTCACACTCTGGCGCGACGTCTTCGGCCGCTTCCTGCCCTGGGTCGCCGTGGCGATCGCAGTCTTGCTGGTCAGCGGCTATGCCATGTTGTTTCTGCAATTTGGTGGTTTCGGCAGGGCGCCGTTATTCGTTCATATCATGCAGGGCGTTGGCATTCTGATGATGCTGATCTTCCTGCATCTCTATTTCGTGCCTTGGCAGCGCTTGCAGAAGGCCGTACACGCGGCAGAATGGCCTGCCGCCGGACAACACCTTGCGCAGATCCGCAAGCTGGTGGCGATCAATCTCGTGCTCGGTGTGATCACCGTGCTGGTCGGCTCGACCGGCCGTTACTGGTGACCTCGGCGCAACGCGGTCATACGTCTTCCGGATTGTCGACGTAAACGAGGCCTGCTTTCGCCAGCGGCTCGCGCATGTTGTACATGTCGAGGCCGAGCACGCCCGCGGCCAGCTTCTCGCGCTTGCCGGCCTCGTCCGCTTCGCGCTTCTGACCCTTTTGCGCGACTTCGACCGCGAGCTTGCGCGGGATGACGACGACGCCGTCGTCGTCGGCCACGATGGCATCGCCGGGCACGACATTCACCCCGGCACAGACAACGGGAATGTTCACAGAGCCGAGCGTCGCCTTCACCGTTCCCTTGGCCGAGATCGCTTTTGACCAGACCGGAAAGCCCATTTCCTTCAGCGTTGCGACGTCCCGGCAGCCGGCATCGATGACAAGGCCCTTGACGCCGCGCGCCTTCAGCGAGGTCGCGAGCAGATCGCCGAACATGCCATCGGTGTTGTCGGCGGTGACACCGACCACCAGCACGTCGCCCGGCTTGCACTGCTCGATGGCGACATGGATCATCCAGTTGTCACCCGGCTGCGCCAGGATCGTGACCGCCGGACCGCAGATGGATGCCCCCGGCCAGATTGGGCGCATGTAAGGCTTCATCAGGCCGGAGCGGCCGAGCGCTTCATGCGATGTGGAGACGCCAAGACCTTCGAGGATGCCGCAGGCATTGGCATCGGCGCGCTGGATGTTGCGAACGACAACGGGTTTCATTTTCAATGCTCCAAACTCGATCTGTCATCCTGAGGTGCTCGGCGAAGCCGGGCCTCGAAGATGAAAAGGTCCGGGCCGTCGCCCTTCAAGGCTTGCTTCGCTCGCACCTCAGGTGACGGCGACAGCGCGGGGATTCCCAAAAATTTACGCCAATTCCTCCAGCGCCTGCGGGAAAAGCCGCTGATAGGCCTCGCCATAAGTCATCGGCTTGCCGGTATTGCGGCCGCCCTGCACGCCGCGATTGAGCGCGACGCGCTCATAATAGGCCCAGAGATGTTTCTGTGCCGCGAGTACCTGGAAGGCCTTGTATTTCGTTTCCCACACCTCATCGATGTTGAGGATGACCTGAGGCTTGAAATTGCATTGCTCGGGCTGATGCGGCTCGAACAGGAAGACGGGCGGGGCGGAATAGGTGTATTTCGCGCCTGGCTTGTGGCCCATGGCCTGTGCGACTACGCGTGTCTCCTGCGCAAAGTGCGCGGCGTTCGGATGATCGAAATTGTACGGATCCTCCAAAGCGTGCGTAAGTACGAAGGAGGGATTGAGTTCGCGGTAGATGTCGACCATGCGGTCGAAATGCTTCTCGGTGAGACGCAGCGGATAATCGCCGGCATCGAAGAATTCGATCTCCGCGCCGAGAATCTGCGCTGCGCGCTCGGCCTCGTCCTTGCGTCCCGCTTTCACTTTCTCCAGCGTTGCGCCTTGTTCCTTCCAGGCGAACTGGCTTTCGCCGCGTTCGCCGAAGCTCATGCACACGATCTTGACGCGATAGCCTTTCTTGGCGTGCAGCGCGATGGCGCCGCCGGCGCGCCATACGAAATCGCCGGGATGGGCGGTGACGACGAGACCTGTTTTCTGCTCGGGCATGTGAACTCCGGTTTACGTAATATAGCGCGGTGTCGGGTCAGAAGCCGCCATGTCGGGCGGCTTCGATCGCCTGCATCAGCAATTCTCTGAAATGGTGAAGGTGCCGTCGCATTGCCGCTTCGGCGGCGTCGGCGTCGCCTGAACAGATCGCGTCGATGACGACCTGATGCTCGGACAGCGACGTTTCCGGCCGGCCCGGCAACAGGATGACGCGATATTGCAGCCGCACCAGATGCGACTTCAGCGTCTGCAAAATGCGGTTTGCGGTTTCGTTGCCGGCGATACGCTGGATCTCCCGGTGCAACTCCGCATTGCTTTGCGAAAAGCCCGCATAGTCGGCGCTCTTCACCGCCCGCCGCATCTCGGCAGCGATCCTGCGCAACGTCTTGCGGTCGGCGGGCGTTGCGCGTTCGGCCGCGCGCCGCGCCACCATACCCTCGATGGCGAGACGGGTTTCGGCAATCTCGATCGCCTCTGCGTCCGACACCGCGCGCACGCGTGCGCCGCGATTGGGCTCGCGCACGACCAGTCCTTCCTGGTCGAGCATCGCCAGCGCCATGCGGATATTGGCGCGGTTGACGTGGAAGGATTTCGCGAGATCGGCTTCGATCAGCCGCTCGTTGGGCATCAACTGGCCGCGCGTGATCGCCTCGCGCAAATGCGTGGTGATGTCGGAAGGGTCGCCGGCGGGGCGGTCTGCAGTGGTCATGGTGCCAAATCTCGTTATTTGGATTGTTAACAATTTTGTTTCTATCGTCAAGCGTCCGCACGCCGTGCCCAGCTCGGGAGGGTCCCATCGGGCCCCGGCTCCGCCATCGTCAACGCTGTTTTGCGCGGATAGCCTGTTCGCGTTTGGTCAACTCGGCTGCCTCGGCTTTGCGCCCGAGGGCCCGGTAAAGTTCCGCCAGATTGTGTATCGAGACCGCGACATGTGGGTGATCGGGGCCAAGGGTCTTTTCGCGGATCGCCAAGGCGCGTGTTGCCAGCGGCTCCGCTTCGGTATGACGGCCCATTTCCTGATACAGCACTGACAGATTGTTGAGCGCTGCTGCGACGGCAGCATGCTCCGGCCCGACCGCCTTCTCGGTCATTTCCAGTACGCGCTTGAACAGCGGCTCAACCTCTTCGTGCTGGCCTTGATCTCGGTAGAAGCCCGCCATGTCGTTGAGCGTCTGGGCGACCGCGGGATGATCCGGCCCATAGGCTTTTTCGCGGATCGCCAATACGCGCTGGAATAGCGGTGTCACCTCATCGACGCGATTCTGTACCCAGTAGATGCGCGCGAGCTGATGGAGGGTATTTGCGACGTCCGGGTGTTCTGGCCCACCGATCTTCTCGTTGAGCACCAGCGCGCGTTTGAACAATGGCTCGGCTTCAGAGAGACGCCCCATAACCCGGTAAAGGCCAGCCAGATTGCTGATCGCCTGCGAGACGAGCGCAGGATCCGACCCTTGTGACTTTTCACGGATCGCCAACGTCCGTCGATAAAATGGTTCGGCTTCTCGATAGCGGCCCAGCCTTTGGTAAAGAAGGCCCGCATTCGTTAAGTGCGGCACGATATCGGGGTGGTCTGGTCCGAATCTCCTTTCCAGGATCGAGAGGACTTGCTGCGCCAGCGGCAATGCCTCGGCATATTTGCCGGCCCTGTAGAGCGCGCTCGCCTTTGCAGCGAGCGCGGCAGCATCGCCGGGCGCTTGTGCATCCGCCGGCGCGATGATGGCGAGCGCTGCGGCAAGACCAATGCAGGTGGCTACACACTTCCGCATGGGATGTCTCTTCGACTGTCTCTCCACTCGCGCGTGACGTGGATATACCGGAATCGTGAGGTGATCGTAGTCTGGGCGGGATGCAGTGTGATCCATTGACCAGAAATCGCCGAAGATTATAACAGCCGACCGTCGCCTCGTCGTACTCCCGCAATCATGATGGCCGGTGTTGTTCCGTGGCGATCCGCTCAGGCGCCGTGTCGTCCTTTGGACGCAAGGTCAGAAAACGAAAGCAATTTGAGATGACTGCGTCGCTTCCTACCTTGCGCGTCGCCATTGGCGATTATCCGCATACTCTGCCGCTCAAGCGCGGGGAGATCACATCGCCGATCTTGCGACTGGAATTTGTCGAGAAGAAGCCGATGCACACCGCATTCAAGCCAATGGTGCGCGAGCATGCCTTCGATGTCAGCGAATTGGCGCTGGTCACGGTGTTGCAGGCGAAGGCTTACAACAAGGGTCTGAGGCTGCTGCCCGCGGCCATGCTGTCGCGCTTTCAGCATCACACATGTCTGTACAATAGCGAACGCGGCAAGATGCGCCCGGCTGATCTCGCCGGCAAGCGCATCGGCGTCCGCTCCTACAGCCAGACCACTGGCGCCTATATCCGTGGCATCATCGAGAACGATTACGGCGTGGATCTCGGCGGCGTGCAATGGGTCACCTTCGAGGATGGCCATGTGGCGGAGGCCAAGGATCCGGACGAGGTGATCCGCGCACGGCCTGATCAGGACATCACGCAGATGCTGATCGACGGTGAACTTGATGCTGCGATCTATGGCGCGGCGATGCCGGACGATCCGCGCCTGAAGAGCGTCATTGCCGATCCGCATGCGGCGGCGCAGGCTTGGTACGAGAAGCATGGCGTCATCCCGGTCAATCACATGGTGGTGGTGACCGATGAAATCATGCAAGCGCAGCCGCAGGCGGTCGCGGAATTTTATCGACTGCTTGAGCAGAGCAAGGCAAAAGCCGGCTTGCCGGCAGCCGGAGCACTTGATGCTGCGCCGTTCGGCCGCGAGGCCAATAAGCCCTGTCTGGAGATGCTGATCTCCTATGCCGTGCAGCAGAGGCTCATCCCGCGCCGGCTGAGCGTCGATGAACTGTGGTGACGTCAGTTATTGTCGTTCCCCGCGCAAGCGGGACACCCAGGGGATCGCTGATCTCTTAAGTGGTGGATCGCCCGCATCTCGCCTTCGCTGACGCTTCGGAGGACAATACCCCATGCCCGTCAAGCCCTGGCGGAGACGGGTCGCGGGCGATGACGCCATAAATCGCAGGTCACCGCACCACATTCACCGGCGCATGATTGTCCCGCATTGCGGCTAACTCGGCGAGATAGTGCCGCGTATGCAGCGCCGGCGCGCCGACGAGTCCTTTCGGCGCAAATTGCGGTGGATGGCCCGCGAATTCCTGCTCCAGCACCGCGAGATATTCCCCATCGTCGACATCGTACCAGAGCGGCAATTCGACGACTGGCAGCCTGAGTTGCAAAGCTCGTGCACGTGTCTGTTCGTAGACGCGGGGTGTGCTCCAGTCGATGTCGGTGAACAAGGCGTCGTGCGGCTGCGTAAGCCCGATCAGCGTATAGCCGCCGTCATGCGCGGGCGCGATCACGACATTGTCGGTATGCCCGGTCATGGCGATGGCATCGCGCAGGATGGAGTGCGGCAAGGTTGGGCTGTCGGCATTGACCAGTACCACGCCGCGATGTCCGGCGGTGAAGAGCTCGCGGGTCATGCGAATCAGCCGCTGTCCCAGACCGCCGTCCGCTTGCGGCATGATGCGAAAGCCGTGCGGCAGCAGCGGCAGCAAATCGCGCTCGGAAGCCGCCGGCGTATAGATCGCGTAATTGGAGGCCGCCGCCACATCACTCATGGATTGCGCGACGTCGCGGATAAAGGCGGCGGACAAGTCTGCGCATTGCTGCGGCGTCAGCGCTGGCGACAGCCTGGTCTTGGACCGGCCGGGCTGGGGCGTTTTGCAGACAATGGCGACGGCAATAGGCAGCATGGTTGGTCGGGTGTGATGAATTTCAACTCTTAACGGACCCTTACCGCCCTTGTTTGCGATAAATGCGTCTGCCTCTTTGAATCGCATGCGCAGAGAATAAGCAGGGCATCTGATAAAAAAGTAGGCAGCGATCTATTCGAACTCTGGCCAAACCCGGGTCATACGCGCGAATCCCTCCCCGATCTCAGGAACTTAGCCGCGATAAACGCACTTGGCACGGGCCTTGCGATCCCTCGTTGCAGCGCAGTGCCGGGTCCGCTGGTGCGCGCGTCCAACAGAGGGATCACCCATGTTTCATCCCATTCGTGCGGTCGCCGAAAGACCGTTGGCCCGCCGCTGGCTTGCCGCCACGGCCGGCCTCGCACTGTCCGTTGCAGCTGTTCTCCCCGCCAAGGCGCAGGATACGATCAAGGTCGGCATTCTTCATTCGCTCTCGGGCACCATGGCGATCAGCGAGACCACGCTGAAAGACGTGATGCTCATGCTCATCGAAGAGCAGAACAAGAAGGGCGGCTTGCTCGGCAAGAAGCTCGAGGCCGTGGTCGTCGATCCGGCGTCGAACTGGCCGCTCTTCGCTGAAAAGGCGCGCGAACTGATCACCAAGGAAAAGGTGGCCGCCGTGTTCGGCTGCTGGACCTCGGTGTCGCGCAAGTCGGTGCTGCCGGTGTTCAAGGAGCTGAATTCGATCCTTTTCTATCCGGTGCAATACGAGGGCGAGGAAAGCGAGCGCAACGTATTCTACACGGGCGCGGCGCCCAACCAGCAGGCGATCCCGGCGGTCGACTACCTCATGAAGGAAGAGAAGGTGCAGCGCTGGGTGCTGGCCGGCACCGACTATGTCTATCCGCGCACGACCAACAAGATTCTTGAGGCCTATCTGAAGTCCAAAGGCGTCAAGTCGGACGACATCATGATCAATTACACGCCGTTCGGTCATTCCGACTGGCAGACCATCGTTGCCGACATCAAGAAGTTCGGCTCGGCGGGCAAGAAGACTGCGGTGGTGTCCACCATCAACGGCGACGCCAACGTTCCCTTCTACAAGGAGCTCGGGAACCAGGGTGTCAAGGCGAAGGACATTCCGGTCGTGGCGTTCTCGGTAGGTGAGGAAGAACTTGCTGGCATCGACACCAAGCCGCTGCTCGGCCATCTCGCCGCCTGGAACTACTTCGAATCGATCGACACGCCGGCGAACAAGGAATTCATCGCCAAGTGGAAGGCCTTCACCAAGAATCCGAAACGCGTCTCCAACGACCCGATGGAAGCGCATGTGATCGGCTTCGCCATGTGGGTGAAGGCGGTCGAGAAGGTGAAGTCCACCGATCCGGATAAGGTCATCGATGCGCTGCCGGGTATCGAAGCGCCGAACCTCACCGGTGGTGTCTCCAAGATGCTTCCCAACCATCACATCACCAAGCCAGTGTTTATCGGCGAAGTGCGCGGTGATGGTCAGTTCGACGTGGTGTGGAAGACCGAAGGTTTGGTCCCGGGCGATGCCTGGTCCGACGAACTCGAAGGGTCGAAAGATCTCGAGGCGGACTGGGTGAAGCTGAAATGCGGGAACTTCAACACCAAGCTTAAGAAATGCGGCGGGCAGGGATCGTAAACGCTGCCTGACACTACGGGAGGCGGTTTCCTCCGCCGCCTCCCGCTTTTCACGCTCGATGCCGGGAAACATTGAGATGCGAAGGATTTGCGATCGTCTGGTCGCGCTGGCGCTTGCTGTCGGCTTTCTGATCGCCGCCGCGCCGGGATACGCCCAGACCTACGACGAAGCGCTGGCAAAATTCGCCGCCGGCTCGTTCGGCGATACTGAAGCCGGCATTGAAGGCGTTGCGGCGAGCGGAAATCCGCTGGCGGCGCGTGTGATCGAAGCGCTGCAGGACTCGCGCCTTTATGTCGATCCGGCCACGAAGAAGGTTTACTTCAAGGAAAGCGCCGATCGCACGTTCGATGCTGCGACCGGCAATGCGGTCAGCGAGCCTGCCGGCCTGAGCCGAGTTCGGCTTAACAACAGGCTGCGCCGTGCCATCGATGCGGCGCTTGGCGGCCTGACATTGCTGTCGCCTGATCCCGGCAAACGTTTTGAGGCGGCGCAGGCCGTTTTCAAGTCGCGCGACGCCAATGCGCTGCCGGCGCTGCAGACCGCCATCGGCAAGGAAGCCATTGCCGGTATCAAGCGGGCATTGATGGAGGCGAGGGCGGCTGCGGTGCTGTACAAGCCTGATGCCCCCGAAGCCGACAAGCTCGATGCCGTCGCGGTGATCAAGGCGCGGGGCGATCAGGAGGCGCTTGCGCTGCTCGCAGGAGTGCCGACGAATAATCCTCCGGCGGTGCTGAAAGCAGCCAAAGACGGCGTCTCGTCAATCGAGAGTCAGCTTGCCATGTGGGCCGCCGTGCAGAATGCCTGGTACGGCTTGTCGCTTGGTTCGGTGCTGTTGCTGGCCGCCATCGGTCTTGCCATCACCTTCGGCGTGATGGGCGTCATCAACATGGCGCATGGCGAGATGGTGATGATCGGAGCGTATGTCACCTTTGTGGTGCAGGAGATTATCCGCGCACACAATCCCGGCCTGTTTGACTATTCGCTGCTGCTCGCCGTGCCTTTGGCGTTTCTGGTATCGGGCTTCATCGGCATTCTGATTGAGCGTGGCGTCATCCGCTTTCTCTATGGCCGGCCGCTGGAAACGCTGCTCGCCACCTGGGGCATTTCGCTGATCCTGCAGCAGGCGGTGCGCACCATGTTCGGGCCGACCAACCGCGAGGTGGGAAACCCCTCGTGGATGAGCGGCGCCTTCGAGATCGGCCAGATCACCATCACCTATAACCGGTTGTGGATCATCGTCTTCACGCTGGCGGTGTTCGCCGGATTGCTGGCGTTGCTGCGCTTTACCCGTATCGGACTGGAAATGCGCGCGGTGACGCAGAATCGTCCGATGGCGGCGGCAATGGGCATCCGCACCAGCCGCGTCGACGCGCTGACCTTCGGACTGGGCTCGGGCATTGCCGGCATCGCCGGCGTTGCGCTGTCGCAGATCGACAACGTTTCGCCCAACCTCGGCCAGAGCTACATCATCGACTCCTTCTTGGTCGTCGTCTTCGGCGGGGTTGGCAATCTCTGGGGTACGCTGGTTGGGGCCTTCGCGCTCGGGATCGCCAACAAATTCCTTGAGCCCTTTGCCGGTGCGGTGCTCGGAAAGATCCTCATTCTCGTTCTGATCATCCTGTTTATCCAGAAGCGTCCGCGCGGCCTGTTCGCGCTCAAGGGCCGGGCGGTGGAAGCATGAACGGCCTCCTCATCCGCTCGCTCGACCGCGGCGCCACGATCTTTCTTGTGATCGTGGCGGCGGCAGTCGTCATCGTGCCGGCACTCAATCTGCTGGTGCCGGAGAGTTCGCACTTCCACATTCCGACCTATGTGGTCGCACTGTTCGGCAAGTATGTCTGCTACGCGTTGCTCGCCCTCTCCATCGACCTGATCTGGGGCTATTGCGGCATTCTTTCCCTTGGCCACGGCGCGTTTTTCGCGCTCGGCGGCTACGCCATGGGCATGTATCTCATGCGCCAGATCGGCACGCGCGGAGTCTACGCGCATCCGATCCTGCCGGATTTCATGGTGTTCCTGAACTGGAAGGAATTGCCGTTCTTCTGGTACGGCTTCCAGTCATTCCCGTATGCCATGCTGATGGTGTTGCTGGTGCCCGGCCTGCTCGCTTTCGTGTTCGGCTGGTTCGCCTTCCGCTCCCGTGTGACCGGCGTCTATCTGTCGATCATCACCCAGGCGATGACCTTCGCGCTGATGCTTGGCTTCTTCCGCAACAATTTCGGCTTCGGCGGCAATAACGGTCTGACCGACTTCAAGGATATCCTTGGCTTCAATGTGCAGGCGCAGGGCACGCGCGTGGCGTTATTCGTAGCGTCCTGCATGGCGCTGGCACTCGGTTTCATCATCTGCCGCGCGGTGGTGACGTCCAAATTCGGCAAGGTCCTGATCGCCATCCGCGACGCCGAATCGCGCACGCGTTTCCTCGGTTACCGCGTGGAATCCTACAAGTTGTTCGTCTTCACGCTTTCGGCCTGCATGGCGGGTGTCGCCGGCGCGCTTTATGTGCCGCAGGTCGGCATCATCAATCCGAGCGAATTCGCGCCCGCGAATTCCATCGAGGCGGTGATCTGGGTTGCCGTCGGTGGCCGCGGCACGTTGACTGGCGCCGTGCTCGGCGCAATTTTGGTCAATTACGCCAAGACGACATTCACCACAGGCTTTCTGGCGCCGTACTGGCTGTTCCTGCTCGGCGGACTGTTCGTTGCGGTCACGCTGTTCCTGCCGCGCGGCATCATCGGCACCATCGCGTATTGGTGGAAAGAACGGCGCGCGTACGCCCCGAAAGATGTCGCCATGCCGGATGCAGAACCGGCGCCGCGGCCGGCGGAGTGATCATGATTGAAAAACGCACCACAACCGCTTTGCTATATCTTGACGGCGTGACAGTCTCCTTCGATGGCTTCCGCGCGCTGAACAATCTGTCGCTTGCGGTCGAGCCGGGCGAGATGCGCGCCATTATCGGCCCCAACGGTGCCGGCAAAACGACGATGATGGACGTCATCACCGGCAAGACGCGGCCGGACGAGGGCGACGCGGTGTTCGAAGGCAACCGCGATCTCACGCGGCTGGATGAGGCGGAGATCGCGATGCTTGGCATCGGCCGCAAGTTCCAGAAGCCGACCGTGTTCGAGATGCATAGTGTCGAGGACAATCTTCTGCTGGCTTTGAAAGACGACCGTTCCGCGCGGGCGGCGCTTCTGTGGCGCGAAAGCGAAGAGCAGGCCGAGCGCATTGACAGAATTCTCGATACGATTCGCCTCAAGCCTGCGCGCGACCGGCTCGCGGGTTCGCTGTCGCACGGGCAGAAGCAGTGGCTGGAAATCGGCATGCTCCTGGCGCAGGAGCCGAAACTGTTGCTGGTGGATGAACCTGTTGCCGGCATGACCGACGCGGAGACGTATCAGACCGCCGAACTTCTCAAGGATATCAATCGCGACAAGACCGTCATTGTGGTCGAGCACGACATGACCTTTGTCCGTGAACTGGGCGTCAAGGTGACCTGCCTGCATGAAGGCTCGGTGCTGGCGGAAGGATCGATCGATCAGGTATCTGAGAACGAACGGGTGGTTGAAGTGTATCTGGGGCGATGACTCATGCTCGACGTGAAACATATCGATCTGCACTATGGCGCGGCGCAGGCTCTGCGCAACATCTCGCTCACCGCCGAGCCCGGCAAGGTAACCTGTGTGCTCGGCCGCAATGGCGTCGGCAAGACCAGCCTTTTGCGTGCCATCGTCGGCCAGCAGCCGGTGAGCCGCGGCGAGATCGATTGGGGCGGCCACAATATCAACCTGCTCAAACCTTATGAGCGCGCGCGCGCCGGCATCGCCATCGTGCCGCAAGGCCGCGAGATTTTTCCGCTACTGACCGTGGAAGAAAATCTGAAAACCGGTTTCGCGCCGCTCAGGCGTGCGGAGCGCGAGATTCCGGATGATGTCTTTTCGTTGTTTCCGGTTCTGCATGACATGTTGCGCCGGCGCGGTGGCGACCTGTCCGGTGGCCAGCAGCAGCAATTGGCGATCGGCCGGGCCCTGGTCATGCGACCGAAGTTGTTGCTTCTCGACGAGCCGACGGAGGGCATCCAGCCCTCGATCATCAAGGACATCGGCCGCGCCATTTCCTATCTGCGTGGGCTGGGCCAGATGGCCATTGTGCTGGTCGAGCAGTATTTCGACTTTGCCCGCGAGCTGGGTGACCAATTCGTGGCAATGGACCGCGGCGCTGTGGTTTATTTGTCCAACAACGAGAATCTTGACGAGGCGGCCTTGCGGCGCGCGTTGGCCCTGTGACAATGGCCGCAAAGCGGGGAATGTCGTGAGGGCCGCAGCCAAGATGCAGGAGAGCGACGAGACTTTCGCCGCCAACCGCGCGCGCGGGCGCATTGCCCTTGGCGTTGCCGCGGTCGATGGGCGGACGCGGCGCAGCCAGGTGGGCGAAGAAGGCTCGCTGCGGGTGCGGTTTCCAAACACGACGGCGGCCGAATGTGAGGCGGTGATCGTGAACACCGCGGGCGGGATTGCCGGGGGAGACCGGTTCGCACTGGAGGTGAATGCCGGCACGGGTGCCGAACTGGTTGTCACCGGCGCGGCGGCGGAAAAGGTCTATCGCGCCATCGATGCGGATGCCGAGATGGCCGTGAGCCTTTCGGTCGCAGCCGGCGCCGCGCTGCGCTGGCTGCCGCAGGAAACCATCCTGTTCGACCGTGCCCGGTTGCACCGGTCCATCGACGTGGAGCTTGCCGACGACGCATCGCTTCTGCTCGCCGAGGCAGTCGTTTTTGGCCGTTCCGCGATGGGCGAGAGTGTGAACCAAGGCCGGCTCATCGACCGCTGGCGGGTGCGCCGAGGCGGCCGGCTGATCTTCGCCGAGACCCTGCGGCTGGATGGCGACATTGCCGACACACTGGCAGAGCCCTCAGTGGCGAAAGGATCTGCCGCGATTGCGACCGTCCTGCTTGTGCCTGGCAGCGACGACGCCATTGCAAAAGTGCGCGCCCTCGGCGAGCAATTCGCCGGCGAAGTCGGAATCTCAGTCTGGAACGGCATTGCGGTGGCGCGGCTCTGTGCCCGGGACGGTGCGGCGTTGCGGCGCGATCTTATCGCGATGCTGGCGGCGCTCGATCGCAAGACGCTGCCGCGACTTTGGTTGAACTGAAATCGGGAAGGGGCGATGAATCTCACACCGCGCGAAAAAGACAAGCTGCTGATCGCGATGGCCGCGATGGTGGCGCGCCGGCGCCTGGAGCGCGGCGTCAAGCTCAATCACCCCGAAGCCGTCGCCTTGATCACCGATTTCATCATGGAGGGTGCGCGCGACGGCAAGAGCGTCGCTGAGCTGATGCGCGACGGCGGCAACGTGATCACGCGCGACCAGGTGATGGAGGGCATCCCCGAGATGATCCACGATATCCAGGTCGAGGCGACGTTCCCCGACGGCACCAAGCTTGTCACCGTGCACCAACCGATACGCTGAAGGATTTGAAATGAAGATATTGATTGCTTTGCTCTCGATGCTGGTCGCGTCCACGGCCTTTGCTCACGATTCGACGGTGCCGCATGGTCATCCGCATGCAACGAGCATGTTTCCCGATTATGCTGTGATGCTGCTGGCGGCGGCTTTGGTCGCCGGCGGCGTGATCGCGTTCCGCATTTGGCGGAAGGAGGGGCGTTGATGATTCCTGGCGAAATGCTGATCAAGGACGGCGAGATCGAGCTGAACGCCGGCCGCAGGACCGTGACGCTGACGGTGTCGAACACCGGCGACCGCCCCATCCAGGTCGGCTCGCATTATCATTTCTTCGAGACCAACCCCGCGCTGAAATTCGACCGCAAGAAGGCGCGCGGCATGCGGCTCGATATCGCGGCGGGCACGGCTGTTCGCTTCGAGCCGGGCCAGACGCGCGAGGTGCAACTGGTCGCGCTCGCGGGCAAGCGCGCGATCTACGGTTTTCGTGGCGACGTGATGGGGAAGCTCTAAGCCATGTCGGCAAAAATCAAACGCTCCGTCTATGCTGACATGTTCGGCCCCACCACGGGCGACAAGGTGCGGCTCGCCGACACCGACATCATCATCGAGGTGGAGAAGGATTTCACCATCTATGGCGACGAGGTGAAGTTCGGCGGCGGCAAGGTGATCCGCGATGGCATGGGTCAGTCCCAGATGACCAACAAGCAGGGCGCGGTCGACACCGTCATCACCAATGCGCTCATTCTCGATCACTGGGGAATCGTGAAGGCCGATGTCGGCCTGAAGGACGGAAAAGTCCATGCCATTGGCAAGGCCGGCAATCCAGACATCCAGCCGGGCGTCACCATCGTCATCGGGCCGGGGACCGAAGTGATCGCAGGCGAGGGCAAGATCCTCACCGCCGGCGGCTTCGACACGCACATTCATTTCATCTGCCCGCAGCAGGTGGATGAGGCGCTGATGTCGGGCGTCACCTCGCTGCTCGGCGGCGGCACCGGCCCCGCGCACGGCACCTTCGCCACGACCTGCACGCCGGGGCCATGGCACATCGCGCGCATGATCCAGGCGGCGGACGCGTTTCCGGTCAATCTCGGTTTCGCTGGCAAGGGCAATGCGTCGCGTCCCGCCGCGCTGGAGGAAATGGTCAAGGGCGGCGCCTGCGCGCTCAAGCTGCACGAGGACTGGGGCACGACGCCGGCCGCGATCGACAATTGCCTGTCGGTCGCGGACGATCATGACGTGCAGGTGATGATCCACACCGACACGCTCAACGAGAGCGGGTTTGTCGAGGACACCATCAAGGCGTTCAAGGGCCGCACCATCCATGCCTTCCACACCGAAGGCGCCGGCGGCGGCCACGCACCGGACATCATGAAGGTGGCGGGGTTGAAGAACGTCCTGCCGTCGTCCACCAATCCGACGCGGCCGTTTACGAAGAACACCATCGACGAGCATCTCGACATGCTGATGGTGTGCCACCATCTCGATCCCTCGATTGCGGAAGACCTCGCCTTTGCCGAGAGCCGCATCCGCAAGGAGACGATCGCGGCGGAAGACATCCTGCATGACATCGGCGCGCTCTCGATGATGTCGTCGGACAGCCAGGCGATGGGGCGGCTCGGCGAGGTCATCATTCGCACCTGGCAGACCGCCGACAAGATGAAGAAACAGCGCGGGCGCCTGAAGGAAGAGAAGGGCGACAACGACAACATGCGCGCCCGCCGCTACATTACCAAATACACGATCAATCCCGCCATCGCGCACGGCGTATCGCACGTGATCGGCTCCATCGAGAAGGGCAAGCTGGCCGATCTCGTGCTGTGGTCGCCGGCCTTTTTCGGCGTGAAGCCGGATTGCATCATCAAGGGCGGCACCATCGTCGCCGCGCAGATGGGCGATCCCAACGCCTCGATCCCGACGCCGCAGCCGGTGCATTACCGCCCCATGTTCGGCGCCTTCGGGCGTGCGCTCACCGCGTCGTCGGTGGTGTTCACCTCGAAGGCGGCGGTTCGCGCCGGACTTGGTCGCAAACTCGGCATCCAGAAAGAACTTGTGGCGGTGAAGAATACGCGTGGTGGCATCTCGAAGAAAAGCATGATCCACAACGGCGCGACGCCGAAGCTGGAGATCGACGCAGAGACCTACGAGGTGAGGGCGGACGGCGAACTTCTCACCTGTGCGCCGGCCGAGGTGCTGCCGATGGCGCAGCGGTATTTTTTGTTTTGACCTCTCAACTGTCGTCCCCGCGAAAGCGGGGGTCCATAACCTCAGTGTCGCATTACGGTGACGGCCGGGATTATGGGTCCCGGCGCTCGCTTCGCTCGACCGGGACGACGGTGTAGGTTTGGCTATGCACCGCGTTTCCTCAATTGTGTCCGCCGGCCAGTGGAACGACTCCATCGCCGTCGATCGCGTCATCCTCGACGCCGACGACCGCCAGCGGCGGCGCATTGTGCTGACCGGCGAGCAGGGCACGAAGATCCTGCTCGATTTCGACAAGCCTATGACATTGCGCGACGGCGATGGGCTTGTGCTGGAGGACGGCGCCATCGTGCGGGTCTGCGGTCAGCCGGAGGAACTCGTCGAAATCAAAGCATCCTCGCCGCGCGACTTCGTGCGGCTGGCCTGGCATCTCGGCAACCGCCACACCGACGTGCAGATCGTGGGCGAGCGCATCCGTATCCGCCGCGACCATGTGCTGGAGGAGATGCTGCGCGGCCTCGGTGCGCAGGTGACGCCGGTCAACGCTGCGTTCGATCCGGCAACCGGCGCGCCGCATGGGCATGCGCACGGCCACGGTCACGATCATCACGGCCATGCCCATCACGACCATAGTCATTCGAATGACCATCACCAAGGACATGGCCACTCCCACCACTACGGCCAGAAGCATGAGCGGTAAGAAGAAAAACATGCCGCTGGCGAAGGGGCGGGTGCGGAAGCGATCCGACCCGTCATGGCCGGGCTTGTCCCGGCCATCCATGTCTATGCAACAATCTGGACCCAAGGACGTGGATGCCCGCGACAAGCGCGGGCATGACGATTGTGCTTTTGGCTCCGCCGCCCTCTACCGGCTGATGGCCTGGCTCTCGCCTTCGTATCCGGTCGGCGCCTTTTCGTATTCGAGCGGCATCGAATGGGCGGTGGAGGCCAGCGACATCCGCGACGCCGCAACGTTGAAAGACTGGCTGGCGGTGATGATGGAGACGGGCAGCGGCTTCTGCGACGCGATCTTTCTTGTGCAGGCGCATCGCGCGGCGGCAGCAGGCAATCAAGATACGTTGCGGGATATTGCCGAACTCGCGGCCGCGTTTGCGCCGTCAAAGGAACGGCATCTTGAAACAACCGCGCAGGGCCGCGCCTTTCTCGAGGCGACGCGCGCGGCCTGGCCATGTAAGGCTCTCGATCGATTGACTGACATCTGGGATGGTCCGGTGGCCTATCCCGTCGCGGTCGGTGTCGCGTCCGCGGGGCACGGCATCGCGGCGGATGCGGCTTTGCATGCATTCCTGCATGCCATCGCGGCGAACTGGATTTCTGCCGGCGTGCGTCTGATCCCGCTCGGACAGACTGACGGCCAGCGTGTGCTGGCGGCGCTTGAACCGGTGATCGCTGCGACTGCTCAGCGTGCACTTGAAGCGACGCTCGACGATCTTGGCAGCGCCACCTTCCGCGCCGATCTTGCCAGCATGCGGCACGAGACCCAATACACGCGATTGTTCAGGAGCTGAGAATGAAAAATCCCCACGGCCCCCTGCGTGTTGGTGTCGGCGGTCCGGTCGGCTCGGGCAAGACCGCGCTGATGGATGCACTCTGCAAAAAGCTGCGGGACAGATACGAGATCGCCGCCATCACCAACGACATTTATACGAAGTGGGACGCCGAATATCTGGTGCGCTCAGGTGCGCTCGCCGCCGAGCGTATCGCTGGCGTCGAGACCGGCGGCTGCCCGCACACCGCCATTCGCGAAGATGCCTCGATCAATCTCGCCGCGGTCGCCGAGATGCGGCAGAAATTTCCCGACCTTGATCTCGTGCTGATCGAATCCGGCGGCGACAATCTCGCCGCGACCTTTTCGCCGGAGCTCGCCGACATCACCATCTATGTCATCGACGTCGCCGCCGGCGACAAGATTCCGTCCAAGGGCGGCCCGGGCATTACGCGCTCGGATCTGCTCGTCATCAACAAGATCGACCTTGCGCCTTATGTCGGCGCCTCGCTTGAGGTGATGGACCGCGACGCAAAAAAGATGCGCGGGCAGCGGCCATTCGTCTTCGCCAACATGCGCGAAGGCAAGGGTGTTGATGAGGTCGCGCGCTTCATCGAGGAGAAGGGCGGGCTGGGTGTTTAAGGCTATCGTTTGCCGGAAAAGATAGGCTTTCTCTTGGCAAGGAAGGCGCGAACGCCCTCCTTGTAATCCTCATGCGAGCCGGCCTGTCGCTGCAATTTGCGCTCGAGATCGAGTTGAGTGGATAAGTCGTTGTCCTCCGATGCATCAAGCGCCTGCTTGATCAGACCAAGTCCATAGGTCGGGGCCGTCGCGAAATGGGCGCAGAGCGCTTCCGCCTCGGCCATCAGCGCGTCGTCCTCGACCGCCTTCCAGATCAGTCCCCATGCCTCGGCTCTCTCCGCGGCCAGCGGCTCCGCCAGCAGCGCCAGTCCGCGTGCCCGCGCCTGTCCGACAAGACGGGGCAAAATCCACGTCCCGCCGGCGTCTGGGATCAACCCAATCCGCGCGAACACCTGCGTGAAAGTTGCCGAGCGGGATGCCAGCACGATGTCGCAGGCGAGCGCCACGTTGCAGCCCGCGCCCGCTGCAATGCCGTTCACTGCCGCGACGACGGGAAAGGGAAGCGAGCGCAGCTTTTTGACCAGTGGATTGTAGTATTTTTCCAGCGCCTCGCCCGGTACGACGATGTCGCCAGTGGCAGTGACGCGCTCGTTCAGGTCCTGTCCGGCGCAAAATGCGCGGCCTGAGCCGGTCAACAGCAGCGCCCGGCAATCCTCGTCGGCTTCCGCTTCCGAAATGGCGGCCTTGAGCGCCTGCTGCATGGTCTCGGTAAAAGCATTCAGCCGCTCCGGCCGATTCAGAGTGAGAACCCGAAAGCCGGGCCGCTTCTCGACAAGGATTTCGTCCATCGCGTGGCTCCCGGATAGGAGTGGCGCCGTCTCGACTCAGTCGCGTTGACCGAACTGACGAAAAATGCCGAGCATCGCCTTGTAATTCTCCTCGCCCAGCGTCTTCATCAGGTTCGCCTCGTGCCGCACCGCCAGTGCCTTGGCCTGTTTAAGCACTTTCTGGCCCTCGGCCGTAAGATGCAGGGCGTGTGAGCGGCGATCATGCGGCGACGCCTGCCGTTCGGTGAAGCCGCGCTTTTCCAGTTTGTCCAGCACATGCACCAACCTGGCGCGTTCGATCGCCAAGGCGTCAGCCAGATCGGATTGCGACAGCCCCGGATTGGCGCCGATCACCGTAAGCACGGAATACTGGGCGGGACGGATTTCCAGCGGCGCCAGGCTGCGGATGAAATCCTGAAAAACCCAGACCTGAACACGGCGGATATAATAGCCGAGGTGCCCGTCCAGCGGGCCCATTTTGATATCCTTCGTTTCCTTGCGCGGCCCCTTTCGGGACTCCGATGCCGGGCGAGGGTCTGGTTTTCGATCCGACACAGGTTTCTCCCGGAGACAGCGAAGCGCCGGCAACGCCTCGGCCGGCAAGCCTAACACAACGAGATAGTTGTTGACGACATCTATTGTTATATACAACAATTAGCAGCAAGAGACGTCCAGAGGGGATGCAGCGGCGTGCGGGATTTTTCAAGCGCTGCCATGCCGGCGGCGTCGATGCCGCAGGAGAGAAACAGCCATTGCATCCGGGCTGGAACAATAAGAACAATAGCGCCACGACGGCTGAGAGCCGTAAATGCGACCAGGGAGGAATTTAATGAGCTCTAATTCATCGAAATCCGGACATGCGGGTTTCAAGGTCACCCGCCGCACTTTCGCTGCCGGTCTCGGCGCGACGGGCTTTGTGGCCGGCACTGCACCGTTCAACATCGTGCGCGGGCAGGGCGCGGCCCTGAAAGTCGGCGTGCTTTTGCCGCGGTCGGGCTACCAGGCCGGTATCGGCCAGGATTGCCAGCGCGGCGTCGAAATCGCAGGCGGCATCCTCAAGGATCTCGGCTATCCGTCGCTGCAGATCATGAACGCCGACACCGAGTCCAACGTCGACAATGCGCGTGCACAGGCAGAAAAGCTGATCAATGGAGGCGCGCAGCTTCTGGTCGGCGCCTTCGATTCCGGCCAGAGCACGGCCATCGCCCAGGTCGCGGAGCAGAAGGGCATTCCCTATGTCATCAATATTGCCGCTGCCCCGCAGATTACGGAGCAGGGCTACAAGTTCGTCTTCCGCAACTTCCATACCGCGGGCATGATCCTCGGCGGCGCCTTTAAGAATCAGAAGGAAGTCTTCGCAATCGCAGGCTCTGCGCCGAAGTCAGTCGTGTTCATGCATGTAAACGATACCTTCGGCACGGCCATGCAGAAGGGCATCGGCGCTGTCATGCCGAAATTCGATATGCCCTATAAGGTCGTCGAGACCATCGCCTACGATCCGGCCGCGCGCGACCTCTCTGTGGAAGTTGCCAAGGCCAAAGCCACCGGCGCTGAAGCGCTGCTCGTCGTCAGCCGTCTCAACGATGCGATCCTGCTTACGCGCGAGCTGGTCAAGCAGCGCTGGTCGCCCATGGCAATCATGAGCATGGGCCCGGGCTGGTACGAGGACCAGTATCTGAAGACGCTTGGCAAGCTCTCCGATGGCCCGATGACCTTCGTGCCGTGGTATGATCCAAACAAGAAGGTGAGCAAGATGCTCGAGGCGGCGCTCGCCAAGGCACATCCCGGCGTCAACGTGAACACCAACCATGTCTATACGTTCGAAGCCCTGATGGTGGCGGCGGACGCCTATAAGCGTGCAGGCTCGACCGATCCGAAGGCGCTGGCCGACGCGATCCGAAAGACCAACATCACCGAGAACGTGTCGACCGGTCCCGGCATCATGTTCAACGAGAAGGGCCAGAACGACAAACTAGAGATCACCGGAATTCAGAATCGCGGCGGCAAACTGCCGACGATTGCACCCAAGGTAGCGGCGATCGCAAAGCCTGAATTGCCGATGACCCCCTACAACAAGCGCTGACGTTCCGCTGAAGACGCTCCGGCCGTGCACGCGGCCGGAGCCTTTGCTTTCAGGACAAGGCCGTGCCCGCAGAAATCTACCTGAATGTCGCCGTCGGCGGCCTGCTGACCGGCTTGGTCTATGGACTGATGGCGCTTGGCCTGTCGGTCATTTTCGGCGTGATCAGGGTTGTCAATTTCGCGCATGGCGAGATGATGACAATCGCGATGTATATCGCGATCATGCTTTTTTCCGCCTTCAATCTTGATCCACTGGTAATGCTGGTGCCGATCGCGGCCGTGCTGTTCGCGCTCGGCTATGTCATGCAGGCGGGACTCATCAACCCGTTCATCAATCGGCCCGAGCATAGCCAGTTCATATTGCTGGTCGCGGTTGCGCTCATCATGGTCAACGGGCTGCTGATCATTTTTGGTCCGGACGCCCGTAACGTGCAGACGTCCTATTCGTTTGACAGCTTTCAGGTCGGTCCGCTGATCGTCGACGCCACCAAGGTATATGCGGGCTTGGCCGCTATCACGGTGGCGGCGGCCTTATTCGCATTCTTCCGCTTCAGCTTTCTCGGTCAGGCGATCCGCGCCTGCGCTGACAATTACATCGGCGCGCTGGTCGTCGGGCTTGATGTCAAGCGCCTCTATGCGCTGACCTTCGGTCTTGGCGCGGCCTGCGTGGGCGCCGCCGGGGCGATCCTCGTGCTGATCATTGACGTGACCCCGCCGCTCGGACCGGCCTACACGCTCCTTGCCTTCGTCATCGTGATCACCGGCGGGCTCGGCTCAATGCCCGGCGCCTTGCTGGGCGGGATCCTGATCGGCATGACCGAAGCACTGGCTGGATTGTTCTTCACGCCGTCCGCCAAAAGCATGTTTGCCTTCGGGATATTGGTGCTGGTGCTCCTGTTCAGGCCGCAAGGCATCATGGGAAGGAAAGCGGCATGATGGGCCGGCTGACCCAGGAGCTGTCGCTGCGCGGACTGGTGCTGCTCGGCCTGCTGTTCGCCGCGCTTCTGGCCGCGCCGTTCCTCATCAACGACTATCTGCTCACCATCCTGATCATCATCCTCTATTTCGCCTATGTCGGTCAGGCCTGGAACATCATGATGGGATTCGCCGGGCAGTTGTCGCTCGGGCACGCGCTCTATGTCGGCCTCGGCGCCTATACAACGGCGGCGCTCTATGTCCATTACGGCGTCTCGCCCTGGATCGGAATTCTGGTGGCGGTGCCGGTGGCGATGATCTGCGGTGCGATCATCGGATTTCTGGCCTTCCGCTTCAGTGTCGCCGGCGTCTATTTCGCAATCCTGACCATCGCGTTTGCTGAATTTGCCCGTGTTGGCTTTGATCATTTCAGTTGGGTCGGCGGGTCCAGCGGATTCTTCCTGCCCGTCGCGAACTACACGCAGAATGATCTGTGGAATCTGCGCGGCAAGCCGATCATGTTCTATTACCTGATTCTGGCGCTGACCGTTCTGGCCTTCGTGATCTGCCGTTCCTTGTTGCGCAGCCGCATCGGCTATTTCTGGCTTGCCATTCGCGAGGATGAGGAGGCCGCGCGGTCGCTCGGCATCAACGCATTCCGCTACAAGATGTATGCTGTCGTTCTTTCCGCCGGCCTGACGTCGCTGGCGGGCGTGTTCTTCGCGTTCTATTACAACAATCTCTTTCCGGAGCAGGTGTTTCACATCTCCCGTTCGATTGAATTGATCCTGGCGCCGATCATCGGCGGTGTCGGCACCCTGTTCGGACCGATCCTCGGCGCATTCCTGCTGACCGGCCTGTCCGAGACCATGCATTCGATCTTGTATTCGCTGGGCGTCGATATTCCGGGCGCGAAGCAGGTCTTTTACGGAATTTGCCTGCTGCTGGTCGTGATGCTGTTGCCGGACGGGGTCTGGCCATGGCTGTACCGCAGGCTCGGTTTGTCGGGAGACAAGCCATGACCGCGCTGCTGAAGGTCGATGCGGTCACCAAGCGGTTCCGCGGCCTCCTGGCGGTCGATCGCGTGAGTCTGGCGGTCCAGCCGGGCGAAATCTATGCCGTCATCGGACCGAACGGTGCCGGCAAGACCACGCTGTTCAACATGATTGCCGGCGCTTTTGCGAGCGATGAGGGCTCCATCACTTTCGACGGCAGCCGCATCGACGGCTTGTCCGCCGACCGGATCTGCCAGCGCGGTATCGGCCGCACATTTCAGATTGTGAGGCCTTTCCTGGGGCTGACCGTCGAGGACAATGTCATGGTCGGCGCGCTGTTGCGCCGCCCGTCGCCCGGCGCCGCCCGCGAATGGGCCCATCTCATTCTCGACCGGCTGGACCTGTACGAGAAGCGCAATCACATGGCCTCGTCGTTGACGCTGCCGGACCGCAAGCGGCTGGAAGTGGCGCGTGCGATCGCCACCGATCCAAAGCTGCTTCTGCTGGATGAAGTCATGGCCGGGTTGCGGCCCACCGAAACCGACCGCATGGTCGAGGTCTTTCGGCGGCTGGTGGACAATCACGGCGTCACTATCCTGCTGATCGAGCATGTGATGCGGGCGGTGATGGCGCTCGCCTCGCACGTGATGGTTCTGCATCACGGCGCCACGATTGCGCAGGGCGTACCGGCCGATGTCGTGCGTCATCCTGCGGTCATCAAATCCTATCTCGGCGCGGAGGCCGTTCACTGATGCTCCGCGTCGAAAACCTTGATGTCTTCCACGGCGATGCGCAGGCGCTGGACGACGTCTCGCTTGAAGTCGCTGAGGGTTCGATCGTCGCCATCGTCGGAGCCAACGGCGCGGGCAAGACCTCGCTGATCCGCACGCTCGGCGGCATGTATCGGTCGGCGCGCGGCAGAATTCTCTATCGCGGCAACGACATTGCGAACTGGCCGAGCCACAAGGTCTGCAATCTCGGCATCGGCCAGGTGGCGGAAGGAAGGCAGATCTTTCCGACGCTGAGCGTTCAGGAGAACCTGGACATGGGCGCGATGCTGCCGAGGGCGCGCGAGGCGCGCAACAAGAATCGCGAGCGCATCTACGCGATGTTTCCGCGATTGCACGAGCGTGCGGGGCAGGCCGCCGGCACATTGTCGGGCGGCGAACAGCAGATGCTGGCCATCGGCCGCTGCCTGATGGGGGCTCCCGAACTCGTCATGTTCGACGAGCCCTCGCTCGGCCTCGCCCCGGCGCTCGTGCAGGACGTGCTGCAGACGATCCGCGATCTCAATCGCGACGGGCTGACCTGCGTATTGGTGGAGCAGAATGTCGCGGTGTCGCTGAAGCTGGCGAGCCGCGCCTATGTTCTGGAGAACGGCCGCATCACGCTGTCCGGCTCGGGCGAGGAATTGCTCCACGACGATCGCGTGCGTAAAGCCTATCTGGGCATGTAGGAATCAGTGGCGCAGCAGCGCGCCGAGCGCGGCCACGCGCATCGTCAGCGGCGAATCCGGGAACATCGCCCGCAGCAGCCGCAAGGCCTCCGACTGGGTTTCCGGCTCGGCGCGGTTGAGCGCGTCGGCCATGGCGCGGGCAAGGTCGGCTTCCGAATGCCCGGACAATTGTTGCGGCACCAGGGTGACATCGCCCAAAGGATCGGGCTCGGACACCAGAAGCATTTGGCGGGATGATGCAGGCATGGATGACCCCTCAAGTTGCTCTGGTCAACGCGATCAACGACCCGCTGTTCCAGCCGGCGCTGCAAAATCGTGGGCCAAGGCGTCCTTTTGAAAGCGTCCTTCTGTAAGAAAGGCTGGTCTGCGGCGCGGCGCATTGTTCGCCCGGCGGCAGGCCGCTAGATATTGATGCCATTTGCGGGCTGCGCTTATGCGCCTCGCGACACCGAAGGGACTTTTTGCGATGAAATTGTACTATTCGCCGGGAACGTGCGCGCTGTCACCGCATATCGTGTCGCGCGAAGCCGGCATTCCGCTCGAACTGATCCGCGTCGATACCAAGACCCACAAGACCAAGGACGGCGAGGATTTCTACCAGATCAATCCGCATGGCTATGTGCCGACCCTCGTCCTCGATAACGGCGAGATCCTCACCGAAGGCCCGGCCATCGTGCAATATCTCGCCGACATGAAGCCCGAGAGCGGCCTGATGCCGAAAGGCGAGCAGCGCTATCGCGTGCTGGAATGGCTGAATTTCGTGGCCGCCGAACTGCACAAACAATTTTCGCATATGTTCAGCCCGAAGACGCCGGCTGAATACAAGGATGTCATCAGGGAAGGGCTGGTCCAGAAATTCGCGTTTCTCGACGGGAAGCTCGCGGGCAAATCCTATCTCACCGGCGAGAATTTCACCGTGGCGGACGCCTATCTGTTCGTCGTGGCGAACTGGAGCCGATTCCACAACATCGATCTGGCGAAATGGCCAAACCTGAAAGCCTTCATGGATCGGGTGAAGGCGCGGCCGATGGTGCAGGAGGCGATGCGCGCGGAAGGCCTGATCAAGACCGCGGCGTAAGAGACGGCAACATCGCCGCGGAATGGAAACGGGCATTTTGTGCGCATGTCGTTCCCGCGAAAGCGGGAACCCATAGCTACCATCACCCGATATGGGCGCCTTCGTGGGGCGACAGCGAGAGAGATTCAAATGTCAAACAGCCAACGCTCCGCCGCCCGTATTGTTTGAGGCGCCGGGTTCGCCTTATTCCCTTTGTCCCTCTCTCCAATGAAAGAGGGGGATGGTGCGCCGAGTGACGCAACCAAGTCCGTGTAAAGACGACCTCCTCTCGAAGGCCGCCGCGTCTCTCGACGCACCATCGCGGCGTCTTCACTGCAACGCCGGGCCGCGCTTTGTCCGGAGCCGCACTGTGCGGACGGATCAGCCAGCTCCTGGCGGAGGCCCGTCAGTGGCCTCGGGCGGAGCCCCGACGTGGCCCGAGTGCCGGTTTGCGAGACCGGCCCGCGGGCGCCGCACCGGCCGAGGCCCGGAATTACCGGGCGCCGTCCAGGAAGGCCGCGCCGCCGCATCTCCGACGGCGCCCCTTCCTTCGTCCCGCTGTCACGACGCCTCATGAAAGCGCCCCTCAGCGGACGAGGTTGTTAGGACTATAATCCAACTTAGGAATATTGTCAATAGGGCGAGAAGATCTGTGCGAAGATTTTTTTAGAGCCATCGCGGAGCTTGGAAGTCCGCTTGGCCAGCTCAATACCCCAGCGGACTTTTTGGGCGCCTGAGCGTTGTCGAGCGATCTGGAAAAGTTTGATTTCTGCTTGCCAACGACCGTTTTAAAGATATACATAAAATCCATCATTAGTGGATTCCGAGCCGTTCGCATGCGAGCCGCGGCGTCGGACGCGGCTGGGTACACGTGCGCGCAACGTGCTTCGAGCAGGAATGAGAATGACAGGATGATCTCTCAGCTCACCAAGAATGAGCGGCAGCTCGCGCTTGTCATCGCTGTTCTGGTTGCCATTTGTGGGCTGGTCATGGCCGTGGCGGGGAGGGGCGATCCGTTCGGTGACCACGGGGTCATCGTGCTTGTCTTCGGTGTCGCGGTGGTCTTCGTAATCATCGGTGGCTATTACACCCCGGAGCCAAGCAAGGACCGGCTTGCCTCCTATTACGACGACCCTGTGAAGGCCGGCATCGTCTTCTCAATAACCTGGGCCGTCTTCGCGATGTTCATCGGGGACTGGGTCGCCTGGCTGCTCGCCTATCCCGACCTGACCTTTGACGCCACTTGGGCAAGTTTCGGCCGTCTGCGTCCTGTTCACACGACCGGCGTGATCTTCGGCTTTGGCGGCAACGCACTGATCGCCACGTCCTTCCATGTCATGCAGCGGACCGCACGCACACGGCTGCCGGACCAGCTCAGTCCCTGGTTCGTCCTCGTTGGTTACAATCTGTTCTGCATCCTCGCGGTCAGCGGCTACTTCATGGGCATCACCCAGTCGAAGGAGTATGCCGAGCCCGAATGGTATGCCGACATCTGGCTGGTGGTCGTCTGGGTCGCCTATCTGATCCTCTACTTGCGCACGCTCGCGCGCCGGAGGGAGCCGCATATCTACGTCGCCAACTGGTACTACATGGCCTTCATCCTGGTTGTTGCGGCGCTGCACATCGTCAACAATCTTGCGCTTCCGATCTCTTTTGCGAGCGCCAAGAGCTTTCCCATTTTTTCCGGCGTCCAGGATGCGATGACGCAATGGTGGTATGGCCACAATGCCGTCGCGTTTTTCCTCACGGCCGGCTTTCTTGGGATGATGTATTATTACCTGCCCAAGCGCGCGGGCCGTCCGATCTTCTCCTACCGCATGTCGATCCTCGGTTTCTGGGGAATAACTTTCTTCTACATGTGGGTGGGGTCGCACCATCTTCACTACACGGCACTGCCACAGTGGGTGCAGACGCTCGGCATGACCTTCTCGGCGATACTGCTCGTTCCTTCCTGGATGGCGGCGGCAAATGCGCTGCTGACCCTCAATGGCGCCTGGCACAAGGTGCGCGATGACGCAACGCTGCGCTTCATGATGGTGGCCGCGGTGTTCTACGGGCTGTCAACTTTCGAAGGTTCGTTCATGGCAATGCGCCCCGTGAATTCGCTCTCGCACTATACCGACTGGACGGTGGCGCATGTGCATGCCGGCACGCTTGGCTGGAATTCGATGATCACGTTTGGCGCGATCTATTACCTCGTGCCGCAACTCTGGAAGCGGGCGCAGATGTATTCGCCAGCGCTGGTCGAGTGGCATTTCTGGCTCTCGGTTGCCGGCGCGCTCGTCTACGTCTTTGCGATGTGGAACTCAGGAATTGTCCAGGGTCTGATGTGGCGCACTTACAACGAGAGCGGCACGCTTGCCTATTCCTTCATCGACTCGCTTGTCGCCATGCATCCCTACTATATCGCACGAGCGGTGGGTGGTTTTCTGTTCTTCGCCGGCGCGGTGGTCGGGTTCTACAATGTCTGGATGACGATCCGCGTAGCGCGCGAACTAAAGCCTGAGACCATGGAAGAGGAGCCGGCGCTTGCGCCAAAAGCTGCGCTACAGGCCGCGGAGTAAGCCATTGTGTTTGGAACGCATTACAAGCTCGAACGCTACTCGATCGGCCTGGCACTCACCATCATTGCCGTGGCCAGCATAGGCAGCCTGGTGGAGATCGCGCCGCTGTTCACCATCGATGAGACGGTGGAAAAAGCGCCCGACATGCGCGTCTACACTCCGCTCGAGCTCGCCGGACGTAATATCTATATCCGCGAGGGCTGCTACGCCTGTCACTCGCAGATGATCCGCACGCTGCGCGACGAGGTCGAACGCTATGGGCCTTATTCGCTGGCCGTTGAGTCGCAGTACGACCATCCGATGCTGTGGGGATCGAAGCGCACGGGCCCGGATCTCGCGCGAATCGGCGGCAAATATTCGGACGACTGGCACGTGGCGCACCTCAACAATCCGCGGGACATGGTGCCTGTATCCGTCATGCCGGCTTATCGCGCTCTCAAGCAAAAGGAGCTGCGCACGGATGACCTGTCCATGCAGCTTGCAGCTCTGAACAAGCTCGGCGTGCCTTACACCGATGCGATGATCAAGAATGCGGTCAATGACGCGCATGGTCAGGCATCACCGGACAGCGCACAGGCCGATGGCATCGCATCGCGCTACGGCACGGCGACCAACGTTCGAGCCTTCGATGGCAATCCGAACGTGCTTACCGAGATGGACGCTCTTGTCGCCTATCTTCAGATCCTCGGCCGTCTGACCGATGCTGCCTATAAACCGCGCGAAACAGCGGAGGCTACACAATGAATGGATTCACCCATGACAGCCTCGTCGGCTTCGCAAAGTCGTGGGGGCTTTTCTATCTGCTGGCGCTGTCGCTCGGGGTTCTGGCCTACACGTACTGGCCGGGAAGCGGGAAGCGGTTCGATCGCGCGGCCGACAGCATCATGGATGACGAGAGCGGGCCATGGGCGTGAATGAGCGCGACTTTTATACCGGACAGATAACGACGGGGCACGAGTGGAACGGAATCAAGGAACTCAACACGGCGATCCCCAAGCCTGTGTGGTTCTTCCTGATCGCGACCTCGCTCTTCGCGGTGGTCTACTGGGTGCTGATGCCGGCCTGGCCCTTGGGCAGAACCTATACCAAGGGCCTGCTCGGGACTGACGTCCACAAAGAGGTGGCAACAAGTCTGCGCGAAGCGGCGCTGAGCCGCGCGCAATGGATGACACGGATCGAAAAGAAGGATTTTGCGGCGATCCAGGCGGATGCGGCGCTCATGAAATACGTGCGAGAGACGGGCCATACCCTGTTCGGCGACAGCTGTGCCGTCTGCCATGGGACGCGCGCCACCGGCGGGCCTGGTTTCCCCAGCCTCGTAGATGAAGCCTGGCTGTGGGGCGGCACGCCAGACGCCGTATTCGAGACCATCCGGGTCGGCATCAATTCCGATGCTCCCGAGACCCGCGCCGCGCAAATGCCAGCCTTCGGCCGCGACGGAATTCTGGATCGCCAGGCGATTATCAACGTGATCGCCTTTGTGCGGTCGCTCTCACATCCAACGACCACAGTAAGCGCGGACGCACAGAAGGTTGCTGCGGGACAAGAAACCTTCGCGGCCAATTGCAGCGCCTGTCATGGCGACGATGCCAAGGGCAACAAGGACACCGGCGCACCTGATCTTACCGACGGTTTTTGGCTCTATGGCAGTGACGCGGACTCGATCTACCGCACGATCTATGGCGGACGGCAGGGGCGCATGCCGAGCTGGGAAAAGCGGCTCACCGACGCCGAGCGCAAAATTCTGACCCTGTATATCCTCGATCTCAAGAAACGGGGGACGCCGTGACGATGCGGATGCAAAGGCTGTTCATTGGCCTCGCCATTGTCTTAGGACTCGGTGTCATTGCAATCGCCAACGTCCATCTCGTGCGGGCCTCATTCCTCTCGCAGCCTGACTGCGTTCCGCATCTGAAGACGCCGGGACAAGACGGACTGTTCCGGGCGGCAAAGTCTTCCTGCTGAAAAGCACAAGGGGCCGGCAATGGCAGCAACCAATGAAATCGACAGGCTTCCCCCGATCGTGCCGCCCATCGGCGCCACAAGGATGGATTGGCGTCGCGACGTGCGCCCCGGCGCCGCGTTCTCGTGGTTGGCGGCCGGGTGGAAGGACTTTACCACTCGACCGGGCTTGAGCTTGGCCTACGGCGCGCTGGTCTTTGTGATTTCCGTTCTGACCGTCGGCGGGCTGTTCCGGTTCGGTTACGATTACGTTCTCTTTCCGGCGCTGTCCGGCTTTTTGGTCGTGGGGCCGCTGATTGCCACCGGGCTCTACGAGAAGAGCCGGCGCCTGGTGCAAGGCTTGCCGCTCACGCTCCCCAGCATGATGTTCGTGAAGGCTCGATCCGGCGGACAGATCCTGTTCGTCGGCGTGCTTCTGTGCCTGTTGATGCTGCTGTGGATGCGCGCCGCGGTTCTCCTCTACGCTCTTTTCTTCGGACTATTGCCTTTTCCCGGCCTCAATGAAGTCGTCGGCATCCTCATAACCACGTCGAGGGGCTGGGCGCTGCTCATTGTCGGCAGCCTCGTCGGCGGACTGTTTGCGGCCTTTGCCCTTGCGATCAGCGTCTTCGGGGTCCCGATGCTTCTTGCAGAACGCACTGACGCCCTGACCGCCATGGGACAGAGCATGGCGCTGGTCTGGCATAATCGTCCGGTCATGTTGACCTGGGGCGCCATCGTCGTCGGCTCGTTCGTGCTGAGCGTGGCGACGGCTCTGATCGGGTTGATCGTCGTGTTTCCTGTGCTCGGCCATGCCACTTGGCACGCCTACGCCGCAATGCGGCGGAAAGCGAACTGCGCAAGCGAATGAACGTGCAAGTGGGCCCGACGGCATGACGTATGCTTGTCGGCAAGGCGTGAAATAGGTGCGCTCGTCTACCTAAAGCCGGTCTCGTTGATCATCGAACGGGTCGGCCTGGTGACGCTCCGGAATGACGACGAGAAGATTTCGCGCAACTGGTCGCGTCCGAAAAAGAAAACGCCACCCTGAGGTAGCGTTCTGTATTCCGAACTCGTGAAGATCGAGTCACACCGTCTTGTCGACGATCTGTCCAAGACCCGGCGGCGGCGGGGTCTTGTTGTCATTCTGCGCTTCGCCCAGCGGCAGCTTCACGCCAGCCACTTCTTCCGGCTTTTCCAGCGCGGGCTGAGTCTGCGCCGGCGTTGCGGTACTCGGCGTAATCGTGGTCACGCCTATGGAACCTACATTCATGTTTCAACTCCAACTCGCCGCAGCAAAGTGATGTCTGCGGCCTGGGCTGTCTCATGATGTAGCGGCCAGGCGTGAAGCCGGTGTCGCCGAAGTGAGGAGGATTTTCGTAAAACTGTCGGGGCCGCCAAAAAGAAAAGGCCGGCCGTGCGGACACGGCCGGTCTTTACGATTGGTCGCGGTCTTACGATCCCGCGCGCGGGCCGATGGAAATCTTGAGCGAACCGACGCCCTCGATCTCGCACTCGACCTTGTCGCCCGACACCAGCGGGCCGACGCCCGCCGGGGTGCCGGTCATGATGATGTCGCCGGCGGCGAGCTCCACCATCTCCGACAGCTTCCAGATGGTTTCCGGCACGTTCCAGATCATCTGGTTGAGATCGCCGTCCTGCTTCACGGTGCCGTTGACCTTGAGCGAGATGCGCCCCTTGGTCGGATGGCCGATCTTCGAAGCCGGCACCAGCGCGCCGCAGGGCGCGGAGGCGTCGAACGCCTTGCCGATTTCCCACGGCCGCTTCACCTCGCGCGAGGCGATCTGCAGGTCGCGGCGGGTCAGGTCGATGCCGACGCCATAGCCCCAGATGCAGTCATTGGCCTTTTCCGGCTTGACGTTCATGCCGCCGGATTTCAGCGCCACGACCAGCTCGACCTCGTGATGCATGTCGTTGGTCAGCAGCGGATAGGGCACCACGCTGCCATCCGGAACGACGGCGTCGGCCGGCTTGGCGAAAAAGAACGGGGGCGCGCGCTCGTCCTGACCCATCTCGCGGATATGCTCGATGTAGTTGCGCCCGACACACCAGACTCGGCGCACCGGAAACAACTCGTCGCTGCCCTGAACCGCGATTGCGGCCTGCGGCGGCGGCGTGATCACATATTTTCCCATCGGCTTTTCTTCCCTTGCAACAAAACTCACGCGGATGCGGCGACCGCCTGGTCGGCTTCCTCATTCTGCAATTGCAGCCGGTAGAACGAGGCATAGCGGCCGCCCTTGCGCAGCAACTCCTCGTGGCGCCCGGATTCGGCGACAACGCCGTTCTCGATCACGTAAATGCGGTCCGCATGCGCGACCGTGTGCAGGCGGTGGGCGATGACCATCGTCGTGCGGCCCAGCGTCAAATGTGCAATCGCATCCTGCACCGCGCGCTCGGATTCCGAATCGAGTGCGGCGGTTGCTTCGTCCAGCAGGATCAGCCTGGCATCCTTGATCAGCGCACGCGCCACCGCGATGCGCTGGCGCTGGCCGCCGGACAATTGCAGCCCCTGTTCGCCGGCCTGCGTGTCATAGCCGTGGGGAAAGGACATGATGAAGTCGTGCGCATTCGCGGCCTTGGCGGCGGCAATGATTTCGTCCTCCGTCGCGCCGTCGCGGCCGAAGGCGATGTTGTCACGAATGGTTCCATGGAACAGAAACACATCCTGTCCGACATAGGCGATCTGCCGGCGCAGCGAGTGTCGCGACACATTGGCGATGTTCTGACCGTCGATTGCGATGACGCCCGTCTGCACCTCGTAGAGCCGCAGGATCAGATTGAGGATCGTGGATTTGCCGCCGCCGGACGGACCTACCAGCGCGGTCATCTGCCCGGCTTCGGCGGTGAGGGTCAGCCCGCGCAGCACCGGCTGGCCTTCGCGATAGCCGAAGCCGACATCCTTGAACTCGACCTGCGCCCTGTCGATGTGCAGCGACGGCTTGTCGTTGTCGGCCGGCTCGGTCGAGGGGGCATCGATGATGTCGAAGAGCTGGCGCACACCGATGAGGCCGGCATTCAACTCGAGATTCAGCCGCGCCAGCCGCTTGGCCGGCTCATAAGCGAGCAGGAAGGCGGTGATGAAGGAAAAGAACTCCCCCGGGGTCGCGTTCATCTCGATCGTGCGATAGCCGCCATAAATGACGCCGAGCGCGATCGACACGCCGGCGAGTGTCTCCATCAGTGGGCTCGACCGGTTGGAGACGCGCGCCATCTTGTTGGCTTCGTGCTCGACGACGGCGACGTTGTCGTAATAGCGTTTGCGCAGCCGGTCCTCGAGCGTGAAGGCCTTGACAATGCGGATGCCCTGGATGGTTTCCTGCAGGGTTTCGAACAGGCGCGTACCGCCGGTAAACTGCGCCTTGGCGACATTGCGGATTCGCTTCACCAGCTTGCGCACCATCCACAAAGCCGGGGGTGCGATCACGAAGGCGAACAGCGACATTACCGGATCCTGGATCACCATCACGGCGACAAGTCCGATCAGCGACAGGAGGTCGCGACCGACGGCCGTGATCAGCATGTTGAGGACGCCGGTCGCGGCGTTGGCTCCGGTGGAGAGGCGATGCAGGAACTCCGATGAATGGCGCTCGGCGAAGAAGCCGAGATTCTGGTTCATCAACCGGTCGAACAATTTGCGCTGGTTCTCGGCGATGATGCTGTTGCCGATGCG
The DNA here is from genome assembly GCA_032027085.1 of Pseudorhodoplanes sp. Lineage (NCBI taxonomy): Bacteria > Pseudomonadati > Pseudomonadota > Alphaproteobacteria > Hyphomicrobiales > Pseudorhodoplanes > Pseudorhodoplanes sp. Next base: position 4,601,082 of record JAVSMS010000001.1, on the reverse strand, counting down.
CGAAAGGATCACCGCCTGGCCGTAGGTTGCCGCTCCCCGCGCGGAAAAGATCAGGATGGTGATGACGCCGATGGTGACGATGGCAGGGAAACTGCGGTCGACATAGGCCTTGTTGACGATGGTGCCCATCAGATAGGCGGTCAGTGCGGTAGCGCCGGCGCCGATCGCCATCAGCGCGAAGGCGATGGCGTAGCGTTTCCAGTGCTTGGCGCCGTATTCGGTCACGAGCCGGCGGATCAGCTCATGGGCGGTCTGCTGATCCAGCTTGGATTGCGGCATGCGCGGTCCTGACTTGGCGCCGACGAGGGGCGCGGCTTGCGGGCGCTCTGCGAGGAGGCCGATTTTTGATTAGGGTTCCGGCGTCCCGGTGCCGGACGCCCGGGCGTCGAGGTCCGTTCCTTGCCCGTCCGGCACGGAGAATTCAAGTCCAATCCGCCAAAATCTGGCGTTATACGTTGATTTGCTTCAGTTTTTTCTCCCAGGCCAGCGCATGGGAGACAATGGTCGGCAAGTCGTCGTAGCGGGGCGTCCAGCCGAGAATGTCGCGGGCGCGGCCGCTGGCTGCCACGATCTGCGCCGGATCGCCGGGCCGCCGCGGCGCAAGCTCCACGCGGAAATCGATGCCGGAGATCTTCTTCACGGTCTCGATCACCTCGAGCACCGAGAAGCCGCGGCCATAGCCGCAATTCAGGGTGACCGATTGCCCGCCGCCGCGCAGATAGCCGAGCGCATCGGAATGGGCGGCAACCAGATCGCTGACATGGATGTAGTCTCGGATGCAGGTGCCGTCCGGAGTCGGATAGTCGGTGCCGAAGACATCCATCTTCTTGCGCATGCCGAGCGCGGTCTGGACAGCGACCTTGATCAGATGGGTGGCGGCCGGCGTTGACTGCCCGGTCCGCAATTGCGGATCGGCGCCGGCGACATTGAAATAGCGCAGCACCGCATAGCGCAGCGGATGCGCATGCGCGGTGTCGCGCAGGATGATTTCGGTCATCAGCTTCGACCAGCCATAGGGCGACATCGGCATGGTCGGCGCATCTTCCGCGACCGGCACCGTTTCCGGATTGCCGTAGACGGCCGCGGTGGACGAGAAGATGAAATGCTTCACGCCGCCCTTGACCGCGGCTTCGATCAGCGTGCGCGTGTTGGCGGTGTTGTTGCGGTAATAGCCGAGGGGATCGGCAACCGAATCCGGCACCACGATGGACGCCGCGAAATGGATGATCGCGTCTATGTCGTGCCGGGCGATGATTTCCAGCGCCAGCGTCGCGTCGCCGGTGTCGCCTTCGTAAAGCGGTACCTTGTCCGGCAGGGCCCAGCGGAAGCCGGTCGACAAATTGTCGAGCACGACCACGTCCTCGCCCGCGTCGGCGAGCGCGTAAACCATGTGGCTGCCGATATAGCCGGCGCCGCCAGTGACCAGAACGGCCATGAAAACCTCCAGAACAATCATGTCATTCTAGGCGACGGAGGATGAAAAAATGAGTAATCCTCTGCCCAACCCCGCCGCCGACCGGCCTATCCAGGGATCCGTCTTGCCCGAACTCGACGTCATCATTCCCAATCTGCATTGGCGCTATTCCGGCGTCACCGCGACCAATCGCATGATTGCCCCGCGCATTGCCGGCCTGCTGCCGGCCGCGTGGCTCGGGTCCGATGCGCCGGAGGGGATTGCGCGGCTGAGTTTTCGCGATCTGTTGCGCCTGTGGCGGCGGCAGAAACCGCTGGTCTGGCATGCCCGCCGCAACAACGAGATGATGGCGGGGCTGCTGCTGCGGGCGCTGGGTTGGCCGCTGACACTCGTCTTCACGTCCGCGGCGCAGCGGCACCACACCTGGACCACGCGCGCGATGATGACACGCATGGATGCGGTGATCGCGACCAGCGAGGCTTCCGCCTCCTATCTGAAGGTGCCGCACACGATCATCATGCACGGCATCGACACCGAGCGTTACGCGCCCGCGCCGGATCGCGATGCCGAATTTGCGCAGACCGGATTGCCCGGCCGTTATGGCATCGGCTGTTTCGGCCGGGTGCGCGCGCAGAAAGGCACCGATGTGTTCGTTAAGGCGATGTGCCGGCTGCTGCCGCACTATCCGGATTTCACCGCAGTGATCGTCGGAGAGGTGACGCCGGACCAGCGCGGCTTTGAAGCGAAGCTGAAAGCGCAGGTGAACGCAGCCGGATTGTCGCAGCGCATTCGTTTTCTTGGCGAGTTGCCGATCGACGAGGTGCCGCTCTGGTATCGGCGCATCCTGATCTACGCGTTCACGTCCCGCAATGAAGGCTTTGGGTTGACGCTGCTTGAGGCCATGGCATCCGCAAACGCGCTGGTTGCCGCGCGCGCGGGCGCGGCGGAAAAAGTCGTGCGCGATGGCGACACCGGCATCTTGGTGCCGACCGGCGATGCCGATGCTTTGGCAAAGGCGCTTGAGCCGCTGATGCGCGAGCCTGCGCAAGCCGCCGCGATGGGACGCCGCGCTCGCGAGCGCGTTGTCGCCGAGTTCGGCGCCAATGCGGAAGCCGCGAAGATCGTCGCGTTCTATCGCCGGGTGCTTGCCGCGAGACACTGATCGACGAAGTCGGAAAGATCGCCGCCCATGAACAGAAATCCGCCAATGCCGACCGCCGCGGCGGCGCGCAGATCAGTCTCCTTGTCGCCAATCAGAAAACTTCCATGCGCCTCCACGGGCCAGTTCTGCATCAGATCGAGCAGCATGCCGGGCTTGGGTTTGCGCCAGTCGGAATCGATGCGATAGGCGGGCAGCGGCGCGTCGGGATGGAACGGGCAATAGCGGATGTCGTCAACGCGGGCACCCTGCGCGCAGAGCTGTTCGAACATCCAGTCATGCAGCCTGTCGACGTCCTGTTCGGTGAACAGGCCGCGGGCGACGCCGGACTGGTTGGAGATGATGAATACGTGATAGCCGGCCTCGTTCAGCTTGCGGATCGCCGGCGCGGCGCCTTGTGTCCAGTGGAAGCGCTCGATGCTGCCGATGTAACCGTCGTCGCGGTTGAGCACGCCGTCGCGGTCGAGGAACGCGGCGGGTTTGCGAGCCTTCTGCATCCAGATGTCAATCCGGCTTGAACAGGTTGCGCTCGACCAGGTCGCAGATCGCGTGCGCGGCGGTGATGTGAACCTGCTGGATCAATGCGGTTTCTTCGGACGGCGCCGCCAGGACGACATCGCAGAGCGGTTGCATCGCGATGGCGCCGATCGAGCCGGTGAATCCGACAGTGATAAGCCCGATCTTGCGGGCGGCCTTCAGCGCGGCGAGGACGTTCGGAGATCGCCCGGATGTGGAAATGCCGATGAAGATATCGCCCTTGCGTCCGAGGCCGCGCACCTGGCGCTCGAAGACGTGTTCATAACCGTAATCATTTCCGATCGCCGTCAGGACCGATGTGTCGGTTGTCAGGGCGATGGCCGGCAAGGGGTCGCGATCAAACTTGAAGCGCGACAGCATCTCGGCCGCGATGTGCTGCGCATCGGCGGCGCTGCCGCCATTGCCCGCGAGCAGGATCTTGCCGCCGCTGCCGAGCGACTGCGCAATGCCCACCGCAATGGCAACGATCGACGACAGGAAATTATGATCCACGGCGGCGCGGTCGAGGATTTCGCGCGAGCGGCGGAAATAGCCGATGACGTCGGTGAGCGGGTCGTTCATGCAGGGCCTGAGGATCGAAGATATCTGGTAGCGGGCATGCGGGGCGGGCGCAAGCGAGTGCCCTACAAGCCCAACGTCGTCTTGACCGCCTGTTCAACACGATCGACGGCAACCTCGCGGGTGTTGCGTTCGCGGATGTCAGCATGGGGACGTTCGGGTTCGAGGATGGCCGCGAGCGGATTGAGCGGAGCCCAGAGCCGCGGCGAGGTCGGACCGAAAATGGCGAGCGTAGGCGTGCCGATAGCTGCTGAGATATGCATCAGGCCGGAATCATTGGTCACCGCCGCGGAGGCGGCCTTGAGCGCGACGATGGCGTTCCCGAGATCGTTGCCGGTCAAATCGCGGACCAGCGCGCCGCCCTTGGCTACGATCTCGGCCGCAATAGAGGTCTCATTCGGCCCGCCCAGAACCCACACGGCGACGCCGCGGTCGGTCAGGCGCCGGGCCAGCTCGGCATAGAATTCCGGCGGCCAGGCCTTGCCGGGACCGACCGCGCCGGGCGCCATGGCGACCGCAGGCCCGCCATCGGCCGGCAGAGACCAAAGTTGCCGCCAGGCCGCGACCTGATCATCCGTGACCCTGATCTGCGGCAACGGCCATTCGCCGTGCAGGGCGGTGCCTTTCGGCAACGCCAGTACGCCGAAACAATCGATCATGCGCTCGAGCTTGCGCTCGCCCCAGCGCATGTCGTTGATCAGGCCGAACCGGGCTTCACCGGCAAAACCCGTCCGCTCGGGGATGCCCGCGAGAAAGGGCGCCAGCGCCGCCTTCCACGTGCGCGGCATGACCAAAGCGGTGCCATAGCCCTCGGCGCGGAAACGCTGCGCCAGCAACCAGTATTGTCCGAGCGGAAGCCGGCCACGCGGCAGGTCCTGGACGATGCCCTTGCGGACCCCGGGCATGTAGTCGAGCAGGGGGGCGCAAAGCCGGGTGGTGAGGAAATCGATCGGCCGGTTTGGCCAGCGGGCCTTAAGCAGCCGCACGACCGAATGGGAACGGACGAAATCGCCGATCCACATGTAGGGAATGATCAAAATCGGGCTGTCAGCCGCCGGATTGGCAGCCGGCACACCGGCGATAGAATTGGAATGTGAGTTCATTCGTATAATAATGAACCTAAGGTCATTTCTTCATGGTTTCCGCCCCGGGCAGCCCTGCCGGTTCCGTCGAGTCATGCCCGGCTTTGCGAGCATTCGCCAGCCTATTTACTGCCCTTGCTCAGCGAAGTTGCGCCGCCGCGCCTTGTCGGGCAAAGGAGGGCCGGCAAGGCCGGGCGGTGGCGGCGGGGTGTTGCGTACATGATTTTGGTCACCGGCGGGGCCGGGTTCATCGGTTCGAATATCGTGGCGAGCCTCAATGAGGCTGGCCGCTCCGATATCGTGGTGAACGACATGTTTGGAACCGACGGCAAGTGGCGCAATCTCGCCAAGCGCCAGTTGGCCGATGTCGTGCCGCCCCCGGACCTGTTCCGATGGCTGGAGGGCCGAAAACTCGACGCCGTCGTCCATATGGGCGCCATTTCCTCAACCACTGCGACCGACGGCGATCTGGTGCTCGACACCAATTTCCGGCTGTCGCTGCAACTGCTGGACTGGTGTACGGAAAATCGGACGCCCTTCATCTATGCCTCGTCGGCGGCGACCTATGGCGACGGCGAGGAAGGATTTGACGACGACTGGTCCCCGGAGGCGCTGAAGAAGCTGCGGCCAATGAATCTCTATGGCTGGAGCAAGCACCTGTTCGACCAGGCTCTGGTCGACCGGCAGGTGAAGCGCGCCAAGCTGCCGCCGCAATGGGCCGGCCTGAAATTCTTCAACGTGTTCGGGCCGAACGAATATCACAAGGGCACGATGGCGAGCGTACTCTGCCGCGTTTTCGATGAAGCGAAAACCGGAAGGCCGGTTCGCCTGTTCAAGTCGCACAAGGCGGGCATTGCCGACGGCGATCAGCGCCGCGATTTCATCTATGTCGATGATGTCGTGGCGGTGACGCGCTGGCTGCTGGATACGCCGAAGGTGTCGGGCATCTTCAATGTCGGCACCGGCCAGGCGCGCAGCTTCCGCGAGATGATCGAGGCCATGTTCGCCGCGCTCGGCCGCGCGCCCAATATCGAATACATCGACATGCCCGAACAGATTCGCGGCAGCTATCAGTATTTCACGCAAAGCGAGATGGGCCGCCTGCGCAAGGCCGGATACAATGCCGGCTTCCCGCCGCTGGAAGATGCGGTGAAGGATTACGTCACCCGCTATCTCGACCGCACGGACCGGTATCGCTGATGTTCAATATCGATCAGGAACTCGGGAAGCTCGCGGGCGCGACAGTGCTGTGCATCGGCGATCTGATGCTGGACGATTTCGTGTATGGGGATGTCGCGCGCATCTCTCCGGAAGCGCCGGCGCCGGTCATTCGGGTCAGGCGCAGCGACATCATCATCGGCGGCGCCGGCAATGTCGCGCGCAATATTGCAAGCCTTGGGGCGAGTTGTCTTTTCGTCGGCGTTATTGGCGATGACGATGCCGGGCGACAGCTCAAAATGTCGCTGGATTCGGAGCCGCGCGTGAATGCATTGCTTGTTGTCGATCCCTCGCGGCCGACAACACGCAAGGTGCGCTTCGTCTCCGAGCATTATGCGACGCATATGCTGCGGGCCGACTGGGAAACGACCGCGCCGGTTTCCGCGGGAATCGAAAAGTCCGTCATTGACAATGCATTGAAGGCCTTGCCGCAGGCCGACGCCCTGATCCTGTCCGATTACGCCAAGGGCGCGCTGACAAAGACCGTTATCCGGGCCGTCATCGATGCCGCCAACAAGGCCGGCAAACCGGTCATCGTCGACCCGAAGGGCAATGACTATTCCCTTTATCGCGGCGCGACGCTGGTGACGCCAAACCGCAAGGAGCTTGGCGACGCGGTGCGCCGCGACGTGACCGGCGATGACGACATCGCCGCGGCGGCAACGGAATTGTGCGGCAGCATCGGTTGCAAGGCGATGCTGGTGACGCGCAGCGATGAAGGCATGACGCTGGTCGAGAAAGGCAGGGAGCCGGTGCATGTGCCCGCCTATCCGGTGAAGATCGGCGACGTGTCGGGCGCCGGCGACACCGTGATTGCGGTGCTGGCGACGATGCTGGCCGCGCATGCCGAGCTCGAACTTGCGATGCGCGCGGCCAATGCGGCGGCGGCGGTCGTCGTCGGCAAACGCGGCACGGCGACGGTGTCGCTTAGTGAATTGCGCGGCCGGCTGCTGCCGGCGTCCTCGCTCGCGCCGGAAGAAAAAATTCTGTTCGACTGGTCGCAGCTCGATCAACGCCTCGGAGAGTGGCGGCGGCAAGGGATGCGCATCGGCTTCACCAACGGCTGTTTCGATCTGCTGCATCCGGGGCATGTGCGGCTGTTGGCGCAGGCGCGCGCCGCCTGTGATCGGCTGGTGCTGGGGCTGAACAGTGATGCGTCGGTGAAACGGCTGAAGGGCGAGGGGCGTCCGGTTCAGGACGTGCATGCGCGCTCGGAAGTGCTGGCAGCGCTGGAAGCCGTCGATCTCGTCGTGGTGTTCGAAGAAGACACGCCGCAGAAGCTGATTGAGCGGGTACGCCCGAAGGTTCTGGTCAAGGGCGCGGATTACACGCGCGAGCAGGTGATCGGTGGCGATTTTGTCGAGGCCATTGGCGGCGAGATTGTGCTGGTCGACATCGTGCCGGGCCATTCGACGACCAGCATCGTGTCGCGTTCGCGCAAGACCGCAAAAGCTTGACCGGCGGGATTTCTCAAGTGGCCGCGATCTTTCCGCCAGACCAGGAAGCCGCGCTGGTGCGGGACTTTTTCGGTCCCGCGCCCGGCTACTTTGTCGAGGTCGGCGCCAATGAGCCGGAAAAGGAATCGCAGAGCTTTCATCTCGAACGCGAGGGCTGGACCGGTGTACTGATCGAGCCGCAGCCTGATCTTGCGGAGAAGTTGCGCAAGATGCGCCGATCTCAGGTCTTCGAGGCCGCGTGCTCGTCGCCGGATCGCGCCGGCAGCCGGATGACTTTGTACGTGCTGGGTCCCTATTCGTCATTCGATCCCAATCTCGCCGTGACCGGGCTGCGGCCGGAACAGGCCATCGAGGTGCCGGTGCGTACGCTTGACGACATTCTCGAGGAAGCGAAGGCGCCGCGCCCCCTTGATCTGTTGTCGGTCGACGTTGAGGGGCATGAGCTGGATGTACTGCGCGGATTTGATTTCGCGCGCTGGCATCCGCGGCTGATTTTGCTGGAGGATCACGTCACCAGCCTCGACAAGCATCGCTTCCTGACCGACGCCGGCTATCGTTTGATGCGGCGTACCGGATTGAACGGTTGGTATGTCCCGCAGGACGCCGCGCCGTCGATCGACTGGCTGGGACGCTGGCAGATTTTCCGCAAATATTATCTCGGCCTGCCGTTCCGTATCTTCCGTGATGCCAGGCGCAGGCTGCGTGACCGCCTGAAAGACAAACCGTGAGCCACAGATGCCGCGCCTGTCCGCCATCGTGATCACAAAGAACGAGGCCGCCAAGATCGAGGCGTGTCTGGACAGTCTTGCCTTTTGTGATGAGCGGATCGTGGTGGACGGCGGTAGCGACGACGCGACCGTGGCGCTGGCTGCGGCCAAGGGCGCGGTGGTTCTCTCGCATGCGTGGCGGGGCTTCGGCGCGCAGAAGAATTTCGCCCTGGAACAAGCCACCGGTGACTGGGTGCTGTCGCTTGACGCGGATGAGCGGGTGAGCCCGGAACTGGCGGCCGAGATCGCCGAAGCCGTCTCTGCGGGGCAGGCGGACGGCTACGAGATGCCGCGCCTCTCCACCTTTTGCGGCCGGCCAATGCGCCATTCCGGCTGGTATCCCGATTATGTGCTGCGGCTGTTCCGCCGGGGCCGCGCACGCTTCTCCGACGACCTGGTGCATGAACGGGTGATCTGTGAGGGAAAGGTCGCGCGCCTGTCGGCGCCGCTCATCCATCATCCGGTCGAGCGGCTGGAGGATGCGCTCTCGCGCATGGACCGCTATTCCACCGCCGGTGCAGACATGGTTCTGAAATCGGGGCGGCGGGTGTCCTTCTTGACCGGCATTCTGCGCGGGTGGTGGGCCTTCGTGCGGACCTACTTTCTGCGCCTTGGCTTTCTGGACGGCCGCGAGGGGTTTCTGTTGGCTGTCGCGAATGCCGAAGGAACCTATTATCGTTACATGAAGGCCTGGCTGAAGGGGCGGCAAGGTGGCTGATCTGATCTCGATCATCGTAACGACCTGCAATCGCGAGGACGCGCTCGACGCCGTCTTGCGCTCGCTGTCGCGCCAGACCGATCGTGATTTCGAGGTGATCGTCGCCGACGACGGCTCTGGTCCGGCGACGGCCGAACTGATCGAGAGCTGGAAAGGAAAACTCGGCCGGCCCTTGTCGCATGTCTGGCAGGAACGCAAGGGCTTCCGCGCCGCTGAAATCCGCAATCGCGCGATTGTCGCAAGCCGCGGCACATATTGCATCTTCCTCGACGGTGATTGCATTGCCCGTCGCGATTTCGTCGAGGTGCACCGCCGGCTGGCGGAGCCGGGCTGGTTTGTCACCGGCAATCGCATCCTGCTGTCGGAAGATCTGACCCGAACGATCCTGCGCGACAAGCTCGACGTGGAGACCTGGAGCTACCGCGCCTGGACCCGCGAGCGCGCGAAGGGTGGCATCAACCGCACCGTGCCGCTGGTGCGCCTGCCGCTCGGTCCGCTGCGGAAACTACGCTGGCGCGCCTGGCGCGATGCGCGCTCCTGCAATCTCGGCATCTGGCGGTCCGATCTCGACCGTGTGGACGGTTTTGATTCCGATTACGCGGGCTGGGGCCGCGAAGATTCCGATCTTTTGGTGCGACTGCTGCATGCCGGCGTGCGCCGCAAGGACGGTGTATTTGCCAGCGGCGTGCTGCATTTGTGGCATCCGGCGGCGGACCGCTCCTGGCTGCCGGACAATGACCGCAAACTGGATGAAGCGCGCAGCGATCAGCGTGTCAGAGCGCGCCGTGGCCTGTCGGCCGTCGAGACACATATTGCCGAGCGGGCGCTGACATGAGCATGGCCGCGCTGGCGCAAAGCGAGGTCCAGGTCCGGCTCCGGACTTTGTCCGATGGCTTGGCGACGGCGGTCGTGGTTTCGCTGCCTTGGTCAACGTCGGCGACCGCGATTCTGATTGTCGCGTGGCTCGTGGCCCTGATCCCGACTCTGCAGCGCGACGATCTCTCCGAGGTGATAAGCAGGCCCGCGGCTTATTTGCCGGTCGTTCTTGTTGTCATCGGTGCGATCGGCATGCTGTGGGCGGATGTGGCCTGGGCGGAACGCAGCCGCGGCCTTTCGGGATTCCTCAAATTGCTGATCTTGCCGCTGCTCTTCGTTCAGTTCCGGCGATCTGCAAACGCGCACTGGATCTTGAACGGCTTTCTTGCGTCCTGCGCCGCATTGCTGCTGGTGTCGACGGCAAGCTTTGTGTGGCCCGGATTCATCTTGTGGTCGTGGGCGAAAGCACCGGGCATCCCGGTCAAGGATTATCTGAGCCAGGCGGCTCTGTTCACCGTCAGCGCATTCATTCTGCTGTACAGGGTCCGCGAGACCTGCCTGTCGCGACGGCCGGCCGCAGCGGCCTTGTATGGCGTCGCCGTGGTGGCCTTCATCCTCAATATCTCGTTTGTGGCCACGAGCCGCACGGCGCTTCTGACCGTGCCGGTTCTACTCGTTCTCTTCATGGTGAAATTTTTCCGGTGGAAGGGAATTTGCGCGATTGCGGCGGCGGCTGTCGTATTTGTGGGTCTGGTGTGGACGTCATCGGACTATCTGCGGTTTCGGCTTGAAAACCTGTCGAGCGAGATCACGACCTATCAGACAACAGACAAACGCACATCTGCCGGCGAGCGGATCGAGTTCTGGAAGAAGTCGATTGGTTTTGTTGGGGAGGCGCCGATCTTCGGTCATGGGACCGGGTCGACCCGTTCGCTTTTTGCCCGCGTGGCCTCGAGCGGTGATGGCGTCTCGTCATTGATCTCAACAAATCCGCATAACCAGTTTCTCGCGGTCGCCGTACAGGTCGGCCTGCTGGGCGGCCTTGTCTTGATCGCCATGTGGGCCTCGCATGCCATGCTCTTCCGCGGCGGCGGACTGGCGAGCTGGACCGGGCTCGTCATCGTGAGCCAGAATATCTTTGGCTCGCTGTTCAACTCGCATCTGTCCGATTTCAGTCAGGGATGGCTTTATGTGTTCGGCGTCGGCGTCGCCGGTGGTGTGATGATGGCGGGACAGAAGGCCGGGCAGCCCGCAAAAGCTCCGGCTGAAGCGGTCGCGCGCGCGTAAATGGACCGGATTGCTCTTCCGCCATCTCCGCGCATTCTGATTGTCGCTTTGCGCCGGCTGGGCGACGTTCTGTTGACGACGCCGCTGATCCGCAGCCTTCGCCACGCGTGGCCGGACGCGCAAATCGATGTGCTGGTTTTCGCCGACACGGCTGCCATCCTCGACGGCAATCCCGATCTGAATCGCGTGATCGCCATGCCGCAACCGGCGAGCGCATTGCAAAGTCTGGCACTCGCCGCAAAGCTGTGGCGCCGCTACGACCTCGCCGTGTCGACGCAGGCGGGAGACCGGCCGACATTTTTTACGATTATCGCAGGCCGCAAACGCGTCGGTCCGGTGCAGCCGCGATTGAGCGGTCGCATCTTTCGTCTGTTCCTTGATCGCTGGCTGCAATTGGACGGCTCACGTCACCGCGTCCAGGAAAACCTGCAACTCGCAGAGTTGGTGGGAATAGCGCCCGTCGCGCAGATGGTCGCGCCGGCGGCGCAACCATCTGCATCGGTCGCGCCTGCGCGCGACTATGCCGTCATCCATGCAGCGCCGTACTTCCGCTACAAGCAATGGCACCGCGAGGGCTGGCGCGATGTCGCGCGCCATCTGGCGGGGCAGGGCCTTGATCTTGTCGCGACCGGCGGACCGGGCGCTGAGGAGCGCGCCTATCTCGACGCGATCTGGCGCGACATCCCGATCCGCCGACTGGACGGGCAATTGAGCTGGCCGGAGCTTGCCACGCTGCTGGCCGGCGCACGGGTCTATGTCGGACCGGACACTTCGGTGACGCATCTCGCGGCCGCCGCGGGATGTCCGACGGTTGCGCTCTATGGACCGACTGACCCGCAGATCTGGGGGCCATGGCCGCGCGACGGGTTGCGTGAATCCTGGAACAAGACGGGGACCGTGCAGCAGCGCGGTAATGTGTGGCTGCTGCAGAATCCACTGTCCTGCATGCCCTGCCAGCAGGAAGGCTGTCTGCGACGGCTGGACAGCCATAGCCAATGCCTTGACGAACTTCCGGCCAGCCAGGCAATTCGAGTTCTGAATCAGATACTTGCCGAGCGACTTGCGGCGGCTGGCAAGGGTGGCGCGCGACCATAAACGCCGCTATGACATCCGGGACAGGATGCCGGTCGCCAATGGTGGGGTTCAAGAATTTGACTGCTCGCAAAGCTCTGATTGTGGCGCATGATCTCATCGCCACGGCGGCCGCGATTCTCGCGGCCCTTTATTTGCGGTTCGAGACGAGCGGTCTCTCGGAGCGGGCAGACTGGCTTGTCTACATCATCCCCGGCCTCGTGGTCTATGCCGGCATCGTCTACCATTTCTTCCACCTCGACGATGCCAAGTGGCGCTTTGCCTCGCTCCCCGACCTGAACAACATCTTCCGCTCGGCGACGGTGCTGGCGCTATCGCTGCTGGTGCTGGACTACATCCTGTTTGCGCCGAACTTCTACGGCACCTTCTTTTTCGGCAAGACCACGATCCTGCTCTACTGGTTCCTCCAGATGTTTTTTCTGGGCGGGCCGCGCGTCGCCTATCGCTATTTCCGCTATTCGCGCACGCGCATCCAGGCGCGTGCTTCCGAATCGGCGCCGACCCTGATCCTTGGCCGCGCCGCCGACGCCGAAGTGCTGTTGCGCGCGATCGAAAGCGGCGCGGTGAAGAAGACCTGGCCGGTCGGAATCCTGTCGCCCTCTGCGGCCGACCAGGGCCAATCCATTCGCGGCATCCGCGTGCTGGGAGGTTTCGACCAGATCGAAAAAGCGGTCGGTGATCTGGCCGATCGCGGCACCAATGTCAGCCGCGTGGTGCTGACGCCGTCCGCCTTCGAGCCGGATTCCAAGCCCGAGACCATCCTGATGAAGGCGCGCCGGCTGGGGCTTACCACGAGCCGGCTGCCGTCGCTTGAGGATGGCGGCGAAGCATTGCGGCTGGCGCCGGTGGCCGTCGAAGACCTTCTGCTGCGGCCGAGCGTGAAGATCGATTACCGGCGGCTGGAGGATTTCATCAAGGGGCGCTCGGTGGTGGTCACCGGCGGCGGCGGTTCGATCGGCGCCGAGATCTGTGATCGCATCGTCACCTTTGGCGCAGCGCGTTTGCTGGTGGTGGAGAATTCGGAGCCGGCTCTGCATGCGGTTCTGGAAACACTGGCGACCAAGAACAGCGCGGCGCAGGTCGACGGTCGTCTCGCCGACGTGCGCGATCGCGAGCGCATCATGCGGCTGTTTGCCGATTTCAAGCCGGATCTGGTGTTTCACGCCGCTGCGCTGAAGCACGTGCCTTTGCTGGAACGCGACTGGGGCGAGGGCGTCAAGACCAACGTGTTCGGTTCGGTCAATGTCGCGGATGCATCGATCGCGGCCGGTGCCACCGGCATGGTGATGATCTCCACCGACAAGGCGATCGAGCCGGTGTCCGTGCTCGGCGCAACCAAGCGGTTTGCGGAAATGTATTGCCAGTCGCTGGACCAGCAATTCGCGCGCCGCGCCGATGGCGGCAAGCCCCCGATGCGCCTGATCTCGGTGCGGTTCGGCAATGTGCTGGCCTCGAACGGCTCCGTGGTGCCGAAATTCAAGGCGCAGATCGAGGCGGGCGGGCCGGTGACGGTCACGCATCCGGACATGGTGCGCTATTTCATGACCATCCGCGAAGCCTGCGACCTCGTCGTCACCTCGTCGAGCCATGCGCTGTCGCCGCAACGCTCGGATGTCGGCGTCTACGTCCTTAATATGGGCCAGCCGGTGAAGATCCTTGATCTTGCCGAACGCATCATCCGCCTGTCGGGTCTCGAACCCGGACGCGACATCGACATCACCTTCACCGGCATCCGGCCGGGCGAGCGGCTGCACGAAATCCTGTTCGCACAGGAAGAGCCGACGGCGGACATCGGGATCGCCGGTGTTGTCGCGGCGCGGCCGGTCACGCCGTCGATGGAAACGATGAAGGCCTGGCTTGCCACGCTCGAGCAGGGGCTCACGCGCGAGGAACGCTCCGCGATCTATGGCGTGCTGCGCGATGCGGTGCCGGATTTCCGCGGCGAAGCCGCCTGAACCATCGCGGCAAGTCCATCCAGCGTATTGACGGCCGGTCGCCAGCCGGTGGCGCGCAACTTTGCAGCGTCGGCCACCAGCGATCCGCCGATGCGTTCCCAGATGTCGCCGCGCCCAATGAGGCGCAGACAGGCAGCGAAAAAGTCCGGCGGTAGTGAGAAGAGGTGGGGCTTTCGATTCTGCGCGGCGCGCATCATGGCGATGATCTCGGCAAGCGAAACCGGCTCGTTGTCTGCGACGATAAAAGTCTCCCCCTGCATCGATGGCTCGGCGAGCGCATGCCGGATGGCGGCGACGAGATTGTTGACGGCGAGCAACGAACGCTTTTCGTGAAAGTCGGCAAAAGGCAACGGCAATGACGTCTTTGCCAGCCGCAGCACGGTGGCGATATTGCCCTTTACGCCGAGCCCATACATGACGACCGGCCGCAGGATGACAAAGGACGCGCCGCTGCGGCGCACCGCATCCTCGGCGGCGAGCTTGGAGCGGCCATAGGCATCGGTCGGCCGCGGCGTGTCATGCTCGGTGAGAATGTGGTCTGCTGCGGGGCCGGTTTGCGCGCGTATCGATGAGATGAAGATCATCCGGATGTTGCGGGTGGCGCAGGCCTGCGCCAGCGTCTCGGTTACGGCGCGGTTCACGCGATCATAGACGTCATCGGCGATGCCCGCGCCTGCATGGGCGATGCCGGCAAGGTGAATGACGGCGTCAATATCCTGCAGAAGCGGTGTCCAGTCCGGGCCGCTCGCGAGATCGGGCAGATACGCCGGCTCGATATACGCGAGGGAGGGAATGGCAGCGGGATATCGCGCCGCCGCGCGCACCAGAAAATCCGAGCCGGCGAGCGCCCGCGTCAGGGCTTGCCCGACGAACCCGGAAGCACCGGTAATCAGCAGCCGCATCAGGCGCGTTTCCGGCTGAAGGTGATGAGCAGCCAACCGACAAGGGCGAGACCCAGACCGAGCGCGATCATTTGCGTGATTAGATTGGTCTGCCACACCGACCAGGCCGCCAAAGCCACAAGCCCGATATTGACGCCGAACACGCGCCCGACAATCTGCATCACGCTGAAGCCGTGATCGGTGGCGCGCTGATAGAAATGACTGCGATGCGCCTGCCATACCGTCTCGCCGTTGCCGAAGCGGCGCAGCAAGGTGATGGTGGCGTCGGCGAGATAATAAAGCGGCAGCAGCAACGCCGCGACCACATGCCCGGCGCCGGCGAGCAGCAGCAGCAGGTAACCGACGAGCAATCCGATCGGCAGGCTTCCGACATCGCCGAGGAAAAGGTGGGCCACGGGTTTGTTGAACGGCGCGAAACCGAGCAGGGCGCCGAACAGCGCCAGCGCAAGCACGGTTGCGTGCAAGGGCAGGCCGGCGACAGCGGACAGCACGATGAGGCCGCCGGTGACAGGGAGGATTTCCGCGACCGTCATCCAGTCGAGGCCGTCCATGAAGTTGACGAGATTGACAAACCAGAGGCCGGCGATCAGCAACAGCGCGCGCTCGAGCCACCAGGGAAGAAACGGCGTGAGGGCGAAGTCGGCGGGCAGGCTCGCCAGCACCAGTGCGACAGCGACCGCCTGGCCGAGCAGGCGCGGTGCAATCGCGAGTGTGCGGATGTCGTCAACCGCGCCGATGAGAGCGATGAAGACTGTCGCGAAAAGGACAGGGCCGAATGTCGCGCCAAAGGGTGAGGCCGCATCCTTCAGCATGAATGTCGCAATGGCGGACAGGACCAGCGCGGCCGTCATCACGGCGATGCCGCCGCCCTGCGGCGTCGGCGTCTTGTGTGAGGAGCGCGCATTCGGGCGCGCCAGCGCGTAGCGCAGGAGCAGGGGCTTAAGCCAGACAATCAGCGCGATGGTGACTGCCGCACTCGCCGCCACGATGGCGAATCCGAGCATCATCGAAGATGGAAGGGGCTCAGACAGAGCGCGCATGCGGGATCGCGGGCGTCAGGCGACGCCGACGCGCAGGAGATCGTGCAGATGCACGACGCCGATCGGCTTCGCATTGTCCACGACGAAAATTGCGGTGATCTTCGACGCGTTCAGAATCTCGATTACTTCGCTGACCAGTTGATCGGGGCGGCAGGTCTTGGGGCCTTTGGTCATCACCTCATCAACGCTCGCCTCGGTGAGGCCCGGGCGCATGTGGCGCCGCAGATCGCCGTCGGTGATGATGCCTATGAGGTGTCCGCCCTGATCGGTGATGCCGACGCAGCCGACGCTCTTCGCCGACATTTCGACAATGGCGTCCGACATGCGCGATCCGCTGGTGGCGAGCGGCACGCCCTCGCCCGAGCGCATCACATCGCGCGTGAATTTCAGCATGGCGCCGAGCCGGCCGCCGGGATGCAGAACCTTGAAGTCGAGTTCGGTGAAGCCGCGGCTTTCCAGCAGGGCGACCGCCATCGCGTCACCGAGCGCGAGCTGCATCAGGGATGACGTGGTGGGTGCGAGATTGTGCGGGCAGGCCTCGCGCGCCTGCGGCAGGACGAGCGCGACATCGCAGGCGCGGCCAAGCGTTGAGTCGGCCTCCGCGGTGACGGCGATCAGCCCGATCTTGAAGCGGCGCGAATAGTCGATGAGGTTTTTCAGCTCCACCGTCTCGCCCGACCAGGACAATGCCATGATCACGTCATCCGGCGTGATCATGCCAAGATCGCCGTGGCTCGCCTCGCCCGGATGGACGAAAAAGGCCGGCGTGCCGGTGGAGGCGAAGGTGGCGGCGATCTTGCGCCCGACATGGCCGGACTTGCCCATGCCGGTAACGATCAGGCGGCCCTTCGCCTCGCGGATCAGGTCCACAGCCGCGATGACGGCGGGCCCCAGACCGTTCTGCAGCGCCTGCGACAGCGCAGCGATGCCGCTTGCTTCTGCGTCCAGGGTGCGCAGGGCGGAGGAAATGAAGCCTTGGATGTGTGTCTGCGGTTTGATGTTTGGTTTCACGCCTCACCCCGGTCAGGCCCGCAGTCATATTGCCCGAGCGGGCACAAATACAGGAGGAAATCGCCGAGTATTGGCTAAGGGGTGATTTCGTAATTTTCTCAATTGATTAGTTGAGACAGGCCAATCAAATCGTTTCGGAAAAAATACAACTTAAAATTGTACTCACCTATGACGTGCCTCCAGGTTGCGTGGCTGATGCGCAATGGCCAGCTGACCCTTGGGCGTCGCCGAGCCCGCTTCGATCTGCTGGATGAAGCGCGACTGCATCAAGCGTCTGATTGCCTTGTCGATGATCGCGTCGAGGCGTTCTTCCAGCGCGATTTCTCTTTCCAGCCAATCGGTCGTGACGATCTCGGCGAGTTGGGCATTGATGCTTTCTGATGACGATTCTTCAGCTTTGAATTTTTCACGCGCAGCAGGAAGAAGAATATCGTTGATTTCATGCCACAATGCTTCGATCCATTTCTGTGGATTCCGGAATTTGGTTCGCGGGACATGTGTCTGGAGATGCTCAGATGCCTGTTTCGGTAGATATTTAATTGCAGAATCAACGATGCTTGGATTTGAGTTGCGAAAAAGTCTCCCAATGAATTGAAGTAACTGCTCCAGCTCGCTGTGCTTTATGTAAGGATATCCTGGAGTACTCGCATATTCACACGCTCTCTTAAAACGTTCGACCGGATCGATAGGGTCATTATCGAGGAGAGGACCAGGTGCGGCCAAAAGCAGAGCAAATTTGTCTTCTGTCGCATCTGCTTTGGTGGTTTCGTCCAGCTTCTTTCTCAGGAGAGCCGCCCGCATCGCATTTAATTGCTTTTTTCGCCAGATGGCTTTGGCCATGCAATACACGGCATCGGACTCAATGAGGTTTTTAGGATTCCACTCATCGACCAGCGTTTGGTGAAGCTCATCGAATTCGGTTTGGCTCTCGCCTGGGAGAACGACGCTGGCTGAAAAGATGCCGTGTTTGAGCGCATTCAACTTGCGGTTCTTCGGCGGCATATATTTCACCTCCCGCAGGGACGGGTCGCGCGCAACTTACGTCACGATTTTTTGCTTCGTTTCGTTAAGGAAAGTCTGACGCCAATCCCGTTTAAGGCATCCGCATACAAAAATTGAACGCCCGCACGTTCGAAGGCCTGTTCAATCTTACTAAGCGTACTGACGTTTCCGCTCGCAAAGTTTTCCGACGTCTCCAATCTCCGAACCGTGGCGACGCCGACATCGGCAGCGCGCGCTAAGTCCTCTTGCCGCCAACCCAAGAGCGCTCTGGCGGCACGTATTTGTTCGATGCGCAACATAACAAAAAATCTCCGATTCCGGAGAGCTTGACAAGGTGTCATGATTGATATTATAAATATCAATATAGATATTTAAAGGAGACTTCCAATGTATCTAGCTCTAGCAACTGCCTCCTATAAAGAAATGCATCGCCGACTGAAGGAAAGCGACCCAACCCTTGACGAGGAAACACTAGCCGACACGGTGGAAGGACTGACTGATCTGCATGAGATCGTCGCCGCGATCATGCGCTCGGCGTTGATCGACGAGGCGCTTGTCGATGGCTTGAAGCTCCGCATCGGCGACATGGAGGCGCGACTTGAACGGCTGCAGGATCGGGCTTCCAAGCGAAGGGCCATCGCGCGCGACGTGATGACCGACACGGGCATCACCAAGATAACGTTGCCTGATTTCACGATTTCCATCCGGCCTGGGACGCCATCGCTCGTTGTGACGAACGAAGCGGAAATCCCGGGTCGTTTTTTTGAGCCGCGCGAGCCGAAGCTGAATCGCCAGGCTCTGCTGGCGGACCTCAAGCAGGGAGCGCAAATCGCCGGCGCTGCACTCTCCAATCCGCAACCGGTGCTGAGCGTGAGGACAAAGTGATGGGCTTTACTCGCAAACAGCAGCGGCTGCTGCGCCAGAACATCAAACGCGAGCATCTTCGCAGTCGTGAGATTCAAGGTCGCGAGATCACCTATATTGAAGGCGGGCACGCGATTGAGGAGGCGAACCGCATCTTCGGGTTTTCAGCCTGGGACAGAGAGACTGTCGAGGCGAAGTGCGTTCTCGCCCGCGAAATCCGTGGTCAGTTCACGGCGGTTTATCTAGCCAAGGTCCGGATCACCGTGCGCGCAGAAAACGAGACCATCTTGCGGGAAGGTCAGGGCACGGGCGAGGCACAAGGGGCAACGCCCGGTGAGGCACACGACAAGGCTCTCAAATCTGCCGAGACGGATGCCACGAAAAGAGCATTGGCCACCTTCGGGCGACCTTTTGGATTGGGACTTTACCTCGGCGCTACGAACGTGCGGCCGAATGGAAATAGAGCAGGAGCAGCACATCGGCATGACGCAGATAGCGTCAGAAGCGGCGCGGAACGAGCATCAGCGCCACGTGCGCAATGGCCCAGTTCGGCGGTGCGGCCGGAAGCCCAAGCCGAACAGGGGACAGTCTACCCGAAGACGGACAATGTCGCAGCGACGCAACCGAGAGGCGCGCAATCTAGTAAGCTACAGCAGCCCGCCAATGATCCGCCAGGCTCTGTGCCGCGGCCGGGAATAGACATACCGGGCGTAATGCCTCCGCCATTCCTCCAGGCCGATGCGCAAGGTCAGCCGGATGACGTCAAAAGCCTTGGCATGCCGGCTCGCAAAGCCACGTCTCATGCCGACCAGACTGTGACTTTTCACCCGGCCGACAATGAGAACGCGACGCGGCGTATCGACAAGTCGGTGCTTATGCTCGGAGCTCCGAAACGGTTCCGGGATAAGAAGCACCTTCAGTATGTGGCAAATCAACCCTGCCTCGTCTGCGGTCGGGCGCCTTCGGATGCTCATCACTTGCGCTTTGCACAAGACCGGGCGCTCGGCCGCAAGGTCAGTGATGAGTTCACCGTACCGCTCTGTCGTGGACATCACCGGCAGCTTCATCAATCCGGTAACGAGATTGACTGGTGGCAAGTCGTCGAAATCGATCCGCTTCCCATAGCCGCACAGCTTTGGCAGGAGGGCCGCAAGCGGAAAAATGTACTTGTCACGAGCTATTCCGACTTAGGGGATATCCCGCGCGAGGCAAACGTCATTATTCGCCGCGAGAAGGCGGAACCTGCTGCTCAATCTCCCCGAGAGACCGAGCGGACTTCCAATCGGGGTGAGCAGGCATGACCTCGCAACGGCAGATCGCTGCAAACAGAATGAACGCGCAGCGCAGCACGGGACCGCGAACCGAGGTGGGCAAAATCAAATCCCGTCGAAATGCTATCCGTCACGGGCTCACGGCCGAGACCGTAATCGGAGTGTTGGAGCGGACGGAAGATTATCGCGCGTTCGAGCGTGCGATCTTCAAGGAGTACCGGCCGCGCTCAACGCTTGAGCACGAGCTTGTAATACGGCTTGCCTCGCTGCTTTGGAGGCTCCGGCGCGCGACAGCGATCGAGACGGGCCTGTATGCTATTCAGGCGGGTATCCAACAAGGTCCGTCGGCAAAATCGTCGCCGCCGAGCGCACCAGGAATATTCGAAATAATGTGCCCCGTGAATGATATTGGCCGGGAGCGATTGGCATACAAACAGCCGGCCATCCTCGTTGAAGATGCGTTTGTGAAACAGTCCAATGCGCTGGTCCAGTGAGGCACTTCGCAGTGTAATCTACGTCTCATGAACGTAAGCGGTGATGTCTTCGAACGCGCCGGCCAGTACGAGCGGCGCTTATGGGGGCAAGTGGATCGAATTCTTGCTGCGATTGATTTGGCGCGGTCAGCGTCAAGTTGATATGTCCTGTATCCAGATGCTTGCGCAAAACATGAATAAATTCAGCTCGCCAGCGGGCTGTCTGAGCGCAAACGTTAAGAACTAAGAAATCGCCAATTTGGGGTGATGAGCCGTAAACGGGCCCGATTCCGCGACGTTGCCACCCGTTGCATGCATTGCTGGAGGGTGCTATCTGTTCACAAAATGAACATGGATGCTGACAGTAATAGCCCCACCGCGGGCCCGGCCACGGTGGCGGCCCGCGAGCCGCGTGACATTGAGGATTCTCTGCACGTGTTGAGAATTCTGCAGGCCATCGATAGCGGCGAGAAGGTAACTCAGCGTGCTGTCGCAAGTGAACTGGGAATTGCGGTCGGTCTGGTCAATGCGTACGTCAAACGCTGCATGAAAAAGGGCTGGGTCAAGATGAAAAGCGCACCGGCCCGGCGCTATGCGTATTATCTTACACCCGCAGGATTTGCCGAGAAATCCAAGTTAACTGCCAGCTATTTTGCTCACTCCTTTTCGTTTTTTCGAACCGCGCGTAGCGATTGCCAGCAGGTGCTGGATGAAGCATCCGCACGCCGCATGCGGACTATCATTCTGGTGGGAGCGAGCGAACTCGCCGAAATCATGATTTTATGTGCCGCCGATCAATCCGTCGACATCGCTGCCGTGATTGACTGCAAGAAGAGCGGCCGCGTTGGCGGCGTTTTGGTGCTGCCAGATTTTGAAGGTGGGCCTCGCGTTGATGGTGCGGTCATCACGGACCTTGTCGACCCACAGGCTGCAATGCTGAAGGCTGTGGCAGTCATGGGCGAAAGTCGCGTTCTTACGCCGGCGATGTTGCGCGTGCGCCCATCACGTGCCGTTACAACTAGTTTAACCGCGTTAGGAAAATGAAATGAGTGCGCCCGCATTGACGGACGGTCAGAGCTGGTACGTCGCGTTCACGCATCCGAATGCGGAGGCGCGTGCCGTCATGCATCTTCGCAATCAGGGATATGCCACCTATTTTCCGCGCATTCTCAAGAAACGGAAATTCGGCCGTCGCATTGAGCGCGCCCCGGCGCCACTGTTTCCGCGGTATGTTTTCGTTGGGCTCGACATTCATTATCAACGGTGGCGGTCAGTGAATGGTACAGTCGGTGTTTCGCATCTCGTTTGTCATGGCGATCGACCGGCGTCGGTAGATGAGTGCGTGATTAAAAGCATCGCATCTCGCGAGAAGGAGGGGCTGGTGCAGTTGACACCGACGCGGTTTGACATTGGGCAGGCTGTTCGCATTGTGGACGGTGTGTTTGCCGATCAGCTTGGATTATACGAAGGCCTTGGCGAGCGTGACCGGGTGCGCATTCTGCTCGACCTCCTCGGCCGGAAGGTAAAGGTCATGATTGAGAACGACTCCGTAGTGGCGGCCTGACGTTAAAGTATTCTAATTCAGACATGGCGGCACGCGACGTCGCTGTCGATGAGCGGGCTGCGGGGCCCGAGGTCGCTTCTCTAATCAACAGGTCTGATTTCATATGGAGCGGATGTTAGGGCAGGGTCGAGAGTATTCTCAGCGGATTCCGGTTTCCTGGCGCCGGAGTGTGACAAGCTTTCTGAGGAAGCGAAGTGGCGGCTAAGGCCCCTGATCGAACCTCTCGAGAATGCAATTCGAGTTCGTGCCGAGGTTCAAAGTGCCTGTCGATTGACACCATGTTCATTCTATGAACATGGTGTTCTACGCTCGGTCGAGGCTGAGAGTTGGACTGAGAAGCCGACGGCCTGTTGAGTAATGCTGGGATCGGGGTTTACGTCGATCCAATGTGATCAGTGTCTCTAGGCTGCGATGGCTTAAGTCAGTCGCAGTGCGGTAGCTATCCGTCAATCCCAAGCCTAATCGAAAGAACTCATGTCTTTGAATTCCGGTATTGTATGTACCGCGCCTAGAATATTCCACGCCCGGTACGACATCTTCAACGGAAAAAGCATTCTGGTTACCGGCGGGTCCGGTTCCTTCGGTAATGCATTTGTTAGGCGGGTGCTCGACAAGAGCGCGCCTGAGCGACTGATCATATTTTCTCGCGATGAACTCAAGCAATACGAGATGACCGACGCGTTGCGGTCATACGATAATAGTCACTGCCTTCGCTTCTTCATCGGTGATGTTCGGGACGCGTCACGATTGGAAATGGCGCTCGGCAATGTGGACTATGTCGTACACGCTGCCGCTCTTAAGCAGGTTCCGACCGCGGAATACAATCCGTTTGAATGTGTGCATACAAACGTCTTGGGTGCTGAGAATGTTGTGCGTGCTGCGCTTCGCTGCGGCGTAAAGCACGTGATTGCCCTTTCGACCGACAAGGCAGCTAGTGCAGTCAATTTGTACGGAGCGACGAAGCTAGCTTCGGACAAAATTTTTGTGGCGGCAAACCGGCTGGTAGGTAACCACGACGTGCGCTTTTCTGTGGTTCGCTATGGCAACGTGCTGGGGTCCCGCGGGAGCGTGCTTCCGCTTTTTACCCGTCTGATCGCCCAAGGCGCGAAGAAACTTCCGATCACCGATCCGCGCATGACCCGCTTTTGGATCACGCTTGAGCAGGGAGTTGATTTTGTTGTGTCCTGCTTCAGTATGATGCGCGGCGGTGAAATTTTCGTGCCTCGCATTCCTTCCATGCGAATTGTTGATCTTGCTCGTACTCTAGGACCAAATCTCGAGCACGAGATCATCGGAGTGCGGCCTGGTGAAAAGCTGCACGAAGTGATGATCACGGAGGAAGACTCACGTCAGACGATCGAGCTTGCGGACCGGTATATAATGCGTCCGCCGTGGAAATCCTGGCCGATCGAGGAGTTACGCAAGCAGGGCGCTCGTGAAGTGCCAGAAAATTTTCGCTTCGGCAGCGACAACAATACCGAATGGCTCGACGCGGCGGCGTTAACGAAGCTCTTAGGAGAAAAGCTGCCCCGATGACGGGTGTGTTGCCGTACGGCCGTCAATTCGTTGACGAGGCCGATATTGCCGCGGTGGTCGCAGTGCTGCGTAGCGGTTTTCTCACGACGGGCCCTGCGGTTACGGCGTTCGAATCCGCCCTTGTGAAGGCAACTGATTCTACTCATGCAGTTGCGTGCATCAACGGGACGGCGGCGCTGCATCTCGCAATGCTAGCGCTTGGGATCGCTGAAGGCGATCTCGTTATAGTGCCCAGTATGACCTTTCTCGCCAGCGCCAATGCCGTACGTTATGTCGGCGCCGAGGTGGTATTCGCCGACGTTGATCCGGATACAGGCCTGCTCACGCCTAGCGCACTTGAATCTGCGGTGGCGCGATCGCCGAAGCCGCCACGCGCGGTCATTGCCGTGCACCTAAATGGTCAGACCGCAGATCTCGATGGTCTCGCGGCAGTGTGCAAAAGCATTGGTGCGTTCTTGGTCGAGGATGCTTGCCATGCTCTCGGAGCTGAGCATCATTATAGCATCGGGAAGGGCGTGGTGGGAGACACGCGTCGGTCGCACCTTGCATGTTTCTCGTTCCATCCGGTTAAGACTGTTACGACCGGAGAGGGCGGTGCAGTTACCACGCGCGACCCTGTGCTCGCCGAAAGGCTCGCGCGGTTTCGCAATCACGGCATGAGCCGTATTCCGGATAGCTTCACAATCGATGAGTTGGCGTTCGGCCCCAACGGGGAAATCAACCCGTGGCATTATGAAATGTCGGAGATTGGTTATAATTTTCGGTTGAGCGATCTAAACTGCGCGCTCGGCGTCAGCCAGCTTGCTAAGTTGCCGGTGTTTCTCCAGCGGCGCAGGGCACTCGTGGAACGTTATGATAACTTGATCGGTTGTCTATCGCCAATAGTACAGCCAGTGCGGCGTGTCGCTTGGTGTCATCCCAGCTGGCATCTCTACGCCGTGCACTGCGACTTCGAGAAGGCGGGCCGGTCGCGGGCCCGGGTGATGAGTGAATTGCGTGAGCGGGGCATCGGCACTCAGGTTCATTACATTCCGGTGCATCGGCAGCCTTATTACATGCGACGCTACGGAAGCATAAATCTTCCTGGCGCAAACAGCTATTTTTCTCGCCAGCTCTCGCTCCCACTATTTTTTGGCATGGATGATAATGATCCTGCGCGAGTGGTAAACGCCCTGCGCGACGCGCTTGGTATGAGCGCATGATGGCACGTCTAGTAATTGGTACTGCGCAATTTGGGCTGGACTATGGTTTGGTAAACAGCCGGCGAAAGCTGTCCAGTGCCGATGCTGCAACAATCTTGGCATTGGCTCGAGATAGCGGTGTCAGTTGGTTGGACACAGCTGCAGCTTACGGTGATGCTGAACATCTCCTAGGCGAGTGTGGCGTCGAAGATTTCCGGGTCGTCACTAAGATTCCGTCCTTGCGTGAGCCGACGTGCGCATCAGTCATTGAGCAATGCCGGAGTTCACTTAAGCGGTTGCGACTACCCTATGTTCATGCGCTGCTCATTCACAATGCCGCCGATTTGATGGGGTCAGACGCGGCGGAGGTGTATGCCGGGCTCGTTGCAGCAAGAGATGAGGGTTTGACCGAGCGCATTGGCGCATCCGTCTACGAAGCGGGCGAAGCGATCGCGCTAGTCGGACGCTTCGATCTCGACGTTATTCAATGCCCTCTTTCTGTCCTCGATGTACGCATGGCGGCTGCCATCGAGGCGATGTCAGAACGTGGCATTGCAATACATGTGCGATCGATTTTCCTGCAAGGTCTCGCCCTGCAGCCGCCGCAAGAGATACCGGATCGCCTCGCTGGCCTGCGTCCCTATGTCTCCAATTTTCAAACGCGTGCCACTGAGCATGGATTGTCGTCGATCGAAGCCGCTCTCTCGTTTGCCAGGGATTGGCCGGGGGTTGAAGGCGTCGTAGTGGGCGTGTCGAGCGTCTTGGAGTTCAAGGAAATTGTCGCGGCATTCAACGGGGGCGGACGCTTCATCGCTAATCTAGCTACGATGCCAGATTCAAGCTTGGTGGATCCCCGACGGTGGGAATGATCCGGCTCGGCATTATCGGGATTTCGGAAGGCAACGGACACCCATATTCGTGGGCGGCAATTTGCAATGGCTACGATCAAGAAGCGATGGCGCAATGTGGTTTCCCGTCAATCCCCGACTATCTTGCCCAGCGAATATGGCCGCAAGATCGACTGGACGGGGTAACCGTGACGCATGTCTGGGCGCAGGACAGCGATCGCGCCCGTCACATCGCTAAGGCAAGCCGTATCAGAACGGTTGTAAGTAAACCCGAACAGATGATTGGCGCTATCGACGGGCTTCTTCTCGCGCGTGACGATGCCGAGAACCACGCCGCTCTGTCAGCTCCGTTTCTTGCTTCCGGAATTCCCGTCTACATCGACAAGGCGCCGGCCCTGAGTGTGACGGATTTTGACGGCATCTGCGCGCGGCAGAGCAGACCCGGTCTCCTCTTTACTGGAACTGCTGTGGCTTATGCCTCCGAATTGAAACTCGACAGCGCGGTACGTGACGCGATCGGGCCGATCCGACATGTGATTGCGATGACACCCAAGAGCTGGGACCGCTACTCAATTCACATCATCGAGCCGGTACTGCGGCTTCTTGGAACCGACGCAATCCCAGAAATTTGTCGAACGTGGTCGCACGAAGGAGCACGTGGACTTGATGCCTCCATCGGTGAAGCTCTGGTACAGTTTTCGGCGCTGGGTTCGATCACATCGCCGATCGCCCTGCGTGTCATCGGTGAAAACAACTGGACTGATCTCATATTTCGCGATCCCTTTTCGTGTTTCCGCGCTGCGCTCAGTGATTTCGTCGGCGGCATCCGTGACGGCTATTCCCGTTGCGACCTAGGCGTAGTGCGCCAGGCTATCTGGATATTGGAGCAGGGGCGGGGATGAGGGCGGTTCTTATTACCGGCGCCACGGGCAAGTTTGGCCATCTGCTCGTCGCCGACCGGCTGTTCCGCGGAAATACGGTGATTGCCGTTGGACGACGCAAGGAAGCACTTGCCGTGCTGAGTGAAGTTCATGCCGCAGACGTGCAGGCGAAAAAGCTTTTTACCGTGGACTGCGATCTAACGTTAGCCGATTCAGCAGCGCGTGTCGTGGAACGGTGCCGCGCGGCGGGTGTAATGCCGAATTATCTCATCAACAATGCGCGCAACCTTGCATTTTTGCAAAGCGGCCCGGATGGTGCAATTGTTCGCGAGAATTTCATTGCTGAGCTGACGCTCGACGTAGTCGTTCCTGGAGAGTTGACGCTGGCATTCGCTAACTCGCCCAACGCGAAGCTTGAGCGGGTAGTTAATATAGGATCGCAGTATGGACTCGTTGCACCCAATCGGGCGCTTTATGTCGATCATGCGTCCCAACCGCCGATCCAATATGGTGTCGCGAAGGCCGCACTGATCCATTTGACTCGCGAGTTGGCGGTGCGCCTTGCACCGCGTGTTCAGGTCAATTGCGTTTCGTTCGGAGGTGTCGAAGGGCGTGCCGATGTCGAGTTGCAGCGCCGCTATGCGAGCCTTGCGCCCACAGGCCGCATGCTGCGGGAAGACGAGATCGCGGGACCCGTCGATTTTCTTCTCTCGGATGCAAGTTCGGGAATGACAGGCCATAATCTCGTGGTTGACGGCGGGTGGACTGTATGGTGATGCGAGCGATCGCGATCATTCCGGCGCGCGGCGGATCGAAGCGGATTCCGCGCAAGAATGTTATCGACTTCGCTGGGAAGCCGCTTCTGGCCTGGACCATTGATGCGGCGCTCGGTAGCGGTCTGTTCGACTACGTACTTGTATCGACGGACGATGCTGATATCGCGACTTGCGCTCGCGCTTATGGTGGACAAGTTCCGTTTTTGCGGGATTCTGCGGCCGACGACACAGCGCCGGTGGCCGCGGCCACGCTTGCGGCGCTACGTCAGGCTGAAATTCACTGGGGCCAGAATTATGATACAGTCGTGCAGTTGATGCCGAACTGCCCGCTGCGTGACAGCACCGATATCGCTGTCGCGTTTGATCGTTTCCGCGCGACCCGGGCACCGTTCCTGTTGAGCTGCTTCCGGTACGGCTGGATGAACCCGTGGTGGGCGCACCGGCTTGATGCTTCCGGTCGGCCGGAAGCACTGTTCAAGGAGGCGTTAACCAAACGCAGTCAGGAACTCGACGACCTCTATTGTCCGAGTGGGGCGATCTGGATCGCGAACGTTGCGGCTCTGCGCGAGAGCGGCACCTTCTATGGAGCCGGACATATTTTTCATCCAATCGACTGGCGCTCTGCAGTGGACATCGATGATGTCGACGATCTTGATCTGGCACTTTCCATACGGCATATGCGGGAGAGAGCCGGATGAGGTCGCGGCACGCCGTAATTCGCGCGGATGCTTCGGTGGCGATCGGCGGCGGCCACGTTGTGCGCTGCCTCGCGCTGGCGCAGGGTCTCACGCGTGACGGGTGGATGGTCAGTTTTGCGGGAACGGTCGAAACGCCTTCTGTTGTGCCGGCGCTGACTCGGTCACCGTATCGCTGGATCTCGCTGGAGCACCCCGCAAGCGCGGACGAAATGCAGGCAGCCGTTCCTGGGGGCTGTGATTTGCTCGTAATTGATCATTACGGCCTTGACGCCGTGTATGAGTCTGCATGCCGTTCTTGGGCGCGCAGAATTGTCGTGATTGACGATCTCGTCGACCGGGATCATGACTGCGACATTCTCATCGATCCAATGCCGGACCGCCCAATCTCTTCCTACCCTCCTCGTGTCGGTAAAGGGACTTGCATCGCTTCCGGTCCAAGTTACGCGCTGCTGCGTCCTGCCTTCGCCTCCGTGCGGGCGACAAATCGCGATAGACATGTTCAGCGTGTCCTGCTGTCACTTGGAACCGCCGATACATCCAACCAGCTTGCAACTCTGGTCGCGGCCGTCGCAGATACAACAGAAGGCGTTTCAGTTGACGTTGCCGTAGGGGCCGCGGCGCGCGATCTTCCGTCCATTCGCGAAGCCGCGCGCGTAGCCAATGCGCGACTCCATGTCGATGCCACCAATATGGCGGAGCTAATGCGCGATTCAGATATCGCCGTTATCGCCGCAGGCGGCACCACTTGGGAAGCAGCATGTTTGGGTTTGCCTATGGTCCTGATGATAACGGCTGACAATCAACGTGCGGTCGCAGAGACCGTGGCGGCTCGATCTGCCGGGATCGTCGCAGCTACCACACAAGAAGCAGCGTCTTATGTGCGCGCATTGGTGGCGGACGCAGGGCTGCGTAATGCGTTGTCGTCTGCGGCATCGGCGTTGTGCGACGGCTTTGGCACGCAACGTGCCGTGCTGCTGGCGAATCCAGAAAGCGATTCGGCGGGCCGCGCCGTCACGCTGCGGCCTGCAACGCTCGACGACACCGATCTTATCTTCCGATGGCAGCAAGCCCCGGAAACACGCCGATTTGCCCGCAATCCGGCAGTTCCCACCGCGGAAGTTCATCGGGCGTGGATGGAGCAAACTCTGGGATCGCGACAGTCGCTGTTGCATCTCGTGGTCAGGGACAATGTATCTGTTGGACTGCTGCGGCTCGATCGGACGGACAATGACGACTACGAGATATCGATCGTCACAGATCCCGCCACTTACCGGCAGGGTATTGGACTCGCAGCACTCAAACTCGCTCGCCGTTTTCTTCCCGACGCGCGACTGGTAGGGCAAATTTTGCCAGGCAACGAACCGTCGCGGCGACTATTCGAAAAAGCGGGCTTTCGCGCTTTCGGGAACGGCTGGTTCGCTCATGAAAATTTGCATTTGAAAGCTTCTGCATGAGCGAATTGGCTATAGCAGGGCGGCGGATCGGTCCAGAATATCCCCCGTACATGATCGCTGAAATGTCCGGCAATCATAACGGCGACATTAAACGCGCCTTCGCGCTGATTGAGGCGGCGAAAGCAGCCGGAGCTGACGCGATCAAGCTACAAACCTACACTGCGGATACGATCACGATTGATCATTACGGCCCTGGATTTGTTATCCAAGGCGGCCTATGGGACGGCTGGCGTCTTTATGACCTCTATCGTCAGGCACATACGCCTTGGGAATGGCATGAAGACTTGTTCGCCAAAGCCCGTGAGGTAGGACTCACGGTGTTCAGCAGCCCGTTCGACGAGACCGCCATCGAACTGCTAGAATCACTAGGTGCGCCAGCCTACAAGATAGCTTCGTTTGAGGCCGTTGACCTGCCGCTCATTAGGCGAGCTGCCGCCACGAGAAAGCCGGTTATTATTTCGACTGGCATGATCGACGCGGACCAAATTGCCGAGGCACTTGACGCTGCCGCCCATCCTCATGGAGCCTCGCCTATTCTTTTGCATTGCGTCAGCGCCTATCCGGCACGGCCCGAAGAGGCGAATCTCCGCACCATCGGTGACATGGCAAAGCGGTTCGGCGTTGTTATTGGATTGTCGGACCATACAATGGGAACCGAGGTCGCTGTCGCCGCTGTTGCCTCTGGCGCATGCGTGATCGAAAAGCACATGACGCTCTGTCGGGCTGATGGTGGGCCAGACGCAAAGTTCTCGCTGGAACCCGCCGAGTTCGTCGAACTGTGCCATGCCTGCCGCAACGCTTGGGCCGCGATGGGTTGCGTGACTTATGAGCGAACCGAAGGCGCAAAAGGCAATATCGTGTTTCGCCGCTCGCTCTACATCGTCCGCGACGTCAACGCAGGAGAGACCCTCACTGCAGAGAACGTACGCTCCATTCGTCCAGGCCATGGCCTTCCGCCGAAGTATTTGCCAGATGTGCTCGGCCGCAAAGCGACGCGAGCACTGAAGCGCGGAATGCCACTAGATTGGACTATGGTTTCAAGAGACAGAAATGTCAGCTGACTCTGCAAACAACCAAGGGCCGACGGTCCGCCGCGACAACCTAGCTGCGGTTTTTATTGAGTTTTTGCGCGACGATCCGCTCAGGCTTCTGCTCGCGCTAGCGGTGGTCTTGATCGCGGGAATTTTCGAGGGCATCGGCATCCTGACGTTGCTGCCGATCATCGTGATAGCCATTGGTGGTGAGCACTCGAGCGGTGGCATCGCGCAAACAGTTAGTTCTGCGTTGGCGGCTATTGGAATTCCGGCACATTTCGGTGTGCTGCTCTCCATCACCGTCGTCGCAGTGGTCGCGACAGCCGTTCTGAGGCTTGTCTCCACGCTGATAGCTGGTAATGCTTCTGTCGAAGTCGCAGCGCAGATGCGCCTCAGCCTTGTGCGCGCCTTCATGCAAGCGCGGTGGTCGTATTTTATCCGCCAATCGACTGGACGGTTGACCAACGCCGTGACTAACGAGGCGAACCAGGCAGCTAGCCTGTATTCATCCTTGATCTCTCTAGTGGCCACGGTCCTACAAGTTTTGATTTATGTGACCATCGCGCTGTTCACTTCGTGGCAGGTGACGGTGGCCGGTCTTCTCGTCGGGCTGTTGATGGTTGCGTCGCTGCACGCGCTTGTGCATGTGACACGGCTCGCTGGACGGCGTCAGGTCATGGCCATGGCCGATTTGATGAGCCGCGTGGTCGAAGGTCTCCAACTCATCAAGCCGCTCAAGGCAATGGCGCGTGAGGACCGTCTTGCGCCACTACTTGAGTCCGACACGCAGGAGCTGAAGACGGCGCAGCGCAACCTCCTTCTCGCAACGACATTGATGTCAATCGCGCAGGAGCCGATCTTCGCCATTTTCCTCGCGATCGGACTATACTGCGCGGTTCGTTGGCTGAATTATCCGATCGCTGAATTATTGTTTATGGTCGTGGTGTTCCAGCGGTTAGTGTCGCGGATTGGCACAGTCCAAATCCTTTATCAAAAGGCCGCTTCGTTCGAGAGCAGCTACCGCGTCGCGCGTGACATTCTCGTGGAAGCGCGATCCGAGCAGGATCAAGTGCTTCATGGAAGGGTTGTACCGCGACTTGAGCGCAGTATTGCACTGCGCCACGTCAATTTCAGCTACGACGCGGTGCCCGTTCTTTGCGATGTGTCGATGGTGATTCCAGCGGGTCAGATGACGGCTCTCATAGGCCCGTCAGGTGCAGGGAAATCCACTCTGATCGATATTCTTCTCGGAATGAGCATTCCGAACTCGGGAGAAGTTGAGATCGATGGGACGCCATTGTCGCAGATCGACATTTCCAAATGGCGGAGACTCATCGGCTATGTTCCGCAGGATGTCGTGCTTTGGCATGATACGATCGCCAACAATGTCAGCCTGCGGGACCCTGCAATTGCCGAGCAGGAGATCGAAGCCGCGCTTCGCGGCGCAGATGCGCTTGCTTTTGTAACAGAGCTTCCTGACGGAATGCGAACAATGGTCGGCGAGCGCGGCGCACGACTTTCTGGCGGTCAGCGTCAACGCATTTCGATCGCGCGCGCGCTTGTACGCAACCCGCGTTTCCTGGTTCTGGACGAGCCAACCACGGCGCTCGATCCTGATGCCGAAAAAGCTATCTGCGGTACACTGCGCAATCTCGCAAAGGACATTACTGTCCTCGCGATCTCTCACCAGCCTGCCATCATCGGCGCAGCCGATAGAGTCTATGATCTTTCACAAGGTAGCATCGTATTGCGTGGGTCAGAACAAACCGTCGCAGCGGCGATATGAGCGATATGAAGGGTAAATGATGATATTGCCGCAGACGAGCCAGAAACCGGAATCGCCTTTTGCTGCTGTCGCTGTGACAGACGGAGCTGATACTCGCGTGCTCATGCTCGCGATCTGCCGCAAATTACGGCAGCGCTTTGGTTCTAAGATCTATGTTTACGTTCGCTCAATCGACGCCAGGAAATATTACGAAGAATTCCTAAATGATGCTGTAGACGACATTATCCAAGCTGATCATCTTCATGAAGCGGCGCTTAAGCCGGTGACGGATCCGGCTAATGTTCTGGCAAAAGCGCGCGCTTACGAGGAGTTTCTAGGTTGCACATATAATATGGTGCGCATGACGCGTCGCGACTTCGGAATTGGCTTTTATCTTGGCGGGTTTAACCATCCGACTTCGTATTATGCTGTAGTGCCAAGCTACGAGCAGATCGTCCAAGCGTTCAACGCCGTCTTTGATTTCTGGCAGCGCGAATATAACGACAAAGGCATCACGCTGCATCTCAATGGTTTGAAGGAGGAGGCGGTCTTGGCACGAGCGCGCGGTGTGCCATTCCGCTACCTTTATTCTTCACGTGTTGAAAATGGATATTTCTGGGCGCATTCCGAGCTCATCGACTATCCGGATGTCGCCGCCGTTTATCATGCTATGGAGGCCGAGCATTTCGATCCCGTCGAAGATGTCCGGCAGTATTACGCGGACGTCGGGCAGCGGAATCGTATTGTAAAGGCACATCCTTTCGGTCGCCTCCTTAAGCGTATGTTCTCGACGACGTTGGGCTACTTGTATCGTTTCAAGCACCGCAAGAAATTTAAGCCAACTTACTATTATACTTCGATGATGCGGTACTTGGTGCGTGAATATCTCGATCTGAAGAAACTTCGATATCCGCGCGCTAGACGACTGGCTGACCTTAAGGGGCGCCGCATCGTTTATTTCCCGCTCCATACCGAGCCTGAAATGTCGTTGCACTGGATGTCGCCCGAGTACTTCAGCCAGCTGTGGGCGATTATGTCTATCGCACGCGACTTGCCAGCGGATGCAGTGCTTGCGGTCAAGGAGACTATTTACGGCGCTGGACGTCGTCCGCGTGACTTCTACGAGCAAATTCTTCGTCTCAAGAATACGGTCTTGCTGGATATCTATGAACTCGGCGTCGATGTAGTCAAAGCTGCCGACGCTGTTGTCACGATTACAGGCACGGCGGGCCTTGAAGCCGCCATTCTCGGTAAGCCAGTGATCGTCTTCGGCAGGCACAATTTTTACGATTGCGTGCCTCATATTCAGAAGGTGTTACGTGAAGAAGATCTTAGGCCGGCGATTGATTTCGCGTTATCGGACAAGTTCGACCGTGAGAGGGCACGTCGAGACGGTTCGCGCCTGCGAGCTGCCACGTTGCACGCTTCCTTCGATCTAGGAAAGTATTCGAATTTAGAGAAGGATGCATTTGCTGACGAGGATATCGAAAGGGCAACTAACGCGCTTGTTGCCGGCATTGTCGGTTGCGCGGAAGCGCCGACATTCAGATCCATTGCGCAATTACATGGCTGAACATCGCCGTCATTGCGCCCTTTACAAGAGTATTTGGCTGGTAACGCGGGGCGCCCTAGTTCTTGGGTTATCGACCGCCGAACTGACGTGATCGCACCAGGTTACAGTATAAAGGAGGAATAGCGATGGTAGATGTGAAGGTTCCATTTCCACAGCTTCGCTATTGCGCACGGTGCTGTATGCCCGACACTACGGAGGGCATTGGCTTCGACGAAATGGGAATTTGCAAAGCTTGCCGTGCATCCGAAGAGAAGATGCGCATTGATTGGGCCAAGCGGGAGAAAGCGCTGGCCAGTTTGCTCGAAGACGCAAAGCGTGTCGCGGGAGACAACTATGATTGCATGGTGCCCATCAGTGGCGGGAAAGACAGTGCATTCCAGCTTCATGTTCTAACGCGCATTTATGGAATGAAACCACTTGCTGTCACATTCAGTCACAACTGGTTCAGTAAGGTTGGTTGGGAGAACCTTTGGAACGTAGTTGAGCGACTTGATGTGGATCATATCATGTATACTCCGAAACGGGGATTGGTGAATCGTCTTGCGCGCAAGTCGCTACCGCTGATCGGTGATGCCTGTTGGCATTGCCACTCGGGCATCATGGCGTTCCCATTAACGATGGCGGTGAAGTTTGGCATCAAGCTTCTTGTTTGGGGTGAGTCCCCAGCGGAGTTTTCCGGGCGCGATACGTTCTTCGATCAGGAATTTAAGATGTCTTCTGCTGTCAATGTGGCAGACATCCATATGGCTGGTTCGGTTCGCAAAGGGCCCGATGCGGTCATAGGCAAAAATCTCGGCAAGGCTGAAATGCGAATGTTCTATCCGCCTTCACGGGAGGAGCTCATCAAGGCTGACATCAAGGCGATCTATCTCGGAGATTATATGTTCTGGGATCATGAGCGTCAGACTGAATTTCTGGTGGAGCGCTACGGCTGGAAGGAAGACAAAGTCGAGGGCTCGTACAAGTGTTACAAGAGCGTCGAATGTCGAATGCCAGGCGTTCATGATTATTCGAAATGGGTGAAGCGCGGTTATGGTCGTGGAACGGATTTCGCGAGTCAGGACGTTCGGGCAGGTTTGATGACGCGCGAGGAGGCGTTCGAGATCGCGAAATCAGTAGATGCGGAACGACCGGGCGCACTTGATTACTATCTCGAAATCACTGGCTATTCCGAAGAAGAATTCCACGAAATCCTCCGTGCACAACGGCAGGGAGCAGCGAAATTATTGCCATGAGTTCTCATACGCGCCGGCGTTTGCCGCCGATCATCGAACAGAGCAATAGCGTGGCCGTGTTGACCGCGACGGAATTCTTGACCCTGCTTCGAACTGGACAAATTTCCGTCGAAGAATATTGCATGAGCTGCGCCGACATTTCAGCGCGTTGTGAAAACGACGTACGCGCTTGGACTTGGTGGAATCCCGAACTGCTGCGTCAAAGAGCACGGCAAGCGGACGCGACATTGCGGCAGCTAAATGGACGGGTGAATTTGCCAGGCCCAGTATTCGGTCTGCCGATTGGCGTGAAAGACATCTTTAATACTGCCGATATGCCGACCAAGCACGGAAGCGCAATTTTTGCCGACTATACGCCTGGCAACGACGCTCGCGCGGTTACATCTCTGCGCCGCCGCGGTGGCATCATAGCCGGCAAGCTCGCGACTTCCGAATTCGCGGTTCATGCAGCACCAGGTACGCGGAACCCGTGGGATCTCGCGCGCAGCACTGGCACGTCCTCAAGCGGTTCGGCCGCCGCGGTAGCCGCCTGCATGGTGCCGGTGGCCTTGGCGAGCCAGACTGCTGCCTCCACGATCCGACCCGCGAGCTATTGTGGAGTCTACGGATTCAAGCCCTCGTACGGAACCGTTCCGCGGACGGCAATGCTGAAAACCACCGACACGCTGGACACTGTCGCGATGATGACGCGGTCGGTCGCTGACGCTGCATTGCTATTCGACGTCTTGCGGGTCACCGGACCGAATTATCCTATTGTCGATCGCGAATTTTCCGATCCGCGGCGGCATGGGATTGGCGATAGGCATTGGCGTGTTGCGATTATTGAGGGACCTAAATCGCATCTCGAGCACCCCGATGTTAAACGCGGTATTGAGAGCGTCGGGCGATGGCTAGAGGGGCAAGGCGTAGAGGTGGCGAAATTTCGGCTGCCAGTCGAGTTCGACCACGCCCATGACGTGCATCGCACGATCTATCACAAAGCGCTTTCTTACTACTTTAAGATGGAGTGGGAGCGGGCTGGCGCGGCATTCAGTCAGCTTCTTGCGGACATTATTGTAGAGGGTCGACAGATTTGCGTTGAGGACTATGAAGGCGCGCTTGCCGAACAGAGCAGGTTAGCTAGGCAGTTCGATCAGCTGCTTGATCAACGATTTGATGTGCTTTTATGTCCGAGTGCGGCCGACGTAGCGCCCGTAGGCTTGGACGCCCCTGACCCAGAAGACCATTCTCTGATCTGGACCATGTGCTACGCCCCGACAATGTCATTGCCGCTGCTACAAGGCGATCGCGGCTTGCCGCTCGGAGTACAGATCGTAGCTAGGCGCTTCGATGATTACAAACTTCTGATTTTTGCCAAATTCTTGGATGGGTTTCCTGGCCATGAATGATGCAGAGATGGCTTTTTTGGTGGGTGATCGGGTGAAGTTGCGCGGTCTTCGGCGCGAAGATATGCAGCTCTACCAGCGCTGGCTCGACAATCCTGACGTCACCGCTTTTATGGAGTCCGGATGGAAGCCAGCGAGCGAGGGTGATCTCGACGAACTTTACCGTATTTCGACAGAGGCCCAAGACACGGTTGCGTTTGCAGTCATCGACAAGAAAACAGGCAATCCCGTCGGCTGTTGCGGGCTTTACGTAATTCAGTGGATCTGCCGCCGGGCTGATTTTAGAATCATTATCGGCGTACCCGAGGCTTGGAACAAGGGGTTGGGAGGTGAGGCGGCCCAGCTCACCATCGCCTATGGCTTTGACAAGCTCAATCTAGAAACCATCTATCTCGGCGTTAACACCGCGAACGAACGCGCCATTAGGTCGTATGAAAAAGCTGGATTCGTCCGCGAGGGCATCCGCCGCAAGTTGATCTATCGCAACGGTCGCTATTACGACGCGCTAATGATGAGCATCTTGCGCGAGGAGTATTTCGCCAGGAAGGCACGATCTGCGTGACCCGCGTCGCTGTTATCGGGCTGGGACGCATCGCAAGCGGCCATGATTCGGGTGGGCGACCGTGCAGCCATATTGGCTGCGTGCTGGGAACCTCCAATTTAACTCTGGCGGCTGTCGCCGACCCGGACGAGGCAGCACGGTCGGCGTTCCAAAGGAGGTGGCCGCACGCTGCATCGCGCGTGCTAAGCAGCGCGGAAGAGTTGGAGAACGGGGAGGCGGAGGTCATCGTGCTGGCCACGCCCACGTCGGTGCGGCTTCCGGTTGTGATGCAGGCGTTGGAGCGGCGGCCAAAGCTGCTGGTTGTCGAGAAGCCGCTGGCGTCCACGGTGGCCGAGGCCAAGAGAATTGTAGCGGCAGCCGACAGTCGCGGCGTAGCGCTGCGAGTGAATTTTCAACGGCGGTTCGACCTGCGCCATGAAGCGTTGCGCCAATCGCTGCCGGGTGCGCCGCGGTGCGCTATCTTGCGGTATGGAAAGGGCTTGTTGAACTACGGGTCGCACCTCATCGACCTTATGCTCCAATGGTTCGGACCTGCGCTAGCCGTTCAGGCTTTGACGCCGGAAGTGTCAGGAAAAGACCCGGTTGTGACGTTCAGTATGCGGATGCAGCAAGGCTTTGATGCACATGTAATTGGGATGTCCGGATTGCGCTTCGACCAGTTTGAGATCGATCTGTTCTTCGAAGATCGGCGGATCGAGATCGCCAATGCCGGCGTGGAAATGCGCCGTTATGATCCGGTGCCGGACCGCTTCTATCCCGGCTATACCCAGCTCGGGCCGGGCACGCGTGTGGGGGCCGATGCCGCCATTAGTGGATTGTACCAATTCTATCAGGCGATCAGTTACCACTTCGCCTGCGGCGCGCCGTTGCCTGGCTGTGATGGTCTTGAAGCAATCGCCGGACTTACCGTCCTCGAAGCGGCGCTGCGTTCCGCGCGTGAGGGCGGCAGACGGATTGCGCTGAGCTGAATGAGCTGAAACCCCTGCATGGATGAAAATTGATGAGTAACTCCTCAACGCTCGCTTTGCTTGGTGGCACTCCTGTGAATCCTACACAGTTCCCGCCTTACAACACCATCGGCGTAGAGGAGAAAGCCGCTGTGATGGCAGTGCTCGACGGCGGCGAATTGTCTGGTTTTGTCGCAACGCCAAACGATCAGTTCTGGGGCGGCGCGCGTGTTCAGGCACTAGAAGTAGCATTCCGCGAGCGGTTCGGATCCAAGCATGCGATCGCGGTGAATTCCGCGACCTCCGGGCTACACTGCGCGGTGGCAGCCATGGGCGTTGGCCCCGGCGACGAGGTGATCGTGCCGCCCTATACCATGTCTGCGAGCGCGACCGTAATTCTGTTCACTGGCGCGGTGCCGATCTTCGCGGACATTGAGGATTCCACTTTCTGCCTGGACCCGGCGGCAGTCGAGGCGGAAATCACGCCGCGCACACGCGGGATTATGGCAGTCAATCTGTTCGGGCATCCGGCGAGACTTGCTGAGCTCCAAGTGATCGCGAAACGTCACAGCCTGTTTCTGCTCGAAGATAATGCGCAAGCGCCAGGTGCGTATTGCGATGGCCGGCCGACTGGCACGATCGGTGACGCCGGCATATTCAGCTTCAACCGCCACAAAACGATGCAGTGCGGTGAAGGTGGCGTCGTTCTCACCGATAGCGACCGGATAGCGCAGAAAGTCGCGCTCATTCGTAATCACGGCGAAGTCGTAGTGGAACAGATGCGCATCGACGACATCGTGAACACCGCGGGTCTCAATTACAGGATGACCGAGATGGAAGCTGCCGTGGCGGGAGTCCAATTCGGAAAACTCGATGCGCTCAACGAGGCCCGAGTCGCATTGGCTGCCCGGTTGACGCAGGGCTTATCGCAGTTTCCGGGCATCACCACTCCCGCGGTGCGCGAGCATTGTTCACACGTCTTTTACTTCTATGCGATGCGCTACGACGAAGCGCAAACAGGCATCCCGCGCGATTTGTTTTGCAAGGCTATGCAGGCGGAAGGAATTCCGTGGCGCGCCGGTTATGTGAAGCCGCTCTATCTGGAGCCGCTTTATCAGCGCAAGATCTGCTTTGGAAAAAGTGGGTTCCCTTTCACGGCAAGTTCGCGCAATGCCGACATCAGTTATCAGCGAGGGCTTTGCCCGACAACGGAGCGTCTGCAGGATCGTGAAATCATGCTCACGAACGCAATCTACCCGCCGCTGACTGGTGCAGACATCGACCGTGTCGTCGAAGCGGTCGGTAAGGTTTTCGCCCATCGTGACGCGCTGCTTGCTGCCAAGTTCGTTTAAAGACGCTCCGAAGAATGAGTTATCGCGCACTTTTTGCCGTCGGGCAGGAGGGTTCATTCGCATATCTATTGCCCCTATGGAAGCATTGGCTTTCATCGACGGAGTCGCCCGACTGGCGCTTGTCGCTCGATGGGGCCACGCGCGGCCGCCGCTCCCGTGACGAAGTCAGTCAACTGCGCTGTCTTTCCTGCGGCGTCGTTGAAACCGGCACTATGCTGGCGGACGCGCTGGACGGCTGGCACCCGGATGTCGTTATCGCATCCGCCAGTGGAGCGCCGGTGGAAAGAGCGGCGTGCGATTACGCCCGGGTGCGGAGATTGCCAGTCATCCGTTTCATCGACACCTGGTATCGCTATCGTGACCGCCTGCTGTTTGCCGGGCAGCCACTCGAATTGCCGAACAAGATTCTGGTGATAGATGAATACGCCATGACGCAGGCCGAAGTGGAAGGGCTCCCCGCGGACCTGATTCTTGCGGTCGGACACCCGGCTTGGGAAGCAGTGCAACCCTTGCCCTCAACGGACGCGCGGGACGTAATGTTTGTCAGTCAGCCAGTACGACGTACCTTTGGCAGCAGCCTCGGCTATACGGAATACGACGCTTGGGCACTTTTTCTGGATGTCGCGCGCCAGCATCCGGATCGGGTCCGCTGCATCTTTTTCGCGCCGCACCCCGCCGACGAAATGCCTCCGCCAGTCACGGACGACCTTGTGACTGTAGTGAATTCAGGCCACAAAGCGATCGCCAGCGCGGGTACTGTTGTTGGCATGTTCTCGTCACTGCTTGTTGATGCCGTTCTGGCTAACCGGCATGTCATCAGCGTACAGCCGGCACCGACAGGGCCGGACATGAATGCGTGGGGGCGCCCCAAACCTATAGTGCCTCGCGCGACCGACCGCGCCAGTCTGATTGCTTCTCTCCGTTCGGCACCCACTGGCGCGTCTGAACTTCGTAGTGCGCTGAAGTACAGCCGCGCGAGGTTGGAAAAGGCGATTGAGAGCGTTCTTCGATGAACCGCGCACAATGCGTATAACCGGCCTGATACAAGCCCGGATGGGGTCAACCCGTTTGCCGGGGAAGATGATGCTGCCGATTCGCGGAAAGCCGCTTGTTGGACATCTAATAGATCGTCTAGAGCGAGTAACGGGTTTAAATAATTTGGTGCTCGCCACCACTGCGGATACGAGAAACAACGAACTTGTTAAATATTCGAAAAATCGCGGTCTTCTGATCCACCGCGAACCGGGAGAAGATGACCTTGCTGCGAGACTATTAGGTGCCGCCCGCGTCGCCGAAGCTGATGCGATCCTCAAGGTAAACGGTGATTGTCCGCTCGCCGATCCGGTGGTCCTACAAACTCTAGTTGACACGTTCCGGTCCCATCCCGATGTTGACTATGTGTCAAATAAGATCGTCTGGACCTTCCCCGAAGGGCTGAGCGGGGAGGTGATCGCCACTCGCGCGTTGACTTGGTGTGACGCACATCTGACCGATCCGCTCGATCGGGAGTTTGTTGCGAACTATATTCGCGATCACGACGACCGGTTTTCAGTGCGCTCGGTCGTCCACACGCGAGACCTTTCGCATCATCGTTGGGTCGTCGACACACCTGAGGATTTTGTTTTCGTGTCGCGGGTGTTCGAGATGCTTTCTTCGAAAGGATCTGTCTTCGATCTTGACAGCATCCTTGGCGTGGTCGAGCGCGCGTCTGACCTCCAACGCGGGCCAGTGTCGACAAATGAGTAATATGGATGAGATTGTTCTTGCAGCTAGCGCGGTTGACTTGATCGGTTCTCATCTCGTCGAGGTATTGGTGCGGGAGCGCCGCTCTCTGCGCGCATCATTCACTGTGCTCGATGAAAACCATTCAGTTTTCCTTATCCGAGTAAGATGATTTCATGTCCAAGATTCTTGTAACCGGTGCGGACGGATTTATCGGTTCTCACCTCATAGATGAACTGGTCCAACGCGGCCACGATGTCCGAGCCTTCGTCCAGTACAATTCATTCGGTCACAGAGGATGGCTTGATTTCACAGTGCCTGCCACACAGGCCGCCATCGAGGTCATCGCCGGCGACGTGCGAGATGCGCTGTCGGTGCGGGAAGCGATGAAGGGCTGCGATAAGGTTGCCCATCTCGCCGCGCTAATCGCGATTCCATATTCGTATGTCGCGCCCGAGAGCTACGTTGACACCAATATTCGCGGCACCCTGAACGTGGTGCAGGCGGCGCGCGACCTTGGCACGCAGCGGGTCATCATCATTTCGACAAGCGAGGTCTACGGAACCGCGCAATTCGTGCCGATCAGCGAGGAGCACCCGCTGGTGGCGCAGTCGCCCTATGCGGCGACAAAGATCGCCGCCGATCAATTGGCGCTATCCTATTACCGCAGCTTCGGAACGCCGGTCGTGGTTGTGCGTCCCTTCAATACGTTCGGGCCGCGCCAGTCCACCCGGGCAGTGATCCCGACCATCATCACGCAGCTGCTGCGCGGATCCGGCGTCCTCAATCTCGGCGATCTCGAGCCCCGCCGTGACTTGACTTATGTATCCGAAACGGCGTGCGGAATCATCGCGGCGCTTAATGCTGAGGCAGGGATAGGGGAGGTCGTCAATCTAGGGGCGGGATTCGATGTCAGCATCGGCGAACTTGCGCATCTTTTGATCGGAATCTCGGGAAAAAGCGTCGAAATCCGGACGGACGAGCAGCGGTTGCGGCCTGAGCGTAGCGAAGTTCGGCAGCTTCTGTCCGACAACCGCAAGGCGCTTAAGTTCTTCGGCTGGACCCCGGAGGTGAAGGGCCTGGACGGGTTGCGCGGCGGGCTGGAGCGCACGTTCGAATGGTTCTCTGACCCCGCCAATCTCGCGTTCTACCGGCGCGACCAGTACACCGTCTGACCCGTGCGCGCCGATCTCGCAGCGGATATTTTGATGGCGGTGCGGCATGTTGTGCCGGCGCCACGGGCCGCCTTGCACGAGCCTGAATTTCGTGGCCGTGAGTGGGATTATGTGAAATCCTGCATCGATGACGGGTGGGTTTCGTCAGGCGGCGCCTTTGTTGATCGGTTCGAGCGAGACCTTGCGGCAATGCTCGACATGGGCTTTGCGGTGGCCTGCGCGAATGGGACCGCCGCGCTGCAGGTCGCACTGGAAGTCGCCGGCGTCTCGCCAGGCGACGAGGTGTTTGTTCCGGCGCTGACCTTCGTGGCGACGTCGAACGCCGTGCAGCATTGCGGCGCAATTCCGCATTTCGTGGATTGCGACGAGGACAGCCTCGGCCTGGATCCGCAAGCCCTCAAGAAGCATCTCGGCCTCGTCGCTGTATGCAGGGATGGCCGAACCACGAACAGGGACACGGGGCGGCGGATCAAGGCAATCGTGCCCGTGCACATCTTCGGGCATCCGGCGCGGATGACCGAGATTTGCAAGATCGCGTCCGAATATGGTCTTTCGGTTGTCGAGGACGCGACCGAGGCGCTTGGCTCGCGGGCAGGCGGCCGGCCGGTCGGCAGTGATGGCGTGATGAGCGTGCTGAGCTTCAACGGGAACAAAATCGTAACGACGGGCGGCGGAGGCGCCATCCTGACCAACGACCAGGAGATTGCACGGCGGGCGCGTCACGTCACCACTACCGCCAAGCTGCCGCATCGCTGGGCCTTCATTCACGACCAACCCGGCTACAATTTCCGCCTGCCCAACATCAACGCCGCGCTTGGATGTGCGCAGCTTGAGCGACTGCCGGATTTCGTCGGGCGCAAGCGTAGGCTGGCGCAGGCCTATGCCGAGGTCTTTCGTGGGAACAGCGACGTGACATTCCTGGTCGAGCGCGCGGGGACACAG
Organism: Pseudorhodoplanes sp.; assembly: GCA_032027085.1. Classification (NCBI taxonomy): domain Bacteria; kingdom Pseudomonadati; phylum Pseudomonadota; class Alphaproteobacteria; order Hyphomicrobiales; genus Pseudorhodoplanes; species Pseudorhodoplanes sp. The sequence goes on along the minus strand of JAVSMS010000001.1, from coordinate 4,557,829 downwards.
AGCAATTACTGGCTCAACGCCATTCTCCTGCGGCCGGGCCTCGAGGAGCAGCGCGATCGCATCCTGGAGCGACTCAACGACGCGGGCCTGCAAAGCCGCCCGGCATGGACGCCGATGCATCAGCTGTCCTACCAGACCGGCTTTCCGCGCGCCGACCTGCCGGTGACGGAATCGATCTGTGCGCGGCTGATCAACCTGCCGAGCAGCCCGCGGCTCGCCGATGGACTAGCAGCCTGACCGCAATGCCGATCATCCGGGTCTGCATCGTGACCGCTACCCGGGCCGAGTATGGCCTGCTGCGCTGGATCGCACACGATATCGGCGCCGATGCGAGATTCGACCTCGACCTTGTTGTCACCGGCTCGCATTTATCCGGGCGGCATGGCGCGACCGTCGCGGAGATTGAGGCCGACGGCCACGAGATCAGCGCCAGGATTCCGGTCATGCTGGAACGCACAGATGCGCAAAGCCTGGCGCAGGTGTCTGCGACCATCGTGACGGGATTTGCCGAGTATCTCGACCGGCGCAGGCCCGATGTGGTGCTGGTCCTCGGCGATCGCTGGGAACTCCTGCCGGTGGCGACCGCCTGCACCATCGCGGCAATCCCGATGGGCCACTTTCATGGCGGTGAGGTCACCGAAGGCGCGCTCGATGACGGCGTGCGCCACGCGCTGACCAAGCTCTCGCATCTGCATTTTGTGGCGAATGACGTCTATGGCCGGCGCGTCCGCCAGCTGGGCGAGGAGGAGTGGCGGATTTGCATTTGCGGGGCGCCGGGCCTCGATAATTTCCATCGGCTGCAGTTGTTGGACCGACAGGCGCTCAGCAACGATCTGGGCCTCGACTTCGCCCGCCCGACTGCGCTGGTCGCCTTTCATGCGACGACGCGGGGCAGCGACGCCGATGGCGTGAACGCGCTTGTGCAGGCGCTGACCGCCGCCCGCGAGCGCTTCGGATTGCAATATGTCATTACGGCGCCGGGGGCCGACCCAGGCGCCGACGTGATCGACAAGGCGCTTCAGGCCTTTGCAGCCGGTTCACCGCAGACAGTGTATGTCGCGAGCCTCGGCACCGTGCGTTTCCTCAGCGTCATGAACCACGCGCGGCTGATGATCGGAAATTCGTCGAGCGCCTATTACGAGGCGCCCGCCGCGGGCCTGCCCGCCGTCGATATCGGCAACCGGCAGAAGGGGCGCATCCGGCCAGACAATGTGATCGGCGTCGGCACGAGCTGCGATGCGATCCTCGACGGAATCGAGAAGGCGCTGTCGGCTTCAGTATCTCCTCGGCAGCCAAAAGAGGCCGTTTCGAAGACTGCTATCGAATATCTCGCGTCCATATTCATAGATCGGAGCAAACAAACGCTCTTGGGTAAAAAATTTGTCGATGATCGCACCTGACTCCGGGTGCACACGAATGAAAGAAGTATCCATGTCCTCAACCTACGATGCTGATATCCGCAGTCATTACGACAAGGTGGCCGCAAGCTGCGGAACATCTTCCGACAGCACAATGGCCGACCGAATTGTCCGAGATAAGGAGACAAAAGCCATTCATGCCTTCGTTCGGGCGGCGCTTGACGAGATCGGGGATGGAAACAAGCAGACCCGGGTGATTGCCGATGTGGGCTGCGGAAATGGCTATACGCTGCGTTCCTTGGCCGAGGCGATCAGCGGCCCCAGATTTTTAGGCATCGAGTATAATGACGCGCTGCGCGAGCTTGCGGTGCAGCAAACCGCGGCTCACGCCGCCATTTCAGTCTCGGCTGGGGATCTGCGGGATCTAGGGTCCATCTCGGTCGACCCAGAATCCATCGATGTTCTGATTTGCCAGCGCGTTCTAATCAACTTGCTCAACCCGGATGATCAGATCAAGGCGCTTCAGAATATCGTCGATCTGTTGCGGCCTGGAGCGCATTGCCTATTTATTGAAGCATTTGCGTCGGGCCTGAATGAACTGAACATGGCGCGCGCCGAATTTGGCCTGTCGCCCATCGCGCCTGCAGAGCATAACCTGTATCTGTCGGACTCGTTTTTTGAGCATCAGGCTCTTTCGGAATCGCCACTGGTGGGGATCGAGACCAGAAGGAACTTTCTCTCGACACATTATTATGTGTCGAGAGTCCTGCACGACGCGGTAGCCGTCGGGAATGCCGGTGCAAAGCTCGTAAGGAACTCCCATTTCGTTCAGTTCTTCAGCGCGGCTTTGCCTGACTCGGTCGGAAACTATTCGCCGCTTCAGCTTCATATCTTGCAGAAGATGAGAAGTTAATTGTGTATAATATCAGGATTCGCGGTAGGCAAATAGGACACGATGCTCCTGTTTTTGTGGTTGCAGAGGCTGGCGTCAATCACAACGGAAGCGTCGACAATGCGATAGCCCTGGTGCGGGCCGCGCACGATGCAAGGGCGGATGCCGTCAAATTCCAGTCGTTTGATCCGGGCGAGGTCGTTCGAGGGACAGCTTCCAAAGCGCGCTATCAGCAACAAACAACCGGCGCTGGTAACCAGATCGAAATGTTGAACGGCTTGCGCCTCTCCGAGCGGGAATTCGAGGCTGTCGCGGAGGAGTCGCGTCGCCTCGGGATCATGTTTCTGTGCACACCTTTCGATGCGGGCAGCGTGGAAATGCTGCTTCGGCTCAAGGTGCCGGCATTCAAGGTCTCATCTACTGACATTACCAATTTCCCGTTTTTGCGTCAGATGGCCGGGACTGGGTTGCCGATGATAGTCTCTACCGGCGCAAGTACGCTGGCCGAAACTCTCGTTGCGAAGTCGGTATTGGAAGGTAGCGGCGCCGCCGGGAAGGTGGCGTTCTTGCACTGTTGTTCGGAATATCCCGCGCCCGTTGATCAGACCAATCTCTTGGCAATAGGCACGATGCGTGACGCCTTGAGGTGCCCTGTCGGATATTCAGATCATACAGCAGGGATCGGAGTGGCGCCCTATGCTGCCGCGCTTGGCGCCTGCATCATAGAAAAGCATCTGACGCTTGATGTGAATTTGCCTGGACCCGATCACGCGGCTTCGCTTGAACCCCGCCAGTTTGCGGACATGGTTGCGGAAATACGCATCGCCGAATCGGCGAGAGGCGACGGAAACAAGGTTCCAATGCCTTGTGAGATCGAGAATAGACAGGTGATCCGCCGAGCGCTGACCGCGAGACGGCACGTGTCAGAAGGGGAAGTGTTTACGTCAGACAACGTTGCAATCAAGCGGCCCGCACAAGGCTTGCCGCCAGATCTTTTCGATAGGGTGTTGGGAAGTCGGGCGCGCAGGTCGTTGCAACCTGATGAGGCGATCGAATTTGCTGATGTTGAATGGAAGAACGGTCAGCCCGGTCAATAGTCATCTGTTGGCGAAATCGCGTAAGATAGCTTTGTGAAACCTTTCGATTTGACCTTCGACGCCAGCCGCTTGCGGGTTAAGGCGACTGGTGTGGATGACTATTACTGGCCTGTCCGGCAGCAGGAGGTGATGGCGGCGTCCGCGGCAATCATCGCCGCGCTGAGGTCGGCGCTCGCGGACCCACTGCGGCGGGGCGACGAGGACGCGCGCTACGCTTACGCGGTAAGCGGGCCATTGTTTATTGAGGTGGTCAGCCTCTTTAGCGCTCGGTTGCTCGCCACACGTTGCGATGCGGACGGGGTGGCACCGCGCCTGCCGGCCGATGCCGCGCTGTGGCGCTCGGCTTTTCATGGTGAACCCTATCCGGAAGCGAGAGCGCTTCGTCTTTTGCGGCAGGGAGTTTTGCGGCCGGCAACGTGGCGCCGGTTGGCGCGACCGTTCGCGGATCTCACGCGCCCTGAATTCTTCCGTCGGCGACCTATCGAGTTGGTCCGATCGGCCGACATTGTCACCGTCACACCGTGCCCGCTGACGCGCAAACATGCCGAGCTGGCCGGCCTTCGCCCCGTCTTTACGCCGCTCTATGAATGGTTCTATCCCGCCACGCAGGGCGAACTGGCACGCGATCCGCTCCGGCCCATATCTCCGGCTCTGCGAGACAGTCTCGTCGGCGCATTGGAGGGGGCTTTCGCGCAAGCCGGCGCTGGCCGCGCCAGGGTCCCGCAGGATGCATTACCAAATCTGCTTGACGAAACGACGGCGTGGGCACGCTTCTATTTGCGGCGCATCGAGCGCAGACCCGATCGGATTCCTAATCGACTGTGGAAGGGCTCGAGCGGCGTGGTGTGGTCGCGCCTCCTCGCCGACGCGGTAAGGGCCAGTGGCGGCGAGGTCACGGGGCACGATCATGCCTATGGTGCAAATTACAGCGAAGACACGCTAATGCCGTTCACCGAACTGCAAGCCAATGATTATTTCGTTACATACACTCACGCTCACGCAGCGCTTTATGAAAGAAATGGACGAAAGTTACAGATTGGGCCGTCCCTGCCGCGGATCATGCCGATGCGGCAACGCGTTAGCGACGGCGACGGCCCCTGTGTGGGCATCATAAAAGAGCCTCGGTCGCTTCTTTATGTGCCGTCATTTCTCTCAAACGGTCGGTTTGGCGCGATGCCGCATTTCCCACCGATCATGGCGGTCGACTGGCAGGCGCGTCTCTACACGATGCTGAAGGGAATGGGACTGACAGTCACGCAAAAGCCTCATCCGGAAAGCGCCGTCGCGCCATTGCCGGTCTTTGCCCGCGATTTCGGCGTTCAAACTTGCTACGGCCGCTTTGAAGATGTCATGGGCGACTATGACGTGGTGCTGTTCGATTTTGCCCCGCAGACCTGCTTTGGCTCCGCGCTCAGAAGTGATCGGTCGATGGTGCTGATCGATTTTGGTATCACGCGTTATGGTCCTGAGCTTCGCGCCATGCTGGAGCGTCGCTGCGCGATCGTTCCCGGAACCTTCGACGCGCAGAACCGAGCGCAGGTCAATTCCGATGCATTGCGCGAGGCGATCCACCGGTCCACAAAATTGCGCGATCCCGCATTCGCCGACGCGATCATTTCCCTGTGACGACCGGCCAGCTCAGCATCGCCGTCATCGGCTGTGGCATCATCGGCTCGCGGCACGCGCAGGCGCTCGCGGCGCTGAAGCGTCCCGCGATCTTGTACCTGACGGACACGTCTTCCGCGGCAAGAGCGGCGGCCAAAAACCTGATGTTTCAGTCGGGCGGCACAGATTTCGACCTCCAGATCGCCGAAGCCGCCACCGCAGGATCGCTTCCGCCGGCACTCGACGTTGCAATTGTCGCGACGGTCGCTGCCGCTCGTCGGCAGGTGATCGAGGAATTGCTGAACGGAAGAAATGTCCGCTTTCTGATCCTGGAGAAATTCCTGTTTCAGTCGAACGAGGATTTTGCCTGGGCGGGCGCCGCGATCCGGCGCGCGGGCGTACATGCCTACGTTAATTGTCCGCGCCGCCTGTGGCCCGGTTACGTCGGCTTGCGCCGGACGCTGGTAGAGGAAGGCGGGCCGGTGGCGCTGTCCTGCACGACGCATGCGCGTTTCGGAATCGGAACCACGGCGATCCATCTGCTCGACCTGCTGGCCTATCTGTCGGGCACGCTGGATTTTGACATGTCATACGCGCTCGTCGACCCGGAGCCGCTCCCGCACAGAAGCGGCGGCGTCGATTTTTCCGGCAGTCTGCTCGGCAAGAGCAAGTGCGGCGACGTCTTCCGCTACACGGCCTTTCGGGACGGGACGCTGCCGGTCGGAATCACCATCGAGGCGCCGTCGCTGCGCGCGCATGTCGACGAATCCCGCAAGATCATTCGGCTGAGCCGGCGGGACACCGGCTGGACCTGGGAAAGCCTGCCGTTCGAGACGCCGTTCCAGAGCCAGCTCACCCATGCCGTCGTGGAGGACCTCACGGCACGCGGGTCCTGCGGTCTTACGCCCTACAACGAATCCGCAAGGCTGCACCTTGCCATTCTGGAGCCGCTGCTGGCGCATTATCGCAAGCATGCGGACCCGCACGCGCTGTCATGTCCGATCACCTGAGCAACGTCTGGCTGATCGGCGCCGGGCCGATCGCGCGCGCGCATGCATACGCCGCCCGCGCACTCGGCTGCCAACCGGCCGTCATCGGCCGCAGCACCCGCAATGCCGAGGAAATGCGGAAGGATACAGGATTGACTGTCGCCGAGGGTGGGCTGGCCTCCTGGCTTTCGCGAAATCCCGAACCATGCGGCGCGGCGATCGTCGCCTGCGATATCGAATCCACGCCCGACGTCACCGTCGCGTTGCTGAACTTCGGAGTTCGCCGGATCCTGATCGAGAAGCCGGGCGGCGTCGATTCCGCCGCGATAGCCTCGCTGTCGGATGCTGCAAGAGCGTCATCGGCGGATGTCTTTGTCGCCTATAACAGGCGCTTCCTGGCCTCGACCGCGCGTGCGCGGGAACTGATCGAGGAAGACGGCGGGGTGTCGTCATTCAGCTTCGAATTCACCGAGCTCAGCAGCGTTGTCGAGAAGACCGCGCATTCATCCCGCGTGAAGGCAAACTGGTTCCTCGCCAATTCCAGCCACGTCGTCGATCTCGCCTTCTTCCTGTGCGGCCGGCCTGCCGTCATGACGAGTCTGGCGAATGGCGCATTGCCTTGGCATCCCGCCGCGCGGTTTGCCGGGTCGGGACAGACGGCGGGCGGGGCGGTGTTTCACTACGGCGCCGACTGGACTTCCGCCGGCCGCTGGGGTGTCGAGATCAACACGCCGAAACGCCGTCTTGTCCTGCGCCCGCTGGAGCAGCTCAAGGTGCAGCAGGCGGGCTCCTTCGAGATCGAGGATGTACCGCTGCCCGACGAATCCGAAAAGGGCCTCAAGCCGGGCTTTCTCGGCCAGCTCAAGGCCTTTCTGGGCGGCGACGACAGGTTGCTGCTCGACATCCACGGCTTGCGCGATCTCGCCGAGAACGAATACCGGGCCATAGTCGCAGGCCGGGATTACAAGGCGCGGGCACCATGAAGGTCGACCGTTTTCTCCGTCAATCCGACAATGTCGAGGCTGCCTTGCGCATGATTGACGCGCTGGGCGGCAAGATCGCCATGGTCACCGACGAAAGCGGACGGCTGGTGGGGACGGTGAGCGACGGCGACCTGCGTCGGGCATTCCTGCGCGGCGTGACCCTGCAAACCCCGATCACCGAGCTGATGAACGCCAATCCCGTCGTGGTCCATGCCGATGCCGACCGCGAGAGCACGCTACGTGTGATGCGCGAGAAGGTGCTGCGGCATATCCCGGTCGTCGATGCGGCGGGCAAGGTGACAGAGCTGCGCACGCTGGAGGAGTTCATCCAGCCGCCGGTGCGCGACAACTGGGTCGTGATCATGGCGGGCGGGCAGGGCGTGCGGCTGCGCCCGCTCACCGAGGCGTGCCCCAAGCCGATGCTGAAGCTCGGCGAAAGGCCGCTGCTGGAAGTCATCCTGGGCAATCTCAAGGCCTCCGGCCTGCGTAAATTCATGATCGCCGTGAATTACATGGCCTCGATGATCACCGACCATTTCGGCGATGGATCCAGATTCGGTGTCGAAATCCGCTACGTTCACGAGGACAGCCCGCTGGGCACGGCCGGACCGCTGTCGCTGCTGCCCGCCATCCCCGACGCGCCCTTCATCGTGATGAACGGCGATATCCTCACCAAGCTGCACCTTCCCGACATGCTGGATTTCCATCTCGACCATGGCGCCGCGGCAACCATGGGCGTGCGCGAATATGAGCAGCAGGTGCCCTATGGCGTCATCAATGTCGCCAACCATCGGATTGCATCGATTGCCGAGAAGCCGGTGCAACGGCATCTGATTAGCGGCGGCCTGTATGTGTTTTCGCCGAGCGTGCTCGAACTCGTTCCGCGCAACCAGCGATACGACATGCCGACGCTGTTCAACGATCTCGCCAGCAGGTCGATGACCGCACTGCCGTATCTGGTACAGGACTATTGGCTGGATATCGGCCAGATGGACGATCTGGCTCGCGCCCAGCGAGACATCCGCAGCATGTTTCCCGATGAGTGACGCGGTTGAAGACATCCTCGCGCTGATCCCCGCGCGTGGTGGATCGAAGGGATTGCCGCAGAAGAACATTCTTCCGTGCGCCGGACGCCCGCTAATCGCGCATACCATAGCGGCCGCACTTACAGCGCAGATGAAGCGGGTCGTGGTGAGCACGGATGATCCTGCCATCGCGGAGATCAGTCGGCAGAATGGAGCCGAGGTGCCGTTCATGAGACCGCAAGCGCTGGCCACCGACGCGGCACGCTCGATCGATGTTGTCACCCACGCCCTGACCTTTTTCGACCAGAACGAAAGCTGGCGGCCGGATTGGGTGCTGCTGCTTCAGCCAACATCGCCCTTGCGCACGTCAGACGACATTCGCCAAGCTATCAGCTTGGCGGCCGGCGACTCGGAGTCCGATTCCGTTGTCTCCGTTGTGAATTCCGAGAAGTTTCACCCCCTCTACGCCCGCAGGATCGTCGACGGCGTCCTGCGGCCTTATCTGCCAAGTGTTCCCATTTCTCGCAGGCAGGACCTGGATCCTGTCTACTGCAACAACGGCGCCATTTATCTGACGCGGACCCGGACGCTCATCCGAGATGCGAGCCTCTACGGCAACCGCAGCATTCCCTATGTTATGCCTTTCGAGCGCTCGCTGGATATCGACACCGAGTTCGATCTGCGGCTCGCGTCTTTTTTGCTGTCGTCAAGAACCCATTAGCCGTGTGCCGGGTTACGTCGGGAGGCACTATCTAATGAGTGACGCGACGGGTCGCGAGAGCATGCTGATGAGCGAACTCGAAAGCGGTAAGAGTTTGGGTTAGGGCTCTTGTTCAACGCTCTTCGCAACATGCGTCACGGACCGCTGCGACGGTTCGGACCGTTCTGGACCGTTCTGGGCAACCAGTGGCGCAAGCTTGCACGGGCAGCTGGCGGACGGATTTCGGTACGCCATCGCGTCGGGCGCTACGGGCCATTCCGGCTCGACGGATATTTTGCGTTCAGTGATTTCGGCGGTTGGGGACACCATCACAACGAAGGCTTTGAAGCTTGCATCGAGGCCTGCCGGGGGCGTCGCTGCGTTTTCGATATTGGAGCCCATATCGGTTTGGTATCGCTGCCGATGGCCAGCGTGATCGCGCCGGAAGGCCTTGTGGTTGCATTCGAACCGGCGAAGGCAAACCAGGATTACCTGCGGCGGCATATTGCGTTGAACGGCATGACAAGCCGCATCCGGATCGCCCCATCGCTTGTCGGGGGGGAGGAAACGCAGGTCGTGTTTCATGAGTTCGATCACGCCGCCGGGATGAACACCGTGGCAACCGGCCTGCTGCGCGGCAAGGTCAACAGCCGGCCGGTTACACAAACGACAATCGATGCATTCTGTGCGGGAAGCGGATTGGTTCCCGAGGTCATCAAGGTGGACGTCGAGGGCGCCGAGATCGGGGTACTGGAAGGCGCGCGGATGACGCTCGCGAAGTACAACCCGATCGTGTTCCTGAGCGTGCACCCACGACAGATTGCGGCACTCGGGCGCAGCATCGACGAGCTTCGCATCGAAATCGCGCGCGTTGGCTACGAATGCAGGACTATCGACGGTGCAGTTGTTACGGAATTTGGCTTGCGGGAATACCGCCTACAGCCCATACAAACCACCAAAAATCGAAAACTCTAGCCGAGGGCGCGAACGTGTCGAAGTTGTCAAGTTTTATGGTCTCCACCCGAACACGAGGGGTCGCAGCTACTGCCAACGCAATGTTGGGCGCGGGCCTTGGCGGAATTCAGCGCCTTTTGGGAAAGCGTTTCGTCGAACGGCGCATCTATGACTACAGGATGCTGCTCGACTTGGATGATCGCGGAATCTCCCGGACTCTACTTCTGTTCGGCGAGCGGGAACTCGAACACAAGATTATGCTCGAGCGTGTTCTGCGGCCGGGCATGACGGTTTTGGATATCGGCGCCAATATCGGTTACTATCCTTTGATGGAGCTGCGGCTGGTTCAACCGGGCGGCACGCTTATTGCGATCGAACCGTCGCCCAGCAATGTTGCGCTTCTGAAACGGAATCTGGCGCTGAACGGGTATAACGACATCGAAATTCATGAGATGGCGGTCTCAAATGAGACCGCCAAGCGCAAGTTCTATATTTCCGAGATGTCCAATCTGAATACGTTTCACGACACCGGCACGGGATCGCTCCACCTGAATGGCGCAGCGATTGACGTTGCGACAACGACTGTCCCGGCCGTCATGCGCGGACGGCGGCCTGACCTGATCCGCATGGATGTGGAAGGGCACGAAGTGGAAGTTCTTGAAGGATTGCTGCCCGCCATCAAGGACGGCGCGATGGCGCCGATGGTCATTTTCGAGACGCATCTGTCGCGCTATTCCGCGGAGCACGACATCGGCCGTCCGCTTCGCGAGATGTTTGCCCATGGTTACAAGGTGTCCCTGGCCGGTTCGTCCTCCTATCGCGGAACGAAGATGGTGATGGACCGGGGATGTGAGCCATTGCTGCGACTCCGCTCGGATGGCGACGACCGGGCCATCTTCGAGAACCTGTCGCCGGAACACGTGCTCGACATGATCACGCGGACTGGCGGGCTGCGCACGGTCCTGTTGGCGCCGGCGGCGGGATAGTACGGTCCCATCTTGCCTCGCATTCACGTTCTCACCGCGGGTTTCGAGACGCCCAACGGGCGCGCCTTCCTGTTTCCGCTGGTTGTCTGGCGGCGGGAACTGCGCGAGGCGGGGTTCGATGTGCGGTTCTTTAATCATTCTGCAGCAGATGTGACCGATTGCGACGTCCTGCTTGTCGACAGCAAGTTTCATCGCGACCGCTGGGTCAGCGAGCGCAACGCGGTGCTCGGCGAATTTGCGCGTCTGGCTGAAAAATGTCGGGTCGTTTATTGCGACACGACCGATTCATCAGGATCGCTGCAAGCAGACCTCCTTCCGGCCGTGCATGTCTACGGCAAGGCCCAGGTGCTGGCCGATCGTTCGCACTACCTTCGTCCGCTTTACGGCCAACGGCTCTATGCGGACTATTATCATCGAACACTTGGAATCGAGGACGCCACGCCGGAATGGTCGGTTCCTGTGCGGGATAAGTACGAACTCGAAAAAATCCGTGTATCCTGGAATTCGGGCCTTGCGAATTATTCGCTGCACGGGCCGGCGCGAATGGCGCTTTATCATCGGCTGCCGCTACCTGGATTGTTGCAGTTCCCGCAGCCCACGAAGCTGCCCTCCGCACCGCGGCAGCAGGGCGTATCATGCCGCTTCGGCACTGATTACCCGCGCGCGACAGTCGCAATCCAGCGCAAGATGATCCGAGATAAGCTCGCCGGCCGCATTGATACGCGCAAGCTTTCGCGCCGAGAGTATTTCCACGAACTTGAAAGCAGCAAGCTTGTCGTGTCGCCGTTCGGCTACGGTGAGATCACTCTCAAGGATTTCGAGGTCTTTCTCACGGGCGGGCTCCTTCTCAAGCCTGACATGGCACATATGGAGACTTGGCCGGATTTTTTCCGCGGCGGTGAGACCATGCTCGCGCATCGCTGGGATTTGTCGGATTTCGAGACGCAGCTTGAGGATGCTGTGACGAATTACGCGCGTCATGCCGAGAAGGCGCTGAGGGGGCAAGAGGCATACCGCGCTCATACATCGGGCCCGGATGCGCCTGCATTGTTCATGCGCCATTTGCGCAATTTGATAGCTCCGACCACCGGCCGGCCGCAGTGACCGCGCAATTCCTCCTTGAGCACGATTCAAGAATAGGCATCTTGAACGTCAAGGCTAAAGGCCTGCATCCGGCCGTACGGCGATACAAGACAGCCGATCGCGAATGCCTATTGCTCGGCCACCCGATTGCCCATGAAGAACGCAACGACATAGCAGTAATCAACCTGCTTCGGTCCTCGCCGGATCTGGACAGTTTTGCGCGCGCGCTTGATGGCAATTTTCTGATCATTGTGCATAGCCCGACCGATAAGTCCGTGCACGTCATTTCAGATCGATTCGGGGCATTCGCATTCTATTGGTCGGACCGCGGCAATGGTCGATTTGTAGGCAGCCTGTCTCTGGTCGATTTGATCCGAAATCTTGGAGGGGTGAAGCTCAATGATGTCGCGCTCGCCCAATTTATGCACTTCCGCCGCCTTTTCGGCGAGACGACGGCGGATAACCGTTGCCAGTTCCTGACATCGGCGGGGATTCTATCCAATGGTCCGGGCGGCACGCAGATTCGCAAATACTGGGAGGCCGATTACACGGCACAAAAACCGGGCACTGCGCAGGCTTCGGACGAGATCGCGGCAGCACTCCAGCGAACGATGCGCATGCATATGGAGGAGAGGGCCTCGCGCCGCTACGCGCTGTTCCTCTCCGGCGGGCTCGATTCCCGTGCTTTGCTGGCAGGATCAGAGGACCCCCCTTTTTGCGTGACGACCTGTGCGAGCTTCAACAACGAGGCCGAAGTCGCGCAGGAGGTCGCAAGGGCGGCCAGGACCGGATTCGAATTCGTGCCGCGACCGGCGATGCCCTATGACGGACACGTTGCTGAAGCGGTCTATTACGGTGGCGGGCAGCACATCGTCAGCGAAGCGCACTTTCTCGGCTATCAGGCACAAATTAAGTATCCGGCGCATTGCTTCTTCCTCGGCCTCGGTCTCGATGTGTTTCTGGGCGGCCTTTATTTGGCGAAAAAGCCCGTGCGCTGGCTTGGCCGCGATGCGCTTCATTACAAGCTGCAGAGCCTGCCGCAGGATGTTGCCGGTGCATTCTTCTCCGGCGTCAAATATCGGCTGTCGACCAGCGATCCGTGGCGGATCGTTGCGCCAGCCATGCGGCAGCGCCTTCAGGATGGCGTGCGACATTCGCTTCATCAAATCGCCGAACGCGGCCGCGCGCTTGGCGCCGAAGATCACGATCTCTGGGAATACCTGCATCTGCACAATTTCGGCCGGCATTATTCCTTCTTAATGATTCAATCGGTACGGCACTGGGCAGAGTGCCGCGCACCGGCTTTGTGCAACGACCTTCTGGATATTGCCATCCGTCTGCCGGCGCAGGAGAAGGTCAATTCGCGCGCCTATCTTGGCGGCTTGAAGAAGCTCGCGCCCGAACTCATGAATATCCGCAGCGCCAATACCAACATCCGCGCCGGCATACCCTTTCGGCGGCAAAGCGTTGTACGCGCGGCGCGGAAAGCCGCGAACCTTTTCGGCAGTGGCTTTCGCGTCAGCCCGACGTCGGCGCAACGCTCCTGGCCGCGTCCGGCCGAGACGTTGCGCGCGAGCCCGGAGCTAATGGCCGCCGTCGGCGCATTGCCGAAGTCGGATTATCTTGCCAGCACCGGCCTGCTCGATATGGCCGCCATCGGCCGGCACGTCACTGAACATCGTGAGGGTCGCGCCGATCACAGCGTGCTTCTGCTCGTGCTCGTCACAATGAACGAATTCATGCGGCAGGTGTCCTGATGTGCGGCTTTGCAGCTTTGTTCGAGCAGGCGCGGCCGTTTGACACGCCGCTTCTTGACGGCATCGATTCCGATCTGCGCCATCGCGGCCCTGATTCGGCTGGTCGGTTCGTCGAGCCGGGCATGGCGCTGGTCTTTCGCCGTCTTGCGATCATCGATCCACATGCCGCGTCGGACCAGCCGATGCAGGATGCAAGCGGACGGTTTGTGGTGGTCTTCAACGGGGAAATTTACAATTTTCGTGCGCTTCGCAGCGAACTTGAAGCGCGCGGCGTGACCTTCCGGACGACTGGAGACACGGAGGTTTTGCTGCAGGCCCTTATCGCCTGGAACGAAAGCGCCCTGGACCGGCTGGAAGGCATGTACGCCTTTGTCTTTGTCGATCGAGTGGAGCAGCGTGTGCTGGCGGCACGCGATCCGTTCGGCATCAAGCCGCTGTATATGATGCAGCGGGGCGGACTGACCGCATTTGCGAGCGAAATGCGGCCGCTCACTCGTTTTGCCGGAGCGGAACCTGATCGCGACGCGCTTGCCGAGTTGCTCACCTTTCGATTCGCGGCGGGGAAGCTATCCAATTTGCGCGGCATAGAGAAAGTACCAGGCGGGCATCTCATTTCACTGCCATTGCGGCATGGTTCGTTAATCTCTCGTAGTTTCTGCAAAGCGCATGACGACCTTCATTATCAAGACGCCACCCTCACGGAAGCCGACGCCGACAGCCGTGCGGCTGAGGCGATCAGCCAGTCCGTTCAGGATCATCTCCAGAGCGATGTTGGATTCTGTATCCAGTTATCCGGAGGCGTCGATTCTAGCCTTGTGGCAGCTCTGAGTTCCCAATATGCGCGACGCCCTATCAACAGCTTCGGTATTGATCTGTCTCCGGCGCCCAACGATGAGTGGCCTTGGCGGAAGCTGGTCATTGATCAATACGAGCTTGAGCATCGCGAAGTTAGGATTACGGGTGAGGACTACGCGGAAGCGTTACCGGTTGCAGTCCGTGCGATGGAAGGCCCTATGGCGCATACGGGTTGTGTTCTCCTGATGCTGTTATGTCGACAGATCGCTCAGGATCACAAGGTCGTGCTCACAGGTGAGGGCGCAGACGAGTTTTTCGGCGGCTACAAGCGCTATGGCCAGTGGAGACGAATTCGCAATCGTGGCCGTATCGCTGCTTTCGTGCCGTCGTCGCTCTGGCGTTATCTTGATCGCTGGCGTGACTACCGCCGTTTCGCCGGGCGCGATGCAGCGGCCTATGCGACCGTTCAGGGCGATTACCTTGCGACGCAGGAGATTTTCCCGGACCTTGTAGTCAAACGTGGCGCCCGGGAAAGTGCGGCCGCCGAATTCTCTGATTTTCGAAATCGTCTTTTTGCAGTTGACCAGAGTGCTTATCTTGAATCGCTGCTGATGCGACAAGACAAGCTATCCATGGCCAGCTCACTCGAGGCTCGGGTTCCGTTTGCCCACTTGCCACTGGCGCGCATCGTCAATCGTTTTCCCCATCGATTGCGCGCCCCCGGCGACGAGACAAAGCCAATACTCAAACGCATTGCCCGGCGCTATCTGCCTCATGAACTTATCGACCGCCGAAAGGTCGGCCTGACTGTTCCCACGATCGACTGGCTCAAGAATGACCGCGCGCTCGGCCGCTACCTGACGTTGCTGACTGAACCAAATAGTCGCCTCGCCGCGCTGGGCGATCGCAAGCGTTTATGCGCCGCTGTTGACGCTGCCCGCCGGGGAACGCGCCATCGCGTGCCGCCGATGGATCACTTGATTGGAATGGAGCTTTGGCTCCGGAGCCTCGAGCCGCTGCGAACATCATCTCGGCATTCTTCATAAAAGGCGATCCCGGATGTTTGTTCTGCTTGTTCCAAGCCTCGAGTTCGGAGGAACCGAGCGGCAGGTCACTCTGCTCGCGCATCAACTGCATAACAGCGGGCAGCCTGTAATCGTCGCGACATTCCGGGAGGGTGGCGCATTTAGCTCACAATTGGCAGCAAAGGGGGTCGACGTGGTCGCATTGGCACCCGGCAGCAGCAACCCGCTAGTACTAGCCTCAGCTTTGCGCAAACTGGTACAGACACGATCGGCACGTGCGGTTTATTCATACTTGCCTGCTGCAAATGTGGTGGCATCGATCGCGACGATTGGATTGAAAGATACTCGAGTTGTCTGGAGCGTTCGATCAGCGGACATGCCGCTGAGGGGATATGGCCTCAAGACCCGGTTCGCCTACGCCTTAGAACGAATTCTGAGCGGCCTGCCGCATCAGATTGTCACGAATTCGCGGGCGGGACGCGCGGCCAGCGTGAGGAAGGGGTTTCCCGAGGACAAGCTGCTGGTGATCGAAAACGGCTTCGACACGGACCTGTTTCGCCCGGACGGCGCGGCGCGCGCGCGCCTGCGAGCTGAATTCGGATTGCAGGATCATCATCTGCTGATTGGATTGATCGGCCGGCTCGATCCCGTGAAGGGGCATGAAACATTCCTGCACGCCGCCAGGCTTTTCTCGGACAAGCACGCCGATGCGCGATTTATCTGCGTTGGCGGCACCGGTCCTGCGGATCACGTGGCAAGATTGCATGCGCTTGCCCGTAACCTGAATCTCGGCGGACGATTGATCTGGACCGGCGATCGCAGCGACGTGCCGGAAGTCCTGAACGCGGTCGACATCGCAAACCTTTGCTCCACGTCGGAGGGCTTTCCCAACATCGTCGGCGAGGCAATGGCCTGCGGCATACCGTGTGTCGTCTCCGATGTTGGCGATGCGGCGCATATTGTCGGCGAGACGGGAATTGTGGTTCCCGCCGGCGACGCGGATGCTCTGAGGGCAGCCTGGGAACGCCTTGCCGAACCGACCGAACGGGCCCGGCTAAGCAGATTGGCCCGCGAGCGGATGGTTCGCCATTTCGGGCTGGACCGGATGGCGGACCAAACCGTCAAGGTTCTGACCTCCTTCAAATGAAGGCTCGCATCGCTTTTCCATTCGTCGGAGATACGATCGGCGGCAGCCATATATCCGCCGCGCTGCTGATCAAGGCGCTTCCAAAACATGGATATGATCCTGTTGCGCTGGTTCACTGCGAGGGACCGCTGCATACCTTTCTTGCGGAAAGAAATATTGCGACATCCAGAGTTGATCTTCCTTTCCTGAAGGCGGGGGGAGGTGGGGTCAGGGGACTCGCCGGCATAATGGCTGCATTGCCCGCACTTGCGTCGGCGCTTCGCCAGCACCGCATCGATGTCGTTCACGCGAATGATGGGCGAATGATTGCGACCTGGATGCCGGCCGCGCGTTTTGCCCGCCGAGGCGCGGTGGCGCACCGCAGAACGCGATGGAGCAAATCGCGGATGGCGCATCTTTCGCTGCGCCTCGCACACAGGATTATTGCAATCTCGGAATTTACTTGCGCGAGCCTTCCGGAGGATCTTAAACGTCGCGCAACGGTGATCGAAAATCCATTCGATGTCGCGGATTTTGACAAGGCCGCGGGCCGCGTCGCTGCAATTGCGGCAAGCGGTCACGACGGGCCAATCGTTGCGTTCGTTGGGACGCTGCAAGATCAGAAGCGCCCGTTGGTGTTCCTTGAAGCGGCAGCCGCGATCCACCGAGCGCGCCCCGATGTGGCATTTGTGATGATGGGCCGCGACGGAGATGAATCCGGGCGCGTGCAGGAGGCCTGTGTAAGGCTTGGTTTGGGCAAGGTGGTGAAAAAATTGGGCTTCCGGCCCGATGCCGAATTGTTGTTGAGCGGGTGTGATCTATTGCTCGCGCCTGCTGTCAACGAGGGGCACGGCCGTGCCTTGATTGAGGCGATGCTGGCCGGCGTCCCGGTTGTAGCGTCCGCGTCTGGCGGGCATGTCGAGGCGACCCAGAACGGGGAAAAGGGTGTGTTGGTGCCGCCCGACGATTCTGCGGCAATGGCCAAGGCGGCGCTCGACCTGCTTTCGTCGCCCGATGCTGCGCGAGAAAGGACTGTTGCGACGGAAAGATGGGCGCGCGAAAGATTTACCCCTGATCGGCATGCCGCCGCCGTGGCCGGAATCTACGACGCCATCCTCAAGCGATGACCAAAGACATTGCGATTGTAATCGAGAGCCTTGGCGGGGGCGGCGCGCAGCATGTCGCGTCCAGCCTTGCCAATGCCTGGGCTGCGAAGGGCAAGGCCGTCACTGTCATCACATTCCGTGACCAGGCTTCGGATGCATTCAAGCTCGACGCAAGGATCCGCCGGATTGTCATCGGGGGATCCCGTCCATCGCGGACTTTGTTTGCCGCGATCGGCTCCAATTTGCGAAGGATTGTCTCTTTGCGCGCCGCGCTGAAGTCGGCCGGCGCACCGCTCGTTCTCGCTTTCGTTGGCGCGACAAACGTTCTCACGGTTCTCGCGGCAAGCGGACTTGGCATGCGCATCGTGATTTCTGAGCGCAACGACCCGGCGCGGCAGTCGCTTGGCCGGATCTGGGATGTCCTTCGCCGCCTCATCTATCGGCGGGCAACCCTGGTCAGCGCAAATTCGCGCGCGGCCCTGCAGACCATGTCGGCCTACGTCCCGGCGGAACGGCTTGTGTTTCTGCCCAATCCGTTGCGGGCCGAGCCAGCACAACCGGCCACGCCGATGAAGGAACCTTTCTTTCTTGCCGTTGGCCGTCTGGAGCCGCAAAAGGCGCACGATGTTCTGCTTGAGGCCTTTGCGCAATTTGCTCGCAGCTTCCCCGATTGGCGTCTTGCCGTCCTTGGGGATGGTCCGCTGCGGCAGACACTGGAACGGCGTGCCACGCAGCCCGACCTCGCCGGCCGCGTGCGGTTTGAAGGCTACGCGCCCAATCCTTTTCCTTGGTACCGTGCGGCGGAGGCCCTGATCCATCCGGCGCTTTTTGAAGGGCTGCCCAACGCGGTCATTGAAGCGATGAGCGAGGGTAGGCCGGTTGTGGTCACCGACGCCCAGGTCGGATTGCGTGGCTACGTGGAAGATGGGGCGAACGGCCTCGTCGTGCCGGCTGGCTCCGCGGGGGCCCTCTGCGAGGCCATGGCTGCGCTGGCGGCCGATCCCGGTCTGAGGAATCGGCTGGGCGCCGCCGCGCAGCGAGCGGTCGACATCTGCCGCGCTGATCGAGCTCTCGCCGAGTGGACCAAAGCGGTATTCGGACAGCGTGCCAGCTGATAGCCGAAGCCGGAAGCTTCCTCCTCTTCAGCGATCGGAAAAGTCCATTGCTCAGGACCGTATCGAGCATGCAGTCTCATGAACTTTGACAATCCGCTTTTCTTGTTGCTGGTCGCAGGCAGCATGCTCCTCGTGCGGCTGCCTTCCGGCTTGGCGGGTTGGGGGCTGCTCGGGGCCAGCGCCATCTTCTATTCATTCGCGGGCAGCTTCGACTTTGCTCTCTTCGCCATCATCATTGTGGCCAACTGGCTTGCTGCAACGCAGGTGCAGCGCTCACGCCTGATCTTCTGGATGGCGGTGGCCGGCAATGTCGCCGTTCTGGCATTCTTCAAGTACCGGGAAATGCTGTTGCCGCAACCGGTCGTCAGCGACTTCCAGCGGATCGCGATCCCGCTCGGCATATCATTTTATCTTTTTCACATTCTGGCCTATCTCGCCGATTTGCGGATGAAGCGCGCCCACATCGTCGGGCTGCACAAGTTTACACTTTTTGTGGGTTTCTTTCCGCATCTGATTGCCGGTCCCATCGTGCGGGCCCGGCAGTTGATGCCGCAGCTCGCCCCGCTGTGGAAGGGGACGAAGACACGTCAGCGCCTCGCGGTGTTTGGGCTTGCCTTGTGCCTTGCCGGACTGATCAAGAAAGTCATCTTTGCCAATTCGCTGGCGCCGGTTGTGGATGGTCTTTTCTTCGAAGTGCCCTCCGACACCGCGGTCGCGTGGGCCGGAGCCTGGCTGTTCGGATTTCAGATTTATTTCGATTTCTCCGGCTATACGGACATCGCTCTCGGCGTCGCTATGCTGCTCGGACTGCGTTTGCCGCAGAACTTCCGGACGCCATATCTTTCCGTCGATCCGCGTGAATTCTGGCAGCGATGGCACATCACGCTTTCAACCTGGATTCGCGATTACCTCTACATTCCGCTCGGTGGGCGCGAAGGAGGGTTGATCCGGCAGGGGTGCGTTCTCGTCGCGGTGATGGCGCTGGCAGGGCTGTGGCACGGGGCCAACTGGACATTCGTGGTCTGGGGAATCCTGTGGGGAGCCTACATCGCTTTGTGGAGGCTACTCGCGGGGAGCGTGAAGTCGTATCCGCGCCTCCTGCGATGGAGCGTGCATATATGCATCGTGATGGTGCTTTGGGTTTTCTTTCGTTCGCCGGATATTTCTTTTGCGATCAGATATATTGGCCGCATGTTCAGTTTCGATTTTCCGACGACATCGGCGCTGACCTTAGTGTGGGGAGCCGGCGGCATCGCGCTGCTGATGGGCTTCCACTGGACAGAGAGTTTTGCTCAGACGCGTCGCGCGGTGTTCGCGATGCGCCATATCGGCCATCCGGTTACGATTGGAGTTCTGGCTGGGCTTTGTGTGCTGCTCGTGATGTTCCCGAACTATGACATCAATCCGTTCATCTATTTTCGTTTCTAGATCGCTGCGCTGGCTCGGCGGACTGGTGGCGGGTGTGCTGCTTGCGGCTGTCCTGTTCGAGCTAGCATTGCGGGCAATGTCCGCCTCCCCGTGGGCGCGAATTCTGCCGGCGGTTCAGGCGCAGTTCGACGGTCCCGATCCGGACACGGGATATGGACATAGGCCGAATGTCGAAGGTCTGTGGTTGCGCGAAAACCGGGCCTATGTGCGGATCAACGCGCAGGGACTGCGCGACCGGCCTCGCGACAAGGCGGCCGCGCCCCGCGTGCTGCGCGTCGCCGTTGCGGGTGATTCCGTGACCGAGGCGCTGCAGGTCGAGGAGGATTCGCTTTTTACCCTGCGCGCCGAGCGTGAGGTGAATTCCAAGGGCGTTCCGGTCGAGGTCATGAATTTTGGATTGAGCGGAGCGTTGCCCTTGCAGCAGCTGCTATTCGTCAACAAGAAAAGAGAGCTTCTCAATATTGACGTGGCGGTCCTGTCGTTCTCGGTCCACGACTTTCTCAATCCTCTGATGGCTGACGACTCGATCCTGCCGGCCTACGTGGAAAATGAAGCAGGAGACCTATCGATCGGACGGCGCTATCGAGATCGCCGCAGTCACCGGCTGGCGCAAGGCTGGCTTGGCCGCGCATTTTTTTGGGCGGTCGACCATTCGCTCGTGTTGAACGCCCTGTATATTCGGGCGAAACTCGGTCTTGTTCCGGCTTCGGCAACGACTCAGGAGGCTTCGCAGGACCCATGCGAAACGGTTCGCGCAGGTCTGGCGGCGCAAGAGCGGTTGTGGAATGAAGGCGAGCCTGCCTGGGCGGCGCGTCGACTGGAACGATTTCTTTCCGACGTGCGCGGCATGCTGGGCAAGATGCCAGTCGTCTTCATGATCCGGGGGATCGCAATGCGCAGCGAAGCATGCACCCCCGAACCGGAACGCTGGGCGCGGTTGTCGGCATTGGTCCGAAATCGGGTAGAGCGCTCTGGTATCGGCTTCGTGGACCTGGATGCGGAAGTCGACAGGAGACTCCCGAGCTCGGACGATTGGAAACGAATGTACGGCTTCGGTGCAAAAATTGGCATTGGTCACCTGAATGAAGTCGGTCACCAGATTTACGCCCGGGTCTTGACTGACGTCATCAAGGCCAGCGAGCAGTCGTGGCGCCTTGGCAAGTCACGTTGAATGCCCATGCCGCAGATGCTTGATATGAATCGGAGCCCATTCTGCCCAAAGGTAGGTCGCACGTGTGTGGCATAGCCGGCCTTTGGCGTTTCGGCGGCGAGAGCGACACCGCGCTGCAGACGCAGATAGATGCCATGACGGGTTCCATTGCCTATCGTGGGCCGGATGGCGACGGGCACTGGATCGATCCTGAGCTTGGCGTGGCGCTTGGCCACCGGCGCCTTGCTATCATCGATCTCACCCCCACGGGCCACCAGCCGATGGTCAGCGCCAACGGGCGTATGGTCATCACCTACAACGGGGAGCTCTACAATGCTGCGGAGATCGCCGCCGAGCTGGCGACGCCGCTCCGCGGCACGTCAGACACCGAGGTGCTGCTCGAGGCCGTCTGCCGGTTCGGCATTGACGGGGCACTTTCGCGCGCGAACGGCCTCTTCGCCTTTGCAATATTCGATCGGACAACCCGAACTTTGCATCTTGCGCGCGACCGGCTCGGCATCAAGCCGCTCTATTGGACACGCCAGAACGGGTGCTTCGCGTTCGCATCGGAGCTCAAGGCTCTGCGGACGCTGAAAGATCTCTCCTTCACGATCGACCCCGCATCCGTCGGGGCTTATCTCCGCCATGCCTGCGTTCCGGCGCCGCGATCGATCTTTTGTGACGTGGAAAAGCTCCGCCCGGCTGAACGACTTGAGGTCTCAAGGAATGATCTAAAGAAGCATATCTACTGGAACCTGCCGGACATTGCGAGGCGCGGCCAGGCCAATCCGGTGTTGGGGTCCGACGCGGAGGTCGTCGAGGAGCTCGACAATCTGCTGTCGGATTCGGTCAAGCGTCAGATGGTATCCGATGTCCCGCTTGGGGCATTCCTGTCGGGCGGGGTGGATTCGACTGCTGTTGTTGCGATCATGCGCAAGTCATCGAACGCACCCGTCCGGACTTTCACGATTGGCTTTTCCGAACAGAATTTCAATGAGGCCGACCACGCTCGTGCGGTCGCGCAATATCTTGGAACCGAACACACCGAACTCATCCTGTCACCGGGCGATGCGCTGGCGCTCGTTCCGCAATTGCCTTCGATTTACGATGAGCCGTTTGCCGATTCATCGCAGCTGCCAACCTATTTGGTCTCACGCTTGGCGCGCCAGCATGTCACGGTCGCACTGTCCGGGGACGGCGGCGACGAGGCGTTTGGCGGATACGTGCGCTATCAAGGTGTAGATCGTCTGTGGCAGATGCTGCGGCCGATCCCACATTCTGCTCGTCGATTTATCGGACAAGCTGCGAATTTTATCTCGCCGGCGGTGTGGGATATGATCGCGCCTCTGGTCCCGAGGAATATCCGGCCCAGCCATTTCGGCGACAAGGTCGTCAAGGGGATTGGACTGATCGCGGCAAAGGATCCGCTCGAAATGTACGGGCGCCTTATCTCGCAATGGTCGGATCCAGCGGCCGTTCTGCGTGAAGGAAAGGAAAGCGCCGGATGGCTCGATGGCGCCGCGAGCCGGGTAGCGGGGCTCGAATTGACGGCCCAATTGCGGTTGCTCGACATGATGGGCTATCTGCCGGACGATGTCCTCACAAAAGTTGATCGCGCATCCATGGCCGTGAGCCTTGAGGTTCGCGTGCCGCTGCTCGACCATCGCGTGGTCGAATATGCGTGGCGTCTGCGGACGGACAGGTTGATCAGAGCGGGGAAGGGCAAGCAGCCTTTGCGCGGCGTGGTCGCGCGGTACTTGCCCGAGCATTTGATAAATCGTCCGAAGATGGGATTTGGCGTTCCGATCGGCGAATGGCTGCGCGGGCCCTTGCGCGAATGGGCTGAGGATCTGCTATCGCAGGAAGAACTTGCGAGGGCCGGTTTGTTCGATCCCGCTGCCGTGCGCGACCGGCTTGACGAACATTTGAAAGGCCGTCGCAATTGGCAGCACGCCCTCTGGACGGTCCTGCAGTTCCAGGCTTGGCGCCGTGCGAATGCTTGAGCGGCTGGCGCCGGGCGTAGTCATGTGCGACGTAAGTTGCGAATTTGAGAATTGTCGAGCAGATCGTTCCGGTGCCTGTTTCATCTAAGCCCAGGCTGCTCTATCTCGTGACGGAGGATTGGTATTTCCTGTCCCATCGCCTGCCGATGGCTTGCGCGGCCCAGCGGGCAGGATATGAGGTGCATGTCGCAACGCGCGTTGTCGGCCGAGGTACTGAAATCGAATCATACGGATTTCGATTGCATCCACTACGATGGGAGCGCGGCAGTGCTAACCCGGTTGCCTTGCTGTCCATCATCGGTCAGGTGCGCGCGCTCTATCGCCGGATCAATCCGGACCTTGTTCACCATGTTGCCTTGCAGCCTTCTTTGATCGGGTCGCTGGCGGCCATTGGCCTGCCCTTCAGAAGGGTGAATGCGCTTGCAGGGCTTGGTTTCGGTTTCACCTCGGCCGATTTCAAGGCGCGCATGCTGCGTCCCATTCTCAGAATGCTTCTGCGCCTGGCGATACGAAACAAATATGCTGCGACGCTCGTGCAGAACCCGGACGACCGTCGTGCAATTGAAGCCTTGGGTGGAGACAGGAGCCGTTTGTTTCTCATTCCCGGCTCCGGTGTGGATACAAACGCATTCACCCCCCGTCCCGAAGCGCCGGGTCAGATCACGGTTGCATTCGTTGGGCGGCTTTTGGCAGACAAGGGTGTTCACAGCCTGATCGCGGCTCATCAATTGCTGGCGAGCCGTGGCCAGAATATTCAGCTCATTATTGCCGGTGATCGCGACCCCGCCAATCCTGCGTCCATCCCCGCAGATGAGGTCGAGCAGTGGAGAAGATTGCCGGGCGTAGAGCTGCCAGGGCATGTTTCAGACATTCAAGATGTCTGGAATAGGGCGCATATCGCCGTCCTGCCCTCGCGCCGGGAAGGTCTGCCGAAGAGTCTCCTGGAAGCCGCGTCGTGCGGCCGTCCAATTGTTGCAACGGACGTGCCCGGCTCACGGGAAATCGCCCGCAAGGATGTCAACGCCATCTTGGTGGCGCCTGACGATGTGGAGGGCTTGGCAGATGCGATTAGTCGGCTCGCTGGTGATCCCGCCTTGCGGAAGCGCTTCGGCGAGGCTGGCCGGCGGCTTGTGGAGGCCGAATTCTCCAGTGAGAAGATTGGCTGGGAGACCGTCGCGCTTTATGACCAATTGCTCGGACGTTCGCCTTCTTAAGCATGCCAAACATAGCTGTTGCCGCTCGATAGCCCGGTAGCTAAACAGGCATCCGGCTCACGGACGGGGATAATTCGCGTGTCGCATGGTCGTAAAATAGCGGTTATCGGACTTGGCTATGTAGGCTTGCCGGTGGCAGTTGCGTTTGCTCGCGCAGGCGTGCCTGTGATCGGGTTCGATGTCGATGGTGTTCGCATCGGGGAGCTCCGCCGCCGCCATGACCGAACCCGGGAGGTTGAGGCAGCGGACCTTTCGCTACCTGGGTTGGCCTATGAAAGCGACCCCGCGAAACTTGCCGGCTCCGACTTTTATATTGTGACGGTGCCGACCCCGATCGACGAAGCAAACCGTCCTGATCTCGGCGCTATGCTCGCTGCTTCGCGCACCGTCGCTGCGGTGCTTAAGCGTGGCGATATCGTTGTCTATGAATCGACGGTCTATCCGGGCGCCGTGGAAGAAGACTGCCTTCCGGTCCTTGAGAAAACATCTGGCCTGAAAGCGGGTGCAGACTTCAAAGTCGGCTATTCGCCCGAGCGGATCAACCCCGGTGATACGGTGCATCGGTTCGAGACGATTACGAAAGTCGTGTCAGGACAAGATGCAGAGACTCTCGAGATCGTGGCGAACGTCTATGGCTCGGTTGTCAAGGCGGGGATTCATCGCGCGCCCTCGATCAAGGTCGCGGAAGCCGCCAAGGTCATCGAGAATACCCAGCGCGACCTCAACATCGCTTTCATGAATGAGCTGTCCGCCATTTTTCAGCAGCTTGACATCGATACCAGCGACGTGTTGGCGGCCGCAGCGACCAAATGGAATTTTCAGAATTTCCGCCCGGGGCTGGTTGGCGGTCACTGCATCGGCGTTGACCCCTATTACCTGACCTATCGTGCCGAGAAGGCGGGTTATCACCCGCAGGTGATCCTCGCCGGCCGCCGGATCAATGACAATGTCGGCCAGCGTGTGGCACATGAATGCGTGCGGCGCCTGGTGAAACGAAACAAGGCGAAGGCAACGGTGACCGTCCTGGGTCTTACATTCAAGGAAAATGTCCCCGATACACGCAATTCCAAGGTGATCGACATCGTTCGCGAACTGCAATCCTTCGGGCTCGATGTGCAGGTGCATGATCCGATGGCGTTGCCGGCGCAAGCCGAGCATGAATACGGAGTCAAGCTGTTCAAGTTCGAGGAAATGCGCCCCGCCGATGCCGTTATCATTGCCGTTTCGCATGAGGAGTATGTCAAGGCTGGCTGGAGCTTGATAGGGCGTCTTCTCAATAATGGGCAAGGCGTGGTGCTGGACGTTAAAGGCATGTTGGATCGTTCATCGCAGCCTTCCGGCGTCGAACTCTGGCGTTTGTAAGATTTTGATTACATGACCGAACCCACTCTCGTTACAGGCGCAGCCGGATTTATCGGCTTCCACGTTGCCCGACGTCTTTTGGAGCAGGGCCGGGGGGTCGTTGGCCTCGACAGCATGAATGCCTATTACGATCCTGCTTTGAAGCAAGCGCGCCTGGCCGAGCTCTCAAAGCTTGGCGCCTTCGAATTCGTGAAGCTTGATTTGGCGGATCGTGAAGCCGTGGCCGCGCTTTTCAAAGCGCATCGCTTTGCCAAGGTCGTGCATCTCGCTGCACAGGCCGGCGTCCGCTATTCACTTATCAATCCGCATGCCTACGTTGATGCTAACTTACAGGGCTTCATCAATGTTCTTGAAGGTTGCCGGCACAACGGTTGCAGGCATCTTCTTTTCGCCTCATCGTCCTCGGTGTACGGGGCCAACACCAGGCTGCCATTCCGCACATCGGACAATGTCGATCATCCGATCAGCCTTTATGCGGCGAGCAAGAAAGCCAATGAGCTGATGGCGCATTCCTACGCGCATTTATTTGCGTTGCCGACGACCGGGCTGCGCTTCTTTACTGTCTACGGTCCGTGGGGCCGGCCTGATATGGCGATGTGGATTTTTGCTTCGGCGATTCTGGAAAGTCGCCCAATCCAGCTGTTCAACCATGGCAACATGCGGCGCGACTTCACTTACGTAGATGACGTGGTCGAAGCTATTGTGCGTCTGGTGGACAAGCCGGCGGCGGCCGATCCCGCGTGGTCGGGAGACAATCCCAACCCTGCACGCAGTGCAGCACCCTGGCGCATTTACAATATCGGCAACAATGCGCCCGTTGAGCTGATGAAGGTCGTGCGGCTGCTCGAGGAAAATCTTGGCCGCAAGGCGATATTTGAACTTCTGCCGATGCAGCCGGGTGACGTGCCGGAAACCTACGCGGATGTGGATGACCTGATGCGCGACGTCGGGTTCCGTCCGGCGACCTCAATCGAGGATGGGATCCGCCGGTTCGCATCCTGGTACCGGGAGTATGCCGGACGTCAGGCGTAATGCTTTCGATTTCCCGACGGGTGGATGATTGATGCATGTTGCAATGATAGGGGCGGGTTATGTCGGCTTGGTCTCCGGCGCCTGCTTTGCCGATTTCGGCCATCAGGTGACGTGCATCGACGCCGATCCGAAAAAGATTGCAGCGCTCCGCCGCGGGGACATCCCAATTTACGAGCCAGAACTGGATGATCTCGTCGCGCGCAACTTGTCCGCCGGGCGCCTCTCATTCACCGCTGACCTTTCGGAGCTCCAGCAAAACCCCGACGTGATACTGCTCGCGGTTGGAACGCCGTCTCGTCGCGGCGATGGACATGCGGACCTGAGCTATGTGTATGAAGCTGCCCGCCAGATCGCGCCGGTTCTGCACGGCTTTACGGTTGTCGTCACCAAGTCGACGGTCCCTGTCGGGACGGGAGACGAGATCGAGCGCATTCTTCGCGAATTGCGCCCTGATGCCGATTTCGCTGTTGTCTCCAATCCGGAATTCTTGCGGGAGGGCGCGGCCATCCGTGATTTCAAGCATCCCGACCGCATTGTCATCGGAACCGATGACGAGCGCGCGCGCAAGGTGATGTCGGAGCTTTATAGGCCGCTTTATCTGAACGCTTCGCCGATTTTCTTTACCAGCCGCCGCAACGCCGAGCTCATCAAATATGCTGCCAACGCGTTTCTTGCCGTCAAAATCTCCTTCATCAACGAGATCGCCGACCTCTGTGAGCAGGCGGGGGCCGACGTCCGGCAGATCGCGCGCGGCATCGGCATGGACAATCGCATCGGCTCCAAATTTTTACATGCCGGCCCTGGATTTGGCGGGTCTTGCTTTCCCAAGGACCTGCAGGCGTTGATCAAGACGGGGCATGACCACGGAGTGCCGCTGCGTATTGTGGAGGCGGCCGCGGCCGTGAACGACATCCGCAAGCGCGCCATGGCGCGCAAGGTCAGCGCAGCGCTGGAGGGCTCGGTCCGCGGGCGAAGGATCGCCATCCTGGGATTGACCTTCAAGCCCAATACCGATGACATGCGCGAGGCGCCGTCGATTTCCCTGATCAGAGCCCTTCAGGACATGGGCGCCGACATCAGGGCTTACGATCCCGCCGGCGGGCATCAGGCCAAGGATCTGCTGGAGAATGTGACTTTCTGCGACAATGAATATTCCTGTGCCGAGAATGCGGATGTCGTGGTGATTGTGACGGAGTGGGAGCAGTTTCGCGCGCTTGACCTGGGCAGGCTGAAGTCGGTGTTGAGGCAGCCTCTTCTGGTCGATTTGCGCAATATTTATCCGGCCGATGAGGTTTCGAGGCAGGGATTGAAGTATATTGGCGTCGGTCGGGGCGATGCCTCCTGAATGTCGGCGATGAGTATGCGTGACCCCATCATCCCCCTCATCATGTGCGGCGGCGCCGGCACGCGGCTGTGGCCGTCCTCGCGCGAGGGGCGTCCCAAGCAGTTCCTGCCGCTGCTCGGGCTGACATCGACCTTTCAGGAGACGATGAAGCGTCTTTCCGATCCGGCCGTCTTCGGCCGGCCGATCGTGATCACCAACAACCAATATCGCTTCATCGTCGCCGAACAGCTCGCCGAGATCGGCGTCGAGGCTGACATTCTGCTCGAGCCCACACGGCGCGATTCCGGCCCGGCCATCGCCGCGGGCGCCGCTTTCGCGCGCAAGCGGGACGGCGACCCGGTCATGATGGCGCTTGCCGCCGATCATATCGTCTCTGACGCTTCCGCCTTCGTTGCCGCCTGCCGGACTGCTGCGCAGTCCGCGGCGGCGGGATATATTGTCACCTTCGGCGCCCGCCCTGATCGTCCGGCGACCGAATATGGCTATATCCGTCCTGGCTCTGCCATTGCCGAGGATGTTTTTGCCGTCGAGACCTTCGTTGAGAAGCCTGATCTGACAACCGCCGAGACTTACATCGGGCAAGGCTATCTTTGGAATTCCGGCAATTTCGTCTTTCGCGCTTCAATGCTGCTCGACGAATATCGCAATGTCGATGCCGAATCCGTCGCCGCCGTTGAGACCGCGGTGCGCGAGGCCGGCTCCGATCTTGGCTTCGTCACGCTGAACACCGCCGCCTTCAGCGGCGCCAAGGCCACCTCCATTGACTATGCGGTGATGGAAAAAACGAAACGTGCCGCCGTGGTGCCGGTCTCCTATGGCTGGTCGGATGTCGGCTCCTGGCACGCGGTCTGGGAACTGTCGCAGAAAGATGCGCTCGGCAATGCGTCGCAGGGCCCGGCGGTCTTCGTCGACAGCCGCAACTCATACGTCTCCTCCGAAAAACCGCTGGTCGCGCTGTTCGGGGCGGAGAATCTCGTGGTCGTCGCCAGCGAGGACGCGGTGCTCATCGCCAATAGCGAACACACCGCCGAGATGAAGAAGCTCGTGCAAAAGCTGAAGGAAGTCGCGCCGAGCGTCACCGTCGACCATATCCGCATGCACCGGCCCTGGGGCAATTATCAGTCGCTCGACATTGGCGGCCGCTACCAGGTCAAGCGCATTGTGGTGAAGAAGGGTGGGCGGCTCTCGCTGCAATATCACAACCACCGCGCCGAGCATTGGGTGGTGGTGCGTGGCACCGCCAGGGTCACCATCGGCGATCAGGTCAAGACGCTGCACGAGAACGAGTCGATCTATATCCCGATCGGCACGCCGCACCGGCTGGAAAATCCCGGCAAGATTGACCTCGAACTGATCGAGGTACAGACCGGCAGCTATCTTGGCGAGGATGACATCATCCGCATCGAGGATGACTATCGCCGGTCCTAGCATCGGTGAGAACCGCTTGGTTCCGCCTTCATTCAGACCTAAACTCCCGCTTGAACCGTCCGGAATATCCGCGGGCTGCGGCAACATAAGACGATGGAACTAAGGACCATGGCGATCACGCTCGACACCCTGAAGGTCAAACTTTTCACCGACGGCGCCGACAAGGCGCAGATCGTCGAGATGGCGAAGAATAAATGGATCGCCGGCTTCACCACCAATCCCTCGCTGCTGAAAAAGGCGGGCGTGAAGGACTATGAGGCCTATGCGCGCGAGGTGGTGGCCGCGGTGCCCGACCGGCATATTTCCTTTGAAGTGTTCTCCGACGACATCCCGGAGATGGTGGCGCAGGCGCGGGTGATCACCACCTGGGGCCCCAACGTCTTCGTGAAATTGCCGGTCATGACCACCCGCAAGGAGCCCTTGTTCGATGCGGTCCGTTCGCTGTCGCAGGACGGGGTGAAGATCAACCTCACGGCGATCTTCACCGCCGACGATGCCCATCGCGGGGTGGAGGCACTCTCGGGCGGGGCGCAGGCTTGCGTGTCGGTTTTCGCCGGCCGGCTCGCCGATCTTGGCATCGACTATCAGCCGCTGGTCACCGACACCGTCACCCGCGCCCGCAAGACCGCCAATGTCGAGGTGATCTGGGCCTCGACGCGCGAGGTCTACAACGTGGTCGAGGCCGATCGGATGGGCTGCCATATCATCACCGCCCCCGCCGATGTGCTCAAGAAGCTCCCGGCCCTCGGGACCAAGACCGGGGCCGACCTTACCCTCGATGCGGTGAAGGCGTTCCGGGAGGACGCTCTGGCGGCCGGGCTGACCCTCGATCTGCCGGGGGCCGTGCGGGCCGCGGAATAGGCTGGAGCCGTTCCAGCCTGCGGGCTACCGCTGTAACGCTTTGAATGAAAACGTGTCCGGACCGTATTCCGGACACGTCGCCACCATCCATTAGCCATGCTAGGGAACGGCGGGGTTCCTGGCCGGGGTATCGGGGGTAGTTTTACTTATGACTTCACAGCCTAAAGGCGGCCCGGGGCGGCCGCTGCGCGTCGGCGTCATCGGCGTCGGCATCATGGGGGCAAACCACGCCCGGGTCTTCGCGGGTCTGCCGGACGTGCAGCTCGTGGCGGTGGCCGATCCCGTCCAGGCGCAGCGCGATCTCGTCACGCGCGTGCTCGGCACGCCGGCGGTCGAGAGCGCCGACGAATTGCTTGGCCTCGACATCGACGCCGTCACCATCGCGGCACCCACGCATCTGCACCACCAGATGGCGCTGAAATGCATCGCCCGCGGCCTGCATGTGCTGGTGGAAAAGCCGATTGCCTCCAATGTCGACGAGGGTCGGGAAATCATCACCGCCGCACGCAAGGCCGGCGTCACGCTGATGGTCGGCCATGTCGAGCGCTTCAATCCCGCCGTCAAGGCGATCAAGGATGCGCTCACCAAAGAGGAAATTCTCTCCGTCGCCATCACCCGCGTCGGTCCGTTCCCGCCGCGCATGTCGAATGTCGGCGTGGTGATCGATCTCGCCGTGCACGACATCGATCTCATTCAGTATTTCACCGATTCCGACATCGTCGACGTGCAGCCGCAGGTCTCGAGCGCGGTCGCCGAGCGCGAGGATATCGCGCTGCTGCAATTCCGCACCGCCTCCGGCGTGCTCGCGCATATCAACACCAACTGGCTGACGCCGTTCAAGGCGCGCACCGTCCATGTTGCGACCCGCAAGAAATATCTGATCGGCGATCTGCTCACCCGGCAGGTGACGGAATGCTTCGGTTTTCAGCCCGACGGCAGCTATTCGATGCGCCATCTCTCGGTCGGCCACGACGAGCCGTTGCGCGCGGAATTGATGGGATTCGTGAAAGCCGTGCGTGAAGGCAAAACCCCGCCGGTGACCGGCGAGCAGGGCGTCACCAGTCTTGGCATCGCCATGCGCTGCCTCGAAGGCCGCCAGCAATCGAATGTCGTGCCGCAGCGGACGCTCCGCGCCGCCGGCTGATAGCTTTCAAATATCAATGTGAGACCGATGAATCAGCACGCCCGCATCGACCCACAACCGATTCCCTTCATCGATGTCGGCGCCCAGCGCCGCCGGCTTGGCAATTCCATCGATACCGCCGTCGGCCGCGTCCTCTCGCACTGTCAGTTCCTGATGGGGCCGGAAGTTCTGGAATTCGAAAAGCGCCTTGCAGCATTCTGCGGCGCCAGGCATGCGGTCTCCTGCGCCAGCGGCACCGACGCGCTGGTGATGGTTTTGCTCGCCAAGGGCTTTGGCCCGGGCGACGCCGTGTTCTGCCCGGCCTTCACCTTCTGCGCGACGGCGGAATCCGCTGCCTTGCTTGGCGCGACGCCGGTCTTTGTCGACGTGCATGCCGATACCTTCAACATGGATGCGGCGAGCCTGAAGAAGGCGATTGCAACGGCGAAGGCGAAGGGGCTGAAGCCAAAGGCGGTGATCCCGGTCGACCTCTTCGGGCTGCCGGCGGATCACGACGCCATCGCCGAGATCGCCAAAGCCGAAAATCTCTTCATCCTTGATGACGCCGCGCAGGGCTTCGGCGGACTTTACAAAGGCCGCAAGATCGGAACGCTCGGACATGCGACGGCGACGAGCTTCTTCCCGGCCAAGCCGCTGGGATGCTACGGCGATGGCGGCGCGGTGCTGACCGACGACGACGAATTGCTGGCACTTCTCAAGAGCGTGCGCGTGCATGGCGGTGGCGTGGACAAGTACGACAATGTCCGCATCGGCCTGACCGCGCGCCTCGACACCATTCAGGCCGCGGTGCTGATTGAGAAGCTGAAGATTTTCCCGGACGAGATCGAGGCCCGCAACCGGATCGCGGCCCGCTATTCGAAGGCGCTCGCCGAGATCGCCATCGTGCCGATGGTGCCGAAGGATTATCTGTCGGTCTGGGCACAATACACCCTGCGCCTGAAGCCCGGCCAGCGCGATGGCTTTACCAAGGCACTGGCGGCGGAAGGTGTCCCGACGGCCTGCTATTATCCCAAACCCCTGCATCGCCAGACCGCCTATAGCCATTATCCGGTGGCGGAGGGCGGCCTGCCGGTGACCGACAAATTGGCGGAGGAGGTCATCAGCCTGCCGATGCATGCCTATCTCGACGAGACGACCCAGGATCGGGTGATCGCGGCCGTGCACCGCGCGCTGGGGAAATAAATCGCTGGCCGAATTTGCCCCATGAGCCGTCATGCCCGCGCTTGTCGCGGGCATCCACGTTTCTGGGGCTGTGTGAAAAAGACATGGCCGGGACAAGACCAGCCAAGACAAAGTAACGTGCGGATCGCTTTGCAGCGGGTTCAACAGTGATCGGACGCATTTTCACCGTCGGCGGCTTCACGCTCCTGTCGCGCATCACCGGCTTTGCCCGCGATGTGATGCTGGCGGCTGTGCTCGGCGCCGGCCCGGTGGCCGATGCCTTCTTTGTCGCGCTGCGCCTGCCCAATCACTTCCGCGCCATTTTCGCCGAAGGCGCGTTCAACGCCGCCTTCGTGCCCGCCTATGCGCGGATCCGCGAGCAAAGCGGGACCGACAAGGCGCGTTTGTTCGCCGATCAGATCTTTACCATGCTGTTTGCGGTGCAGGTCGTGCTGCTGGCGGT
This sequence comes from Pseudorhodoplanes sp., assembly GCA_032027085.1. Taxonomy (NCBI): domain Bacteria; kingdom Pseudomonadati; phylum Pseudomonadota; class Alphaproteobacteria; order Hyphomicrobiales; genus Pseudorhodoplanes; species Pseudorhodoplanes sp. The sequence goes on along the minus strand of JAVSMS010000001.1, from coordinate 4,524,642 downwards.
TGCGCTGATCTTCATGCCGCAGGTGGTCTCGCTCCTCGCGCCTGGCTTCAACGACGATCCCACGCGCTATGCGCTCGCGGTCGAACTCACCCGCATCACCTTTCCCTATCTGCTCCTGATCACGATGGTGACGCTCTATGGCGGCATCCTCAACGCCATTCATCGTTTTGCTGCGGCCGCCGCTGCCCCCATCCTGCTCAATCTATCGATGATCGTGGCGCTGGCCTGCGCGACATTCTTTCCGACGGCCGGGCACGCCGCCGCCTGGGGCGTTCTCATTGCCGGTGTCCTTGAAGTATTGTTGCTGATTGGCGACGCCGGACGCGCGAATGTGCTGGCCTGGTTCCGGCGGCCGCGTCTCGACGAAGACATCAAGAAATTTTTTCGCGCGCTCGGCCCGGCCACGGTCGGCTCGGCCGGCGTGCAGCTTGCCTTGTTCGCCGATACCGTGATCGCCAGTTTCCTCGCGGCCGGTGCGGTGTCCGCGCTCTATTACGCGGACCGCCTCAATCAATTGCCGATCGGCGTGATCGGCATTGCGGTCGGCACGGTGCTGTTGCCGGAAATGGCGCGCCGGATTGCGGCCGGCGACGAGGCGGGGGCACGGCATGCGCAAAACCGCGCCATCGAATTCACGCTGCTCTTGTCCATCCCCTGCCTCGTGGCATTCCTGATCGTGCCCGATCTGATCATGCGGGCGTTGTTCCAGCGCGGCGCCTTTACCGGGGCGGACGCGTCGGCAGCCGCCGCGACGCTCTCCGCCTATGCGCTGGGGCTTTTCCCGTTCGTGCTGATCCGTAGCCTGACCGCGACCTTCTTCGCGCGCGGCGACACCGCGACCCCGGTCAAGGCTTCGCTCACCGCGGCCGCCGTCAATATCGCCTTCAAGATCGCGCTGATGGGGCCGCTCGCCCAGGTCGGCCTTGCGCTCGCCACTGCGATCGGAGCCTGGGTCAATCTCCTGCTCATCATGTGGCTCGCGGCGCGCGAAAATCTGATCGGCTGGGATGCGCGGTTGCGGCGGTCGCTGGTCCGGCTGGCGCTCGCTGGCGGCATCCTGGCCGTGTGCCTCATTCTGGCGGTCAGGCCGGTCGCCGGCCTGTTTGCCGCCATGCCGGCCTTCCGGGATGAGACGACGCTCGCCGTGCTGGCCGCGGGGTCGGCGGCGATCTATGCCCTGGCAATCCTGCCCCTGCTGGGGCGGCAATGGCTGGCCGGGTTCCGGCATTAGCCATCGGGAAGCCTCTTGAACGCCGATGGCCCATCAGACCTTTGGCGGACATTGACGCGGATACCGACGCGGGCCGTATGCAGACAGACTGGACGCAGACATGGACAATGACGGCGTTCGCCGCTATCTGGGGTCCGGGCAGGGAATACCCGCGGGTGGTAAACGCATCCGCGCACCTTAGATGCAATTCTCACTGAAGCAGGACCATTTCCGGCCCGTCATGAAAGCAGATATTCGCCGCTTCCGACCCGCGCACGCCGGTCTTTTCGCCGTGCTCGCCTCGTTCTCGCTGTCCGCCTGCGGCGAAAGCCAGCAGCAACGGGCCGCGCCTCCGCCACCCGCCGTCACCGTCGCGGAGCCGGTCAAGCGCTCAATCGTCGATTACGATGAATATGTCGGCCGCTTCGTCGCGGTCAATTCGGTCGAGATCAGGGCGCGCGTCTCCGGCTATCTCGACAAGGTGCATTTCACCGACGGGCAACTGGTGAAGGAGGGCGATCTTCTCTTCACCATCGACAAGCGCCCGTTCCAGACCGCGCTCGATCAGGCCAAGGCCAATATGCAGCGCGCACGCGCCGATCTCGCCTTCGCCGAAAGCGATCTGGAGCGCGCCTCCCAGCTCGTGCGCGACAAGACCATCACCCAGCAGGCCTACGACCAGCGCACCCAGGTCAAGCGGGTCGCCGAAGCCGGCGTGCTGGCGCAGGAAGCCGCTGTGCGTCAGGCCGAACTTGATCTTGAATTCACCGAGTTGCGGGCGCCGGTTTCGGGGCGCATCGGCGACCGCCGCGTGTCGCCGGGCAATCTGGTGACCGGCGGCACAACCGGGACGACGCTTTTGTCCACCATTGTGACCACCGACCCGATCTGGTTCGAGTTCACATTCGACGAAGCATCCTATCTGCGCTACGAGCGCATGGCGGCGGAAAGCACTGACGTCGCTTCGCGCGGCGGCTCGTCGCAGGTGCGGCTGAAACTGATCGACGAGAAGGATTTTTCCCACGTCGGCCGCATGAACTTCATCGATAATGTGATCGACAAGGCAACCGGCACCATTCGCGGCCGCGCAGTGTTTGCCAACAAGACCAATCTCGTTACGCCCGGCATGTTTGGCCGCATCCAGGTGCAGGCTTCGGCGCGTTACGAGGCGCTGACGATTCCCGATTCCGCAATTGGCAGCGAACAGGCGCGAAAGTTTGTCTATGTCGTCCGCCCTGACGATACCGTGGCGCAAAAATATGTGACGCTTGGGGCGTTGTCCGACGGCGATCGCGTCGTCACGGAGGGTCTGGAACCCGACGATCGCGTTGTCGTCAACGGGTTGATGCGGGTGCGGCCGGGCATCAAGGTGACACCACAAAGGAATGGCGGCACGACGACTCCGGCGCATTCCGCCGCCGCTGACACGAAGAAATAGGATTTGCAGGCATGCGCATTTCCCATTTCTTCATCGACCGACCGATTTTTGCCGCCGTCATTTCGATCGTCTTCATCATCGTGGGCGGGGTGGCGTTCCAACGGCTGCCGGTTGCGCAATATCCGGAAATCGCTCCGCCCATCATCAACATCACGGGACAATATCCGGGCGCAAGCGCCGAGACCGTGGCGGAAACGGTGGTCGCTCCCATCGAGCAGCAGGTCAACGGCGTCGAAGGGATGCTTTATCTCTCGTCCAATTCGACCGCCGACGGCCGCTTTTCGATTTCAGTCACCTTCGACCTTGGCATCAATCTCGATATCGCCCAGGTGCAGGTCCAGAATCGTGTGTCGACGGCGACACCGCGCCTGCCCGAAGCGGTGCGGCAGATTGGCGTCACCGTTGCCAAAAGCTCGCCGGACATCCTGGCCCTGGTCAACCTCATTTCGCCGGACAAGTCGCGCGACACGATCTTTCTGACAAATTACGCCAACCTGCAGATCAAGGACGTCTTGACCCGTCTTGACGGGGTCGGCTCGATCACCGTGTTCGGTGCGCGCGACTTCGCGATGCAGATCTGGCTCGACCCGACCCGGCTGCAGTCGCTCAACCTGACGGCGCAGAGCGTCACCGCCGCGCTGCACGGGCAGAACATCCAGGTCGCCTCCGGCGTCCTTAACCAGCCTCCGGCCCCCAATCAGCTTGCGTTTCAGGTCGCGGTGCAGACGCTGGGCCGTCTGTCCGACCCGGCCGAGTTCGCCAACATCATCATCAAGCAGACGCCCGACGCGGTGGTGCGGCTGAAGGATGTCGCGCGCGTCGAACTGACCGGCCAGGATTATTCATCCGCCTCCTATCTCAACAAGGACCCGTCGGTCGCGATCGCCGTGTTCCAGCGGCCGGGGTCGAACGCGCTGGCGACCGGCGACGCGGTGCGCAAAACCGTCGCCGACCTCTCCAGAAATTTTCCGCCCGGCCTCGAATACCGGATCATCTACGATCCGACGCAATTCATCCGCCAGTCGGTGGAGGTGGTGATCGAGACGATTTTCGAGGCGGTGATCCTCGTCGTTCTGGTCATCATCCTGTTCCTGCAGACTTGGCGCGCGGCCGTGATTCCCATTGTGGCAATCCCGGTGTCGCTGATCGGAACGTTCTTTTTCATGAACCTGTTCGGCTTCACGCTGAACAACCTGTCGCTGTTCGGACTGGTGCTTGCGATCGGCATCGTGGTCGATGACGCGATTGTCGTCGTGGAAAATGTCGAGCGCAATATCGAGCGTGGTTTGAGCCCCCGCGAGGCGGCGATCCGTTCCATGGATGAGGTTGGCGGTGCGCTGGTCGCGATTGCGCTGGTGCTTTGCGCCGTCTTCGTGCCGGCGGCCTTCATCACCGGCATTTCCGGACAATTTTATCGGCAGTTCGCGTTGACGATTGCCGGCGCCACCGTGATTTCGCTGATCGTGTCGCTGACCTTGTCGCCGGCGATGTGCGCCTTGCTGCTGAAGCCGCACAAAGGGCGCGAGGAAGACAAATGGTGGGAGAAACCGATCCACGGATTCTTCCGGATTTTCAATATCGGATTCGGCTGGCTGTCGTCGCGCTATGGCACGCTGACGCGCCGGACGGTTCGGCTTGCGCTGGTGATGCTCGGCCTTTACGCGGTCATCATCGGATTTGGCCTCAACGAGTTTCGCAAGGCGCCGCAGGGCTTCATCCCGCAACAGGATCGCGGCTTTCTGATCGTGGCTGTGCAATTGCCGCCAGGCGCTTCGCTGGAGCGCACGGACAAGGTGATCAAGCGCGCAGCTGAGATGGCTCTGGAGACCCCGGGCATCAGCGACGTCATCAACATTGTCGGATTTTCCGGCGCGACATTCACCAATGCGCCGAATGCCGGTGCGATTTTCGTCATTCTCGACGCTTTTGCGAAGCGCGCCAACAATCCCGGCCAGACGGCTGCTGCCTTGCAGGGCGCCCTGTTCGGCAAATATGCCGCCATCCAGGAAGCCTTCGTGATCGTGGTGCAGCCGCCGCCGGTGCAGGGCATCGGCAATGCCGGCGGCTTTCGCATGATGGTCGAGGACCGTGCGGGCCGCGGACCGCAGGCGCTGCAGCAGGCGGTCGCGGCCATGATGGGCAAGGCGGCGCAGACCCCCGGCCTGCAACAGGTCTTCTCGCTGTTCGAGGTGTCCACGCCGCAACTCTATCTCGACATCGACCGCACCAAGGCGCAGATGCTCAGCGTCAGTCTGCCGGACGTGTTCAGCACCCTGCAGATCAATATCGGGTCGGCCTATATCAACGACTTCAACCTGTTCGGCCGCACCTTCCGGGTTCAGGCGCAGGCGGCGGCACCGTTCCGCATGGAGGCCAAGGATATCCTCAATCTGAGGGTGCGCAATGCGAGCGGCGAAACCGTGCCAATCGGCGCATTCACGACGGTGCGCGACATCAGTGGTCCGTATCGTGTGCCGCGTTACAATATCTATCCGGCGGCCGAGCTCGACGGCGCGGCGGCCCCCGGCTATTCGCAGGGTCAGGGTATCCAGATCATGGAAAAGCTGGCGGCGGAAACATTGCCGGACGGCTTTGCCTATGAATGGACGACGCTCGCCTACCAGCAGATCAAGGCCGGCAACACCGCAATCTTTGCCTTCGCATTGGCTGTCGTGTTCGTGTTCCTGGTGCTGGCCGCGCAATATGAAAGCCTGACCTTGCCGCTCGCGGTGATCCTGATCGTGCCAATGTGCCTGATCGCCTCCATTACCGGAGTGGTGCTGCGCGGGCAGGACAACAACATCCTCACCCAGGTCGGGTTTATCGTGCTGATAGGCTTGGCCTCGAAGAACGCCATCCTGATTGTCGAATTCGCCAGACAACTCGAGCAGCGGGGCCGGGACCGCTATCAGGCGGCGGCCGAAGCGGCCGAATTGCGGTTACGGCCGATCGTGATGACCTCGCTCGCCTTCATTCTCGGCGTGATGCCGCTCGCGATCGCACTCGGGGCAGGCGCCGAACTGCGCCGTGCGCTTGGCACGGCCGTGGTTTCGGGCATGTTTGGCGTGACGGTCTTCGGCCTTATCTTTACGCCCGCTTTCTACATCATGGTGCGCTGGCTCGAGGACAAGCTGGTGCGCAAGCGGCCTGCGGAAGTCGCCGAGTCCGGTACGCAGCCCTGATCTGAGGACATGACTTAAGCCATGAAATTCGGCGTCGGTCAGGCTCTGGTCCGCAAGGAAGACGATCCGCTCATCCGCGGGGCAGGGCACTACGTCGCCGACTATGCGCCCGAAGGCTTGACCCATGCGGTGGTCGTGCGCTCGCCGCATGCACACGCGCGCTTCAGGATTGTGGATGCCGAGGCGGCGCGCAAATGCCCCGGTGTCCGGCTGGTGCTGACGGCGGAGGAGACGAAACATCTGGGACACATGCCCTGCGTGGTGGGCGTGCCTAGCGTCGAGATCCCCGTGCCGCCATGCCCGGTCTTGGCGGTCGACGAAGTGCATCATGTCGGAGACGCCGTCGCGTTTGTGGTTGCCGACACGCTCGATCAGGCGCGCGATGCGGCCGAGAAGATCGAGATCGACTGGGAGGCGCTCCCCCATGTCACCAATGCGGAAGTGGCGTTGAAAGAAGGAGCGCCGCTGGTCTGGCCGCATCTGTCGACCAATCTCTCCTTTGAGAAAACATTCGGCAACAAGGCGAAGACGGATGATGTATTCGCCAAAGCCGCAAAGATTGTCTCGCTGAAGGTCGTCAATCCGCGGGTGGTGACGAACTACATGGAAACCCGCGGCGTCACCGCCGAATATGATTCCGGCCGCGGCCGGATTACCCTCACTCTCGGCAGCCAGGGCAGCCACATCATCCGAGATGTGATCGGTCGCGAAGTCCTGAAGCTTCCCGATGAGAAGATGCGGGTGATCACGCCGGATGTCGGCGGCGGTTTTGGCACCAAGCTTTTTGCTTATCGCGAGTATGCGCTTGCCGCTGTCGCTGCAAAGGCGATTGGCCGCCCGGTCAAATGGGTCGCCGACCGCAGCGAGCATTTCCTTGCCGACACGCAAGGACGCGACAACATCACGACGGCGCGTCTCGCACTCGACGAGAAGGGAAAATTTCTGGCGCTGGATGTCGATCTGATTGCCGACATGGGCGCCTATCTCTCCACCTACGCGCCTTACATCCCCTATGTCGGCGCGCCGATGCTGCCGGGCGTCTACGACATTCCGGTCTGCTTCATCCGCGTGCGCGCTGCCTACACCAACACGGTGCCGGTCGACGCTTATCGCGGGGCGGGGCGTCCCGAAGCGTCTTATGTCATCGAACGCCTGGTCGACAACGCGGCGCGCGAGGTAGGAGTGAATCCGGATGCGCTGCGACGCAAGAATTTTATCAAGCCGAAGCAGATGCCGTATGAGACGGCGACCGGAAAAGTCTACGACACCGGCGAATTCGCCGACCATCTGGCGCGCGCACAGGAGATGGCGGACTGGGATGGCTTCAGGAAACGCGCGGCCGCCGCGAAGAAGAGGGGCAAGCTGCGCGGCATCGGCATTGCAAGCTATATCGAGGCTTGCGGTGCCAATGGACCGGAAACCGCCAACTTGAAGCTGGAAAAGGACGGAACGGTTACGCTCGCCATCGGCACGCAATCGACCGGGCAGGGTCACGCGACCTCCTATGCGCAGATCGTCGCCGATCATCTCGGCATCTCGCCTGACCGCTTCCGGATGATCCAGGGCGATACCGATCGCATCGCCACCGGCGAGGGCACCGGCGGATCAAGCTCGATCCCGGCGGGCGGCGCCTCGGTGTCGCTCGCCGCGAAGAAACTCGCCGACAATCTGAAGGAAATCGCCGCGGACGCGCTGGAAGCATCTCCGCGCGACCTTGAATTCGACGACGGCGTTGTGCGCGTCACGGGCACCGATCGCGTGATCTCCTTCCCGGATCTCGCCGCGCGTGCAGAGGCGACCGAGGACAAGCTCTCAACGGCCGACGCCTACCAGCCGGAAGGCTCGACCTTCCCCAACGGCACTCACATCGCCGAGGTCGAGATCGACGAAGCGACCGGCGAGACGAAAATCGTGAAATATGTCGTGGTGGATGATTTCGGCGTGACGCTGAACCCGCTGCTGCTCGCGGGCCAGGTCCATGGCGGCGCGGTGCAGGGCATCGGGCAGGCCCTCATGGAAGACACGATCTACGATCGCGAGTCGGGCCAGCTCGTCACCGCCAGTCTCATGGACTATGCGTTGCCGCGGGCGCTCGGCGCCCCGCCTTTCGAGTTTGAGACACGCAACGTGCCCTGCAGGAACAATCCGCTGGGCTTCAAGGGGGCGGGCGAGGCCGGGGCCATTGGCGCCTGCCCGGCGGTCATGAATGCGGTCGTGGACGCGCTCTGGCGCAGCTACCGGGTGCCGCATGTGGACATGCCGGCGACTCCCGCACGCGTCTGGGCCGCGATCGAGGAGGGTAAGCGCTTGCTCCGGCTATGAATTTGACTTCACGACTTCGTGAGCAATTTGTGTGCATCGCCGCTCTGTTACCTTTGAGGAATATCAAAGTAGAACCGGGGTTGTTCCAGCCAGCGGCGGAACTCTCCGCCGGTCACCTGATTGCGCCAAAAACGAGGGGAATTTCATGCTTATTCGTACGGCTTGCGTTGTCGTCGCCATTGCTGTCAGCGCCACGGCTGTGATCGCCCAGTCTGATCCGATTGCACAGCGCAAAGAGACGATGAAGGGCGTGGGTGGCCAGGCGAAGATCGGCGCCCAGATGGTCAAGGGCGAAATGCCTTTCGATCTGGCCAAGGCGAAGGCGATATTCGCGACCTATGCCAACGCCGCGGCCAAGATGCCGGCGCTGTTTCCGGAAAATTCCAAGACCGGCGGCGAGACGACGGCCGCGCCGAAAATCTGGGAAGACACGAACGGCTTCAAGGCCCGCTTTGCCAAGTTTGAAACCGAAGCCAAGGCGGCCCAGGCCTCGGTGAAGGACCTGGATAGCTTCAAGGTGGCCTTCGGGGACATGGGCAAGAATTGCGGCGGCTGCCACGAAACCTTCCGTATCAAGAAATAATCCGGCTTTCGCCGGCGACCACACGGGGCGGCCGTCGATGACGCGCCGCCCTCGCTTTTTGGGCGCCCGGCGCGCGCATGACTTTTGCCGGTCGCGCGCTAGACTCGTTTGGAATCGGGGAGTGAGCAATGCTGCGCAAGCTTGTCATTCTGGCGGTGGTCGCCGGCGCGATTGCGCTGGGGGTGTTCTGGTTCGTAACCATCCCCGCCACCGTGCAGGCCTCGGCGCTCGGCGCGCATCAGCCCAATCTCGAGAACGGCAAGACCATGTTCTATGCCGGCGGCTGCGCCTCCTGCCACGCCACGCCGGGTCAGGAGGACCGCACTCGGCTTGGCGGCGGGCTCGCTCTGAATTCGCCCTTCGGCACTTTCCATGTGCCGAATATTTCGCCGGACCCGAAAGATGGCATTGGTAACTGGAGCGAGGCGCAGTTTGTCACCGCGATGCTGAAGGGCACGTCGCCCGACGGCACGCATTATTATCCCGCGTTCCCTTATACGTCGTACCGTCTGATGGGAGTGTCGGATGTGCGCGACCTGTTCGCTTTCATCAAGACGCTGCCGGCGGTGCAGGGCGAGGTGCGCGATCACGACCTGCCGTTTCCCTACAACATCCGCCGCACACTCGGCGGCTGGAAATTTTTGTTTCTCGGCAGCGACACCTTCCGCCCCGACTCTTCCAAGACCGCGCAATGGAACCGCGGCGCCTATCTGGTGAACGGGCCGGGCCATTGCGCCGAATGCCATTCGCCGCGCAATGCTATGGGCGGGATCGAATCCGGAAAGCGCTTCGCCGGCGGCCCCAATCCGGAAGGCAAAGGCTGGGTGCCCAACATCACCCAGGCGGGGTTGAAGGACTGGAGCGAGAAGGACATCGCCTATCTGCTGGAAAGCGGGAACCTGCCGGACGGCGACTCGGTCGGCGGGTCGATGACCCCGGTAATCCGCAACACCTCACAGCTTTCGGATGACGACCGCATGGCGATGGCGGTCTATCTGAAATCGTTGGCGCCGGTAGAAGGACCGCTGCGGCCGCAGACGAAGTGACCGGCGCACAGCCGTCCCATGCGTCCGGAGCCCTTGCTTCGGCCACGATCATCGGCGACAGGTTAATGCTCGCTGCGAGGCCGCCGGCCGTCGCCGTCTGCATCCGCCACCGATGAATCTCTACAAAGCCGTCTTCCTCACCCTCATCTCTGCCTTTCTGTTCGCGGCGATGTCGGCGCTGGTGCGTTTCACCGGCGCCACAGCGCCGGTCGGGCAGGTCGTGTTTTTCCGCGCCGCCTTCGCGATCGTACCGGTGCTGCTGATTTATGCGATCCGGCGCGAGCTTTATTCCGCGATACACACGAAACGTCCGCTCGGCCATGTCGGGCGCGGTTTGTTCGGCGTCGGCGGCATGTTTTTCAATTTCGCTTCGCTGGCGCGGCTTCCGCTGGTGGATGCGACCGCTTTCACCTTCACCGCGCCGCTCATCACCGTCGTGTTCGCCGCAATCTTTCTCAAGGAGCGTGTGCGCATCTATCGCTGGTCCGCCGTCATTGTCGGCTTTCTCGGCGTCATCGTGATGCTGTGGCCGCAATTCGACGCGTCGCGGTTCTCCGGCACGGCGAGCCAGGTGGCGGCTTTTGGTGCGCTGCTCGCCATCACGGCGGCTTTGTTCAATGCCGGCGCCGTGATCCAGACACGCCGCCTCACCGATACTGAGGCCACACCTTCGATCGTGTTCTACTTTTCGCTCATCTGCGCCTTGGGCGGATTGGTGACGTTGCCGCTTGGATGGATCAGGCCGGAACTTGGGTGGATATGGCCTGCGCATCTCGAACTTGCGGCGCTGATCGCGACCGGCATCCTCGGCGGCTTTGCGCACATCCTTCTCACCGAAAGCTACCGGCATGCGCCGCAATCGGTGGTCGCCCCTTTCGGCTATACGTCGATGGTCTGGGCCCTGGTCCTCGGCTATTTCATGTTCGATGAAGTGCCGGTTCCGCTGGTCTTCGCCGGTGCTGCGATCGTCGCGGCTGCCGGCCTGTTCGTGATCTATCGCGAGCGCCAGCTTGGTCTCAAGCGCGCGCCAGAGCCGGAAGGCCCGCCCGGCGTCGGATAAACCGCAGATAAAACTCAAAACGCCTTGAATGTGATGATAGTGCGGGTGTCCTGGATGCCGGGAATGATCTGCACCTTCTCGTTCACGAAATGGCCGATATCGGTCGAGGGGTCGACATAGAATTTCGCCAGAAGATCGAACTCACCCGCGGTCGAATAGATTTCCGACGCGATTTCCGAATCCGCCAGACGATTGGCGACCTCGTAGGATTTGCCAAGCTGGCATTTGATTTGCACGAAAAACGGAATCATTCGGCGCTCCAATGACTTGTGGACCGCAATCCAGCAAAAAGCCCCCTGTTTGGCAAGCCGGGCCTATTTCGCGAGCCGCAGGGCCAGCACAAGGATGGCGCCGGCCGCGGCCCAGGAGCCAAGGATGCGCCGGCCGGTCATCTGCCAGGGCTGGTTTGCCCGTGCCGAGAGCGCAACAACCAGGGTGAACACGGCGAGCGCGCCGAACGCGGTGCCGCTCAGGGCCATCAGCGTGTCCCGCACCGAGAGCAAAGCCGGCACTGAATCCAGCATCAGCGCGACGGCGCCGGCGACGATCAAGGCCGCCGGCAGGAGCGGCGGCAGCGGCCAGGCCAAGGCGACGAGGACACCATTGACCGCGCACAGCCAGAGCAGGGCGTTGCGGGTGTCGAGCGCGACCGCCGCCGCGATGAGAGCGATCGCTGTGATCAGCGCGGCGGAAAATAGCGGAAGGATGATGCGGCGGCGTGCGGACGCTTGTTGTCCGGCCAACAGGCCGAGCGTCAACAGCAACAGAGCGTGTGCAGGCACCAGCAAAGGGTGGAGCAGTCCGCCCGGAAAGCCGCTGACGCCTTCGATCACGGTATGCGCATGTGCAGGCGTGCCCGACGCGGCAAGGATCGTCGCAAACGCCGCGCGGCGCAGCCTCATATCAGCCGGCCAAGAAAGACGAGACCGGCAATGGCGATCACGCTGCCGGCCGCGCGTACGGCAAGGCGCCCTTGCGGCCATTGCGTCAGCAGGCCGAAGGCGATGCCGGCAAGATGCAGCGTTCCGGTGGCGATGACAAAGCCGAGCGAATAGGCGAGCGCATCGGCGCCGTCCGGCAATTCGGCGCCGTGTGCATAGCCGTGAAAGATGGCAAAGAGGCCGACCAGCAATGCGGCGACCACAAGATGCGCCTTGGCGGCGAGCGCCACCATCAGGCCGAGCACGACCGCCGATATGGCGATGCCGAATTCGACGCCGGGCAGGGGAATGCCGAGAATGCCGAGCACGCCGCCAAACGCCATCACCAGCGGAAACACGATTGGCAGAATGAAAATCGCGGGAGCACCGAGAAAGGCGCCCCATAATCCGACCGCCACCATCGCGGCGACATGATCGAGGCCGAACAGCGGATGCAGAAAGCCGCCGGCAAGTCCTCCCGCCAGCCCACCCTCGGTATGCGCGAATGCCGGGGTGATGAGAGCCGTGCCTGTCAGCGCCGTTGCCACAATGTAACGCACTGCGATCTCCGCCCCTTGTGTCGGCAGGGCAACTTAATCCGGATGGCGCAGAGGCGGCAATATCGGGCTATTTACGCTGCCTTGCGTATGGCCGCGACTGCGGCCCCGCGGATCAGATCGACCAGAGAAAGTGGATCGATCGGAACGTCGTCGCCGCGCCAGCCGATGTGCTGGTCGGGACGCACAAGCGCGAGCTTGTGCGAATAGAGCGCGCCGGCTTCGGCCGCTTTCACGTCAAGGAGCGCCAGAGGCACGCCGCGTTTTTCGGCGGCGCCGATCAAATCCGAGACATCGACGCTTTCATCAAAACGCAGCAACGTATAGTCCGGTCCCAGCGCGTCATAGAGCGAGCGCCCGTCATCCAGCCACAGATGCGGCGCGCGGCAGCCGGGCACGGTGGAGGGCGTGAAGTCGTACATGTTGTAGGCGGGCGGCTCGGCGCCGTCATAAGCAATGATCGGCGAGTTCTTGTAGAAATAGCCGAAATTCAATCCGCCGCAGCAATACTGGTTGACGTTGAGATCATAGGCTTCCTGACCGATGCGCGCGCGCGCCGCGTCGCCTTCCGGCCCCGGCGCTTCCACTTCCGGCGGCGTCGACTTGCGCTGCTTCATGTTCTTGAGCGCCATGTCCATCGCAAAATGCGAGACCTGTTCGGTGATTGGCTGACGCTCGGCTTCATACGCCTCCAGAATGTCGGGCGCGGCCCAGCCTTTCAGCGTCCCCGCCAGCATCCACGACAGGTCCATCGCGTCGGCGATGCCGGCATTCATGCCGTAGCCGGCATACGGAATCCACAAATGCGCCGCGTCGCCGCAGATGAAGGCGCGGCGGTCGCGGAATTTGTCGGCAACGAGACGTCGCCCCACCCAGTCTTCCTTCGACAGAATTTCATATTCGAAATCCGGTCCGGCACCGAGAATGGTGCGTAGCGCCCAGTCGCGGTCGATGAAATCAAAATCCGGCTCCCCGTCATAAAGATGATTATGGATGAGCCAGGTTTCCTTGCCGTCGATGGCGATCACCGTGCCTGTGCGGCGCGGATTGAGCGACAGATACATCCAGGCGCGCTCGCCCGGCAGCATCGATAGCAGTTTTGGGGCGCGGATATAGGTCGACTGCACGCGCTGGATCACTGGCGTGCCGGAGAGCTGTGCACCGATCTTGCGCCGGATGGTGGAGCGGCCGCCATCGCAGCCGACCAGATAATCAGCGGCGATTGTGATCGTCTCGCCGCTGTCGAGGTCGCGGGCCAACGCGACCACGCCGCGATCATCCTGCGAGAAATCCTGAACCTCGATCCGGTTCAGGATCCGCACGCCCGGCATTGCCGCCGCGTGTTCGAACAACAAGGGTTCGAGGTAAATCTGGTTGATTCGGTGCGGCGGTTCCGGCGTCGGCCACCAGGTATCTGGCCCACCTTTGGCCGTATAGCGCTTGTCGCGCGCCGGAATTGGGATGCGTGCCAATTCGATTCCGGTCGAGGTGGTGCGATAGGACGCATCATTCGGATAATCCGCCGGTAGTCCCGCATTGCGCACCTTTTGCACCAACCCGAGCCGGCGAAACACCTCCATAGAGCGGGCGGAAACGTGATTGCATTTCACGCTTGGCGGCTCGCCGGGATAGCGGGTTTCCGCCACGATCACCTCGATGCCGCGCCAGGCGAGATCCATGGCGAGCGTCAATCCGACCGGGCCGGCCCCGACAATAATGACGCGGGCGTGTAACGTAGTGTCATTCATGGTGAGCTGCGCTTCCTCGCTCCGACATTGTGGATTCTTTTTGTCGATGTCAGGCTCGGGTTGATCCTTGCATATTCAGTTGTGAGCGACAACAATTGTCATTTGCAACAACAAAACAAGAAAAATAGATTTGGTGGGAGAAAAAGATGACGCTCAAGCTGATGCGTACGGCGGCGATTGCGCTCGCTGCATTTCTAACTGCGACCGGTTTCGCAAAATCGCAGGAATATCCGAACCGCCCCATCAAGCTCGTGGTCACGTTCCCGCCGGGCGGCTCGACCGACATTCTGGCGCGCGCGATGCAGCCTTATCTGGAGAAGACGCTCGGCCAGCCGGTCGTCATCGACAATCGCCCGGGCGCGGGCGGCGACATCGGCGTCGACGCGGTCGCGAAATCGGCGCCCGACGGCTACACCATCGGCATCGGCGCGGCCGGCGCCTTGTCGGTGAATGTCAGTCTCAAGCCGAAGATGCCTTACGATCCGCAGAGGGATCTCGCGCCGATCACCATGCTCACGGCCATTCCGTTCGTGCTGGTGGCGGGTGCGTCGTTCCCGGGCAAGACGGTGGCGGACGTCATCGTGCTCGCCAAGTCCGACCCGCAAAAGGTATCGATCGGTCACGGCGGCAACGGCACCGCAATGCATCTGTCCTCGGAATTGTTCAATCACCTCGCCGGCACGAAGATTCCGCTGGTGCCCTACAAAGGATCGGGTCCGGCGACGCAGGACGTGCTGGCCGGACATATCCCGCTTGCGATCGTTGACGTGCCGTCCTCGCAGGGCCTGATCAAGCAGGGCAAGATCAAGGCGCTCGGCGTGACCGGCCTGAAGCGCGACGGCCATCTGCCGGACGTGCCGACATTCGTCGAGGGCGGCATCAAGGGTTACGAATCCATCGGCTGGTTCGGCCTGATCGCGCCCGCGGATACGCCGGCGCCGGTCATCAACAAGCTCAACGAGGCCTTTGTCGGGGCCATGAAGGATCCCGCGATCAAAGAACGCATCTACGCGCTCGGCGCGGAGGCCACCCCCTCGACGCCGGAGCAGATGGCGGCTTTCGTTAGAAGCGAGACCGAGAAATGGGCGAAGATCATCAAGGCCGCCAATGTGAGGCTGTCGAACTGATCTGAATTATCGATCGCCGGGCCGAAGCTCGCCAACGGGTCCGCGCGAAGCCGACCCGATGGTAAACGCCGCGAGTGAAGGCGAACCCTGGAATCCAGCGACGACCTCCGGTGTGTGGTTGGATTTCGGGTCCGCGCGTGCACGGCGTCCCGGAATGACTGGTTCTTGGGCCGAGAAAGCCCTTCAATTCGAAGGCGATCTGTTCTAAGGAGTGCTCGCAATCTCATGGGGTGTGCGGCGGATTCACCGCCGGACTGAGAGGCGCAAGCCAACCCATCGAACCTGATCCGGGTCATGCCGGCGGAGGGAGCAGAGAATGCGTGCACCTGACCACGCGCCACACAACTTGCCTGACATTGCCGCCGACCTGCTGACGCGCCTGCGCCGGCAGCATCCGCGGGTGCATTGCGTCACCAACGCGGTGGCGCAGCATTTCACCGCCAATGTGCTTCTCGCCATCGGCGCCACGCCGTCAATGACCATGTCGCCCACCGAGGTGGAGCATTTCGTGCGCGGCTCCAGGGCGCTGCTGATCAATCTCGGCACGCTCGACGACGAGCGGCGGAAATCGATGAACCTTGCCGCCGATGCCGCGGTGGCCGCGTCCGTCCCCTGGGTGCTCGATCCGGTGAAGGTCGACCGCTCCGCCTTCCGTGCGGATTTCGCCCGTTCGCTGCTGACTCGGCGCCCGCGCGCCCTGCGGCTCAATGCCGGGGAATTCGAGGCGCTGGCCGGCACGCCGGGCGATCGAGACCAGATCCGGCAATTCGCAAAGGACAGTTCCTTCACCGTCGCGATGACGGCGGAGACCGACATTGTGTCCGATGGCCGTGACATCGTCGCGATCGACAACGGCCATCCGCTGATGACGCAGGTGACGGCGATGGGCTGCGCGGAATCCGCCGTGCTCGCCGCCTGCCTCGCGGTCGAGACGAATCCGCTGGTCGCAGCGGCGTCCGCGCTGCTCGTGTACAACATCGCCGGCGAGATCGCTGCCGAGCGCTCGCGCGGGCCGGGCAGCTTCTCCGTCGAAATTCTGGATGCATTGTTCAATCTCGACACGGCCGAGTTGCGGCGGCGCCAGGCTATCGTGAAGGTGACGTGATGAGTGTCGATCTGCGTTTGTATGCCCTTGTCGATCCCGACCGCAGCGGCGGCCGCCAGCTTGCGGACATCGCCCGATCTGTGGTGCAGGGGGGAGCGACACTGGTGCAACTCCGCGACAAGAGCGGATCGACATTGCGTCAGATCGAGGAGGCAAGAGCCATCAAGGCGGCGCTGGTCGGCACCTTCGTTCCCTTTCTTGTCAATGACCGCGTCGATGTCGCGCTTGCCGCCGGCGCCGACGGCGTACATGTGGGCTGGGACGACATGCCGGTTGCCGACGCACGCGCGCTGCTCGGGCGCGAGGCTATTATCGGCCTGTCGATCAAGACGCCGGAACAGGCGAAAGCGGCTCCGCTGGACCTGCTCGATTATGTCTGCATCGGCGGCGTATTCGAGACGCAGTCGAAGGACAACCCGCCGCCCGTCGGTGCGGCCGGCTTCGCCGAGCTCGTCGTGATCATTCGCAGCCGCAAGCCCAACATGCCTGCCGGAGCGATTGCCGGCATTGACGAAAGCAATGCCGCGCAGGTGATCGCCGCCGGTGCCGACGGCGTCGCTGTCATTTCGGCCTTGTCGCTGGCGCCGGACCCCAGAGCGGCGGCGCAAAAACTGCGCGGCATCGTGGACGCGGCCTTGTCTCGCCGGGGCGCGGCATGACGGCAATCGCAGTCACGATCGCCGGCTCCGATTCCGGCGGCGGTGCCGGTATCCAGGCTGATCTGAAGACCTTTTCCGCGCTCGGTGTCTATGGCGCCTCGGTCATTGCGGCGTTGACGGCGCAGAACACCAGGGGCGTCACCGGCATTCACGATGTGCCGCCGGATTTTGTTACAGCGCAGATCGATGCCGTGTTCTCCGACCTCGCGGTTGGCGCGGTGAAGATCGGAATGCTGTCGAACCCGCAAACGATCGCCGCCGTCGCGAGCGGCTTGCGGAAATATCGGCAGGACAGGATCGTGCTTGATCCGGTGATGGTGGCTGCATCCGGCGACCGGCTGCTGGTGCCGGAAGCCATTGAAACGCTGCGCAAGGAGCTGATCGCGCAGGCGCTGATCATCACGCCGAACCTGCCGGAAGCGGCAGCCCTGCTGGACGGACCGTTGGCAAAGACCGAAACCGAAATGCGCGAACAGGGCGAGAAATTGCTGGAGCTGGGTGCGCGCGCGGTGCTGATCAAGGGCGGGCATGGCGAGGGGGCGGAAAGCGTTGATGTCCTGATCGAACCGCAGGCGGTGGTGCGGCTCGCCTCCGAGCGCATCGCAACGCAGAACACGCACGGCACCGGCTGCACGTTGTCATCCGCAATTGCTGCGGGCCTTGCCAAGGGACTCAATCTCGCCGAAGCGGTGCGGCAGGCCAAAGCCTATGTCACAGCGGCGATCACGGCGTCGGATACGCTGAAGATCGGCCACGGGCACGGACCTGTGCACCATTTCCATGCATGGTGGAGAAATTAGTGGTCGTGGCCGGGCTTGTTCCGGCCATCCACGTCTTTAATGCTGCGCAGCCTTAAGACGCGATGCCCGCGACAAGTTTACACTCCGGCCGGCCTTCGGCCAGACCGGAGTTCGCGGGCATGACGAAGGTGAGGATTGCGTTCGCCGCTTACTTCTTCCCCGCCACAATCTTCTGTTTTTGCTCGCCCAAACCCTGAATGCCGAGCGTCACCACGTCGCCCGCCTTTAGGAACTTCGGCTCCGGCTTGATGCCGAGGCCGACGCCGGGAGGGGTGCCGGTGATGATGATGTCACCTGGCTCCATCACGAAGAACTGCGAGCAATACCAGACAAGATGCGCAACGCCGAAGATCATGGTGCGCGTGTTCCCGGTCTGCCGCCGCTCGCCGTTGACGTCGAGCCACATGTCGAGATTCTGCGGGTCCCTGATCTCGTCCTTGGTGACGAACCACGGTCCAATCGGCCCGAAGGTCTCGGCGCTCTTGCCCTTGTACCATTGCCCGCCCGAGCGCTCGATCTGGAACGAACGCTCCGACACGTCGTTCGACAGGAAATAGCCGGCGACCGCGCTCATCGCCTTGTCCTTGTCGAGATAGCGCGCGCGCTTGCCGATCACGATGCCGAGCTCGACCTCGTAATCGAGCTTGGTCGAATCGCGGGGAATGAGGGTGTCGTCATTCGGCCCGCAGATTGAGGTCGTGGCCTTGTTGAAGATCACCGGCTCCTTCGGGATCGGCATGCCGGCTTCGGCGGCATGATCCGAATAGTTCAGACCGATGGCGACGAAGTTGCGCACGTTGCCGAGGCAAGGGCCGAGCCGCGGCTTGCCGGCCACGGGCTTCATGCGATTGAGATTGAGCTTCTTGATCTTGGCGAGCCCGCCTGACGCCAGCATCGTACCGTCGATGTCTTTAACCACGCGCGAAATATCGCGGATCTTGCCGTCTTCCCCGATGATGCCGGGCTTTTCCTTGCCGGCCGGGCCGTAGCGCACGAGTTTCATCAAATAGCCTCCCCATCAGAAAACTGAACTAGCGCGCGCGACTATGCTGTTCAGAAGGCGAGAGGACAAGGCTGGCGTGCGGCCTTGCATTGGCTCGCATGCACCGTCATTTCAGATTGCCGAAAGAGCGAGCCGCGAGGGCACCTGTTGTGTGCAACGGGTGAATGCGCAAGTCGATCATCTCATAAGATTTAAATCCTTCCGTTGTCTTGGCGGGGGCGGCATCCTCGAGGTGCGGGTCGGCGGCCAGGTCGTGGCCAAGCGCGTGCAGGGCCATTTCCCCGACACTGCGGAAATTGTCAAAGCCGTTGCAGCTGCCGCGAAAGCATGCTGACACCGCCTTCGTGCGGTTGTGTGCGACGGGATGCGGGATTGCTGCTAGCTTGTGAAAACAGGGCAGGCGGCCGCCGTCCTTGCAATTTGCTACAATTGAGTGTCTGGCGATGTCATTCTTCTCACTGCTGCTCAACATCCTGTGGATCGTATTCGGCGGCCTATGGATGGCGGTCGGATGGTTCATTGCCGGAGCGATCATGGCCATCACCATTGTTGGCCTGCCTTGGGCGCGCGCGGCCTTCAATATCGGCATCTACACCTTTCTGCCTTTCGGCCAGACGGTGGTCTCGCGCGATGTCTATACCGGTCGCGAGGATATTGGCACCGGCCCGCTCGGCGTGATCGGTAACATCATCTGGTTCGTCCTGGCCGGCTGGTGGCTTGCGCTCGCGCATGTGATTACCGCGATTGGGCTTGCGATCACCATCATCGGCATCCCGTTCGCCTGGGCGCATCTGAAGCTCGCCGGCCTCGCACTCTGGCCGATCGGCAAAATGATCGTGCCGGCGAATTGAGCGGCGTTCGTCAGAATGCCGCCGGGAAGACGCCGCCGTCGATCAGGATGTTCTGGCCGGTGAGATAGCCGGCCTGCGCGGAGCAGAGGAATGCACAGGCCGCGCCGAATTCATCCGCTGTGCCGAAGCGCTTGGCCGGCACTGATGCGATGCGGTTCGCCTTGGCCTGATCGAAACTGATATTCTGTTTTTTCGCATTGTTTTCGATATTGGAGCGCAGGCGGTCGGTATCGAAGGCGCCCGGCAAGAGGAAGTTGATGGTCACGTTCGAGGCCGCGACCGAACGCGCGACGCCGGCGAGAAACGCGGTCAGCCCCGCGCGTGCGCCGGAGGAGAGATCGAGGCCTGCCAGCGGCATCTTGACCGTGCCGGAGGTGATGTTGACAATGCGGCCGAATTTCTTCGCCATCATCGGATCGATCGCTTTCTGAATGAGTTCGATCGCCACCACCATGTTGGCGGTCACCCCTTCCAGCATCTGCTCGCGCGTCAATTTGCGGAAATCGCGGAAAGGCGGGCCGGCGTTGTTGTTGACCAGAATGTCCGGCTCCGGGCAGGCGGCGAACAGGGCTTTCTGGCCCTCAGGGCTAGCCACATCCGCTGCGACCGGAATGATCCTAGCGCCCGTGGCCTTGGCGATTTCGTCGGCGGCTTGCGCCAGCCGCTTTTCGTCGCGCCCGTTCAGCACCACCTCGACGCCCTCGCGCGCCAGCGCCATGGCGCAGCCATAGCCGAGCCCGCGGCTTGACGCGCAGACGATCGCCTTGCGGCCCTTGATACCGAGATCCATCCCAAATCCTTCTTGAATGCGTCATGGCGGGCATGACGGAGCAGGGCGCTAGGCACTGCGCCGAGCCGCGCATATTATGTCCGGCAACAGCCACGGCCAAGATTATTTACCTCGGCCGCGCGCCACATGGGCTTCCTTTTCAGATGCTGGACAATCTACTGCCGCTGGCTTTGTTCGCCATTGCGGGATCCTTCACTCCCGGCCCGAACAACGTGATGGTCACGGCCTCCGGCCAGGCCTTCGGTTTCGCTCGTTCGCTCCCGCATATGGCGGGCGTCAGCGTGGGATTTGCGGTGCTGCTGGTCGCCTTCGGGCTGGGCCTCGGCCAGATCTTCGCGCTCTATCCGGCCTTGCATGCGGCCTTGCGCATTGTCGGCGTGATCTATCTGCTCTATCTCGCCTGGCGCATCGCGACGGCGGGCGATCCCGCCGCTGTGGAGGGCAATTCGCGGCCGCTCACCTTTCTCGAAGCGGCGCTGTTCCAGTGGGTGAATGTGAAGGGCTTGGTGGTCGCCGCCACTGTGGTCACCGCATTCACCACCGGCGGCGCGCGGCTGAATATCGAGCTCGCGCTGATTGTCGCGATCTTCGCCGTCGCCACGACAGGCTCGGTCGTCGTCTATTGCTTGTTCGGCGTCGCCATCGGCCGGCTGCTGAAATCGGAACGCTCGCGGCGCGTGTTCAATTACACGATGGCGGCTCTGGTGGCGTTGTCGGTCGGGTTGTTGTTTGTCTGACCGATCATTTGTCATGCCCGCGCCCGGTCTCTGGTTTACCCGAGCAAAAGTCGGCCAAGCCGATTTTTGATTGGGCGATCCAGCAATCACCGCGCTCTCGGTGTGTACTGGATGCCCCGCTTTTTCGGGGGCATGACAGCGGAGAGGATTGAAGCCTATAACCACCTCGTCCCTTCAACCGCGCGCATGTTGTGGCCGCGCCATTCGAAGCGGCTGCCGCCCCAGGCATTCACATAGAGGACCGGCAGCATCAGGTCGCGCAAGATGGCGCAGGTCAGCGAGTGGCGGGAGACATGCCATCCGGTCTTGACCAGCAGCATCATCTCGGCGCCATACCACGCCATGGCAAACAGCAGCGCGGCGCCGAGCAGCGCTACCTCGAACTGTCGGGCGACGAAAAGGACCGCCGCAAGCGGCGCCAGCGAACCGGACAGAATCTCCGGCACAAAATAAAGCGGGAAACTCGCGCGCCGCAGCCGCGCCCAGCGCCGCTGCCGCTTCCAGACATCCTTCATCGAACGAAGGCCCAGCGGCTGTCGCACCGGCGGCTCGACGAGGCGCACGCGCAGGCCGAGCCGGCGCACGATCTTGGTCGAGGCCGCGTCTTCCGCCGCCTCAAGGCCGAGCGCGCGAACGCCGCCTGCTTTTTCGATCAGATCGCGCCGCCAGAGCATGGTCTTGCCCTGCGCGAACCCGAAACCGGCCGCATCCGCAAAATATTGCCAGCGCGCCTGGTAAGTGTTGAGGAACGCGCATTCGAGTTCAGCCCAGAAGCCGTCCGGCAGGCAGCCGAGCGGCGGCGAGCAGACAAGTCCGGTATCGGGTGTGAAATGCGACAGCGACCGCTGCAGATAGTCGCGTGGCATCAGCACATTGCTGTCCGGCATCATGATCCAGTCAAAGCGTGCTTCGCGCCAGCCCTTGAATACGTTGTTGAGCTTCGGGTTCTCGCTGATGCGTTCGTTGCCGATCAGAATGCGGGCGTCGATCCAGGGATGTTCCGCCATCAGCCGTCGCACGACGGGTAGGGCGGCGTCATCCGTCCGCGCCGCACAGAACAGCAATTCGTAGCGCGGATAATCCAGCCGGAAGGCTGAGCGCAGCGTGTCCTCGGCGTAATTGTCCAGCCCGCAGACCGGAATCACCATGCTGACGGCTTCCGCATGCGCCGGCGCCGGAATGTGATGTGTGGCCTGTCGACAGCGCCAGACGGCTGTGGCGATGCTGGCGAGGTGCAGAGCCGATGCAATGATTGCGAATGCAACGGCGGCGAGGAGTGCGGCTGTCATCCGTCAACGCGTAACGGGACGCGATGACGAGGTGATGACATTGATCAGGAAAGCCGCCCAAGCCCTTGTCATCAAACCGCAATGGATATCTGGCATGAGCGGCGCATGACGCACGACAATGGTGTTCGCGGTTGCTGATGACCCATACCAGCCCTCGGCATTTCCGAACCCTGTTCTTGTCCGATCTGCATCTCGGCGCGCGCGGCTGCCAGGCTGGCAAAATGCTCGATTTCCTGCGCCATCACGACGCCGACACAATTTACCTCGTCGGCGACATCGTCGACGGCTGGGCGCTGAAATCGAGCTGGTTCTGGCCGCAATCGCACAATGACGTGGTGCAGAAGATTCTGCGCAAGGCGCGCAAGGGCACGCGCATCGTCTATATTCCGGGGAACCACGATGAATTTCTCCGTGATTATTACGGCAGCCACTTCGGCGGCATCGAGGTGGTCGAACAGGCCGTGCATGTCGCTGCTGACGCCCGACGCTATCTCGTGGTGCATGGCGACCACTTTGATCTCGTGGTGACACAGGCGCGCTGGCTCGCTCTGCTCGGCGACAAGGCCTACGATTTCGCCATTGTCCTCAACCGCGTCTTCAACAACATCCGCCGTGCCTGCGGCCTTGGCTATTGGTCGCTGTCGCAATGGGCGAAGCTCAAGGTCAAGAATGCGGTGTCATTTATCGGAGAATATGAAAAGGCTCTGGTCGCCGGCGCGCGCAAGCATGAGGTCGACGGAATTGTCTGCGGACACATCCACCATGCCGCGATCCACGACGATTTCGGCATCCGCTATGTGAATTGCGGCGACTGGGTCGAGAATTGCACCGCCATCGCCGAGCATCACGATGGCCGCTTTGAAATCATTCACTGGGCGGCGGAGCCGCCGCAGCGCATCAACATGTCCCGTCTCGTGCCGGCGCGCGCTGCCTAAAGTTTCGGCGTGGCTGAGTCCAGCTGGACAGGTTCCGGTTTGATGTGCAGCATTGGCCTCAGCCGATGGAACAAGATACCCCCAGCCCGATGAACGAGCAGCCTGCCTTGAAGCCGGGCAAGCCGGTCGGCGAGACGTTGCAGGCGATTGCCGCGCATCTTCTGAAACAGGCGCACGAGATTCTCGAAGACAGGACTCTCGACGACAAGGTCGTGGTGCACGACATCCGCCGCGCGATGAAGCAATGGCGCGCATTCCTGAAAATGCTGTCGCCGTTTCTCGCCGATCAGCACCAGTCGCTGCGCGACGATGCGCGTCTGCTGGCGCGGCGCCTGACGGTGGCGCGCGACGCGCAATCGGCGATCGACGCGTTTCACGATACCATCGCCGGCACCTACGATCTGCCGCCGACCCTGTCGCCGCAGAATCTCGTCGCGATCTATCGGCGGCTGGAAGAGCTGCGCGCGGACAAGGAAGCGAAAATCTGGGATGAGGAGACGCGCCAGCAATTCTCCGACTACATCACCGCGGCCTCCTATTATGTCTCGCACTGGGCGCTGCATCCGTTGACCTTTTCCGATCTGGCCGGGCGCCTGGCGGAGACCTATCGCCGGGCGCGGCAGGCCTTGCCGAAGGACTGGTCGGCTGCGACGCCCGACGAATTGCACGAATTGCGCCGTCGCGTGGTGGAGCATCGCTATCAGATGGAATTGATCGAGCCGGCCTGGCCGCGGCTCGGCCGCATCTGGGTCGACGAGGCGCAACGGCTGCGCAACCGGCTCGGCCGCTATCAGGATCTGGTGGTGCTGACGCACCTGACAATGCCGCATCAGCCGCTGGCGCCCTGGCGCTCCAAGCTCGCCCCGCTGATCGCGTATCAGGAGGCTGAATATGTGAAGCCGGCGTCGAAGGTGGCGGCGCGGCTGTTTGCGGAATCGCCGAAAGCCTTCCGCCGCCGCATCGAGGCGCTCTGGGATGCGCAGGCGGGGTAGCTTTGGGAGTTGAGCGGCATATCCGCCGTTACCTCCCTGAAGGGGAGGCCCAGACGGGGATCGCTTGCAGTCCAGTCCGAAGCGGCGCTACCGTTCGGTATGAACATCGAAACGCGAAATCCGCCCCAGTTCTCCGACATCGAAGCCGCCGCCAAGCGGCTGCATGGTGTCGCTATCCGCACGCCGCTGATCAATTCTCCGGCGCTTGATGACCTTCTCGATGCGCATGTGTTTCTGAAAGCGGAAACCCTGCAGCGCATGGGTGCTTTCAAATTCCGCGGCGCCTACAACAAATGCTCGTCCATCCCAGCGGAGCAGCGCGCGGCGGGTGTCGTGGCCTACTCGTCGGGCAATCATGCACAGGGCGTGGCGGCCGCGGCAAAGCTGCTCGGCATGCCGGCGGTGATTGTGATGCCGGCCGATGCGCCGCGGCCCAAGCGCGAGCGCACCGCGGCGCTCGGCGCCGAAGTCGTGCTGTATGACCGCGACAGTGAAGACCGCGCCGGCATCGCGAAAAGAATCATGCAGGAGCGCGGCGCGACTCTGGTGCCGCCCTTCGACGATCCGTTTGTGATCGCGGGGCAGGGCACGGCGGGACTCGAAATCATCGAGGACCTCACCAAACTTGGCCTCAAGCCCGATCTCGCCGTCATCGGTGCCTCGGGCGGCGGGCTCGCGGCCGGCATCTCGCTGGCGATGAAAACGCAGATTCCGGAAACGATCTTTTACACCGCCGAGCCGGACGGCTTCGACGATACGCTGCGCTCGTTCAGGAGCGGACAGCGCGAAAAGAATGCACGCATGAGCGGCACCATCTGCGATTCATTGATGACCGAGCGGCCGGGCGAACTGACATTCCCGATCACGTCGAAACTGATCGGGCAGGGGGTAACCGCGACCGACGAGGAGGTCGGCCGCGCGGTAGCCTTCGCCTGGCGCGAGCTGAAGCTCGTGGTGGAGCCGGGCGGCGCTATCGGACTCGCGGCCCTGCTCGCCGGCAAACTCGACGTCAAAGGCAAGGTCGTGGTTGCAGTGCTCTCCGGCGGCAATGTCGATCCGGACCTGTTTTGCCGGTTGATTGCGGCCTGATGTCACCGTCATGGCCGGGCTTGCCCGCCATCCACGTCTGCGATGCTTGCTCAGTCTTAAGGACGTGAATGCCCGCGACAAGCGCGGGCATGACGGAAGTCATCAACTGAACAGCGCGATCCTTTCCTCGTCGCTCAGCGCCCGCAGCGGTGCCAGCGGATCGAAGGAATCCAGTTGCAACGGTTTTCTTTCTGCAATTGTCAATTCGGGTACGGCCGCGAGCGCGGATTCACCAAGTTCGGGCGCAAGCGATTGCGGTGCCTGCGTTTCCGGCAACGGCTCCAATAGAAATTCGGCCGGATCGGATTGAATCAGCGCGTCCGGCTCGATCGTCTTGTGGGCCGGAAGATTGGTCGCCGCGATGACACTGGCCGGCGTTTCAATGGCAAGCGGTTCAATGGCAAGCGGTTCAATGGCTGCTGTTTCAACGGGTTCGCGCGCAGTCGCAATCTCCGGCTCGCTCTCCTCAAATTCCGCGATGCAGGCTTCCAGTTCGTCGAGAGTGATCGTGTCGGAGACCATGATGCCGGTCTCGACCGGGTCATTCTGTGGCTGCGGCGGCACCGCGACCGGCGTGACCACCAGCGCTTCCGGGACAGGATTTGCTTCAGGCGCAGGCGCCACGCTGGCCGGCACCGGCGCTTCGCCGGCAAGACTCTCGATCTCCTTCAGCACCGCGGTCAGAATGCGGATATCGCCCGACGCATCCTCGATCTGCGCGCAGCCCGCGTCGAGATCGCGCACTTGGCGGTCGAGGTCGTTGCAGATGCGGCTGTGGCCGCCTTCTTCCCGCAAGGCGACCGCGGCGTCGCGCAGCCTGCTATAGACCCCGCGCATGCGGACCTGCGCGGTTTCCAACGATTGCACAACATTGTCGAAGGCGTGCGCGTCGTCGCTTCCCGATGAGGTCGCCACCATTTCCTGCGCCCGCGCGATGGCGGTGGCGATCTGACTGGCAGCCGGGTGAGGCGGGGCCTCCGCGATATCGCCGCCCTGCGCCCGCAGGATTCCTTCGATTTTCTGGATGGCCGTAAGCACCCCGCGGGTCTCGGCATGGCGGTTGCGCTGGGCGAATTCGTGCAAAAACCAACGCCCGCGGCCCGTCTCCATGACCGCGGCAAGGATTGCCTCGTAGTCCGCCTCGCTGGGCGGCGCGGAATGCCGGGTCAGCGCCCGTTTTTCGTCTGACATTGGCTGCGTCCGAAGCTACGCATGCAGACAGAAGCTTCCAAGCGCCCGACCGCCCGCATGCCCGTTCCCACCAAGTTATCCACCAGCGGTTTCGCCGCCCGCCTGTCGGCCTTCTATGCGGCTTATTTTGTGCTGATCGGCATTCAGTTGCCTTTTTTTCCGCTCTGGCTCGAAGCCAAGGGGTTGGACGCCGCCCAGATCGGAATCGTGTTGGCGGCGCCGGCCTTTGTCCGGGTGGTGGCGGTGCCGCTCCTGACCCGGATCGCCGACCGGCACGGCGGGCTGCGAGAAACGCTGGTTGGGGCTGCCATCGCCGCGGCCGCCGGGTATATCGCCGTCGGCTTCACCAATGGCGCGCTGGCCATCCTGGCCGCGGTCAGCATCGCCTCGATCGCACATACGCCGATCGTGGCCTTGTCGGATGCCTTTGCTCTCAAGGGACTGAAGATCCACGGCGGGTCGTATGGCGGCATCCGGCTCTGGGGCTCGGTCGCCTTCATTGCCGCCAATCTCGGCGCCGGTTTCCTGCTCGACCTCATTCAGCCCGTGCATCTGATCTGGGCCATCGCGGCCTCCGCTGTGTTGGCGGCCCTGGTGTCGTTGCGCCTTGTCCCGTTGCCGGCAGCGCCGCCGGCCATCGAGGCGCCATCGGCCCCGCTCTGGCGCGATCCGGCGTTCATCGCCGTGATTGCCGCCGCAGGCCTGATCCAGGCGAGCCACGCCCTGTATTACGGCTTTTCCACCATCGACTGGAAAGCGGCGGGCTTCGACGGCGTCACCATCGGCCTGCTGTGGGCGCTCGGCGTCATCGCTGAAATCGTCCTGTTCGCGCTGTCGGGACGTCTGCCGCCGTGGCTTGCACCGCAGATGCTGCTGCTGATCGGCGCCTCCGGCGGCCTCATCCGCTGGACAGTGATGGCACTCGATCCGCCCGGCTGGACATTGCCGTTGCTGCAAGGCCTGCACGCCGCGACCTTCGGCGCCACGCATCTCGGCCTGATCGGTTACATCGCCTATCGTGCGCCGGAACGTTTCGCGGCGACTGCGCAGGGTTATTTCTCGATCCTGAGCGGCGTTCTGCTCGGCGTCAGCATGGGCCTCGCCGGATTTCTCTACGAAAGATTCGGCAGCACGGGTTACGCAGGGATGGCGATGATCGCCGCGCTGGGCGGCGTGATTGTCGCCGCAACATTTGCAAAACGGAAGACAGCCCTCTGATTGCGCTGTTCACCGGCAGGGCGGATACATTGCCGACAATTCAGAACCGCTGAGATAGATCATCTTCGTCTTGAGGCCGCCGCGCTTACTGAGCCACGAACGGATATGGCTCGGATAGATATCCCACAGCGCCTTGGTACCGGCGTGGCTCATCACCACCCTGCCATTCGCAACCGGATTCCACGCGGCGTGAAAGCCAAGCTTGGCGCGTGATGTCACGCAGATGCGGTCGCGAGGAACGATGCCGAGCACCATCGTGCAGGCCGAAAGACAGGGGCCGTCGATAATGACCTTTTGTCCGGAATTGCGGACCATGGCGAAATTGTCGAGATAGGGGCCGATCTGGCCGCCCGGGTCATTCGAGATACGCACCGCCGCCGATGCGCCGCCTGCCATCAGCGCCAAAAACACAGCGCCGATAATCCCCCCTAGTAACTTCATCCCTCCGACCCCCCTTGCCATTGCGGGCCGTCCCTATGCAAAGGCTAAAGCGAAAGCCGGAAGGATGCCAAGTCTGTTTTTTACGGGGGCGTACGTTTTTGCGCCGGTGCGCTTTTTTGCAACAGCGCTTAACGCGCGATGGAACTCAGCCCCACAACGCTGGCGAGGGCGGATGTACCAGGCTGCCGTCGAAGCGCAATCCGTTGTCGCGATCGCGTGCAAGCAGCAATGGTCCGTCGAGATCGACGTATCTTGCGCGTTGCGCGAGCAATAGCGCGGGCGCCATTGCCAGCGAAGTCCCCACCATGCAGCCGGCCATGATCTGGAAGCCGAGTTTCTCGGCTTCCTCTGCCATCATCAGCGCCTCGGTGAGACCGCCGGCCTTGTCGAGCTTGATGTTGACGGCGTCGTATTTGCCAACGAGCGCCGCAAGCGAGGTTCGGTCGTGCACGCTCTCATCGGCGCAGACCGCAATGGGCCGCGCAAAGGTTGAAAGCGCGGAATCGTTCTTGGCCGGCAAGGGCTGTTCGACCAGTGTCACGCCCGCCCGTTCGCAAGCGGCGAGATTTTCCGAAAGATTGTCCGGGTTCCATCCCTCATTCGCGTCGGCAATCAGTTCCGCCTTCGGTGCGGCATTGCGGACGGCGGCGATTCGGGCCGGATCACCGTTGCCGCCCAGCTTGATTTTCAGGAGCGGGCGGCTGGCGGCCGCGGCCGCCGCCTGGGCCATGCTGTCCGGCGTTGCCAGCGAGATGGTGAAAGCCGTCGTCAAAGGGCGGGGGGCCGGAAGGCCGGCCAGTTGCCAGACCGGCCGGTTGGCTCTTTTGGCCTCAAGATCCCAGAAGGCGCAGTCCAGGGCATTGCGGGCCGCCCCCGGTAGCATTTCCGTCTGCAGCGCCTTGCGCGTCAGCCCGGCGGCAATCTGCGGCCTTGCCGCCTCCAGCGCTGCCACCACGCTGTCCGGGCTCTCCCCATAGCGGGCGTAGGGCACGCATTCCCCGCGACCCCTGACGGTTCCATCGGAAAGTTCCGCAATCACCACCAGCGCTTCGGTCTTGGCACCGCGGCTGATGGTGAAGCTGCCGGCAATCGGCCAGCGTTCGACGGTCACAGAAAGGATCGGAATTTTTGTGGGGTTAACCATGATTGGGGCTTGGTAAACGGCTGGTAAATGAACGCTCGATGGCGCAAAGGGGCTCTGTTAAGTATGCGAACTCAATGCGGTTTTCCTCAAGGCATGATGCCTGAGCCCGTCCGGGGCAAATGGGACGGAGAGGAATGTGAACGTGTCGTTGCTCACCGGCAAGGTCAGCGGCGAGCGGCTTGAGCTTGTGGCCGGCGGTGCCTGGACCGCCGACAATGCCGCCGAGCTCGAAGCGCTCGTGCGCACGACTGCGCGTCCCGCCGCGCCGATCGGCCATGTCGATATCGACATGAAAGAGGTGGAAAAACTCGACACCTATGGTGCCTGGCTGCTCGAGCGGCTGGTGCGCGCTGCGGGCGAGGGCGGCGGCAAGGCGCAGGTCAGCAATCTTCCCGACAAATTCCGCACGCTGGTCGAAACCGTCCACCGCGCGTCGGATCGCCCGCCTGTGCCGCGAATGCGCATGTTCAGCGTCAACCCGCTGAACTGGCTCGCCACCATCGGCCGCAACATGGCCGAGATCGGCCGCTCGATGCTGCTGGTCGCGCAAATGTTTGGCGCGGTCACGCTCGCTTTCCTGCGCGTCGTCATCCGGCCGCACAAATTCCGCTGGACCTCGATGGTGCATCAGATCGATCTCGTCGGCTGGCGCGCGGTGCCAATCATCCTGCTGATCACGTTCCTGATTGGTGCGATCCTGGCGCAGCAGGGCATTTTCCATTTCCGCAGATTCGGCGCCGACATTTTCGTCGTCGACATGGTCGGCATTCTGGTGCTGCGCGAAATCGGCGTCTTGATCGTCTGCGTGATGGTGGCCGGCCGCTCCGGCAGCGCCTACACGGCCGAGCTCGGCTCGATGAAGATGCGCGAGGAGATCGACGCCTTGCGCACCATGGGCTTCGATCCGGTGCACATCCTCATCCTGCCGCGCATCGTCGCGCTGGTGCTGGCGGTGCCGATGCTCACATTTCTCGGTGAAATTGCGGCGCTCTATGGCGCGGGCCTCGTGTCATCGCTCTATGGCGGAATTTCGCCCGACGTCTTCATTCAGCGTCTGCGCGAGGCGATCAGCCTTGATCATTTCATGGTCGGCATGATCAAGGCGCCGTTCATGGCGCTGATCATCGGCATCATCGCCTGCGTTGAGGGTCTCGAGACCAAGGGCAGCGCGGAATCGCTCGGCCTGCACACGACCGCGGCGGTGGTGAAATCGATCTTCCTCGTGATCGTGCTCGACGGCTTCTTCGCGGTGTTCTTCGCCGCCATCGACAAATAGCGGGCCATCATGTCGCTGGCAGAGGCAATATCCCTGGTCAGACGCGGCACGCCGGACGATGTGGCGCTGCGCGTGCGCGATCTTGTGGTCGGCTTCCGGCGCAGCACCATTCTTGATGGCGTCAGCTTCGAGGTGAAGAAAGGGGAAATTCTCGGCTTCGTCGGTGCGTCGGGCGCCGGAAAATCGGTGCTGCTGCGGACCATCATCGGCCTCATTCAGCCGCGCGCGGGCTCGATCGAAGTGTTCGGCCGCGAATTGTCGAGCACGCAGGATCTGCAGAAACAGTTGATCGAGCGCCACTGGGGCATTCTGTTTCAGCAGGGGGCGCTGTTCTCCTCGCTCAACGTGCGCCAGAACGTGCAATTTCCGATGCGCGAATATCTCGATCTGTCGCCGCGCCTGCGCGACGAGGTTGCCGATGCCAAGCTCGCGATGGTCGGCCTGCCGCCTGATGTCGGCAACAAGATGCCGTCCGAGCTCTCCGGCGGCATGATCAAGCGCGTGGCGCTGGCGCGCGCACTGGCGCTCGATCCGGAGATCGTCTTCCTGGATGAGCCGACCTCCGGTCTTGATCCCATCAGCGCAGGTGAATTCGACAACCTGATCAGGACGTTACAACGCACTTTGGGACTCACCGTTTTCATGGTAACGCATGACCTCGACTCCCTGCACACCGTCTGCGATCGCATCGCCGTTCTCGCTGACGGCAAGATCATCGCTGTGGGACCGATGTCGGTCATGCTTGCGTCGGAGCATCCGTGGCTGAAGGCTTATTTCCGGGGCAAACGCACCCGGGTCGGCGGCACTTTGTGAGGGGCGGTGGATGGAAACCAGGGCCAACTACATTATCGTCGGCGCCTTCACCCTTGCGGTGATCGTGGGCGCCTTCGGTTTCGTCTACTGGTTCCATCATGTCGGCGGCACCGGCGAGCGCGCCGAATATCGCGTCGCTTTCCAGGGTCCGATCGGCGGGCTGCGCACCGGCGCGACGGTGTCGTTCAACGGCATTCGCGTCGGCGAAGTGACGGCCCTGTCGCTCGATCCGAACAGCCCGCGTCAGGCGCTGGCCACCATCTCGATCGACAAGAATACGCCCGTGCGCTCTGACACCGAGGTTACGCTCGACTATCAGGGTCTGACCGGTATTGCGGTTTTGGCGCTCAAGGGCGGCGCCGCTGCCGCGGCGCCCGTCACGCTGCGCGACGGGAATGTGCCGCTGCTGACGGCGACGTCGAGCGCCAGCCAGGATCTGATGCAGGCGGCGCGCGAAGCCATCCGCCGCATCGATACCTTCATTGCCGACAATGAGAAGTCTTTCCGCAATTCGATGAAGAACATCGAGTCCTTCACCGACGTGCTGGCGCGCAATTCAGACAAGATCGATTCCTCGCTGCGCAATATCGAGAATTTCACCGCGGCGCTCTCACGCAACTCCGAGAAGGTCGACAGCATCATGGCCGGGATCGACGCCATGATTGGCGGGGCGGAAGGCAAGGGTGAGATTCCCCAGGCCGCGCGCGCGATCAGGAATGTCGCCGAAAATCTCGACAGGAAGATCGATGGGCTGGTGTCCGACGGTCGTCGGACCTTCGGCGTGATCGAACGCACGGTAAAGAATATCGATGCGAATCCGACCCGCCTGATTTTTGGCGGCGGACGGCCGGCCAATGGGACGGCAGCGTCCGGGCGCCGCCGGCAGTGAAAGCCTAACGCCTGCCTAAGGTTTGACCCGCCGCGCGAAGAACTCCGCCT
Source organism: Pseudorhodoplanes sp. (assembly GCA_032027085.1). NCBI lineage: Bacteria > Pseudomonadati > Pseudomonadota > Alphaproteobacteria > Hyphomicrobiales > Pseudorhodoplanes > Pseudorhodoplanes sp. Next base: position 4,492,177 of record JAVSMS010000001.1, on the reverse strand, counting down.
GCAATTCCCAGCTTGGGCCGCCGTCCCGCGAGCGTTCGCCGAACCAGTGGAATGAATCGGGCGTGATGTCGGTGAAGCTCCAACGGATTAGCGTGCCGTCCTCCAGCTTGCCCTCCTGCACGATATCCTTGCCGCGCGCGCGGCCGATCTGCCGCGTATAATACTGCTTGAGCGGATCGCTCCACAGGATGTGCCAGGCGTCGATGCCAGGATCGTAGACACGCAGGGTCGTGCCATGGAACGCGCCGGGAAAGATCCACACGTCCTGGATTGCGCGTCCCTCCAGCACCCAGCCGAAATGGATCTCGCCGCAACCCTTGTGGAGGGTGCCGTTGTCGAGATGGATGCTGCCATCCATTTCCCAGTCTCCAATCAGCCAACCGTAAAGACCCATCTTTTCAACGCGATCCGACGCCGGCCCGCGGGCATGCAGGCAGTGAATGGAAGGTGCTGAAATGGTCATGCGGTGGCCTCTTTGCCGATCTGACAGCGTGCGAACTTTGGACCGCGGCGGCGCGTTTTGCTTGGGAAAAATTGCTATTCTTCAGGCATGAGCGTGACCTCGCAGTGCCTCGCATCGGGCCCCGACTGTCGGGTGGATGACGTTATCTGCGCGGCGGGACCGCGCGACCGGCCATTCGAAGAACGGCACGAAGCGGCCTGCATCGCCATCGTGACGTCCGGCAGCTTCGCGTACCGCACGCGGCAGGGCGGGGCGGTGCTTGCGCCCGGCGCGCTGCTGCTGGGCAATGCCGGCGCCTGTTTCGAGTGCGGGCATGAACACGCCACCGGCGACCGCTGTCTGTCGTTTCACTTCACGCCGCGCCTGCTGGAGGCGGTTGCCTCTGCCTTGCCGGGCATTCGCAAGATCGATTTCCACACTCCGCATCTGCCGCCCGTGCCGGAACTCGCTCCGCTTCTGTCGGAAGCCGAGGCTGCGCGCGACCAGAAGGATGCGGCAGCTTGGGAAGAAATCGCGTTGCGCCTTTGCGGCGCGGTCGCCCTGACGCTGGCCGACAGAAAGCCGTCGCGCGTGTCGCCGACATCGCGCGATGCGCGGCGTATCACTGAGGCCCTGCGTTGCATCGAGGAGAAGGTCGAAACACGCCTCTTGCTCGGCGAGATGGCGCGGCAGGCCGGCATGAGCGCTTATCATTTCCTGCGCGTGTTCCGGCAGATTGTCGGGATGACGCCGCATCAATATGTGCTGCGCACCCGCCTGCATCGCGCCGCAATCCGGCTTCGTCGGACGAAAGAGCCGATATCGTCCATAGCGCTTGAGGCCGGCTTCGACGATCTGTCCACGTTCAACCGACGCTTCCGCCGGGTGATGGGCGTCAGTCCGAGCCTCTGGCGCACAAAATAAAAAAGGCGCGCTTTTCAGCGCGCCTTTTTTCAAGATGTCTTCCGGTTAGTCGAAGCGGCCCGACGCGTGCGCCAGCATGGTGTAGACCTTGCCGGTTTCCGAGGTCAGGTAGGTCCGGACCATCTGCTGGCCGCCGCGTTCGTCGCGCGAGACTTCGTCGAGCAGGCGCTCAAACTCGGCGATGTAGCGGTCCACTGTTCCGCGGAAATCGCGGTTGCCGCGATAGCGGGCGCGGATGTCATCGAAGGCGCGCTGGCCGTGCGGTGTATAGAGGTGCCGCCCGAAAGCCGTGCGATCGCCGCGATTGTAGCGGTCCCACATCTGCACCGCGGCGTTGTGGTCGATCATCCGCGCGATATCGACGGAGAGCGCATCGAGCGACTCGATCGAGACACGCTGCATGCGCTCATCTGCTCGGGCATGCATGTGTGGACGCTCGGGCGCGCGTTCCGGCGCGCGGCCACGCGGGGCCGGGGGAGCCGGCACGCGCTCGCGAGCCTGCGGTTGTTCGTCGTCCCCCGCGCGGTGCAGCAGGTCAGACAACCAGCCGCCGCCCGGAGCGTTCTGAGCGGGCGCGGCCGGTGCGTGTGGCGGCACGTCGGTGCGGCGCGCCGCCGGTGCGGGAGCAAGAGGAGCATCCGCCAGCGGAATGGAAGGCGGGGCCGGCGGCAGATCGGCCGCGCGGGTCGGACGGACCGGCGCCTCGTTGCGTCCGCCCACCACTGCAAGGACAGGCTCACTGCCGCGGCGGGCCTCTGCGGCGATTTCGACGTTGCGGCCATGGCGCGCCACGATGCGGTTGAGCTCCGCCAGCGCCTCAATCTGGTCCACGATCACGCGGCGCATCTGCGCGGCGTTCTCAGCGGTTTCCTGCGGCAATTCGAGGATGCCGCGGCGCAGCTCGTTGCGAGTCTGATCCATTTCGCGCTGCATTTCATTCGTCATGTCGCGCATGTTCTGCAGCAATTCGGCGAAACGCTCCGTGCTGTCGCGCAGCATGGCATGCGCGTCACCTGTCGCCTGCTCGTAGATGGCACGCATGCTCTCGATCGTGCGGGCGCGCTCTTCGTCGGTGTTCTGCCGCACCATCTCGAATTGTTCGGAGATGGTCTGGCTGCCCTGCGAACTTGTTTCCGCGATCATGCGGCCGATTTCGCGCGCCCGGGAGGCCGCGCCTTCCATGGATTCGTCGAGCAGCGAGGCGAAGCGGGTAAGGCGCTGGTCGAGATCCTCGGTCTTCATGTCCAGCGTCGTAACCAGGGTGTCAAGCACAGCCTTGCGCTCGCCCATGGTTTCCTCGGTGCGGCGGTTGCTCTTGTCGATGAGATCGACGGCATCGACCAGAACCCGGCCATGTGAATCGAACTGCGTGGCAAGCTCAGACAGGTTTTCCAGGACGCGTGCGGTCTCGCTGCGGAAGGCGTCAAGATGCACATGCACGCTGTCGGTCGCAGCACCAGTGCGCGCCGTGATGTCGTTGACCACGGTCGAGAACTCGTTGAGCCGCGTGGTGAGCGATCCCTCCAGCGAACTCATGTTCTCATGCGCCCCGGTCAGCACCTCCTGCAGGAGCAGGTTGGCTTCGCGCAGACGCTCGAAAAGTCCGGTCGATTCGTTCCGCAGCTTGTTGTGGACATCCATCATGTCAGCCACGGCGGCTGACGCGGCTTGCTGCGAGTGATTGATCGCAGCCTGTGCCGCGTTCTGCAGATTGTTGAAGGTGTCGTTGACCCGGCCGGTGGCGTTCTCGCCGGCCTCGTTGATAAGGCGGGCCAATTCGCCGGAATTGTCCAGCATGGCGCGGGTGAAATCGAAGCCCTTGCTTTCGATCGCCTTGACGGCTTCGCCGGCGGCGCGGTCAATCTCAGAGGAGAAGGCCTGCGCCTTGCCCGACAGCGATTCGAGGAGCGGCGAGGAATTGATGTTGAACACGCGCGTCAGTTCGGCCGCGGCCGAGAGCAGGGTACGTTCGACATCAGTAGCATTCTGCTTCAACGCATTGCTGATGCCCGCCGAAGCGCTGGACAGCACATTGCTGATGTCGGTGCCGGTGCTGCTCAGTGATGCCGCGGCATTGGTTGCCGCCTCGGTCACCTTGCTGCCCGCATTCGCAGATGCTTCCTCGAGCGTGGCATTGGTCACCCTGGCCGCTTCAATGAGCTTGGCATTGGTACTGACCGCCGTTTCGTTCAATGTGTTAGCGATCGTCGTGCTGGTGGCATTGAGCGTCTCGGTGGCGCTAGCCGTGGCGCTGGTCAGCATCCGCTCGAGATCCTGGGTCGAATTGCGCAGGTGGTCGGTCGAGGCGCTGATCGCGTCTGCCGCCGCCTTGCCGCGATTCTCGATTTCCTGCGCCACGTCGGTGGTGCGGCCGAGCAACAACTCCTCGAAGCGAGTGAGGCGGCCTTCCAGTTCGGTGGTGATTTCCGCCGAACGTGTGCTGATCGAGGACACGATTTCCTTGCCGCTTTCGGCGACCGTCTTCGCCACGTCGGTGATGCGGCCGGCCAGGGCCTCATTCAGCGACTGCGTGCGCCCGTCGAGCGCCTCGCCGAAACGGTCGAGGCGCTGCTGCAGCGTGCCCGCAAATTCTTCGGTCTTGGCGGAGAGGCGGCCATCGAAATTGTCGATATGTGCCTCCATCGCAGTCGTGATCTTGTCGGTTCGCTCACCGATGCGCTCGACCAGTTCGCCACCATAGGTTTTGACGGTACGATCGAATTCGCCGAGATGACGGGTGATCAGATTGCCAAGGGTCGCGGATTCGTTGCCAACCTTTTCCGCGAGCTGGGCGCCGTTATGCGCAAAGATTTCCTCGAAGGATTGCAGTCGGCTTTCGATCGTCTCGTGGATGGTCTTGGATGTTTGCTCGATCTTATTGGCGAAATCCTCACCGCGCAGGCTGAGATCAAGCACCAGCGAGTCGCCGGTCGACTTGATGGTCGAATTGACCTCCTCGCCGCGGGTGGCAATGGTTTCCGCCGCGCGGCTCGAGAGGTCGATCAGCCCCTCCGTGATCTGCTGCGAGCGCTCGATCATGTTCACAGTGATCTGCTCCGTGCGCTCGGACAGCGTGCTGGTGACCTGTTCCGAATGCTCTGTCAGGTTGGTGGTCAGGCGCTCACTGTGTTCGGAGAGCCCCGTGGTGAGCTGCTCGGACTTTTCAATCAGCACATTTCCGATGCGCTCCGACTTCTCCATGAAATTCAGCGTGATCTCTTCGGCGCGCTCCGACATGATGTCGACGATCGTCTTGGAACGCTGCGAGAAGTCGTTGGTTACATTGGCCAGGCGCAACTGCATCATCTCTGCGAGGTTCGACGACAGCACGTCGAACTCCTCGGCGATGTGATCGGCCTTGAAGTTCAGGTTCGCCGTGAGCTGCGCTGATGCATTGTCCATCGATTCATTCAGGCGGCCGGCGGCGTCGGCGATGGCCGTGGTCGACTGCGCTGAAGCGGCCTCGATGGTCGCATTGAGGCGTTCCGCGATCTCGGCGATTGATGAGGTTGTCCGCACCGAGGCGGTTTCGAGCAACGAGTTGAGGCGGTTGGTGACCTCGGCGATCGAGGCGGTGGTTTCGAGGCTGGTGCGCTCGAGCCGCTGCAGCAGGTCGCCGCCGCGCTCGCCCAGTGCGTCCATCATGGTGTCGCCGGCGCGTCCGAGCGCAAGGGTGATGTGCTCACCCTTGTCGGACAAATTGCCGGTGATCTGCTGCGCGGCGTGGGCCACCTGCTGAGCGACATTTTCCGCGATGCCGGTAATGTCCTGGTTGAGGTTCAGGTGCACGCCGGCAATGGCGTCCCGCACCTGCTCGGCCTGCCCGACCAGATTGTCGCGCTGGCGGGCAAGATCATCGAGCAGCCCGCGGATGCGCGCCTCGTTGTCGCTATAGGCGCGTTCCAGCGCAGATACTTCGTTCTGCACCATGGATTCCAGTTCAGCCGCGCGCGCGAGCACGCGTTCGACGCCGTCGCCCATAGCCGCGACTTCGCGGCGAATGGCCTGGCCGACGGTGACGATGGATTCGCGTGCGACCGTTTCCGGCTCGGCGAGGCGCATGGCGACTTCCGCCATCGATTGCGCGATATGGCGCATTTCGCGCGAGCGGTTGACCATGTTGGCGAGCACGAAAAACAGCGACACCGGCAGGATGAAGATGGCGGCCAGCGAGAAGATCGCGGGTCCGAAATTGGCCCGCAGGTCGGGCATGTACTGGGACAGAAACAGGGCCGCGGCGGCGCACCACACGGCCGAGCCGATGCCGGCAATCATATAGGTGTTGCGCGCGGCGCGCGGCTGCATGGATTGCAGCAATTCACCGACCGGCTTCCAGTCGTCATTGGCCGGACGTCCCGGCTCGCTCGTTGGGGCGCGGGGCGCATCGAACAATTCGTCCTCGGCGGGCTTCGACGAGGCCGTGGCACGCATGGCAGGCGAGGCAGCCACTGGCGGGGCTGGCGGGACGGTGGCGGGAGTCCCCGCACGCGGTGCCACAGCCGCCGGTTTCGATTTGGCTTCGACGGCGTCGCGGACTTTCAAGGCGTCCTGGATCGCTGCCATTGCCGCTTCGGTCGGGTCCTTGGCCTTCCTGGGTGTGTTCGCCATGTCCTTCGCCGCCTCACTTTACAAAATGTCCAGGACCGCAGACCGCACGCGCAAACAAGATCGGCCGCATTCAGCGCGCTGTCAGGTGCCCCCGTGAATTTCGTCAATCAGATCGCCCGCCAAAATCCATCAACGGGCCGTACATCCTATCCGCTGGCAATATCGATGAAAACTGCGCGCGTTAAGCTCGTTTTAATCATCGTTAACCGCCGTGGAGAAAGTCAGTCGCGGAACGGTATTTAGGTAGTTCGGTGCTTGGTAGCTTAGACCCGCTCAGGACGCGGAATTGGGACGGCCCGGCGTCGGGAACGCCGCATGTCGCCGTCGTTGGCTTCCACCGGCAGGAAGCGAAGCCCGCTTTTCGGCAGGATATATTCCTGACCGTTCTTGACGAAAAGCTGGAATTCAGCGTCCTCGTCAACCAGGACATAACCGGAAAACTCCAGGAATTCCTCGTAGATTCCCTGGATCTCGACGTAATAGGACGCCATCACCAATACGCGATGGCCAGTTCCCGCGCCGAGACCCTGTTCTGGATCGTGTAGCCCGGAAATTGCCGTTCGCGCCCCTGGTTCTGGCTCGCCCGCGTCGCCGCCGCCTGGTGGAAGCGCAGGGCGCGCGCGGCGAGCTCAAGCACTTCGCGCTCGGAGCCGGCCTCCAGACAGAAAAACGGAGAAGAGGAGGTCGCCGCGATCCAGCTTTGGCCGTCGGTCGCCGTGTAGATCATGAGATTGGAGAGGTCGCGCAAGCTTCAGTCCCCCGCGGGTGGGTTGCTTCATCTATCCTAGCAGCCCTGTGCCGCTTTTGGGGAGCGGCCCGGCCGGCAAGACTTTCTTAACCTTGCCAGGAGCCAGCGGCACGGGGAGCCGGACAGGCGGCCTTGTATTTACCGTGCTTTGGTCGATCCGATGCCAAACTGCGCTCCTAAGGAGGACGGAGAGCCTCCGGGAGGTTGTCCATGATCGAAATGGGGCTGGTCGATCCCGTTGTTGCGCCGCCGCTGTCGCCGGTTGATCGGCCGATTGATCTCGAGCATCTGTCGCGCATGACCTTGGGCGAGCGCGAACTCGAGCGCGAAGTGCTGCGCCTTTTCGATCGCCAGGCCGAGATGCTGCTGGTGAAGATGCAGGACGCGTGCCCGGCGGCCATCGCGGGTTATGCACACACGCTGAAAGGCTCGGCGCGCGGCATTGGCGCTTGGTCGGTCGCCCGGACGGCCTTCGACGTTGAAACAGCGGCACAGGCCGTCGATCCTGCTCATCTCTCCGGCTCCATCAGCCGCCTCGCGCTTGCTATCGGAGACGCGCGGCGTGTGATCGCCGATCTTCTGCAAGCGAACCGATTGTCTCGGTAAATCGAACGTCTGGCGCCGTTGCTTTGGAGCCTATATAGGGTGCGAAGCCGTCCGTTCGGCCGGCTTTTCCCGTCAGCCGCACTCTAATTCATGGCAAAAATCACTTATATCGACTTTCAAGGTCAGAGCCGTTCCGTCGAGGCCGAAAATGGTTCGACGGTGATGGAAAACGCGATCAAGAATTCCATTCCGGGCATCGAGGCCGAATGCGGCGGCGCCTGCGCCTGCGCAACCTGCCACGTCTACATCGACGAAGCCTGGCGCGAGAAGGTGGGCGGGCCCTCGCCGATGGAAGAGGACATGCTGGATTTCGGCTTTGACGTGCGGCCGAATTCGCGGCTGTCCTGCCAGATCAAGGTCAGCGACGAGCTCGACGGCCTTGTTGTGCATACGCCCGAGCGTCAGGCCTGAAGCAGGATAGGATCAACCATGAGCGAGCCGATTAAGACCGACGTTCTAATCATTGGCGCGGGTCCCTGCGGCTTGTTCGCTGTGTTCGAGCTCGGCCTGCTCGACATCAAGGCGCATCTGGTCGACATCCTCGACAGGCCGGGCGGACAATGCGCCGAGCTCTATCCGGAAAAGCCGATTTACGACATTCCGGCGATCCCGATGGTCACCGGTGACGGTCTGACCAAGGCCTTGCTTGAACAGATCAAGCCGTTCGGTCCGACATTCCATTTTGGCGAGATGGTGCAGACCATCGAGAAGAATGGCGATCCGCTGTTTCGTGTCACCACCGACCAAGGCAAGGTTTTTGAGGTCAAGGTGGTGGTGGTCGCGGCCGGCGGCGGCTCGTTCCAGCCCAAGCGTCCGCCGATCCCCGGCATCGAAGCCTATGAAGAGAAGTCGGTGCACTACGCCGTGCGCAAGATGGATATCTTCCGCGGCAAGCGGCTTCTCATTGCCGGCGGCGGGGACAGCGCGCTCGACTGGACGCTCAATCTCGCGCCGATCGCCGGCGAATTGACGCTGCTGCATCGGCGCGACGAGTTCCGCGCCGCGCCGGACAGTGTCAACAAGATGAAAGCGCTGGTCGCGGAGGGGAAAATCAAGCTCGCGATCGGGCAGGCGACGGCGCTCGAAGGCGCGAACGGCCAGGTCACCGCGGCGATCATCAAGTACAATGACGGCACGACATCGAGCATCGCCTGTGATGCCATCCTGCCCTTCTTCGGGCTGACAATGAAGCTCGGGCCGGTCGCCGACTGGGGACTGAAGCTGAGTGACAACGAGTTGATTGAGGTCAACACCGAGAATTTTGAGACCAGCGTGCCGGGCATTTTTGCCATCGGCGACATCAACACTTATCCGGGCAAACTGAAGCTGATTCTGTGCGGTTTTCATGAAGGGGCGCTGATGGCGCAGAAGGCACATCGCTACGTGTTCCCAGACAAGAAACTGACCTTCCAGTACACGACATCGTCGACCAGCCTGCAAAAGAAGCTGGGCGTCACCTGACAATCTGTCCCGACGTCATCTCCGCGATACGAGGACCCGCAACTCCTTCATGACGATCGTTGCGGCGTCGTCCAAAGGCCGGTCGCGACGATTGATGAGCGCGAGCGCAGACTGCAGCGGCGGACTAAGCCGGCGGACGATGAATTCCCGTTTCGCCTGCATCACCGCCTGGCTGGGCACGATCGATATTCCCAGTCCGGCCCTCACGACGGTCTTGATCGCCTCGATGCTGTCCAATTCCATCGCCGGACGCGCGTCCAGGCCTTTCGCATGCAGCCATTCACGGACCAGCCGGCTGTGATTGGCGTGCGCATCCTCCAGGATCAGCGGGGCATTGGCGATGGTCGCGGGCGTGATTTTGTCCGGCACGTTCTTTGTCTTCACGGGAAAAATGGCAACCAACGCATCCTTGCGTAGCGGTTGAACACTGAAGGCGCGCTCGTCGACCGGCAATGTCACCAGACCGAGATCGATTCTCCCGTTCAACATCCTGTCGGTGATGTCAGGAGTCGTGCCGGTGGTCACCGCAATGTCGATGTCCGGATAGGCCGTGCGCAAGCGGCGCAGGATCGGCGGCAGCAGATAAATGAGTGTGGTCGCACCGGTGCCGATATGCACGCGGCCAAGCCGCCCTTCCTTGTGTCGCCGCATCGCAGCTTGTGCACGATATTCCGCTTCGAGCAGATGACTCGCATGGTCGATCAAATCGCGGCCGGCGGCCGTGGCCGTTGCGCGCTTGCCGACCCGGTGCAATAGCGCGACCCCAAAGCGGCTTTCCAATTCGCGGATCTGCAGGCTGATGGCAGGCTGGCTGAGATGCAGGCTGCGCGCCGCTGCGGAGAAACTGCCGAACGCGACGACTTCCATCAGCGTGCGGAGCTGGTCGAGATTGAGACTGCGCATATCAAAGTAATTCTTATCAAAGCAATCAGAATAATAAAATTGCCTCATTTTACGCTCGACGCAAGATTGCCGGGCGATGGACCTGGCGATGGAGGCGAATTTTGCCGGAGGGAGGGAATTGGGATCTGCTGTCCCGGCACGGTGATGTCGAGGTCTTGATGCGGCGGGCGTTCTCGCGCTGGCTGGCGGCCCGGGCGCGTCTTCATCTGCGGAGGGGGATCGGCTTGCTCAGACCGCGGCGTGGATTGTTGCGCTTGTTATTTGGACGGTCGTTGCCGCGGTGAACGGGCTTACTCTGCCGCAGGAATCTTGAGCGGCGCCAGCGGCTCGATGCGAATTTCAGGCGGGGCCGGCAGTTCGAGCAGACCGCGCACGGCTGGCAATGCCGCATCGGCCATCGCAGCATGACCTTCAGCCGTGGGATGAATGGCGCCGCCGTAGACCGCCGAGGTCGCGCCCCAGGTCGCGTCATGCAGATCGCTCGGCTGCAGTACCGGCGAAATGCCTTCCGGGAAGGTCATGGCGGTGAAATAGCTGTCATTTGCAGTGCGGACCCAGCGCGCGCGCGGCGCATAAGGCCGGAAATCGCGTGCGCGGAACTCGCACCTCATCGGGTCGGTGGCGGCGACCGCGGGATTGTTTTCAAAACCGTCGCCTTTCTCGGTGAAGCAGGAACGATCGAAAGGTGGGTCGGTTTCCGCGCGCGCGCAGAAACCGTGGTAGGCAAAAGCATCCTGATGCGAATCCACGAAAGTCATGCGCTCGGTCGCGGTGTCCTTGCAGTTCTTGCCTTCGCACAAGGCCAGCGATCGCATGCGCGGCAGGAATTTCCGCTCCACGAATTCGGCGACGCGTTTCAGCCGCGCCGGGTCGGCATTGAAGGCCGGATGCACGTCGAAGCCGCCTGGACCGCCGGAACAGACTTGTCCGCCATTCGTCAGGGCCGGATTGCCATAGGTGACGAAGATGACGCGCGACAGATCGCCGCTAACGAAGGGCTTCAGTGCCGCGCGCAGCCTGGCGAAATCGCCGGGCAGGTCGTTGTTGAGGATCTTCTCGGCCTCCGGCACGTCGATGATCATGCCGCCCTTGGCAAACAAAGTACGTTCGGTCGGCGCCTCGATGATCACGTCGGCGACAAGGCCCGCGAACCAGATGTCATTGGCGCCGATGGTGAGGAGCACGAGATCGAGCTTGCGCTCCTTGTCGTGCTTGCGCGCAAGATCCATCGCCTCTCTCAGACGTGACATCTGCGAGGGATTGTTGGTGGTGCAATGTCCAGTGGGCGGGCATTCGCGCGCGCGAAGCGAATTGAAGAAGCCGAGATCGATCGTCGAGCCGGAGCAGGCAAGCGGCAGGAAGGTCACGGCCACATGCGGCTGCTCGATGGCGAGCGCCAGGGCTGCGCGCAGCTGGTAGCCGTAGAGCGAACGATGACACGTTGCGCTCCACCAGCGCGCATTCAGCTTCGCCCAGTCGGCCGACGTGTTACCGGCGGAGAAGCCCTGATCGCAGGCCTTGCTGCCGCGGAAATTGGCGCGTCCAGGGCGGAAATATTCGCTGGTGGAGCCTGCCAGGAAACGGCGATAGCAGAAGCCGCCGTCGTCAAGCGCCACCGCGCGGTCGGGATTGCCTTCGCCGGCCGCAATGGAGTCGCCCATGCCGGCGATCAGCACGTCCTTCACCACAATGTCGGCGGTGACGCGCTGCGCCGTGCCGTCCGGCAATCCAACATCGAGCGCCGCAACGGTCGGCTTGCCGGCACGCACCCGCAGGCGTACTTCCTCTTCGCAGGGCACGGTCACATGCCGCGGCGCGCTCTGTCCCTCGTCAAAGCTCCACGCGCAGGAAGCGCCCGGCGGCACAGTGCCAGCCGCGAGAACGCCGACCGGATAGTCCGCCGGGGCCATGTAGTTTTCACGTTCGCCGCCGCGCTGGCAGAATTCGGGGATGCGGCCGGACTGGTCGACGCACAGATTGTCCACCATCTCGCGCGCCCATCCGCGGCCGTCGCTGGCCAGCGCCAGCCGCCGCTCGGCAGCGAGCACGCCGTCACCGCGGGAGGCGGCGACATGACGCTGGAAATCGGCCTCGTTTTTGAACAGGCGGAAGCGGTTCTTGACCTCCCACTCAATGCGGAAGCCGGGCGGGGCTGTGTCAGGCACAGGCACTGGAATGAGACGCTGTGCATTGTCGGGCGCAGGCCCGACACTGGTCTGCGCCAGCGCCGGCACGGCAAACACGAGCAGAGCGGCGATCAGCAGGGGGCGAAACATTGAAAGCGGGGTTCCGGGGGGGGGGACAATATCCATCGCTTAGCACGGTGCTTTGGGCAGAAATATGGGGGCGGCACGCGCTTCTTCCTCCCGCCCTGTTTACGGGGAGAGGGCCGGGTGAGCGGCTGTGCACTGCCAAGATGGCTTAGCGGGCAGGCGCCATCACGACTGGATCAGCCGCGGCTCAAGCAGGGCGGGATCCTGCAATTCGACAAATCGCATCGCAAAACCTTCTGGGAAGAGCCGCGCTACGCGGCCAATGATCTTGCCGACGGCGAGCACATCGCCCAGTTGCGGTGTGATATCGGCCGACACCGCAACGCCGGAAACCGACATGTCGATCACGAAGCAGCCCATGACCGTGCCGTCGGCGAGCAGAATAGTGGAATGTGGGTTCTTCGGGATCATCCGCTTGTGCTTGCGGTCGTCCGGCAGTCGGTAATGCCTGTGCTTGTCAAGCCAGTCGATCTTGGCAGCGAGGCGGGCGCGGCGGTCGTCGGGCATCATCACGCTCATGACGAAGCCTTCCGGGATCAGCCGGATGATCCGTCCTTCCAGCTTTCCGATTTCGTCAAAATGCGCGATCACCCGTTCGCCGACAGGGCCTTTGACCGGCCCCGTCAATGCGATCGAATGCGGCGAGATTCGAAGCGTGCGACAGGCGAATTCGCGGCGCTCGGCGCGCAGATTCCGCTTGTTGGCGATCCAATATCGGCCGGCGATGCTCGCAGTCGTGAAAACGCTGCGCCGGTCGACAAAAGCGACGTCTTCTGCGGTGAGGATCGCCTGATCTGGCATCGGAGCCCGTCGTGTGATGGGACTCATGTGCCGGAGAAACTTCAATGCCGCACTGCGACAAAACCCTAAAATGTCGGGTTAAGATTCATCGACCCCATTCGATAGAATTTGAACGGAGTTCCTGTTTGCCCGATAAGCCGCTGTGGCGCGCCGTTTAGGGGTGCCGCCAATCCCCCGTTTGTTGCGGCTTTGGGGAATCCCATTAATTGTGCGCTGCATCCACTGCGTCGGTCATCCACCCCCATCTGCCGGGCCGCATCGGCGACGACCCGAGCGAAAAGGCGCGTTCGCGTTTGCGACGGCGGTCGCCGCCGGCGGCCGGAATGGGTGCCGCACCAGGGGGGTCGCCACCCGGACCGCCCGTCGAATCCGCACCCACCGCATTTGACAGGCGCATAACCGCGTCGCTTGACGCTGCGGTGCAACAGGACGATGTTGCCGGCATGCTTATTTCGTTTTTCAGCGAGCTGAAATCCGCCGGCGTGCCGGTGACGCTGCGAGAATATCTCAGTTTGATGGAGGCGATGCAGGCGGATCTCGCCTCGCGCCGGGTCGAGGATTTTTACTATCTGTCCCGCGCCCTGCTGGTGAAGGACGAGCGCAACCTCGACAAGTTCGACCGCGTCTTCGGCCATGTCTTTCGCGGTCTGGACCTGATGGAGGAGGCGCCCGCCGCCGAAATCCCGGAGGAATGGCTGCGCAAGCTGACCGAGAAATATCTGACGGAAGAAGAGAAGAAGCAGATCGAGGCGCTCGGCGGCCTCGATAAGCTGTTGGAAACTCTGAAGAAGCGGCTCGCCGAGCAGAAAGAGCGCCACCAGGGCGGCAGCAAATGGATCGGCACCGGCGGCACGTCTCCCTTCGGCAACTCCGGCTACAACCCCGAGGGAATCCGCATTGGCGGGGAAAGCCGGCATCGCCGCGCCGTGAAGGTCTGGGACAAGCGCGAATTCAAGGACTTTGACGACGACGTCGAGCTTGGCACCCGCAATATCAAGGTGGCGTTGCGCCGTCTGCGCAAGTTCGCGCGTACCGGCGCGCCGGACGAGCTCGATCTCGACGGCACCATCAAGGGCACCGCGCGCAAGGGATATTTGGACATCCATATGCGGCCGGAGCGGCACAATGCGATCAAGGTGCTGCTCTTCTTCGATGTCGGCGGCTCGATGGACTGGCACATCAAGGCGACCGAGGAGCTCTTCTCTGCGGCGCGCGCGGAATTCAAGCACATGGAGCATTTCTACTTCCACAATTGCCTTTACGAGCGTGTGTGGAAGGAGAACGGACGGCGCTGGCAGGAAACCACGCCGACCTTCGACGTGATGCACACCTATCCGCACGACTACAAGGTGATCTTCGTCGGCGATGCCTCGATGTCGCCTTACGAGATCGCAGCGCCCGGCGGCTCGGTCGAGCACATGAACGAGGAAGCAGGGCAGATCTGGATGAACCGGATCACGCGCACTTATCCGGCCTGCGTGTGGCTCAATCCCGTCCCGGAAAATGAATGGGACTATACGCAGTCGATCCGCATGATGCGGCAGATCATGGGCGGGCGGATGTATCCGCTGACGCTGGACGGGCTTGACCGCGCGATGCGGGAACTGGTGCGGTAGGCGTTTCCGCCACCGCACCGATTATGTCGTTTTCAGGCCGGGATGATTTCCTCTGCATCGTCATCCCGCTTGACCTTCTGTTCGCGCATGATCTTTCCCGAAAAACGGTTTCCGCTTTTCGGGATCGTGCTCAGACCGTCAGGAAGTCGCTGAACATGCGGTGCGCCCACTTGAAGTCTTCGTCGAGCAGCTCGGGTACGCGCAGGTCGATGTCGTTCTGCGTCTGCTTGATGGTGCCGTCGGGCAAAAGCTCGTAGGAGAATTCCACCGAGATCGCCTCGCGCGGCGAGCCGTTCACCAGCATGAAGCACAGATTATCGGGCAGAAGCACCTTGACCTCCTTGCCGGCGATGCGCTGGGCGATATAGGTCGCTGCGATCTTGCCCATGTAGTTGGCGACGTGACCGCTCTTGGGATAGTGGCCGAACTGCTTGGACACCGCACCCATCGAGTCGCCGATCACGTAGACATTCTGGTCGCTCTTCGCGTGCAGCATGGTCGGGTGAATGTCGGCCCAGCCGGTCGGCTTGCCGTCCGGCGTTTTGCCGATCAGGTCCGCCTGCCAGACGAGGTCGGAGGCCTGATGCGGCGGCATCAGGATGGCGTCGTCGAATTTGAATTCGCCGGCCGCCGTGACGATCTTCTTGTTGAATGGATCGACCTCTTTCACGGCCGCATTCGGAACGTGCTGGATGATGTCGGGATAAAGCTCGCGGAACGCGGCCTTGAATCCTTCGCCAATCGGCATCACACGCGGCTTGGGATCGAGGATGACGATCTTGGCCGGGATCTTGTTGGTCTTGAAATACCAGGCCATGACGCAGGCGCGCTCGTAAGGCGAGGGCGGGCAGCGGTGCGGCGGTGGCGGCAGCGTCATGACGATGGTGCCGCCCTTGAAGCTGCGGATCTTCTCCTTGAGCGCCTTGTGCTCCGCGTTGGGGATATAGGCGGAAGGGAATGACTGCCGCGTCTGGTCGATCGCCCTGCGGTCGTTGCCGAACCAGACGTCGTAGGCGTTGCGGATGCCGCCGGCGATGATCAGGTAGTCGTAGGCAAGCGAGCCGTGCGCGGTGCGCACCAGCTTCTTGTCGCGCTCGATGCCGATGATCTCGGTCTGCACCAGCCGGTAGCCGTATTTCTGCGCCGGCGCCAGCATGTCGTGCAGCAGATAGTCGGTGTCCACGACATCGATCAGCCACTTGTTGCTCATTGGGCACGACCAGAAGACCGGATTGCGCTCCAGCACGACGACTTCGGCATCGGGCGCCTGTTCGCGCAGATGGCGTGCGGCGGTGAGCCCGCCCCAGCCGCCGCCGGCGATGACGACGCGCGGCCTGTTGCCCCTGGGCATAAGCTCGGTTGAGGTGCCGATGACGGCGGGTTGCGCAAAAGCCGGTGCAGCAGCCAGGGTCGCGGCCGACGCACCAAGGAAACGGCGACGATCGAGCATCGCATTCACTCCATGATGAGTTTTTTTGGAATTGGCCGACCGGCCGGCATGCGCTCCGCTCGTTGGCTAGGAGGTGCGCAATGTCAGTTACTTTATGCAGCACATTCATTTTTGCAAATGTTTTAGATTGCGCGTGCGCGATGACGATACATTCGCGGCTGACTCATTCTACACATCTGCAATGTTGATGCGTGCAATCGCATTCTCACTCAACAGACCGCAAAGCCGCGCGGCCTTGCGATCGGCCCCACATTTTTGCCGCGCTCCATGCAGGGCTACTGAATTTTCCTCACGGCAAATCCGGCAACGCCTCTTCCAGCGCACGGCAAGCCGCGTCGTCCGTGCGCGTCAGCCTGAACACGCGATCCTCGCGACCGAATTTCACATAGTTGCCGACGCCGCGCTTGTCCTCGCCGCGCATCGCATAAATCTGGTCGTCGAGATGCAGCGTGACGCTCTTGCCGTCCGGCGAAAGATCGATGAGGAAAACCCCGCCTTCTTCCGCGGAGCCGGGTCCGGTCAGCGCGATGCAGGTATAACCGGCGTTCTTGGTATAGGTCGCGATCATGCGATTGCCGGAGGTGTCGATATTTGCGGTGGGGCTCCATTCGCAGCCGCCGCCAAGATAGAGCGGAGGCTGATTGCCGCGCTGTGTTAGCAGGATGCGCTCGATATGGGCTTTGTCGGCCTGATATTTGAACGAGAGCAGGATGTCGGTGGTCTGCTGTTTGGGGTTGCGCTTCAGATGCGCGGCATCATAGACGCGCCGGTAGCAGGCGCCGGCGCCGTCCTTCGGCGCGACGATGCGGGTGAGGGGATCGTCGGAAGCGTGGGTGGTTGGTATCCCGGCCCCGGCCAGGATCATGGCGGTTAGGCAGCCGGCGACTATGCGTGTGGATATGACCATGGTTTTGGGTCGTGCTCTGGCTGGGGCAGGTTCATCATGCGGCTCTTGTCTCCGCCGCCCGATCCCGTCATATCGCGGCGATGACAGCAATCGAAATCTACGTCGACGCCGATGCCTGCCCGGTGAAGAATGAGGTCTATAAGGTTGCGGCGCGGCACGGATTGAAGGTATTCGTGGTCTCCAACTCCTTCATCAATGTGCCGTGCGATCCGATGATCGAGCGGGTGATTGTGCCTGCCGGCATGGACGAGGCCGACAACTGGATCGCCGAACGCGCCGCGCCGGGCAAGATCGTCGTCACCGCCGACATTCCCTTGGCCAGCCGTGGCGTCAAAGCGGGCGCCAGCGTCATCGCGCCGAATGGTCGCGTCTTCACCGAAGACTCTATCGGCCTGACGCTTGCCACCCGCAATCTGATGGACGAATTGCGCTCGGCTGGCGCCGTCACCGGCGGGCCGAAGCCGTTCTCGCCGCGCGACCGTTCGGCGTTCCTGTCGGCGCTGGACCAGGCCATCGTGCGGCTGAAGCGCGCGACATTCTGACTTGCGCTGGATCAAGGATTGCTGCGACCCATTGGTGCAGCTTGCATCCGACTACGGCTTGGAGACTGCCATGTCCTTCGTCGATCGTTTGGAACGCAAGATGTCCAGCATGCAAGCCATGATGGACAGGGCCGGGATTAATATGGACCGCTTCGCCACGAGTCGGCGCGGTCTTGATCTCGTTGCGGCCATCCGCACCTGCCAAGGCTGCAGCGCCGGCGATATCTGCAATGACTGGCTGCAACGCGCGCCTGTGCGGGTCGCGCATGTGCCGGCTTTCTGTCCGAATGCGGATCGCTTCGAGCAGACGAAGGCGGATCAGACCGCCAGCGAATGCCGCGCCTGATTCGCCGGTAGATAGGTGTCGAACGCAGCGGCTGCGAGGCGGACCAGCGGCCGCCCGGCATCGGTGATCACGATCGTCTGATCGTCAATGCTCACCAGTCCGGCATCGGCGAGCGGCACGAGCGTATTCATTTCATCGCGAAACCGCGCGACGCCCCCAAAGCGCGACAGGTCAAGACGCAGATCGCACATCAGCCGCTCGATCAGAGTCGCGCGCAGCCTGTCGTCGTCATTCAGCGCAATTCCCTTCACTGTCGCCGGCCGCCCGGACTCTACCGCACACGAATAGCCGGCGGCATCGATCGCATTCTGCACAAAACCTTGCGGCAGCTTTCCAATCGCCGAGGCGCCGAGTCCGATCAGCGCGTCGGCGCGGTCGGTGGTGTAGCCCTGGAAATTGCGGTGCAGCCGCTGTTCGCGCGCGGCGATGGCAAGTTCGTCGTCGGCAAAGGCGAAGTGATCCAGTCCGATGCTTTGATAGCCGGCGTCTTCGAATACGTCGGCGGCGATGCGCGCCTGCCGCAGCCGCTCCTGCGGGCCGGGCAGGTCGGCCTCCTTGATCAGCGCCTGGTGTTTCTTGAACCACGGCACATGCGCATAGCCGAACAGAGCGATACGTGTCGGTTTGAGCGACACCGCGCGCTCGGCGCTGCGCGTGACATCGGCGCGGCCTTGTTTCGGCAAGCCATACATCAGGTCGAAATTGAGTCGGTCGATACCGACCTCGCGAAGCATCGCAACAACGCGCTCGACCAGTTCGAAAGGCTGGATTCGCCCGATCTCCTGCTGCACATGCGGCGCGAATTCCTGTACGCCCAAACTGGCGCGGTTGACGCCGATCTCCTTTAGCGCCGCGACCAGCGGTTTCGTCACGCGGCGCGGATCGAGTTCGATATTGTGTTCCTTCAACGCCGACAGGTCGAAGGCCTCGCCCAAAGCGTCGACGACGCGCCGGAGCCAGTCCTCGCCGAGGATCGACGGCGTGCCACCGCCCCAATGCAGATGCACCGCCTTGCGGGGTCCGATGAGCGCCCCGATCAGCTTGATTTCCGCCAGCAGATGTTCCGCATAGGCGTCAACCGGCCCGCGCTGCCGCGTCGCCTTGGTGTTGCAGCCGCAATAATGGCAAAGCTGGACGCAGAAGGGCACGTGCAGATAGAGCGACAGCGTCGCTTCCGCTGGCAGCGCGGCGAGCCAGGCCGCATAACGCTCGGCGCCGATCTGCGGCGAGAAATGCGGGGCCGTAGGATAAGAGGTGTAGCGCGGAACGTTGCGCTCAAGCAGCGTCAGGTCGGCTGTCATGCGCAGCAATATGCCGGGGCGACCGCCGCCGGTCTTTGATTAGTATCAACCTGGGTCGGAGGGGGCGTCCGGTTTCGATGCGGCGATGCTTGCGGTTTCCTCGCTGAGCGGACGCGCCGGGCGTTTCGGAGGCGTGAACGGCGTCGGTTTCGGCACATTGCCCTGGATCAGCGCCCTCCCGGCCGCCAGCCCGCCCGCGACCTCCAGTGACACCCGCTCGGCGTCGCGCTGGCGCAACCGTTCGCCGATCTCGGCCACCTCGTCCTTGGGCACCTCCAGGCGCCGCAAGGCTTCCTCGCCGAAGGCCATCGCCGAGCCGAACAATTCGCGGATCTGGTAATCGACGCCGGCGTGGATCAGTTCGAGCGCGTGTTCGCGGTCGAAGGAGCGCACCAGAATTTGCGCCAGCGGAAATTCCGCCTTGGCGAGTTCTAGAATCTTGTTCGCCGCCCGCCGGTCGTCGATGCAGACCGCGATCATCCTGGCCTCGCCGGCGCCTGAGGCGCGTAGCACGTCGAGCCGCGTGCCGTCGCCGTAATAGATCTTGAAGCCGAAATCGGCGGCGCTGCGGATCATGTCGGTGTCGGTATCGATGATGGCGATGTCGCAGCCGCGCGCGAGGAACCACTGGCTCACCACCTGTCCGAAGCGGCCGAAACCGATGATGAGGATATTGCCGGCGAGATTGTTGGCTTCCTCGACGCCCTCCATGGATTGGCGTGCTTTCGGCAGCAGACGGGTGAGAACGATCAGGCCGATCGGCGTCAGCGCCATGGAGACGATGATGGTCGCGGTCAGGATCGCATTGATGCGGGCGTCGAAAATTCCCGCGGAGGTCGCGGCGGCATAAAGCACGAAGGCGAATTCGCCGCCCTGCGCGAACAAAGCCGCGCGGTAGATGGACTCGCGCTGCGAGGCGCGGAACAGCCGCGCCACCGCAAAGATGCCGGCGGCTTTCGTCAGCATATAGCTGAACACGGCGAGCAGGATGATCTGCCAGTTCGCCGCCATCACCGAGAGGTCGAGCGACATGCCGACGCTGAGAAAAAATAGTCCCAGCAGGATGCCTCGGAACGGCTCGATGTCCGCCTCGAGTTGGTGGCGGAACGTCGATTCGGACAGCAGCACGCCGGCGAGAAACGCGCCCATTGCCATCGACAGGCCGCCGAGCTGCATCGCCAGCGCCGATCCCAGCACTACCAATAGTGCCGCGGCGGTCAATACTTCGCGCGCATGCGCGTCGGCGAGCAAACGAAACATCGGATTGAGCAGATAGCGTCCCGCCAGCACCAAGGCCGCGAGCGAGCCGAGCGCAATGGCGATGGTTTGCCAGTGAAAGCCGCCGCCGGCTGCCGCCGCGCTCGGCGACAATAGCGCCACCAGCGCCAGCAGCGGCACGATTGCCAGATCCTCGAGTAGCAGGATCGACACCATGCGCTGCCCGCGTTCGGTCGAGGTGATGCCGCGTTCGTCGAGAATCTGCATCACGATGGCGGTTGAGGTGAGCACGAAGCCCATGGCGGCGATGAAGGCGGCCGCGGGCGGAAAACCCGCCGCGATCCCGAGCGCGGTGAGCAATGCACCGCAGACCAGAACCTGTGCTGCGCCGAGCCCGAAAATATCGCCGCGCAGGGACCACAGCCGCGAGGGCTGCATCTCCAGCCCGATCACGAACAGGAACATCACCACACCGAGTTCGGCGACATGCAGGATCGCCTGCGGGTCGGAAAATAGCTTCAGGCCGTAGGGGCCGATGATCAGGCCGGCCGTGAGGTAGCCGAGCACGGAGCCGAGCCCGAGCCGCTTGAAGATCGGCACTGACACGACACCGGCGGCAAGCAGTGCCACGACCTGGATCAGTTCGGTATTTTGCGGTTCGGCGGCCATCTGAGTCCCTGATTGGAAGGTAACTCTAACAGGCCTTTGAGGGGAATCCCGATGATCAATCGGAAGGATGTGCCTTGCACTAGGCGAGCACAAGCGTCAGCTTCTTCGCCGCCCGCGTGATCCCGGTATAGAGCCATTGCGTGCGGCTGTCCTGGAAGGCGAAGGATTCGTCAAACAGGACCACATCGTCCCATTGCGAGCCCTGCGCTTTGTGCACGGTCAGCACATAGCCGTAATCGAACTCGTCATATGGCTTGCGCTGGCTCCACTCGAAGTCCTCGATGCCGCCGAGAAAGCATTCCGGCCGCACCGTCACCTTGATACCGCGCGTGCCGACCGAGCCCTCGGGCCGCAGCCGCATCGTCATCAGCCCGGTCTTGCGTCCACCGCGCTCGCGCACGGTCCACAGCCCGCCATTGAACAAGCCCTTCTTGCGGTTGTTGCGCAGACACACGAGGCGATCGCCGGAGACGGGCAAGGGGTCTTCAATGCCGCGCCGCTCTCGCAGGCGCAGGTTGTAGGCGCGCCGCGTGTTGTTGCGTCCGACCAGCACCTGCTCGGCGTCGATCACGCGCTGCGGATCGAGCGCACTCTTCGTCACAACATGTGTCTCGCCATAGTTGCCGGGCGCGAGCGCGCGGCCTTCGCGGATATCCATGGAGAGCCGCACGATCGGATCGTCCTTCGCCTGCCGGTGCACCTCGGTCAGCATGGCGTCAGGCTCGGCGTTGGTGAAGAAACCGCCGCCCTGGATCGGCGGCAACTGCGCCGGATCGCCGAGCACCAAGAGCGGCACCCCGAAGGAGAGCAGATCGCGCCCGAGTTCGGCATCCACCATCGAACATTCGTCGATGATGATGAGCTTCGCTTTCGAGGCGGGGGCATCGTCCCACAATTCGAAGCTTGGAACTTCGTCCATCAGATCGCGCGGCTTGTAGATGAGGCTGTGGATGGTGGAGGCGTTGTAGCAGCCCTTCTGCCGCATCACCTGCGCCGCCTTGCCGGTGAAGGCGGCGAACAGCACCTTGCCGTCGGCTTCGTCGGCGATGTGGCGCGCCAGTGTGGTCTTGCCGGTGCCGGCATAGCCGAAAAGGCGAAAGGTCTGCGGCGCGCTCACTCCCGGCTTGTCATTCAGCCAGGCGGAGACGGCTTTCAGCGCGGTGTCCTGTTGCGGAGGGAAGCTGGGCATTGGGGGTCTTCAGTGAATCGGCACTTGCCCTTCTAGTCCGGAGCCCGGATGGAGCGAAGCGAAATCCGGGCTGCATCATCGCTTGTTTGCAATCCCACATTCCTCCTCGCTCCATGCGGGCGAAAAGTCGCCTCCGCACAAGCGGGTCCATGACCACAGATGCGCTTTGGAATATGGGTTCCCGCTGTCGCAGGGGCGACCCGAAGCATTAGCAAGAGGCCGGCGGGTGGGAGCGTCTCACCGGCACGTGTCTTTTGGAGCGCCTCATCATTCGGCTGGCAGCTCCGCTGCTCGCCACCTCCTTCCGACTTCCGGCAGGGCGGGGAGAGGAAAACCAAAAAACAAAATCGCCGGGCTTGCGCCCGGCGACTTGCCCCAACCCCGAAACGAATGTCGCTTACGCCGCGGTGAAGAAGCGCGGATCGAGCTCGCCGTTGGCGCGGTCCTGCTGCAGGGCCGCGACTTCGCGCAGAAGACGGGCGAGATCGCGGCGCCCGGTTTCCAGCGCACCTTCCGCCATCGCCCGTTCGGCGCGTTCGCGCTGCAGAGCGGAGGTGAGTTCCTCGATCTGCTTCTCGGCGCCGTAGCTGTTGGCCTGCAACTCGCTTTCCAGCCGCGAGACGCGGTCGCTGAGCATGGCGATGCGCTCTTCTGCGCGCGCGAGTGCGGTTTCGCGGGTCTTCACCGCCTTGGTCAGGGCCGCGACGCGCTCGTTCAGCGCCATGCGCGCCTGTTCGGCATCGTTCAGCTCGGCATTGCGTTGCGCTTCCGCGTTCTGCATCTCGCTCAGCCGGCTTTCCAGGGCGTTGCGCGTCAAATTCGCTTCAATCGAGCGGCGTTCGAAGGTGCGGATTTCCTCGGCGCGCGCGAGCAAGGCGGCGCGCGCCTCGTCGAGCAGCTTCTCGGTGGTGATGGCGCGTGTCTGGAGCGCCTCGAGGCGCGCCTGTTGGGCGCGGCTCTCGTTCTGGTGACGCTGCCGCTCCTCGTCCAGCGCCTGCGCGATGCGGGCGCGGTCGGCGCTGAGTTCGGTGAAATTCACCTCGATCTGGCGCACGCGTCCCTGCATCGCGGCGACGGTGTTTTCGGACTCGACGATCTTGCGCGACAGCCGTGCCGTCTCGGCGCTGGCATTGTCGAAATTGGATTGCAGCGTTGCCTTTTCGCGTTCGGCCACGACCAGCTTCTGGCGCGCCGTGTCGCCTTCGGATTCGAGCTGCACGATGCGCTTATCGGCGGCGGCGAGGCGGTCGCCCAGCCGGCGATGCTCCTCGCGGAAGGATTCGCGCTCGGCGATCTCGTGCTTGAGGCGACGGTCGAGTTCGGCAATGGCGGCACGATGGTTCTGCAGTTCCACCGCCTGCTCGGTCTTGGTGGCTTCGGCGGTGCGCAAATTCTGCTGCGTCACCGAGAAATCCTGCCGCAGGCGGATGCATTCAGTCTCCAGCGCCGCCGATTTCTTCTCATAGGCCGCCAGTTCGCCGCGCGTCTTGTTGTAGGCGTTGCGCAACTCGGCGAGGGTGGATTGCAGCGAGAGCTTTTCGCTCTTTTCCTGCTCATAGGCTTTCAGCGTCTTGCTGACCGGTTCGACCAGCTTGCCGAAGGCGTCGCGGATGGAATCGAGCTCGCGTATCTTGTTGGTGGCCTCGATCAGGAGATTGCGCACCGACTCGTTCTCCTCGCCGAGCTGGATCGCCAGCGGCGAGAACAATTCGTCGTCGATATCGAGATCCTTGCCGTTGATGATCGCAGCTATCGGTTCGGTCTCGCCGGCCTCAGCGCGCAGCGGAAGTCTTTCGACATTGTCCGGAACATTATTGGCCGACGCATTGTCTGCGCCCGCCGCCTCCGCTTTCCGGCCGAGAAAGCCCCCGAATTTGCTCATGTGTGCAAGTCTCCTGCGCCGTATCCGCCCGGCCGAAGCGACGCTGCTCGAATCACTTATACCTTCGCATAGCCTAGCTGAAAGCGCAGGAACCGTGGATAGAAGTTCGCAGCGGCGAGGGCCGTTGTGCGCGGCATTTGTGGATGCGAGTCACCGCTGCATTGTCTCCGGCGGGCAGCCTGACCAACGCGACCGCATTCGGACGTTGCAGGCACGGTGATTCGCAGTGTTGACGGCGGGCGATGTGTCCGCTGTCCGTGCCGGGCTGGACATGCAGGACCGCAGATCGGACCCGGGCAGGGGGAGGCAAAAGGCCGGCAAAACCGTGGTTTAGCTGCAACACTTGTGAAAAACGCATGGAACCCGGCTCGACTTCGGCATGCAAATATTCTCAAACTGCCGCCGAAATCGGCGGGCTGTCCGCCGATTCAGTCCTGTCTGACCGGCTCCCTACCGACCGGCAGCAAAGGGGGGTTTATGAAGAGAATCGGTACTGTTTTCGCGGCGCTCGCCGCAGCCCTCATGTTGATGGGCGGTACAGCGGAAGCTGCGAAGAAGAAGGCGAAAGTCGTCGTCACTCCGGCCGCGCCGTGGGCCTATTGGTGGACCGGTCCCTGGACCGTCCGTGACCCCCGTCTCGCCACCTCAAATCTCGTTGTCGGCGGTGCCGCCACCGGCGCCTATTTCGCGATCAAGGACAGCGCGCAGACCTTCGGCTCGGTCAGCAATTCGGGCTTCGCCTATGGTGCCGCCACCATCGGCTGCATGGCGGTGTCGCCGATCGTCGGCACGATTGTCGTGAACCGCCCGCTGACTCAGCGCGAAGTGTTTGTGTCGACCGCGAACTGCGTTGTGCCGTTCGTCGGCGGCTGGGCGATGAACTACTGGTTTGATTATTACGGCTGGGATCGGCCGAAGGGCAAAAAGCGCGGCTAATTCCCGCCGCCAAGCTGATTACGAAAAGCCGGCCGCGATGGCCGGCTTTTTTATCGCGTAAGCAGTCAGCGTCCGCCGACCTGGTCGCAGCTTTCGAAGCGGCCGTAGCCCAGATCGACCATGCATTGGCCGGGGAACGGATTGCGATAGGGCCGCCCGTCCTGATCGAAGGAGGGATCGGCGCCGCGCCAGCCATATCGATAGGGCGGATAATAATCAGGATAGACGGTAACCGCGCGCTTGCGTTTTGGCTTGCTGGCCGATGACCATTCGTCGACCTGATGCAGTCCCGATGCGACATCGCTCGCTGCTGCCGAAACCGGGATTGCCAGCAACGCGGCCGCGCAGAAGCAGGATGCCAAGCGCAACATCATCGTGACCTCTCGTTTGTCCACTCTCATGTCTTGTCACAGCCAAACTAGACATGGACGAGCAGGATGGCGAGTCACGCCTACGTGTCAAAACACGCGGCAGGCATGCGATGAAAGCGGACCCGAAGGTCCGCCTTCTACTCGCGATGCCGGATGATCAGCAGCCCTTGAAGCGACCGTAGCCGAGATCCTCGACGCATTGGCCGAGCGCCCGACGGTAAGCATATTCGCCGGCATAATAGCCGCCGTCGAAATCATTCGACGGGACCAGATAATCGGGGCGATATCGCGTAATCACTTCGCCCGTATAGGGATCGACATATCTGTAGAAGGGCGAGTAGACGCGTTTTTTCTTTGAGGCGGAGAATTCTTCCGTCTGCGATGCGGCGATGCCCGAACCTTTGCCGGCGGCGAAGGCCGGCGCGGTCAGTGACGTGGCAGCGATCACGGCGGCGAGAGTGAGGGAAGCGAGTTTCATGGCAATTCACCTTTCAAACGAGTGAGCATGGCAAGACACGCCCCGCCATTGCCGTTGCGATGATCGTTTGTCGCGGCCCGCTCGAGGAAGGTTCAATGCCGCAATCAGCCTTTCCGACGACGCCGGCGCGACGTTTTGCGGCGGCGTTTTGGCGTCGGCTGCGGGGTCTTGCTGTCGAAAAAGCCGAAGTCCGGCAAGGCGGAGGCGAGCGCGCCTGGTGCCGCTTCGATGCCCCGCCGCAGCGCCCTCATTGTGCCCGTGCGGTTATTCATCGCCTGGCCCAGCAGCACGCCCATCTGAAATGCGACCGCGGCGCTGAGCCGCGGATGGCTGGCTATTGTGTCGGTGATGGTGGTGATGAAGTCAGATCTTTGGCTGCGGGATGTGCGGGCCATGTCGGATTGCTCCTGGTGATATCTCGCCGGTCGCCATGCCGTTCAGCCAGTCTTCGTTTTCTGCCAGCGCCAGCCACGCGCGCTGCATGGTCCTCAGACAGACGCGGTCGGCGGTGCTGATCGCGTCAATCGCGAGCATCCGGCAATAATAGGCATTGCGTCGGCATTGCGACGCGCGGGTAGGGAACGGCGACATCGGGTTCGGTCCTGAATTGCGCTGCAATGCAAAACGCAGCATGGCGCCGGAGGTTCCACGATATCGAACGCGGCGCCGGAACGCTGGTGGGGCGAGCACGTTGATCGGCACGGGAAGTGCTCAATCGCTTCTTGCCTTCAACGCAAATCCAGACTGCAAACAGAAAGGAACCGGTCATGGGCCTGTTTTCTGCCGACATCAAGAACATGGACGATCTCTTTGTCCACACGCTCCAGGACATTTATTACGCCGAGAACCAGATCCTGAAATCCCTGCCCGACATGATCGAGAAAGTTTCCGACAAGGATTTGTCGAAGGGCTTGAAAAGCCATCTCGAGGAAACAAAAAACCACGTCGCGCGCCTCGAACAGGTTTTCAAGCTGCATGGCACGCAGCCGCAGGGCGTGGATTGTCCGGCCATCGACGGCATCATCGAAGAAGCCGATGAGATTGCCGGCGAAGTCGACGATAAGGAAGTTCTCGATGCGGCGATCATCGCTGCGGCGCAGGCCGTCGAGCACTACGAAATCACGCGCTATGGAACGCTGGTCGCGTGGGCACATCAACTGGGCCGCGATGATTGCGCCACAATCCTGCAAAAGACGCTGGAGGAGGAAAAGGCCGCGGACAAGAAGCTGACCTCGGTCGCCGAGAGCAAAGTCAATCGCAAGGCGGCAAGCTGATCACAAACGAAAACGGCGCCGGCCTGGCCGGCGCCGTTTGCTGGCTGGGCAACAATCTGATCAGTTCTTCGCGACTTGATCCTCGGCCGGCTTCTTGGGGTTCCGGCTTTTCGAGGCAGGCTCGCTGGTTGGGGCAGGGGTCTTGCCAAAATTGGATTTGACCCGTTTTGCCAGCGTTGCCGGAGTTTGCGCCGTTTTCACTGTCTTTTGCGTATTGATGTTGGCGATTTCCTGCTGGACACGAGCGAAGTCGCGGCGCGAGGAGGCCAGTGCACCTTCGGCGACGGCGCGGGCCATGCGCTCGCGGCTGAGGGTGGCATTGAGTTCTGCCAGACGCTTTTCGTCGGCCTCGCGCAGTACGTAGTGATCGCTTTCAAGCTGCTTGACGCGCTCGGCGAGTGCGGCGTTCTTTTCCTCGGCGCGGGCCAGCGCCGCTTCGCGCTGCTTCAAGGTCTTGCTGACTGCACTGGAGCGTTCCATCAGCGTCGCGCGCGATTGGGTCAGCTCGGCAAGCTGCTGCTCCAAAGCCTCGTTGTCGGCTTCGATCTGTTGCAGCTTCTTTTCGGTTGTGATGCGCGCGGTTTCTGCCTCCGTTGCCTTGCGCTCCCATTCCCGGCTTTCCTCGGTGCGCTCCGCAAGCGCCTGCCGCACCTCGGCGAGCAGTTTTTCCGAAGCCGCCGCGCGCGACTGCACCGAGCCCAGACGGTTTGACAGGGCGGATGTTTCAGTCTGGTGCTGCTCGTTCGCCTCGTCAAAGCGGAGCTGCAGTGCATTGCGTTCGGCTTCGCCATTGGTGACGGCCGCTTCCAGATCGCTGATCTTGCTGCGGGCGTTGCCCAGAAGAGTTTCCGTTTCACTCAGACGGCGCGCCACGCGCGAGGCGTCTGCGATGCTCTGATCCAGCGAGGTCTGCAGCGACTGCCTCTCCTCGTCTGTCAGGACGAGCTTTTCCTGCAGGCCGCGAATATCCGCCTCGAGACGCACCGCTTTCTTGTCGGCGGCCTGAATTTCATCGGTCAATTGCCGATGCGCGTCCGCAAGCGCCCGATGCTGCGTGGTTTCGGCGCTGAGTTGCCGCTCGAGCTGAACGATCTGACTGTGCTGGGCCGTGACTTCGTCGGCCAGTTGCGCGCGCACCGAATCCAGCGCTTGCGCTTCTTGACGGACGGCGCCGATTTCCTGCCGCAGCAGGGTGTTGTCCTGCTTGAGCGTGGCGCGCTCTTTTTCGGTCTGGACGTGCTCGGCGCGCAATGCGTCGAGGTTGGATCGCACTTCGGCCAGCAGATTGCGCAGACTCGCGTTCTGCGACTTTTCCTGCTCGAGTTCGCGCAGCATATCGCCGACGGGGGTGACGATATTGCCGAATGTCGACTTCAGCGCGTCGAGTTCCTCGAATTTGCGGGAGGCTTCGATCAGCAGTCCGCGCAAGCCTTCGTTGGCGGCGCCGATGCGGCTGCCGAGATTCTCAAGGCCGGCTTCGTCGATTGGCGATTGAATGGTGACCGGCGGCTGCGATGCCGTATCTGCAAGCGCTGAACTTGCGCTGCCGTTGGAATGTGCGGTTCGTCCAAATAACCCCGTAAGCCTCTTCATGTTCAACCCCCTAACCGACACAACAAGTCACTGCGCGACAACCGCGCCGGAAAGCCCGGCTTGTTCTGGCTGTGCCCGCCCCATGGGATTCCTAGTACAAATCGGGCACGGCGCGGTATTTTTTAATATCTTGTTAAGGTTAACGGCGCACCGGGAGGCAGCCGGCTACCGGCGACCGCTTTCCCTGCGGCGAATCCAAGGGAAAACCGAGCTTTGCTTATCCACAGCGCTGGGCTAACAGCCCGGCTAGGGGTTGGTGGAAGCGACTCTCTTGAGGGGATGCCTCGGCTTTGGGGGCGGGTCAAAGGGTTGGAATGGGTCAGGTAGAGGACACGTCCGATAGCGCGGTAGCCGCAACTCCCGCCTATGCCTACAAGGCGTCGCTGATGGGGGCGCCCTGGGAATTCCGGCTCGACCCCGACCGGCTGGTCTGGGTCATCGGCCGCCGGCAGGGCGAGATCTTCTACCGCGACATTCGGCGGGTCCGTTTGTCATTCCGGCCGGCGACGATGCAATCCTATCGGTTCATCGCCGAGATATGGGCGCCGGGCGCGCCCAAGCTGACCATCGCATCCACATCCTGGCATGGCATCGCCGAACAGCGGCGGCAGGATCAGCCCTATCGAGATTTCATCGTCGCGTTGCATCAGCGGATCGCTGCCGCAAAGTCCAATCCATTGCTGGACGCAGGCACGCATCCTTTTCTGTATTGGCCGGGGTTCGTCGTCTTTGCAGCGCTTGCGATCGGCATTGTCGCGCTGCTGGTCAGTGCGTTGCGGCAGAATTCCTGGGCCGCGACACTGTTTCTGGTGGGATTTTTCGCGCTGCTGCTGTGGCAGATCGGCGGATTTTTCCGGCGCAATCGCCCCGGCCGCTACGCCGCAACGGCCATTCCGGAAAATGTACTTCCCAGATCGAAAGGCTAGTTTCGCAGCACCAGCACCGAGCAGGTCGCATAGCGCACCATGTGGCCGGCATTGGAGCCCAGAAAATAGCTGCGCATGTCCGGCCGGTGCGACGTCATCACGATGAGATCCGCCGGAAGTGCTTTCGCCTCTTCGATGACCTCATGATAAATGCCGCCTTGGCGGACGACGGTTGACACGTGCTTGTCGCCGAGACCGCAATCGCGCGCCAGCGCGATCAGTCCTTCTTCGGCCGACTTGCGCTGCTGCACGTCGAAATCCGGGGGGACATATTCTGCAAGCATCACCGGGGTCATCGGCAGGACATTGATCAGCCTGACCGAGCCGGAGGAGGCGCGCGCCATTGCGCAGGCGGTGTCAATGGCCGGCTTGGCAAGTTCGGGTTCGGCGAGATCGACCGGGACCAGAATCGTCTTGAACACCGTGCCCTCCTCTCAGGATTGCCGCCGGGCATATTGCCACGGCAAAGGCGGCGAGGAGAGGGGATTCGGTGTCGCGGATCAGATCTTTTCGCTGAGCGCGCGGGGCGTGATGAAAGAATCGAGGCGGCCGGTATGGCTGCGCAGATCGGCCCAGTCGTCGATCGGCACATCGAAGACGGCAAGGCCGGCGGTCGGAAATTTTTCGGCCAGGCTGTGGAGATCGTTCTGGCTTCCATCGCTGGCCAGCAGCAAAGCCAGTTCCTGCAGCCCGGGATTGTGACCGATCACCAGCAGGCATTGGCACGATGCCGGCGTCGCGCGGATCGCGTCCAGGATGTCGTCCGGGTCCGCCTCATAGATGCGCTCATCGAAACGGGCTTTCGGAGCTCCGGGCAGGGCGGCCGCCACAAGCTTCCAAGTCTCTCGTGTCCGCCGTGCCGTCGAGACCAGAACACAATCGGGGACCAGGGCGCGCTCCGCCAGATAGGCGCCAATTTGCGGCGCTGCCGCCCGCCCACGCGCGGCGAGATCGCGGTCATGGTCGCGTTGGCCGTTCTGCGATCGGTCGGATTTTGCATGGCGAAGCAGCATGAGGCGGCGCATGAGCGGGACCTGCGAGGTACGAAGACTTGTTTTACCAACTTTAGCATGCGAGATCGTGACGGATATTGGCGCCATTCCGGCCTTTCCATGAGCAATCCGGACATTGCGATCTACGGATCGAGCCTGTTCGCAGCGACGGCGGCTTTGCCGCCGCCGCGGGCGCCGTTGACTGTGGATGCCGATGTCGATGTCTGCGTGATCGGAGGCGGACTTGCCGGTCTGACGGTGGCGCGAGAGATCGCGCGTCGCGGATGGTCG
Organism: Pseudorhodoplanes sp.; assembly: GCA_032027085.1. NCBI lineage: Bacteria > Pseudomonadati > Pseudomonadota > Alphaproteobacteria > Hyphomicrobiales > Pseudorhodoplanes > Pseudorhodoplanes sp. The sequence goes on along the minus strand of JAVSMS010000001.1, from coordinate 4,461,430 downwards.
GTGATCGTGCTGGAGGCGAGTCGCATTGCCTGGAACGCCTCCAGCCGCAATACAGGTTTCGTCCTGCCGGGATTTGCGCAAGCGCCGGGACGCATTGTCGAGCGTGTCGGGATCGAGCATGCGCGCGCTCTTTGGGCGCTGTCGAAGGCCGGTCTCGATTACGTGCGGCAGACAATCGAGGAAAACGACATCCCCGTCCAGGCCAGCGACGGCTGGCTCCATGTTTCAAAAATCGACCGTGCGAAAACCGTGCAGTCGGAATGGGCATTGCTTCGCGACCTCGGCGCCGAGGTCGACATTCTGGCGACTGAGCAAGTGCGTACCTTGCTGAAGACGCCGTATTATTTCCAGGCGATCGGATATCGGGACGCGTTCAACATTCAGCCGCTCAATTATGCGCTCATGCTGGCCAAGCTTGCCGAAGACGCAGGCGCGCGCATATGCGAGAACACACCCGCCTTGTCGATCGATCCTGCCGGCGTACGCAAGCGGGTCGCGACGTCGCAGGCGCGCGTTCGCGCCGCGCATATCGTGCTCGCCGGCAATGCGCATCTTGGCTCTGTGATGCCGGACATCGCGCAGACCATTCTGCCGGTGCGCACTTATGTGATCACAACCAAGCCGCTGGATCCGGACAAGCTGGCAGAGGCCATAGCCTGGCGCGGCTCGGTGTCGGACACCGACTGGGCCGACAATCATTACCGCGTCGTGGAGGACCGGCTGGTCTGGTCCGGCCGCATGGCGACATGGAATGCCGACCCCTGGCGCTTTGCCAAGGGATTGCGGCGCGACATCCGGCGTGTCTTTCCACAGCTTGGTGATGTCGAGATCGAGTATGCCTGGACCGGCACGCTCGGGAACGCTGTGCATCGCATGCCTCAGATTGGCGAGGTCACCAATGCGGTCTGGCTTGCCAGCGGTTTCGGCGGACATGGACTGAACACGACAGCGATGGCCGGCAACATGATCGCGCGCGCCATTGTCGAGGGCGATACCGCTTGGCGGCTGTTCCTGCCGTTCGAATTGATCTGGGCCGGCGGCGCGCTGGGGCGCACGTTCGCACAGATTTTCTATTGGACCCGCAGGACGCAGGAACGCCTCGCGGCGCGCGCCTCGCGCAAGGCCGAACGGGAACGTCAGCACGACGTAAAGAAGGTCGCGCGTCCTGTCGAGAAAAAGAACAAGCCCGCTGCCGGCGATCTGCGCCAGCGGGTGCGGGACAATCGCGCCGAACAGGCCGCACGCAAAAGACCGCAGCCGCGCAAACCTGTGCGGAACGGGCGGCCTAACGGGCCCTCTGACAAGACATGAGCCGGCTGTTCGCCGTCAACGCCCATCACGTCTGGCCATGAACGCCAGCCGCTCGAACAGATGCACATCCTGCTCGTTCTTAAGCAGCGCGCCATGCAGCGGCGGAATCAGCTTTTTCGGATCGCGCTCGCGCAGGGTGTCCGGCCCGATATCTTCGACCATCAATAGCTTGAGCCAGTCGAGCAGTTCGGAGGTCGACGGCTTTTTCTTCAGGCCGGGCACATCGCGGATTTCATAGAACAGCTTCAGCGCTTCCGCGACCAGCCGCTGCTTGATGCCGGGAAAATGCACATCGACGATGGCGCGCATGGTGTCGGCGTCGGGAAAGCGGATATAGTGGAAGAAGCAGCGGCGCAGGAAGGCGTCGGGCAACTCCTTCTCGTTGTTCGAGGTGATGACCACGATCGGGCGGCGCCGTGCCTTCACGGTCTCGCCGGTCTCGTAGACGAAGAATTCCATCCGGTCGAGTTCCTGCAGCAGGTCGTTCGGGAACTCGATATCGGCCTTGTCGATCTCGTCGATCAGCAGCACCGGTCGTTCGTCCGAGACGAACGAGTCCCACAATTTCCCGCGCTTGATGTAATTGCGGATGTCCTTCACGCGCTCGTCGCCGAGCTGGCTGTCGCGCAGGCGCGACACCGCGTCATATTCATAGAGGCCCTGTTGCGCCTTGGTGGTGGATTTCACATGCCACTCGATCAGCGGCGCGCCGATCGCCTTGGCGATTTCCAGTGCCAGCACGGTCTTTCCCGTGCCGGGCTCACCCTTCACCAGCAGCGGCCGTTCCAGCGCCACTGCGGCATTCACTGCAACCTTCAGATCGTCGGTTGCCACATAGCCTTTGGTGCCTTCAAAACGCATATTTTGGTAATCCCGTCTGATGCCGGGCCGGACACTAGTCAGAGCGGCCGGGGAGGGCAAGAAGGTCGCAATTCATGGGCTTTCAGGGCGGTCGCGGGAATGTGAGCATGCGTGAGGGGCTCGCGAAAACGCGCTAGGCTGGTCTTGCGAATATGGAGCAATGCCGCTGCGATCGGTGTTGATCAGAAGCAGGACAGACGATGCGTCGATGGACTTCCATTCTGGTGTTCGCGGCCGTGGCTGTGACCGGCGCCGCCGCCGCGGCGCAATCCGATTCTCCGAAGACCGCTAAAGCTACCTTCGCCGGCGGCTGCTTCTGGTGTGTTGAGGCCGATTTCGACAAGGTCGACGGCGTGATCTCCACCATGTCGGGCTATATCGGCGGCAAGGTAGCGAACCCGACCTATCAGCAGGTGTCGCGCGGCGGCACCGGTCATGCGGAAGCGGTCGAGATCGTCTTTGATGCGGGCAAGGTCTCTTACGAGAAACTGCTCGACGTCTTCTGGCACAATATCGATCCCTTCGCCAAGGATCGGCAATTCTGCGATACCGGCGACATGTATCGCACGGCGATTTTCGTGCATGACGCGGCGCAATTGAAGCTTGCCGAAAAATCGAAGAAAGAGTTGGAAGCTTCGGGGAAATTCAGCCTGCTGATCCAGACCGAGATCGTGCTGGCGACGAAATTCTATCCGGCTGAGGATTATCACCAGGACTTCTATCTGAAGAATCCGGCCAAATATAAATTCTACCGCTGGAATTGCGGACGCGATCAGCGACTCGAGCAGATTTGGGGCAAGGCGACGCACTGACGAGCGGCACATACAGGAGAGTGCCATGCAGACCAGACGCAAAGCCGCAATGCTGTTAGCCGGTGCCGGTGCGGCCGTTCTGGGCGCCCGCTGGCTGAGCGGTGACGCTCGGGCGGAAAAGACGAAGTCGTTCGAGATCGCCAAATCGGCGGATGAATGGAAGAAGCTGCTCACGGCTCCACAATACTATGTGCTGCGCGAGCACGGCACCGAACGGCCGGGAACAAGTGCGCTGAATCAGGAAAAGCGCAAAGGGGTGTATTCGTGCGCCGGCTGCGACCTGCCGCTGTTCTCCTCCGCGACGAAATATGAAAGTGGCACGGGATGGCCAAGCTTCTACGATGTGCTGCCCGAGGCGGTCGGCACTCAAGTCGACCGCTCGCTGTTCATGACCCGCACCGAAGTGCATTGCCGTCGCTGCGGTGGCCATCTCGGCCATGTGTTCGACGACGGACCGAGGCCGACCGGGCTACGCTATTGCATGAACGGCGTGGCGCTGAAGTTTAAGCCCGACCGGGCGGCCTGAGCCGCAATACGTAGGCGGAACGTAAATATCTGCCCGGCAAAACCTGCCGGGACTAGGCATTTTGGCGCCAGTACCAAGCGATCCTTCTACCTCCTTGTATCATATAAGCTATTGAAAATAAAAAGTAATTTTTGTGGCACGCGACTTGCGATGCAAGGCGTGATTGCGCGGCCTTGGCTTTTTCCGGGATGGCCGCCCCGGCCGCTCTGGAGGGATGTAATGGGTATCTTCGGCGCTCTCAGCACCGCCGTCACCGGCATGCGCGCACAATCTTTCGCGCTCGAGAACGTGTCCGGCAACATCGCGAACTCGCAGACGACCGCGTTCAAGCGCCAGGACACCAGCTTCGTCGACCTCATTCCTGAAAACATCCCCTCCAAACAGCTCGCCGGTTCGGTGGTGGCGAATTCCCGCTCGACCATCACGGTGCAGGGCGACATCCAGAGCGCCTCAATCGGCACCTTCATGGCGATCAACGGCGACGGCTTCTTCGTGGTGCAGAAGCCGGACAATTTCGTCGACAACAATCCGGTCTTTGCCGGCGTCGAGAACTACACCCGCCGCGGCGACTTCCAGGTCGACAAGAACGGCTATCTGGTCAACGGCGCCGGCTATTATCTGATGGGCATCCCCGTCGACTCCACGACCGGCAATCTCGTCGGCAGCGTGCCGACGCTCCTGCAATTCCAGAACGACTTCCTGCCGGCGCAGCCCACGACCCAGATCGAATATCGCGCGAACCTGGCGCGCACGCCGCATACGGCGGACTACGATGAAGACGTGGTCGGCTCCGAGGTGCTCAATCCTGCGGCGTTTCAGGCGAACCCGGTTGCGGGTCCGCCGCAGCCCGCGCGCATTCTCGGCTCCGGCGCCACCATCCTGCTTGACGCAGCTGCGACGTTGACGGGATCCACCGCATTGCCGGCCACCCTCAGTGCGGGTGCCGCCGGCACCCTGACGATCAATGGCACCAACGTCAACTTCGCAGCCGGCGATACGCCGGCCGATATTGAATTGGCGATTGATACTGCCATGGGCGGCGCGGCGATCCCGATTGATGCGTCGATTGTCGGCGGCAGGCTGGTCCTCACCACGACCGGCGGCGCCGCAGCGGATACCAACATCACCATCGGCGGCACGCCGCCGGCGCAGCTTCTGACCGAACTCGGCATTTCGATCGGCACCACCAACGCCACCAATATCCTGACTCAGAATATGGCGGCGCAAGGTCAGACTTTGGACATCACCATCGGAGGCAACCCGACCTACACCATCACATTTGGCACCGGCGGTGGCGAAGTATCGACACTCGCTGAACTGGCCACTGCGCTCGGCGCCATGCCACCACTTTATGGCACCGCCTCGGTGGGCGCCGGCGGCAATATCACGATCAACGCCGGCAACATGACCGATGTCATCACCATCGGCGGTACCGTCAGCCCGCAGAATTTCGGCATCCAGACGCTGACCGGACTGCCGTCCAACGGCACGGTGGTCGGCAATGACTTGTCGACCTTCATCGATAATTCGATCGGCGGCGGCGCGATCACCGCCTATGACATTTCCGGCTCGCCCGTAAACATCCAGCTGCGCTGGGCCAAGGTGGACAGCGCCTCGACCGGCGGCACCGATACCTGGAACCTGTTCTATCAAGAAAGTTCAACAGCGACGGGCACCGATGTGGCGTGGCGCAATGCGGGCGTGAACTACACATTCGGCGCCAATGGCCAAATGAATCCGCTGATCGCCACGCTTGCGCTCAACAACGTCACGGTCGACGGCATCAGCCTCGGCAACGTCCAGGTTGTGCACGGCGCCGGCGGCATCACGCAATTCTCCGACGCCAACGGCACCGTCAAGGTCAACCTGCTGACGCAGAACGGCTACGCCGCCGGCGAGTTGCAGACGGTTGCGGTGAGCGACAAGGGCCGCGTGGTCGGCAGCTACTCAAACGGCCGCACCATCGACCTGGCCGAAATCACGCTCGCTGACTTCAACGGCGCGAATTTCCTCAAGCGCATCGATGGCGGCGCCTTCGAGGTGACCGACGAATCCGGCGCGCCGACCTATGGCGCCTCCGGCAAGATCGTCGGCTCCTCGCTGGAAGGCTCCAACACCGACATCGCCGACGAATTCACCAAGCTGATCGTGACGCAGCAGGCCTATTCGTCAAATACCCGCGTCATCACTACAGCGAACCAGATGGTCCAGGACCTTCTGAACATGCTGCGCTGATTGGCATGTCGCGTAACGCCTGAGGACAGGACATGAGTCTCTCACAGGCCCTGGCGACATCGGTGGCCGGACTGCGGATTACCCAGTCCTCGCTGGCGCTGGTTGCTTCGAACGTTGCCAATGCAGAGACGCCCGGTTATGTCCGCAAGACGGCTGCCCAGGTCACCACCGCCGCCGGCGCCAATGGCGTCAGCGTCCGCATCGCCTCGATCAACCGCGAACTCGATCAGTATGTGCAGCGTCAGTTGCGCGCCGAGGTTTCTGGCGGCACTTACGCGACGATGCGGGCCGAATATTATTCGCGCATCCAAAGCATCTTCGGCGAACCTGGCGCGGATTCGACGCTGGAAACCGCGTTCAACAACTTTACGACATCGCTGCAGGCGCTGAGCACCAGCCCGGATTCGGTGACGGCGCGCACCACCACGCTGAACCTGGCGCAGGTGCTGACGCAGCAACTCAACAGCATGAGCAACCAGATTCAGAGCCTGCGCAGCGACGCGGAGCTTGGTCTGTCGGACTCGGTCGCGCGCGCCAACAACGCCATGCAGCAGGTCGCCGCGATCAACCGGCAATTGTCGAGCAACAACGCCAAGGACGCGGCCACAGCAACCCTGATGGATCAGCGCGACGCGTATATCGACGAGCTCTCGCACCTGATGGACATCCGCGTGCTGCAGGGCGACAACAACCAGATCAATATTTTCACGGGCTCCGGTATCCAGCTGGTTGGCGTCGATGCCGCGCAGATCGGATTCGACGCGCAGGGCACGGTCACCGCGGAAGCGAAATGGGACCCTGATCCCGCTAAGCGGACCGTGGGCACGCTAACCCTGACGTCATCCACCGCCAGCCCCATGGATCTGATCGCCAGCAAGTCGATCCGGTCCGGCGAGATGGCCGCCTATCTGGAGCTGCGCGACGACATTCTGGTGCAGGCCCAGGCACAGCTCGACCAGATTGCGTCGGCCATGGCCTCGTCGTTATCGAGTATCGCGATGCCGACGACGGCTGTCGCCGGTCCGCCAAGCGGTTTCGACATCGACACAACGGGCATGCTTCCGGGCAATGTCATCAACCTGACCTATACGGACGTGATGTCTGGCCAGCAGCGCAAGGTCAGCATCATTCGGGTCGACGATCCGGAGGCGCTGCCGCTCTCGAACGACGCCACCTCGGATCCGAATGACGAAGTCATCGGCGTTGATTTCTCCGGCGGGATGGCCGCCGTCGCGACAGCGTTGACCAGCCATTTCAACGGTCAGGTCGTTTTCTCGAATCCGGCCGGAAATACGCTGCGGATCGTGGACGACGGCGCGGGCAACACATCCAATGTCGATGCGGTGGGCGGAACGCGGACGCTGACCGCATTCAACAGCGGAACCGGCGCTTTGCCGTTCTTCACCGACGCAGGACTGCCTTTTTCCGGTGCGTTCAACTCGCTGGGGCCGCAAAGCCTTGGCTTCGCCGGTCGGATTTCCGTCAATTCGGCGTTGCTGTCGGACCCGTCCAACCTGGTCAACTACCAGGCCGGGACTGAGAGCGGAGACGCCACACGGCCGAACTTTATCTACAACCAGGTGATCAGCGCTTCGCTGACCTATTCGCCCTCCGCCGGCATCGGGGCGTTGAACAACCCGTTTTCCGGTTCGCTCACGTCCTACATGCGCCAGGTGATCGGTTTTCAGGGAGCGGCGGCCGAGAATGCGACCAATCTGGCAGCAGGCCAGGAGGTCGTTGTGAACGCGCTGCAAGAGCGCTTTTCCGAGGCGGCTGCGGTCAATGTCGATGTTGAAATGGCGCATCTCCTGAATCTCCAGACAGCCTATGGCGCCAACGCGCGGGTGATGTCGACGGTCAAGGAGATGCTCGACACGCTGATGAATATGTGAGGACAGGATGAGTAGCATCGGCGGAATCGGAGCCCGGTCATTGCTGATGGTGCAGTCGCTGGTCGACATGCGCACCCAGCTCGGCGACCTGCAGCGGCAGATGGCGACGGGCAAGAGATCCGACACTTACGCGGGACTTGGTCTTGATCGCGGTCTGACGGTTGGCCTGCGCTCGCAGCTCGCTGCGATCGGCAGCTACAATGACACCATCGGCAATGTCGGCGTGCGCGTCGATATTGCCGATGCAGCATTGACGCGCATTGCAGAACTCGGCCGCGAGATGAAGGCGGTATCAGGACAGATCAACTCGTCGATCCAGCGCACCACCGCAAAGGAAACCGCGAAGAACGCCGTCGACGAAATCATCGGTCTGCTCAACACCCAGGTTGGCGATCGCTACATCTTTTCCGGCCTGGCCAGCGACACGTCGGCCGTCGACTCGATGAACAATGTGCTGTATGGCGACGGCGTCCGCGCCGGGTTGCAGCAGATCATTTCGGAGCGCAACCAGGCGGATCGCGGCGCTACTGGCCTGGGACGTCTGGACATCACGGCGCCGACCGTGACATCAGTTCAGGTTGCAGAGGACGCGGCGCCCTCCATTTTCGGCTTCAAGCTCGCAAATATCACCTCGTCCCTGACTGGCTCGACCGTGTCCCCTCCGGCCGGCATGCCGCCGGCCATGTCCGTCGATGTCGGTGCAACCAATCCGAATGCGGGCGAGCAGGTCAAATTTACGTTCACCCTGCCTGATGGCTCACTCGAAACGATCACGCTGACCGCGACCACCTCGGCGACCCCCGGCGCAGGCGAGTTCACCATTGGCGCGACCTCCGATGTCACAGCCGCCAACATGCAGACAGCGCTGACCGGCGCGCTCACGACTCTCGCGAATACCTCGCTGGCCGCCGCTTCGGCGATCAAGGCCGCGGATGAATACTTCAACATGGACGCGGCCAACCCGCCGATGCGCGTGGACGGTCCCCCTTTTGACTCCGCGACCGGTCTCCTCGCAGGTACGCCGGCCAACACCGTGTTCTGGTATACCGGCGAAGCCGGCGCGCAGTCCGCGCGCTCGACGGCGACGGCGCGGGTCGACCAGGCGATCAGCGTGTCGTACGGCCTGCGCGCCAACGAGCAAGGCATCCGCTGGCAATTGCAGCACATTGCCGTCATGGCAGTGATGCCGCTGTCGGAAATGGATCCCGATATCCAGCTCAAGAGCACGGAATTGTCCGAACGGCTGGGCCTGGCGCTTGGCGTTCCACCCGGCACGGAGAGCGTGGAAATGATTCAGGCGGAGCTCGTCGGCGCCCAGACCTCCATGGGCGCCGCCAAGGAGCGCCATACCGAGACCAAGGCGGCGCTGGAAGATCTGTTGCAGGGCGTCGAAGGCGTTTCCACCGAAGAAGTGGCAGCCAAGATTCTCACCCTGCAGACCCGGCTGGAAGCCTCGCTGCGGGCCACGTCGATGCTCTACCAGACCAGCATCATCAACTACATCTAGGAAAGAACAGGCGTCAAAGACAAAGCCACGCTTCAGCGTGGGCTTTTGCATTTCGCGGGCGGCAACTCAGGCCGCGCTGCGCAGTCCGGCGGCGATCTCGCGATTGATGTTGATCAGCACCTTCAGCCGTTCCGGCGCCGGCTTTTCGGTGATCGCCACGGTCTGGTTCATGATGAAGATGCCGAGATTGGCAATGTTCTGGCGGATTTCGGCGGGCAGCGGATTGTCCTTGCTGGTCGCCGAGGTCATGAACACGATCCAGAGCTTGCGATTGTAAAGCAGCGCGTCGTAGAGATTGCCGCGCTCGGCCTCCCAGTTGTCATGGATGGCCTGCAATTTCGCCGCGGCTTTCAGCAACAGACTTGATTCGAGATCACGCGGATTGGCGATCTGCTTTGCCACCGCTCCGTAAGCCTGCGCCGCCTGTTGCATGTTGGAGAAGCTCCTGCTCGTATTCGATCAGTTTCTTGGCTGATTTCAAAGCCTTGTACAGATCGCCCGTTAAGATTTGATTGTTGATGTTGGCGATGTACTTGCCGGTTGAGGGGGCGGCCTGCAGGATATCCTGCATCAGGCTAAAATAGACTTGATGATGTTTCATCGGATCGCCGGAAATGTACATTAATTGAACCGCAAGATAGATGCGCTTGGCCGGCGTGTCGGCGTGCTTGGCGGTCATGATGTCTTTTTCGCGCAGGATCGGCGCCATGCCCTCGACCAGGAAGCGGGTGCGCTGGTCGCCATTGGTGATGACGCTTTCGCCGATCAGGATGCGCTCGCCCGGCTTCAGTTCGACCTTGAGGGCCATGGTTGTCTCCCATTTTCCACGAGGCGCCATCGTTGAGGAACATGGTTAACCAAATGTAAAACGGCGGGGTTTTTGGCCCCGCCGTGGAAGTTTTTTTAACGAACTCGGAAGCCTTACCCGAAGAGCCGCAGCACCGCCTGGTCGGCCTGAGCGGACAGCGACAAGGCCGTCGTGGACAGCTGCTGGCGCGTCTGCAGGGCCAGCATGTTGGCGCCTTCCTCGTTGGAATCCGCCAGCACCAGGTTGTCGGCGCCGGTTTCCAGCGTGTTGATCATCGCCTTGGTGAAGGTCTGGCGGTTCTGCACGATCGAGAGATTGGAGCCGAAGGCCGAACCTTGCGCGCGCAGATTGGCCAGCGCGTCGCCGAGCACGGTCAGGCGCGCATCGATCGTGTCGTCGCTGTCGAATTGCGGATTGGTCGCCTGCAGGATGCCAAGCGTTGAGGTGTTTATTGCGATGGCGTTGCCGGAGGCATCCTTGGCCAGAATCTCGATGGTGGAGGTGCCGGCCTCGTTGAAGGTGATTTTCAGCTTGTCGCCGCGCAGCAGGTTGACGCCGTTGAACGAGGCGTCGTCCGACAGCTTGTTGAGCTGGTCGATATAGCCGTTGAACTGGGTGACGAAGTTGGCACGGACGGTGTTGCCGCCGATGGTCGCGGTCGTCGCTGCGCCGTCGAGTATCCCGTCCGTCGTATTGTATCCGGCAATCGTGAGGTCGGCCGTCGACAGATTTTCAATACGCAGACGGCCATTGTCATTGGCGGCGCGGATCTGGCCGGCGAAGGCCGTGTTGATGTGAGAGACCAGCGCGTCCACGGTCTTGGCCTCGAAGGCGCCGTCGGTGCCGCTGGCATTGGCGATGCCGGATCCGGTCGCGCCGTTGGCGGCCGTAAAGCCGCTGATCGTCAGGTCGGCGACGCTGCTGTCGGCACGATCTGCGGTGAAGACCAGGTTGCCGCCGGCGACCGTGACGGTTGCATCGACATTGGCTGCGGCGAGCTTGGTGTTGAGGATGCCCATCAGTTGCGTCGCGGTTGTCGCGGCGGGTGTGCCGCCGGCCGCGACAACGTCGGCATGGGTTACGGAAATTGCCGCAGCCGTGCCGCCATTGACGGCGATGTTGAACGTGATCGAGCCGTCATTGGCGCCGGCGTTGGTGAAATCGATGTTGGTGTAGGCGCCGGCGGCGAGTGTTGATACGGCGGTGGTGAGATCGGCAGCGATCGGAGTCGTGCCGACGGAGCCGCCGGAAAAGCTGATCTGCTCGGTTCCGGCCGGCGTAGCGCCCACATCGACGGTATAGGACGTCGACTTGAATGACTTGTCCTGGCGGGCCTGCCGCAGGGTCGACTGCATCTGCTCGATGGTCTTGGTGATGGCCGTGATGCCGTTATCGGCGGCTTCCAGGGTCTTGATGCCGTTTGACATCGAATCGAGCAGGGCGCTCAGGTCCCCGGCGCGGCTTTTGAGCGCAGCGGAGGTGAAGAAGTTGGTCGGGTTGTCGAGGGCAGTGTTGACCTTTTTGCCCGTGGCAAGCCGGTTCTGCGTGGTCGCCATCAGGCTCGCCGTGTTCTGCAGCGACAAAAGATTTTGCCGGACGCCAGCCGACAGGACGACATCACTAGCCATGACAAGCCTTCCCTTAATTGAATGCGGGCGATTCAACGCGACGCGCTTGGCTTGATAATCTTCTGGTAACCCTAATGGCTGGTAAAAAAAGAGTTAACAATTCGTTAATGCGAAACAAACACAAGCGGCGGAGCCCTTTCGAGCTCCGCCGCCTGCGTTCAGAAGACCTTTCTGGTCTTCGGATTGGAAGCTGTCCTGGTCTTAGAACAGACGCAGCACCGCCTGGTCGGCCTGGGCGGACAGCGACAGAGCCGTCGTGGACAGCTGCTGGCGGGTCTGCAGGGCGAGCAGGTTGGCGCCTTCCTCGTTGGAATCGGCGAGGACGAGGTTGTCGGCTCCGGTTTCCAGCGTGTTGATCATCGACTTCGTGAAGTCCTGGCGGTTCTGCACGATCGACAGGTTCGAGCCGAAGGACGACGACTGCGAGCGCAGCGTGTTGAGCGCCGTCTGCAGGGTGTCGAGGCGGCTGTCCAGCACCGTGTCGCTGTCGAAATCGGCATCGACAGCATAGGCGATGCTGAGGTTCGAGGCGTTGATCGAGGTGGCAACACCGGCCGGCGTCTTGGCCTGGATCTCCATGGTCGAGGTGCCGGTCTCGTTGAAGGTGATCTTCAGCTTGTCGCCGCGCAAGAGGTTGACGCCGTTGAAGGAGGCATCGTCCGCCAGCTTGTTGAGCTGGTCGCGCAGTTCGTTGAACTGCTTGACCAGGTTGCGGCGAACATCGTTGGGTCCGATGACATCCGTGGTAGCACCGCCGTTGACGACGCCCGTCGCGGCGTTGATACCGGTGATGGTCAGGTCCGCGGTCGAGAGGTTCTCGATGCGCAGCTTGCCGTTGTCGTTGGAGGCGCGGATCTTGTCGATGAAGGAAACATTGGCGTTGATTTCGTTGACCAGCGTATCCACCGACTTGGCGGTATAGGCGTCGGTGCCGGTACCGTCGGCGAGGCCTGAGCCGGCTGCGCCGTTGGTGGCCGCGAAGTTGGAGATGGTGACGTTGGCGGTATTTCCGTCGGCACTGTCGGAGACGATGTCGATCTGGCCGCTGCCATCAACCGACGCAGTAGCGGCGACGTTGGCCGCTGTCAGCTCGGTATTGATGAGATCGACCAGTTCGTCGGCGGTTACTGCCGAGGCGTCGGCGGCAGCCGCATTGGCTTCGGCATAGGTGATCGAGATCGCCTGCACCGCGCCGCCATTGGCGGTGATGCTGAAGTCGATCGAGCCGTTGTTGTTGCCGCCGTTGGTGAAGTCGACGGCCGTGAAGGCGCCGCCGCCCAGCGTGTTGACGCTGGTGGTCAGGTTGACGGCGACCGGGGTGGCGCCGACCGAACCGCCGGTGAATTCCAGGTCTTCGGCGCCGGTCGGAGCCGAGATGGTGACCGTGTAGGAATCCGACTTGAACGACTTGTCCTGGCGGGCCTGACGCAGCGTGGACTGCATCGACTCGACGGTCTTGGTGATCGCGGAGAGGCCGTTGTCGGCGGCTTCCAGGGTCTTGATGCCGTTCGACATCGCGTCGAGCAGCGCACCCATGTCGGAGGCGCGGCCTTGCAGCGAAGCGGAGGTGAAGAAGTTGGTCGGGTTGTCGAGGGCCGAGTTGACCTTCTTGCCGGTGGCAAGACGGTTCTGCGTGGTGGCCATCAACGAGGCGGTGTTCTGCAGCGAAAGCAGGTTCTGCCGAACGCCAGCCGAGAGGGTGATATTGGACGCCATTGTACGAAACCTTTCTGGTTTGAACGATGTTTCTTCTTGATCCGTTTCGGATCGGCGCCTTGATCGCACGGGCCCGCGTAAGACCGCGTAAAAAAGGATGCTTAAGCGCGCGTTTGCGCGTTGCGTTAAATTTGATTGAGCGTTTGCAGAGTGTTTGAATCGCTCGATAAAAACCGGCGACCGAAAAGCCGTTTAGGGTCGTGTTAACGACGCCGGAAAGCGGCTGTTAAATTATACTTCGATATCGGCGTGCGGATCCTGGCTCTCATGGTGTTCATCATGGTGCGCGGCGTCTTGCACAGGTGCCGCGTGTCCATAGGCCCGCTGCCGCAACAGCGCCTCGTCCGCCGCCCGTTTTGCGCGTTTGGACCGCTCTTCCTGCTCCCGGCTGAGCAGCGCCTGCGCCTGTGGATTGATCACCGGCTCGCGGCCGCTGCCTTCGGCGAGCGGCACATGCGTGTCGGCGAGCGGCTTTGCGGCGCTCACGCTTTGCGAGGGCGCAAGCTCGGTGCGAACGATGCTGCTGCGGCCGATCCCGACCCGCGAAATCGTGTCGCGCGGCTTGATGGTGAAACTGGAGTCCATGCTCACCTCCCCGGAACGCTGTCGCGTGAAAACGGGACGGATACACGATCAACTCGTGCGCGAACTCACCTGGACACTACGCCAATTGCATTAACCGCCTGTTAGCGGGTGCTTCACCTGTCCCCGCTGCGCGGGGAGAGGACGGCTTCCGAATGAAATGAGGAAGCCGGATGAGGGGCCGTGCAATGCCCTTCACCGGGCTCGGACCTGCCTGTCCTCGCCCCGTGAATGGGAGAGGAAATAAAGAGTCATAGAACCCGGCTCACCGCGAGTGGCTGCGCCGCGCTCGGGCTCGGCGCCGAATGCTGTCCGCTGGCGCCATAAGTCTGCGGCGCGGACTTGCGGGCGAGTTCGGCGGACACGCCGCGCATGATGCCTTCCGACACCGCATGCGCGGTGGCGAGCACCGTCAGATTGATCTGCAGCAGCGCGTGAAACTCGTCATGCCGGCGGCGCAGCGCGTCAAGCTGATCGGGCGCGGCCTTGGCCAGCAGAGGCTTTTGCCCCTGAAGGATGTTCGCCGTTGCCATGTATTGCTGCGCGAGCGCGGTCTTGGCCGGCTCCAGCTTGGCCGCCTCGGTCAGCTTGCCGGCGCGGACAAGCTCGGTTTCGTGCTCGACGATGGTGATGATGTCGGCCATGACGCCGGTCAGATGCATGATCAGCTTGCCGGCGTCGGGGACGGGGGCTTGCGCGGTTGTCACATCGCGGCTCCGGATTTTGCGGGGGCGATTTCCTGCTGTTGCATCAGCGAGCGATAGACATGATCGGCAAGGCCGATGCCGCCCTTCTTGGCAAAGGATTTCGCATATTCGTCGGTGAGGAATGAGCGCCAGATTCCGACTTCCTTGCCGCCGCCGAAGGGGCCTTCGCCTTCCATGCTCGTGAACATCTGGCTGAACATCTGGTTCAGGAACATGGCTTCGAAGTCCTGCGCCTGCTCGCGCGCTTTCGCGTTGCGCGCCTTGGCGAGAGCGGCCGGCGCGACGGCCGAGGCCATGTTGTAGCCATAGGCCGCGGTGGAGGTCGGAATGGGCGTGGTGATCGAGGCCGCCATCACATCACCTCGATATCGGCCTGCAGAGCCCCGGCCGCCTTGATCGCCTGCAGGATGGTGATCAGGTCGCGCGGGCCGATCCCGAGCGCATTGAGACCATCGACCAGTTGCTGCAGCGACACGCCTTCCTGCACCAGCGCCAGCTTGGAGCCGTCCTCCGATGCGCGGACATTGGTGCGCGGCACGACGCGGGTCCGCCCTTGCGAGAACGGCGCCGGCTGGCTGACCTGCGGCGATTCCGAAATCGTCACCGTCAGATTGCCTTGCGCCACGGCGACGGTGGAGACGCGCACATCGCGGCCCATCACGATGACGCCGGAACGCTCGTCGATGATGATCTTGGCGGCGAGATCGGGCTCGACCTGCAATTGCTCGATCTCGGTCAACAGCGCCACCATGTTGGTGTCGGATTTGCCGGGCAAAGTGAGCTGGACGGTGGAGGCGTCGAGCGGCTCTGCGGTCGGCGCGCCGATATAGTCGTTGATCGCGGCGGCGATGCGTTTCGCAGTGGTGAAGTCGGCATTGCGCAGGGCGAGCCGGATCTGGTTGAGGCGGTTGAGCTGGAAGTCGATCTCGCGCTCGATGATCGCGCCATTGGCGATCCGGCCGACGGTCGGCACGCCGCGCACGATCTTCGCCGCCTGGCCTTCAGCCTCGAAGCCACCGATGGCGACCGAGCCCTGTCCGACCGCATACACATTGCCGTCGGCGCCGAGCAGCGGGGTGACCAGCAGCGTGCCGCCCTGCAGGCTTTTCGCGTCACCCAGCGCCGACACCGTCACGTCGATGCGGGTACCTTGCGTGCCGAAGGCGGGGAGGTTGGCAGTCACCATCACGGCGGCGACGTTGCCGGTGCGCATCTGCGCGCCGCGGACATTCACGCCGAGACGTTCGAGCATCGCCTGCAGCGACTGCTTGGTGAAAGGGATGTTGTTGAGCGTGTCGCCGGTGCCGTTCAGGCCGACGACGAGGCCATAGCCGATCAGCTGGTTCTGGCGCACGCCCTCGATATTGGCGAGGTCCTTGATGCGCGATGTCGCTTGCGCCGGCCAGGCCTGGAGCAGCAGCAAAGCTGCGACCCCGCTCACCGCGATCCATCTACTCAGTCGTCGCATCATCAGGCTCCCCGCCTTCGTCCGGCACGCTCCCAAGCTCCCACAAGGCAGCATGCCAACAGGAATGATGCGAATGCCGTGCCAATGCGCCGGCCGAAATTAATGCCTTGTGAATGCTGATGTTTTGAATCCAGTGCGGGCAATACCGGCCTCGGCTAGTCTGCAATCCTTGCCGTGGCCCGGCAGCTTTTGCCCTGTGTTAACGGGCGGTTAACCATAACGGCCCAGTGTCATGCCGATGCGCATCTACGGACCCGGTTCCACTGCTTTGGCCCGCGAGAGCCAGGCGCCGCGCCGCGCGGCATCCGGTGCCTTCCGGCTGGACGAAGGCGAGGGCGCCCGGACCCCCAACTCGGCCGCAGCGGTGCGTAGTCTTGGCGGCATCGACGCCCTGGTCGCCCTTCAGGGAGTGGAGGACGCAACCGAGCGTCGCCGCCGTGCGGTCGGTCGCGGGCGACGCGCGCTTGATGTCCTGGACGAGGTCAAGCTCGGTTTGCTTGGCGGGCACCTCGACCCCGCCCTTCTTGGCCGCCTCCGGGCCCTTTCGGCGGACCTGAAGCAGGGCACCGGGGAACTGGGCCTGGATTCCGTGCTGGCGGAAATCGACCTGCGGGTCGAGGTCGAAATAGCCAAAATGACGCGCCGTTAGCCGGCCGCCCGAATCTCCAAATCATGCGGATTTCAATGGTTTGCGCGTAAACGTTCCGGCGCGGCGGACCGTATAAATGGCAGTTGTCGGCCCCCTCCCTCCAAGGCTATAAGCCAGCCCCTTACAGGGGCGATGGACCGGCTAACGGGAATACGGGAGTACGGAATGCCTTCGGACAAGACCAAAGAGTATCGGCCGTCCGAGAAGGAGCCTTTCATGAACGAAAGGCAGCGGGACTATTTCCGCGCCAAGCTCCTGGCCTGGAAGGACGACATTCTGAAGGAAGCCAAGGAAACCCTTCAGCATCTCCAGGACGAGAACCAGAATCATCCGGATCTGGCCGACCGGGCTAGTTCAGAGACCGACCGAGCCATTGAGCTGCGGGCCCGCGACCGTCAGCGCAAGCTGATCGCCAAGATCGACGCCGCCTTGCAGCGCATTGATGATGGAACTTACGGCTATTGCGAGGAAACCGGCGAGCCGATCTCGCTGAAGCGGCTGGAAGCGCGTCCGATTGCTACCCTGTCGGTCGAAGCCCAGGAGCGCCACGAGCGGCGCGAGCGCGTTTACCGGGACGATTAGAGTTCATTCCGATCAGGTTGCATCAGCCTTCCGTTCGTCCCCGCGAAAGCGGGGACCAGCCCGGCAAAGCTTCATTCCCGCCTGCGCGGGAAATGAACGGGGTATGTAGCGCGAATTTCCCAGGCCGCTTTCCAAAATGATCGCGGCCTCCGGCGGGGAGCTGCCGGAGGCCGCGTCGTGACCGCCGTTCCATTGCGCACGATGGAGCGGCGTGGGAGCTCGTTGACCTCCGACGGGAGGAGGAGCGCGGTCGTCAGAACGGCAAGATGATGTCAAGCACCTGCTGGCCGTAACGCGGCTGCTGCACATCGGTAATCTGGCCGCGGCCGCCATAGGCAATGCGCGCCTGCGCGATCTTCGTCGAGTCGATGGTGTTGTCGCTTTCGATATCCTCTGGACGGACGATGCCGGCGACAATCAGTTCCCGCACTTCATAGTTGATGCGGATCTCCTGTTTGCCTTCAAGCACGAGATTGCCGTTCGGCAGCACCTGGGTCACGACACCGGCGACATTCGTCGTGATCTCGTCCTTGCGGTCGATTGAACCCTTGCCTTCGCTGGAGCCGGTCGAATCCGCCGTCAGGATTTTGCCGGGGATGTTGACCTTGTCGAAAATCGGCAGCTTCGTCTTGCCGAAGAAATTGTCGACGCCGGAGTCCTCCGAGTTCTTGCGGCTGCGCGAGGTCTCGTTTTCGACGGTCGCCTTGTCGGTGATCTTGACCTTGACGGTGAGGATGTCGCCGACCTGATGCGCGCGCTGATCCTTGAAGAAGGCGCGCGAGCCGTTTCGCCACAGCGAGTTCGGATTGTAGGAGGCCGGTTGCGGCATCGGCATCGGCATCTGCACCGGCTTGTAGCCCGGAGCCGCAGTCGGATTTTCAATCGCCGACAGCGGTGGCTGTTCGCCGATCAGTTTCAGGCGGTCGAGCGCCGCGCATCCCGACAGCAGCGAGGTGAGCGCCAGACCGCATACGGCCGAACGCAGAAGCGGCGATGGATTGGCTCGGTACAACATAAGACCTCACTCGCTCTTTAGCGGCGCGCCGAAATAACGGGATGAGAAATCGAGGCGATGTTTGTGGTCGCGCGCGGCGTTGTGGAGACAACCATCACGCGGTTGGAGCCGCTCACGACCGCTTGCAGCGTCTTTTTCGATTGCAGATTAAGGACATTCACCGTGTCGCCTTCTGCTCCTGAATCCAGCGCCTTGCCGCGCAAGGTCAGCATCAGGCCCGGCTGCTCGAAGACGATGATCACCGGTTCGTTGCGATGCACGAGCTCGGGCTTTGCGAGGTCGGCGCGGCGAATGATCTGGCCGGCCTTGATGGTGTGGCGTGCCGCCAGGCCGATCGCGCCTTGCGGATCGCGCACCGCGTCGCTCGAAATTTCGGTCCGCGGCCGGCGCTCGATGGCGATGTCGGATTCGCGGAGCACGTCGCCGCGCGCGATCGGCCGGATGACGACGGCTGCTGCGGTTGTCTCGATCGCCGCGCCCGTAAACCGCATGGGAATGCGGCCCGCCGCGGAGCTCCCGCTGATCTCCAGGACAGCGTCGAACCGTCCGCTGCGGGTGTCGAACGACAGCCGTGATACATTGAGATCAGCCGCCGCTTTTGGATCGACATGAAGCGTGCGGAACTCACGATCGAAGGTCACGCTTAGATTCTCGGGATCGCGCAGCCCATAGCGGGTCGCGATGATCCGCGCGAGGTGGTCCTGGATTTCCTTGGTGCCGATGGCCCGGCTCACCCGCGTGACGGTGACTTCGGTTAGGCCGCGGGTATCAATGGCGAAGACATTATGGGCGCGCAGCGCCTCGGTCACGCGCGCCACGGAGACGCTTCCGGTCTGTCCGAGATCGGGAGCCCGAAAGACTGGGATCGAGGCCGCCGCGCCGGCGTTGTCGACAAGGTCGCCGATGCGCACGATCTCGCTGGTCGCGAGCACGTCGCTACGCAGCGCCGGTGCCAGCGGGGCAGCGGCGCCGGTCTGTTGCGCCGAGGCGGTGGCGGTGAGTGTGAGGAAGAGCGCGGTTGTGACTGCTCGGATCATGGCTCGTGCTCCTCAGCGCATCATGCCGGTGGTGGATTGCAGCATCTGGTCGGTGGCGGAGATGACCTTGGCGTTCATCTCGTAGGCGCGTTGCGCCGCGATCAGATCGGAAATCTCGCTGACCGCCTCAACATTCGCCTGTTCGAGATTGCCTTGCAGCAGGCTGCCATAGCCGAGCGCTTGCGGCTGACCGGTTTGCGGCGTGCCGGAGGCCGGCGTTTCCAGATAGAGGTTGTCGCCGATGCCTTGCAGGCCGGCCTTGTTGATGAAGATGGCAAGTTCGAGCTGGCCGATCTGCGTCGGCGTGGTCGTGCCGACCGGCGTGACAAACACCTGGCCTTGCGCATTGATGGTGAAGCCGCTGGCATTCTGCGGCACGGTGATGCCTGGCTGCACCAGATTGCCTTGCGCCGTCACCAGGCGCCCCTGCGAGTCGATTTCAAAGGAGCCGTCGCGCGTATAGGCGGTGCGGCCGTCCGGCATTTGAATCTGGAAGAAGCCTTCGCCGCGGATGGCGACGTCGTATTCCTTGCCCGACTGGATCATCGGGCCTTGCGTCATGATGCGCGGAGTGCCGACGGTCTTGACGCCGGAGCCGATCTCGACGCCTGCGGGCAATTGCGTGCCCTGTGCGGAGGCCTGGGTGCCGACGCGGCGCACCTGTTCGTAGAGCAGATCCTGGAATTCGGCGCGCTGGCGCTTGTAACCAGTCGTCCGCATGTTGGCGATATTGTTGGAGATGACCTGAACGTTGAGTTCCTGGGCCATCATTCCGGTCGCTGCGGTGTGTAACGCTCTCATGACCTATCTCCTCGTCGCCGCGCGTCAGGCCGGCACTTCGGCCAGCCTCTCGATCGCGGACCTGCGGATGTCGCCGTGCTGCTGCAGCAGCGTGGCGAGCTGCGTATAGGCGCGCGAAACCTCGATCAGCCGCGCCATTTCCACCACCGGCTTGACGTTGGATTGCTCCACCGTTCCCTGGATCACATGCACAAGCTCAGCCTGCTGCGGCGGCATGTCGGCGGGCGCCGCAAACGTTGACGTTCCGTCTTTCTGCAGGCGCTGCGCATTGGCGAAAGTGACGAGACGCAGCCGACCGCGCGCGCCGTCCGGCACCGAAACCGTGCCGTCGCGGGCAATGGTGATGTCGCGGTCTTCGGCCTGGAACTGCACCGGGCCGCCGTCGCCGAGCACGGCGTAGCCTTCGCTGGTGACGAGCTGCCCCTGCGCATTGATCTGGAACGAGCCGTTGCGGGTGTAGCGCTCCCCGCGTGGCGTCTGCACGACCAGGAATGCATTGCCGTCGATCGAGACGTCGAGCGGATTGTTGGTCTGCTTGATCGGCCCCTGGCCCATATCGTGCCAGGTGGAGCGGTCCTGGACATAGCTCAGGCGCCGGTCGCGGCCCTTGAAGTCGTCATGGCTCGCCACCGGCATCAGATATTCTTCGAAGACGGCAGTGTCGGACTTGAAGCCGGTAGTGTTGATGTTGGCCACGTTGTTGGCGACCACATCCAGCTCACGCCGCAGACTCATCTGCCGCGACAATCCGATGAGAAGGGCATTCTCCATCGCTTAACTCCCCTGATCGCTGCAGCCGCCCTCCCAAGGCGGCTCCGCGGTGCCATCGGCTCTCCCAAGCGGATGGCAAACAAAGTCTTGCAGGGGGCGTGCCAATCAGGAAAGTAAAGCGATAACAATAGCTTGGCTATTTCTGGCCGCTGTTGGCGGAGCGCCGGCGGCAACTTCGACCCGTCCAACCCGGCAAATATTTCCCGGTTAATGGGCTTGGAAAGATTTCATTAACCATGGTGGCCCTAACGTCGCAGCAATGGGGCGCAAACGGGCTGCGTCTCCGCTGGACATCCTTCGGATACCGGTGCGGCCCGTCTCAATTGCAGGATTCCGACGGAATGGCAGCGAAGAAGAAGCCGGCACAGGCTGAACCTGAACCCGATGCCGGGGACGAACAGGCCGAAGGTGCGCCCAAGCCACTTCCGCTGCTCAAAAGACTGCCGCTCAAGCTCATCATCATGGGCGTCACAGCCCTCTTGCTGCTCGGTGGCGGTGCCGTCGGCTACATGGTCTTCTTCAAAAAGAGCGGGAATGGCCAGACCGCGGCCGCCACGCCGGTCAAGCCGCCGGTTTTCCTCGATCTGCCGGACACGCTGGTCAACCTGTCCAACACCGGTTCCGAGCGCACACAATATCTAAAGGTGAAGATCGTCCTCGAGCTGCCAGACCAGACGATGGCGCAGCAGGTGCAGCCCATGCTGCCGCGCGTCATGGATGCCTTCCAGACCTATCTGCGCGAGTTGCGGCCGACCGATCTCGACGGCTCGGCAGGCCTTTACCGGCTGAAGGAAGAGCTGACTCGCCGTGTCAATGCTTCGATTGCACCGAACCGCGTCAACGCAATCCTGTTCAGGGAAATCGTGGTCCAATAGGGGCAAGCAGTGGCGGACGAAATCAACAAAGAAACACTTGCCGCTGAATGGGGGCAGGCGCTGGAAGCCGAAGGCAATACATCGGCGGCCGGCGTTGACGGCGCGACGGAGGCGAATGCGGACGCTTTGCTGGACGAAAACCAGTTCATGCAGAGCGCTAAGGCCGGTACCGAGCGCATTCTGACGCAAGAGGAAATCGACAGCCTGCTCGGCTTCAGCCTGGCGGATGTCGCACTCGCGGACAATTCCGGCATCCGGGCGATCATCGATTCGGCGATGGTCTCCTACGAGCGCCTGCCGATGCTGGAAATCGTCTTCGACCGGCTGGTCCGGCTGCTGACGACCTCCTTGCGCAACTTCACTTCCGACACCGTTGAAGTTTCGCTCGACCGTATCACCTCGGTGCGCTTCGGCGACTATCTCAATTCCATTCCGCTTCCCGCCATTCTCGCCGTGTTCAAAGCTGAGGAATGGGAGAATTTCGGGCTCATCACCGTCAATTCCAACCTGATCTATTCGATCATCGACGTGCTGCTCGGCGGCCGCCGCGGCTCCGGCGCGATCCGGGTGGAGGGACGCCCCTACACGACGATCGAGGCCAATCTCGTCAAGCGCATGCTCGAGGTGGTGCTGGCCGACGCCGAACTCGCTTTCAAGCCGCTGTCGCCGGTGAAGTTCAATATCGACCGGCTGGAAACCAACCCGCGCTTTGCCGCCATCACCCGTCCGGCCAATGCCGCGATCCTGGTGCGCCTTCGCATCGACATGGAAGACCGCGGCGGCACCGCGGAATTGCTGCTACCCTATGCCACCATCGAACCGATTCGCGGCGTCCTGCTGCAGATGTTCATGGGCGAGAAGTTCGGCCGCGACCCGATCTGGGAGGGCCATCTCGCCACGGAAATCGCGCAGGCGGAAATGTCGGTCGATGCGGTGTTGTTCGAGGCCAAGCTGCCGCTGCGGCAGATGATGAAGCTGCAGGTCGGCGACACGCTGCCGCTGGAAATCAAGCCGGATGCGTTGGTGTCGGTGCGTTGCGGTGACGTGACGTTGACGGAAGGCCGCATGGGGCGTGTGGGTGACCGCGTGTCGGTCCGTGTTGCGAAGCCTTTGCGCAAGCCGAAGATGACGCTTGCCATGTTCGAGAATGCGGAAGAATCAAAATCCAGACACAGGGTGGAGGCGGCGACGTGAGCAATCTGCTCGGACTGACGATCGAGAGCCTGGTGGCGGTCTTGCTGCTGCTCACGATCCTGTATTGCGCGCGTCTTAACAAGCGGATCCAGGTGCTGAAATCCGACGAGCGTTCGATGCGGATGACGATCTCCGAATTGATGATGGCGACCGAAAGCGCCGAACGCGCCATTGCGGGCCTGAAGGAAACGGTGCGTGAGGCGGAAGAGATTCTCGGCTCCCGCCTGCGCGATGCCGATTTCTATTCGAACACGATGGCGGAGCACGTGAAATCCGGCGAAGAGGTCCTCGGCCGCCTGCGCAAGATTGCCTATGCCCGGCAGCTTCTTGCGACGGCGGAAGAGCATGAGGAGGAAGCCGAGCCGCTGCCGGCACGGCTTCCCGAGATCAAGGCTGACGCCAGGTCGATCGCGGCCGCCGCGCAGGCTTTTGCAGAACGCGCCCGCATGCGGGTGAATGGTCGCGCTGCATGAACCGCCTGTTGCGTGAGTTCCGGCTGATTCCCATTGTGCTGGTCGCCGCCGCGGCGCTCTTCACGCTGAAGGTGGTCGGCCTTTTCACCCAGGGCGGCTATACGCTTGGCACCGGGTCGCTCTCGAAGTCGGACCGCGACATTTATGCGACCGACAACACGATCCTGAACCAGGGGGTGGCCGCTCGCGTCCAGCCGGAGCCCAAGAAAAAGTCATGGGCGCAGGAAATGTTCTTTCCGGATGTGACGGGCTCCGTATCCTCGACCGGCGCAACCAAGGCGCCGACCCCGGCGCCGAAAGACGCGAGTGCGGAGACCGGCGCCGACAAGAAGCCGCCCAAGCCGGTGGAGCCCAAGCGCGAGCCGGACGGCACTCTGATCCAGCTCGACTCGAAGCCGCTCTCCGCCGCCGAGCGCGCCATCCTCGAGCGCCTGACCGAGCGCCGGCAGGAACTGGAGCAGCGCGCGCGCGAGCTTGACGTGCGGGAAACGCTTCTGCTCGAAGCGGAAAAGCGAATCGAGTCGCGGACCAGCGAATTGAAGGACATCGAGGCGCGCATCGCGCTCGCCACCGAGAAGAAGGAAGAGGCCGACCGGAGCCGGCTGAAAAGCCTTGTGACCATGTATGAGAGCATGAAGGCCAAGGATGCCGCCAAGATTTTCGACAGACTCGACATCAAGCTGGCGACCGAGGTGGCCAGCCAGATCAATCCTCGCCGCATGTCCGACATCATGGCGCAGATGACGCCGGAAGCGGCCGAGCGGCTGACCGTCGAACTTGCCAATCGCGGCGGGACGGACAGCAAATCCGGCCCGTCGACTTCTGAATTACCGAAGATTGAAGGCCGACCCAACGGCGGTTAGCTCTGCGTAAACGGACGGTTAATACTATTTTAGATGCCGCCACCTAGGCTCCGTTATGTGCTGTACAGCACGTCTTACTATGGCACGAGCAGTTATGGTGGCTTTCCAGAAAAGAATGCCAGCAAGTGGGCCGGGCGCAGCACTGCTTGCGCGGGCGCTACTGCACCGTCTGTGCTTCGTGCTGATGGCTGTTGCGCTTTCCGCCGCCCTTGGTTCGAGCGCCCCGGCACAGAATGCGCCCGTCAAGGGTGAGGTCCGCGTCGAAACCAGCGGCGGCTATGCCCGGATTGTTCTGCATCTGGCGGAAGAGGTCGAGACGGATGTGCGTCAGGCCGGCGCCATTGTCGTGATCGGCTTCAGGCATCCCGTCGATATCGGCGCCGAGAAGATCGCGGCGGAAGTTCCGAATTACATTGCAGCAGCGCGGCGCGATCCCGACGGTCTCGGGGTGCGACTGGCGCTCAATCGCAAGGTGACCGTCCATTCCATGGCGGCGGGCGAGCGCGTGTTTGTCGATCTGCTGCCGGAGAATTGGACCGGGCTGCCGCCAGGATTGCCGAAGGAAGTGATCGAAGAGCTGGCGCGGCGCGCGCGGGAAGCGGAAAAGATTCTACGCGCCCAGCAGCTGGCCGCGAAAAAGACGGTGAGGCCCGCGCGCGTGCGGGTCGCGATTCAGCCGACCTTCGTCCGCTACGTTTTTGAATTGCCGGACGTCATCCCGATTTCCAGCGATCGCGGCACCGATGATCTCACCGTGACATTCTCCGCTCCGCTCAAATTCGATCTGGGCGAGGCGCGGACCCATTTGCCGAAATCCGTGAAGTCAATCGAGGAGAGCGACCTCGGGGAGGCGGTCTCGGTGCGTTTCGCGTTTGAGGGCAAGATCGATATTCGCAGCTTTCGCGAGGACAATAATTATGTCGTCGATGTCGGCGTGCCGGAGACGACCGAGCTGAAGCTTCCGTCCGCCGCGGCGATGAAGCCTGTGACACCCCCGCCGGGCGTTGCCGCGCCTCAGACCATTCCCGCGAAACCAGCCGCTGCCGAACCAGCGCCGCAGGCCGACAAGACGAAGAGCCGCCCTGAGAAAAAATCAGACGCGCAGACCGAATTAAAGTCTGCAGAAGCCAGGCAAGCCGGTGCGGCACCTGTCGCACAGCCGGCGACGGCCACACGCCAAGCGGCGGCGCCTGCAGCGAGTTCGGAATCGGCGCCAGCGGTCAAGCTGGCCAAATCTGAAGCGGCTCCCGCGGTCGTGCTGGACGAACATCCGGGTGACGCACCCGACCCGGCAAAAGAGGGCGCGCGCGATCCGAATGCCGCGCTCACGGCCGAATTGGTCCGCAGCGGCGATGATGTGCGGCTGATTTTTCCGTTCGCCAAGCCGACGCCGGCGGCGATTTTCCAGCGCGCCGCGACCTTGTGGATCATCTTCGACAGCAAGGACAGGATCGACCTTACCGCCCTGAATGCCGATACCAGCGGCACCATTCGTTCGGCCGAGGTGGCGCCGTCGCAGGATGGTCAGGTCGTGCGCGTGTTGCTGGAGCGCCCGCGGCTCATCGCCGCGAATAATGACGGCGCAACCTGGAGCGTCACCATCGGCGATTCCGCGCAAGAAGAAACCCGGCCCTTGGGCATTGCCCGCAACATTACCGGCACCAAAAGACCGAGCGTAACCATTCCCTTCGACCGGCCGCGCGAAGCGCACAAGATCCACGATGCGGAAATTGGCGACACCGTTCTGGTGGTCACTGGCCTTGGCCCGGCGCGCGGGTTCCTGAAGACGCAGGATTTTGTCGAGTTCCGTGCCCTGGCCTCGACACATGGCGTTGCAGTGCAGACGATCGCGGACGACGTCCTGATGGAATTGTCGTCCGACAAGATCATTGTCAGCCGTCCGCATGGGCTCACGCTGTCGGGCGTCATGCCGAGCCTGAAAAATAGCGCGGCTTATCGGCCGATGGTTTTCGACGCTCAGCTTTGGGGGTTTGACCGGCAGTCGAATTTCACCCAGCGTCAATACAAGCTGATCGCGGCTGCGGCGGACGCGGCGGAAGACAAGCGCTCCGCGCCGCGGCTCGATCTTGCGCGCTTCTACTTGTCGCGTGAAATGTTCGTGGAGGGCAAGGCGGTCCTCGACGTCGCCATGGCGGATGACCGCTCGACGGCCGAGGACGGGGCGGCGTTGGTGCTGCGCGCGGTCGCCAACATCATGCTCAACCGTCCGGACGAGGCGCTGAAAGATCTGAACAACAGCGTCGTCGGCGACAATCATGATGCGCCGCTCTGGCGCGCGTTTGCGTATGCGCGGCAGGGGAAATGGGCGGAAGCGCGACAGGGCTTCCGCAATGTCGAGGCGGCGATTGCGACGCTGCCGATCGAATTGCAGCGGCTGGCGCTGAAGGAAGCGCTGCGCTCGACCATCGAGACGCGGGATTTCCAGACGGCGTCCGAGCAGGTCAACGAATTCGAGACCATCGGACTGCCCATCCAGATGCGGCCGGCCATCGAAGTACTGAACGGGCGGCTGGCACAAGGCTTGGGCAAGACCGAAGAGGCGCTCAAGCATTACCGCCTCGCGGCAGATTCATCCGACCGGCCGTCTGCGGCGCAAGGGCAATTGCGCGAACTGGTCCTGCGCTACGATCTTGGCGATCTCAAGCGGGCCGAAATGCTCGCCGAGCTCGAGACCCTCACGGCCTTGTGGCGCGGGGATGAGACCGAGATCGAGGCGCTGCACAAGCTCGCGCGCCTCTATACCGAAGAGCATCGTTACCGCGATGCGTTTCATGTGATGCGGACGGCGCTGCGCGCGCATCCCAATTCGGAGATGACGCGGCGCATTCACGACGAGGCCGCAATCACCTTCGATTCCCTGTTCCTGGCCGGGAAGGGCGACGTGCTGCCGGCGATCGACGCGGTCAGCCTCTTCTATGATTTCCGCGAATTGACGCCGATCGGCCGCCGCGGCGACGAGATGATCCGCCGGCTTGCCGACCGGCTGGTGTCGGTGGACCTGCTGCCGCAGGCCGCTGAGCTTTTGCAGCACCAGGTGGAGAACCGTCTGCAGGGCGCGGCGCGTGCCCAGGTCGCAACCCGGCTCGCGGTCATCTATCTGATGGATCACAAGCCGGACAAGGCGCAGCATGTTCTGCGGACGACGCGGATGGCCGGCATGTCGAATGAATTGCGCCATCTGCGGCTGCTGCTGGAGGCGCGGGCGCTGTCGGATCTGCGCCGCTACGACGTCGCGCTGGACGTGGTCAGCAATATCGACCTGCGCGAGGCGGTGCGGCTGCGCGCCGACATTCTCTGGTCGGCCAAGCGTTATGCAGAGGCCGCTGAGCAGATCGAATTGCTGCACGGCGACAGTTGGAAGAATTTCGAGCCGCTATCAGAGGTCGAGCGCGCCGACATCCTGCGCGCGGCGATCGGTTATGCTCTGGGCGAAGATGTCATTGGCGCCGCACGTCTGCGCGAGCGTTATGCGGCGAAGATGGCGGAAGGGCCCGATCGTCATGCCTTCGAGATCGCAACCTCGCCGCTCGGCGCCAAGGCTTCTGAATTCAAGGACATCGCCAAGCTCGTCGCCTTCGACACGCTCGACAATTTTCTGCGCGAGATGCGAGAGCGTTTCCCGGAGGTCGGCGCGCTGTCGTCAGGTCAGGCGGCGCGGCAGATGCCGGTGAAGCAATCCACACACACGCCGCCGGCCGATTTGAAGCCGACGGGAACGGTGAAAACTGTGGTCCAGCGCGCAGCGAGCCGCTGATCTGCTCTACGGCGGCATGCCGCTGAAGATCATCTGGGCGCTGCTCGATATCGCCACCATCGTGGTGCTGGTGACCGGGCTCTATCTCTGGGTCAGACGCCGCCGCTCTGCGCGCGCGCCGGCGCGTATGGCGCTGCTGGTCGGTGCAAGGGCCGCGTCTTGAAACCTGTTCCGGGTATGAAGCGGCGGTCGTTGCTGCAGGTGTTCGGTATTCCGATTCTGCTCGGTGTGCTGAGCGGCGTTGGACACCTTTCGGCGCTGCTCGGCGATGATCTCTGGGATGGCTTGTCCTGGCTCGCGCTCGGCGTGCCGTGCGCGGTGATCGCCTGGTACTGGTTCGGGGAAGGGTGGCCCGGCGGGAAACGGGACGAGAACCGCGGAAAAAAGTCTGTCTAATTGTGCTCGTTTCCTCCGCCCCGAAGAATCGCCAGAACATGCATGCTCGCGGGCGAGGAAGACATGCTCGCGGCCGAGGAAGACATGCTCACGGGCGAGGATGACATGCTCGCGGCCGAGGATGAGCACTTCTACGAGCATGACAAAGGGAGGCTATAGGAATTTTTTCACGTGAAACATTTCCGGTTCACGTGTGAGTCCAGGCCATTAGGTCCCGTAGCTCTGCACCAGCGAGCCGGCCACCAGCGTCCAGCCGTCGACCAGGACGAAAAAGATCAGCTTGAACGGCAACGACACAACAACTGGTGGCAACATCATCATGCCCATCGACATCAGCACCGACGCCACCACCAGGTCGATGATGAGAAAGGGCAGGAACAGCAGAAATCCGATCTCGAAGGCGCGTTTCAGCTCGGAAATCATGAAAGCGGGCACCAGAATCCGCAGCGACAGGGTCTCGGGGCTCGCCGGCGCCGGCTCGCGCGACAGATCGCTGAACAGCTTCAGATCTTTTTCCCGCACATTCTTCAGCATGAAGGTTTTGAACGGCTCGGACGAGCGTTCAAACGCCTGCTCGACATTGATCTCGTTGTTGATCAGCGGCCGGATGCCGACGTCATAGGCGTTCTGGAACGCCGGACCCATGATGAAGGCGGTCAGGAAGAGGGCGAGCGAGACGATCACGGCATTGGGCGGCGCGGTGGCCGTGCCCAAAGCCGTGCGCAGCAGCGACAGCACGACCACGATGCGCGTGAACGAGGTCATCATGATCAGGATCGACGGCGCCAGCGTGAGCACCGTCAAGAGCGCGACAAGCTGGATGACGCGCTCGGTCAACCCGGCGCCGGCGCCGAAATTGATGCTGATGTCCTGAGAAAAGGCCGGGTCTGCTACTGCCAGGATCGCCGCCGCCACCGTCAATCGACGAACGCAGCTCGCGGCAATCTTGGCCCTCACGTCTTCCCTGGCGGACGGCCGAGCAAGCTCGCCATCTCTTCTTCAAGGCTGCCGAAGACATTGTCCGGCTTGGTGGCGGCCGGAGCGGGCTTCTTGTCGGGGGTCGCCGGTTTTTCCACCGCCGGTTTGGCCGCCGCCGGCGCCGCAGCAGGTGCGGCGGCAGGCGCCAGCGGCCCGCCTGGGCGCCGCAGGGCGGCTTCCAGTCGCTGCGCCATGTCGGCGAGATTCTGATCGGCATCTTCGGCGCTGGCCGCCGCCGGTTGCGCTGTGCGCACCTCGACTTTCGGTTCGGGCTTGAACTCGACTTTGGGTTCAGCCTTCGGTTCCAGGCGCGGCTCGATGCGCGGTTCGATTTTCGGGGTCTCGATGCGAGGCTCGATTTTCGGCGTGGCACGGACCGGCAAGATGTCGGGCTCGGGCTGCGGCGCCGGACGCGCCGACAATTCGGCAGCGAGGCCGGCCAGCGTATCGCTCGGACGCTGCGTGCGCCTGGCGGCCGGCGCGACTGGCGCCTTGGGTTCGGGCGGTGTCGGCCATTGCAGCGTGTCTTCCACGGCCGGGGCGGGGCGCGGCGCGCGCACCGGACGCGGTGCGACTTCGGGCTGCAGCGGCCAGGAGGTTTCTTCGCTGAGCGGAACCGCCCGCGGCAATGCCTCGGCGGCGCCGGTTCCGCGCGGAGCGGCCATTTCACGCGCATTCTGGCCGCGCACGATATTCGGCTCGATCACGATGTCCGTCGGCCCGCCGATCATGATAAGATGCTCGACATTGTCGCGCCGGATCAGCACCAGCTTGCGCCGGCCATCGACCGCGCCGGCCTCGATGACCGCAAGTCGCGGCGCACGCCCGCGCGATCCCTGCGACCCGAGCGCACCCGTTCCAAAGCGGCGGACGAGCCAGGCGACCACGCCGATCAGCGCGAAAACGACGATGAAAGCGATGAAAAAACGCACGGCGAGGGGCGTCTCCGCTCCAAAGAGGCTTTCCAGCATGAGATCGAACAGGCTCCTCGCTCGCAATCGGGCCGTCCGAGCCGTGAATCGCCCGACCTGTTAAGCCTTCGGCAATATTTGCCGCGGCTCATATTAACAAACTCTTAAGGATCGGGGACCGCTTTCTTTGGCTGGCCCCGACCTTCTGCTGCGATTGGTAAATTGGCACTTGGCGGCGGTTTCAAGGCGAAGCCAATAAATACCAGCCGCCCACAATATTTACCTCGCGTTAACCATACCCCCGGCAAAGTTTGCCCAGCGTGGCAGAGGCCGCGCTGTGCCCCCGGGTGAGGAGCGTCATGGCCATCTCCGAAATGCCGATCTTTTCGATGCTGCGCACCAGGATGCACTGGCATCAGGAGCGCCAGCGCCTGCTCGCCGAGAATGTCGCCAACGCCGACACGCCCTTTTTCAGGCCGCACGATCTGAAGGCCCCCGAATTCGACAAGCCAGAGCCGACCTCCGTGGCGGTCGCACTGGCGCGCACCGATCCAGGCCATATCGCCGGGGCGGGGCTGAGCCCACCCCGGTTCCGGACCGGCCAGTACGGCGGGTTTGAGACGCGCCCCACCGGCAACGCCGTCGCGCTCGAGGAAGAGATGCTCAAGGTCGCGGCCAACCAGATGGAGTATCAGCAGGCCTCCACGCTCTACGCGAAGAGTCTTGGTTTGTTGAAGACGGCCTTGGGCAAGCGCTGAGGGAGTGGATCATGGATTTCATCAAGTCACTTGCCATCGCCGCCTCCGGCCTGAAGGCGCAGGCGGGCCGCATCCGCATCATCTCGGAGAATATCGCGAACGCGGATTCCACTGCGCTGACTGCGGGCGGCGATCCCTACCGCCGGAAGATTTCAACCTTCACCAGCGAAGTCGATCGCGCGCTCGATGCCCGCGTCGTCGCGCTCGGCCGCATTCGTACCGATCAATCGCCCTTCGTCAGCAAGCACATGCCCGGACATCCGTCGGCCGACGCCAACGGCTATGTCAAATATCCCAATGTCAATTCGCTGGTGGAAATGACCGATATGCGCGAGGCGCAGCGATCCTACGAAGCCAATGTCAACGTCATCAGCGCGACGCGGCGGATGATCCAGCGCACGATTGAAATCCTGAAAGCCTGACGGAGCAGCTCATGACCTCGCCGATTGGCGCCGCCAATGCCTATGCCAGTCTTGCCAAGATCACCGATCCGGGCGGCGGATTGGCGGGCGGCCTCACCAAAGGCGCGACGGGCCTCGGCGGCACCGACAGCTTCGGCGCCATGGTCAAGGATGCGCTGACGTCGGTGGTCAAGGCCGGTCACGGCGCCGATGCGCAGACGCAGGCTGCGGTCACGGGTAAGGCCAATGTCGTGGATGTCGTCACTGCGGTCGCCGAATCCGAGACGGCCATCGAGACGCTCGTCTCCGTGCGCGACAAGGTGATCCAGGCTTACGAAGAAATCATGCGGATGCCGATTTGATCTT
Organism: Pseudorhodoplanes sp.; assembly: GCA_032027085.1. NCBI lineage: Bacteria > Pseudomonadati > Pseudomonadota > Alphaproteobacteria > Hyphomicrobiales > Pseudorhodoplanes > Pseudorhodoplanes sp. The sequence continues at coordinate 4,429,532 of JAVSMS010000001.1, read as the reverse complement.
CCCTCTCCTCGCTTGCGGGGAGAGGGTGGTGAGCGCAGCGAGCCGGGTAAGGGGGCCTCGATGTTTAGCACTGGTCTCATCGCCCCCTTCGGCTTCCTCGCGTTGCTCGGAAGCCGATCTCTCGCCGCAAGCGGGGAGAGGTGAAATCGGAGGGGAAATGACCGGACCGGAAGTGCTCGATGTCGCGCGCGACGCGATCATGACGTTGGTGTTTGTAGCGGCGCCGCTGATGCTGGTGGGGCTTTTCGTGGGTGTGGCGATCTCGCTGTTCCAGGCGTTGACCCAGATTCAGGAAATGACGCTGGTCTTCGTTCCGAAGATTCTTGCGATCTTCATTGCCATGTTGGTCGCCCTGCCGTTCATGGCCGACATCATGCAGGGCCACATGCTGCGGCTGGCGAGCCGCATTACTGGCGGCTGAGACCGCATCTGAATGAGCATTGACGTCTCCGTCCTTCCATCGCTGGCCGCGGCTTTCATGCTGGTCTTTGCCCGCATCGGAACGATGGTGATGCTGCTTCCGGGCCTTGGCGAATTGACCGTGCCGGTGCGCGTGCGCCTTACCATTGCGCTCGTTTTGGCGGCGATTTTCCTGCCCTTGCATCGCAACGCCTACAGTATTGATCTGCGGCAATTCGGGCCGGTCTTGCTGATGCTTGGTCAGGAATTGCTGCTCGGCGTGGTGCTCGGACTGACCGCGCGCCTGACCATTTCCGCGTTGCAGGTTGCCGGCGCGGTGGTGGCGCAGCAGATGGGCCTTGGCTTTGTCACCGCCGTCGACCCGACGCAGGGCCAGCAGAACGTCATTGTTGGCAACTTTCTCACCATTCTCGGCGTCACGCTCGTTTTCGCGACCGATCTGCATTACCTCGTGATCGCGGCGCTGAATGATAGCTATCGTTTGTTCGCGCCGGGTGCGGCATTTCTCGCGGGCGACATCGCGGCCCTGTTCACCAGGACGGTGGCGGCCGCCTTCAAGGTCGGGATCCAATTGTCGGCGCCGTTTCTGGTCTTCGGCCTTCTCTTCAACCTCGGACTCGGCATCCTGTCGCGGTTGATGCCGCAGATGCAGGTTTTCTTTGTCGGCATGCCGCTATCGATCCTGATCGGCTTTCTCATCCTCCTGCTTGTCGTCAGTGCCATGATGGGCACGTTTCTCGAGTTTCTCGGCGGCGTTCTGCGCGAAATGGCTCCCTATTCGTAACCGGACTGCGCGATGGCCGACGGCAACGACGACAACGAGAAGTCAGAGGACCCAACCCAGAAACGGTTGGACGAAGCCGTCGAGCGCGGGGATGTTGCCAAAAGCCAGGAGGTTTCAACCTGGTTCGTGATTGCTGCGGCGACATTGCTGCTCATGATGTTCGCAACGCCGATGAGCGCCGGCCTGAAATCCACGCTGGGCGGCATTCTTGCCAACATGCATCGCATTCCGATGGATGGGCGAGGTCTTATTCTCTTCGCCGGCAAGACGGGTCTGGAAGTGATTGCGCTTCTGTCGATCCCGTTCCTGCTGCTGGCCTTGGCCGCCATCGGCGGAAACATGATCCAGCACCGGCTGGTCTGGTCGACCGAAAGCCTGAAGCCGAAGCTCAGCAAGATATCGCTGGCCGCCGGACTGAAGCGGCTGTTCTCCAAGGTCGCGCTGGTGAACTTCGTCAAGGGCATTCTCAAGATTGCGCTCCTGGGAACGGTGATGTCGATGCTGCTCTGGCCGGAACGGAACCGGCTGGAATCCATGGTGGCGACCGACCCCGCCGCGATCCTGCCGCTGGTGGTGATATTTTCGCTCAAGCTGATGGGCATCGTCGTCGCCATTCTCGCGGTCATTGCTGCTGCGGATTTCTTCTTCCAGTATCGACAATGGTACGAAAAGCAGAAGATGTCGCTCCGCGAGATCAAGGAGGAGTTCAAGCAGAGCGAAGGCGATCCGATGGTCAAGGCGCGGATTCGCCGTATTCGCGAACAGCGCGCGCGCAAGCGCATGATGGCAGCGGTGCCGGACGCCTCGGTTGTGATCACCAACCCGACCCACTACGCGATCGCGCTGAAATATGAACGCGGGGACAATGCCCCGGTCTGTGTCGCCAAGGGCGTGGATGCGCTCGCCCTCAAGATCAGGGAGGTGGCCACGGCGCATGCAGTGCCGATCGTCGAAAATCCACCGCTGGCCCGGGCCCTGCACGCGACCGTCGATATCGACGATGAAATTCCGCCGGAGCACTATCGTGCGGTCGCCGAGGTTATCGGCTATGTCATGAATCTGCGGCGCGGGGCGCGGCCACGGCCATGAGTGCCCGAATGAGCGCCCAAGCAAGTGCACTTGCGGATCACCGCCGGCCTGGGGCAAAGGAGCTTATGGCGACGACGGATACTGGCGAGGCTCAGGAGCGCGGCGTGTTCGACCGCAGCGGGCGTGGTGGAAGCATGGGGTTTGTCCTGCTGGTCGCCATTGCGCTGGTCGGGGCGGTGGCGGGCCTGCTGTATGTCGGGCGGGACGCGGCCGGGCTCTATATCCTTCTGCTGCTTGCGGTCCTGGCCACGATCGGCGTCTTCTCCTTGTTCGCCCTGGCGTCCGGCTTGCTGCGCTTTGCCAGCAAGGATGCCGCCAACCCGATGATGAAAATTCTGGTGGACGGCGCCTTCGACGGACTGGTCGTCACCGATCCGGGCGGGCGGGTCATCTACGCCAATGCTCAATATCTGGATATGATCGATGCGGTCGACGCCAAGGATGTGCGCCCCATCGAACGGGTGTTCATCGGCGACCCCGACGTGTCCGAGGCGGTTTACCGGCTGCTCAAGGCGTCCCGCGAAGGCCGACGGCTGCAGGAAGAAGTCCGCATCCCCGATCCGCAGGGCGGGCCGGCGCGCTGGCTGCGCATGCGGGTGCGGCCGCTCGGCGAGGGAAAGCGCGCTTCGCGGTTGACGGTCTGGAACATTGCCGATGTCACGCGCGACCGCGAGCGGCAGGAAAACGTCTTTCAGGAACTGCAGCACGCCATCGACTATCTCGACCACGCGCCGGCCGGATTCTTCTCGGTCGATGGCAAGGGCGACATCGTCTACCTCAACGCCACACTGGCGACATGGCTCGATCATGATCTGGCGCAGGTCGGGTCGGGCGGGCTGAAGCTTGCAGACATCGTGTCAGGTGAAGGCGCCGCTCTTCTCACAACCCTGGCGGCAGCGCCGGGCGGGGTGAAGACCGAAGTGCTCGACCTCGACTTCAAGACCCGCGGCGGAAAGTCCGTCCCGGTCCGACTCTTTCACAAGGTCGCGTTCGGCGCCGATGGCTCGCCCGGCATGTCCAGGACCTTGGTGCTCAATCGCGCCCGCGCCGACGGCTCCGATCCGCAGCGGGCGGCGGAAGTGCGCTTCATGCGCTTCTTCAACAACACGCCGATGGCGATTGCGACCGTCGACCGCAATGGTCGCATTGCGCGATCGAACGCCCTGTTCGCACGTCTGTTCCACGACCTGTTCAAGGACGATGCGTCCGGTGAAGTCCGCAACATCCTGTCGGTGCTGGCCGAACGCGATCGGGCCGCATTGGAAGCCGCCATCCACAAGGCGGCCGACGGGCAGGGCGATATCGCGCCGGTAGAAGCCATGCTCGCCGGCAGCGGGGATCGTGCCGCGTCTTTCTTTGTTACCGGAATCGAGAACGACGAGAGCGAGTCCGCCATCGTCTATGCGCTGGAAACAACCGACCGGCGCACGCTGGAAAACCAGATCAAGCAGCAGCAGAAGATGGAAACCGTCGGCCAGTTGGCAGGCGGCATCGCTCACGATTTCAACAACGTACTGTCCGCCATCATGATGGCGACCGATTTCCTGCTCAATGCGCACAAGCCGACCGATCCGTCCTTCCAGGACATCATGCAGATCAAGCAGAACGCCAATCGCGCCGCCTCGCTTGTTCGCCAGTTGCTGGCTTTTTCCCGCCGTCAGACCTTGCGGCCGCAAGTCCTGGATCTCGGCGAGGCCTTGTCCGACCTGACCATCCTGATCCGCCGTCTGATCGGAGAGAAGGTAAAGCTCGACGTCGTGCATGGCCGCGACCTGTGGCCGGTCAAGGCCGACTTGTCGCAATTCGAGCAGGTGATCATCAATCTCGCGGTCAATGCACGCGATGCCATGCCGGAAGGCGGCAATCTCACGGTGCGCACCCGGAACGTGACTGGGCCCGAGGCCGCGCGCTTTGGCTATGGAGCCTTGCCGGCCTCCGATCATGTGCTGGTGGAGGTCACCGATACCGGCACCGGCATGCCGCCGGAAGTCATGGAAAAGATTTTCGAGCCGTTCTTCACGACCAAGGAAGTGAACAAGGGCACCGGTCTGGGTTTGTCCACGGTCTATGGAATCATCAAGCAGACCGGCGGCTTCATCTATCCGGAATCCGAGCCCGGCAAAGGCACGACCTTCCGCATCTTCCTGCCGCGGCATGCCGCGGACGAAGAGCTGGAGCGTGTGGAATCGCCGGCCATCGCCGGCGCGCTGGCCGCGGCCAACAATCTGGCGCAGGCTGCCAATCCTGATCTCACCGGCCGCGGCACCATTCTGCTCGTCGAAGACGAGGAAGGATTGCGCGCTCTCAATGCGCGCGGCTTGACCTCGCGCGGTTACACGGTTCTGGAGGCAAGCAACGGAGTCGAAGCGCTCGAAGTGCTTGAGCGCCGCAACGGCGAAGTCGATCTCGTGGTGTCGGACGTGGTGATGCCGGAAATGGACGGGCCAACCTTGCTCAAGGAGATGCGGGTCAGAAATCCTGATCTCAAGATGATCTTCGTCTCCGGCTATGCCGAGGAAGCGTTCCAGAAAAATCTGCCGCCGGAAGGGCAGTTCTCATTCCTTCCCAAGCCGTTCACGCTCAAGCAACTGGTGGCGGCGGTGAAGGAAACGATGACGTCATAAAAAATGCCGGGCTGGAAATTCCAGCCCGGCAAACTGCCGGTCGGGGCACATGGCCACGACCATGCCCCGACAACTCTGACCACAATCGGCGCTGATCGTTATTTGGGAGCGATGCCCGCCTTTTTGACGACCGCGCTCCATTTCTCAATTTCCGAATTCACAAATGCCTTAAATTCGGCACTGGTGAGATTTCCGGGGGCGACGCCAAGGGCATCAAACTTCTTGCGTGTTTCCGGGTTTGCAAGAACGTCCTTCATCGCGGCTTCAAGCTTCGCCTTGACAGGTGCAGGAACATTCGCAGGCATATAGAGCCCGAACCACGCTGTAGCTTCGAAACCCTTGACTCCGGCTTCGTCGAGCGTCGGAACATCAGGCAGCGATTCCGCGCGGGTGCGGCTGGTGACACCGAGCACTCGGAGGCGGCCATCCTTCGCCGCTGGTAGCACCGTCGGTAGCGAGTCGAACATCATCGGGATATGACCACCGAGCAGATCGTTCATTGCGGGAGCCGCGCCCTTGTACGGCACGTGCACGACGTCAATGTTGGCAAGCATCTTGAACAATTCGCCGGAGAGATGGTTGGCGCCGCCGATACCCGCCGATCCAAAAGACAGCTTGCCAGGCTCTTTCTTTGCCAGGGCAATGAGATCGGCCACCGTTTTCGCCGGAACACTCGGATGCACGACCAGCGCGTTCGGGACACTAGCGACCAGGGCCAGCGGATCAAAGTCGCGCTGTGTATCATACGGCATCTTCTTGTTCAGGCTTGGGTTGATGACGTGATGAGTTGCCGTCAGCAGCAGAGTTGACCCATCCGGCGTTGAGCGGGCGACCTGCTCGGAGCCAATCATTCCGCTTGCGCCGGCGCGATTGTCGACCACCACCGACACACCCAGCTTCTCACTCAGTCCCTGCGCAACATGCCGCGCCAGGATGTCCGTCGTTCCGCCGGCCGGGAACGGCACGACAATTTTCACGGTCTCGACCGGAAATTTCTCGCTGGCAAAAATGGGACCCGGCAGACAACTCAAGGCGAGCACGACCGAACTCAGAAACCTTTTCACTTTCATTGTCTCCTCCCTTTCTTATGCAAAGCAGACTCATTCTGCAGCGGACACCATCTGTCGATGCTTCTCACGCAATTCACGCCGCAACAGTTTCCCGGTTGGACTGCGCGGCAGGCTCCGGCAGAATTCGACGCGGCGCGGCTTCATGTAGTTGGAAAGGTGATCGCCGCAGAATGCGATGAGTTGGTCGCTGGTGACGCGAGCACCCGCAGCCAGCACGACATACGCGACAACCAGCTCTCCCCATTGTTCGTCGGGAATGCCGATTACTGCGGCTTGCGCGACCGCCGGGTGACGCTGCAGACATTCCTCGATGTCGTTTGGAAAGATGTTCTCGCCGCCGCTGATGATCATGTCCTGCTTGCGGTCCACGAGATAGAGATAACCGTCGGAGTCGAGGTGCCCCATGTCACCGAGACTGAACCATTCCCCACGATAGGCGGCCGCGGTGCGGTCCGGATCACGCCAATAGCCGGAGAACAGGCCGGGGCCGCGCAGAAAAACCTCCCCTATCTCGCCCGCCGGTACGTCGTAGCCGGCGTCGTCGAGAATGCGAACCTCGACATCGCGCAGCGGTCGGCCGACCGACCGCTCGCGTGCCGCGAGTTCCTGCGCCGAAATGACCGTAACGATGCGGGTTTCGGTCGCGCCGTAGAATTCGGTGAGGACCGAGCCAAAAACCTCAAGCACGCGCTCCTTGACCGCGCTGGGAAGCGGCGCTCCGCCGCTGATCAGCGCGCGCATGCTGGAGGTGTCGCGGCGCTTCAGATCAGGAGATGCAACCAGCCGCTGCAGCATCGTCGGCACGACGAACGAATTGGTGACCCGATAGCGCTCGACATCAGCGAGATACATCTCCGCATCGAAGCGTTCGGGAACGACCGCGGTGCCGCCGAGATAGAGCGCGAGCGCCGCGAAATCACGCGGCGCCGAGTGCCAGTAAGGGCCGGGATTGATGGTCACATCCCGGTCGGTCAGGTCGTAAGCGAGCGCCTTGTAGAGGAATCCCACAACGATCGCGCGGTGCGAAACCAGCGCACCCTTGGGCGTCCCTGTGGTGCCAGATGTATATCCGATGTAAAGCGTGTCTTCGGGCGAAAGCAGCACATCCGGCGCAGCGGGCCTTCCGGACTCGATGAGGTCGGCAAGCGGAATGCATCCAGTCGGCGCGTCATCAAGCGCAAAGATGCGTCGGGCAAGTCGTTGCACCACCTTGTCGCTGAGTGCATTGACCAGCGGCGCAAACTCCGACGACACAAATATGGCCTCGACCTCCGCATGCGCCATGCGAAAATCGATATCCGGAGGCTTGAGAGCAAAATTGATCGGAACGGTCCAGGCCCCCATCGACCCCAACGCGAAATGCGCGACGAGATAATCCGGGGAGTTACGCGCCAGGATCGCCACGCGACTGTTCTTGCCGATCCCGCGGCGCGATAAACCATCAGCCAGCCGCCAGACACGTTCGGCGAAAGCCGCGTGCGAGAGGGTAGCGCCATCCCGGCCAATGATCGCCGCACGCTCTGGATAGAGCTGAGCGTTGCGCCGTAGACTACGCCCCAGGATCATTATCTGGCTGCGCCCAACGGAAATTCGATCATGGCCTCGCCGGTCGCCACGACCTCGTCGCGCTGATTGCGGACCTCGACGTCGATGACCGCCCAGCGGGACTTTTGAGTCGCTAGCTTCGATTTCAGCGTGCCATACGGGCGGATGGTGTCACCGGGCTTCACCGGCTTGACCCAGCGTGTTTCCAGGCGGCGATGAACGGCGCCTGCCGGATAGGCCCAATCGGTCAGCATGCGGGTGATCAACCCGAAATTGTTCATGCCGTGCATGATGATGCCCCCGAAATTGGTCTTGCCGAAACTTCCCTGCATGTAGTTGTCGTCGAGATGCAGCGGATTGAAATCGAGCGAGGCCTCGCAGAACGCGCGGATCGATTCGCGCGAGACATCGAAGGCCGGACCGTCGATGCGGTAGCCAGGCGCCAGACTGTCAAACGTCACGGACATTGAAACTCTCCTCACATCGGACGGATGGTCCAGCCGCGACCGGAACAGATCACCTCGCCGCGCTGGTTGAAAAAGACATTGTCGTGGATGACGAAGAGGCGCTCTTTCTTGATGAACTTGTCGAGCGCACGCGCCTGCAGCGTGATCGTATCACCGGGGCGCGCCGGGATGTTGTAGCTCCAGGACTGTCCGGCATTGACCGTTCCGGGGCTGCGCATCCAGTCATCCGTCGGCGTGCAAGCAAACATCAGCAGGATGTGGATCGACGGCGGCGCGATCAGGCCCCCGTATGGCGTCGTGCGCGCATAATCCTCGTCAAAATAGAGCGGGTGGTTCTCTCCGACCGAGCGGCAATATTTCTGAATGGCCTCAAGGGTGAGCGTGTAGGGAATCGTTTGGCGCGGCTCGCCGGGAACGATGTCGTCCCAGATCTTCCGCTCCTTCGCGTCTTTCCAGAAATCCGTTTCAAACGCTTGCGCCGACACGTTGCCTCCTGTATTGTTCGCCTAGCGAACTTTTCATTCGCCAGATGAACACTAGCTGTCTTTGCGTGGCCACGCAAGCCGGCTGCTTTCCGTATGGAGGAACGCGCATGGCAAAGGAGAGCGACGGTTTTGTTCGCGCGATCGCGCGGGGGTTTTCGGTAATTGAAGCGCTCGGACGTCCGCCGGGTCGTCATATGTTGTCAGAAATCGCCGTTGCGTCCGGGCTCACCCGCGCAACCGCGCGGCGCGTGCTCGCAACATTGGTCGCACTCAACTACTGCGAGGCCGATGGCCGCTATTTCCGGCTGCGCCCGCGGTCCCTGGGTCTCGGACTTTCCTACCTGACGGCGTTGCCGTTTTGGGGGCCGGCGCAGCAAACTCTCGAGGAGCTTCGCAACGAGATCGGTGAATCCTGCGCGCTGGCCGTTCTCGACGGGACTGACATTGTCTATGTCCTGCGCTTGCCAGCACGCCGGATCCTGACCACGAATCTTGGCATCGGAAGCCGGCTGCCGGCGCACGTTGTTTCGCTGGGACGTGTTCTCCTCGCCGGGCTGTCAAAAGGGGAGCGCGATATTCAGCTGTCGAAAATCAAATTCACCCGCCTGACCCCGCGCACGATCGTTGATCGAAGCGTTCTGGAGAAGGAACTCGAGCGTGTGGCCGCGCAAGGCTACGTCTGGATCGACGGTGAGCTTGATCCTTCCATTTGCGGCATCTCTGTGCCGTTAAGGGACAACAGCCGTTCGGTCGTAGCCGCCATCAGCGTGAGTTTGATTTCCGGAACGATCGACGAGGCGACGGCAAAGGAACGATACTTCATCCTATTGAAACGCGCTGCGGAAGAGATTCGCGCACAAACAGCGACGTTTCGCACATAGTCGCTCCTGGGTGATCGGTCCTTGACGCTTGAAACTGCATGCAACGTGCGAAGTAAGCGCGACCGGGCTCGATCGAGCAGGCCTCACTCCTCGAAAGCTTCACGCCGCAAGAATGCGCCGACGACTTCAAGAATGGCGGATACGTGTCAACCTAATGCAGAGCGCTCTAACGGCAGACTTCGTAACGACGCCATCCGCCGCGGACGCGCTCACGCACGATGCGGCACGTCGGCTGAACGGCGACGTTCCCGCGATAATAGGCGGGCTCACCATAGCGGGGACCATAGCCATAAGGGTAAGGGCTGGCGGCTGATGCGATCACGCCACCCACAAGGACACCGCCCACAATCGCCGGCACGATCCACCACGCATGCGCCTGCGCGGGAGAGGGCGCGGCCATGCTCGCGGCGCCGATAACAGCGGCGGCGGAAAGAGCCATCAGGGACTTTCTCATGCACAATCCTCCTCTGTTTGCGAGGAGGCAACAATGCATGTGCAGTCAGGTTCCTTCGGGAACTTGGGCAAGAGGGCGGCGTATCGCCTTGCTCAGTTATATGCAGGACCCCATCGGCCGGGTGCACGGCAGACAAAGCCGATATAGTCGCCCGGCCACGGATGAACCGAGGTGATCACCCCGTATTTGCCGTAGCGGTTGCAGTGGTTGGATACCATCGCGAGCGCATAATCTTCGACGCCGGGTGTCCAGGGGATGATCCCGCCGATGTCATTGCCTTTGACGCCGGAGCCGAACCATAGGAACACGCCGAGCAAGGCGCCGGACAGGGCGCGGATGTGATTTTGACCGAAACGGTACGACGGGCGGGACATTGTGAGGGCTCTGGTTTGACACAGGTCGGCCGAGTGGCGACCTTGAATCATCATCATAAATGAGCCGCGCGGCCGGCGCCATATGGGCACGCCGGCACGAACATGGCCGGTCGGGGTTTTTGCCGGGCCAATCGCCCTTATATATAAGCGGCAAATCGACCGTGCCGGGAGGAATTCAATGGTCTGGAATCAACTGCGCTGGCCCTTGGCGGCTGTCGCCATATTGGCTGCGCTGGTGCTGATCGCCGGCGACGCCGATGCGCGCGTGGGCGGAGGCAAGAGCTTCGGCAGCCGCGGATCGCGCACCTTTTCACCGCCCCCGGTCACGCAGACCGCACCGCGGTCCGCCTCTCCCATGGAGCGCAGCATGACCCAGCCGGCGCAGCAGCGTCCGGCGGCAACCGGCGCGCAGACCACGGGTCAGGCTGGCGGCTTCTTCAACCGTCCGGGTTTTCTCGGCGGCCTGTTTGCCGGCTTCCTTGGTGCCGGGCTGCTCGGCATGCTCTTCGGCAACGGACTGTTTGGCGGGCTCGGCGCAGGCTTTGCGTCCATGCTCGGCCTGATCATTCAGATCGCGTTGATCGTACTGGTCGCGCGCCTGATCTGGAACTGGCTGCAGCGGCGCAACGCCGGCGGCTATGCGACCGCGACAGGACCGTCCTTGCGCGACATGAATGCGGCGACGCCGGATTATGCACGCGGCACGTCCGGCGGCATGGCGGCGGTGCCGGCCGGCAACGTCGAGATTCGCGAAGAGGATTACAACGCGTTCGAACGATTGCTGGGCGAAGTCCAGGCGGCTTACTCGTCGGAGGATCTCGGCAAGCTGCGCGCGCTCGTCACGCCTGAAATGCTCAGCTATTTCGCCGAGCAGCTAGCGGACAATACCAGCCGCGGCGTGGTCAATCAGGTCAGCGACGTGAAGCTGGAACAGGGCGATCTCGCGGAATCCTGGCGCGAGGGCGCGACCGACTACGCGACCGTCGCCATGCGCTTCTCGCTGATCGACAAGACCCTGGATCGCGCCAGCGGCAAACTGGTCGACGGCTCCGACCAGAAGCAGGAGGCCACGGAATTGTGGACCTTCATGCGCGCGCCGGGAGGACAGTGGATATTGTCCGCGATCCAGCAGGCGTAGTTCGCAGTTCACAGGAAAAACTCAAGTCAAAGAGCCCGGCACTTTGCCGGGCTCTTTTTGTTGTTATGCCCGCAAGGCGGCGATGGTTCACGTCGCCATGCAGGATGAGCAGGACGGCAAGCATGTCGACGGGCTTGAACCCGTCACCGGCGAACAATAGGCGGTCGAGCCCTGATCGCCCTGCCGTCCGGTGAAAAGCCTTGCGGCGGAAGTGAGGCTTCGCGCCCGGTCCTGCCGTTCTGCTGACATGAAATAGCCCGCACGCGTTGTTTCCTTTGAAGCCGCTTTGCATGGAGCGGGGACGAAGACATGCGTTACTTGACGGGGATTTTGGCCACGACCGCCATTCTGATTGGCTGCCTCGGGTCGCAGGCTGCGCCAACGCGCGGCCCAGCCTCATCCACGCCGGAAGCCATTCTCGCCTGGATCAACATCTATCATATCAAGCGGGACCCGTCCGCGCTGCCGGCGGCGGTGAAGGCCTTGTCGCAGGCGGGCGCCCTGCGCGATCCTGAAAGCGCCGGTGTTTATGTCGGCTTCGTCGCCGGTGTGCTTGGCGCCAATCCCGACAAGGCGGCGCAGTTGCTCGAAAGGATGCTGCCGCTGCCGGGCGAGGACCAGTGGATGGTCGTACGCGCGGTCGCCTATTCGGGATTGCCCGACTGGAAAACCCTGCTGCTGGAATTTGCCGACCAACTGCCGTCGCGCCGCGCGATGATCGATAAATATGTCAGCGGCGCGCTGCCGACCTTGCTCGATCTTGCGCCCGACAAGGACCCGACGGCGATGGAAAAACTGCGGCGTTATTTCTCCCGCGAGCGTCGCGAGCAAAGAAGGACCTGGTCCATCGATCTGTCGCCGGAACTGCTCGACACCTTCTGGGGCTATTACTTCGCCACCCGCGGCTATGGTCCGATCGCTCGCATTGTCGGCATGCTGCCCTGGTCGAAGGACAAGGATCATGACGAGAAGCTGATACTCGGTGCGATGGCAAAATTCACGCTGGCGCGCAACGCCTCGCGCGACGACGTCTTGCTGAGAATGCTCAAGCGCATGGCCAGGCATCAGAACAAAGAGACCGCGCCCATCCTGAAAGAGGTGATCGATTCTGCCGACATCGCCGATACCGGACGCATCCGCAAGGAGGCGATGGCCTCGCTGGAAAATCTGAAGCGCTACGGTCCCGGCTCGAAACGTGACATCGCGACCTGGGGCAAGATCGGCGAGGGTGCGATCGGGCTTGGCTGCGTCGCCGCGGCGGTGACCGGGCAAGTTGCGATGGGATTGCCCTGCGTGATCGGCGGCGCTGCGACCTCGGCCGCCGTCAGGTATCTGTCGCAATAGTTTCAGTCAGCGCCGCTTCTTCTTGCCGACGGATTTCGTTTTGCGCGCTGACTTCGCCTTGGCGGCTGCATTTTTGGAGCGGGTCGCACGCCGCTTCGCCTTCAGACGGGCAAGGCGCCTCGCCTCGGCGCGCCTTTTCATGCACTTGTCGCATTTGCAGCGCTGCGGCGTGATGACATATTTGAAATAGTCATCGCCGTAATCGTAAACGATTTCCTCGCCGGGCTTGATATTCTTGATGGCGCGGATGATGACACGGCCGCCGCGGCCGTTGCGTCCACCTTTTCCCCGCACGGTGTCGGATTCCGCATTCGGCCGGCATGAATGATTGGCGTAGCGCGCGACATTCTTGCGGCTCGATCCGTCGATCGTCCACTTGTCGTTGACCTGATACATGTACTTGGAACCGCGCGCCTCCAGCCGGTCGGCCTTTTCGTTGCTCAGGCGCGGGCCCTTGTACTCAACGATGAAGGCGCGCTTCTTGATCGGTTCGGTGGCGAAAAGGCCAAGCCCGGTGCGGGCGCGGCCGACGCGGAAGGGATATTTCGGCATGCGGCTACGGCGTTGGAACTGCGAGTTGACGAGAAATTTATCTGCCTGATTCGTCTGTATGAAGGCCAGCGCTTCCAATATCTGGATGAAAAATGCAAGGCCGGGGTTGGTAAGGCTGAGCGTAGGGCTCACGGAGGAAACACCATGCGGACCAGAAACTTGGCGGTCGTCGTTGCGTCGGCGGCGTTGTTGTGGATGTCCGGCGCGGCGCAGGCGCAGCAAGCCAACATGACATTCTTCATCACCAGCGCCGGCCCGGGCAAGGGCGGCGACCTCGGTGGCCTGGATGGCGCCGACAAGCATTGCCAGTCCCTTGCGCAGGCGGCGGGCGCCGGTTCCAAGACATGGCGGGCCTATCTCTCGACGCAGGGCCAGAATGCGGTGAATGCGCGCGACCGGATCGGCAAGGGGCCCTGGCAGAATGCCAAGGGTGTCGTGATCGCCAAGGACGTGGCCGATCTGCACGGCGCCAGCAACAACCTCACCAAGCAGACGGCGCTGAACGAAAAGGGCGAGGTCGTGAACGGTCGTGGTGACCAGCCGAACCGCCACGACATTCTCACCGGCTCGCAGCCGGACGGCACCGCCTTCACCGGCGATCAGGATCGCACCTGCGGCAACTGGACCAAGGGTGGCGAAGGCTCCGCGATGGTCGGCCATCATGACCGCATGGGGCTCGACGATTCCGCGCCTGCGAAATCCTGGAATTCGTCGCATCCCTCGCGTGGGCCCGGCGGCGGCTGTGCACAGGCCGATCTGCGATCGACCGGCGGTGACGGCCTGTTCTATTGCTTCGCGGTGAATTTAGCGAAGTAGGGGCATAACGCCGAGTTGGATTCGCCGCTCAAAATCCCTCTCCGTTCGTCGACGCGAAAGCGGGGACCCAGAGCCAGAAACACTGGGTTCCCGCTTGCGCGGGAACGAACGAGTATGTGGCATCAGCTTCAATTTGGCTGAACGCCATCAATGCGTCTTGTGCGGCGGGCCGTCCTTCGCCGGCTGCCGCAGCATGGCCTTGCCGAGCTCGAGCAATTCGGCGGTGGACAGCGGCTCGTCGTAACGGATGTCGGTCGCAACCCGCGTCGGATCAGGTTCGGAGTCCGACGGCGGCTGCGGCTTCGCAGCTTGCGGCGCCGGCATGATCGGCACCTTGCGCCGCACGAGCGCGTCGGGCCGCACGTCGCGCAATGGCTTGTCGTCGCGGATGGCGGCGAGCCGCGCCTCGAAGGAAATGACCGCGGGCGTGGGGCGCGGCGCCGGCGGCGCCATGTGGGCAGGCGGCGCGGTGACCGGCACCTGCAGCATCGGCTGCTCCTGATGCGGCGCAGCTGTCGCCGCCGTGGCGATGGGCGGCAGGATCGGCGGGGGAGCCGCCTCGCCGGTGCCTGCGAGCTGCGTCGTCAGGGTCATGATGTCATGCTGCTGACGATCGATCAGGCGCGAGCGGTTCTCGACCGCGGCGGTGAGTCCGGTGATCTCCGACTGCAACGCGATGATCGCCTGCTCCGCCTCCTGCAGGGCGAGTCGGCTGGCGTTGGCTTCGAATTGCGCCGCAGCGAGTTCGGAACGCAGGTCGTCGTCGCCTTCGGCGCTGCGCGTTTCGATTCTGGCGAGCGCAGCCGTCTTCTCTGACAGCTCGGCTCTCAGGCGGTTGGCTTCTTCGGTCTTGCGGCCGAGTGCGGCGCTCTGCAACGCGGTCTTTTCGTGCAGTTTATCCAGGCTCAATGTGAGATCGCGCTTCGCCACTGCGTGCTCGGCGCGCATCTGCTCATTTGCGCTGCGCAAGTGCTGTAACGTCAGCGGGATCTGCTTGCCGAGGCGGCGTTTGGTTAGCCGCTCGGCGCGGCGGTGAATGGCGGGTGACAGCGCCAGCGCGATCAGCGCGGCCAACAGAAAGCCGATGCCGACATACATGAGCGGCAGCACCAGCGTTTCCGGATGGATGCCGAAGAGAGCTGTCATACGCCACGCCCACCTACGTATACGTGAGCGCACTGTGCCTGAATGCCCGCAATAAACAAGGTCTCCACCACGTTAACCTGAATACCGGTCAACCACCGTGCCAACCGATCGCCGCCGCATGACGTCTGCGCTTCGCCAAAGCACGGAACCCATCGCCCCCGCGAGAGTTGAAACACCGGTCTGTTCAGGAGTTTCAAATGCGGGTGACCCTTATCGCGTTCTGTCTGGTTTCCTCCGTCGCAATGGCGTCGGCGCAGACGCCGGCGCCGGAAAAATCGCCGGACCCGTCGGCGGAGAGCACCGGGCGTACCGTCTCGCCCGAGACCAAAGGGCAGGTGCAGCCTCAGGGCTGGACCGGGCCGATCGAGACAAAATCCGGCGGCGCGCCGGCCGAAAGCCCGCAGGGGCAAAGCCCGCCAGGCATGCAAGAAGCGCCCGAGGGCTCGTCCAAAACCGTCGTCGAGCCGAAGAAGTAGATTGCTGGCGCCGAAAGCCGAGGCGGCTTACCGCCCGGTCTTTCTCGCGCAGCTGCACACCCAAATCCTCTCGCCGCCGCTATGATCGGGGCGGCGAAGAGGAGTCATCATCATGCGCTACGAGCTCTATTACTGGTCCGAGATCCAGGGGCGCGGGGAATCTGTGCGGCTCGCACTGGAGGAGGCGGGCGCGGACTATGTCGACGTCGCGCGCGAGGACGGCGGCGAAGAGAAGATGATGCGGATGATGCAGAGTGCGGCCGTCAAGACGCCGCCCTTCGCGCCGCCGTTTCTGAAAGCGGGGAAACTTGTCATCGGCCAGACCGCCAACATCCTTCTTTTTCTCGGCGGGCGGCACGGCCTCGCGCCTAAGACCGAGGCAGGCAAGCTGTGGGTGCATCAGTTGCAGCTGACGCTTGCCGACTTCATCGTCGAGATTCACGACACCCATCATCCGATCGGCTCCGGACTTTATTACGAGGACCAGAAGCCGGAAGCGAAGCGCCGCGCAGAGGATTTCCGCAGCGAGCGGCTGCCGAAATTCCTTGGCTATTTCGAGCGCGTGCTGAAAGGCAGTGGCGGGCCTTATTTCACTGGAAGGCGCTGCAGCTATGCCGACCTGTCGCTATTCCAGGTGGTGGGCGGCCTGCGTTATGCGTTTCCGAACGCAATGGCGTCCTTCGACAAGCAGTACAAGCGCATCGCCGCTGGGCATGGCTCGGTCGCGGCGCGGCCGCGCATCAAGGCCTATCTCGCCAGCGACCGGCGCATTGCGTTCAACCAGATGGGAATCTTCCGGCATTATCCGGAGCTGGATGGGTGAGGTTCGCCTTCGGAATGCTTGAACCGGCCGCCCGCCTTGTGCGACCAAGGCAGGCAGATACTTCTTGTGGGGGACTTTCCGATGATCAATGCATTTCAGCGCCTCGCCGGCGCTTCGCTGGCGGCAGGCCTTGTCGTGCTGGTGGCGCAGCCGGCTTTCGCCGAAACCCTGTTCAAGATCGTGACGGTGAAGGACGAGATCGTCGTCGGCCTCAACGATGCCGAGCTGAAAGACATGGGCGGCGACGCCGGCGGCATCGCCAAGACGATCGCCGCCAAGGGCGCGCTCACGCTCTGGCAATACGGGGTGCGGCAAGCCAAGGACGGTGAGCGCGTTGTGGCACCGCTGCAAAAGATCGGGGTGCTGGCGGCGTCGTCGCTGCGGGTCGTGCCTTACAAGCAGCCGTTCAAGGTGCTGCCGCACGAGTGAGTTCTGGCATCGCCGTTGCCGCAGGGCAAAGCGCCGGGATGATAGGATCACTCCTGCGTCGCGCCTTCGGCGATGGACTCAAGACGCGCTATGTCGCGGACCGCGACGCGCTGACGTCCGCTTTCGACGACGCCCGCGGCTTCCCAGGCGCTCATGATACGGCTGACCGTATGCAGGGTGGTGCCGGTCAACTCGGCGATGTCCTGGCGGCTCAGCGGGAAATCAATCTCCGCCCCGTCGGCGGTGGCGCGGCTGGCGTCCTTGGCCAGCCGCAGGACGGTATGGGCGATACGGCGCTCGACCTCTTCGGTGGCAATCTCGCGCAGACGGGTATGCGCGTCCTGCAGACGGCTGCCGATGATCTGCATCGCATTGATGGCCAGCGCCGGGTGCTCGGAGGCGAGTTTCGGCCAGATTTCCGACGGCCAGGTGAGGGCGATGCTGTCCACTACCGCGATCGCCGTGCCGGGATAGGTCTTGCGGCCGATGGCCATCGCGACGCCAAAAATGTCGCCTGGATGGACGAAACGGACCACGATCTGCTCGCCGGTGGGCGTGACCTGGGTGACCCGCAGGCGCCCGTGCAGGAGCAGGAAAAAGAAGGGTGCGACGGCGCCCTGCTCGAACACCACCGTATTTCTCGGATAGTGCTGCGCCCGCGCGAAGGAGAGAATGTGATCGAGCGCTTCGGGAGTGAGCGAGGCGAAGAGGGGCAGGTCGGAGATCAGAGAGCGGTCGAGCGCAAAAGCCACAAGGTCCGAATCCGTAAAGTTGGGGACGGCGGGCATCATACCGTCCGGAACCAGCGGCACAAACAAATTCGGCCCCCAGTGGGAGGGCCGAATTTTGTCAGGCCGGCGGTTGTGATGTCAGTGTGACATCGATTGCGCGGATTTTACCGGATCGTAATCCTTGAACACATTGGGATTGTCCGGTCCCTCCACCTCGAGCACGCCGGCGAGCCCCTTTTCCACGCGGCTCAGGGCATGGTCGACCAGCATGTATTTGCCGGGCACCTCGAGCTTGAAGTCCACGACGACCGCCCCGCCGGGAGGCACGCTTGTGGTCTGCACGTCGGTGAGCGGACGGGCGGTGAGCGAACCCTGGCTGTAGACCCGGTCGAAAATCTCGCCGATCACGTGGAAGGACGAGGTGTAGTTCGGGCCGCCAACGCCGAAGAAGATGCGCACGGTCTCGCCGACCTTCGCCTTCAGCGGCTTCTCGGTGGTGAGTGCGCCGACCGCGCCGTTGAACAGGAAGTATTCCGGCTTCTCGTCCACCAGCTTCTCGTAGCTTTCGGCGATCTCGCCCTTGGCGCCGATCTTCTGCTCGGTATAGAGCTCGCCCTGCATGACGTAGAATTCGTGATCGACCTTGGGCAGACCGCCTTCCGGCTCGACCAGGATCATGCCGTACATGCCGTTCGAGATATGCTGCGCCGCCATCGGCACCGCGCAGTGATAGACATACAATCCCGGATTGGTCGCGACGAACTCGAAGCCGCGGGATTCGCTGGGAGCGGCATCCGTCGCCTTCGCGCCGCCGCCCGGTCCGGTGACGGCATGGAAGTCGACATTGTGCATCATGGCGCTGTCGTCATGATTCTTCAGCCGCACCTCGACGGTGTCGCCGACGCGCACGCGGATGAACGGTCCGGGAACTTTCTGGTTGAAGGTCCAGTAGCGGTAGGTCGCGCCATCCGCCAGCTTGCCGGTGACCTCGACGGTGTCGAGATCGACCTTCACCCGCAGCGGGCCACGTTTGCCGATGGGCTTGGGCAGGTCGGTCGGGCTGCGCACGATGGAGATCGGATGGTCGCTCTTGACGATCTTGCTCGGGTTATGTGCGTGCGGGACGACGCCGCGCGCCGGCTGCGCCACATAGGCCGCCGTGCGCGGGGCCTCTTCGCTGGTGGCCGCATTGGCCGCAAACAGCCGCGACGGGGAGCAGATCTCTGCAAACATGGGGGTGGCGGCCAGGAGGCTGATGCCGACCGCGGCGCCTACCCCGGCAAAGGCCGAGATGGTTCCGAACAGCACCCGGTCATTTCTCTCTCTGGGCAGTGTCATGGCTAGTACCTTTCCGTTTTTCGCCTTTGAAATCAGCGATATGGCCAAGGTACTTGTGCACTGCAAAATCTCTTTGTTGCAGAGCAATAAGGTTGCCCGTTCCGCCTCAGCACTTTTACGGAGGACTTGGCGCCGGGAGCCGCAGACCCTCGGATGAAGCCAAGCTCCGCCCCTTGCAGGCAAAAATTCCTTACAACCAACATGGGCCAGATTTCCTTCAGGGCGGAATCTCACTTAAGAATGCCGCGCGGCGTGCCGGCCGCGAAGCTTTTACGTTGCGCGGATCCCCGGTAATGCTCGATTGGCTGCACGATCTTCCCCAGGCGCTGGGTGCGCTGCTGGTCTGCGCCGCCTTCGTGCTGCCGACGCTGGTCGGCTCCTGGCTGCTGCAGCCGTCAGTTGCGCGCATCTTCCGCGGCGAGAACGACATCAACACGGTCCTGGGCTTTCTGCTCAACGCCTTCGCGTTGTATTTCGGTGTGCTGCTGGCCCTGCTCTCGATCGCCGTGTTCGAGAATCACAGCAAGGCGCAGGACGCGGTAGACCGCGAGGCCGCCGGCCTGATCAAACTCTATCGCGATGTGCGGCAATATCCCGAGCCGGCGGCCAAAGAGATGGCAGGGATCCTGCACCGCTACACGGACGAGGTGATCAATCGCGGTTGGGCGTTGCAGGCAACCGGCGAATTCTCGCGTGCGGAGATCGCGCTCGTCACTGAACTGCATGCGGCGCTGGCGCGCTTTCAGCCGGGCGGAGCGAGCGAAAGCCTGTTGCATGCGCAGACGCTGAGCGCGCTTGACGAATTCGTCGAGGCGCGGCGGCTGCGCATTTCTGCCGGCGGATCTTCCATTCCCAGAATCATGTGGGTGATTGTCCTGTGCGGCGCGGTGCTGAACGCGGTGGTGATCTGGATGTTCGACATGCGCCGTACCACGCATGCGATCATCGGCGGCACGCTGTCGCTGTTCATCGGACTCGTCATCTACATGATCGCCTCGCTCGACGAGCCGTTCCGCGGCCCGCATGGCATCAAGCCTGATGCGATTATCGAGGTGCACCAGGCAGTGCTGGGGTAACGCCACAGGCGGCCGGGCCGCAGCGGCGCAGCCAGCATTTCTTTGAACGCGCCGCCCGAAGCCGGATGCGATCAGCTCAAATCGCGGCGGCCATGCAACGCGAGATCACGCTTTACTCGCAAACCCAGACCCGGCGCAGACGAGGTCCCCACGGCGTGGCGACGCGAACGACCTGATAGCAGTCATCGTAATAGGCGGCGTCGTAATAGGGATAGTCATACGCATACGCCCCATAGAAGGCCGGGAATCCAACAAAGGCGAAGGAGCGGTGTCTGAAAGGACGATGACCATGCCGTCCGCCGCGACGCCAGTCGGCACTGCGCCAGTTTCTGCCCTGCCAGTTTGCCCCTTGCCAATTGCTCCCGCGCACAACGCCGTCCTGCAACGCGGCCATGCGTGGCGCGCCCATACGCGGGCCGGCCATGCGCGGACCGATGACGTTGCCGCGCGGTCCGATCGCAGCGCCGCTCATGCGCGTGCCGCCGGCCGGCGCCATGCGCATGCCTCCGGCAGGAGCAGCGCCGAAACGCGCGCCACCGGAAGGTGCTGCGCCCATCCGGATGCCGCCCGATGGTGCCATTCGCATGCCGCCTGACGGAGCGCCCATTCGCATTCCGCCCGACGGTGCGCCACCCATTCGCATGCCGCCGCCCATCGGCGCGCCGCCACCGGCACGCATGCCGCCGCCCTGACCACCGGCGCTGCGCTGCGCATCGGCGGGCGTCGGAAGGGTTGCGGCCGCAAAGACGCCACAAACTGCAATTGCGAGGATCGATAGTCTTGTCATGACACGTCTCCCGAAAACGATGCTTGCCCTGTGGTGACAACACCGGGGCGGCCGCGTCGGCGGCCTCACGTTTTCGGGATTGGCGCAAGGCGGATTGCGCCGCGCGCAATTGTGGCATGGCTGATGTGCCACCGGCACGTGCGAGGACATGCTAGCCTTTGCAAAGAGGAGATCGCATGAGCGACACGCGCTGGCCCGCCTTGCCCTATAACGACTGGAAGGAGACCTGCGCGACACTGCATTTGTGGACGCAGATCGTCGGCAAGATCAGACTCGCGCAGACGCCGTGGGTGAACCATTCCTGGCATGTGCCGCTCTATGTGACCGCGCGTGGCCTGACCACTCTGTCCATTCCCCATGGTGCGCGCGACTTTCAGATCGACTTTGACTTTGTCGATCACGTACTCTGGGTGCGCGTCAGCAACGGGCATTCGCGGCAACTGACGCTGCGGCCGATGTGCGTCGGAGATTTCTACACCGAAGTCTTCATGATGTTGTCGGCGCTCGGACTCGATGTCAGCATCAACGAGAGGCCAAATGAGATTGCGGAGGCCATCCCGTTCCGCGACGACGCCGTGCATCGCAGCTATGACGCGGAAGCGGCGGAGCGTTTCTGGCGCATCCTGCTGGCGACACATGATGTGCTGTCGCATTTCCGCTCGGGCTTTCTCGGCAAGGTCAGCCCGGTGCATTTCTTCTGGGGCAGTTTCGATCTGGCGGTGACGCGCTTTTCCGGCCGCAGGGCGCCGGCGCATCCGGGCGGCGTGCCGAATCTGCCGGACGCGGTCGCGCGCGAAGCCTATTCGCATGAATGTTCGAGCGCCGGCTTCTGGCCGGGCGGGGGCGGGGTGATCGACGAGCCGGCGTTCTATTCGTACGCCTATCCCGCGCCGAAGGGATTTGCGCAGGCGCACGTGACACCTGCGGCCGCCTATTTTCACAAGACGCTCGGCGAATTCATCCTGCCCTATGAGGCGGTGCGCACGGCAAACGAACCCGAGCGCATGCTGATGGACTTCCTGCAATCGAGCTATGACGCGGCGGCGGATCTGGGGAAATGGGATCGCGCCAATCTGGACTGCGAACTGGGCGCGCCGAAACAGGTGCGGCCGATGTGAGGCGGCTGCGCTTTCTTCCGATAATTGCGTCGCGTCGCGGAACGAAATCGGCTCCTGGCGGCTTTGTCTGCCAAAGAGGAGTGTGACCGTGAACAAGACTCTATTTCTGGCACTGATCGGCGTTGCCGCCGGCACCGGCGCCGCCTTGATGCTGATGCCGCGCAGCACGCGGAATTCCATCGCATCCGATGCCCGGATGGCGCTCGATTACGCCACCGACCGGATGCAGCCCGCGGCGCGTCCGCGCCGCCGCAAGGCGTCCGCCCGTTCGGCGGGCAAGCGCAAGCTTGTGAAAAAGAGCCGCCGGGTCACGCGCGCGGCCTGACGATATCCGATCTTGTCGACTTGAATGATGCGGCTGCCCTTGCGGGCGGCCGCATTGTTCTGCGTGCGCAAGCGCCGATGCCCACCTTCCCCTCCCATTTGAAATTCTCTAGAACGCTCTGAACGCGCCGGCCCGCTGCGCGCGCCCTTGAAAACCCTAGAGAAATGCCGCCCATGAACGCCCCCGTGACCCCGCCGATCCCCGCCTACAAGCACACCCCGCTGTTTCCGCTGGGCAAGGACAAGACGCCTTACCGCAAGCTCGATGTCGCCGGCGTGCGGGTTGAGAAGGTGCTGGGCAAGGAGGTGCTGGTGGTGCCGGAAGCGGCGCTGAAGCGGCTTGCGGAAGAGGCCTATAACGACATCAACCATTTCCTGCGGCCGGGGCATCTGCAGCAGCTGCGCAACATCCTCGAGGACCCCGAGGCCTCCGACAACGACAAGTTCGTCGCCTATGACTTTCTGAAGAACGCCAATATCGCCGCCGGCGGCACGCTGCCGATGTGTCAGGACACCGGTACCTGCATCATCATGGGCAAGAAGGGGCGCCTCGTCTGGACCGAGGGCAACGACGAAGCCGCGCTCGCGGAAGGCGCGCGCGACAGCTACCTGAAGCGCAACCTGCGCTATTCGCAGCTCGCGCCGATCTCGATGTTCGAGGAGAAGAACACGCGCTCCAACATGCCGGCGCAGGTCGAGCTCTATGCCGACGGCGAGGACGAGTACAAGTTCCTCTTCATCGCCAAGGGCGGCGGCTCGGCCAACAAGACCTTCCTGTTCCAGGCAACGCCGTCGATCCTGACGCGCGAGCGCATGTTGGCCTTCCTGAACGAAAAGATCCTGACGCTCGGCACCGCCGCGTGCCCGCCTTATCACCTTGCCATCGTGATCGGCGGCACCTCGGCCGAACTCACCATGAAGACGGTGAAGCTCGCCTCCTGCCGCTACTACGACAACCTGCCGACGCACGGCTCGGAGGACGGCCACGCCTTCCGCGATCTGGAGATGGAGCAGGCGATCCACAAGCTGACGCAGGACTCCGGCGTCGGTGCGCAATTCGGCGGCAAATATTTCTGCCATGACGTGCGGGTCATCCGCCTGCCGCGGCATGGCGCCTCATTGCCGATCGGGCTTGGCGTCTCGTGCAGCGCCGACCGTCAGGCGATGGGCAAGATCACAAAAGACGGCGTGTATCTTGAGGAGCTTGAGCGCAATCCGGCGAAATACATGCCGGACATCGACACCACAAAGCTCGGCGGCGAGGTGGTGCAGGTCGATCTCAACCGGCCGATGAAGGAGATTCTGGCGCAGCTCTCGCAATACCCGATCAAGACGCGGCTCTCGCTCACCGGCACCATGGTGGTGGCGCGCGATCTTGCGCATGCCAAGCTGCGCGAGCGGCTGGAAAGCGGGAAGGGGTTGCCTGACTATTTCAAGAGCCATCCGGTCTATTACGCCGGCCCCGCCAAGACGCCGGCCGGTTACGCGTCAGGCTCGTTTGGGCCGACCACGGCCGGGCGCATGGATTCCTTCATGCACGATTTCATGAAGGAAGGCGGCACCATGATCTCGGTGGCGAAAGGCAACCGCTCGCCGCAAGTGCGCGAGGCGTGCAAGAAGTTCGGCGGCTTCTATCTCGCCTCCATCGGCGGCTCGGCGGCGAAACTCGCCGAGCACCACATCAGGAAGGTGGAGGTGCTGGAATATCCGGAGCTTGGCATGGAGGCGATCTGGAAGATTGAGGTGGAGAATTTCCCCGCCTTCATCGTGATCGACGACAAGGGGAATGATTTCTTTCAGGAGTTGAATTTGGGATAAGACGGCTTTTCCCTCTGCCCATTTTACGGGAAGAGGGTGGCGAGCACCTGAAAGGTACGAGCCGGGTGAGGGGCATTGCACGGCCACTCGCCCGGCTTTCTCATTTCATTCGAAAGCCGGTGTCTCCCCGCAATGCGGAGAGAGAGGTGCGCTCAAACATTCCCCGCCGACCGGCGCGACGATGCGCCGGTAAAGATGCCAAGTCGCGTGGCCGAGTACGGGCAATGTGATCAGAAGCCCGAGAAAGAATGGGATGGCCGAGACGATCAGTTGCATCACGATGATCAAAGCCCAGCCGAGCATCGGCAGCGGACTGGCGGCAACCGCGCGTACGCTTGTCACCATGGCGGTGACGAAATCGACGTCGCGATCGAGTAAGAGCGGGAACGATACTACGGTCAGCGAGAACAAGATCAGCGACAAGGCGGCGCCGATCATGTTGCCGACAAGGAGGAAGAGGAGCCCCTGATTGGTGGTCAGCACGACTGTGATGAATTGCGGCAGACTGCTGAAGGGGGCATTCAGTCCGAAGAACAGCGCCATCAGAAAGCCGATCTGATACATCCACACAACAAAGATAAACATAGTGACGAGGGCCATCCAGGCGATCTCGCGCCGGCTGGTCACGATCGACCAGATGCCGCGCCAGGACGGATTTTGTCCGTCCTCAAGCTGGCGGCTTACTTCATAGAGGACAACGGCGACGAAGGGGCCGATCAGCGCGAAACCCGCCGCCAGCGGATAGGCGAGATAGGTCAGGCCAAGTGCCGTGAGGCTCATAACGATCACGATACCGCCTGCGGCATAAAGCGCGCCGAAGGTGAGGCCGTAACGCGGGGCCGCCTGGAAATCGCGCATGCCCCACGCCAGAGCCTCGGCAATGTCGGCGGTCGTTACCGGACGCACCACGGGATCGGTCTTGCCGGAGATCGACATCATCGCGTTCCACCCTGCCCAATTGTCTTTTTATATTGCGGCAGGAAAGAAAACCATGCGCTTTGATTCGCATCAAACGGCGGCGCTGCATTGCCGCACTGCAGCATGACGGCGCTAGCAGCAAAATGCCGTTTGCGGGGCACAATCTGCTTCCTCACCTCCGACAGGGCCGTGTGCGGCCTTGTTCCTCACGCTGACTTTTTCTGCGGCTGGCGCCAGAGCTGTTCCGTTGCGATGTCGGCGCCTGCGCGCATCGCCTTGAACTTTTCCCAGATGACGGAGACGTGCACTTCGGTCTTGTAGAGCGCCTGCGAGGAGAAGCCGCAATCGGCGCCGGCCATGACATTCTCGCGGCCGACGAGATTGGCGTAGCGGATCAACCGTTCCGCGATCAGTTCCGGATGCTCGACGATGTTGCTCGCATGCGTCACGACGCCGGGGCAGAGCACCTTGCCCTCGGGCACCCTCACGCGCTCAAACAGATGGTATTCATGCTCGTGGCGCGGATTTGCGCCTTCGAAGCTGAACGAGCCGGCATTGATTTTCAGGACATAATCGATGACGTCGGCAAGCGCGGCTTCGTGGATGCGTGGTCCTTCGTTGATGCCATAGCAGGTGTGGAAGCGTACCTTTTCGGCCGGAATGCCCTTAAGCGCGCTATTCGTTGCCTCGACGTAGATCTCAGCACGACGCTTCATCTGCTGCTCGTCGAGACCCGGATCGACGAAGATGTCGCACAGGAACGGATCGTCGATTTGAACGAGAATGCCGGCGTCGGTGATCGCCTTGTATTCCTTGTGCATCTCCGCGGCAAGCGCGTGAAAGTATTCTTCGTCGCTCTTGTAATATTCGTTGATGCCGACGCCGGAGGGCGCGGTTGCGGGCAGAAAGACGTGATGATCGGGAATGCCAGCGGCATTTGCCGCCGCCTTCACGTTCTCGATGTCGCGCTTCGCGAATTTCTCTCCCCGATATTTGATAGCGCCAACACAGACCAACGGGTTGAGCGGCACGATGGCGCCGCCCATTATCGCCCGCTTGAAATAGTCGGCGTAATATTCCGGAAAGGCTTCAACCTCCTTCTGGAACAGGGTCATCTTCCGGCTCGGCCGCGCCTCGTAGCCGTCGAGTCGTTCCTGGATGTAGGTAAAGAAGCCGGGTTTTGAGAATTCGCCATCGGTGACGATGTCGATGCCGCACTCGGCCTGTTTCCTGACGACATCCGCGACGGATTTTTTCAGCGCCGCCTCGAAGGCCGCTTCGTCATAGGACTGTCCGCCATATTTCGCCTTCATCATGTCGAGCAATGCGTGCGGGCGCGGCAGGCTGCCGATATGCGTCGTCTGGATGCGGTCCGTATTCTGCTGAATGCTCACGTTTTTCTCCCAGCGTTATTCTTGTTGGGTAGGCAATGTCCAGCGACGATGCGCGTGGCGCGACCCGAGTCAAGCAAGCATTCCGACTGCTCTCTGTGTATATGGAGCCAAAGCCAGACCTGCTGCAGGCCATGGTCGAGGTGGCGGAATTTCGGCCGGCTGCGCAGCCAAAGAAAAAGCCCGCCGATGCGATTGCACGGCGGGTCAGGAGGTCGGAGAGGCTTTTATTGGTTGGGGGCTCTACGCCGCGCGCAGCTTGTGCTTGCCCTCGAAATGCGGCGCCACTTCCTTCATGAAGCGGTGCATCTCTTCCTTGACCTGGTTGTGCGGCTTCATGCCGACATTGAAGTAGAGGATGACCTCGTCGAAGCCGGCGGCCTCGACCTTCTTCAGGATTTCGGTGATGCGCGCGGAATTGCCGATCAGCACCGAATTTTCGGTCAGGTCTTCCGGCTTCACCTTGTGCAGACGTTCGACCATATCGATGAAGTAGCGGTAGCTCGGCGGCGCGGTGCGCGGATCGCCGGGGAAGGAGGGGATCACGCATTCCTTGTAATAGCGGATCTGGCGCGCGCGCTGCGCCTTCTCGCTCGTCTCGTCGTCGGCGAAATGCGTGAAGTAGCTGCACATCAGACGGTGCGGCTTGGTGCCGTATTTGGCGCAGCTCTCGTGATAAAGATCGGCGACCTGCTTCAGTCCGCCGAAGCTCATGGCGGCGGCGAAGGGCGCGACAATGAGGCCGCAATTCAGCCGCGCCGCCAGTTCGATCGACGGTTTAGAGAAAGAGGCGACATACATCGGCATCGGGTTCTGCAACGGCTGCGGCGTGATGCGCACATTCTCGAACTGGTAATGCTGACCCTTGTGGTCGATGCGTTTGCCGCCCGAGCTCCAGAGCTTGCGAACGACCTCCATACCCTCGTCGAAGATCGACTGGTTGTTGTCGAACGAAACGCCGAACGGGATATATTCGCGGCGGTCATAGCCGCGGCCGGCGGCGAAATCGACGCGGCCGCCGGAAAGAAGGTCGAGCGTCGCCCATTGCTCGGCGACACGGATCGGATTGTGCAGCGGCAGCACGGTGACAGCGGGTGCGAGGCGGATATGTTTCGTGCGCGCGGCGATGAAGGACAGCACCATTTCCGGCGAGGAATTCACGCCGAGCGAGTTGAAGTGATGCTCGCCGATCCAGGCCGAATGCATGCCGAGCTGGTCGGCATAGAGCGCTTCCGCCGTGAGGTCCTGCACGAAGGTGTTGGCGTCGCGCGTATTGCCCTCATAGTGATTGTCGGAAAGGGTGAAATATCCGAATTCCATTGTTTCCTCCGGTGTTCTTGATTGTTGAATTTCACCAGCCCGCGACCGGGACCACCCAGTCCACACCTTCGCCGAGCCCGACCGTGTATTGCCCATCCTGGTAGAGCAGCGGCGTCACCCGGCCATGCACCAGCACATCCGACACCTTGCCGACGATGATGCTGTGGGTGCCGTAGCTCGACATGGCATCGGCTTCGCAAAAGATATTCGCCTGCGCCTCGCGCAGGAAGGGCACGCCAGCGTCGTCCGCCGACCAATGGCCCTGCGCGAAGCGCATGTCCTGCGGCACGCCGCCGCTGAAGGCGGTTGCGATGTCGCTCTGTTCGGCGAGCAGAATGTTGACGCAGAAGCGGCCGGAACGGACCAGCGGCTCGTGCAGGCTGGCGGAGCGATTGATGCAGATGAGAAGCGAGGGCGGGTCGGCGCAGACCGAGGTGACTGCGGTGGCGGTCATGCCGTAGCGGCGGGTCTCGTGACAGGCGGTGATGACGCTGACCGCGCTGGTCAGCCTGCGCATCGCCTTGCGGAATTCGGTCTTGAACAGATCCTGCGCCATAGGACCGCTCCTGTTCGCGTTTCCTGCCGTGTTCTTGGTCTTGTTGGCTGCATAATACTTGTAAATGCAACTGTTGTAAATGCATTTGTTCTAGGTCAAAGAGGAAAATGTGTTGCAGCGCGGCATGACGTCGCCAATCGGCCTTCGCGTTGACAGACAAGGGCTTTCCGACAGAATGCCCGGCCATTGCAGAGCGAGTCTCGCCGTGACGTCCCGCAAGATCTACGACCTGACCGACCGGCTGCCCTTTCTGATCAACCGCGTCGGCGCCGCGATGGTGGATTTCGCCTCGCCCGGGCTGAAGCATTTCCATCTCACCATTCCGCTCTGGCGCATGTTGGCGGTGCTCGCGCATCGCGGCGAGATGCGGCAGATCGATCTGGCGGAAGCGACCAGTCTCGATCCGCCGACGGTGTCGCGGCTGATCACCGGCGCGGCGAAGAAAGGCTTCGTCACGCGCACGCGGTCGAACACCAACAACCGCGAGGTGACGGTGCGGCTGACCAAGAAAGGTGTCGGCGTCGTCGAGGATCTGGTGCCGAAAATGCTCGCCGACGAGGAGGTCGCCTTCGGCAATCTGCCGGAAAAGGACATCGCCCTGGTGAAAAGCGTGCTGCGCAAGATGTATCAAAACATCGCCGAGCATCGCGGACATGCGGCGATGGATGTGCCTGGCGGGACACGGCCACGCGCGAAATAGCGGCGAAACTCACCCCTCGCTTATTCAGCCGCCGGTGCGTTTGAAATATTGCACCGCGCGTACGGGATCATCTTGTCTGGATCGAGCTGGTGTCGGGCGCGACGATCGAATCCGGGAAGATGTGGGCCGGCGCGCATTGATAGTTTTGATGCCGATCAAAGCGGCCACAGTGCGGTGGTGACAGATAGTACCTGCCGTGAGGAGCGGCGTTTGCCGAATGGAGGTGTTCATGTCATTGAAATCCCTCATCCCTATTGCCCGCGACCGCAGCGCTGTTGGCCAGAGCTTTCATCCGTTTGCTGGGCTGCACCGGGAGCTGGACCGCATGCTGGAGGATTTCGGACGGTTTCCGTCCTTTGGATCGCTTGAGACCAAGGGTCTGATGCCGGCAACCGACGTGGTGGAGACCGACAAGGAGATCGAAATCACCGCGGAACTGCCGGGGCTGGAAGAGAAGGACGTGCAGATCGACTTGTCCGACAATGTCCTGACCATCCGCGGCGAAAAGAAAGCCGAGAAGGAAGAGAAGGACAAGAATTACCGCCTGGTCGAACGCAGCTACGGCTCCTTCTACCGCAGCCTGGAATTGCCGGCGGGTGTCGACGCCAATGCCGTGAAGGCGACCATCGCCAACGGCGTGCTGAAAGTCACCGTGCCGAAACCGGCGCCGGCGCAGGCCAAGAAGATCGAGGTCAAGCCGGCGAAATAGCGGCTGCTTGATCGCATGCAGGATGCCTCGCGGCATCGCCGCGGGGCACTTTTATTGCTGGGACCGCGCGATCAGCGCATCCATCGATATCTTGCCCGGGCCCTGCGCCATCAGCATCAAAAAGATTGCGGCCCAGGAGCCGTGCGTCGGCCAGGCATCGGGATAGACAAAAATCTGGATCACCAGCGTCATGATCAGGAGCGCCAGCGCGGAGAAGCGGGTGGCGAGGCCAAACAGCAGCAATATCGGGAAGATGTGCTCGGCCGCGGCCGCGAGATACGCCGCGAGCGTCGGATCGATCACCGGAAGCCTGTATTCCTCGCGGAACAATTCGATCGCGCTTTCCGACACGTGCCAACCGTCGAGCTTGGTCTGGCCGGAGCGCCAGAACACTGCGGCAATGGAAACGCGGCCGATCAGCGCCACAAGCGTGTAGGGAATGGCGGACATCAATGTGTTGGCGCGGGCGATCAGACCGGCGAGGCCGGGCTGTGAGGAAGCGGTGAGCGGCATGCTCATGATGTTGCTCCTTGGGAAGGGGCGAAGCCCGTCATCGCGCCGGAGCCGATCAGGCCGGCGAGATTGGCGGTGAGATCGAAATCGGCGGTCTCGGCGAGTGCGGCTTCCGCGGCGGCGCTGAGCGTCGCGCCATCGGACAAGGCAAGCAGAAAAGCGGCGCCCCCTTGCGGCAGCCGCCGCACGCCGACCTCATAAGCGGGGCGCAGGACCAGCGCATCTTCGGCTTGCGTCTCATCGACTGGGCCAAGCGGCGTCTCTCCGGAATTCATCGCCCAGATGGTGACGATGGGAAAGCGTGAGCGCACGATCTGCAGCGAGGGATGCAGGGCGACGCGTATCTCGCCGAGCTTCGCCGGATCGAGCAAGGCAAGCTCGCCCGGCGAAACCGGCGCTGCATCGGCGGCGTGGTAGGCGCGGGTGCGGGCGGCTTCCAGCCGCGCGACGTCAGGCAGGTAGCGGAGTTCTGCGGCTGGCGCGAAGGCCGCAATGAAACCGGGCAGCTCGTCGCCATAGTCGCTGAGAATTTTCGAGCGCGGCGGATGCACGGCGACGAACAGGCGCGCCATCGCGAAGAAGAAGTCCTCGCCCACGATCCTTTCGGTAGCGGGAAAGCGGCTGCGCAGTGCATTCGCCAGGCTGACCACCACATTGTTGCGATAGACGGCGAAGCGTCTCACCGGCTCGCGCGATGTATGCGCGGTCAACGCGCCGGGCACCGCGCGATCGGCGTCAAGCAGGGCGGTGGCGAACTCGGTCTGCAGCGCGGCGAACATGTCAGGCCGCCTTCTGCCGACGGGCCCGGTCCAGAATGTCTTGCGCCGCGCGCGCTTGTGTCGCCAGCACCGGCCAGGCGGGCACGTCATTGTCCCATTCGATCAGGGTCGGCAGCGGCCCGCGTTGTGCGATCACCTGCGCATATAGTGCCCAGACCGGATCTGAGACCGGCGATCCATGCGCGTCGATCAGGAGCGGTGCGCCGGTTTCGTCCTGCTGCGCGTCATGTCCGCCGAGATGGATTTCCTTCACCCGCTCGAGCGGAAAGGCGGAAAGGTAATCCTCGGGGCTGGTGCCGTGATTGGTCGCCTGCACGAAGACATTGTTGATGTCGAGCAGAAGTCCGCAGCCGGTGCGGCGGGAAATTTCGGCGAGGAATTGCGCTTCCGGGATCGTGCTGTCCGCGAATTGCAGATAGGTCGACGGATTTTCCAGCAGCATCTCGCGGTCCAGCGTGTGCTGCACCTGATCGACATGCTGCACAATGCGATCGAGCGTTTCCTGCGTATAGGGCAGGGGCAGGAGATCGTTCAGATACACGTCGCCATGCGAGGACCAGGCAAGGTGTTCGGAAAAGCTTGCGGGCTGATAGCGCTCGCACAGAGTGCGCAGGCGCGCGAGATGATCCAGATCGAGCGGCGCCATCGAGCCGATGGACAGGCCCACGCCATGCACCGACAATGCATAGCGTTCGCACAGGGCGCGCAATTGCGCATGCGGCGCGCCACCCAGGCCCATGTAGTTTTCGGCATGAATCTCGACAAAGCCGATCGGCTGCTCGTCTGCAATGATGTCGCCGAAATGCTGCGGCTTGAAGCCGACGCCGCCGGCGCGGGGGAGGTTGCTTTGGTGCAGCATGTCAGTTGTCTCTCGACCGCGTGTCGGCGGCGTGGGTCATCCCTCCTCTGAAGGGGAGGGATGACTTCCGGACGACCGAATCAGCTCTTGATCGGCGTCAGCGAGCCCGTGCCCTTCGGGGTCTTCATCGAGGCGCAGGTGCCCTTGTCGACGTATTTCCAGGCATTGCCCTGGTAATCGACCTTGGAGGTGCCGGCGCAGGTGGTGCCGGGACCGGCGGCGCAGTCATTCTTGCCGGCCATGGAGATGCCGTAACACTTGTCCTTGCCGGGCTGCGGCGCGACCGGCGCGGCGGAAGCGGCCACCAGCGACATGGCGGCGACGAATGAGCCAGCGAGCGCGGCGGCGGTAATCTTGGCATTCATGAAGAATCTCCCACTCTGATAGACAATGAAACGGCCAGCGGGCCGCCGGGCCGGATCGTCCGACCTCATGGGAGCTTTCGTGGACTCGATGCCGGCTGTTACGCGCTCACCTGCGCGCTCACGTCCATGTGATCGTGAGCGCTCGTCGTGTAACAATGTCCGGTGTCGGAGCGAATTGGGATAAGACGGCGCGTGACTGAACGCGAAGTGCGATGGGCCGCCTGGATGCGGCAGGCGAATGCCGGCGACGGGGCGGCCTATAACGCTTGCCTGCAGGAATTCGCGCGCGCCTTGCGGGCCTATGTGCGGCGCGGCCTTGCCCGCGCCGGCCGCGAGGCCGAGACGGAGGACGTGGTGCAGGAGATCCTGATCGCGGTGCACCTGAAACGGCAGACCTGGGACGACAGCCGCCCGGTGGGGCCGTGGCTGTATGCGATCGCGCGCTACAAGATGATCGACGCCTTGCGCCGCCGCGGCGGCCGCATCGAAGTACCGGTGGATGATTTTGCCGATGTGCTGGCGGCGGAGGAGGGGCCGGAGCCGGGCCGTGACAGCGAGATCAGCCGCTCGCTCGCGGGCCTGCCGGCGCGCCAGCGCGACGTGGTGCAATGCATCGCCGTTGATGGCCATTCGATCTCCGAGACCGCTAGTCACTTGAAGATGAACGAAGGCGCGGTGCGGGTGGCGCTGCATCGCGGACTGGCCTCGCTCGCCAAGCGACACGGACGGGAGACATGAGGACCGACGATCTCATTCGTGCTTTGGCGGCGGACCGCAAACCGGCCGGACCTGCGCCCGGTCTTGCGCTGGGGCTGGCGGCGCTCGCCGGTTTGGCCGTGTCGGTGGTGCTGTTTGCGCTCTGGGTCGGGCTGCGGCCCAATCTCGCCGGCGCGATGATGTCGCTGCCCTTCATGCTGAAGCCGCTGGAAATGGGGCTGCTGGTGATCGCGGCGGCGGCGATGGTGCTGCGGCTGGCGCGACCGGGATCGTCGGCGCGATCAGCAGTTTGGGTTGCAGCGGCAGTTCCCGCAATCATGGTGGCCGCGCTGGCGGTCGAATTGATGATGGTGCCGCGCAGCGAATGGCTGGTGCGGCTCGCAGGCGTGCATTGGTATGTCTGCGTGATGAACATGGTGCTGCTGGCCTTGCCGATGCTGGCGGCCATCCTGTTCGGCTTGCGTTACGGGGCGCCGACGCGGCCGGCGCTCGCGGGCGCGGCGGCGGGGCTGCTCTCCGGCGCGCTGTCGGCGACGCTTTACATTTCACATTGTCCCGATGACTCGCCGATTTTCGTCGCCGCCTGGTTCACGCTTGCGATCGTCATCGTGACCGCAATCGGCGCATTGCTGGGTTCGCGCATTCTGCGCTGGTAGGCGCACGCCGGCGGCGAGATAATTCCCTTCCGCGCAATGAGGAGGGACGCCATGACAAAGCTTCATCAGGCATTCGACACGGCGGTCAATCGCCGCACCATGATGGCCGGAACCGCGGCAACCGTTCTTACCGCTTCGACTTTTCCCGCCGCAGCGCAGCAGCCGGCGACACCCGCAGCGCGCGAGAAGGGGCCGCTGGTCTGGATGAACATGGACCAGAAGGAACTCGACGACGCCTACGACCAGATCAAATACGCGCCGAACCTGCCGCAGATCGTGAAACGCTATGCGACGAATTCCGCCGAGACGCGCAAGCGCATCGGCGAGCCAAAACGTCTCTCCTATGGATCGTCGCAAGTAGAGGGCGCCGACCTGTTCCCCGCCAAGAAACCGAACGCGCCGATCCATGTCTTCCTGCATGGCGGCGCCTGGCGCGGCGGCACGGCGCAGAGCTATTCATTCCCGGCCGAAATGTTCGTGAATGCCGGCGCGCATTATATCGCGCTCGATTTCACCAATGTGGTGGAGACCAAGGGCGATCTGCTGCCGATGGCGAAGCAATGCCGCGATGGTATCGCCTGGATCTACAAGAATGCGAAAAGTTTCGGCGGCGACCCCGACCGCATCTACATGTCCGGCCATTCCTCCGGCGGCCATCTTGGTGGCGTGGTGATGGTGACGGATTGGGAAAAGGACTACGCCCTGCCGAAGGATGTTGTGAAAGGCGCGGTGCTGGTCTCGGGCATGTATGACCTGAAGCCGGTGCGGCTGTCGGCGCGCTCATCCTATGTGAAGTTCACCGACGACATGGAACATGCGATGTCCTCGCAACGCCATCTGGACAAGCTCAACAGGCCGGTGATTATCGCCCACGGCACATTGGAGACGCCGGAATTCCAGCGCCAGTCGCGCGACTTTGCCGCGGCCGTGAAGAAGGCAGGCAAGCCGGTCGAGCTCTTGGTCGGGGAGGGCTACAATCATTTCGAGCTTGTTGAGACCCTGGCCAATCCCTATGGCCTCGTCGGCCGCGCGGCGCTGGCGCAGATGAAACTGACGCCGACGTAGCTCATCGCAGGTCAGCGCGGCACCAGCGGCCAGAACCAGGCGATCAGCGGCACGCCGATGATGATGACGTAAACCGACAACGGCAAGCCGAGCTTCCAGTAATCGGTGAAGCGATAGCCGCCGGCGCCCATGACCAGGGTGTTGGACTGGTGCCCGATCGGGGTGAGGAAATCGCAGGCGGCGCCGATCGCCACCGCCATCAGGAAGGGATCGGGCGACAGTCCGAGACTTTTCGCAAAGGTCGCCGCGATCGGGCCCATCACCAGCACGGTCGCGGCGTTGTTGAGAAACGGCGTGACCGCCATCGCCGCCACCATGATCAGCGTCAGGGTGCCGGCCGGCGGCAGCGCATCGGCGATGGCCGCCAGCCAGCCGGCGAGCACATCGGTGCCGCCGGTGGTGCGCAAGGAATCCGATACCGGAATGAGCGCGCCTAGCATCACTAGGATCGGCCATTCGATCGCGTCATAGGCCTCGCGCAAGGTGATGGTCTTCAGCAAAACCGTCGTCACGGCGGCGGCGACAAAGGCGAAGGCCACCGGCAAGAGGCCGGTGGCGACCAGCGCCATGGCGGCGATCAGAACCAGGACCGGCAGGAGCCCGCGGCGGCCGGTGGCGAATTGCAAACCCCGTTCCGCCAGCGGCAACAGCCGCAATTCGCCGAGTGTCTCCGGCATGCGCGTCAGATCGCCCTGCAGCATGATGACATCGCCGGGCTGGAAAC
The DNA here is from genome assembly GCA_032027085.1 of Pseudorhodoplanes sp. Classification (NCBI taxonomy): domain Bacteria; kingdom Pseudomonadati; phylum Pseudomonadota; class Alphaproteobacteria; order Hyphomicrobiales; genus Pseudorhodoplanes; species Pseudorhodoplanes sp. The sequence continues at coordinate 4,394,151 of JAVSMS010000001.1, read as the reverse complement.
GCACATGCCGCAACTGGCTGGAGATGCGCCGGCCGCGGCGGCTCACCGCCAGAACATTGACGTGGTGGTTGTCATAGAGCCGCAATTGCTGCGGCGTCGCATCGGTGACGGCCGAATCCGGCGTCACGATTGCTTCCATCACGCCGATATCGTCGGACGGCGTATCGGTTTCCTTGGTTGCATCGTCGCGCACGACCGTCAGCTTCGCGGCGCTGACGATCTTCTCCAGGGCCTCGGATTCACCCTGCAGGATGAGAATATCGCCTTCGCGCAGTTTCATGTTGCCGGACGGCGCCGAATTGCGCTGGCGCCGCCGCAACAGCGCGATCACCTCGATGTCGCCGTCGCCGAGCGCTTCCAGCTCCTTCACGGTCTTGCCGGCGATGTCGGATTTTTCCGGCACGCTGACCTCGGTGGTGTAGCCTTCCATGGTGAAGGCGTCGTCCATCGAGGCGGCACCCTTGCGTTCCGGCAACAGCCGCCAGCCGAAGGCGAGAAAAGCGACGCCGCCGATCGCCAGCAGCCCGCCGACGGGCGCAAAGTCGAACATGGCGAAGGGCTCGCCGATCTGCTCGTGGCGCACGCGCGAAACCAGAATGTTGGGCGACGTACCGATCAGGGTGACGATGCCGCCAAGCAGCGAGCCGAAGGCCATCGGCATCAGCAGCGCGGAGGGCGGTGTGTTGCTTTTGCGCGCGAGCTGGAAGGCGACCGGCATCAGCATGGCGAGCGCGCCGATATTCTTCACAAAGCCGGACAGCGCGGCGACCGCGGCGGAAAGAACGAAGACCTGCATGGTGGGCGTGGTGAGCCAAGGCGCGACCGGCCGCAGCAGCGTCGCAATGACGCCGGAGCGCGCCACCGCCGCGCTGACCACGAGTGCGCTCGCCACGATGAAGATGATGTCGTCGGAAAAGCCGCTGAACGCCTTGTTGTAAGGCACAATGCCGGCGAGCACGGCGGCGAGCAGCGCCAGCATGGCGACGAGGTCGTAGCGCAGGCGGCCCCAGACGAAGAGCGCCATCATCGCGGCGAGGATGGCAAAGGCGAGGATCTGCGGGTTCGTCATGCGCGGTCCGCTGCGGCAGGCCGGGGCAAACGCCCGGCGCCGGGGCGGGTTCCGTGCCGGCCGGCGTCAGCCCAAGCGAGAGGCGCGCTCAGGCGCGTCCGGCATTATTCTGGCGGACCCGGATCAGTAGCCGCGATAGGGTTTGCAGACGCCGTCCTGCACGGTGTAGCCGCGCGGGCAGACGCCGCCGCGCCTGGGGTAAAACGTCATCTGGCCGTGACGGTCGACATAGGCCGGGCGGAAATTTTCCAGCCGGTCGCTGCGATAGCGGGGGGCGGGCGCGCGGTAATAGGGCGGCGGAGGCGGCGGCGGGTAATAGCCGCGGTAATAGGGATCGTAATATTGCGCCGAGGCTTCGCCCGGCGCGCCGATAACGGCGGCGAGCGCTGCGAAGGCGATCAGCAATCGAAACATGGCGAAGTCCTTTCCGGTGCCTGCCCATCCTGCGACAGCAAAAATGAATAAGGGCAAAATGAAACCGGCGGCGATTCGTTGCTTTGTCCGGCTGAACGCCGGGACCCGTCATAAAGCCAGTTGGCCACATCTTTAAGAGCCGCATCGGTCCAAACGGCAGTGCCGCCCGGTAGGACATCCCCCGAGTCGAATAAGGACACTGGGGGTAAACCCGGACAGGACGTCCCCTTTAGATGCCAAGAAACGCATATATTCGCGAGACGCATAAGAACATATTGCGAACGAGAACAAACCATGTACAATGCGCTCCAGATGTCGGATTGACCGGCGAGTCGGGTGAAGGGCTGTGCAGCGCGAAAAAGCTCGTGTTGTCCCGCCCCGAATCTTAAGTCTTAAAGGAGCGCGATATGGCCCCCCAAGCTGCCCTGCGTCTGGTTGAAGGTTCATCCATGGACAAGTCCAAAGCTCTTGATGCCGCGCTCTCCCAGATCGAGCGCAATTTCGGCAAGGGCTCGATCATGAAGCTGGGCAAGTCGGGCCAGTCGATCGAAATCGAGACCATCTCGACAGGTTCGCTCGGCCTCGACATCGCACTCGGCGTCGGCGGGCTGCCGCGCGGGCGCATCGTCGAGATTTACGGACCGGAATCGTCCGGCAAGACCACGCTGGCACTGCACACAGTGGCGGAGGCGCAGAAGAAGGGCGGCATCTGCGCCTTCGTCGACGCCGAACATGCGCTCGACCCGGTCTATGCGCGCAAGCTGGGCGTGAATATTGACGAACTCCTGATCTCGCAGCCCGATGCCGGCGAACAGGCGCTGGAAATTGCCGACACGCTGGTGCGCTCCGGTGCGGTCGATGTGCTGGTGATCGATTCGGTCGCCGCGCTTGTGCCGCGCGCCGAACTCGAAGGCGAGATGGGCGACAGCCTGCCCGGCCTGCAGGCGCGGCTGATGAGCCAGGCTTTGCGCAAGCTCACCGCTTCGATCAACAAGTCCAAGACCATGGTGATCTTCATCAACCAGATCCGCATGAAGATCGGCGTGATGTATGGCTCACCGGAAACCACGACCGGCGGCAATGCGCTGAAATTCTACGCCTCGGTGCGCCTCGACATCCGCAGGATCGGCGCCATCAAGGATCGCGACGAGGTGATCGGCAACCAGACCCGCGTCAAGGTCGTCAAGAACAAGCTGGCGCCGCCCTTCAAGCAGGTCGAGTTCGACATCATGTATGGCGAGGGCGTCTCCAAGATCGGCGAACTGATCGATCTCGGCGTCAAGGCCGGGGTGGTCGAGAAATCCGGCGCCTGGTTCTCCTATGACAGCCAGCGGATCGGGCAGGGCCGGGAGAACGCCAAGAATTTCCTGAAGGCCAATCCCGACATGGCCGCGCAGATCGAAGCGGCGGTTAGGCAGAATTCCGGCATCCTCGCCGAGAAGATTCTGGAAGGCGAGCCGGAGAGCGACGGCGACGAGGCGGCGGAGGGTTAACGCCGGCGGCTGACCGACGTCGGCAAATATGTGAGGCGTAGCCACAAGCACGCTTTCCTCTCCCCCTGTGGGAGAGGGTGGCGCGCGCGGAGCGATGGCGAGCGCGAGCCGGGGGTTCCAGGGACGACACCCCTCATCCGGCTATCCCCGTTGAACCGCTGATGCCCTCTCCCGCAAGGGGGAGAGGGCAGTTTTTCTATTGGCCGAGCGGGCTATGCCGTTTTCTGGACAGACCTGACCCTCGTCGCTACATATCCCCCTGAAAATCCAGAAGGGCCGGGGCTTGAGACTTGGCCATGAGCAACGGCCAAGTCGGCGCGCCTGCGCCGCCGTAACCAAAGAGGGCGGCGCGGTTGCTGCGCTGCGAGCGAAAGAAGCGGCATTCCGTCCATGAGCGGCGTCAACGAGATCAGGTCCTCCTTCCTCGATTATTTCAGGCGCAACGGCCACGAGGTCGTGGCGTCCTCGCCCTTGGTGCCGCGCAACGACCCGACCCTGATGTTCACCAATGCCGGCATGGTGCAGTTCAAGAATGTCTTCACCGGCCTCGAGAAGCGTCCCTACAGCCGCGCGGCAACCTCGCAGAAATGCGTGCGCGCCGGCGGCAAGCACAACGACCTCGACAATGTCGGCTATACCGCGCGCCATCACACCTTCTTCGAGATGCTCGGCAATTTTTCCTTCGGCGATTATTTCAAGGACCGAGCGATTGAGCTTGCCTGGACTCTTGTCACCAAGGAATTCGGGCTGCCGAAGGACAAGCTGACCGCGACCGTCTATATCGACGACGACGAAGCCTTCGGACTGTGGAAGAAGATCGCGGGGCTCCCCGAAAGCCGCATCATCCGCATCGCCGGCTCCGACAATTTCTGGGCCATGGGCGACACCGGCCCTTGCGGACCGTGCTCGGAAATCTTCTACGATCACGGCGACCAGATCCCCGGCGGCCCGCCCGGCAGCGCGGATGCCGAAGGCGACCGCTTCATCGAGATCTGGAATCTCGTCTTCATGCAATACGAGCAGATGGCCGACAGCGCGCGCGTCAATCTGCCAAGGCCCTCGATCGACACCGGCATGGGGCTCGAGCGCATCGCCGCCGTGCTGCAGGGCACGCACGACAATTACGCGATCGATCTGTTCCGCGCGATCATCCAGGCCATCGCCGACCTCACCAGGGTGTCGCCGGACGGTCCGCAAAAGGCCTCGCATCGCGTCATCGCCGATCACCTGCGCGCCTCGTCCTTCCTGATCGCCGATGGCGTCTTGCCCTCGAACGAGGGCCGCGGCTATGTGCTCCGCCGCATCATGCGGCGCGCCATGCGCCACGCCGAATTGCTCGGCGCGCGCGAGCCGTTGATGTGGAAGCTCGTGCCGGTGCTGGTGCGCGAGATGGGCCAGGCCTATCCGGAGCTGCGCCGCGCCGAAGCGCTGATCTCGGAGACGCTGAAGCTCGAGGAAACGCGCTTCCGCAAGACACTGGAGCGCGGGCTCTCCATTCTCGATGCGGAATCGAAGGCGCTGAAGCAGGGCGACAAGCTGAAGGGCGACACCGCCTTCACGCTCTACGACACCTACGGCTTCCCGCTCGATCTGACGCAGGATGCCTTGCGACCGCGCGGCATCGGCGTCGATGTCGAGGCGTTCAACGCGGCGATGGAAAAGCAGCGCGAGAAGGCGCGCGCCGCCTGGGCGGGCTCGGGCGAGGCCGCGACCGAGACCGTCTGGTTCGGCCTGCGCGAGAAAGTCGGCGCGACGGAATTTCTCGGCTACGAGACCGAAAGCGCCGAAGGCGTGGTGGCCGCTCTGGTGCGCGACGGCAAAGAGGTCGACGCGCTGAACAAGGGCGAAACCGGCGCAGTCGTTCTGAACCAGACGCCGTTCTACGGCGAATCCGGCGGCCAGATCGGCGACACCGGCATCATGACCGGCGAGGGCGTGCGCTTCCGCGTCACCGACACGCAGAAGAAGGCCGGCGATCTTTTCGTGCATTCGGGCGTGGTGGAAGAGGGCGCGCTGAAGGCGGGCATCGCCCTGCAGCTCGATGTCGATCATGCGCGACGCTCCGCCATCCGCGCCAACCATTCGGCGACGCATCTCCTGCATGAAGCGCTGCGGCAGGTGCTGGGCGATCATGTCGCGCAGAAAGGCTCGCTGGTCGCGCCTGACCGCCTGCGCTTCGATTTCTCGCATCCCAAGCCCATGAACGACGACGAGGTGCTCAGGGTTGAGGACATCGCCAACACGGTGCTGCTGCAGAATACGCCGGTGACGACGCGCCTGATGGCGGTCGATGATGCCATCGCCTCCGGCGCGCGCGCGCTGTTCGGCGAGAAATACGGTGACGAAGTGCGCGTGGTGGCGATGGGCGAGGGCACCGGCAACCAGATGGGCTGGTCGGTCGAACTCTGCGGCGGCACGCATGTGAACCGCACCGGCGATATCGGCCTGATCGCGGTCGCGGGCGAAAGCGCGGTCGGCGCCGGCGTGCGCCGCATCGAGGCGATGACGGGAGATGCCGCGCGAAAGCATCTGGCCTCGGAAAGCCGCAAGCTGCGCGATCTTGCGAGCTTGCTGAAAGTGCCGGTCGGCGACATCGACGCGCGTGTCGAGCAACTTGTGGAGGAGCGACGCAAGCTCGAGCGGGAACTCGCCGACGCGAAAAAGAAGCTCGCCATGGGCGGCGGCGGGAAATCTGCGGCGGCCGACGCGGTCCGCTCGGTCGGCGATGTCAAACTGCTCGCGCGCGCGGTCGAAGGCATCGACCTGAAGGACCTGCGCAGTCTTGCCGACGAAGGCAAGAAGCAGGTCGGCTCAGGCGTCGTGGCGATTGTCGGCAAGACCGAGGACGGCAAGGCCGGGATCGTGGTCGGCGTCACCGCCGATCTGACCGCGCGCTTCAACGCCGTCGATCTCGTGCGCACCGGCGCGGAAGCGCTCGGCGGCAAGGGCGGCGGCGGCAGGCCCGACATGGCGCAGGCCGGCGGTCCGGACGGCTCCAAGGCCGATGCGGCGCTGTCCGCCATCGCGGCGGCGCTCGGACAAGCCTGAGTCATGTCGATCATCACGAGCCTCGAACAGCTTGAGGGGCTTTACGGCACCGCCAACACAGCTTCGCTCGTCAAGGAGACCGACGTCATCACCGCGCAATATCGCGCGTTCATCGAAGCCTCGCCCTTGGCGGTGCTGGCGACCTGCGGCCCGGAAGGGCTCGATTGTTCGCCGCGCGGCGACGGCCGCGGCTTCGTTCGCGTGCAGGACGAGAAGACGCTGATCCTGCCGGACCGGCGCGGCAACAACCGCATCGATTCGCTGCGCAACATCGTGCGCGATCCGCGCGTCGGATTGCTGTTTCTCATCCCCGGCGCCGGCAATACCCTGCGCGTGAACGGGCGGGCGCAGCTTTCCGCCGATGCCGACCTGGTGTCGTCCTTTGCGGTGGACGGCAAGGCGCCGCGCTCGGTGGCGATCGTGACCGTGGACGCCGTCTATTTCCAGTGCGCGCGCGCGATCATCCGGTCGGAATTGTGGAATCCGAACCGGCACATCGATCCGAAGGCGCTCCCCAGCGCGGGAGAGATTCTCGCCGCCTTGAGCGAGAACCGGGTGGGGGGCGCCGAATATGACCGCTCCTGGTCGGAGCGGGCGAATAAGACCCTGTGGTGACCCGCGGCGGCGGCCAAAAAGTTTCAGCGGGGCGGTGTCGAATCCCTCGGCTCACCTGATAAGAGAATTGCGGGAATCGCATCGCCGAAGCTGGAGAATGCGCCTTGCTGCATGCCGAAGGCCTGAAGAGCATCCTGATTTTTCTGGTCGCGGCCGGCATCATCGTGCCGCTGCTGCACCGCTTGCGGCTCGGCACCGTGCTCGGCTTCCTTCTGGTCGGTCTCGCCCTTGGTCCGTATGGCCTTGGCCTTCTGGTCGATCGCTTTCCCTGGATCCAGTACGTCACCCTCGATGATCCGGCGCGCGCGGAGCCGCTCGCCGATCTTGGCATCGTGTTTCTGCTGTTTTTGCTCGGCATGGAATTGTCGCTGCAGCGGCTCTGGCAGTTGCGGCGCTATGTGCTGGGCGTCGGCGCGGTTCAGGTGGTCGCGTCCATTCTTGCGATCGGCACGCTGATCCGCTGGAGCGGATTGCCGCCGCCCACCGGCCTCATTCTCGGCATGTGCTTTGCGCTGTCCTCGACCGCGATCGTGATGCAATTGCTGCTCGATCAGCATCGCGCGGCGGCGCCGGTCGGGCGCGTGGCGCTGTCGGTACTGCTGTTCCAGGACCTGATGGTGGTGCCGGTGCTGTTCACCATCGGCATTCTGGAGGCCCGCAGCGCGGGCGGCCATTCGTTTCTCGATCTGATCAAGCCATTCGGCCAGGCGCTGGCCGCCGTCGTGCTGATCATGGTGATCGGCAAATATGTCGTAACGCCGCTGATGCGTTCGGCGGCGCGCACCGGCAGCCGCGAACTGATCATGGCGATTTCGCTGGTCATCGTGGTCGGCATTTCCGCTACGACCGGCATGTCCGGTCTGTCCACCGCCCTCGGCGCCTTTCTCGCCGGCCTGTTGCTCAGCGACAGCGAGTACCGCCATCAGATCGAGGTCGATCTCGATCCCTTCAAGGGCCTGCTGCTCGGCATCTTCTTCGTGACTGTCGGCATGATGATCGAGCTGACGGTGGTGTGGGCGCATATCGGCTGGATCTTGCTCGCCCTGGCGTCCCTGATCGCCGTGAAGGCGGTCATCATTTACCTGGCGACGCGATTGTTCCGCGTGGCGCGGCCGATCGCGGCCGAAGTTGCCTTGCTGCTCGCGCAGGGGGGCGAATTCGCCTTCATCGTGATTGGTCTCGCGCGCGGCAAAGGATTGCTGCATCCGGAGATCGCGACCTCCGCCATCGCGGTGGCCGGCCTCAGCATGATGGTGACGCCGCTGCTCGCCATCGCCGCGCGCCGGGTCGGCGAATATCTCGAGCCGCTCGATCATGACGGCGACACGCCCGAGGAGGAAATCGCCGAATTGCGCGACCACGTCATCATCGGCGGCTTCGGCCGCGTCGGCCAGACGGTGGCGCGGGTGCTGGATTCCGAAAACGTTCCCTGGGTCGCGCTCGACACGCACGGACATCTTGTGAGCGAGCATCGCGAAGCCGGCCACATGGTCTATTTCGGCGACGCCAGCCGCCGCGAATTGCTGGAGCGCGCCGGCGCCAAGCACGCGCGCGCCTTCGTGGTGACGCTGAGCGGCGCCGAAGCCACCGAACGCATGGTGGAAGAGGTGATCAAGCTGCGCCCCAAGGCTTGCGTGCTGGCGCGCGCGAAAGATTCCGAGCACGCCGCGCGGCTGACCCGGCTCGGATGCATGGGGGCGGTGCCGGAAACCGTCGAAGCCAGTCTCCAGCTTGCCGGCCGTCTGCTGGAATCGCTCGATTTTCCGGAAGACGTTGCGGCCCAGCGCATCGCCGACATCCGCATCAAGGAAGTCGAAGGACTACGCAAGGCGATCAAAAAGAAGAAGGGCGCGGCGTAGGCCCGCCCACAAACCTCTATCCGTCATCCTGAGGTGCTCGCCGATAACGAGCTCAAAGGATGCGCCGCCAGTGCGCCGCGGCGTTCGGACCGTCGCCCTTCGAGGCTTGCGCGAATTTAGAAATGCCGATCTCGGGCAGACCCGAGATTGCTGCACGGGCCCTCAGGGTGACGGTGAAAGTCACGCCATCACCTTTTTCAGATTCTCGTCGATCTTGTCGAGGAAGCCGGTGGTCGAGAGCCACTTCTGGTCGGGGCCGACGAGGAGGGCGAGGTCCTTGGTCATGAAGCCGGACTCGACGGTGTCGACGCAGACCTTTTCCAGCGTGGTCGAGAACTTCGCAAGCGCCGCGTTGTTGTCGAGCTTGGCGCGATGCGCAAGCCCGCGCGTCCAGGCGAAGATCGAGGCGATGGAATTGGTCGATGTCGCCTGGCCCTGCTGGTGCTGGCGATAATGGCGCGTCACCGTGCCGTGCGCGGCTTCCGATTCCACCACCTTGCCGTCCGGTGTCATCAGCACCGAGGTCATCAGGCCGAGCGAGCCGAAGCCCTGCGCCACCACGTCCGACTGCACATCGCCGTCGTAGTTCTTGCACGCCCAAAGATAGCCGCCCGACCATTTCAGCGCCGAGGCGACCATGTCGTCGATCAGCCGGTGCTCGTAGGTGATCTTCGCCTTCTCGAACGCGGCCTTGAACTCCTCGTTAAAGACCTTCTGGAACAGCTCCAGGAAGCGGCCGTCATACTGCTTCAGGATCGTGTTCTTGGTGGAGAGATAGACCGAATAGCCGCGGTTGAGGCCGTAATTGAACGATGCACGGGCAAAGTCGCGGATCGAATCGTCGAGGTTGTACATCGCCATGGTGACGCCCGCGCCCGGGGCCTTGAACACTTCCTTCTCGATCACCTGGCCGTCGTCGCCGGTGAACTTGATGGTCAGCGTGCCCTTGCCCGGGAACTTGAAGTCGGTGGCGCGATACTGGTCGCCATAGGCGTGACGGCCGATCACGATCGGCTTGGTCCAGCCCGGCACCAGGCGTGGGATGTTCTTGCAGATGATCGGCTCGCGGAAGATCGTGCCGCCGAGTATGTTGCGGATGGTGCCGTTCGGCGAACGCCACATCTCCTTCAGGCCGAATTCCTTCACCCGCCCTTCGTCCGGGGTGATGGTGGCGCATTTGACGGCGACGCCGATCTCGCGGGTCTTGTTGGCGGCGTCAACGGTGATCTGGTCGTTGGTCTCGTCGCGCTTCTGGATGCTGAGGTCGTAATAAAGAAGGTCGATGTCGAGATAGGGATGGATCAGCTTGTCCTTGATCAGTTGCCAGATGATGCGCGTCATCTCGTCGCCGTCCATTTCGACGACGGGATTCGTCACCTTGATCTTCGCCATTTTAAGAAGCCACCTTTTCAGTTCATCATCAGCAAGTCATGCCTCGGCGACGCCCGCCGCCGCCGGACTTGAGCGTCAGAGCGCGGCTATCGCGGCGTTCAGCGTGGCGCTCGGTCGCATCGCGGCCGACGTCTTGGCAAAATCGGGCAGATAGTAACCGCCCGTGTTGACCGGCTTGCCCTGCGCGCCGATCAGTTCGTCATTGATCTTCGCTTCGTTCTTGGCGAGCGTCTCGGCGAGGTTCTTGAAGCGGGCTTGCAGCTCCGCATCTTTGGTTTGTGCGGCCAGCGCTTGCGCCCAATAGAGGGCGAGGTAGAAGTGGCTGCCGCGATTGTCGATTTGGCCGACCTTGCGCGCAGGGGAGCGGTTGAACTCGAGGATCTTGGCGATGGCCGTGTCGAGCGTCTCGGCGAGAACCTGCGCCTTGGCGTTTTTGTAGGTCTGCGCCAGATGTTCGAGCGACGCGCCGAGGGCGAGGAATTCGCCGAGCGAATCCCAGCGCAGATAGCCCTCTTCCTGGAACTGCTGCACGTGCTTGGGCGCCGAGCCGCCGGCACCGGTCTCGAACAGGCCGCCGCCCGCCAGCAGCGGAACGATCGACAGCATCTTGGCCGAGGTGCCGAGCTCCATGATCGGGAACAGGTCGGTCAGATAGTCGCGCAGCACGTTGCCGGTGACCGAGATCGTGTCCTGTCCCTTGCGGATGCGCTCGAGCGAAAACTTCATCGCTTCATCCGGCGACAGAATGCGGATGTCGAGCCCCGCGGTGTCGTGATCCTTCAGGTATTTCTCGACCTTGGCGATGACCTGCGCGTCGTGCGCACGATTCTTGTCGAGCCAGAACACGGCCGGGGTGCCGGTGAGGCGCGCGCGCCGCACCGCGAGCTTGACCCAGTCCTGGATCGGCGTGTCCCGGGCCTCGCACATGCGGAAGATGTCGCCGGTCTCGACCGGACGCTCCAAGAGCACCTTGCCATCGCCGGCAACGACGCGGACCGTTCCGTCCGCGGGAATTTCAAACGTTTTGTCGTGCGAGCCGTATTCCTCGGCCTTCTGCGCCATCAAGCCCACGTTCGGCACCGAGCCCATGGTCTTCGGATCGAACGCGCCGTTGGCCTTACAGTCCTCGATGACCGTCTGATACAGCGTCGCATAGGCGCGATCCGGGATCACGGCCTTGACATCGTGCAGCTTGCCGTCGGCGCCCCACATGCGGCCGGACTCGCGGATCATCGCCGGCATCGACGCGTCGACGATGACATCCGAGGGCACATGCAGGTTGGTGATGCCCTTGTCGGAGTTGACCATGGCGAGGCCCGGCCGTTTCTCGTAAGTCGCGGCAATGTCGGCCTTGATCGCTGCCTTCTCAGCCTCCGGCAGCGTCTCGATTTTCGTCAGGAGATCGCCGAAGCCGTTGTTGAGATTGACGCCGAGGCGCTGCAGCGTGGCGGCGTGCTTCTCGATCGCGTCGGCGAAGAACACGGACACCGCGTGGCCGAAGATGACGGGATCGGAGATCTTCATCATCGTCGCCTTGACGTGCAGTGAGAACAGCACGTCGTCCTTCCTGGCGGCCTCGATCTGCTCCGCGTAGAACGCGCGCAGCGCCTTCTTGCTCATCACCGCGGCGTCGATGATCTCGCCTGGGTCAAGCGGCGTCTTCGCCTTCAGCACAGTCACGGCGCCATCCTTGCCAACGAGTTCGATGCGGGCATTGGTGGCCGAGGCGACGGTGGTCGAGATTTCCGAGCCGTAGAAATCGCCGCCGGACATGTGCGCCACATGCGATTTGGAGTCCTTGCTCCAGGCGCCCATCTTGTGCGGATTGTTGCGGGCGTATTGCTTGACGGCGCCGGCGGCGCGGCGGTCGGAATTGCCCTCACGCAACACGGGATTGACGGCGCTGCCGAGCACCTTGGCGTAGCGCGACTTGATCTCGTTCTCGGCGTCCGTCGCGGCATTGTCCGGATAATCCGGAACGTTATAGCCCTTGCCTTGCAGCTCCTTGATCGCGGCCTTGAGCTGCGGGATCGAGGCGGAGATGTTGGGCAGCTTGATGATGTTGGCCTCGGGCCGCGTCGCCAGTTCGCCAAGTTCGGTGAGCTCGTCGCCGATCCGTTGCGCGGCGGTCAGCTTCTCGGGGAAATTGGCGATGATGCGACCGGCCAGCGAGATGTCCTTCAGCTTCATGGATACGCCCGCCGCACCAACGAAGGCTTCGACGATCGGCAGCAGGGAGAAGGTCGCGAGCGCCGGGGCTTCATCAACCTTTGTCCACACGATTTCATTATTTGACATGCTTGCACCTATGGTCGCCGGGCTTGTTTGGGCCGACCGGAAACGACATTGACGGGCGCGGGCTGGCGTCTGCCCAGGGGCCCTCAAATGAATTGTTTGCGGCGCGGAGACCGCCAACCGGGAATCCGACTGACGGAGGTTCGGCGCGCGCCCTATAGCATCCGGCCTGCGCCGGTAAAAGTCTTGTGAGCAAGTGCGAGATGGGTCCCGGCCGCCAGACATGCGGCTGGGCGCATCAGCAAAAAGTCGGACACGGAAATCCCCCCAGCACTGCCGTCTGGTTCGGGGCGGATAGGGGGCCGCCGCTTGACGCAACCGGCCAGCTTGGGCAGGGGCTGCGCCTTCAGGGCATTGGCCCGCCGAGGAGCTTTTTGCATGCCAGGCGCCGGAACCGACAAGACCAAGGACTGGGCCGCCCGCCCGGCGCCCATCGTCATTCTGGTCGAGCCGCAGCTCGGCGAGAATATTGGGGCGGTGGCGCGCGCCATGGGCAATTTCGGGCTGTCGCGGCTCCGGCTGGTCAAGCCGGTGCAGGGCTGGCCGAACGAGCGTGCACGCGTCATGGCCGCCGGCGCCGACCGCATCCTGGAGCAGGCCGAGCTGTTCGACGGCGTGGAAGCCGCCATCGCCGACTGTCATTATGTGCTCGGCGCGACCGCGCGGATGCATGATCAAGCCAAGCCCGTGGTCGGCGCTGACGCGGCCGCGCGCCTCATGGCGCCGCGCATCGCCGGCGGCGAGACGGTGGCGCTGATGTTCGGGCGCGAGCGCAACGGCCTTGAGAATGACGAAGTCGGGATGGCCGACGCCATCCTCACCTTGCCGGTCAATCCGGCCTTCGCCTCGCTCAATCTCGGGCAGGCGGTGGTGGTGGTCGGTTACGAATGGTTCAAGCTGGCGAACGAGGGTGGCCTGCCGTTCGGCATGCCGCAAAAGTCGCCGCCGGCCCCGAAAGAACAATTGTTCGCCTTCTTCCGCGATCTCGAGAGTGAGCTCGAGCAAATCGAATATTTCCGCCCGGCTGAGAAGCGCGACACCATGATCATCAATATGCGCAACATCTTCACGCGCATGCAGCCGACGCAGCAGGATATCCGCACCCTGCACGGCATCATCACCTCGCTGGTGCAGGGCCGCAAAGGGCCGGCGCGGGGCGGCGTGCTCGATGGCACGCAGGCGGAATTGCTGCGCGGCCTGCTGAGCGGACAGGCGAATCTTCCGGAAGGCGCTACGGCGCATGCGCCGATGCGCGGGCTCGCGCGGCTTCTGCGGCGAAATCCGACCGACGCCGAGCGCATCTTCTGGCGCGCGCTGACCAATGACCGCCGCTTCGCCGCATCTGGCTTCAAGCGGCAGACGCCGGTCGGTCCGCATATTGTCGACTTTGTGTCATTCCCGCTGCGGGCAGTCATCGATCTCGTGCCGGTGCAGGAGAGCGGCGAGGCGGAGAGTGCGCGTGAGGAGCGCAGGGCTTGGCTCGCCGAACGGGATTACAAGGTGATCAAGATTGCTGCGGGGGATGTTGAGAAGGATGTGGCGGCGGTGCTGGATGCACTCGCTTCAACGTTGAGCAAAACTGATCCACTGGCCTGATCGTTTAACCGATACTCGGTGTCGTCCCCGTGCACGCGGGGACCCATAAACATCTCGATAGCATGTTGCTATGGGTCCCCGCTTTCGCGGGGACGACTTCATTTTCTTTGGCCAGTTCGAGGGTGACGGTTAAGTTTTCAGTTTCCCCAACTGCTCCGCCGCGCCGGCGCGCAGGAAGGCGAGATCGCTGCCGATGGTGAGAAACCTGAATCCGCGTTTCGCCATCGTCGCCGCACGTTCGCCGTCGATGCAATAAAGCCCCGGGATTTTTCCGGCCTTCTTGCAGGCGGCGAGAATCTGTTCGAGCGCGGCTTCAACCTCGGGCGAATGCGCGTCCAGCGTCTTGCCCTCAGTCAAGGCCATCGAAAGATCGGACGGGCCGACGAACAGCATGTCGATGCCGGGCGTGCCGGCAATCGCATCGAGATTGGCCATCGCGGCGCGCGTCTCGATCATCGCCATGGTCAGCGTCGTGTCATTCGCTTCCTTCAGATATGGCCGCTGATCCGGGAAGCCTGCAAGCGCCGCTGCGCGATGCGCGCCGACGCTGCGTTCGCCGAGCGGCGGATATTTGGTGGCGGAGACAAAAGCGCGCGCGTCGGCGGCGCTGTTGATCATCGGCGCGATCACGCCCTCGGCGCCGAAATCCAGCACGCGCGCCGCATTGGCAAAATCATTCAGCGGCACGCGCACGATCGGCGCGCTCGCCGCCTGATGAATGCCGCCGATCGCCTGCAACGTCGTTGCGGTATCCCACAAGCCATGCTGCTGATCGATCACTGCGGCGGAATATCCCGCGCGCGCGACATTCTCGGCAACCAGCGGCGCGGGCAAGCCGCACCAGGCGGAGAATACCGTCTCGCCGGACCGCAGCCGGCGGGCGAGCGAAAACCGCGATGACGACATGCCGCCCGCCCTTTTTGACTATTGCGACTGGATCTGGGCGACGGCGGTGGCGAGAAATTCGTTCATCTTTTCGCGCACCTGCGCCTCGCTGATGCCCTTTGGCGCGAGATCGGCGATCACCTTGCGGGCGACGTCGCCATCGCCGGCTTCCTCGAAATCGGCCAGCACCACTTCCTTGGCATAGGCTTCGGCATCCGGGCCGGTCTTGCCCAGTTGCTCGGCCGCCCAGAGTCCCAGCAGCTTGTTGCGGCGGGCATAGGCCTTGAACTTCAGTTCCTCGTCATGCGCGAATTTTTTCTCAAACCCTTCCTCGCGCTTGTCGAAAGTGGTCATTCCTGCCCTCGTCAATCTTTGAACAATAGGCGCGATACTGCGCGTTGCCGCCTTGCATATCGGGGGAAAGGGGTCAAGGCAACCATAGACGACTGAAATTTAGGGGCTATATGCGGTGGATGACAGGCCCCAGGCTGCATTGTATCCGGCAAGTCGATCGGTTAGGTTGCCCCCGATCGGACAGGCCGTTCGCGTTGTGTCTCTCCGTCGCGCCGTCCGGTCCCGCCGCGGACAGAACACCCAACCTGGAGCCACGGCATTCATGGACTTTCTCAAACCACGGTACATTCCAATGAGCCGCCGCCGCCGCATTTATGAAGGTAAGGCGAAGGTCCTCTATGAGGGCCCCGAACCCGGAACACTGATCCAGCATTTCAAGGACGATGCCACCGCCTTCAACGCCAAGAAACACGAGGTGATCGAGGGCAAAGGCGTCCTGAATAACCGGATTTCGGAATACGTCTTCCAGAACCTCAACAATATCGGCGTGCCGACGCATTTCATCCGCCGGCTCAACATGCGCGAGCAACTGATCCGCGAGGTGGAGATCATTCCGCTGGAAATCGTCGTGCGCAATGTCGCCGCCGGATCGCTCGCTACTCGCCTCGGCATTGAGGAAGGCACGCAGCTTCCCCGCTCGATCATCGAATTCTATTACAAGAACGACCAGCTCGGCGACCCGATGGTGTCGGAAGAGCACATCACCGCCTTTGGCTGGGCGACGCCGCAGGAGATCGACGACATGATGGCGCTCGCCATCCGCGTCAATGATTTCCTCTCCGGACTTTTCCTTGGCGTCGGCATCCGCCTGGTCGATTTCAAGATGGAATGCGGCCGGCTGTGGGAGGGCGAGATGATGCGCATCGTCGTTGCCGACGAAATCTCTCCCGATTCCTGCCGGCTGTGGGATATCAAGTCGAACGAGAAGCTCGACAAGGACCGATTTCGCCGCGATCTTGGCGGCCTTGTCGAAGCCTATACGGAAGTCGCCAAGCGGCTCGGCATCATGAGCGAGGGTGAGCCGCCGCGCGGTACCGGCCCGGTGCTGGTGAAGGGCTGAAAGCGCGTGAATTTATAAAAAGATTGTGACAAGCGGGGGCCTTCCGGCCCCCGTTTTCATTTCCTAGCTACATTACGTTTCTGGATTCGGGTTGAACGCAAAGCTTGCCTGACGCGACCCAGCAGGACGATGCAATTCCGCACGGGGTTTTCTGCGATGTCTGTCTGGTCGTTTCGCCGCACGGCAATTGCGACGTGTGTGTTGCTGCTGGCCGCGGCCACATCGGCCTTTGCCGCGGAATACCGCGATCCGGAGAACGTGTTCGCCTTCACCTACGACAACGAACTCTGGTCGCTCGACATCGATGCGAGCGGCGAATTCGGCGTGGAATGCAAGCCCGACGCCTGCCAGGGCGCGGTTGCGGGCTGCTCGCTGAGCAAGGAGAAGGTACCGCTTGGCTCGGCGGAGCGGATCATGAAGACGTTCGACGGCGCCGAGGTCGCGCGCGAGCAGATCGCCGCCTTTGCCGAGCAGAAGGCTGAACTGGAACGGACCGTGGCCAGCGCCGTGAGCTGGGACCGTGACGCAGACGTGCCGCCGGAGCTCGTGCAGCCCTATCGGCCGTGGTCGTCTTCCCGCCATCCGGTGCAACGGGCCGAGTTCCGCATGTCCATGGCCGGACAGACCGCCCGCTACGTCTCCTACATGACTGCGGCAGGCAACTATTCGGTGGCGATGGTCTGCCACGCCACGGAAGCCCAGATCGAGACTTGGCAGCCGCGTTTCGACGCCCTGATGGCCGCCTTCCAGCCGGCGCCGCGCACCAAAAAAGCGCATTGAAATCGCCTAAAAATAGCCGGGGATAGCGCATTGAGAGCCTCCCGGAAGGGTGCTAGGCGGAGGCTCTGAGGCTGCCGAATCCGCATGGCGGCCGCTCAGGCCCGCCCGGCGGGCCGCAGGAATGAAAGTCCGCCAGCGATGAAAGCCCGCGTCACCGTCACCCTGAAATCCGGCATTCTCGACCCGCAAGGCAAGGCCATCGAAGGCGCGCTGCGATCGCTCGGTGTCGAAGGCGTCGCCAGCGTGCGGCAGGGCAAGGTGTTCGACATTGAGCTGGAAGGGACGACGGATCGTGCCAAGGCCGAGGAATTGCTGAAACAGGCCGCGGACAAGCTGTTGGCGAATACGGTGATCGAGAATTACCGCGTCGAGGTGGTGGGGTGATCTTGGCTTACCAATCCACGGGGACGACGACTGAGAAACTCGCAGCCTATATCGCGAGACTGATGTAGCTCATGAAATCCGCCGTCCTCGTCTTTCCCGGAATCAATCGTGAGCGCGACATGGCGCGCACGCTGAAGCTCGTCTCCGGCGTCGAGCCCGCGATGGTCTGGCATGCCGAGCACGCGCTTCCCGCAGGGACCGATCTCGTGGTGGTGCCCGGCGGCTTTTCATACGGCGATTACCTGCGCTGCGGCGCCATTGCGGCCCGCGCGCCGATCATGGACGCTGTGCGCGCGCATGCGGCCAAGGGCGGGCTCGTGCTCGGCGTTTGCAACGGCTTCCAGATCCTCTGCGAGTCCGGCTTGCTGCCGGGCGTGCTGATGCGCAACCAGCAGCTCAAATTCATCTGCCGCGATGTCTATCTTCGCGTCGAGCGCTCCGATACGCCGTTCACGCGTGGCTACAATGCCGGCCAGGTGATCCGCGTGCCGGTCGCGCACGGCGAGGGCAATTACATCGCCGATGGCGAAACCATCGCGCGGCTGGAAGGCGAGGGGCGCGTGCTGTTCCGCTATTCGTCGCCGGACGGCTTTATCGATCCGGACTGGAATCATAATGGCGCCATCAACGCCATCGCCGGCATCGTCAACGACAAGGGCAATGTGCTCGGCATGATGCCGCATCCGGAAAACCATGTCGAAGGCATCATGGGCTGCACCGACGGGCGCGGCCTTTTTGCCGGGCTGGTGCATCATTTCGAGAAAGCGGCGTGATCATTGAAGCTCATCCTGAGAAGGCGCGAAGCGCCGTCTCGAAGGATGAGGCCTGTGAGGTCTCTGCCTCATGGTTCGAGACGCGCAGCTTCGCTGCGCTTCTCACCAAGAGGATAGGAGTTTGATGAAACGAATTGGTTGATGCGCAACGAACCCAAAATCACTCCCGAACTCGTCGCCGAGCACGGGCTCAAGCCTGACGAATATCAGCGCATCCTCGAGCTCATCGGCCGCGAGCCGACGCTGACCGAGCTCGGCATCTTCTCGGCGATGTGGAACGAGCATTGCTCCTACAAGTCATCGAAGGTGCATCTGCGCGGATTGCCGACCGAGGCGCCCTGGGTGATCCAGGGACCGGGCGAGAATGCCGGCGTCATCGACATTGGCGACGGTTTGGCCGTGGTCTTCAAGATGGAGAGCCACAACCACCCGAGCTACATCGAGCCTTACCAGGGCGCCACCACCGGCGTCGGCGGCATCCTGCGCGACGTGTTCACTATGGGCGCGCGGCCGATCGCCTGCCTGAATGCGTTGTCCTTCGGCGACCCCAAACATCCGAAGACGCGGCATCTGGTGTCCGGCGTCGTCGCCGGCATCGGCGGCTACGGCAATTCCTTCGGCGTGCCGACAGTCGGCGGACAGGTTCGTTTTCACACCCGGTATGACGGCAACATCCTGGTGAATGCGATGGCGGTCGGTCTCGCGCGCACCGACAGCATCTTTTACGCGGCGGCCTCCGGTGTCGGCATGCCGATCGTCTATCTCGGCTCCAAGACCGGCCGCGACGGCATCCACGGCGCCTCCATGGCGTCGGCCGAATTCGGCGAAGACTCTGAAGAGAAGCGTCCGACCGTGCAGGTCGGCGATCCGTTCGCCGAGAAGCTCCTCCTCGAAGCCTGCCTCGAGATCATGCAGAAGGATTGTGTGATCGCGATCCAGGACATGGGCGCGGCGGGGCTCACCTGTTCGGCGGTGGAGATGGGCGCCAAAGGCGACCTCGGCGTCACGCTCGATCTGGAGAAGGTGCCGACGCGTGAAGCCGGCATGAGCGCCTACGAGATGATGCTCTCGGAAAGCCAGGAGCGCATGCTCATGGTGCTCAAGCCCGAGAAGGAGAAAGAAGCGGAAGGCATCTTCCGCAAATGGGGACTCGACTTCGCCATTGTCGGCGAGACGACGCCGACCAGGCGCTTCCTCATTCGCCACCACGGCGACGTGATGGCCGATCTGCCGATCAAGGAACTGGGTGACGAGGCGCCGGTCTACAATCGTCCCTTTGTCGAGAGCCCGAAGCTGCCGGTGATCAGGCCGGAAGAGGTGAGGCATCCCATGCCGGTCGCCGACGCGCTGGAGAAGCTGATCGGCACGCCCGACCTCTGCTCCAAGCGCTGGGTGTGGGAGCAATATGATCACATCATTGGCGGCAACACCGTGCAGCGCCCGGGCGGCGACGCGGCGGTGGTGCGGGTGGAAGAGGGGCCGAAGGGTCTCGCGATGACTTGCGATGTGACGCCGCGTTATTGCGAGGCTGATCCCTTCGAGGGCGGCAAGCAGGCGGTGGCGGAAGCCTATCGTAATTTGTCAGCAGTCGGCGCGTTGCCGCTCGCCATCACCGACAACCTGAATTTCGGCAATCCGGAGCGGCCGGAGATCATGGGCCAGTTCGTGGGCTGCGTGCGCGGCATCGCGGCCGCCTGCACGGCGCTGGATTTCCCTGTCGTGTCGGGGAATGTATCGCTCTACAACGAAACCAACGGCCGCGCGATCCTGCCAACGCCCACCATCGGCGGCGTCGGTGTGCTCAACGATTTTACCAGGTCGATGAGCCTGGGATTCAAGAACGAGGGCGACGCGATTCTTCTGATTGGAGAAAATCCTTCGTGGCTTGGGCAGTCACTCTATCTGCGCGATATCTGCGGGCGGGAAGAAGGCGCCCCGCCGCCTGTTGATCTGGAAGTTGAGAAACGCCACGGTGAGTTTGTGCGGCATCTCATTGTCGAGTCTCAAGTCACTGCCGTACATGATGTTTCCGATGGCGGCCTGCTGGTTGCCCTCGCCGAAATGGCGATGGCGGGCAAGCTGGGCGCGACCCTCGTTGCCGCGCCTTCGGACATGCCGGCGCAGGCTTTCTGGTTTGGCGAAGACCAGGCGCGCTATGTGGTCACTGTGAAACCCGGCAACATGGAAGCAGTGGTCGCGCAGGCGACGGCGCCTGGCGTGCTTGTCACGAAGCTCGGCGTGGTCGGCGGCGACGTCCTCGCGATTGAAGGCGAGCGCGTCGTGCCTGTGGCCAGGCTGACCCAGGCCTTCGAAGGCTGGCTGCCCTCCTACATGGCGGCCGGCGCCTGAGCCTTTGGTCCAGTTTCTTGCGATCTGCTCGCAGGCGTGTTGAACCGCCCGAGGATCGCTCCTCGGGCGAGATCAAGCCATGCTCGCGCCCGAGGATCGCGGTTTCTACGAGCATGACCTCGCGAAGGAATTTGCGCGAAGTCAGGGACTTGCGGCTATCTGCTCGCCTGCGCCATCGCCGCCTTGCAGCCGGGTGAGAGCGCCGGTGCGTTCGCCGCCAGGCATTGCAAGGCACGGCCCTTACCCAGCCGCACGCCCCTGCACAGCACCTTGAAATCGGTGAAGCAGAATTCGCGGATGATGCGCGCCTCCATCGGGGAATTGAGTTTGGGAGCGGGCATGGCAGCGGGCGCCGGTGCCGCTGGTGCCGCCGCGGCCGGCTTCGGTGCGGCCGCGCCGCCGCCGATGGCGACTGCGCTTTTGCAGGCCAGCGACAGTCTGGCGGCATTGGTCTGCAGACAGCTCAGGGCTTGCGCGCCGCCTGGCTGGACGCCGGAGCAGTGCGACATGAAGTCGTTGCGGCAATTCTGCTTGATGGCGTTTTGCTGGGCGGCGCTTGGCTGCGCGGCAGCGGCAGGCGGAGCGGCGGGCTTGTGCTGCGGAGCGGGCGCCGCCGCCGGTTTCGCGGCGGGGGCGGCTGCGGCCGGCGGCGGCGACGCCGGTGCCGGGCTGGCCGTGGCCGGTGCGGCGGGTGCGGGGGCTGCCGGTTGTGCCAGTGCTGCCTGTTTCGGCTGTTGAGCCGGTGCGGAAGCCGCGCTGACGGCGTTGACCGCGTTCCTGCAGGCGGCCGACAGGCTCGCCTCATTCTTCTTGAGGCACTGGAAAGCTTCCGGGCCACCCGGTTTCACGCTCATGCACTTGGCCATGTAGTCGGATCGGCAGCTCGACTTGAGGGCGCTCATCTGGGCTTCGGTCGGCTGGCCCAGAGCCGGACTGGCAAGGCCCAGCGCCAGCGCGGCGCAGGCGAAAACGGGGCGCAAATTCATTGAAATCTCCTCTGCAAACGGCCGGCAGATCAGCGTGCCGCAAGGGTCCCACCGGCGGCCGGAAAGCCCGGGGAGCCTAAAAGCCGGCCGGTATTTGTCACGTGTAAAAAAATGACCATATGAGGTGAGGACGCCGGCTTAGCGGCATTGCGCTTGCAGGGTTTTCGGGGGTACGTGTCTGGCATGCCAATGGATGCCAACGAAATCGAGCGGCTGATCCGGAGCGCCATTCCCGACGCCCAGGTCACCATCCGTGATCTCGCCGGGGACGGCGACCATTATGCCGCCACGGTCATCGCCGAAAGCTTTCGCGGAAAGTCACGGGTGCAGCAGCATCAGCTTGTGTACCGGGCCCTGAAGGACCAGATGGGGGGCGTGTTGCACGCCCTTGCGCTGCAGACCGGTGTGCCGGAAGGCTAAATTCAGAAGGAGCAGGGCGCCACGCCCAGGACAGACACAATGAGCATCAACCAGTTCATCGACAATGAAGTGAAGAGCAACGACGTGGTGCTGTTCATGAAGGGCACGCCGCAATTCCCGCAATGCGGCTTCTCCGGCCAGCTTGTGCAGATCCTGGATTACCTCGGCGTCCCCTATAAGGGCATCAATGTGCTTGAATCCGGCGAACTGCGCGAAGGCATCAAGGCCTACACCCAGTGGCCGACCATCCCGCAGCTTTACGTGAAGGGCGAATTCGTCGGCGGCTGCGACATCGTGCGTGAGATGTTCCAGGCCGGCGAATTGCAGTCGCTGCTGAAGGAAAAAGGCTTGACCGTGCAGGGTCAGGCGATCGCCTAATTGCGCCGCGTTCGCCGCCCGAAATTACAGGACCCTCACGAAAAAGGCCGCCCGTGTGGGCGGCCTTTTGAATTGGCGTGGTGAGAGCGCGCTTAGCGCGAATAGAACTCGACCACGAGATGCGGCTCCATCATGACCGGGTAGGGCACTTCAGCCGGAGACGGGATGCGGGTCATCTTGGCGGTCAGCTTGCCGTGATCAATTTCGATGTAATCCGGCACGTCGCGCTCGGCGAGGGCGGCGGCTTCTAGCACCAGAGCAAGCTGCTTGGAGGCGTCCTTCACCTCGATGACATCGCCAACCTTTACTTTGTAGCTCGGGATGTTGACGCGGCGTCCATTCACCTTGACGTGGCCGTGATTCACGAACTGGCGGGCGGCGAAGATCGTCGGAACGAACTTGGCGCGATAAACGACAGCGTCCAGACGGCGCTCCAAAAGGCCGATCAGGTTGGCGCCGGAGTCACCCTTCATGCGGATGGCTTCCTTATAAACCGCCTGGAATTGCTTCTCGGAGATATCGCCGTAATAGCCCTTCAGCTTCTGCTTCGCGCGCAATTGCACGCCGTAGTCGGAGAGCTTGCCCTTGCGGCGCTGGCCGTGCTGGCCAGGGCCGTATTCACGACGGTTCACGGGGCTTTTCGGGCGGCCCCAGATGTTCTCGCCCATGCGGCGGTCGAGTTTGTACTTGGCAGACGAGCGCTTTGACATATCGCGTCCTCTTGAAATGACAGGTCTGGATGAGGAACCGCGCCCTCCTCTGTCCCGGCTTTCCGGCCGGAACCGACAGGTCTGGGCCTTAAGCGTCGGCCAAAACCGCGGGTCGCGAAACGCCGAACGGGCCCATCCGGGCCCGCGCGACCGGCGGTATCTAGGAGGAAAAGCGGGACGTGTCAAACCTCGCAGGCACCGCGAGGACCCCTTCCGTCAGGCCAAATCCGGCCAGGGCCGCGGCCAGCGGCCCCGCGGGGGGCCGGCCGGACGTGAAATAGTGGCGGGCTGTGCCGGAATTTGCGCCTCGAGCCGGGCCGATCAGGTCAATGACCCGCCGGGCAATGGCTGGGGCCGGATCGACAAAAGTCACCGGCCAGGGGGCAAGCACCTGCAGGCGTTCCAGCAACAGGGGATAATGTGTGCAGGCGAGCACAACAGTGTCGGTGCGCACGCCGTTTTTCTCCACGAAGCAGGGCGCCAATTCGCCGGCGATGGCGGCCTCGCCGACAAGTTCTCCACGCAAATGTGCTTCCGCCAGCATCGCGAGGTTCTTTGATCCGACCAGGGTCACCTCGCAGCCCTGCGCGAAGTCGCGGATAAGGGTGCGGGTATATTCGCGCGCCACGGTGCCTTCGGTGCCGAGTACCGACACGAGCTTCGTCTGGGAAGCGGTGCAGGCTGGTTTGATCGCAGGCACCGTGCCGACGAACGGCACCGGGAAATTCTTGCGCAGTTCGGCAAGAACCAGTGTGGAGGCGGTGTTGCAGGCGATTACAATAAGCGTCGGCGCATGCTGCTCAATCAGGCGCGCCATTACCGTCAAAACCCGCTCGGTCAGTTCGCGCTCGCCGAAGCGGCCATAGGGGAAAGCGGCATCGTCGGCGGCATAGACAAACTGTGCATCGGGCCGCGCCGCCGCCACCTCACGATAAACGGTGAGCCCGCCAAGACCGGAATCGAAAACAAGAATGACGGGCGCGGATGTCATTTCATGAATGGCGGTTCAGGAGGCCGTTCTTGTCAGTCTCATGGACAAGGATAAAATATTCCTTCTGTCGACGGGTCAGGAAACGCTGGAGGAAACGATGAAAGCCATTCTGATTGCGGCTTTGACATGTCTTTCGCTTGCGCTTGTATCCGACGCTGCCTTCGCAGCAGGCAAGAAGAGGGCCGCGGCCCCTGCCGCCTGCACGACCGGGCAAGTCTGCGCCGCCAACTGCAATCCTGCTGGCTGGTGTCAGCGCATGGTTTGCGTTGGGGGGAAATGGGAAAGGCGCATGATGGGATGCTGGGGCGCCTTCTGCGGCCCAAGATGCTCGTGACGATGAAACCGTGACAGAAAACCCCGCGCGCGAACGCGGGGTTTTCTCTGCAGCTGGCGTCAGGTGCCGACACATAGCGGCGCGTACATTTTTCGCAATGTCGCAAGCACCGACAGTGCGACGATTCGGCCGGTCTTCGGATTGTCGGATGGCACATTCTCGATCGACATGCTGAAATTCGCCGAATCCGCAACCACCTCGATCGTGTGGCAATTGCGGGTGACCGCCGGATCCGCCCAGATGTCGATCATGGTCCGGTCAGGACCGATGCCGGCCAGGGACAAGGCGGCGACAACGTTCAGATTGGCCGGAAAGCCTTCTGCAGCTTCGCGCGCAGTGCCGCTGAAGACGCGTTTGGCCTCGGTCAGGCCATCGATTGAAATGTTGTGGCGTTCGAGATAGGGCGCGCCTTTCAGTCCCACAGGTGGCTTGCGTGTCGTCATGCGCACGGAGTCGATCTTGCCCTCTGCGGCGGCGGCGACCGCATCGAGGCCGATGAGCGCACCGGTCGGCACAATGATGCGCCCGCCTTTCGCCCTGGCGAGTTCAGTGAGCTCGGGACGCGGAAGCAACGCGCCGACGCTCAGCACCATCACCGATTTGCCGGCCGCGAGCATCGGGCGGCAAATCTGATCGAGTACGGCGGCCGGCGCGCATTCCACAACGAGGTCGGCATGTTTCGGAAACGCCTCGAAGGTCACGACCGGGCAAGCGATATTTTCCGACTTGAGCCAGGCTTCGGCTTTGGCCTTGTCGCGGGCGGCGATGCAGGCGAGCTGCAGCCCCGGAATACCATCGTTGAGCTTGCGCGCGAGTGTACGGCCGATGGCGCCGAGACCGGCAATTGCGACGCGAAGAACTGCCATGATGCTTGAAATCTCCCTGCACAGACGGGGTTCTTAACGTGGAGCCCGGCAGGGTCACAAGTGCGGCCGTCTTGACCGGCCTCCCGTGCCGGGCAAGTCTGCGGTTCGGCAAAGGAGACGTCCAGATGAAGAGGACATTGTTTGGCGCAGCTTTGGCTTCGTTCGTGTTTGCAGGCGCGGCACAGGCCCAGGATTACCCGAGCCGGCCGGTCACGATGATTATCCCCTTCGCCGCGGGTGGCCCGACTGACGTTCTGGGCCGCGTGGTCGGCGCGCGCATGGGCGAAATTCTCGGACAGCAGGTGGTCATCGAGAATGTCGGCGGCGCCGGCGGCCAGACCGGCTCCAAGCGTGTCGCGGATGCCAAACCGGACGGCTACACATTCGTACTCGGCACGGTCGGTACTCATGCGCAGGGCCAAACGCTCTACAAGAGGCCGCTCTACAATTCATTGACCGACTTCACGCCGGTGGCGCTGCTCGCCGAGGTGCCGATTGCGTTGATTGCGCGCAAGGATTTCCCGGCAAACAATCTCAAGGACTTCGTCGCTTACACCAAGGCCAACAAGGACAAGATGACTTTCGGGTCCGCCGGCGCGGGCTCAGCGACGCATCTTGGTTGCGTGGTTGCCAACATGGCGATGGGAGCTGATGTTACGCATGTGCCTTATCGTGGCACCGGGCCGGCGATGCAGGATCTGCAGGGCGGGCGCATCGACTATCTGTGCGAGATCATCTCGACAGCGAAGCCGCAGATCGACGGCGGATCGGTGAAGGCGATTGCGATCATGACCAAGGAGCGTTCACCGGCGCTGCCAAATCTTCCAACGGCCGCTGAACAGGGAACGCCGATGGAGGCCTATACCTGGAATGCCATCTTCCTGCCGAAGGGCGCACCGGCCGATGTCGTGAAGAAACTGGCTGATGCCGCCTCGCAGGCGGTCGACACGCCTGCGGTGAAAGAACGGCTCGCCGGTCTCGGTGCGACGGTAGTGAGCAAGGATCGCCGGACGCCGGAATATCTCGGCAAGTTCGTGAAGAGCGAAATCGAGAAATGGGCAGCGCCAATCAAGCAAAGCGGCGCGTCTGTCGACTGACATGCCTAGAGGCGGCGGGCTTCGGCCCGCCGCTTTCAGTGCGGCGGCAAGACTGCAAGGTATTGGGGGCGGCGTGACTCAGAAACGTGTGCTTGTGGTCGAGGACGAGGCGTTGATCCGCATGCTCGCCGTCGACATGTTGCTCGATATGGACATCGCCGCGGATGAGGTCGGTACGGCGCGCGAAGCCTTGGACCATCTGCGCGGCAACGCATCAGACTATGCTCTCGTCTTCATGGATATCGGGTTGCCGGATTTGCGCGGCGACGATCTGATCCGCGACATCCGGCAAATGCATCCCGATTTGCCCCTGCTGGTGGTAAGCGGCGAAGATCAGATCGAATTGAGGACACGCCTGGGTTCGTTTTCGCCCATTGCGTTCCTTGGAAAGCCTTACGACACCGACCAACTCGGCCAGGCGCTGAAGGCGCTGGGCGTCTGACTTGGGATTCTTCTCCGCCGATCAGAGATGAACCAGCGTCAGCGCGACGATCAGCGTGGACGTGAGCAGGCCCGACACGACAGCCAGCGTCAGAATGCCCCCGGCAAAGGGGTCGGCGCGGTTGAGGGTCATCGGAAGCATGCGGCCATCTCCGAGCATGTACGTGGCCGGATAAGGCGCGAGTCGCAGCCGACGATGCGAGTCATTTATTCGGCGCCGGCCGCTTGACTCTGCGCCACCGACTCGACTCCGGTCGTCAGTCAGCGCGCGATCGGACGCAAAACCGGTGCTACTTCTATTGATCATGCGCCCGCGCCTTCAGAACCGCGTGTTTTCGACGACGGTCCAGCCCATGTTTCTGAGCCGCTCCTTCGCGGTCGAGGTTGCCTGGCCGGTGATGCGCAGTTCGGGCCGGCCGGGGAAGCCGCCCCGCTTAACCGCCTCGTTGACACGCCCCATCGCCTTGGCGGTGCCGTCGGTCCAGGACAGCGCGTCGACCGGCCAAACCGCGGTTATTGAACCCGACCGGGTCTGGTTGAAGGGAAAATCGCCGAGCGAGACGAAACTCGCGATCTTTCCAGTCTTGGCGTTGTAGTCCGCGATCAGTTCGGCATAGCGGCGGTTGAAATAGGCGGCCTCGCGGGTCTTTACGCCGGCGGCGCGGCGCAGGAAGTCGGCGCGGCCGTCAACCTGGATCGTCTCCAGCGACGTCACCATCGACGTCATGTCGAGCGGCGTATAGGCGCGGTTGCTGACCAGTTGCTCGATCACCGTCCGCTCGACGCCCATGGCGGCGAGCTTCTGACGGTTGATATCCATGAGTTGCGCGGCCGAGTAATCGCGCATCATGTCGGCGACCTTGCCGCCGGTGGCGACATTCGACACCACAAGGCCGACCGCGCCAGGAATGGCCATCATGGCGCCGGAGACCACGAGGCCGCCAGCAGCGGCGGCTTCGGAAAGCTTCTGCATGCGATGCGCCAGCGGCTCGAAATCGGTATAGGGGTCGACGCCGAGCTTCGCCGCCAATTCGCGGCGCTTCTGATCGGCGCCAAGGCCGCCGAGTGGAGCGTCCTGCGACTTGCCGGCATTGGCCATGCCGGAGCCGACCTGGCCCATGGCATTGCCGATGCCGCCCAGCGTGTTGCCAATGGTCTGCAGCGGATTGATGATCAGGTTGCCGGCAAACTTGATCGGAGCGACCCCGGCCTCCACCAGCGCCTTGTTGAAGGCGTCCGAGGTGTTGATCTTGTCGAGCTCGATGATCGCGGCGAGCTCGCGCTGGCGCACCTGCATCATGGCGTCGCTGGTGATGCTGAAATCGCCATACGGGCTGCGCACATTATAGATGCGCAAAAAGCCGTCGCTGCGGACCGGATTGACGATGCTGAAATTGGGGCCTTTGGCCTTGATGCCGGGAATCCGGTTGGGATCAAAGTTGGGGGCAGGCTCCGACCAAGCCGGCATGACGGTCGCGGCGAGCAGAAGACCGCCTCCGGCCAAGGACAATACAGCCGAATTGAATGACAGACACATAGCAGCGATCCCCCCGCTTTGAACTGCTTTTGACGGCATTTTGGCCCTGATGTCCAGCGCGCGCTCAATGAAATCATGGAATCAATCAGGGCTTGGGCACAGACGCCGGCCGAGATCCTGAGCGCATTTTTCACAGCTAAGCCTCCGGACGCATGCCTTTACTCTCTTTAAACGCCGAACATCTTAACTCCCATCCGGGATGGGCGATTCGGGGGCAGAATGTTTACGCGCGTGTCGATCAATCTCATCCTCAAGACCATCATCGGCGCGCTGGGCGTGGCCCTGATCGTCATGCTTGCAGCCGGCGCCTGGTCGTCATGGGCACGTTTGCAGGCCGCCGAGCGGATCGTTGCGGTCGTCGAGGCATCGAGCCAGATGTTCACCGCCTTGCACAACCTGCGCATCGACCGCGGCGACAGCCAGTCGTTGCTTGCCTCGGACAAGCTGCAGGGACTTACCCCGGTCGTTGAGCGCACACGCGACGCAGAAATGAAGGCCTTGCGCGCCTCTGTTGCAGCGATACGCGGGATCGATTTCGCCGGCCAAGGCGCGGCCATCGCCAGCCTAAATCAAAAGATCGAGAAACTGGCAACCCTGCACAAGCAGACCATCGCGGCCTTGGCCCAGCCGCTCGCGTCGCGCCCGCCGGCCTTGCTGCAGGACTTCGTCAAGGAAACGACGTCCTTGCTCGAACTGCTTGACACTCTCTCCGGTCAGGTCGGCAGCCTCATCAAGCAAGAGGACGCTTACATTGATCAATTGATGAATCTGAAGCAGCTCGCATGGATGGCGCGCAATGCGGGAGGCGATGCCGCGCTCATGGTGGTGCGATTGCTCGCCGGGCAAAAGCTGCCGGCCAACGCGCTTGAAGTTTATTACACGCATCTCGGAAAGCTCGAGGGGTCTTGGACGGCGCTTGAATCGATGATGGCGGGCGTGACATTGCCACCCGACTATCTGAAAGCGGTCGAGCGGGCGAGGCGCGAATCCTTTTCCCGAGAGTATACTGACCTCAGACTCAAACTGCTGAATGAAGGCATTGCCGGCCAGAAGCCGAGCATGGCGCAGCCGGACTGGCTGAAGACCGCTTCAACGAATCTGGCCACGCTCCTCGGGGTCGCTGAGGCCGCGCTGACGGCGGCGAAGGACCACGCTCAGAACCAGCAGCAGGCGGCGATGCGGTCGCTTGTGATACAGGCGGCATTTCTTGCGGTCGCGCTCGTGATCGCGTTGGGCGCAATGATGATTGTGTCCCGGCGTGTCACCGGGCCGCTACGGCATATTCAGGGCGCGATGTTCAAGCTCGCGGACGGCGATTTCGACGTTGTGCTGCCAAGCCTGCACAGCAAGGACGAAATCGGCGATGTCGCCAACGCCGTCGAGCGGTTCAAGGTCCTGGCCGTCGAGAAAGCCCGCAGCGAGGCGGACGAGGTTCTCCGCCGGCAGAAGGCCGAGGCCGACTTGCAGGCCAAGGCGGCCGAGGAGCGGGCGCAGGCAGCCGAAGAACAGTCACGCGCCTTGAGCGGCCTGGGATTGGGCCTTGGCAAGTTGTCGGAGGGCGACCTGACATTCCGCCTGCTTGATGATTTTCCGGAGGCTTACGGCAAGATCAAGCATGACTTCAATCAGGCCATGGCGCATTTGCAGGAGACGATCCGCAACATCGCCCTGTCCAGTGAGGGCGTGTCGAATGCGGCGTCGGAGATTTCGGCCAGCACCGCCGATTTGTCGCAACGCACCGAGGAACAGGCCGCGAGCCTGGAACAGACCTCGGCGTCGATGGAGCAGGTGGCGGCGACGGTGAAGAAAAACGCCGAGAATGCCCAGCACGCCAATCAGCTCACGCAAGGAACACGGGACGTGGCGGATCGTGGCGGCGCCGTCGTGGCGCAGGCCGTGACCGCCATGGCGCAGATTGAGGAATCGTCGCGCAAGATTTCCGACATCATTTCGGTGATCGACGAGATCGCGCGGCAGACGAACCTTCTTGCGCTCAACGCCGCGGTGGAAGCTGCGCGCGCCGGCGAAGCCGGCCGCGGCTTCGCGGTCGTCGCCTCGGAAGTGCGCAGCCTGGCGCAGCGCTCATCGCAGGCTGCCAAGGACATCAAGGATCTGATCACCAATTCGTCCGGCCAGGTGCACGAAGGCGTCGAGCTGGTGAACAGGGCCGGCCAGTCGCTGCACGAGATCGTGGACTCGATCAAGAATGTCGCGGTGATCGTCGCCGAAATCGCCAATGCGAGTTCCGAGCAGGCCTCCGGCATCGATCAGATCAACCGTGCACTGACCCAGATGGACGAAGTAACGCAGCAGAACTCGGCTTTGGTCGAGGAAAATGCGGCGACGGCGAAGACGCTGGAGGATCAGCAGGCGGCGATGAACGAGCAGGTGCGCTTCTTCCATTTTGACGAGGCGGGGCAGCGCACGGCCGCAAAGCCCGTGCAGATGAAGACGGCAGCGCGCAAGGCCGGAACTGTCGCCCGTGGCGGCCCCGCGGGGCGCATGCAGGCCAATCTGGCGACTGCGCTGCAGGCGGAGACAGAGTGGGAAGAATTCTGAGTGCGTGGTAACAGCGCCGCGCGTGACTTATGCGCGGCGTCCGGGACGAAAATCGACGCGGCATTCGTCTGGGAGGTGTCTTTGCTCGCACCGCCGTCAACCAGCGCGAGTCTCCGCAACTGATCTCACGCGCGATGCGCGTGCGATCATGACCGGCATGCATTTGCCGGGGCGCATATTTTACCGTCTCTAAACGGAAATCAGATTTGATTCGCTGCAGTTTCTGCAGGCGCTGGGTGGACGAGTCGCAATCCCAAAATCTGACGGAAATGGGCCGGGCTGCCTTCGGCAGGCCTGACCGACGCGACGCATTGTCTTTGCCGCCAGGCGAAGCAGCTACGGAGAGCAGTCATGACACCGCAGACCGCAATGACAGCCGAAAACACGCGGGCGAGTTCGGGCGATTCCAGCAATGGCGAGAACGACGATCTTCTCCTGGACCGGACCCAGTTCATCAGTTTCGCGATCGGGTCAGATCAATATGGCGTCGACATCATGTCGGTCCGCGAAATCAAGGGGTGGTCCGAAATCACGCATCTACCGAAGCAGCCAGATTATGTGCGCGGCGTGCTCAATCTGCGCGGGGTGATGGTGCCCATCATCGATCTGCGCTGCCGTTTCGGCCAGGGCATGACCGAAGCGACGCCCATGCACATCGTCATCATCGTGCAGGTGGGTGCGCGCCAGGTCGGGCTGCTCGGCGACAGGGTGCTCGACATTGTCTCGATCGACCCCTCGCGCGTCCAGCCGGTGCCGCGGGTGGCGCAGGCGACCCGCATCGATTTCCTCTCCGGTCTGGTGACGATTGAAAGCGGCATGATCGCCCTGATCGATCTGCCGCATCTGCTCTCGATTTCGGACTCCGCCGATGGCGCCGGCGCGTCCGGGAAAGCGGCGGCCTGAGAGGAGGTAATTCAGGCCATCGCGGCCACGTGCTCCGTGCTTCTACGACAATGGGACCCACAATGACTGCCTTTGGAAATCTGAACTCCCGGTTCAAGATCGGCACCCGCATCAGTGCCGGCTTCATGCTCGTGCTCGCACTCATGCTCATCGTCGCAGCCAGCGGCTATCTGGGCCTGCGGAGCGCCCAGGACAGCTTTCACGACTATCTGCGCGTGTCCGAGAACACCGATCGGGTCGCCGAGGCCGACCGCGATTTCGTGGCCATGCGGCTCAACATGCAATTCTATATCCAGAATTCGGACGAGAAGTCGCTGGCGCGGGTGCGCGAATTGGGCAAGGAGATTCGCAGCGGCTACGACATGGTCGCGCAAACCGCCTTACTGGCCGAGAATCGCGACCTCGCCAAGCAGATCCTGGCGCAGACAGATCAATATATGGCTGGCTTCGAGGCCATCGTGAAAAACCAGGCGGAAGCCAACAAGACGGTCGCCGGTTCGACCATTCCGCTCGGCAACAAGCTGCGCGATGAACTGAAAGAGCTGATGCAGACCGCCGCACGCGAATATGACCTTGCCGCCGCGAGCATGGCCGGCGTCGCCATGGAGCAGTTCCTGTGGGCGCGCATCAACGGCCTGCAGCATAATCAGAGCAACAATCCCAAGTTTGAACAGGCGGCGCGCGCGGAATTCGCGGCGTTGTCGGAGACGTTCAAGAAGATGACGCAAGCTGCGCACACGCCCGAGCGCAAGGAAAAGATGCAACAGCTCACGGCGGCGCTCACGACTTATCTGGCTGCGTTTGACACAACGATGAAGCTTCTGGCCGAGCGCAAGTCCCTGCTGGCGGCCGAGAACAAAATGTCAGCCGAGATGATAGCGACCCGTTTCAAGCTCAAGGGTAACCAGGAGAAGGCGCTTGCCGAGATGAAAGCGGCGAGCGAAGCCAAAATCATCTCGGCGCAGACCACGGCGCTTGCGGTGTCCGGTCTCGCGCTCGTGCTGGGCATTGTGCTCGCCTGGTTCATCTCGCGCGGCATCACCAGACCCATCCTGTCGCTCAGCGGCGTGATGCGGGCTTTGAGCGGCGGCAGGCTCGATACCGAGGTGGCCGGCACCGACCGCGGCGACGAGATCGGCGAAATGGCGCAGGCCGTTCTTGTGTTCCGCGATGCCGGCCGTGAGAAGATGCGTCTGGAAAAAGTCGCCGAGGAACAGCGTCAGGCGGCGGAAGCCGAGCGGGCCCGCAGCGAGGCGGCGCAGCGCGAAGCGGCGCGCCAAGTGGCGCAGGTTGTCGAGGGGCTGGGACGCGGTCTCGAACGCCTGGCGCAAGGCGATCTGACCTATCGCGTAAAGGACGAATGGGCTGCCGAATACAGGAAAATCCAGGAAGACTTCAACGCCGCCATCGGTCAGCTGCAGGACACGATCAAGAATATCGCCCTGTCCAGCAGCGAGGTGTCGAGCGCGGCCGCGGAAATTTCCACGAGCACGACCGACCTCTCGCAGCGTACCGAAGAGCAGGCGGCGAGCCTGGAGGAAACCTCAGCCTCGATGGAAGAAATGGCGGCGACGGTGAAAAAGAACGCGGAAAACGCGCAGCACGCCAATCAACTGGCGCAAGGCACGCAGGGAATCGCCAATCGCGGTGGCGCGGTGGTGGCGGAAGCCGTCACTGCGATGGCGGCGATCGAGGAATCCTCGCGCAAGATTTCCGACATCATTTCGGTGATCGACGAGATCGCGCGGCAGACGAACCTCTTGGCACTCAACGCCGCGGTGGAAGCTGCGCGCGCTGGCGAAGCCGGCCGCGGCTTCGCGGTCGTCGCCTCGGAAGTGCGGAGCCTGGCCCAGCGCTCCTCGCAGGCGGCGAAAGACATTAAGGATCTGATCACCAACTCGTCCGGCCAGGTGCAGCAGGGCGTCGACCTGGTCAATCGCGCCGGACAATCGCTGAACGAGATCATGGAATCGATCAGAAATGTTGCCGTGATCGTCGCCGACATTGCCAATGCCAGCGCCGAGCAGGCCTCCGGCATCGATCAGATCAACAAGGCGCTGAATCAGATGGACGAAGTGACGCAGCAGAACTCGGCTCTGGTCGAAGAGAATGCGGCGACGGCAAAAACTCTGGAAGATCAGCAGTCGGCCATGAACGAACGAGTCGGGTTTTTCCGCTTCGATCAGGACAGCGGCCATGTGTTGCAACCGGCGCGCAAGCCGGCGCAGACAAGGGCCGTCCCGCAGAAGGCGGCCCAGGTGGCGCGCGGCCCCGTCGCACGCATGCAGGCCAATCTCGCCACGGCGCTGAAAGCCGAGGCGGAATGGGAAGAATTCTGATCTTGTGAAGGAGACAGATTGTGCCGCGGCGGTCAGCTCCTTGCTGGCCATTCAGGTGGCCGTCCGGCCAAGGTTAAAGGAAATTTTGAGATCAGGTCCCGACAATTCGGCCGTATGCGATTCGGCTGGATGGGGGCCTTCATGAAGTTTCTCGACCACCTCAAAATCTCGGTGAAGATCGTCGGCGTTATCGGGGTCCTCGCCGTCGTCACCGCGTTTCTGGTGATCCAGAGCGGGCTGATGATGAGCGAGATCGACAGGACCTACGATGAACTGAACACCAAGCTCGTTCCGGCCCGGCTGGAGGTCACCCGCGCCACGCGTCAGGCCACCAATATCGGCTTTGGCGCCTTCCGCACTCTCGGCATGGATATCGGGTCCGATCAGGCCAAGCGCGGCGTGTTCGATGTCGACGACGGCTACAAGCGCGCCCAGATATTCCTCGGCAACGCCACCCGGGCCAACCCCGAAAACAAGCCGACCTACGATAGATTCCTCGCCAATTTCGCCGAGCTGCATCAGCTCGCCAAGAAAGTGATTGACCTCAGCCAGAAGGACATCACCGAGGCAACGATGGTGATGGGCAGCGCCGAGAAGAAGATCGACGACATGCTGAAGGAGATGATCTCTTTCACCGGCGATCTCGAAAAGCAGACCAATGCGGTGACCGCCGTCACCTCGGCCTCCGCCAAGACGGCCATTCTCACCAATTACATTATGGGTTTTTCGGCTTTGCTGATCTGCCTGGGGCTGGGTCTGTGGATCGCCATGTTCAAGATTTCGCGGCCGCTGACGCAGCTCGCCCAGCGCATGGGCGTGCTCGCGAATGGCGATCTGTCGGTCGAGATTGATGGTCAGTCGCGCGGCGACGAAGTCGGCACGATGGCCAAGGCGGTGCAGGTGTTCAAGGACAATGCTCTGGCCTTAAAGGCGGCGGAAGCGGCGGCCGCCGAACAACGTCGGGCGGCGGAAGCCGAGCGCGCGCGAAATGAAGCGGCACAGCGTGAGGCCGCGCTGCAGGTGCAGAAGGTGGTGACCGGCCTTGGCGACGGCCTCGAGCGTCTGGCGCGCGGCGACCTGACCTATCGTCTGACCGACGAATTCGCCGACGAGTATCGGAAGGTCCGGGACGATTTCAACGACGCCATCGCGCAATTGCAGGAGACGATCGCCAACATCGCGCGGGCGAATGCCGAGGTGTCGAATGCCGCTTCCGAGATATCTTCCAGTACGACCGACCTGTCGCAGCGCACCGAAGAGCAGGCGGCAAGCCTCGAGGAAACCTCCGCGTCCATGG
This sequence comes from Pseudorhodoplanes sp., assembly GCA_032027085.1. Taxonomy (NCBI): domain Bacteria; kingdom Pseudomonadati; phylum Pseudomonadota; class Alphaproteobacteria; order Hyphomicrobiales; genus Pseudorhodoplanes; species Pseudorhodoplanes sp. The sequence goes on along the minus strand of JAVSMS010000001.1, from coordinate 4,358,927 downwards.
AAGAGATTTCCGCCACAGTCCGGAAGAACGCCGAGAATGCCCAGCATGCCAATCAGTTGACTCAAGGCACGCAGGATGTCGCCAATCGCGGCGGTGTTGTGGTGGCGCAGGCGGTGACGGCGATGGCGCGGATTGAGGAATCCTCGCGCAAGATCGCCGATATCATCAGCGTCATCGACGAGATCGCGCGGCAGACGAACCTCTTGGCGCTCAACGCCGCGGTGGAAGCCGCTCGTGCCGGCGAAGCTGGGCGCGGTTTCGCGGTGGTCGCGTCGGAGGTGCGCAGCCTGGCGCAGCGGTCCTCGCAGGCCGCCAAGGACATCAAAGATCTGATCACCAATTCGTCGGGTCAGGTGCAGGAAGGCGTGGACCTGGTGAACAAGGCCGGCGCGTCACTCAATGAGATCGTCGAATCGATCAAGAATGTTGCGACCATCGTCGCCGAGATTGCCCATGCCAGCTCAGAGCAGGCCAGCGGCCTCGATCAGATCAGCAAGGCGCTGACGCAGATGGACGAAGTGACGCAGCAGAACTCGGCTTTGGTCGAGGAAAATGCGGCCACGGCGAAGACGCTCGAGGATCAGCAACTCGCCATGAGCGAGCAGGTCGGATTCTTCCGCTTCGACGCTGATGGCGCCCAGGTCGCGAAGGCCGCCGATGCAACCGCCGCATCGCTGCGGCCTGCGCCAAAACCGGCTGTAGTGCGGAAGCCGAGTGTGGCCGAGTGCGGCCCGGTGGGTCGCATGCAGGCCAATCTCGCGGCCGCCCTGAAGGAAGATTCCGAGTGGCAGGAGTTCTGACGATGGTGGATGACATTCCATGTCGCGAAAAAGCGCATTAAATAAATTCTAATCATCTCTGTGAAATGTCGAGGTCGATACGGCGTGTGATGGGCGCGCCGAATCGGCCTTTTGCTTTGGAACTTACAAGGTGACTGCGACCGCGCCCGCAATCGCTGCGGGAAGGAACTTCAGACGAGGAATTGCTTCGATGCTCAGACTGCCCGCCATTTCCATTTCTACCAAGCTCTACGCGCTGTTTGCCCTTCTTGGTACCTTGACAGTAGTTTTGGCGGGATACGCGGTCGTCAATTCGCGCAATAATGAAATTCTGTCTGAACAGCTCCAGTCCGCCTTTGCCGGCGCTCAGAATGTCGAGCGGGTCAACAGCCTGATCTATGCCGTGGTGATGGAATCGCGCGGCATCTACATGTCGCCGGACATCAAAACGGCCAAGCGGTTCGGCAACAATCTTCTGAAATTCAATGGCCAGATCGCCGATGTGGTCAGCGCGTGGAAAGGCGTGGTGCAGGCCGACGACGCCGCCCAGTTCGAGGCTTTCTCGAAGCGGATCGCGCAGTTCCAGGATTTCCGCCGCGAGCTGGTGCGGCTGGGGACTGAGGTCGATCCCAAGGCGGGGCGCCAATGGGGCGACAATGAAGCAAACCGTTCTGTGCGCTCGGCCCTGAACAAGGATCTGGAGGCGCTGGCGCAGCTCTACAAGCGCCGCGCCGAACGCATCAACGCCGAACTTGCCGCCGCCATCGAGCGCATGGGGCTTGTGATGGGCGCGCTCGGGGTCATTGCTATTCTCTGCGCCGTCACCGGCGTATTGATCACCTGGCGCAGCGTGGTCCGGCCCTTGGCGCAACTCGTCAAGACGATGGGAATTCTGGCCCGGGGCGATCTCACCGTGGACGTCGATGGTCAGCGGCGGGGCGACGAGGTCGGCAGCATGGCGAAGGCGGTGCAGGTCTTCAAGGACAACGCGCTGGCGCTTCGGGAATCGGAGGCTCAGGCGGAGGAACAGCGCCGCGCGGCCGACGAGGAACGCGCGCGCAACGAAACGGCCAGGGCGGAAGCGTCCCGGCAGGTGGCAAAGGTGGTGGAAGGTCTCGGCGCCGGGCTTGAACGGCTGGCCAGTGGCGACCTGACTTACCGCCTGACCGATCAGTTCTCCGCCGACTACGTCAAGATTCAGGATGACTTCAATTCGGCGATCACCCAGTTGCAGGAGACAATCAAGAATATCGCCCAGTCCACCTCGGAAGTGTCCAACGCGGCGAGCGAAATCTCCACCAGCACGACCAATCTGTCGCAGCGCACCGAGGAACAGGCTGCAAGCCTGGAAGAAACCTCGGCCTCGATGGAAGAAATCTTGGTGACGGTGCGCAAGAATGCCGAGAATGCCCAACATGCCAACCAACTGGCGCAGAATACGCGGGAAATCGCGAACCGCGGCGGCACGGTGGCGGCGGAAGCGGTGACGGCGATGGCTCGGATCGAGGAATCCTCACGCAAGATCGCCGACATCATCAGCGTGATCGACGAGATCGCGCGCCAGACCAACTTGCTGGCGCTGAATGCAGCCGTGGAGGCCGCCCGCGCCGGCGAGGCCGGGCGCGGGTTCGCGGTGGTCGCCTCCGAAGTCCGCAGCCTCGCGCAACGTTCGGCGCAGGCGGCGAAAGACATCAAGGACCTGATTATCAATTCGGCCGGCCAGGTGCATGAGGGAGTGGAACTGGTCAACAAGGCCGGCACCTCGCTGCATGAGATCGTGGATTCGATCAAGGACGTCGCCGCCATTGTCGCGGACATCGCCGCGGCCAGTTCCGATCAGGCCTCCGGCATCGACCAGATCAACAAGGCGCTGAGCCAGATGGACGAAGCCACGCAGCAGAACTCGGCTCTGGTCGAGGAAAACGCCGCCACTGCCAAGACCCTGGAAGACCAGCAATTGGCCATGAGCGAGCAGGTCGGATTCTTCAGCTATGCGCCGGCTACCCGCCAAGTGGCTGAAAAGCCAAGCGTTGTAACCGTCCTGAAACGCCCGGCAGGCAAGGCCGTCCGCCGTGGCGGCACCGCGGTTGCCGTGGCCGCGGAGCAGGAATGGCAGGAATTTTAAACCTTTTTCTCGGCATGATGACACCGCCGGTCGATCCGGCAAGGGCGGCTGATTCGCCGCATTCGTAAAAGTTGCAACGAGTGGATGAGCACATGACAGCGCAGGCAATCGCCACGTCCGAACAGTCAGCCGCAGGTTGGAACGCATCCGAGCCGGCGGGCGACAAATCGATTGCCACCGAACTGATCAGCTTCGCGATCGGCAGCGACCAGTATGGGGTCGACATCATGGCCGTGCGCGAAATCAAGGGCTGGTCCGAGATCACGCATCTTCCGAAGCAGCCGGATTATGTGCGCGGCGTGCTCAATCTGCGCGGCGTCATGGTGCCGATTATCGACTTGCGCTGCCGTTTCGGCCAAGGGCTGACCGAGGCGACGCCGATGCACATCGTCATCATCGTGCAGGTGGAGGACATGCAGGTGGGCCTCCTGGCTGATCGCGTGCTCGACATTGTGTCATTCGAAGCCTCACAGGTGCAGCCGGTGCCGCGGGCTGCGCAAAGCGCGCGCATCGATTTTCTGTCCGGCCTGGTGACGATCGAAGGCGGCATGATAGCCATCATCGATCTGCATCACCTGCTGTCCTGAGAAACGCCGCTCCGTTTGCGTTGCGGACAGTCCTGCGTCTTCACCGCGTTGCGTAGTGTTGCGTTATTCTCCACAAGCCGGAGCGCTGCGGTCGCACGCTCTATCCATGACAGGGTGATGTGAAATGCCGGAAGAACGGACGCTCAGTCAGCGTCTTGAATTCATGAAACTCGACGCCTCCGCTCGTGAGGCAACAAAATCCCTTAAGCCGCTGATCGAAAAGGAACTGCCGCAGGCGCTCGACAGTTTCTATGCGCGGGTGAAGCAGTTTCCCGAGACCAGCCGTTTCTTCAGAGACGACGCCCATATCCAGACCGCCAAGAGCGCACAGCTGAAGCACTGGAGCAAGATCAGCGCCGGCGAATTCAGCGATGAGTATGCCCAGAGCGTGCGCACGATCGGCCAGACCCATGCCCGGATCGGTCTCGACGCCCGCTGGTATATCGGCGGCTACGCATTGATCACCGAGCAATTGATTCGCGCCGCAATCGACAATTACTGGCCGAAAGGCGCGTTCGGCGGCAAAAGCAAGAAGGCTGGAGAAGCCGCGCAAGCGATCGGCGCGCTGGTCAAGAGCGTCTTCCTCGACATGGATCTCGCCATTTCTGCTTATTTGGACAGCGCCGAAATGGCGCGTCGGGAATTGGAGAATACGCGCAACATTGCCATCCAGAACAAGACAGAGGCAATCACGGCCTTGAGCCGTGCTGTATCTGAATTGGCGGAAGGCAACCTGCTGGTTCGCCTGACCGGGGAATTCTCCGAGGAGTATCAGGAGCTGCAGCGCGACTTCAACAGCATGGCATCGCAACTGGAGGATGTCATTCGCGCGATCGCTGCGACGACGGCGGAGCTTGCCAACGCGGCATCCGAAATCTCCGCCAGCACCGTCGACCTGTCGCAACGAACGGAAGAGCAGGCGGCGAGCCTCGAACAGACCTCAGCGTCGATGGAAGAAATCTCCGTCACTGTGAAGAACAACGCCGAGAATGCGACGCGCGCCAACGATCTTACCCGCGCGACGCGGGAAGTCGCCGACCGCGGCGGCAAGGTTGTGTCGGAAGCGGTCTCCGCTATGACTCGCATTGAGGATTCCTCGCGCAAGATTTCCGACATCATCTCGGTCATCGACGAGATCGCCCGCCAGACCAATCTGCTGGCGCTCAACGCGGCGGTGGAAGCCGCGCGTGCCGGCGAAGCCGGACGCGGATTTGCCGTGGTGGCTTCCGAAGTCCGCAGCCTGGCGCAGCGCTCCTCGCAGGCGGCCAAGGATATCAAGGATCTCATCACCAGCAGCGCTGGACAGGTCAAAGAGGGCGTCGACCTGGTGAACCGCGCCGGCGCCTCGCTCAGCGAGATCGTTGAATCGATCAAGGGCGTCGCCACCATCGTGTCCGACATCGCCAATGCCAGCAACGAGCAGGCATCCGGCATCGACCAGGTCACCCGTGCTCTGACGCAGATGGACGAGGTGACGCAGCAGAATTCGGCTTTGGTCGAGGAGAACGCGGCCACGGCGAAGACTCTGGAGGAGCAGCAGGCGGCGATGAGCGAGCGCATCGCTTTCTTCCGTTTGGAACCGGCGCAATCCTCGGCGGTCCGACCAGCTTCAGTGAAAAGCGCCTCGCCAGAGCGCGCTGTCGCGGCTGCGGGCAAGCCGACGGCAAAGCGCGGTGTTGTGGTCGCCAAGAGGCCGGCGCCGCGTCCCGCGGTGCTGCGTCGCGACCGGCCGGCTCCGCGCACCATCGGCGCCAATGCGCTGGTCGACGATCAGGATTGGCAGGAATTCTAAAGTCGTCGCACAGATGACATTGCGAGGGCGGCCGCCGGCCGCCCTTTTTGTTGGCGGCGCTCGCCGCTAGGAAGCAAGCGACAGTTTCGCACGGTTGCGGTGGGTGAGGATTGGCAGGACTTCTGAGAAGTCGGGCGCGCCACAACCGGACTACTGCTAGGGTAACCTAATGGTTGCTTCAGGTAACAATTACGTGTGAAGGGGTCGGCAGCTTTCCCGCCCGTCTCTTTAAGTGTTTGAGGCAAAACATATTTTCTCGGTGAAGGGAGCAATTCTGATTGCGCTTTCAACCGTGCAAAGAAGTGCAGAATTGCAAACTTGTTTTGCCGCTTGACTGGACAGGTCGGAATATTCAGCAGATTATTTTACATGTTTCTTCCGTTCGATGGGGATCAAGACGCGGTTAATACCCTGCGTTTTGTCGAGGAGAAGATCGGCGTCGGGCTGTGGTCGCTCGATATCGAGACCGACCGTATGGAATGGTCGCCCGGCTTCTACGCCCTGCTCGGCCTTGATCCCGGGTCGGCCGAGCCCTCATTGTCTCTGTTCCGCAGCATGATGCATCCCGAGGATCGGCTCAGCCGCCAGGATATCGATCGTATTGTGCAGGAGGGGATTCCGATCGAACGCGATTTCCGTATCATCCGTCGCGACGGACGTATCCGCTGGGTGGCCAATCGCGGCGAAGCGGTGATGAACATCCGTGGTCGGCCCGCTCGTGTTGTCGGCCTCATCTACGATGTCAGTGCCAAGCAGAGCGCTGTCGTCGAACTGCGAACACTTGAAGAGCGTTATCGCACGCTGACGCGCGCGGTTTCGATCATTCTCTGGACGGCGTCGCCCGACGGTCAGATGAGCGATTTTCCGGAATGGCGGGAAATGACCGGGCAGACTTTGGCGGAATATCGGGAGGGCGGCTGGCTGGGCTGTCTCCATCCCGAAGACCGTGATGCCGTGGTGGCGGCTCGCACTCACGCGATTGCCCTTCAAATCCCCTATTCGGCAACCTATCGCGTGCGGCAGAAGGATGGTTCCTATCGCTGGTTCAACTCGCGCGCCGCGCCGGTTCGGGGATCGAACGGGCAAGTGAAGGAATGGGCCGGGATCCTGATTGATGTGTTCCAGGGGGCTGCCGCCGCTGCGGGTGCAAAATGGCTGACGGGTGCTCAGGCTCGCGCGGCACGGGCGATCCTGAACTGGACTGTGAAAGATGTCGCGGAGGCCGCTAATATCTCGGTATCGACCGTGCGCCGGCTGGAGGAGAATGACGGCCAGTCAAGCCTGCGCGACGATGTGCTAAATGCGATCAAAACGGCCCTGGAGAACGGCGGCGTAGAGTTTATTTTTCTGCCCACTGGAGAGCCGGCCGTCCGTCCAAGCAAGCCTGCTCGCCAAAAAGAGCGATTTTTGCGCGTACTCGAATCCCAGATGAATAGCCATTGATCATTTGCTATTTCGGTATCGCGCTTTTGCGCTGCCCCGCATCATTTCGCCAGTCGCCCTGACCAGAAAAAATAAACGGCGCATCAAGGCCAAATCGACAAACTCCTCTCGCTTGCGTTGCGGCTGCTGAGGAGAGGGGGATGCAGTCATGCAAATCGAATGGCTGCGGCAGCTTGATGTTGCGTGATGGACGAGACGCGCATTCGCTATCAGCGCTCTCGCCCAGAGCTTCGTCTCGTCGTTCGACGCAGATGCTCTTCAAGCATCGCCATGCGAACCCGCCGAAGGCAAGTAGTTACGGCAATCACCTGTGCGTTGTTGCAGGGATCCCGCGAGGTTGTGTCTGAGCTGAAATTCATGACCGGTACTCGGGACCGCTGCCGCGCAGCCCGAAAGCCGAAATTATGAATCTTAGCCGACTCCTTCATGATCGAGAATGCAATGTCGCCATTTAAAAAATTCGCTGCGGATTCGCGCGTGTCCGACACAAGTGCCTTCAGGAATTCAGTAGTTCGCAGTCGATATCTTACCGAGAGAGTGTCATGACGAAAGCTATCGTGCCAACCAATGTGGAAGTCTTCTTTCGCGAGGAAGACATGATCGTCTCAAAAACCGACCTCAAGGGTCGTCTTATCTATGTCAATCACGAGTTCTGCAGGATCGCGGACTATTCCGAAGCGGAACTGCTTGGAAAGCCGCACAGCGTCATTCGGCATCCCGATATGCCGCGCGCCCTTTTCAAAATGTTGTGGGATTCCATTCTCGATGGGCGCGAGATCTTTGCATATGTCAAGAACATGACAAAAGCCGGACACCATTACTGGGTCTTCGCGCATGTCACGCCATCATATGACGAGAGCGGAAAGATCGTCGGTTATCATTCGAACCGTCGCGCTCCGGATCGCGATGCGCTCAGCAACACGATAGCGCCCCTGTACTCCGCGATGTTGAGGGAAGAGAGTCGGCATAGTAACGGCAAGCAGGCGCTCGCCGCAGGCTTCGAATATCTAACCGCCTGGGCGAAGTCGAAAGGAAAGCCTTATGATGAACTTATGTTCTCGGTTTGATTCCGCCATGGCAACGAAGCTCTTTGGCGGCGTCGCGCTGGTCGCGTCAGTTTGCGCGCTCATAGGCGGTTTTTCTGGCTATCGGCTTGTTGAAGTTGGAGCAATGGTGGTGTCGGCGATCGCCCTCGTCCTGTTGCTCGTCAGCTCGACGCGAAAGAATGCGCACTCGGCCGTTTTGGCCAAAATCGGATCGGTTGCTCAGGAGATCAGGAAAGGCAATTTCGAGGCGCGTATCACCAATATCAGCGAGGGTGGAAGTCTCGGCGACGTGCAGCACAAGGTGAATGATGTGATTGACCGCTGCGACGCCTTTATTCGGGAGGCAACCGCGAGCCTCGATGCCGCGTGCCGGAACATCCATTATCGCCGTATCGTCGTTACCGGCTTGCAGGGGTCTTTCCGCATCGCTGCTGAAAAGGTCAATGGCTCGATCGAGGCGCAAAAGAGAGCCATCGAGCAAGCCCGGATTGAGGCCGACGCGCAACATGCAAAGATCGTCGATTCGATCGCGCAGGGACTGAGGAATCTGGCGGAAGGCAATCTGACGTTCCGAATGACCGATCTTCCTGAATCCTATCGACAGATTCGCGACGACTTTAACGGTGCGATGGCGCAGTTGCAGGATACGATCCGAAATATCGTCATCTCTTCCGCCGAAGTCTCTAACGCGGCTGCCGAAATCGCGACCTCAACAACAGATCTGTCGCAGCGCACCGAGGAACAGGCCGCGAGCCTTGAGCAGACGTCATCGTCTATGGAACAGATGGCGGCGACCGTGAAGAAGAATGCGGAGAATGCTCAGCACGCGAACCAGCTTACCCGGCAAACCCGCGAGGTTGCCGATCGCGGCGGCGCGGTGGTAGCGCAGGCGGTCGCCGCCATGGCGGAGATCGAACAATCCTCTGGAAGGATTTCAGACATCATCTCGGTGATCGACGAGATCGCGCGCCAGACCAATCTGCTCGCCCTCAATGCGGCGGTTGAAGCCGCGCGCGCCGGCGAGGCCGGACGCGGCTTTGCGGTGGTCGCCTCCGAGGTGCGTACTCTGGCGCAGCGCTCTTCGCAGGCCGCGAAGGACATCAAGGACCTGATCATCAGCAGCGCTGATCAAGTCAAGAACGGTGTCGACCTGGTCAACCGCGCCGGCGGCTCGCTGAATGAGATACTCGACTCGATCAGGCAGGTGGCCGACATCATGGCCGAGATGACCAATGCAAGCGCCGAACAGGCGGGCGGCATCGAGGAGATCAACAAGGCGCTCAACCAAATGGACGAGGTAACGCAGCAGAACTCGGCGCTGGTCGAGGAAAATGCCGCATCCGCCAAAATGCTGGAACAGCAATCCGAGACGATGGATCGGCGCATCGGTGCCTTCCGACTCGACGAAGCCGACATGGCTGCGTCCCGTTCGGCCGGCCGGCGCGGACACGCCGCATCCGCCAAGTCCTCGCCGCACGAAAGCGCGCCACAGATTCGCGCGGTGGCGGTCGGTCAGGACTGGCAGGAATTCTGAGACCATTCGTCGCAAGAGCATGCGCGGCGGAGTGCATCCCGGCACTCCGCCGTCGTTTTCAGCTGCAAAGCCGAAGAAAAGCAGCGCCAACACCTCGGCAGCCGCACGCGGGGCTGAGATATTTCACAGGCGACTGCCCGGAATTATCCGAACGGTAATTCTTGTCATCCTAGACTCGTTTCAGGGTGATTGGGGCAGCATCGCGACGATTCCCTGACAAGCAATGACGGCAGCAACCGCAGACCCCATGGGGTTTGCGTCTCGTACTGCGCGTCGAAAATGGAATGCGGATCAGCCGCGGGGCATTCCCGCATGATTCGATTTGTCGCGGCGGCGGACCTGGGAAGGCCTGTTCCGCCGCTTTTTCATTTGTGCTCAGGCGCTTTGGCAGAGAACGCCGCGGGCTCGGTCATCAGGAAGAACCGAGGAGGTATAAATGGTAATGATCCATTTACCACAAGCGTTCACATTTCATCCGCGGGTTGCATCGCCGAAGGGCGGCGCGAACGGCAAGCCGATGGTGCGCATCGCCATCGTGCTGGCCGGCTGCATCGCCCTGTCGGGGGTCGCAACTCGTGTGCACGCTGAAGATGGGCTCAGCGCAGATTCGATCACCTTCGGTCAGGCGGCGGTCCTGCAAGGTCCCGCCTCCGCACTGGGATTAGGCATGAAAGCCGGTCTGGAAGCAGCCTTCGACGAAGCCAACCAGAAGGGTGGCGTGCATGGGCGCAAGCTCAAGCTCATCAGCGTCGATGACGGCTATGAACCGTCGAAAGCCATCGCTGCCACCCGCAAGTTGATCGAAGAGGACAAGGTCTTCGCGCTCATCGGCGCGGTCGGTACGCCGACCTCCGTTGCCACCCAGCCACTCGCGGCTGCGGCCAGAATGCCGTTTATCGGCGCCTTCACCGGCGCCGGATTCCTGCGCGACCCCAAGCGCGACAATGTGGTCAACATTCGCGCCAGCTACGACGCAGAAACCGAAGCCTGGGTGAAGCATCTGACGGAAGACCTGCGCATCAGCAAGATTGCGATTTTCTATCAAGACGACGCCTATGGGCGCGCGGGTCTGTCCGGCTTCAAGAAAGCCATGGACAAGCGCAAGCTGGAGATCGTCGCGGAAGGCACCTATGAGCGCAACACCACGGCGATCAAGACGGCCTTGCTGGCCGTGCGCAAGGCGGCGCCGGAAGCCGTTGTCATGGTCGGCGCCTACAAGCCGTCCGCGGAATTCATCAAGCTGGCGCGCAAGATCGAATTCAATCCCGTCTTTGTGAACATTTCTTTTGTCGGCGCCGGTCCGCTCGCCAAGGAGCTGGGCCCGGAAGGGAATGGCGTGATCGTCAGCCAGGTCGTTCCGTTTCCCTGGGATACGTCGCTCAAGGTGGTTGCCGACTATCACGCCGCGATCAAGGCAAAGGACCCGAAAGCCGAGCCGGAATTCGTTTCGCTCGAGGGCTATCTCGTCGGCCGTCTGACCATCGCGGCGCTTGAGAAAACCGGACCGAATCCGACCCGCGCCGGCCTGCTGAAAGCCATCAAGGATACCGGCAAGTTCGACATTGGCGGCCTGGAGATGACCTTCGGCCCGCAGGACAACGAGGGTTTGGGCAAGGTTTTCATGACCGTGATTCAGCCCGACGGTTCATTCAAAGCCGTCGAGAAGCTGATCAGGGTGTCGGCCAATTGAGTGTCCGGCCGCCGTTCCTGTCGGGCGGCGGCCGGCTGAACTGATGCGTGTAGCTGGAGGGAAGCGGGATTGCGCCGTTTCCGGGGGGAATGAAGATGAAGGTCGCGCGTGCGCTGAAATCGGTCGGATACTGGATCAATCCCGCCAATTTGCTGTTGCGTTCAGGCATCAAGGTCAAGCTGCAGCTTGCCTTTGGCGCGGCCGCGCTGATGACGGTGATCGCGTCTGCGGTTGCAATCATATCCTTCCAGTCGACCGAAAGGGGCGTCGAGCGTGTCGCGCAGCGCGAAGTACCGCTGATGACCGAGGCCCTGCGCCTGTCGGTGATGTCCGGTGAGATTTCGGCCGCTGCGGCGCGCTTTGTCAGCGCCGACAACGTCCGCGATCAACGCACGATCGCTTCACAGATTGACGACCGCAGCATGCAGTTGCGCGCGCTGATCGACCGCGTTCGCGCCGGCTCGAGCAAGGAAGCTTTCGGCAATGTTGAAACGGCCGCGCGCCTGCTTGAGAACAATCTGTCCGATCTCGACACGGTCATCGTGTCGAGATCCAATCTGCGCGTGCGTCTCGAGCGTCAGCTCGATACCCTGCACAAGTTGCACACGAAGATCGCCGAAGAGCTGACGCCGATCGTCGACAAGTCCTACTTTCAAACCGTCACCAAGGCGGAGGATATCGGCAAGGTCGGCGACCAGACCATCAAGACCCTGGTCGATGACGGGGTGCAGATGATGCAGGCCGTGGTTCAGATCGGATCTGAAACCAATCTGGTGACCGGCCTGTTGACGGCGGGCGCGCTGACCAATTCGCCGGCCATGCTGGCGATGCTGGAGGACCGCTTCACCGCCTCCGCCAAGCGCGCGGAAAAGCAGCTATCGCGGCTGCCGAACGATCCCAAATACAACAGCCTGCGCGAGAAGACCGGCCTTCTGCTGAAGCTTGCCGATTTCAAGTCCGGTGCGGCGGGCGAGAACGAGGCGGCGCGTCTGCAGAACGTGTTCCGGGCGCATGAGGGTCTGGCACAGGTGCTGATCACCTTGATCGATGACCTCAATTTCGATGCGGTGATGGAAGGCGAACAAGCGGTCAAACGCACGAGCAAGATGATCAAGGACCTGGTGAACAGCCCGCTCATCGACTTCCGCAACGCGCTGGAACTCAAGATCCAGGTCCACTTGATGGCAAGCCTGTTGAGCGAAGGCTCAATGGCCAAGGACGAGATGTCGCTTCTGAAAATACTCGCTCGCTTTGATGAGTCGATAAACCTCGTCCTGTTCGTGGCCCAGGGTCTGAAAAACGACGATATCAAGAAGAGTTTGGAAGAGCTTTTTGATCTCGGCCGTGCCGAAGAGAATATTTTCTCCCTGCGCAAGCAGGAGCTCAATGTCACCGCCGGCGCCGCGAAAGTGATCGATGACAACGTGAAGATCCAAAAGCAGCTCGATCACGCTGTATCGACGCTGGTCAAGGAAACCGAGACCACGATGAAGACCGGAACCTCGATGCTGCTCGAGGAACTGGCGCATAACCGCATGGTGCTGCTTGGCGTTGCTCTCGCCAGTCTTCTCGTGGCGGGCGCGATTGCATTCTTCTATGTCCAGCGCAGCCTTATCCGTCGGCTGATGGCGTTGGGCGAGACGATGCGCCGCCTGTCCTCCGGGGAGAACGATATTGCCGTCCCGGCGGTCGAGGATCGCGACGAACTCGGCGAGATGGCGCGCGCGGTTCTGGTGTTTCGCGATGCTGCGATCGAGAAGGCGCGGCTTGAAGCGCAGGCGGCGGAGGACCGGCGCCAGGCGGAAGAAGAGCGCCAGCGCAACGAGGCCGCCAAGGCGGAAGCCGCGCGTCAAGTGGCGCAGGTGGTGGACGGCCTCGGTCGTGGGCTCGAACGCCTGGCGCAGGGCGATCTGACCTATCGCGTGCGCGAGAACTGGGCCGATGAGTACCGGAAAATCCAGGGAGACTTCAACGGCGCCATTGATCAGCTCCACGAGACGCTGAAGGCGATCGCGGATTCGACACGCGAAGTGTCAAACGCCGCCTCGGAGATTTCGTCGAGCACCACCGATCTGTCGCAGCGCACCGAAGAGCAGGCGGCAAGTCTGGAAGAAACCTCCGCGTCGATGGAAGAAATCTCCGCCACCGTGAAGAAGAACGCGGAGAATGCGCAGCACGCCAACAACCTGACCAAGGAAACCTGGGGCATTGCCGACCGCGGCGGCGCGGTGGTGGCGGAAGCGGTGTCGGCGATGGCGCGGATCGAAGAATCCTCGCGCAAGATTTCCGACATCATCTCGGTCATTGACGAAATCGCGCGGCAGACCAATCTGCTGGCGCTCAACGCGGCGGTGGAAGCCGCACGCGCAGGCGAAGCCGGTCGCGGTTTCGCGGTGGTCGCCTCCGAAGTCCGCAGCCTGGCGCAACGCTCGTCGCAGGCGGCCAAGGACATCAAGGATCTGATCACCAACTCCTCGACCCAGGTCAAGGAGGGCGTCGATCTGGTCAACCGAGCCGGCAACTCGCTCAACGACATCGTGCAGTCGATCAAGCAGGTTGCCGATCTCGTGGCTGATATCGCCAATGCCAGCACCGAACAGGCTTCGGGCCTCGAACAGATCACCAAGGCGCTGAACCAGATGGACGAGGTGACGCAGCAGAACTCGGCGCTGGTCGAGGAGAATGCAGCGACTGCCAAGACGCTGGAGGACCAGCAGACGGCGATGAGCGAGCGCGTCGGATTCTTCCGCTTCGGCGAGGGCGATGTCACGGCGCCCGATCTGGATGACGCGGCATTCGATCAGGAAACTGATGCAGCCGTGGACGAGCTGCGGTCACTGGCCGTGAAAATGAACGGCAGCCATCACCACGCGCCCGCAGCTTACCGGACCAAGATGTCAGGCGCGGCCGCACTGGCGGAAGAGGCCGAGTTGCAGGATTATTGATCGGTCAACGCAGCTCCGCAGCTCACGGCCGCGGAGCTGCAGGCGATCCGGGCCGATAGATTGCGGCCGTCAGGACTGCATGGCCACCAGCGCGCAGCAGATGGCCCAGAACACACAAAATTCGCTGCCGCCGATATTCCACAGCCATTTTCCGTCGCTGACGCGATACACTGCGGCCGCGGCGACCATAAGATGCAGCGCCGCAATCGCTGCAGTGAAAGTGGTGAAAATCCCGAAAATCAGTGCGATCGCCAGCACGATTTCGATGGCGCCGGCGACATACATCCAAAACCGGGGCGGATTGAATTTCGCCGCGACAAAGAAGCCGAGCGCCGCCGGAACGTAGAACTTTGCGTAGATGTGCGGGACGAAGAACGCCCCGCACATTATTCTCAGAATGACCCAACCGTTGCTGAGATCGGGAATTTGCAGCAGCCCTGACATCCTGCGCTTCGCTTTTTCGCGTGTTGCCGGCGGGAGCTATTCCGCGGCCTGCCGGCTCGGGAAGACCTGCGGCCGCATCTTCGGATGGCAGGCCATCATCTTCGGCGCGTAAGCGGTCTCCGCGCCGAGCTCCTCCGCGGCATGCCAGGCCCAGCGCGGGTTGTACATCGCGCCGCGGCCGATGCAGATGAAGTCCGCCTTGCCGGAAGCAATGATGTTCTCCGCCGCATGCGGATCGGTGATCAGGCCGACCGACATGGTCTTGATGCCGGTTTCCTTGCGCACCTTCTCGCCGAACGGGACCTGATAATTGGGAGCCAGCGGAATCTTCTGGCGCGGGTCCAGTCCGCCGGTGGAGACATCGAGATAGTCGCAGCCGAGCCGCTTCAACTCACGCGCCAGCACCACCGTCTCTTCCGGCGTCCAGCCGCCGTCGACCCAGTCGGTGGCGGAGACGCGCATGCCGATCGGCTTGCCTTCCGGAAAGGCCGCGCGCACGGCGGAATAGACCTCCAGCGGAAAGCGGATGCGGTTTTCGGTTGAGCCGCCATATTCATCGGTGCGCTGATTGGACAGCGGAGACATGAACTGGTGCAGAAGATAGCCGTGTCCGCCGTGCAGCTCGATCACGTCATAGCCGATGCGATCGACGCGTTTGGCGCTGGCGACGAATTCGGCGATGCAGCGCTTGATGTCGTCCTTGGTCATGGCATGCGGCACCGGCCAGCCCTGGTCGTAGGGGATGGCGGAGGGCGCCTCGGGGGTCCAGCCGCCGTCCTCTTTGCTGATCGGTTTGCCGCCGGCCGCCGGCGGCGTGGTTGGCCCCTTGCGGCCGGCATGCGCGAGCTGCACGCCCAGCTTGGCGACGCCGTAGGTACGGCAGAAATCGTGCACACGCTTCAGCGCCGCTTCGTTCTCGTCCGACCACAGCCCGGCGCAGCGCGGGGAAATGCGGCCGACCGGGCTGACGTTTGTCATCTCGGTCATCACCAAGCCAGCCGCGCCAAGCGAAAAGCTGCCAAGATGCATGAGGTGCCAGTCGTTGGCGGAGCCGTCGTTGGAGTTGTACTGGCACATCGGAGAGACCACGATGCGGTTGGGCAGGGTCAGTCCGCGCATGGTGACAGGTGAGAACAGTGCAGAAGCCATCGTTTGATCCTTGATCGGAGGGGCAGTGTTTTTGGTTGGTCAGACTGCGGAGTCTTCGTTTGTCAGACTCTGGTCATGATTTCCACCCTGCGTTTTTCGGCGCACGGTTGACCGTCGGGCATGGATCGCCGAGGTGAGGGGAGTCTGGCCCAAAGCAAATCGGCCTGACGATAGCCCAGTGACGCCGGAATCCCTTTTGACCTAGCTCAATTGGCTCGGCGGCCCGCGATGCGGGCCGAACTCGGCGAGCGCCGCGGGTTGGCGGGAATTGGGCCTGCCTCACGGCGAGCGGTCACCTTGCGCCAGCGCCAGGAGTGCGACCGGGCTGCGGCTGGGCGGGCCAAGCACATTATGATAAGAGCGCAAGCCACAGGGACGGGGAAGGCATGCGCCAAAGGATCACCATCGGGTTTTTGCTCGGCCTTCTGGCATTTGGCGCTGCCGGCTGTGACAAATGCGGCAATTTCCTCGGTCAGCCGACCAGCCACCCGCAGAGCTGCAAGTAAAGTACCGCCGGCAACAGCGTCGCGTCCGCGCCGCCGGAACGGCACATTCATGCACACCGCACATCACCTCTTGCCGTTAGGCTGGTGGCCGCGCGTCAGGCGGGTCGCCGTCCGTCTGCAGTGACATGAAGAGGCAACTTCAATTTTTCCGATAACAACGACCATTTAAATTCGTTATACGCTCGTCATTCTGGGGCGTACTCTCACGCCAGCGATTGGAAAATCTGGCCGGCTGACATCATCGGTCACGATGGTGTCTCAGCCGGGCGCTGGGTTTGCCTCGAAGGAGAAGCAGCATGTCCCATGAAACGGAACGAATTTCCCCGGATACCGAACGAATTACTCTGGACGACACATCGCAAAAGGCGCTGTGGCGCTTCCTTGTTCGGTCGGCGCTGATCGTTTTCTTGGCGCTGGTGATACAGGAGGAATTCTGGCAGTCGCTGGGATTCCTCCTCTTTATTGGTGGATTGAGTTGCAGTTGCGCGGCGCTATGGCGGCGTGACTCGCCGAATTCGCACTCGCTGACTTACTGGGACGAAAGCGTGGGCCACTACGCGATGTTCCTCGGCCTCAGGGCCTTTGGCCAGATCTGAGCGCTCGCGCGTCGCCAGGCGACGGTGAGGCTCATGAGCGGCCCAGCAAAAATCCGCTTCGCGTACGGCGCCCGCCAGACGGCGTGCCAGGGGATGTCTTGAGACCATAAACAAAGTCGCCAGACGGCATGACCGAAACGGGTCAATGCCGGTCAAGGCGATCAACCAAGGTGGGCATGCGCAATGAATTCAAACAACACAGGAACACCGGCTATGTCGACCGTCACTGCAACCGCAGCCGGCGAGGGGCGTCCTTCAGGCCTGCGCCGCTGGCTATTCTCCACCAATCACAAGGACATTGGCACGCTGTATCTCGTCTTTTCGTTCGTGGCGGGGCTTTTTGGACTGGCACTCTCGGTGGCAATGCGGATGGAACTGCAAAGTCCCGGCATTCAGATCTTTGCGGATCCCCAGCAATACAATGTCGTGGTCACCGCGCATGGTCTGGTGATGATCTTCTTCACCCTGATGCCGGCGCTGATCGGGGGATTCGGTAACTGGCTGATTCCCTTGATGATCGGAGCGCCCGACATGGCGTTCCCGAGATTGAACAACATTTCGTTCTGGCTTCTGCCGGCCTCTTTCCTGTTGCTGATCCTCTCGATGTTTGCAGAAGGCGCCCCCGGCGTCGCGGGATTTGGCGGCGGCTGGACGATGTATCCGCCGCTCTCGGTCATCGGACATCCCGGACCTGCGATGGACTTTATGATTCTCGCGATTCACATCGCGGGCGTCTCATCCATTCTGGGTGCAATCAATTTCATCACCACCATCTTCAATATGCGCGCACCGGGCATGACCCTGCACAAGATGCCGCTCTTTGCCTGGGCGATGCTGGTCACCGCGTTCATGCTGCTGATGTCGCTCCCGGTGCTGGCGGGCGCCATCACCATGTTGCTGACGGATCGCAATTTCGGCACGACCTTCTTCGCGCCTGACGGCGGCGGCGATCCGATCCTCTATCAGCATCTGTTCTGGTTCTTCGGCCATCCCGAAGTCTACATCATGATCCTGCCGGGCTTCGGCATCATCAGCCAGATCGTGGCGACGTTCAGCCGCAAGCCCGTTTTCGGCTATCTTGGCATGGCCTATGCGATGGTGGCGATCGGCGGCATCGGCTTCGTCGTATGGGCGCATCACATGTTCACGGTCGGCATGTCGATCGGGGCGCAGGCCTATTTCACCGTTGCAAGCATGGTGATCGCGGTTCCGACCGGCGTGAAGGTGTTTTCCTGGATCGCCACGATGTGGGGAGGCTCCATCGATCTGCGCACGCCGATGCTATGGGCGATCGGCTTCGTGTTTCTGTTCACCATCGGCGGTGTCACCGGCGTCGTACTGGCAAATGCGGGGATCGACTTCGTTCTGCAGGACACCTATTACGTGATTGCGCATTTCCATTATGTGCTCTCGCTTGGCGCCGTGTTTGCGATCTTCGCGGCGTGGTATTTCTGGTTTCCCAAATTCACCGGCTATGTCTGCGACGAGCGGATCGGCAAGCTGCATTTCTGGGTGACGTTTGTCGGCGTGAACATCCTGTTCTTTCCGCACCACTTCCTGGGTCTCGCGGGCATGCCGCGACGCTACGTGGATTATCCGGATGCGTTTGCGGGCTGGAACATGGTGTCCTCGCTGGGTGCCTACATCACAGCGGCGGGCGTGCTCATCTTCATGTACGGCGTTGTGCGCGCTTTCGTTCGCCGCGAGCCGGCAGGAGCAAATCCCTGGGGCGAGGGGGCAACCACTTTGGAATGGACGTTGTCGTCGCCGCCGCCATTCCATCAATTCATGGTGCTGCCGCGGGTCAAATAGAACCTGCGCCCGCGGCTGGCTGAACACCGGCAAGCGTCCAGCCGGTGTTCAGCCGCAACCGTGCGCTACGGCGCGGCTTGCACCGCCTTGGCGAGACTGCGGATGCCGTCAAGCGCGCTTTCCAGCACGTCTTCATCGCGTTCCAGCGCATAGACAACATAGGCCGGCAAGGAGAATTCCGGCGCACCGGCGATCACGGTGAGCCGCTTCGCCTGAAGATGCGACCGCACCAGCCGCATCGGAAAATAGCCGGAGCCTCCGTTTTCCAGCACATGCTGAAGCCCCAGCCAGCCGATATTCGCGGTCAACGCCGGGCCGGCGAAGTTTGGAAAGCTGGCGCTGTGGCGAATGTAAAATTCAGGTCCCCAGTCGACCAGCACATAGCCGGCCTCCGGTTCCGGTGCGCCGCTCGGGTCCGTCGAGACCAGCACAAGCTTCTCCTCAAAGAGATGCTCGACCTGCAGGCCGGGACGGCTTTGCGGCGTGTACATGACGCCGATGTCAAGGCGGCCTTCAACCAGGCCCAGCATGATGTCGGTCTCGAAACCGATTTCGGCGCGCACGGAAACGTCGGGCATGGCTTTCTGCATCAGCTGCAGCCATTCCAGCAGGAACTTTTCCCAAAGTCCGATGCGGCTGCCGAGCGTGAGTGTCCCGCGGAAGCCTTTCGGGATGCCGACATCCTGGCGCGCCAATTCTACGGTTCGCACCAGCGTCGATGCATGTTTCTGAAAAATGCGTCCGGCCGGCGTCAGGCTTGCGCCGGCCTTGTTGCGGACGAAAAGCGAGCAGCCGAGCTGCTCCTCAAGCGTGTGGATGCGGGTGCTGATCGTCGACTGGCTGACATTCAGATGTTCCGCCGCATTGATGAAATTGCCGACGGACACAACCGTCAGGAAGGTTCGTGCAAGTTCGGTATCCACATCATACCTCCAGGAGCATCTTGTATCTAACAAGTCAATATCAACGTCTATTTTTTCGCGTTTGTCAAAAGTTAATGTCCGTCCTAACCTGTTTAGGGAATGTTTGAAAAGCCAAAGGAGGAAATCACGATGAAGACGAAAGCAGACGCGACCGTCGGACGCCGCGATTTCCTGAATGCGCTCGGCGCCGGGACCACTCTTGCAGCGGTCAGCGCCGCGCCACTGTCAATCGCCGCACAGGCCGACAGCGAAAAACAGCAATGAAAAACGCAGGGCGCGTTACAGCGAGACCGCGCATGTGAAGACCTATTACGCGGTCAACCGATATCGAACTGAGGGAGGCAGGCATGTTGATCAAAAGATCAGAACATCAGAAGCACCGCGGCGCGCTTGCGGCTGAGTGAAAGAATATTGCCGCCTGCCTTTTGCGTAAGCACTCCCAATGCAAATTCCTTGTAAACGCAGATGATGAGCAGTCTTTGTTTATGACGGAGAAAATGAATCTTCAGACCATTGCGGCATCCAACGGCATCGCATCGGACAAAGCTTTTAGAGCAGTGGTGCCGCCAATCTATCTGTCGAGCACGTTTGCATTCGAGGGTTTTCAGAGGGCAGGTACCTACGATTACAGTCGCACAGCAAATCCGACCCGCGATATTCTGGCTGATACTATTGCTAAGCTTGAGGGCGGTGCGGGTAGTGTAATCACCGCTACGGGTATGGCGGCGGTTGACCTTGTCCTCAGCCGTTTGGGATCAGACGATCTGGTGATTGCTCCGCACGATTGCTATGGCGGGACCTATCGGCTTCTTGCAGCCCGACGCGCGAAGCTGCAATTCGAGGTCGCGTTCATCGATCAGAACAGCGATGCCGCCTGGGCGGGCGCGTTGGATAGCCGCCCTGCGCTTGTGCTCATTGAAACGCCAAGCAATCCAATGATGCGAATTGTAGACATTGCCGCCGTCTCTGACCGAGCGAAGTCGGCCGGTGCAATGATTGCGGTTGACAATACATTCTTGTCACCGGCTTTGCAGCGGCCCATTTCGCTCGGTGCAGATTTTGTGATCCATTCGACGACCAAGTACCTCAACGGACATTCTGATGTCATTGGCGGCGCAGTTGTCTGCGCCAACAAGGCTCATGTGGATGAACTCGCGTCATGGGCCAATATTACGGGTGTAACTGGCTCGCCATTCGACGCCCACCTGACTTTGCGGGGGCTCCGGACGCTTTTCCCGCGCATTGAACGACAGCAGCAGACAGCGGGCGTCATCGCAGAATTTCTCCAGCGGCACGATCTGGTGACTGCCGTTCACTATCCCGGCCTTCGGAATCATGCAGGGCATGACATTGCCAAAAAGCAGCAACATGGATTCGGCGCTATGCTGAGTTTCGAGATCGCTGGCGGGGAAGGGGCCGTCCGGAAATTTGTTGACACGCTCCGGGTATTTACCCTGGCTGAATCCCTTGGGGGTGTCGAAAGCCTGGTCGCACACCCGACCACGATGACTCACGCCGGCATGAGCAGGGAAGCCAGGCATAGAGCGGGCATCAATGATAATCTGCTGCGGCTCTCAATTGGCTTGGAGAGTGAAATCGATCTCTTGGACGATCTCGCCAGGGGCTTTGCCGCGTGCGGAGGATAGCTTCGAATATGAGATTGCGAAATGTCGGGCCAGGTGGCTTCTACGGCAGCAACTCATCCCGGGCAGAGCGGTAATATCAGTCTTAAGCATCGCGATGACAATGCCAACCGCCATCGCAGGCGCGGCCATCAATTGCAGGTTCAGGGCGAACGGCCGGTTTTCCGCGTCGGCGATCTTTCGGTCGGCCTGGTGCGGCGCATCGTCAAGCTGGGCGGAAAGGACGTTAAGCTGTCGCCAAAGGAATGCGAATTGCTGCGCGCTCTGGTGCAGCGTGCCGGGAAGGTGCTCACACATAAGTTCTGCTCGGCGAATTATGGGACGACCGACCGATGCGCAGTATCTGCGGGTTTATGCGCCGCCAGTTGAGACAGAAGATCGAAGCGGATCCCGAGCGCCCCCAATATGCACTCACCGAAACCGGCGTCGGTTACCGGCTGCGCGGAGCCGACTGACCCATTCGGGCGGTGGGTGGCCAGCCTGTCCGCTGATGGGGTTCGGCTGGTCGGTCTACCCCCCATATCGGGGTTTGAAGTTTCAAAACGACGCGTGTATGCAATGGCCGCGCGGCCCCCATTGGGGAATAGTTCAATGGTAGAACAGCGGACTCTGACTCCGTTAATCTAGGTTCGAATCCTAGTTCCCCAGCCAAATTCGTCTTGCATTTCAGTACCTTATAATAGGCGGCAACTGAGGCGCTCACACCTTCTCTAGCGCGGCCAGAATATCCTCCACGATATCGTCCGGGTGCTCCAGTCCGCAGGACAGCCGCACCAGGCCGTCGGAGATGCCAAGCTCGGCCCGCTGTTCCGGTTTCAGCCGCTGGTGCGTGGTGGTGGCGGGGTGCGTCACCAGGCTCTTGGCGTCGCCGAGATTGTTGGAAATCCGGATCAGCTTCAGCGCGTCGAGGAAGCGGAAGGTCGCCGCCTTGTCGCCCTTGATCTCGAAGGTGACAAGATTTGAGCCGCCCTTCATCTGCTTGCGGATGATCGCCGCTTGCGGATGGTCGGGCCGTCCGCAAAAGATCAGCCGCGATATCTTCGGATGTTCGGCCAGCGCCACCGACACCGCCGCAGCATTGTCGGTTTGCCGCCGCACGCGCACCGCCAGCGTCTCGAGGCCTTTCAGCAGCACCCAGGCATTGAACGGCGACATGGAGGGGCCGGTCTGCCGCAGCAGCACCTGTATATTGTCGGCGATGAATTTCTCCGAGCCGAGGACGACTCCACCAAGGCAGCGGCCCTGTCCGTCGATATGCTTGGTGGCGGAATAGACAACGCAATCGGCGCCGAGCGCGAGCGGACTTTGCCACAACGGGGTGGAGAAGACATTGTCCACCACCACCGTCGCGCCGGCGTTATGCGCGATTTTCGCCACCGCCGCGATGTCGATCACCTCGAGCGTCGGATTGGCCGGCGTCTCCATGAAAAAGGTCTTGGTGTTGGGCCGCACCGCCGCCTGCCACGCATCGAGGTCGGTGCCGTTGACGAGCGTCGATTGCACGCCGAAGCGCGGCAACAGATCCTCGACAATATAAAGACACGAGCCGAACAGGGCTTTCGACGCAACGACATGATCGCCGGCTTTCACCTGGCCCATCAGCGCGAGCGTGACAGCAGCCATGCCGGTTGCGGTCGCGCGCGCGGCTTCCGCGCCTTCGAATTCGGCCATGCGCTGTTCGAACATGCTGACTGTCGGATTGGAGAAGCGCGAATATTGGTAGCCGGGGTCTTCGCCGAGAAACCGCTTCTCCGCCTGCAACGCCGAGTCGTAGACATAGCCTTGCGTGAGGAAGAGGGCTTCCGATGTCTCGTTGAATTGCGAACGCAAGGTGCCGCTATGCACGAGACGGGTTTCGGGGCGGTAGCGCGGACGGGACACGGACATCACGGCCTCCTTCGGCCATTAAAAAACCCGGCCGGGGGAAGCTCCCTTGGCCGGGCACATGCGTCCCCGGCCTTTTAGCGCGTTGTTTTACGTGGCGGCAAGCCGGCCGGCTCAAATGACCACGGATTGGAAATCTTGAATACGATGCAGACGAGGAGCCGTCAAGCGGAGAGGACGATGTGGTTTTTGCTGTTTGATCCGCGTGCCGAAGCGAGAGCCCGCTGCAGGGCCCTCCTCCAGCAGACCCGGCCGGCTGAGGGGCCATCCTGCCGCCCTGGAATCCAAGCGGAAGACCGGGTTACGTGCGCCAACGAAATCGGGTGCAGGCCGTTCCCACTAGATGTTATAGGCGGGTTGCTTCGCGCTGAATTCAGTCCGCGATCAATTGCAATCGGGACATGGAGGGTCGTCGTAATGATCAATGCTGATACCGCAAAAGCTCGTCTTGAGTCGCAGCTTGTCGAGCTCAAGGAACGGCAGGACCGCGTCGCGCAGGACCTGGCTGAGCCGCTCGATCCCGATTCTTCTGAGCAGGCGATCCAGACGGAGGATGACATGTCGCTCGGAGGGCAAGCAGCGCTCATCGCACGCGAGATTGCGTCCGTGAAGCGCGCGCTGACGCGAATTGAAAACGGGACCTATGGCCAGTGTGTCCGGTGCGGAGAAGAAATTGCTGCCAAGCGACTCGAGGCTCGGCCCGAGGCGGCATTGTGCATTGAGTGCGCGCGCAAGGAACAGTGACGCTTCGCAAGTATTATTGACGGAATCCGGTCACTTTATCAGAAGCTTTTGTTGCAATGGTGGGATAGCGCGGAACTTGCAGCAGTTGAATGCATAAATGCTGACGCCGGATTCGATAACGGCAGCTACGCTGCGTTTGGTTTAGCCTTCTGAATCGCGGCCCATACTCGTGCTGATGTCGCCGGCATGTCGATATGACGGATGCCATACACCGACAGCGCATCGACGACAGCATTCATCACCGAGGTGAGGGCGCCCGCGCAGCCGGCCTCACCGCAGCCCTTGGTGCCGAGTGGATTGGTTGTCGCCGGCACCGGATGACTGAGAAAGCCGACGGCAGGTGCATGCACCGCGCGCGGCATCGCATAGTCCATGAACGAGCCGGACAGGATTTGCCCGTCCTCGTCATAGGCGACATTCTCCATCAAGGCCTGGCCGATGCCTTGCAGCACGCCGCCATGCACCTGGCCTTCCACCAGCAGCGGATTGATCAGATTGCCGAAGTCGTTGACAGAGGAATATTTCACCACCTCGACCACGCCGGTATCCGGATCGATCTCGACCTCCGCAACGTGGCAGCCGTTCGGGAAGGCGGACGGAATGCCCTCCGTCGCATGCTTGACGTCAAGCGAGTGCGGCTCTCCATCCGGAAGCGCGAGGCCGGCGCGGATTTTATCCGCCAGTTCCATAATGCCGATGGCACGGTCGGTGCCGGCGATGACAAAGCGGCCCTTGTCGAATTCGATATCGGCGGGCGCGGCCTCCAGCACGTGCGAGGCGATGATCTTGCCACGCTCGACCACTTTCGCCGCCGCTTCCACGATGGCCGCGCCGCTTGCGGTGATCGAGCGCGAACCGCCGGTGCCGCCGCCTGCAATCAGTTCGTCGCTGTCGCCTTGCAGCAGGCGGATGCGATTGAAGGGGATGCCGAGTTTTTCGGAAAGTACCTGCGCGAAAGGCGCAGCGTGGCCCTGTCCGTAATCCAGCGTGCCGGTGATGATGGTGACGTCGCCGTTCTCTTCGAACCGAACGCCGCCCATTTCCTTGTTTGGCGGGGCGGTCACTTCGAGATAGGAGCCGATGCCGAGCCCGCGCAATTTGCCGCGCTTCTTGCTCTCGCGCTTGCGGGCGGCAAAGCCTTTCACATCGGCAGCATCGAGCGCCTCCTTGAAGACCGCGGGAAAATCGCCGCTGTCATACTTCATGCCCGATGAAGCGGTGTAAGGTATTTGTGACGGGCGAATATGATTCTTCCTGCGCAGCGCAATACGGTCGATGCCCATTTCCGCCGCCGCCGCATCGATCAGCCGCTCCATGTAATAATTGCCTTCCGGGCGGCCTGCGCCGCGATAGGCCGAGACATGGGTGGTGTTGGTGAACACGCATTTGGCAGAGACTTCGAGTAAAGGTGTGCGGTAGACGCTGGCGACATTTTTCACCGCGTTGAGCGTGCCGGCGAGCGGGCCGACCGTCGCCAGGAATGCACCCATATTGGCGAAGCTGGTCAGCCGCACCGCGAGAAAGTTGCCGTCCTTGTCAAGCGCAAGTTCGCCGACAACCTCGTGATCGCGACCGTGATGATCGGAGACAAAACTGCCGGAGCGTTCGTCGGTCCATTTGACCGGACGTCCGAGCGCGCGCGCCGCATGCAGGATCGCGACATATTCCGGATAGACCGCAGCCTTCATGCCGAATGAGCCGCCGACATTGCCGGTAAGGACGCGCATCTTGTCCGGCGTGGTCTTGAAGATGTCGACGAGCTGCCCCTTCATGCCGAACACGCCCTGGCTCGCCGAATGCAGCGTCCAGTGCTCGCGGGCCTTGTCATGGACGCCGATCGCCGAGCGCGGCTCCATGGCGGCGACGATCAGGCGCGTGTTGCGCATGGAGAGCTTGGTCACATGCGCGGCTTGCGCGAAGGCGGCAGCGACTTTCTCGCTGTCGCCATAGTGATAGTCGAGCGAGACGTTGTTCGGCACGTCATCAAACAATTGAGGCGCGGTAGGCTTTGCGGCTTCGCTGGCGAGCGTCACGGCGGGCAGGGGATCGATATCGAGCGCGACCGCCTCGGCGGCGTCCTTGGCCTGCAGCGACGTCTCCGCAACCACGATCGCCACCGGATCGCCGACAAAGCGCACCTTGCCGGAGGCCAGCGCCGGGCGCAGCGGCTTTTTCATCTCCGAACCGTCGCGGTTCTTGAACGGCACGCCGCATTTCAGCGGGCCGTAGCTTTTCAGATCATCAGCCGTATAGATGCCGAGCACACCCGGCATGGCGAGCGCGGCCCTCGTGTCGACGCCGCGGAGGATGCCGTGTGCATGGGGCGAGCGCACGACCGCGGCAAAGGCCTGCCCGGGCAGACTGATATCGTCGGTATAGCGGGCCTGACCTTGCACCAGAACCGGGTCTTCCGTACGCAGCACCGGCTGGCCGATGGCGAATTTGGCAAGGGCCCATCGATTGTCGGTCGCATGATTGGCGGCAGCGGCGGGAACAGGCTTGGTCTGGATGGTCATACAAGGCTTTTTGGCTGGAGATTGGTGTTAAGAATTAACTTTAAGTGCCGTTTCCGGCAAGAAAGCTGCCCGTATGGCAGCGTCCCGTCGCTTGCAACACGCCGCTCCGCTGATAGACTCTCCCGGAACTTTAGCATCAACGCCGCGCCCGAGCTGGGCCTGCGGCAGGACGTGATTGATGAACGACGAGGCGCGGGTTTCCCGCCTCGATCCCGTGCGTGCCCGTGCGTCGAGTGACGCCGCGTCGCCGCCGTGCGCGCAGGATTTGCGATCCCCGCGGGATCGGGAAGGACCGCCATATGCGCACCCGGATCACCGCCGGGAGGCGGGTTTTTCCGCAGCGGGAACGGACCTGTGCGGCCCGACCTATGCGGCGCTTGATCTCGGCACCAACAATTGCCGGCTGCTGGTAGCGCGCGCGACGCATGAGAGCTTCCGCGTCGTCGATGCCTTTTCCCGCATCATCCGGCTGGGCGAGGGCATCGCCTCCTCGCGGCGCCTGAGCGAAGCCGCCATCCTGCGTGCGCTTGATGCGCTCGCGATTTGCCGCGACAAGATGCG
Organism: Pseudorhodoplanes sp.; assembly: GCA_032027085.1. Lineage (NCBI taxonomy): Bacteria > Pseudomonadati > Pseudomonadota > Alphaproteobacteria > Hyphomicrobiales > Pseudorhodoplanes > Pseudorhodoplanes sp. Next base: position 4,332,208 of record JAVSMS010000001.1, on the reverse strand, counting down.
CAATCGCGGCGTCACCCGCGCGCGGCTAATCGCGACCGAGGCCTGCCGGCTGGCGGAAAACGGTGAGGACTTTCTCCTGCGCGTGCGCGAGCGGGTCGGCATCGAGCTCGAGATCGTCGACCGCGAGACCGAAGCCTTGCTGGCCGCAACCGGCTGCACGTCGCTGATCGATCCGGATGCAGATGGCGCCATTCTGTTCGATATCGGCGGCGGCTCCTCCGAATTGGTGAAGCTGACCAGCGCCGTGAATGCGCGGCGCGGTCCGCCGCCGCCGGATCTGCGAAGCTGGATTTCGCTGCCGCTTGGCGTGGTGACACTTGCCGAAAGGCATGGCGGCATCGAGGTGACGCGCGACATTTTCGAACGCATGGTTTTGGAAGTCGCCACGCAGCTTGCGTCCTTTGCCGCGCAGAACAACGGTCACGATCCACGCGGCATTCACTTGCTCGGGACGTCAGGCACGGTCACGACGATCGCCGGCGTCCATCTCGGTCTGCGCCGCTATGACCGTCGCCGCGTTGACGGCTGCTGGATGAGCGATGCAGAGGTCACCGGGGTGATCGAGAATCTGCTGGCGATGAAATACGAGGACCGCGTTGCCAATGCCTGCATCGGCGCCGAGCGGGCCGATCTTGTGCTCGCTGGCTGCGCCATTCTGGAGGCGATCCGCCGCGTATTTCCCTGTACGCGGCTGCGCGTCGCCGACCGCGGCCTGCGCGAGGGCATGCTGGTGCAGATGATGCGCGCGGATGGTGCATGGGGCGCGCATTGACCGTTCGCCCACGCGAAAGCGTGGACTATGAACAGAGTGCTGGATGCGCGAGAATGAACGGCGTGTGACGAGAGGCAATCAATGAATACCCGCATCAAGGATCGCCTCAAGCAGCGTGTCAAAACCGGCAAAGGACGCACGGTCTCTTCGAAACTCTGGCTGGAGCGCCAGCTCAACGACCCCTATGTCGCCCGCGCCAAACGCGAGGGTTATCGTTCGCGCGCCGCCTACAAGCTGATCGAGATCGACGACAAATATCGTTTTCTGAAGCCCGGCGCGCGCGTGATCGATCTCGGCGCCGCGCCTGGCGGCTGGAGCCAGATCGCGGCCAAACGCGTCGGCGCGAGCGAGGGCAAAGGCAAGGTCATTGGCATCGATCTGCTGGAGATGGATGCGGTGCCGGGCGTCGATTTCATGCAGCTCGATTTCCTGGATGCCTCCGCGCCGGATATTCTGAAGGAGAAGCTCGGCGGATTGGCGGATGTCGTTCTGTCCGACATGGCCGCCAATACCACCGGCCACCGTAAGACTGACCACCTCCGTATCGTCGCGCTGGTGGAGGCGGCTGCGGAATTCGCGGTGGAAGTTCTTGCGCCTGGCGGAATATTCCTGGCGAAAGTGATCCAGGGAGGGACCGAAAGCGAATTGCTGGCGGCGCTTAAAAAGAACTTCGCCAGCGTCAAACACGTCAAGCCGTCAGCCAGCCGTGCCGATTCCGCCGAACTCTATGTGCTGGCGACAGGCTTTCGCGGCCGCAACTAACGCGATCAAGAGACAAACCATTTGGGCGATCCACCCGGTTGCTCGGCGCTCATCCACCGGTCGTTCAGTCGCTCGTGCGAAAGCCCGCCATGAATTGCCGGACAACAGCTTCAACAAAGCCGTCTCGATCGTCTGAGACGGGAACATTGTACACGTACTTGCGAATGAGGTAGTAGATGAAGGTCGAGTGCAAGTGCCACGTAATCTCATGCAAATGAGCTCGACTCTGTGGTGTTACATTGCGAGCCGCGGCCATCAGCTCGTCGCCTATGATACTCAAAAGATGCTCGACGCGCGTGAGAATGTAGCGGCGCGTAAGATCATTACCGCTCAGGCCGGAATAGAGAGCAGTGCGGACCCAGAAATAGTCATCGACCGCGGCGAGGTAAGATCGATAAAAATCTATAAGCCGTATTTCCATTGACTGGGATCGATTTTGCAATATCCGCTCCCAGTCCGGGAGCCAGCGGGCGATATAGACCTGCTCATAAACCCGCTCGATCAACGCCTGCTTATTTTCGAAATACCTGAAGATCAATCCTTGCGACACGCCGAGCCGTTCTACCAGGTCGCTCAATTGCGCTTCGAATCCGTGTTCGGCGAAAAATAGAACAGCAGCATCAAGAATCATCTTTTCCCGCGCGGCCGGATCAAGACGGACACGCGGGCGGCGCATGGGCCTGGTCTGCTTTCTGCTGGCCAAGCCGCTCGCAGCCGCGGCCGACGATTTTGCAGCGCGCTTGCTGCCAAACCTTTTGGCTCGCTTAGCCCTGATTTTCTTTGGCTTTTTCATGTCGTGCACTTCTAACTTCCGGCGCATGAAATGCAAGAGCTATTGACATGGTAGTCAATAAGCTATTGACTAGCTACTCAATAAGATAAATTCCGTCGCAACGGGACAGGGAGGCTAAGGCATGGCCAAAAGCAATAATAAGGTCGTCATCACGTGTGCGGTTACCGGCGCGATTCATACTCCAACAATGTCTCCGCATCTGCCGATTACGGCTGACGAGATTGTCAAGGATGCCTTGGCGGCAGCAGAGGCGGGCGCAGCCGTTCTCCACTTGCACGCGCGCGACGAGAAAACCGGGCGGCCTGATCAAACACCGGAGGCATTCGCGCGATTTCTGCCACGCATCAAGCAGCAGACGAACGCGGTGATCAATATCACCTCGGGTGGAAGTCCCTACATGAAGGTGGAGGAGCGAGTGCTGCCGGCAGCGACCTTCAAGCCGGAAGTGGCTTCGCTCAACATGGGATCCATGAATTTCGGGCTATTTCATCTGCTCGACAAATATAAGGACTTCAAATTCGAGTGGGAGAAGCAGCATCTGGAAAATACGCGTGATCTCGTCTTCCGGAATACGTTCAAGGACATCGAGTATATCCTCAAAACCTGCTACGGTAATGACACCCGGTTCGAGTTCGAATGCTACGACATCGGCCACTTGTATAATCTGAAGCATTTCCTCGATCGCGGGCTGGTCAAGCCGCCATTATTCATTCAATCCGTGTTCGGCTTGCTCGGCGGCATCGGTCCACACCCTGAAGATGTAATGCACATGAAGCGAACCGCCGATCGCCTCTTTGGCGATCAGTATCGCTGGTCCGTGCTTGGTGCAGGGCGCAATCAGCTTCCAATCGCTGCTCTGGCTGCCTCGATGGGCGGCAACGTGAGAGTGGGGCTTGAGGATTCACTTTGGGCCGGGCCAGGAAAACTGGCGACCTCCAACGCCGATCAAGTGAAGCTGGTCCGCAAGATCATTGAAGGACTCGGGCTTGAGATCGCTTCGCCGGATGAGGCGCGTGACATTCTTCAACTGAAGGGAGCCGACAAAGTAGCGTTCTGATCTGCAGACAACACAGGCCAAGGGAAAAAGGCCGTGCAAAATACCTAAGCCATACGGAATTTCGGATGGAGAAAGGGAGGAAACAATGAATCGAATATTTCGCGCGACGATGCTTGCTGCCATGGTCGGCAGTCTTGCATTCTCTGCGATCAACGCCGCCAATGCGGATACCTTCCGGCTGAAAATCGGTGCCGGACATCCTGTCGGATCAGTCTGGATTTCGAGCATTCGCGACTTCTTTATGCCGCAAGTTGCGGAACGGGTTGCCAAGGAAACCGGCCACAAGATCGAATGGACGGAAGCCTGGGGCGGATCCGTCTGCAAGCTCGGGGAGTGCCTGGAAGCAGTCGAATCCGGGCTGCTCGATATCGGCGAGTTGCAGACGCCGTTTGATCCGGCAAAACTGCTGGCGCACAACTTTACCTATTTCGTGCCATTCGGAACGCCCGATCCGCGCGTCGCCGCCAAGGCCGCGTGGGAGGTCTATGAGAAGACCCCCGCGCTGAAGAAGGTTCTTGAGGATCGCTATAATCAAGTGTTCATCGGTGCCGGCGTTATCGGAAATTATGGTCTCGTGACCACATTCAAATGGGACAACGTTGCTGACCTCAAAGGCCACAAGATTGCCGCGGCGGGACCAAACCTTCCGTGGATGCAGGGAACAGGGGTTGTCGGCGTCCAGTCGAATCTCAATGAAGCCTATACGTCGTTTCAAACGGGCGTCTATGAGGGCTGGGTCATGTTTCCGGACGCGATCGTCTCGTTCAAGCTGAACGAGGTGACGAAGCAATTTGTCGACATGGACTTCGGCTGCATCCACACGCCGCTGCTGACCATGAACAAGGACACATGGAAAGATCTGCCCGCAAATGTTCAGAAGATATTCCTTGCAGTTGCGAAAGAGTGGAACGAGTACATCGGGCGTGTGACCTACGAAAAGCAGGAGGCCGCGCGGAAACGCATGGTCGAAGCCGGTCTCGATGTGCGGAAAGCCGATCTTGGCAAGAAGGCAGAATGGGCCAAAGCATTGCCAAATATTCCCAAGCAGCGCTTCAACGAGATCAATAAGGCCGGCATGCCGGGTGAGGTCGTTTACACCTACGTCAAGGCGTTGAAGGCGGCAGGCCATACCTTCCCGCGTGATTGGGAGGCTGAGCGTTGAGCATTACTCTCAACGGATGCCCATCACTGGGCATCCGTTGAGACGTGCGAGCTCCTGATCTTTGTCAGGAAGTGGTGGCGCCTTATCGCGCACCCCCTAATCAAACATCTGCATGAGCTCCTCAAATCCATGAAGAGGAACATGGCCATGATGGGAAGAGTGTTTGGCGGTTTGCTCAGCACCCTCAACACCATTGCAAGCGTATGGGTTTTGTTCCTTGTCGGACTTATCTCCGCTGACGTGTTGGGCCGCGTCGCCTTCAACGCGCCTTTGCCGGGTGTTCCCGAAATCGTGAAATTCTCGATCGTCGGCATGGTCTGGCTTCAGATGGCCTACACGCTAAGAGCCAATGCACACCTGCGCACCGTCTTGGTCTTGGCGGCTATGCCTCGTCTCGGGCAACGTGTGACGCTCATCGTCAACTCCCTTACCGGCGTGGGTATGTTCAGCCTCATCGTTTGGCTCGGCTGGATTGAGCTGGTGAAGAACTGGGAAATCGGTGCGTTCGAGGGCGAGGGGGCCTTGCGCATTCCAGTGTGGCCGATCTGGGCAATTCTTGTCGGTGGCGCCGCGCTCACTGCTATCCAGTTCCTGCTCGACACGGTCAGATTCCTGTTCAAGGGGCCGTCCCCTTCCGACCTGTCAGAAATTGAAGTCGCGGAGTGAGGGCATGCTCGAGCCGGTCACTGTCGGGATTCTGTCTGTCCTGGCCATTTTCACTCTGATCATTCTCGGATTTCATATCGGGGTGGCGCTCGGGGCCGTCAGCTTCGCAGGCGTTTATCTGATCACTGGAAAATTCCGCGTTGCCGCCAGCATCCTGCAAACAACCGCCTTCAACGGCGTCAACGACTACGTCTTTGCGGTGATTCCCTTGTTTGTGGTGATGGGCTTGTTTGCCACCCAGGCCGGGGCAACGCGCGATCTTTTCGATGCGGCCGAGACGCTTCTCCGGCGTGTGAGAGGCGGAATCGGCATTTCGACGGTGATCGCCAACGCCGTGTTTGCGGCGATAACGGGCGTTTCGGTCGCCTCGGCGGCGGTATTCTCCAAACTTGCCATCCCGGAGATGAACCGGCTTGGATACGAGCGAAAATTTGCCCTCGGGATCGTAGCGTCAAGTGCGCTGCTTGGGATGCTGATCCCGCCGTCAATCCTGATGATCGTGTATGGCGTCATCACGGAAGAATCGATCGGGCGCCTTTTCGCGGCTGGCGTGGGGCCTGGCCTTGTTGTCATGGCGGTACTCGCTCTCACCATTCTGATTTGGGTAAGGGCTAATCCGGCTTTGGTCGGGAAGGAAGGGGAAGTCTCGATTGGACCAAAGGGCTCCCGGCTTCAGATCGTTCTGAAGATTTGGCCGATCCTGGCTTTGATCGGTCTCGTCCTGGGTGGCATCTATGGTGGGCTGTTCACACCCACTGAAGCTGGTGCTATCGGCGCGCTTGGCGCTTTGGCTTTGATCGTCGTGCGCGGACGATTCAATAAAGCGTCCCTCATGGCCATGCTCTATGACACCGGCCGGGCGGTGGCGAGCATCTTCTTTCTGCTGATAACGGCCCAGATGTACAGCCGTATGCTGACGCTGTCGCGCTTGCCTGACGCGCTGACGACATGGGTATCGGCGCTCGACGTGCCTGGCGTTGCCATTCTGGTCGCGTTTCTTTTGGTGCTGCTGATCCTCGGCTGCATTATCGATTCCGTTTCGATCATGCTTCTGACCATGCCGATCATGGTGCCGATCGCGCTGACCTTCGGCTATGACAAAGTCTGGTTCGGCATGATCGCGATCCTGACGATCGAACTCGGTCTGCTGACGCCGCCTTTCGGCATGGTGATCTTCGCCATGAAAGCGGCGCTGCCAGACGATGTGAAGGTCGAGGAGATATTCCTCGGCGTCGTTCCCTTCTTCTTCATGCTGCTGGTAGCACTCGCCATTATCGTCATCTTCCCTGAAATCAGCCTGTTCCTGCCGCGCATTCTGCTCGGCTGACCGGCCAAAACACGAAATTGGAGGACATCATGAACATTGCTGTGGGCAAAACGGCGATCGCGGAGGCGCACAAGAAGTTGTCGAACTGGGGGCGCTGGGGCGCCAATGATCAGCTCGGCACGCTGAACCATGTTACGACAGAAGATATCGTCGCGGCGACCAGGCTTGTGCGGAAGGGAAAAGTCTTCGCACTTGGCATCCCGCTTGATCGAAATGGTCCACAGAATGGCCTTTTTGGCGGTCGGTGGAATCCGATTCATACGATGCTCGCCACAGGTACGGATGCTGTAGCGGGGCGCCAGGACGAAGCACCAAACATCCGCTACGCCGACGACGCAATCAATATGCCGGTTCAAGGTGCAACGCACTGGGACGCCCTTGGTCACGTCTTCTATCAGGATAAGATGTACAATGGTTATGACGCTCGCCTCGTCGATTCGAACGGACTGGCAACGCTGGGCATTGAACATGCTCGGAACAAGATGGTCGGCCGCGGCGTGTTACTCGACGTCGCCCGTTTCAAGGGCGTCGAGTATCTGCAAGATGGTTACGGCATTTCCAATGACGAACTCGATGCGTGCGCTAAAGCGCAGAATGTGGAAATCCGCCGCGGTGATTTTGTCATAATCCGCACCGGGCAGATGGAGCGTTGTCTGAAGGAAGGACAATGGGGCGGCTATGCAGGCGGCGATGCGCCGGGCGTCAAGTTTGAAAACTGCTATTGGTGCCACGGAAAGCAGATCGCCGCGATCTGTTCCGATACTTGGGGAGTGGAGGTGCGCCCCAATGAAACCACGGAAGCCAATCAGCCATGGCATTGGGTTGTGATACCGGCCATGGGCCTCACCATGGGCGAGATTTTCTATGTGAAAGAACTTGCCGAAGATTGTGCCGAGGACAAGGTCTACGAATTCTTCTTCAATGCCCCACCTCTTGTCATCACGGGGGGCACCGGGTCTCCCATCAATCCGCAGGCAATCAAGTAATTCATCTGCCATCCAGAATGCGCTGGCGAGAAAAGCGGCCCGTGGCCGCTTGGCGCTACATTTGAACTGGAGTGAATCGCGTGAGCGGTGTGCACGAGAAACGACTTGAAGAGCAGGTCGCGTTGGTCACGGGAGCCGGTCGGGGTATCGGACGAGCTTGCGCGTTGGCGCTCGCGCGGGACGGCGCCCACGTCTTGGCGGTGGCCAGAACGAGTGGCGATTTGTCGTCGCTGGCTAGCGAAGCGCAAGGGAGAGTCGAAACATGGACCGGGGACGTTTGCACGGATGCGTTCATCGAACGTATCCGTGCGCTTGATCGTCTGGATATCCTCGTCAACAACGCTGGAACCAACAAGCTGCAGCACATTTTTGATGTGGATGATGCCACGCTCGATCTTCTACTGGGATTGAACGTCCGTTGGGCTTTCAAGGTCGCGCAGGCCGCAGCCTTTGTCATGGCCCGAGGAAAGCGCGGTGGTAGCATCGTCAACATTTCCTCGCAAATGGGTCACGTCGGTGGACCCAAGCGCAGTGTTTATGCCATGACCAAACACGCCATCGAAGGCTTGACCAAGGCGATGGCGATTGAGCTGGCGGAGCACCGCATTCGCGTGAATGCTGTCGCGCCAACTGTTGTGCTCACCTCCATGACCGAGCCTTTTTTCAGGGATCCGGCTTATGGCAAGGCCGCCGAGGCGATGATACCTCTTGGCACGGTCGCGCAGGCCGAGGACGTTGCTGGTGCCGTCAGTTACCTTGTATCGCCTGCGGCTCGCATGGTTACCGGCATCAGCCTCAAAGTCGATGGAGGTGCCACCGCTCAATAGGGGCTGGACCGACACCAGAAGTTAAACCCGCTGATCCGAACTGTCCGCGGTGGCGGCGCTCACGCGGCCGGACAAGTCCGCTCCCGCGTTCGAGGGCAATCGCAGAAAGATCAGCGCCGACAGAGCGGAGATCGCCCCGACGACGATGAAAGCCGGCGCGAAATCCGATGCTGTGATCGCCGTACCGCCATGCGAGCGCAGCGTCATCTCGACAACAAAAGCACCAACAGCAACCCCTGTTGCCAGCGACAATTGCTGTCCGACGCTGGTCATGGCGGTGGCGCGGCTCATGCGGCGGACATCGATGTCGGCGTAGGCGATGGTATTGCTGGCGGTGAATTGCAGCGAACGGAAAAACCCTCCGATCAGCAACACGGCGACGATGACGACCAGCGGTGTCGACGGCGTGAAGGCGGCGCAGGCGATAAGAAACAATGAAGAGATCAGCGCATTGCTGATGAGGATGGTGCGGAATCCGAATTTTCTGATCAGCGGCGCGGCGACGGTCTTCATGCCGAGCGCGCCGACCGCGGCGGAGAAAGTCACCAGTCCGGATTGCAGCGGATTGAGCCCGAAGCCGGTTTGCAGCATCAGCGGCAGCAAGAAAGGCAGCGCACCGATGCCCAGCCGGAACAGAAAGCCGCCGACCACGCTGGCGTGGAATGTCGGGATTCTGAACAGCGAGAAGTCGAGCACCGGCGCGGGCACGCGCCGCGCGTAGAGAATATAGGCGGTCGTGAAAACGGCGCCGCCGGCGATGAGCGCCGTGACCACCCACCACGGCAGCAAATCGAGCCCGGCCACCGATAACCCGAAGGCGAGACCGGCCACGCCGAGTCCGGCGAGCAGAAGGCCGATACCGTCGAACGGCTCGACATGTTCGGACGGCACCGGGTCGATGTAGCGGAGCACCAGCGCGATGCCGGCAAGTCCGATCGGCACGTTGATCAGAAATATCCAGTGCCAGGAGGCGTAGGTGGTTATGAAGCCGCCAAGCGGCGGACCGATGACGGGTCCAATCAGCGCCGGGACGGTCACCCAGGCCATGGCGTTGACGAAATCCTTCTTGTCAATGGTTCGCACCAGAACCAGCCGGCCCACAGGTGTCATCATCGCACCACCCATGCCCTGCACGATGCGCGCGGCGACAAAGGCTTCCAGCGAATTTGACAAGGCGCAGCCGATCGAGCCGACAATGAACACCGCGATGGCCGCGCCGAACACGGTGCGCGTGCCGAAGCGATCGGCGGTCCAGCCGCTGGCCGGAATGAAGATGGCGAGCGAGAGAAGGTAAGAGGTCATCGCCAGCTTCAGCGCCAGCGGATTGGTGCCGAGATCGGCGGCGATCGCCGGCAGGGAGGTGGCGATCACCGTCGAGTCCATGTTTTCCATGAACAGGGCGACCGCGACGACCAGCGGGACAAGGCGGGGGTGGTGCGTCATTCGAGCAGAGGGTAGCGAGGGTCGCCGCTCTTAGCACCGAAATGGAGTCGGGACAGAGGCGATCTTGCGTTCGGCTCCGCCATATCTACATGACAGGTGCGCGCGTTGCGCGACTTGGGATTTGAAGGCCGACGGACATGATCTATATCCTTGCCGCACTGCTGCCGCCTCTGGCGCTGTTGTTACACGGGCAGATTTTCTCGGCCATCTTCAATGCGCTGTTCTTTGTGCTGTTTCTGGTCCTTGGCCTGTTGTTTCTCTCGCCATGGCTGTGGCTGATAGCGCCCGCGCATGCCGTCATCGCAATCTACATGACCCGCGAGGACCGCAAGCACCGTGAACTGGTTGACGCCATCCGCAGGCACGGCCCGCCGCCCGGATGGAAGGCGGATTGATCTTTCATTGTCATTCCAACGCGCACGCGAAGCGCGCGAGCCCGAAATCCAGAAAGGGACGTTGAGTTCTACTGGATTGCTGGTCCGCGCGTTTCACCCGCGTGCCGGAATGGTGTGCTTTCGGGGACTTATGCCGTCGCCTGCTTCAACCCGGCATATTGCAGAAGCGCCAATGCACCGACGGCAATCGCCTGTGCAATAACGAAGGCTTCGCCGAGCCAGGTCGGCGTCACGGCGCCGCTCGCCAGCAACACGAAGCTGTCGATCATCCACAGCGCGTTGTAGGCGGCAATCGCCCAGACCAGCGAACGCATCGGTTGCTGCCGCGTCGCGGAATAGGCCACGAGTGCCGCGAAGGGAATGAGGCTGAGACCGGCATAATACATCAACACACTCGGCAGACCGAGCAGGTCGCGCAGCAAGCCGCCGCCGAAGACGAGCAGCAAGCCGGTGGCTGCGCTCGCTGCCGCGTCAGCCAGCAAGGCCCAGCGCAGAAGGGGAGGAAAAGGGGTACGATATGCAGTGGCCGTCATCTGTCTCTCCATCTGGTGCTCACGCTCATGGTGACGCGTGATGCCTGGGAACATGGCGGAGCGGGTGCGGCTGGTCGATTACCTCTGAGGTAATGGAATCGGCGGCCGGCTGCGTTAGGCTCTGCGCATGACAACAGCCTCTTTCGGCGCTCATCTGCGCGAATGGCGGCAGCGCCGCCGTCTCAGCCAGCTCGATCTCGCGCTCAATGCGGATATTTCCGCGCGTCATCTCAGCTTCATTGAAACCGGACGCGCGCAGCCGTCGCGCGACATGGTGCTGCGGCTTGCCGAACATCTCGACGTGCCGCTGCGTGAACGCAACATGTTGCTTGCGGCGGCAGGTTTTGCACCGGCCTTCGCGCAACGTTCACTTGACGATCCAGCGTTGCAGACTGCGCACAAGGCTGTCGACCTCGTGCTCAGGGGGCACGAACCGTTTCCGGCGCTGGCCATCGACCGGCACTGGTCGCTGGTGAAGGCGAATGCAGCCGTAGCGCCGTTGCTTGCCGGCGCATCGGCTGAGCTGCTCAAGCCGCCAGTCAACGTGTTGCGGCTCAGCCTGCATCCGGACGGGCTCGCCCCGCGTATCGCCAATCTTGCCGAATGGCGCGCGCATTTGCTTGAGCGGTTGCGGCGGCAGGTTGAGGCGACGGCGGATCAGGTCTTGTCCGACCTGCTGAAGGAGCTGAAAGGCTATCCCGCGCCACGCAATGCCGGCCCGGCCCGCCCACCAGCCGAGTATGGCGGGGTGCTGGTGCCGTTTCGCCTCGTCACCGCGGCGGGCGTGCTGTCCTTTTTCAGCACCACCACGGTCTTCGGTACCCCGCTCGAGGTCACACTCGCCGAACTGGCGTTGGAGGCTTTCTTTCCGGCGGATGAGAAGACCGCTGAATTAATCCACGGAATGGCTGGAAAACCGCGTTAGGCCCGCTTTTCCGGCGCTTGCGCCCGTGCTAACGACCCTCGCCAACCCCGATTCCCAGTGGCTTGAGAAGCTGGGAATCTCCAGATAGAGTTGGCGATGGCAAATCCTGCATCTTCCCAATTTTCCAACGGCGCTCCCCGCGAGGCGCTGACCTTCGACGACGTGCTGCTGCAGCCGGGCCTGTCCGACGTGCTGCCCTCCGAAGTCGACATCCGCAGCCGCATCACCCGCGATATCGTGGTCAATCTGCCGATCGTCGCCTCCGCCATGGATACGGTGACCGAGAACAAGATGGCGATCGCCATGGCCCAGGCCGGCGGCATCGGCGTTATCCACCGCAACATGGAGCCGGACGAGCAGGCCGCGCAGGTGCGCCAGGTCAAGAAATTCGAATCCGGCATGGTGGTGAACCCGGTAACCATCGCCCCGACCGCGACGCTGGCCGACGCGCTTGAACTCATGCGCGAGCACTCGATTTCCGGCATTCCGGTCGTGGAAGGCGGCGGCTCCGGCAAGGCCGGCAAGCTCGTGGGCATCCTCACCAACCGCGACGTGCGCTTTGCCAATGATCCGCGCCAGCGGGTCGCCGAGCTGATGACCAAGGAGCGTCTGGTCACTGTGCGCGAGGGCGTCGAGCAGGACGAAGCCAAGAAGCTCCTGCACCAGCACCGCATCGAGAAATTGCTGGTGGTGGATTCCGATTATCGCTGCGTCGGCCTGATCACGGTGAAGGACATCGAGAAGGCGGTCGCCAATCCCAATGCCTGCAAGGACGAGCAGGGACGTCTGCGCGTCGCGGCGGCGACCACCGTCGGCGACAAGGGCTTCGAGCGCACCGAGCGTCTGATTGAAGCGGGCGTCGATCTCGTGGTGGTCGATACGGCGCATGGCCATTCGCAGCACGTGCTCAACGCGGTGAACCGCATCAAGCGGCTGTCGAACAAGGTGCAGGTGGTCGCCGGCAATGTGGCGACCAGCGAGGCGACCAAAGCGCTGATCGACGCCGGCGCGGATTCGATCAAGGTCGGCATCGGGCCGGGCTCGATCTGCACCACGCGCATTGTCGCCGGCGTTGGCGTGCCGCAGCTCACCGCCATCATGGATGCAGTGGAAGTCGCGCGAAAGACCAATACGCCGGTGATCGCCGACGGCGGCATCAAGTATTCCGGCGATCTCGCGAAGGCGCTTGCGGCGGGCGCCGATTGCGCCATGGTCGGCTCGCTGCTCGCCGGCACCGACGAGACGCCGGGCGAGGTGTTTCTCTATCAGGGCCGCTCCTACAAGACCTATCGCGGCATGGGCTCGGTCGGCGCGATGGCGCGCGGCTCGGCCGACCGCTATTTTCAGCAGGACATCAAGGATACGCTGAAGCTCGTGCCGGAAGGCGTCGAAGGGCAGGTCGCCTATAAGGGCGCGGCGGCGACCGTGCTGCATCAGCTCGCCGGCGGCTTGCGCGCTGCGATGGGTTATGTCGGCGCTGCCACCGTCGCCGACTTCCACCGGAAAGCGACGTTCCTGAAAATCTCCAGCGCCGGTCTGCGCGAGAGCCACGTGCACGACGTGACCATCACGCGCGAAAGCCCAAATTATCCGACGCGGATTTGAACCCGCGGCTCAGCGGTTGACCATGTAGCGGATCGCGTAATCGTCCCCGGCGGTAGCCGGCCGGATCGTACCGTCCGCGTTCATAAAGCCGTCCATGCGTAGCCAGGGACCATAGCCGAACTTGGCCGCCGGGTTGGCCGGGAATGGCGGCTTGAAGACCAGCGGCGGCCGGTCGGGCAAGGTCAGCACCAGCAGGCGATCGCGCGTTCGCAGCTTGAAGTCGATCATCACGGCCAGAACCGGCCGGCCATGCTCCTGCCGCCATTCATTCGGCACAGCGCGCGTGACACCGATCGGCGTGCGCATTTCAGCGGTGATTGATTTCACATCCGGCTGCGCAACGCTGCCGGAGGGAAAGCGGATATTCGCCCAGCCGGTGGCCGGCCTGCCGAGATTTCGCGCCGCATCTGCGCCGGGCTTGCTGGCGGCGAAGCCGAATATCACAAGTGCAAGAGCAAGCACGACGGTGCCGGTGCCGTGCGCCACTCGTATGCCGGTCGGCATGGCGCGGGTTTCTGTGGCGAGGACCCAGATGCAGCCGGCGATCAACATCACCAGCATGGAAAGGATGCTGATGAGGATATAGGTGTCCTTGCTGATGCGCAGATAGGTGGCCGCCAGTTCTGCGATTTCGGTGGCCTGCGAGAGAGCGAATCCGCCAAGCCCGCCGAGTGCGGCCAGCAGATAGACACCCCAAAAAGGCCGCGGCGGCTCTGCGCGATGGCATCGCCATGCCACCAACGAACCAATAGCAATACCGAAAGCGGCGCCTGCATACTGGAACAACGCGAGCGTGCGAGGAGAATCCAGCGCCGCGTCGAGATCGCGCGCGCGCAGCAACTCGAACACGCCGCCGAACAGCATGTATCCGGCCCACCAGCCGATGAGCGAAATGCCGACTGCCACCAGCGCGGCGCTGACAAGACGCATCATTGCCGCCACTCCGGCACGTGAAAGCGGATTTCGAAATTTTCCGCCTCGTTCGGGCGGCGTGGCTGACTGTCAGGCTTGCCGTCATCGACGAAATTCACCCGCTGCCAGGCGCCGAATTGATCCGACGATTTCGGCGTCGCGGACAAGCCGATGCTGAACAGCAATTTCGGCTGGCCGGGCAATGTGACCACCAGGATGCGCTGCGAGGTGCGGGTGTAAAGCGGGACGAAGCCGCTGAGCACCGGGCGGTCGCCGTCGCGGCGCAGCCAGTCGTCCTTCAATTGCCCGCCGCTGCGCTGCGAGCCGGCCTGCATCTCGAAGTCGATCTGCCTGCGCTGCGGCTCCGCCATGCCGGCGGGCAGGCGGATTTCGAAATGCATTTGCGGGTTGATGTTGCCGCCGGAGAAGTTTTCCATCGTCGCCAGCCGGATCTGGATTCCGATCACGACGATCGCCGCGATGGCGCCGAGCACGAGGGCGCCGCGGCCGGCCAGCGCGCCGAGCTTGCGGTGCCCGCCCTTGTAGCGCAGCACCAGGACGATGCCGACGATGAGTCCGAGCAGGCCGACTAAGAGCCCGATGAAGACGACGAAATAGCCTGCACCGCCTTCGAAACTGGAAATGTTGAAGACGGGCACCAGCAGGCTGCCAATGCCGACGCCGAGGAAGAAGCCGGCCACCGCGCCAATGACGCCGGCCAGGAGAGCAAGGATGAAGTTCATGGGGAAGGGCGCACCAAGGATCGGAGATAATGCTTAGTATGCGCCGGCGGCGGAGCGGTTCAAAGCGGGCGATTTGCACGCAGCCCGATTAGCGACTAATCCGGTTTCCCCGCCGCGAGGAGCCCGTCATGTCGGTCATGGAAATCCTGCTTCCCGTCTTTGTCCAGGTTCTGCTGAGCTTCGCGCTTCTGTTTTGGATGGCCTATTATCGTGTCACCCTGATCCGCGGCGGCAAGGTTCATCCGCGTGACGTTGCATTGCGTGAGCCGAACTGGCCGCCGCACGTCCTGCAGGTGCAGAATGCCTTCCTCAATCAGTTTGAACTGCCGGTGCTGTTCTATGCGCTGATGGCGCTCGCGATGATCACGCGCAAGGCGGATTTCCTGCTTGTGCTCTTGGCGTGGGTCTTCGTCATCTTGCGGGTGCTCCATGCCTTTGTGCACGTCACATCCAATCGTGTGGCGCGGCGCGGCGCATTGTTCGGCGCAGGTGCGTTCGTGCTTGCGGCGATGTGGCTGATCTTCATGCTCCGCATCATCTGGGTTTACTGACGGTCATGACTCCGTCAGCCCGCATCTCCGCCGCCATCGACGTGCTCGCCGATATCGGCCTGCGCCGCCGTCCGGCGCCGGACGCACTGAAGGACTGGGGCATTAGCCACCGTTTTGCCGGATCGTCGGATCGCGCGGCGATTGCCGGGCTGGTCTACGATGCGCTGCGCCGGCGCGCCTCGGCGGGCTTCGTGATGGGCGAAGAGACGCCGCGTGCTGTGCTCCTCGGCATGCTGCGATTGGAGCGCAAGCTCGATCCCGATGCGATTGCCGGATTGTTCGATGGCTCGCGCTATGCGCCGCAGCCGCTGACGGAAGGCGAACGAAGAAAACTCGACGCTGCCGATTTGTCTGCCGCACCGCCGCATGTCGCCGGCGATTACCCGGAATGGCTCGACCCACATTTTGCGCGCGTGTTTGGCGAGGAGCGGGCGGCCGAGGGCGCCGCGCTCGCCAGCCGCGCGCCGCTCGATCTGCGAGTCAACACGCTGAAGGCCGAGCGTGACCAGGTGCTGCCGGAACTGGCTGAATATGGCGCGGCGGCAACCCGCTGGTCGCCGATCGGCGCGCGGATTGTATTGTCGCCGGATGCGAAGAACCCGGCGGTGCAGTCCGATCCCGTCTTCATCCACGGGCATGTCGAAATTCAGGACGAAGGCTCGCAGCTTGCCGCCTTGTTGAGCGGCGCCAAGCCCGGCGAACAGGTGATTGATCTCTGCGCCGGTGGCGGCGGCAAGACGCTGGCGCTGGCTGCGATGATGCAGAACAAGGGGCAGATTTTCGCAACCGACAATGACAAGCGCCGCCTCGCGCCCATTCACGCGCGGCTTGAGCGCGCCGGTGCGCGTAATGTGCAAGTGCTGACCCCGCGTGCGAATGCGGATGCATTGACCGGACATGAGCGAAGTGCCGATCTGGTTCTGATCGATGCCCCCTGCACGGGCACGGGCTCATGGCGGCGCAATCCGGATGCGAAATGGCGGTTGCGGCCGGGCGCGCTTGAGATCCGCAATCGCGAACAGACCGCGGTGTTGGATCGCGCCGTCTCCCTGCTGAAGCCGGACGGGCGGATCGTCTACATCACGTGCTCGATACTGGACGAAGAAAACGGCGGGCAGGTGCGCGCCTTCATCGCCCGCCATCCGGAATTTGCGGCCGTCGCGCCCTCCGAAGTCGCGCAGGCGCTCGGCGAGCGCGCCTTTCTGTTCCAGCGCGCGGCGCTTATGTCCGACGAAGGCCTGCTGATGACCCCGCGCCGCACCGACACCGACGGCTTCTACGTGTCGATGCTGCGGCGGAAAAGCTGATCGCTATTCCGCGGCTGCCAGTTTCGGCTGCGGCTGCCACTCGGCCACCTGTTTGGGGTCCGCTTCAACCTGCCATCGCCCGCTCTTGCCGCCGGAATGTCCGTCGTCTGCGAGATGCTGCAGGAACTCGGCGCGCGGAATGCTGCGGAAGCCCATGTCGAGGATGGTCGGAGTCGGCTTCTTGCCGTCGTTGAGCACATAGCCCCACTTGGCGAGATGCCAGTTCAGCATGGTGAAGCCGAGCTTCGAGGTGTTGTCCTCGTGCGAGAATTGCGACTCGGTGAAAAAGATGCGGCCGAGCGACACGCCATAGCCGCCGCCGACGAGTTTTCCGTCCGCATTCCACACTTCAAAGGAATGCACATGGCCGGCGTCGAACAGGGCCGCATAGGCTTTCATGATGCGCGGGGTGATCCAGGTCATGTGCCAGCGGCCTTCGCGGCGGCCGGCGCAGGCCGTGATCACCTGTTCGAAGGCGCGGTCAAACGTGACGCTGTATTTGCCCTGCCGCATCAGCCGGCGCAGGCGCTTGGAAATGTGGATCTCGTCGAAGAACAGCACGCAGCGCTCGGGCGGCGAGCTCCAGGTCAGCGGGCCGTAATGATCCGAGGTATAGAGTCCCCGCTCATAGGCGCCGAGCAGGGTCGGCACCGACAGGTCATGGACGAAGCCGGCGAACTCCTTGTCGGCGCCGGTCTTGTTCGGGTCAGGCAGGCCGGCATGCGGCGAGACCCGGTCGCCCAGCCAGGCCACGGCGAAGGGCAGAAGCGCCGCGTGATAATGTTTTACTGCCCAGGCGAAACGCAGCGCCACCCGCTGCAGCGTCTCAAGGGTCGATTCGCGGAAGAGTTCGGCGCGCAGGGCGGCGATTTCCTCGGCGGCGAGCTTCAAAAGATCGGGTTCAATCGGCATTTCGGTATTGTTTCAATGGTCCCTGCTGCCATATGCGGCGCTGATCCGCTAATAACACCTCACATTTGCGTGGATAGTGACGGGAAGCCGGTCAAACACCGCAACTTTAGGCATTAAGCCTAACGGGCACTTGACCGCATTTGAGAAACCCAGGTCGGAACCGCCTTGCCATCTCGACAGGCCCGAAATCCGGGTCTAGAAGCCGCCATGAAAAGCCTCTCCCAGAACGCCCCGTCCGCCCACGAAAAAATCCTCATTGTCGATTTCGGCTCGCAGGTGACCCAGCTCATCGCCCGTCGCGTGCGTGAGGAGGGCGTCTATTCTGAAATCGTCCCGTTCCAGAAGGCCGACGAGGCTTTCCGGGACATGCAGCCCAAGGCCGTCATTCTTTCGGGCGGACCGGCCTCGGTGCTCGACAAGGACGCGCCTCTGGCGCCGCCGTCCATTTATGAAGCCGGCGTGCCGATCCTTGGCATCTGCTATGGCGAGCAGGCGATGGCGCACCAGCTCGGCGGCAAGGTGGAGGGCGGGCATCACCGCGAGTTCGGCCGCGCCGAAGTCACCGTTATCGAGGACACGCCGCTGTTCGAGGGCGTGTGGAAGAAGGGCGAAAAATATCCGGTCTGGATGAGCCACGGCGACCGCGTGACAAAATTACCCGACGGCTTTCGCGTGGTCGGCACCTCGCCCAACGCGCCGATCGCGATGATCGCGGACGACAAGCGCAGGTTCTACGCCACGCAATTCCATCTCGAAGTGGTGCATACGCCGCAGGGCGCGCAACTCCTGCGCAATTTCGTGCGCAAGATCGCCGGGCTCAAAGGCGACTGGACCATGCGCGCCTTCCGCGAGGAGGCGATCGAGAAAATCCGCAAGCAGGTCGGCAACGGCCGCGTCATCTGCGGCCTGTCGGGCGGCGTGGACTCAGCGGTTGCCGCCGTGCTCATCCACGAAGCGATCGGCGACCAGCTCACCTGCGTCTTCGTCGATCACGGGCTGTTGCGTCTGAACGAGGCGCAGACCGTCGTCGATCTGTTCCGCGGCCACTACAACATCCCGCTGGTTCACGTCGATGCGGAAGAGCTGTTTCTGAGGGAGCTGAAGGACGTCGACGATCCGGAAGCCAAGCGCAAGATCATCGGCCGACTGTTTATCGATGTGTTCGAGCAGGAAGCGAAGAAGATCGGTGGCGCCGATTTCCTCGCCCAGGGCACGCTCTATCCCGACGTGATTGAAAGCGTATCCTTCACCGGCGGACCGTCTGTCACCATCAAGTCGCACCACAATGTCGGCGGCCTGCCCGAACGCATGAACATGAAGCTGGTCGAGCCTCTGCGCGAATTGTTCAAGGACGAGGTGAGGGCGCTCGGCCGCGAGCTTGGCTTGCCGGACGTGTTCGTTGGCCGCCATCCGTTCCCGGGGCCAGGTCTTGCCATCCGCTGTCCCGGCGCGGTCAGCAAGCCGCAGCTCGATATCCTGCGCCAGGCCGACGCCATTTACATCGAGGAAATTCGCAAGGCGGGCTTGTACGACACCATTTGGCAGGCTTTCGCTGTCATTCTTCCCGTGAAAACCGTCGGCGTGATGGGAGACGGTCGCACCTATGAACATGTGCTCGGCCTGCGCGCGGTGACCTCGACCGACGGCATGACTGCGGATTTCTATCCGTTCGACATGACGTTCCTGGGCCATGTCGCAACCCGCATCATCAACGAGGTAAAAGGCGTCAATCGCGTCGTCTATGATGTCACGTCAAAGCCACCGGGCACGATCGAATGGGAATGATTCAGGGCCCGCCCAGGGTATCCTGCAGTATCCTGCGATTTCCACATAACATATTGATCTAGATAGAAAAACGTCGATTGGCGTTCGACATCTATCGGCCCGCTAAGATCGGCGCCGACGGACCGCCTGACGGTGCACGATACCGTTGCCAAGTCCGACTCCTGCCGCTACCGTCACCGTCCAGATGGCCGCTGACGGTATTTTTTGTGAGCTAAGCTATTGAAATATCGTTGATTATCGCCGGATCGGCGGCCCAAAAATGGCTGACGGTATTGCGGGTCGAGAGGCGTGCGGAGATGCTGACGGACGTGGCGCTTAAGAACTTGAAACCAAAGGAGAAACCGTACAAGGTCACCGACCGTGACGGTATGTATGTGCTGGTGAGCACGACGGGAACGGTGTCGTTCCGCCTGGACTACCGTCTGAACGGGCGGCGCGAGACCGTCGTGCTGGGGAGGTACGACAAGGCCGGCATCTCGCTCGCGCGAGCGCGGGAACTGTGCATCGACGCCAAGCGCATGATCCGGGAGGGGCGCTCGCCCGCCTTTGAAAAGCAGCGGGCCAAGCGGCGGCTTCTCGAGGCGAAGAGCTTCGGCGAGTTCGGTGAGAAGTGGCTGACCATGGCGCCGATGGCCGACAGCACGCGGTCCATGCGCCGGGCGATCTTCGAGCGCGAACTCCTGCCGGCTTGGCGCAAGCGGCTTCTCACGGAGATCACGCCGGATGACCTGCGGGCACATTGCGGGGCCATCGTCGACCGCGGCGCGCCGGCGACGGCGCTCCACGTTCGCGACATCGTCAAGCAGATCTACGGCTTCGCCATCCTCCACGGCGAGAAAGTCGCCAATCCGGCCGACGAGGTCGGCCCCTCGGCGATCGCTCATTTCACCCCGAGGGACCGGTCGCTGTCGCCGACTGAAATCAGGATCATGCTCAAGCAGCTTGAGAATGTCGCAACGCTACCGACGATCCGTCTGGGTCTGAAGCTGATCCTGCTGACGATGGTGCGGAAGAGCGAGTTGCAGGACGCCGTGTGGGACGAGATTGATTTCGAGAATGCCGTCTGGACGATCCCGAAGGAGCGCATGAAGCGCTCGAAGCCGCACAACGTCTATCTTTCGCGCCAGGCGCTCGACATCTTCATCGCCCTCAAGACCTGTGCCGGCAATTCACGGTACGTCCTGCCATCGCGCTACGATGCCGATGCGCCGATGTCGCGGGCTACCTTCAATCGTGTCACCTATCTCGTCGTGGAGCAGGCGAAGAAGGAAGGGCTGCCGCTCGAGCCCTTCACCGTCCATGACCTACGCCGGACCGGATCGACGCTGCTCAACGAGCTCGGCTTCAACAGTGACTGGATCGAAAAGTGCCTGGCTCACGAGGACGGCCGGTCTTCGCGTGGGGTCTACAACAAGGCCGAGTACGAGGTGCAGCGCCGACACATGCTGCAAGAGTGGTCGAACATCGTCGATGCGTGGGTGGCGGGCGAGAAATACGCTCCGGTCCTCATCCCGCCTTCGATGCCGCTCCTCGCGCCTGATCCCGCTCTCTGACCGGGCGGGCGCGGCGCTGGCGGACATCTGGGTGCTGGGCGCGTCGCACCGGTGACGCTCGCCGTGCGGCCAGCCAGGCCTCGACTTCGGCCAGGTCCCAAACCACGCATCGGGGCGATAGGGCAAAACGGCGCGGGAATTCGCCGCGCTGTTCCATCTCGTAGATTGTGCTGTCGGCGAGCGGCACCATTTCGCGCAGCTGTTGCCGACGGATGGTTCGCCTGATTGGGGCGCCATTGCGGTCAGCCATCAGCATCTCCTCGGTTTTTCCTTCCGAGGAAATGAGCGCGATAGACTCCGAAAGGGAAGGGAAAAAATTCGGCATTCGGGGAGCCGGATAGCATGGCGTAGAAATAGAAAGCTGAATAGAAAGCTGCCTGGTCCGGCGACCGATGCGCCGCCTACGTGTCGAAAGGCTGTGGCGCTCCGAAGGTGGAGGCCGCACGTTCGAATCGTGCCGGGTGCGCCACCAGTCATACGGGTCAGGATAGAGCTTCAACGCACAGCGGATGTTCGCCGCGCACCAGAAGCGGAGCAGGCCCATCGTCGAGATGGCCAAGCCGGATCAGGCCGCGCGACCAGCGATACGAACCATGAAAACATCGCCAGGTTGCCTCAGGGTGCGTAGTAACAGAGATCGCCAATGGCTTCGTCGCCGAAGCGGCCGCTACCTTAAGGAATCGTCGTCGATGACCTCTACCCGTTGTTTGTCAGATGTGTTGGATATTCGCGCAGCGGCCCTCTGGATACGTTCAGAAATGGATTGCTAGTGACCCTTCGAAGCAAGGCACGGGTCCAGCATGATCTGACTTTCACCGGCTCTGCTGTATCCTCCGCCGAAAAGAACCGTATCGCCGACTTCCCGTCCGTCCCTACTGTATGTGACGCACAACACTTGAACCCCCGGCTTCTGACACATGACGAGGTAAGCCAACGCGCCATCCCACCCGACTGCGACAAGCTTACCTTCGATAGCGAAGCTGATGCGGTCGTCTATCTGCGGGGCATGGTTAATCCAGTAGTTTGCCGTCTCGCAGGTGGCTACGACATCGGGATAGGCTTCGCCAATCACGAACGGACTATCGGGCCGCTTCCATTCTTGGCCATTCGCCACGCTACCCGATGCGAGCGCGATCGTGCATAGGATCATGGCTGCGCACGGTCCACGATGAGGTCGGCTGCCAACTGCTTCGCGTGCTGCGTGGTATTGCATTTGTTTTCGGAGACGTTGCTTCATGCGATATTCATCCTTCGCATCTGGCGATCCACGCGCCCCAGAACAGGCTCGAGAAGAACAGCCTGGGCTCCTTGAAGCCCGCAAGTTCGAGCAGCTTCACGACTGCCTTGTTCGACGCCGGCGGATCGGCACCTTGAAGAATTTTTCCGATCTTGCCTTGAATTTCGCTTTCAGGTGCTCCGGCCATGCGCCAACGCGTCGCCCAGGCGTCGAGGAAGAGCGGTTGATCAGCATAGGTTCCGCGGTTGCATGCGAGAATGATGGGCGCATTTGGCTTCAGGCGAGAGGCGATGTCTCTCAGCAAGGATAGTTTGGCTTCGTCACCCTGCACGTGGTGCAACACGCCGATGAGCGTTGCGGCATCGAAGGGCTCGCGCTCACCCAAACCCTCCACAAGTCCTAAGTGCCACTCGGTGCGGGAGGACAGACCGGCGGACTCGATTGCAGCCTGCGCACCCTGCAGCATCGGCGCTGAGGGATCGATCGCTGTGAAGCGCCAGTCTTGTTCAAGGCGGCCTGCCACCAATATTTCTTGACCGGTGCCGCCAGCGCCCACGACAAGAAGATGGCCTCGGCTACCTCGCCCCAGGATGCTGGACAACAAGCAGGCCGCCAGCTCATGACAGGCCTCATAACCGGCGAGCGCAATACGACTCTGTTCTGCATACTCTTCGGCACGAGAGCTATCGAACTTCGACGCCGCCGAAACCATGGTATTTCACTCCGATCAGTCTCTACGCCAGATGAGATCATTGTTGTCACGTCGGTCGACGAGCGCGACCACGTTGCCCCCGTTGTCGCGGCGGAAGAATCGCTCGCCTCTGGGCGCTCCAGCTCGGACGAACCGATCATTGCCGATTGGAATCAGTTCTTCACGCGCTCGTCCGGTGCGCTGCATGAAAAGCTGATCGTCCTCGCGCCAGATGCGCGCGCTGATCTCCGCAGACAGCCGATATGTCCCGATGTAGTCATCGAATACGGTGGGATCGACGGCGGCGCGCGACAACTCGCTAGGGAGTACAGACGTTTGCGATGCGACGAGCTGCCAACCCTCATCGGTGCGTTGATAGACGTCGGTCGTATGGAAGCGCGTGCTTAGGCGCTGGCCGAACAGTTCAAGTGTTTCAGCAACGTCAAATGCTACGATGCCCACGTCGCCGCGAATGCGAACGTGCGGATCGACCATCCGCAAATTTCCGGAATAGCCTGACGGCAAGCCACGCACTTCCTGAACGACTGCCGCGCCCGTGCGCACGTTGCCATCTTCGTCTGAGAAGAGGCCCTCGGGATCAAGCGTGCGGGCGAATACGGCTTTGTCACCGCTGGTGACGGCATCGAGCAACGCTTGGCTCGCATGCTCCAGTTGCGAGGCATCGCTGCCGCGCGATTCCGCGACCGTTGAGCAGGCTACGAACAGCGGCAGCACAAGTACAAGCGCACCCTTCATCCCGTCCTTCTCCCTCCACGCGCCGAGCCCGGTCCGCCGCTGCGAGGCAGCCAGTCGAAGGTCGCGCCCAACGGGCTTGACTCAACCATAGCCGGTCGGTTATCAGTAGATTCATATCTGCTTGGTTATGGGTTGTCCATGTACCCTGCTGCCGATGCCATTTTCAAGAGCCTGGCCGACCCGACGCGTCGGGCGATTTTCGAGCGGCTTGCCCGTGACGGGGAGCAGACCGTCCATGCGCTGACGAGCCAAGCGGGCGTCTCGCAGCCCGCCGTCTCGAAGCATCTTGGAGTCCTCAAACTTGCCGGCCTGGTGCGTGATCGGCGCGCGGGGCGGGAAACTCACTACAGAGCGGAGTTGCAAGGCCTCGCGCCCCTTATCGACTGGATGGCCCACTATGGCGCCTTTTGGCAGGGCCGGTTCGATCGCCTCGAAGACCTACTGAACAGGATGGACCAATGAAGAACGACTCTTTGCGCTCAATCGTCTTTCAGCAACAGATGCCATATCCGCCGGAAAGGATATGGCGCGCGCTGACCGAAGCTCCGCTGATCGCTCAGTGGCTGTATGAGAACGACTTTCAGCCGGCAGCAGGCCATCGATTCAACTTTCGCGGAAAGCCGAGGCCTCACTGGAACGGCATCATTGATGGCCGGGTCTTGTTTGTCGAACCTAACAAGCGGCTCCTCTATGACTGGAATGCTTCTGGAGAAGAGGCAGAACAGGGATTGAAGACAGTTGTTGCCTGGACACTGACCCGCGTGGACGGCGACGCGACCCTGGTGCGGATGGAACAGTCGGGATTCCGGTCCGAAGATGAAGCGAAGGGGCCGAGCTATGGTTGGGAGAGGCTCTTTACGAATCTCGAGCGCGTGATCGGATCAAGCACCCCTCAAGCTTGAGACCCTCGATTGTGTGGGAGCCTTAATCGCGCCCGGGCAGACATCTTGATCAACTGGGATCCCATTTGAGGGAGGAATTGATGAGCGGAGCTCACACGGCCGTACGCTCGGTCATCGTTGAACGTGAGATACGCCACCCTCCCGCAAAGATCTGGCGTGCGTTGACGCAAGGTGCGTTGCTGGAGGAATGGCTGATGAAGAACGACTTTGAGCCGGTCGTCGGTCGCCGTTTCAATTTCCGCACTACTCCTATGCCGCACTGGAACGGTGTGGTCGATTGTGAGGTGCTGGCCGTAGAGCCGAATAAACGCCTCGCCTATAGCTGGAACGCGGCGGGTGAGGGTGAATCAGGCCTAAAGACAATCGTCACTTGGACGCTCACTCCGACGCAGAATGGGGTTCTGCTTCGCATGGAGCAATCCGGTTTCCGGCCAGAAGACGAAGGCGGCTATCAGGGTGCTCAATTTGGTTGGCAACGGTTCATCGCAAACCTCGAAAACTTGCTGGTTGGCATAGAATAGCTCGTGGCGGTTCGCACACGCTGGCACCTCGCCATCGCACTGCATCCAAGGGCCGGAAGTTCGCACGGTGCCCGCCGTTCGTGGCAAAGACTTAGGGATCAACCTACGTTCTGCGTCAGGCCCTAACGTTTCGCTTGAAGCATGCCCGATTCACTTAGGTATTGCCCTAACTATGTCATACCTGTAGGATCGTGGCGCTATTGGAGGAAAGGTCTAGTCAATGAGTGCCGCCCCCGCACTCCAACCGATCGATAGCGTGTTCCGGGCACTCGCCGACCCGACGCGGCGGCAGGTGCTGGAGCGGCTAAGCGAAAGTCCAGCGTCTGTCAGCGAACTGGCCGCGCCGTTTGCTATGGCGCTGCCTTCGTTCGTCGAGCATCTCAGCGTGCTCGAAGGCAGCGGCTTGGTGAGTTCAAAGAAAATGGGGCGCGTGCGGATCTACCGGCTGGCGCCGAAGCGGCTGCGGCTCGCGGAAGACTGGCTGGCTCGACAGCGTGATCTGTGGGAACGCCGCCTCGATCAGCTCGACGAGTATCTCATCCATCTCAAGGCGAATCGAAAGGACGCTCCGTGAGCACGAAAATCTTTGTGAATCTTCCAGTCAAAGATCTGAGCAAATCAAAGGATTTCTTCCAAAGGCTTGGTTGGACGTTCAATCCTCAATTCACCGACGAGACGGCGGCGTGCCTGGTGATCTCCGACGACATTTACGCGATGCTGCTAACCCACGAAAAGTTTTCTGGGTTCACGAACAAACCGATCGCGGAACCCTCAGTGGCGGAAGCACTGATTGCCGTCGGCGTAGACAGCAAGGAGGAGGTCGCGCGCATCGCCGACGCGGCTCTCAAAGCTGGCGGGAGCGAAGCCAAGCCCCCGCAGGACTATGGTTTTATGCAAGTGCGTAGCTTCCTCGACCCCGACGGGCATCATTGGGAAGTCATGTACATGAACCCCGCTCATGTGAAGCCTCAGAACTGAGCTCGCGGCGAGTTCCGTCAATTGCAGGATGTCGGCACATGAGAAAGTCGCCACTACAGAAGCCCGATCCCAAGCTCGATCTGGTCTTGGAGCGTGTAGTTGATGTGCCGCGCGAACTCGTGTGGGAAGCGTGGACACAGCCGGAGCACTTAAAGGCGTGGTTCACCCCGCGACCCTGGCGAACGATCGAATGCGAAATCGATCTGCGGCCGGGCGGGATATTCAGGACCGTAATGCAGGGGCCCAATGACAGCGCTGAGGTTAACAATGTTGCCTGCTATCTAGAAATACTCCCAAACGAACGGCTGGTTTGGACCGACACATTGCTTCCTGGCTGGCGACCGGCGGATGAAGCGCGGTTTGGGATGACTGTAGTGATCGGCCTCGAATCGCTCGGACACCAGACTCGTTATACCGCCACTGCTCTTCATCGGGACGAGACAAGCCGTCGCCGGCACGAGGACATGGGCTTCCTCAATGGCTGGGGCACTGCCCTCGAGCAGCTCGTGGAACACATCAAGACCCGAACGATCAATTAGGGCTGCGGCCCGCCGCGGGCCCACTGGGGTTTAGATTGGCAAAGGATTGCGTAATGAAGAGAGCGAACATTGCATTTTGGGTCGTCAACGGCTTGCTGGCGGCGTTTATGACGCTGGCAAGCATTCCGGATCTTCTGTCCGTGCCCGAAGCTGTTGTCGTCTTCGAGCGCCTTGGCTATCCGCTCTACCTCTTACCGTTCATCGGCGTCGCAAAACTGTTCGGCGTGGCCGCGATCTTGCTGCGTGTGCCGTGGCGCATCAAGGAATGGGCGTATGCGGGCTTCGCGTTTGATTCCCTAGGTGCGGTGTACTCGCACATCTCTGTTGGCGACGCGCTAAGCCAATGGTGGGGTGCGTTGCTTGGCGTAGTCCTCGTCGGCGGCGCTTATGCACTCTACTGCACAAGGCCGCAACCGATCATGGATGCTGCCCCGGCATGAGGCCCTGGAGCCTTCACCGGCTAATGGCGTGCGTCTCACTCTTCACGGGTCGGCCGGTAGTTTGGCCAATCATGTATCAGCTCACTTCATCGTCTGGGAGAGGAGCTAACGGCGTCGAGGATAATGAGTTCGAGCACGGAGTAAGCCATTGGAGGCGACGCTCCGACTGGAATGGGAAACGTCACGCAATGATGAGGCGGCCCGTCGGCGGACCACGAGCGCTTCGCGGCCGCCTATCACACGGTTCGGGCTCCTGTGGCGCCCTTCTAGCGCGATAGGGCGAGCGCTCTTGTGTCAATCGACATCAAACATTTGCGATACGCTGACGTCGCTGAGCGTTGTGGCAGCTTCCGTAAGGCCGCTGACTCGCTCGCCCTCAAGCAATCCAACCTCAGCAGGGGGGTGCGACAGCTGGAGGAGCAACTCGGGATCGCGCTGTTTGAACGGACGAGCGGCGGTGTCAGGCCGACGTTAGCAGGCCGAGATTTTGTCAGTGGCGTGAGGCGGGTGCTCAACGAACTACAGCTCGTCATCGACGACGCCAAGGCTGCTGGACGCGGCGAGGCCGGATATCTGGTCGTCGGCTTCTATACTTCGCTCTCTGCCGGCAATCTCCGTAGCACACTATTCGACTATTCGAACCGCTTTCCACAAGTTCGCATCAACACGGTCGAGGACGAACGCTCTCGCTTGCATATCGGCCTGCGGAACGGGACCATCGATATTGCGATCGTTACTGGAGAGCCAGGCGCGGAAAGCGGTAGGTCGATGGCGCTCTGGAGCGAACGGATCTTGATTGCACTCCCGGAGGCGCATCGGCTCGCCAGCAAAGATGTGCTTAATTGGGCCGACCTGAAGCGTGAGCGCTTCGTGCTTAGTTCGCGTGACCCCGGACCTGAGATCGAGGCTATTCTCATAGCAAAGCTCGTGACGCCTGGGGAGTCACTCGACATCGATCATCAGGACGTCAACGCGGAGAGCCTCAAGAGCTTGGTTAGTGTCGGACGCGGCATCACCGTGGTCTGCGAATCGTGCATGGGATCGGCCCCGCCCGGCATCGTGTTTCGCGAGACGCGTGATGGTAACGGATCAACCCGCGTGGGGTTTTGCGCGTATTGGATGCCGAGCAACAAGAACCCAGCATTGCGCAAATTTATTCAGGTTCTGGAAGAGCGTTGTCCCCCGCTGAGTGCGCGCTCGAGCGAATCTTGATTTGGAAGACAAGTATGGCGATGAGGATCTGCTGCCATGTATCTCAACGTTTTTCGCAACTATAAACGGGCCGACATGGATGCTGAGGCCTATGCGGCCGACGCTGCACGCATGGAAGAGTTGGCGCGTCTGCAGAAGGGGTTCATCGCATTCAAGCGATATTTGGCATCCGATGGAGAGGCGCTGTCGATCTCCGAGTGGGAGACCGAGGAAGATGCCCATGCTTGGGCGCGTAACGCCGAGCACGCCGCCGTCCAGGCCCGAGCGAGATTGACCTACTACGAGAGCTACGTCGTTTATTCCTGCGTTGACCCGGCGATACGTCGCTTTCAAGCAAGTTAGGCTCTGCGACGAGTCGTTTGAACTACTCTTACAGCCTTGCGCTCATAGCCCATAGGAGAGCATTGGCGCGTTGGAGGCTGCGTCGTAGAAGGCCCGTCGGTCCTTCCAAATCTTGGCCAGACGCGCGCCCGACACTCACAGTGCGTTGGTGCTCCTAGCGCGCTTCGCCTTCAGGAATCCGCGATCGGTCGCCATGAACCGCGCGATCATCGGCGGGATGAGCTTCACGGGATCGGAGACAGGCCTACCAGTCTCCTGCGCAAGCACTTCCGCATAGGCGAGCAGCTCGCGGTGGACCGCTGCCGGCAGTTCCACCGTCATCTTGACCGGCTTGTCGTCCTCCAGCGCGCCGAGCTTCAGCTTTGCCATTGCTCATGCTCCATAGGGTTCGAGAACGAGGTCGCGGGTGACGATCACGCGGACCGGAAAGCCGGGCCGGATGGTGAGCGTCGGCGCAACGTTGAGCTGCCGACGGATGATTTCCTGACCCGCATCGTTGATCGTGTCCTGGCCGCCGTTGCGGATGGCGCGCAGCAACCGGTCATCGTCGTCGATCGCCAGCTCGGCGCCGACGCTCAGCAGCGTGGAAAGACCGGCAGCCTTGGCGAGGTCCCACCAGTGATAGTCGACACCATCCTCGAGGCCCGCATAGCCCGCCGCGTCCGCGCCCGGCTGGCGCTCCAGGACGATCGAACGGCCGTTGGGGAAGATCAGCCGGTTCCACACCAGCAGCACGCGGCGCTGGCCGAACTGCACGGCGTTGTCGTACTGGCCGATAATGCGGGTGCCCTGCGGCACGAGAAGAATCCGCCCGGTCGGGCTGTCATAGATGTTCTCGGTGACCTGCGCCGTGATCTGCCCCGGCAGATCGGAGCGAATGCCGGTGATCAGCGCGGCCGGGATCACCGCGCCGGCTTGCAGGACGTAGGGTGAGGCCGGCGGCATCAGGCGGTCCGGGGCGACGGTGCGGCGATCGGCGGCAGCATTGAGGAAGGCGAGCTGCCGCTCCTGGGCGCGCTCTTGCGCCGTCGGCGTGTTGAATTGGCCGGGAAGCCCGAGTCCGGTCAGGTTCGCGTTGGTTGCGGTGCCGCCTGGCGCCGTCGAAGCCGCAACCGTCCGTGCTTGTGTCTGGAAGAAAACACGGCTCGTGCGTGCTGCTTCCGCTTCGGCGAGCCGGCGCTGCTCGGCCGCATCCACGGTCGGCTGGATGCTAGGCGGCACGACCGGCTGTCCACGATCCTGGGCGTTGAGGATCGGGCGGCCCAGGTCACCCGGCAGAGGCGGTCCAAGGCGCGGGCCGGTGTAGTCGCGCGGCAGCCCGGCGAGTCCATCGGCCGTGGGCCGGTTGGTGGTGGAATAGAGTTCCTCGTTGCGGGGGCCGGCATCGCGGGTTTGCAGCGCGTAGATCAGGGCGCCGCCGAGGCTGATCGACGCGACCAGGCCGATCCCCGCCAACGCCTTGCGGGACAATCGGGTGACGCGGGGCGGATCGCCGCGCAGCCGCATGGGGGCCGCGGTATCGCTCGCTCCCTTCGTTCCGAGATGGCGATCGTCGGTGTCGCTCATGAGGACGGCCTCCCGTCGCTGCGTGAGATCCTGACCGTTTGCTGATGGTCGCCGCTGCCGAGCCGAAGCTCGGCAGCGCCGAAGAGGCGATCGACGATCAGGATGTTCTGGTAGATGCGGCTGTTGGCGATCTGGAGCTCGCCTTCCGAGCCGATGACGAAGAGCGGCGGCATCTCGCCCTGGACGATGCCGCGCGGAAACTCGACATAGACCCGACGGCCGTCGTCGTAGACAGCGACCGGCCGCCAGGGCGGATTGTCGCCGCTCAGGGCGTAGCGGTAGTTGCGCGCCGCGGCGGCGGGAATGACTGGCGTCGCCGGAACGGCATGACGTTGCGAAGCGGTCGGCTGCGGATAGGCCCACGACACCGCTGGCATGTACGGGTTGGCGCCGGCGCGCAGCTCGAGCATGTAGGTGCGGCGGTCGGTGGTGATGACCAGGTTGGTCGTGATGTCGGGCCGCGTCGGCTTCACCAGCACGTGGACACGGCGCGTGATCCCCGATCCGCTCTCGGTGTCCCCGATGATCCAGCGCGCGGTGTCGCCGGCGGCGATCGGGCCGGCGCCGGTCAGGCTTTCGCCGGGCTCCAGCGCGATGTCGGTGATCTGTCCCGGCGCGGTGTAGACCTGATAGAGCGCGCCCTCCGACCATGGGTAAATCTGGATGGCGTTATAATAGCCCTCGCGGCGCGGCTCGACGCGGGCGGCGGCATTGGCATTCGCCACGCGCGCCGTCGGCGAATTGGCGGCGGCCCCGCCATGGCTGGGTGTCCAGGCGGGCGGGATGTGCAGCGGACGTGGCCGCTCATCGGTGAGCACGGCCGGAACGGGCGGCAGCGGCGGGACATCGGAGTCGTAGGTGATTTGCGGCGGCCGCTGTGTGGCGCATGCGCTGAGCAGTGTGGCCGACAGAAGCGCGGCCGGAATTGCGGATTTACGGAAAGCCGCATTTGCGGCGCGGACATTCTTTCGGCTCATTGCCCCAGCTCCCGCGACCAGTTGATCGCATTGACGTAGATGCCGAGCGGATTGGCGCGGAGCCGCTCGGCGTCACGCGGCGGCTGCACGACGATGGTGAGGATGGCGGTCCAGCGCTCGGTCGATGCGAGCTGGCCGTTCTCGTAGCGCCGCTCGGTCCAGGCCACGCGGAAGCTGTCGGGCGAGGCACGGATGACGCTCGAGACGTCGACCGCGACCTGCTGCTTGCCGACCTTGGTGAAGGGGTCGTTGGCGCGCGCGTAGTCGTTCAAGGCCGCGGCGCCGCGGTCGGTCGTGAAGTCGTAGGCGCGAAGCCAATTCTGCCGGACGACGATCGGATCTGCCGGGATGGAGCGGACCTGCTCGATGAAGCGCGCGAGATGGAACGCGACCTGGGGATCGGTGGGGCGATAGTCGGCAACCGCGGGCGCGACCGCCTGCGCCTGACCGAGATTGTCGACCTGCACCACCCAGGGCACGACCGTGCCGCGTGCCGACTGCCAGACGAGAGCTGCGGCGAACCCGGCGGACAGGAACAGGCAGCCGAACGCCATGAGGCGCCAGTTCTTCGCCTGCACGCGCGCCGAGCCGATACGCTCGTCCCAGACTTGGGCGGCGCGCTGGTAGGGTGTTTCCGATTCTGGGGTCTTTCCGTAGTGCGTGGAAGGTCGTTTGAACATCATTGATCTCGCTGGGAGAGATTGACGGAGGCGCCGCCGCCATGGCTGTCGCCGCTGCGGATCGCGTGCGCGGCGGCCATGACGCCGTGATGGAGCTGCTGGGAGCGCTTCATGCGCCGGGCCCAAGCTGGGGGACCCTCCGCCGCAGGGCTCGTGGATGCAGCCGAGTCACCGCCGCCGATCGTGCCCATCGTGGAAGCGCCGCCGGTCGCCTCGAAAGCGAACTGGGCGCCTCGCGCGTAGCTGGAGCGCATGCTGTCGGCCGCGCGCGAGACCGCGCGGCGAAGCGGCGAGACGGCCGCGCTCCCGGTGGCGCGCGCGACACCGCCGAGGCCGGAGGCGATGCCGGCTGCGCCGGACTGCCCGGCCGCCCCGAGGCTGTAGGCAGTTGCCGCGCCTCCCGCCAGGGTCGCGCCTCCGCGCGCTGCCGCGGCGGTGCCCGAGATCGCGGCCGCGCCGCCGCGCAAAGCGAGTCCGCCGGCGGCACCCGCTGCGACCACCGCGCCGCCCGCCGCAAGGCCGGTGCCCACGGCCGCGCCGGCGCTGAGCTGCGGGCCGCCGCCGACGAGGCCATTGGCGATGGCAGGCCCGAAGATCCCGAGGCCGAGAAGCGACAGCGCCGCCAGCACGATCGCCATCGCCTGATCGATGGTCGGGCTGGCGCCGCCGAAGCCGGCCGTGAACTCGGAGAACAGTGTCGAGCCGATGCCGATGATGACGGCGAGCACCAGCACCTTGATGCCAGAGCTGATCACATTGCCGAGCACGCGCTCGGCCATGAACGCGCTCTGCCCGAACAGCCCGAATGGAATGAGGACGAAGCCCGCGAGCGTCGTCAGCTTGAACTCGATCAGCGTGACGAAGAGCTGGACGGCGAGGATGAAGAAGGCGAGCAGGACGAGCGCCCAGGCGAGGAACAGGCACGCGATCTGGATGAAGTTCTCGAAGAACGACCAGTAGCCCATGAGGCCCGAGATCGAGTCGAGCAACGGCCGGCCGGCGTCGAGGCCGGTCTGCGCGACGCGGCCCGGGCGGAGCAGATCAGCCGTCGTGAAGCCGGTTCCGCTCGCCTTCAGTCCGAGGCCGGCGAAGGACTCGAAGACGATCCGCGCGAGGTTGTTCCAGTTGCCGATGAGATAGGCGAATACGCCGACGAACAGCGTCTTCTTGATGAGGCGGGCGAGGATGTCGTCATCGGCGCCCCAGCTCCAGAACAGAGCGGCGAGCGTCACGTCGATCACGATCAGCGTGGTCGCAACGAAGGCGACTTCGCCGCCAAGGAGGCCAAACCCGCTGTCGATGTAGCGGGTGAAGACCTCGAGGAAATGGTCGATGACGCCCGTGCCCCCCATGGCGCTACTCGCCGCCTGGCGCGGCGCCGCGGCTGCGCGTCTCCCCGCTGAATCTCGGCAATCCGAACCCGGCCTGCGGGCGTGTTGTGCTCGGCGTGAGGAAGCGCCGGCGGCTCTCCGCCCAGGCGCGCGGGCACGCGGGATCGCGCGGGCCGGCCTCGCCAAGGCTCTGGCAGCGGAACAGCTCGTCGCGCAGCGGGTCCGCCGCACCCGTCTGTGCCGGTCGCGGCAGCGCTGCCTCCGGCCGCTCCTCCTTCCGGGTCAGCTCGATGACCGTGGCCGTGATCGCGACGGCGACAAATGCGACCGCTCCGATCCGGGCGAGGAGTTTGGAATCCACCGCCGCGCCCCTCAGTTGCCGCTGCCCGGGAACATGCTGGCATTGCCGGGCTGATAGCCGGCGCCGGGCGTGAGGAAACGCCGACGCTGCTCGCGGCCTTGTTCAGCCGCGGCCGCGCGCTCGGCATCGGCAAGAGCGCGTGCGCGTCCATCGGCCGCCACGACAGCGGTGAGGTCCGCGAGCTGCTGGGCCTGGAGCGCGAGGATCTGGTTGCCGGCCTGCGTTGCCTGCAGCGCTCCGGTCGCGCCCTGGCTCTGGCCGACCAGCGCCGACATCTCTGTCCGGTTTGTGTCGAGATTGCCAACGACGCTGGCTTGGACACGCATCGCGTCCTGCAAGCCGCCGACCGTGTTCTGCCACCGTGTTCGCGCATCGGCGATGAGCTGCTGGTCGGACGCGGACAGCGAGGCAGTGCCGTAGGTGGTCTGGAAGGCGCGATCGATCTGCTGGACGTCGAAGGCGATGTTCTGGGCCTGGCCGAGGAGCTGCTGCGTGCGCTGGATGGACTGTTGCAGACGCTGCAACGATGAATACGGCAGACTCGCGAGATTGCGCGCTTGGTTGATCAGCATCTGCGCTTCGTTCTGAAGCGAGGTGATCTGGTTGTTGATCTGCTCCAGCGCGCGGGCCGCCTGCAGCACGTTCTGCGCGTAGTTGGTCGGATCGTAGACGATCCACTGGGCTGAAGCAGGCGCGACCAGGACGGGTGACAGTACCAGCGGAAGGGAAAGAGCCGTCGCGGCGAGAAGCGCCGCGCGTGAGCGACGGATGATCATGACGGAGTCTCCAGATTGGTGAGGCTTGGGATGAGATCGGCGGCCCATTCGACCCCACGGTGGCGCAGCCATGCGGGCAGGAAGCCCTCGCGGCCGCGCTCGACGAGGATGCGGTCGATGGCGGCCTGGTCGGTCTTGGAGGACGCAGCGCAGAGCGCGAGGGCGACGTCGGAGAGGCCGAGCTCGAAGAGCCGATTGCCGCGGCGGGACTGGCAGTAGTAGTCGCGCTTCGGCATGGCGCGGGCGAGGATTTCGATCTGGCGGTCGTTGAGGCCGAATCTGCGATAGATTGCGGTGATCTGCGGCTCGATCGCCCGCTCGTTCGGAAGCAGCAGCCTGGTCGGGCAGCTCTCGATGATCGCCGGCGCGATCGGCGAATTGTCGATGTCGGAGAGCGACTGTGTGGCGAAGACGACGCTGGCGTTCTTTTTGCGGAGCGTCTTCAGCCATTCCCGCAATTGTGACGCAAAGCCCTCATCGTCGAGGGCGAGCCAGCCTTCATCGATAATAAGAAGTGTCGGCCGGCCATCGAGGCGATCCTCGATGCGATGAAACAGATAGGCGAGCACGGCCGGCGCCGCGCCGGTCCCGATCAAGCCCTCGGTCTCGAACGCCTGGACCGACGCTTCACCGAGATGCTCGTGCTCGGCGTCGAGGAGGCGGCCATAGGCCCCGCCGACACAAAAGGGCCGCAGCGCCTGCTTGAGATCGTTCGATTGCAGGAGCACCGCGAGGCCGGTGATCGTGCGTTCGGCGACGGGCGCGCTCGCGAGCGAGGTCAGCGCGGTCCAGAGATGCTCCTTGACCTCGGGCGTGATGGCGACGCCCTCGCGCATCAGGATCGCGACGATCCAGTCGGCGGCCCAGGCGCGTTCGGGGACATGGTGAATGCCGGCGAGCGGTTGCAGTGAAACGCTCTCGGCCGATCCTTCCGTGAGACCGCCGCCGAGGTCGTGCCAGTCGCCGCCCATGGCGAATGCGGCGGCGCGGATCGAGCCACCGAAGTCGAAGGCGAAGACCTGCGAGCGGGAATAGCGCCGGAATTGCAGCGCCATCAACGCCAGCAGCACCGACTTGCCGGCACCGGTCGGGCCGACGACGAGCGTGTGCCCGACATCGCCGACATGCAAAGAGAACCGGAACGGGGTGGACCCTTCGGTCTTGCCGAACAGCAAGGGTGGCGCAGCGAGGTGCTCATCGCGTTCCTGTCCCGCCCACACCGCCGACAGCGGGATCATGTGGGCGAGATTGAGCGTCGAGATCGGCGGCTGGCGCACGTTGGCGTAGACATGCCCGGGCAGCGAGCCTAGCCAGGCGTCGACCGCATTGATCGTCTCGGGCATGGCGGTGAAGTCACGGCCCTGGATGACTTTCTCGACCAGCCGCAGCTTCTCGGCGGCGATGCGGGGGTCATTGTCCCAGACCGTCACTGTCGCGGTGACGTAAGCCTCTCCGGCGTAATCAGCGCCCAGCTCCTGGAGCGCGAGGTCGGCGTCGGCCGCCTTGTTCGCGGCATCGGTGTCGACGAGAGCCGAGGCCTCGTTGGTCATCACCTCCTTCAGGATCGCCGCGATGCTCTTGCGCTTGGCGAACCACTGCCGGCGGATTTTTGTGAGCAGCCTGGTCGCGTCGGTCTTGTCGAGCAGGATGGCGCGCGACGCCCAGCGATAAGGAAACGCCAGCCGGTTCAGCTCATCCAAAATGCCCGGCGTGGTTGCTGTCGGGAAACCGACGATCGTCAGGATGCGAAGGTGCGCGTCGCCGAGCCGCGGCTCGAGGCCGCCGGTGAGCGGGTGGTCGGCCAGCAGCGCGTCGAGATACATCGGCGTCTCGGGCACGCGCACGCGATGGCGCCTGGTCGAGATGCAGGAATGGAGGTAGGTCAGCGTCTCGCCGTCATCGAGCCAGGCGCATTCGGGCATGAAGGCCTCGATGAGCTGCAGCACGCGGTCGGTGCGATCGACGAAGCCACGCAGGACCTCGTGCGGATCGACGCCGCGGTCGGCCTTGCCCTCGTAAAGCCAGTTCTCGGCGCGCGCGGCGTCCTCAACCGGTGGCAGGTAGGTGAAGGTGAGGAAATAGCTCGACTCGAAATGCGCGGTCGCCTCCTCGAAGTCCGCCTTGCGCTCGGCGTCGACCAGCGCGGAGGCGGCATCGGGAAAGCGGCTCGATGGATAGGCACCGACGCCGTGACGCTGCGCCTCCACGAAGATCGCCCAGCCGGAGCCGAGTCGGCGGAAGGCGTTGTTGAGGCGACCGGCGACGGCGACCAGCTCGGCCGGCACGGCGGAGTCGAGGTCGGGGCCGCGAAAGCGTGCCGTGCGCTGGAAGCTGCCGTCCTTGTTGAGGACGACGCCCTCTGCGACGAGCGCCGCCCAGGGCAGGAAGTCGGCGAGGCGCGAAGACGTGTGGCGATATTCGGCGAGGTTCATCATCGCCCGCCTCACACGCCCAGGAAGCCCGGAATGCGCAGGTGCCGGCGCGTGACCTCGACGAACATCGGATCGCGCTTTGCCGCCCAGACGGCCGCAAAATGGCCGACGGCCCATAGGCCGAGGCCGACGAGCCAGAGCCGCAGGCCGAGACCGAGCGCGGCCGCGAGCGTGCCGTTGAGGATGGCGATCGAGCGCGGCGCGCCGCCGAGGAGGATGTGTTCGGTGAGCGCCCGATGCACCGGCACGGAGAAGCCGGGCACCTCGGCGGTGTCGAGGGCACCAGCGGTCATACCAGCGCCCCGCCGCCGAAGCTGAAGAAGCTCAAGAAGAACGAACTCGCGGCGAACGCGATGGACAGGCCGAACACGATCTGCACCAGCCTGCGGAAGCCGCCGCTCGTATCGCCGAAGGCGAGCGTCAGACCGGTGACGATGATGATGATCACCGCGATGACCTTGGCCACCGGGCCTTCGATCGATTGCAGGATCTGCTGGAGCGGCTGCTCCCACGGCATGGACGAGCCGCTGGCATAGGCCGGCGCCGCGTAGAGGAGCCCTGCCGCGATCAAACCGATGCGGCCGATCCGATCGCGAACCGGGCCGGCAAATAGACGTTGCTTGAATGATGGCTGTCGAGCCGTGATCATGCGTGATCTCCTGCTGAGGCTGCTGTCGCGGGGATGATGCGGTAGTCGCCGCCAGGACCGAGGCCGTCGACGCGGGCGAGCTCGGCGAGACGGCGGGAAGCGCCGCGGCCGCTCAGAACGGCGACGAGATCGATGGTCTCGGCGATCAGAGCGCGCGGGACCGTGACGACGGCTTCCTGGATGAGCTGCTCGAGACGGCGCAGCGCGCCGATGGCGGTGCCAGCGTGGATCGTGCCGATCCCGCCGGGATGTCCGGTGCCCCAAGCCTTCAAAAGGTCCAACGCCTCGCTGCCGCGCACCTCGCCGATGGGAATGCGGTCGGGCCGCAGGCGCAGAGACGAGCGCACGAGATCGGACAGCGTGGCCACGCCGTCCTTGGTGCGCATGGCCACAAGATTGGGCGCCGCGCACTGAAGCTCGCGCGTGTCCTCGATCAGGACGACACGATCGGCCGACTTCGACACTTCCGCGAGGAGCGCGTTGGTGAGCGTAGTCTTGCCGGTGCTCGTTCCCCCGGCGACCAGGATGTTGCTGCGGTCAGCGACGGCGCGGCGAAGTATCTCCGCCTGGTCGGCCGTCATGATCGCGGCAGCCACGTAGTCCTGCAGCGTGAATACGGCGACGGCCGGCTTGCGGATCGCAAACGCCGGCGCGGCCACCACTGGCGGGAGGAGGCCCTCGAAGCGCTCTCCCGTTCCGGGCAGCTCGGCCGAGACGCGCGGGCTGCCGGAATGCACCTCGGCTCCGATATGGTGGGCGACGAGCCGCACGATGCGCTCGCCGTCGGCGGGCGACAGTCGCTCACCCGTATCGGCCAGGCCCCCCGAGAGCCGGTCGATCCAGAGCCGCCCGTCCGGGTTGAGCATCACCTCGACGATCGACGGGTCTTCCAGGAATCCGGCGATGGCCGGGCCAAGCGCCGTGCGCAGCATGCGCGTACCGCGAAGGACCGCCTCGGATTGCTGGAATGAAACCGCCATGTCGTCCCCGTTCTGCGCGGGACCGCTCGCGAGCGGCCCTGGATCGGGGATGAGTAGAAGAGGCAGAAAATCGGGCGGCGCAACAAGCGCGATGGGGTCGTCGCAGTCTAGCGTATAAAGACAGGGAAACGGCGGAACAAAGTGCTCAAGCTACGGCCGATCTCACGCGCCTGCTCTGCTGGAAGCGGCGCGTCAACACGGACGGCGGTCAGGCCTAGCAAAGCCGAATTTCAGGCCAGTTTGTATAAGACGCCCTTACGGGCGCTTGTCGACGAAACCGATGGACTGCGGTTTTGTCAGCGCCAGAAACACGAAAGCCACGACCAGAATCCGCCCTTCGGCTTGGAGGGCGTCAATGGGCTATCAGACTTGATCGTCTGTGCCGGTTGGCTGAAATAGCGCGCCTTGGCGCGGCGGTCGTGGGCACGGACGTGGTCGATCTGTTCCTGGGTCATGTCGCCCGCCCAACGGACCTTGCCCTTGTCGATCCAGTAGTGGGAGCGGCAGGGAAAGCTCCAGTTGCCGATCGAGGGATTAAGGGACACGGACACGCCGTCATAGGTCAGTTTCCAGTCGGTCGGGCTGAGCGGCGTCACCACTTCCTGGCCGCAGCCGCAGCAGCATTTATGCGCGACCGTGGCGTATTTCATCGACACGTAAAGCGTATGCTCGGCGAGCCTGTCCGGGATGCCGGTGACAAATTCCGTGTCGAGGACGATGGTCTGCTTCATGACTTGTCCTCGTTCAGGAGCATGTTGCCGTCGAGCGTGTAGGTGCAGTGGTGTTCGTCATCCAGATCAAGGTAGAACCCGAACAGCTTCTTCCACTTGATGACCGCCAGGGCCGCGTTCAGCGCGTTAAGGTCGGCAATCTGGATATTCTTGGCGTACAGGTTCTCGGCCGCGGCGGCGGAAAGGCCGATGCGCTTCTTGTCTCGGACATGCACCCTCATTCGGTCGGTGCTTGTCGTCGTCCTTACGATGCCCTGCAGCTTGTCGTTCACGAGGTCGATGCCCATCCCGACATCGACGAAGGGGACGCCTAGGGCCTCCAGCTTCTCGATGATCGGCCGCTTCGCATCACCGCGATCGACGCAAAGGAAGACGAAAGTCATACCGTTGAGGCAGTCCGCATTCGCGGCGTCGATGTGGAAATCGTGCGCCACAATGTTCCGGCGCATCGGCGCATAGCGGTCGCGGAAGTAATGGACCTTTTTCGGCGTGGCCTTCAGTTCGGCAAGCGTCGCGGCTCCGGGCGAGCGAAACGCATTGTGCTGGAGGTAATGATCGCCGTCGAAAAGATGGATCTCATGGACCGGCGTTTTCGCCACCAGGTCGAGGACGTAGGAACCCGTGCCGCCAAGGCCGATGATCGCCACCCTGGGCAGGGCCAGCTTTTGCGACAGGGCGTAGATGCCCGCGCGGCTTGAGGCCGTGTCCAGATACTCGAATACGGAATCGGGGTCGTCGGCCTCGATCACCCGGAACGTCTTCGCCGTGGCCGTCGGATCGATGGCCGCCGCGTGGCTCGACAGTATGTCGGCATAGGTGGTCATTTTGTGATGGTAGTCCTGATACCCGCTGGCGGGCTTGCTCGAAAACGAGTGGTCCACCACCAAGCCGTCGCCAAGACTCTGGCGGCTGCTGCCATTGACGATCTTGGTCAGAGGACGCCCGTGCCGGTCGCAGGGGTGCTCGCCCGCAAACAAGGCGACGTGGGTGTCGGGCTTCGCCGTCACCTGTCCGGCGAGATTCAGTGTCGAGACCAGCAGTCCGGGTTTCACCTCGCGCTTGGCGTTCACGTAGGGCACGTTGCAGAGAACGAGGTGGTT
This sequence comes from Pseudorhodoplanes sp., assembly GCA_032027085.1. Lineage (NCBI taxonomy): Bacteria > Pseudomonadati > Pseudomonadota > Alphaproteobacteria > Hyphomicrobiales > Pseudorhodoplanes > Pseudorhodoplanes sp. The sequence continues at coordinate 4,291,991 of JAVSMS010000001.1, read as the reverse complement.
GGCTCTGATCTCCACCTCGTATCCATCTTCCTTCAGCCTGGCGAGGTCGGGGCTACGACTTATCAGTGGCGGTGACATTGAAGATCATGCCCTTCTTGATTTTCACGGTCTCGCCCTCGACCAGCGACCCTTCCGGCTTGTCGCCGTGGCCGCGCCGGTAGGTGATCGTGAAGACGATGTTCTCGCCCGTCGGCGGCGTGTCGAAGGCGAGTGCGACGAGCTGCGCGAAGGAAAGTTCCTTGCCAGCCACGGTCCTCTCGCGGCCGTTCACGACGATGGTGATGTCCTTGTCGTGGTGGTTGTCGTGACCGCCGTGGCCGTGGTCATCGTGGTGGTCGTTGCCGTTATGGCCGGGTTTGTGATTGTCGGTCATCTTCTTTCGTCCCTTCTTCAGTTCAGCCCTTGGGCGGGAACGGGTCGCCGCCGTGGCTGTCGGTGCTGGCGATGCGGCCATCCTGGTTGTGGATCCGCAGCTCGGTGCCCTGATTGCGGCTGACGGTGCGGCCGCTCTCGATGGCTTCGCGCTTGGTTTCGTGGTGGCTGCTGGCCCGTTCAGCGCCACCGCGTTTCACGTCCCATCCCCCGTTCGGGTTCGGGACGATATGGTGGGTCTTCGGCCCTTTGCTCATCGGTCTGGTCTCCTTGTTTTGCTGGCTCGCGGAACCGCTGTTCCGCATATCTGCTAATTAGCGTATTTTGGAGCCAAACACAAGGGCAGCCGATATTTCGGCTGCCGGCGTTGTTTACAGGCAGTCGAAGAGGGAGGGACCGGCGGACGTTGCGCCCAGGATGTTCAGCCGCAGGAGCCGCACCCGCGCGGCATCCGCTGACACCTGGAACGCTTCCTGAACCCGCGCGATCAGGGCCTGGCCGTGTTCGGTGCCGGTGCCGATGACGCCGAACAGTCCGTTGGCTTCCTGATAAGCGCCGACGACGCGGCGCAGATAGGACACCGGCATCAAGAGCGCGCCGCAGGCATGGCCCGCCTGCCATTCCATCCAGTCTGTCTGGACGGCTTCCAGCATCGTGTCGCGCTTGCAAATCTGTTTGTTGGCGTTCGGATTCCGCCGGAGCAGATCGGCGCCGGGCGGCTCAACCTCCCACAGATAGGCATGGAAATGCACATGCCCGTATTCGTGGGTCAGGGTCGTGCGGAGCCGATTCTCGCGCCGTTCGTCGTTGGAAAGATTCTCGGCAATGCGGACGATCGGCTTCCGGCCCGGCTGGAACTCGGTCACGCCCTCCACGTCATGGCCGTATGCGGACAGGTCGGCGTAACCGTCGAAATCATCCGTGTCGCGCTCGATCAAGAGCGTAAGATCCTCGGTGGTGACCGGGAACCCGGCCTTGCCGTATTTGTCCTTCAGGAATCCCGTGATGATGTTCTCGCATTCACGGTCGAGTTCTTCGGGCTTGTAGTGCGGACGCTGAGAGAAACGCCCCGTTGTATCACGAACGTATCTCACCATCCGCTGCCGCCTTACTTGCTCTTCGGCTTACCGCGAAAGGCGACCATCGCCTTCGCGACTTCCTGCTGCGAGAGCTTCCGTTCCCGCAGGTCGGCCGGAAACTTGCCAGCGAGGTAGTAGAGCCAGTCCGCCTCGATACCGAGCACGTCGGCGAATTGCTGGACCATCCGGTCGGACGAAGGGCTGCGCCGGTCGTGCTCGATGTCGTTGAGATACTGCGGGGAGATGGCTTCCTCGTCCTCCCGAAGAATTTTTTGGGCAAGCTCTTTCTGGCTCCAGCCGCGCGCCTTGCGCGCCTGGCTTATGGCACGCCCGAAGGTGTCTGCCTTGGCACTCATGTCGCTCCTTCACGATACGCTTATTCGCTAATCAGCGTATTCCAGGCGTGAATCGGGGTCAAGACGACCCTAGTCTAAGACCAAGATGCTCGCAGAGCGCTGCGACCGCGCGATGCCGGTGACTGGCAGGCGATCCGTTGATACTCGGGGCTCCTACGGTGGGGATGTTCACGGTCGGCCGCGAGTGTCGCCAGCATCGGCACGCCTGGGTGGCTACAACGGCTCGAAAGACCAGCTTCGATTACTCTGTGTTGTGTGCTGGGCCAATATCTTCGGAAATCTCCTGCCCAAGCTTCGGGCCTTGGGCGAGCCGCCGGCCGAGCGCGGCGACGAAGGCGTCATAGCGTTCGCCGGCCTTCGCGCGCGCGGCGGCCTGCGCGGGCTCTGGCAGCGGCGGGTTGGTGGTCAACCAGAAGCGGACAAAGACGGCAAGCGTCTCGACGGCGATGCCGAGGTCGCGCTCCAGGCGCGCCATGCGCCGGTCGAGCTGATCGAGGCGCCTGGTGAGCGCCGCCTCCTGCCGCTCCGCGGCGTCGGGTGAGAGGAATGAGGCGATGGCTGCCTCTGCGACGAGCGAGCGCGACTGGGCGCGGCGTGCGGCGTATTCCGCCAGCGCCTTGGTCACGCCGGGTTCGAGATAGACGGAGAGCCGCTGCTTCTTGTTCGGGTTCGGCATGGCGGCCTACAGCTCCATGCCGTCATTGGGATCGAGGGAGACCTGGCGCGCGAGGCCTTGGACGAGACGGTTCATGCGGCTCAGCCGCGCGGCATCGTCCGGCTCGTCATCGTTGGGGTCGATGTCGAACTCGTTGTCGATCGGCGGCTTCTTGTCGATCGGAGCCACGCGGCTGAGCTCCGGCTGGCGCCGCTTCTCGGAGCCGGTCGGGTCCTCGTCATCCATGCCGCTCACGGGTGGCGCGGCTTCCGGCAAAGGTCGAGGCGGCAGCGGCCTGCCGATCCAGTCATTCGCCTGCTGGTGTTCCGCCGCCTTCAGTGCCGGCGGCGGCAAGATGCGCGCCTGTAATCTCCGGTCCTCAAAGTAGCGCGCCTTCTTGGCGCGGATGGGCGGTGTGCCGGCGACCATCACGATCTCGTCGGTGGGCGGGAGCTGCATGATCTCGCCCGGCGTAAGCAGCGGGCGCGCCGTCTCCGAACGCGACACCATCAGGTGTCCGAGCCAGGGGCTCAGGCGATGGCCGGCATAGTTGCGCATGGCGCGCAGCTCGGTCGCCGTGCCGAGCGCGTCGCTGACCCTCTTGGCGGTCCTCTCGTCGTTGGTCGCGAAGCTCACTCGCACATGGCAATTGTCGAGGATCGAGTTGTTCGGGCCGTAGGCCTTCTCGATCTGGTTGAGGCTCTGCGCGATCAGAAACGACTTCAACCCATAGCCGGCCATGAACGCCAGTGCGCTCTCGAAGAAGTCGAGGCGGCCGAGCGCGGGAAACTCGTCGAGCATGAGAAGCAGGCGGTGACGGCGGGCCTTGGTATGGAGATCTTCCGTCAGGCGTCGTCCGATCTGGTTGAGGATCAGCCGGATCAGCGGCTTGGTGCGCGCGATGTCGGACGGCGGCACGACGAGGTAGAGCGTCGTCGGCCGCGCGCCGCCGACGATGTCGGTGATGCGCCAATCGCAGCGGCGCGTGACGGCCGCGACGACGGGGTCGCGGTAGAGGCCGAGGAAGGACATGGCGGTGCTCAACACGCCGCTTCGCTCGTTGTCCGACTTGTTGAGGAGTTCGCGCGCGGCGCTCGCGATGACCGGGTGCGGTCCGCCTTCTCCGAGATGCGGGGTCTTCATCATGGCGGCGAGCGTCGACTCGATCGGTCGGCGGGGATCGGAGAGGAAGGAGGCGACGCCGGCGAGCGTCTTGTCCTCCTCCGCGTAGAGCACGTGGAGGATGGCGCCGACCAGCAGCGCATGGGAGGTCTTCTCCCAATGGTTCCTCTTCTCCAGCGATCCTTCCGGGTCGACCAGGATGTCGGCGATGTTCTGAACGTCGCGGACTTCCCATTCGCCGCGCCGGACCTCGAGCAGAGGATTGTAGGCAGAAGACTTGGCGTTGGTCGGATCGAACAGCAACACGCGATCGTGCCGGGCGCGGAAGCCGGACGTGAGCTGCCAGTTCTCGCCCTTGATATCGTGAACGATGGCGCTGCCCGGCCAGGTGAGCAGGGACGGGATGACGAGCCCGACGCCCTTGCCGCTCCGGGTAGGTGCAAAGCAGAGAACGTGCTCGGGTCCGTCGTGCCGGAGGTAGTCGCGGCCGAGCTTGCCGAGCACGACGCCGTCGGGGCCGAGAAGGCCGGCGGCCTTCACTTCATCGGGCCGGGCCCATCGCGCCGAGCCATAGGTGTCGACGTTCTTCGCCTCGCGGGCCCGCCATACCGACATGGCGATCGCGGCGGCGATCGCCATGAACCCGCCCGACGCCGCGATATAGGCGCCTTCGACGAAGATCGCCGGCGCATAGGCGTCGTAGAAGAACCACCACGCATAGAAGGACGGGGGATAGTAGACCGGCCAGCCGAACAGGATGAACCAGGGCGCGCCGAGCTGCGCCTGGAAGCCCAATCGCCATGCCGTCCATTCCGTCGCGCCCCAGGTCGTCGCGAGGATGATCAGCGCGACGACCAGAATCTGACCCCAGAGAATCTTCGTCGCGGACATCACGTGCTCTCCTTGGGCGATCGTCTCATCACAGGCCGATGCCCCGCTTGCGGCCGAAGCTCCAGTCGATGCCGCCGTCGCCGCGTGCGACGCCGGAGACATGGCGGCCGAGATGCTGTTCGAGCGAGGGCGACCAGGGCACGAGCTGGAAACCGAGGCCGTCGTCGAGCATCGCGAAGCGTCCAGAGGCGAGATCGAAGCGGCGGCGGTAGGTGCCCGCGACGTACTCGCTGGCATTGGATTTGACGGCCGTCCGTCCGGTCTCGGCGGCGAGGCGCTCCCTCAGCGCATCGAGCTCGCGACGCCGCAGCGTCTCGATCAGGTTGCGGCTGAAGCTGACCCCGCGGCTTTGCCGCTCGGCCAGCCCCTGGCCGATGAGATGCCCGGCGCGGCGATCAAGCGCGTCGCGAACCTCGGCGCCGAAGCCGCCGGCGCCGAGCGGGACCGGCGCACGCGCGATGGCCTGGCGGTCGAGCCAGGTGGCGCCGTTCGCCGTGATCTGCTGCTCGAGCGGAAGGTCCGACCGGACGGCGAGCGCGACGCGCCGCCGGCCCTGGGCGTCGTCGAACTTTCGCAGCTCGACGATGGAGCCTGGGGCGGAGTCCCCGGCGGCGTTGAGATCGGCGAGCCTGATGTGGTGGGTGCGGCCATCGACGCCGTCGACGACGGCGTAGGCGGTGCCCTTCAGTTCGTCGTCGAGCCCGCGCGCCAGCAAGCGGCCGACGATCGGCTCGTCCAGGCTCTCGCCGGCCAGCACGTAGCTCGCCGCGCCGCGTTCGATACTGCGCTCCGCGAGGCTGCGATGAATGCGCTTGATGATGTCGCCACGCTCGCCGAGCTCGCGCAGGCGCTTCTCGGCAGACTCAGAGATGACCCATTGGCCCGGGCCGATCTGCTCGGCGAGGCCGAGACCCTCCAGCTTGCGCAGGCGTCCGACCTTGAGCGCGTGGAACTCGTCGGGCTGGCGGCCGGCATGCGGCGCGAGATCGACGATACCGGTGCGATGGGCATCGCGCGCGAGCTGGCGGTCGAGATTGGTCCAGCGCTCGGCCTCGATCTGGCGCTCTAGCGTGGTGCGGATGTCGTGATCGGTGCGGGGGCCCAGCTCCTGGGTGATCAGGTCGCGCGCCCGGTCGCGCATGCCTTCCTTGATGTAGTCGCGCGCGACGACGAGGTTCTCGCCGTCGTCGCGAACGCCGCGGACGATCAGGTGGACATGCGGGTGCTCGGTGTTCCAGTGGTCGACGGCCACCCAGTCCAGCTTGGTGCCGAGATCCTTCTCCATCTGGCCGACCAGGTCGCGGGTGAACCGCTTGAGGTCCGCCATCTCGATCGCGTCGTCCGGCGACACGATGAAGCGGAAGTGATGGCGGTCGTCCGCGCAGCGCTCTGCGAACGCCTTCGGATCGGCTTCATCGGTGCCGGGACCGAAGAGCCGCGCCTTCTCTCCGTCCCGGGTGACGCCCTCGCGCCGCAGATAGCCGAGATGCGTCGCGAGCGGGGCGCCGCGTGCGCTGTGGCGGACGACGCGCGCCTTGACGACGGCGCCGCGCGAGCGTGACGTGATGAGCCGGTTGGCCTGGATCGAGGCGCGCTGGCCGCGGCCGAGGCGCGAGCGATGGCCGGGACCGATCGTCCCCTTGCGGGAGACGGAGCCGCCGGCGCGCTGCGCGGCGGCGAGCGCCTGGGCGATGAAGGGCCGCGCCCGCTGCGCGCGCGTCGAGCGGATGCGGCCAGGCCGGATGCGGAAGTCGTCCTCGGTGCTCATGGCCGCGGCCCCGCACATCGCGCCAAGAGCCGGAATTCATTGCAGAAGTGCCGAAGCCGCAGGCTGCGCCGGGACGGCGCACCTCGCGGTTTCGGCATGCAAGCTATTGAAAAACCACGACCGTCATGGCGCGCACATCGCGCCCCTTTATCCTGCCATCGTGCGGACGTGGTTGCGCCCTCCCGCCTCACCACACGCTCTTGTGCGCTGGGGGTCGCTACATCGCGATTGGGCAACGAGCGCGTCATTGCTGCGGGTCCGGACTCGCTTGCGCGACGAAGAGGCCGGAGGAGCGCGGTGAAAGCGCTGCCGCGTCCCGCGCTCGTGGTGCCGTCGCGTTGTCACCGCGCACGCGCTGGTCTTGCGATGGTTCTGCATTCGGACTGCCGTTCGCGCGCACGACGAACAAGGGCGAGCGAGTCCAGGCGAGCGGATCAGCGGCCGAAATTGTGGTCGCGCGCCCGAGCGGCTTGCCGCCGATAAGGGGCGCCAGCAAAGCGACATAGGCGCGGGTCTCCGCCGGCAATGCGCGTACCCCGGCGAGGTATTCGTCATAACGCTGCGGGCCCGCATTGTAGGCCGCGAGGAAGCCCGGCGATCCGTAACGGTCGTGCATCTCGCGCAGGTACGCCGCGCCAGCCAGGATGTTGTCGCGCGGATCGAACGGATCGCGGCCGAGACCGTAGCGCATGCGCAGCTCCGACCAGGTATCCGGCATGATCTGCATCAGGCCCATCGCGCCTTTGCGCGAGACGGCACGCGCATCGCCGGCGCTTTCCGCGTCCATGACGGCCCGTATCCATGCGGCGGGAACGCCGAAGCGCCACGCGGCTTCGGCGATGTAATCGGCGATCGTGTGACTGCTCGGAGCACGTGCGTCAGGCACGCTCTGCGCAAGCGCAGCGCCGGTGACCGGCCCGACTGTTAGCAGGCCGGAAAGGAGAAGTGCGGGAAGACGCCGGACGAGCGAGCGTCGCCCGGCGGCCTCACTCCGTCTCCGCGAAATCAAGCGGACGAGCATCGCCTCAGTCCCGCTCCGGCCGCTTCTGGGGACGGTTCCAGTGCAGGCCCCAGACAGACTTTGCGTCGCCCGACTGAAACAGATTGGCGCGGATCGGCTGGCTGAGCGCCGGGTCGTCGATCTGGACGGAGACGTAGTCGCCCGCCTTCTCGCCGGTACGCTTCCATCCGGCGCCGATCTCGGGTCCGTTGCTGTCACCGAGATGGACGCGATAGTCCGGCGCGTTCTCGGCGTCGGAATGTTCGGCCGGAATGAGCACGATCTCACTGTTCAGAGTGAGCGTGCGGACATGGCCGGTATAGCCGTTCTTGGTGCGTGTAAACTCTCCGATCTGTGGCATTGAAAGCTCCCTATGTGCGGTGAAGGGGACGTGCTTGGCGCGCCGTCACCGCGTTGCGGCGTGCCATTGGAAGCGGCCGTCGCCGTCCTCGTCGGTCCACAGCGGGACCGCGCGGCCGATGATCGTTTTGGTGGCGAGCGGGCCGAAGTAGCGGCCGTCCATGCTGTCGGGAGCGGCCCAGTTCATCAGGAAGATTTCGCCGTCGACGATGCGGCGGCAGCCCTGCCAGGACGGCAAGACACGGCCGGCGCGGTCGCGCGCCAGCGCCTCGCCCATGTCGATGCCGTCGATCGTGATGTGTGCGCCGTCGCGGCAGACCTGCTGGCCAGCAATGGCGGCGACGCGCTTCATCAGCGGCACGCCGCGCGGCAGATAGCGGCGTTCGGCCATGAAGGAGGCGAGCGGCTCGGGCGTCTCGACCGCGACCAGGTCGGTGACTTCGAGATGACGCGCCGGCGCGATGGAATAGAGGCCGAGCGGCACGCTGGCCGACGCGTTCCAGATGAGCTTCGGGACGACCGGAAGGAAGGAGAGGACGCCGACCGCCAGCACGGTGAAGGAGGTCGTCACGATGTAGCCGAAGCGCGTCACGGCTCGACCCTCCGCCGCAGAAGGATCGCGCGATGCTGCTCGACGGTGTAGCTGCGCGGCTCCTGGCCGGCGGTCAGGCGGTTGTGGACGTGGCGCCAGTGATGCGGCGACACCTCGCTCGGGTCAATGCCGATCGCCTCGATCGCATCGACGATCTGGAGGACGCGCGCGACCTTCGGCCAGCCCTCCATCTTGAGAAGGATGTCGCCGCCGGGCCGCACGAAGGGCAGCGTCTGATAGCGCTCGCCCGGTGCGATCGCGCGCACGATGTCGATGCGCGAGATGATGGTGCCGTGGTCGTTGGAGGCCCAGCGCACGAAGGCGAAGACGCTGTTGGGCGCGAAGGCGAGCACGCGGCGGCGCCGGTCGAGGATCTGCTCGTCCTTCTCCTTGCCGAAGCGGATCCAGTATTCGACCTTCTTCTCGATCCAGGTCAGCTCGACGCGTGTCAGGCCGTCGGCGGGAAGCGGCGACGGCACGAGGCGCAGGTGGGGCGCACCGTTCATGGCTGGTCTCCTTCGGCTGGAGGAAATTCGCGGGCGAGCAGGTCGCGCAGCATGTCAGCGACGGTCAGGCCGCGCTGGAAGGCTGCGATCTTGATGCGGCCGCGCAGCGCTGGCGTGATGTCGATCGTCAGCCGCGCGGTGAATGCGGCCGCGTCGCCGTTGCCGCTGGAGCGCGGTTCCGGTGTCTTGATCCAGCGTTCGGGATCGGCCGGCCGCGCGATGAAGGCGCGTTTGGAAGAGCGCTGCGTCATCGCGCCAGCCTCCCGACTTCGGCCGCAAGAGCGGTGATCTCGCGCGCCGCCGGACTTTCCGTGTGTGCTTCCCAGACGAGGCGGCCGGACTGCGCGGCCTCGGCGAAGGCGACACGCTGACCGATTTTGGAGGCGAGCAGCGGCGGGTCGTGATCGGCGAGGGTGAGCGCGGTCTCGCGCGCGATGACAGTGCGAGCGGCGCATCGATTGAGGACGAAGCGGGCGACGAGCTGGGGGCGATAGATGCGCGCCTCGCTCAGCAGCGTGAGCATCTCGGCCGATCCCCAGCCGTCGAAGGGCGACGGCTGCACCGGGATCAGGACGATGTCGGCCGCGAGCAGCGCCGAGCGCATGAGCCCGGCGACGCGGGGCGGACCGTCGATGACGATGTGATCGGCATTGCGCGCAAGCTCGGGCGCTTCGCGATGAAGCGTGTCGCGCGCCAGGCCGATGACGCCGAACAAGCGCGGCAGGCTCTCGCGGGCGCGTTGCTGCGACCAGTCGAGAGCGGAACCCTGCGGGTCGGCATCGATGACGGTGACACGCTGGCCGCGTCGCGCCCACTCACCGGCGAGGTGGAGGGCGAGCGTCGTCTTGCCGACGCCGCCCTTCTGGTTGAGCAGCGCGACGATCATGGCGCCGCCTCCCGTTGGCGGCACTCGTCCACAAGTGTGGAACGCGGAGCGGCCGTTAGAAAGATTCCAAAGGAATCCTGGTTAGAAGAGTTAGGCCGCGCGCATTGCTTTGAATCGACGCTCGGATTCGATGAATCCGGTCCCCGATAGCACGAGGATCGGGTCCCCGATGGCACGACAGGCCGGGTCCCCGATAGCACGACACGATTCACAGCTTATCCCCAGCGCGCGAGGTCCCGCGCGGCCGCAGCGGAGCGAGGGCCGCGGAAGCGACGGGAACGAATGCGAGGCGTTCTGGGGCGTCCGGCGGCTGCTCGATGGTCAGCCGGTAGCCGGGCAGCGTCTGCCGGCGGACGATCTCGCGCAGGTCGTAGGCGAAGTGTTTGAGCGGCGAGAGGCTGCCGGACTTCGCGTGGAGATACGCGATGTCGAAGCTCCAGCCGGACGGCTGGCGGCCACCGTGCTTGCGCACCAGGCGGTAGAGCCAGCGCTCCAGTCCGCCGGTCAGGCGGAAGTAGGCGCGGTCGATCGTCAGCACGAGGGCGTCGTCGAGCACGGCCGCGTAGAACCAGTCCGGCACGATCAGCTCGAGGCCGAGCGGACGGCCGTGCGCGTCCGCTCGCTCTTTCCATTCGTTGATCCAGGAGAAGCGATGCATCCGCCGTTCGGTCGGCTGGCGGATCGACGTCGCCACGGTGGTCGACTGCAAGCGGTCGAGAGCGGCTTTCAGCCGGTCATAGTCGCGCACGCTCACGCCGCGGCCGATGAAGGAGAGGATCTCGTAGGGCGTCGCCGCCATCAGGCGTGACGGCCGCAGGCCGAGATCGCGCGCCTCGACGATCTGCGAGGCCGCCCAGATCAGCACGTCGGCGTCCCAGATGGTCGCCATTCCGTGCTCCGGGACCGCTTCGACGCGGATGACAATCGGGCCGGCCTTGAAGTCAATCGGCGTCAGCCGCTTCGACTTGGCGAGCGAGAAGAACGGATAGGCCATGAGGTCCTGCGCGTCGCGTGGCGCGAGGTCGCCCGGCAGCGCCCGGAAGAGATCGAGCTGCTCCCGCTCGCCATTGCGTCGCGCCGAGGACATGGCCCGTACCTCAACGGCGGTCCCGGCCGGCCTGCACCGGGGCCGGGCCGTGGCGCTTCGCCGGCAGCACCGAGCCGCGCGGGTCGGACGTCGATGTGACCGCGCCGCGGTCGGCCCAGGCCTTGAGATCGTCGAGGGCATAGACGACGCGGCCCCCCAGCTTTCGATAAGCGGGACCCGTGCCGTAGGTGCGATGCTTCTCGAGTGTCCGGCTGGAGAGGCCGAGGAAGTCGGCGGCCTCCGGCGTCCGCAAGAAGCGCGGCGGAAAGCCGGCCAGATTCGTCATGTCGCACCTCCGGGCGTTCGTTCAGGTCGCCGGCGAGGTCCGGCGAACGGCGGCCACGGTGGCGGAGGGGCACTGCGTTGGGGGATGGCGAAGATGCGGGTGCTAAAATCGCACGCCTGCGGCGGCCCGAGCTATGGGCGGCGGCGCCGGCGCAGGAGGGAGCGATAGCCGCCGGCGATCAGCGCGAGGCCGTCCTTCACGAGGTCGATGGTCGCGTCGCGAAGGGCGGAGGTCTTCCAGGGAGCATCAGCAACGCGCGCGGCGCCGAAGATGGCCTCGGCGATCTCGCGATAGCTCGCGCCCTCGTGGCGGCCGTCGACGGCCTGCAGCATGCGGCGAAGCCGACGTCGTTGCTGGCTCGTCAGCCTCGCGTCGGCCGGGACGCGCCGGCCGTTGATGGCCCGCCAGAGGCGGGCGACTGCCTCGATCCGGTCAAGCCCGTCGGGTCCCAGCGAAACCAGGGCCACGAGCGGGCCCGCCGGCGAAGCATCGGACAGGAGCAGGAGCCGCACGGCCCTCGGCCCGCGGCCATGGACGAAGCTGAGCCCGTCGGGGCTGGCGCGCGCGGTATCCGGATCGAGTTCGGGAAGGACGGTGCTCTCGACGGTCGATGCGGCAGGAACGGTCGTGAGAATAACTGTGCCCGGGTCAATGTCTGGCGCCCAGAATACGGTCGCTGCGGTCGCGTCGAGCGCCGGGTCGATCGCGAAAGCGCAGCCCCCAGCGCCGCTGGATTGCCGCGGCAAGGTGCTCGGTCGCGTCGGGGGAGCGCGTGCTTTCGGCAAAATCCCGTTGATAGACGGCGTTGCGCCTCAGGCATTCCCAGGCAAGGTCAGGCGCGACCAGCTGATCCATGTAGTCGTAGGTGTCGGACGAGCGCCAGCGCGATGTGTCGGGCCCCATTCTGCTTCCTCCCCCGACCCGCAGGCCGGGCGCGTGCGAAGGAGCTGTACGATTGCGAGGCCATCGGAGTTGGGGAAGTCCCGTTTTGCGCAACACGCGATGCCGTGACGGCATCACGGATGGGCATCACTTGTCCGTCTCACGGGCGAGTTGCCGGTAGCCTTGCTCGGTCATCCAGCGGGCGCGCGCGAGATGACTGCGGTGCACGCGGCTGGCGCGTTCCGGTTCTTTTGCGGGATCGATCCCGAAGAGGACCTCGACCGCCTCGCGCCAGTCAGCGCCGTCCGTTTCGGCGTCGAGCAGGCGCAGATAGAGCTTCATGTGCGCGCGGTCGTAGCTGGTCAGAACGGCGCTCTGCGGCGGTTCGTCCATGAACGGATCGTGTGTCAAATTGAACCCCGCGGGCCGACGCTGGCGCGCGTCGACGAGCTGCTGACGCTACGCCCACGGGCGCTGAGCGCAAGGCGACGCGTCGGCACGAAGGATCGATGCCCGCGGCGCCCCGCGGCATCATCGGTTTTTGCGGGTCTCGACCTTCGCGCGGACAAGCATCACTCCTTCGCCCTGGTCTGACGACAGGAAGACGATGCCGTTGGCCTCCAGCGTGCGACGGACCTGATCTTCCGTCGACTCGTAAACGGCGCGATGGCCCGACTCCAGGCGCTTCAGCGCCGTCAGCGATACCAGGGCCTTGTCGGCGAGCGTCTCCTGCGTCCATCCCAGCAGCGCGCGAGCGGCCCGCGATTGTCGGGCGGTGATCATGCATGATCACCTCCCACCGGGCCGATCGAGCGTGCCAGAACTACGACTAAAATAGTCGCTCTTGGCCAACGAGGCGAGCAAAATTGGCAGCCAAAGACGGGAAGTTGGGCGAATCGCGCCGAACCGATTCGGTCGCCCCGCCGTGTCGGCTGCAACGAGCTGGCCTAGCCCCGCCCGGCTGTCCGGGCGGGGCCTGGGGCTTGCGCCTCATTCGCCGTTGCGGCGGTTCGGGCGGGACCAGATCAGGCTGTAGCCGTCGCCGTCCTCATCGTCGAAGAGGTTGGCGTAGATCGGGGCGGTGAAGCTCGGATCGTCGAGCTTGAGGCCCAGATAGTCGCGGCCCTCGTTGGAGCGCTTGGCCCAGGCGGCGCCGATCTCGACGCGGCCCGCGAAGACGCGGTGGCTGGGGGCGTTCTCGCCGGAGCGGTTGGCTTCGGGGACGATGCGGACGTTCTTGGCCTGGACGCTGAGGGTGACGATCTGGCCGACGAACTCGTTGCCGGACTTCTTGAAGGTGCCGATGGTCGCCATGATGGTTCTCCTTGATGTCTGTTTCGAGCCCGCACCATTGCGGCCTCGATGGCGATCGGCAGGCCGCAGGCGATCGACGCCGCACCTGCTTGCAGGCCGCAGCGCAGCGGAGGATGGCGGCCGGGAGACTTTCTTGTTTCGCGAGGAATGGGCGCAGCCCAGGGGAAGAAAGTCGATCGGCGCCATTGCGGCATAGGCGATCGAGGCGAAGCCGGCGTGCGGCCAGATCAGCCCATCAAAGAGGCCGCATGGAGCGCTCGATCAGGCAGAGAGGATCAAGGAGAACCTGGCGACTCCATCGTGCAACCGAGGGGGTCGGCGGCGTCGGTGCACGGCGCTCATCCCGCGTCGAGGCGACCGGCCGCATCGATGCTCCCGATAAGCAGGGACAGGCGTTCGACCAGCCCGATGCCTTCGAGGGCATGGAGATCTGTCACGCGGCCAAAACCGCGTTCCAATGCGGTCCGCGACCTTGGGTTCAGCGCGATCCGGCGCTTTTCCACCCCCGAATTGCCAACAGGCGAGGAGGAGCGCACAGGCGGCGTGACCTGGTCACGCCCAGACCGCTGAAAAGGCCTCAGGCGCGCGCCACGCCCTGGCCGGTCCCACCGGGCGGGGCCAGCGTCGCCAGCCGCGCGAAGGCGGTGATGCCGACGACGACGGCTCCGACCAGCGAGAAGACGACCTGCCAGGTTTCCGAGGGCATCGTGTGCTTCACGATGCCATGTGTCGCGTGATAGCCGGCGATGGCGGCCGGCGCGACGAAAGCGGCGGCAATCATGAGCCGCAGCCAGAGCGGCCTAACGAATGCGAGCAGGAGGTGGCCGGCAAGGAGGGTGGCGAGGCCCGCGACGGCCCCAAAGGCGATTCCGCCGAGCCAGCCGGCGCCTGTACCATAGGCCCAGGCGCCTGCCGTGACGCCCGCGAACAGCGGCAGCGCGTAAACCGCGAGATAGAACAAGAGACAGCAGATGACGCCGATGACGGCGATGCTGGCGAGCACGTTGAGAACAATCATGGGGGTGGTCTCCGTGAGACAAGGATCTGACGGTCGCGCCTTCCACCACCACCACGGCACATTGGTAGTGTAGCCGAAAATAGGGCGTCTGTGCGAGCCGGATCGCGCGGTAAGCTCCGCGGTCTGGCTGCCGCACACGTTGAGCCAACGAACGCTATGGTTGATCTCGCAAAGGATGGCGTCCTAGCGGCTATTGGCCGGTTCGACTGAAGGAGTTCACATTTGGGGCCTGTTTGGGTTCCGCGTCATAAGGAGGACGCGTCCCCATTGCGTCTCGGTCGGCCCGCTGACAACGACGAAGCCTGCCTTCTCGTTCGCCCGAATGGCGGCATGATTGTCGGGATGTGGGTCTATTCCAAGCGCCGGTGCGCCACGGCTCATGAGAACATCTGAGTGCTGGCGCAGCAGTCGCGAGCCATGACCCAGACCAACCAGTTCGGGGTCGCCGATATACATGTCGATGCCACGTGAGCCGGGAGGCAGGAAATCGAAGTGGTGAGGTGACCATGCGTGGACATCGTAGTCATGAATATAAGCAAAGGGCTGGGATCCAAGCATAGCGATCCACATGGCTATGCGGGTGTCGTTCAATTCGTCGGCGTCTGGGCCGGCGCCACCAAACCAACGCGCCACGTGAGGTCTTGACGACCACTTGGCCAGCAACGGCAGATCGCTCACATCGACAGGCCGAAGTTCGTAGTGCGGTTGCATGCTTCCTCTCATAACTCTGCCCGATGCCATTTGGCAGAGAGTCGACGGTGCAAGTTACTTGACTGGCGGCGCTCACGCGCCGCCGAACCGCCAGACCGGAATGCCGAGCTTGCGGGCCTTGTCGGCGAGGTTCTCCTGGATGCCGGTGCCGGGGAAGATCATTACGCCGATCGGCAGCACCTCCAGCATGGCGTCGTTGCGCTTGAAGGGTGCGGCCTTGGCGTGCTTCGTCCAGTCCGGTTTGAAGGCGATCTGCGGCACGTTGCAGTGATCGGCCCAGCGCGCCGCGATGCGCTCGGCGCCCTTCGGCGAGCCGCCGTGCATGAGCACCATGTCCGGGTGCTTGGCGTGCACCTGGTCGAGCTTGGCCCAGATCAGGCGATGATCGTTGAAGTCGAGCCCGCCGCTCAGCGCGACCTTCGGGCCGGGCGGCAGCATGACCTCGGTCTCGGCGCGCTTCTTCGCGGCGAGGAAGTCGCGGCTGTCGATCATCGCTGCGGTCATGGCGCGGTGGTTGACAAGCGAGCCGCTGCGCGGCCGCCAGGCCGAGCCGGTGTGGCGCTCGAAATGCTCGCAGGCCTGGTCGCGCATCAGCTCGAAGGCGTCGCGGCGCTCGATGAGCGTCTGTCCCTCGGCGATGAGCCGCTCCAGCTCGACGGACTTGATCTCGGTGCCGTCCTGCTCCTGCTGGCTCCGGCGCTGCGCCTGCTCGTTGTCGTCGAGCTCGCGCGCGATGCGGTCGGCGGCGCGGTGGAAGATGTTGACGGTCGACCAGAGCAGGTCCTCGAGATCGGGCTCGAGGCGGGTGTCGCCGAGCGTGGCAACAAGAGCGTCGAAGATGTCGGCGATGGCCCCGGCAACGGCATTGCCCTCGGGAAGCGGGCGCGGGTCGGGTTCGTCCTGGAAGGGGCGGAAGCCGTAGAGCTGAAGCTCGGTCAGGACGTGATCGGTCGGGGAGGAGCTGTGGTGGGGCTCGAAGTCGTCGTCGCTGGTCATGGGATGCTCCGTCGCTGGATTGGCCGCGACCCTCGCGGCCTTCATGGCGACGGAAGACGGCGGGCGGGCCGGCTCTGCACCCGGAGCGAAGCGGAGGGCCGAAGCGCCAGCGGAGGATGGCGAAGGCCGGCTATTTTGCTTGGCGATGCAAAGGCGCGTCAGCGCCGGCGGAAAATAGCCGGCCGCAGCCATTGCCGGGCCGGGCCGCTTGCCGTCCCGTTCGCCTCTCAGGAAGGCCGCGGGCGCGGCTCTGTCCCGGCCCGAGGAGCATCGCCGCCGGCGTGACGGCGAGCCCCATCATCCGTTCCGGCCGCACGTCCACGTTCATCAGAGCTACGCGGCCTCGGCCATGAAGCGGGCGGCATCCCGGGCCGCGATCTGCGCCCGAAGGGCGGCTTGCAGCGCGGCGGGGCCGAGCATGCGGAGATCCTCGTTGAAATCGGCGAGCCTGGGCGACAGCACGATCGCCTCGATGCCGTCGCCGGACGCGCGCTCGATCAGCGTCGCCATCGCTCCATCGCCGGCCGGATCGTCGTCGCGCGCGATGTAGAGCCGGCGCAGTGTGTCGGCGAAGAGGATGGCCGAGAGATGGGCGGCCGAGAGGGCGGCGACCATCGGCATGCCGGGGAGCGCCACCCTGAGAGAAAGCATGGTCTCGATGCCTTCGCCGGCGGCCATGATGTCGCCCGCCACGCCGAAGCGGACGGCGTGTCCGAGAAGATCGCCCATCGCGCGGCGCGGCGTGTCGATCGGCGCCTTGCCGAGGCGGACGGGGTCGAAGCCGTCGGGATCGAGCCAGGTGCGGTGCGCCCCGGTGAGGCGGCCATCGAGATCGGTGACGGCGGCGATCATGGCGGGCCAGGTCTCCGTGGCGGAATGCTCGTCCGGCCGGTAGTAGCAGCGCGGGTGGAAGCGCAGCGATCCGGTTCCGTGTAAAGACGTAATGCCGCGCCGGCGGAGATATGTCTCGGCGAGCGTGCCGTGGATCGGCCGCGACATGGCGAACAGCCGCCGCGCGGCTTCCGGCGAACCCGTTGGGGCTGGCTGGATGGCGCGACGATGTTCGTGCGCTTGCGGTTCGGGTTGCGGCAGGCTGAGGAAGGCGCGCGCCTCCCTCGCGACGTCCGCGAAATCCACGAGGCCGCAGGTCTCGCGGATGACGTCGAGCAGGTCGCCGTGCTCGCCGGTGGCGGCGTCGGTCCACTTGCCGGCCGCGCCCTTGCCGCTCCCCGGGCCGATGAGGCGCACGAACATCGAGCGGCCGGGCGTGTTGCGCACGTCGCCCACCATCCAGTAGCGGCCTTCGCGATGACCGTTGGACAGATAGTGGCGGCACACCGCTTCGGCATTGCGCGCGAGCCGGCGTGCCAGTTCGGAAGCGTCGAGTCGGGACATCACACCGCCTCCCGTTCGCCGACGCGCTGGATCGGATAGCGGTCCAGCACCCTCGCGAGGATCGCGGGGCCGCTGGCGTCGGTGGGCACGAACATGCGCAGCTTCCACGAGATGATCTCGTGAAAGAGCCCGTAGGCCGTGAGCCGCTCGCGCATGGTGTCGGTGAAGCCCGCCAGCTCGATGCGATGGCCGCCCATCAGGCGGACACGGCGAAGCTGAAGACCCTCGGCGAGGTCGATGACGGTCTTGCCTTCGATCAAGGCGGCGAAGGCGTCGTCCGGCGTCAGCGAAGGCAGGCCGGTCGCGGTGGCCGCCCAGGCCGGGGAGACCTTGCGGCCGATGATGCGCTCGCCGTCGTCGGTCTGCAGGCGATAGACGCGCGTCGACTCGTTCGGGAGCCGCTTCCAGATCGGCAGCAGCAGGCCCGAGACCATGTGCAGGGTGGAGTCGGTGAACGCGGGCACCTCGGCCAGTTCGGCCGTCCAGGCGGCCGCGAAGCTCGCCTCGTCGGCATCCTGCCAGTGGCTCTCCGCCATCGTGCGGACGGGCACGTTCGGTGCTTCCATCGGCCGGATCAGGCGGACGCGGTACTCGACTTCGCCGTCGTCGATCATGACGGATGGGGCATGGACCTGCACGGCCGCACGGCCGGACCGCGCGTTGACAAGAAGCCGCGCGCCGCGTTCGCGCAGCCGGCTCAAGGCTTCGTCGAGCGTGACGGGCCGGTTGCGCTGGCGCTGCGTGATGGTGAGGAGCCGCGTCTCGGCGCCCGTGCCGGGATGGGTATAGATCGTCTGCCGGCCGGTGACGACGAAGCTCTCGGCGCGCAGCGTCTCCAGACCGACATCGTAGGTGCCCGCGGCGATGGCGCCCTCGATGCGGGCGTTGAGGAGCTGCTCGAACGCGGTGAAGAGCACGCCCTGGAGATCGATGGTCAGCGCGAGCATACGGTTGAGGAACGTGCTGATGCCCGGCAACTGGTCCTTGAGCCCGCTCGTATCGGTGAGCGTCAGGCCGGTGGCCGCCTCGAACCGTTCGAGCGAGCAGCCCTCGATCCTGCCGCGGGCGAGCAGATGATAGAGCTGGCGCAAGGCGTCGCGCGCATAGTGGGACTCCAGATTGTCCTCCGGCCGGAACAGGCCCTGGCCGGCGGTCTCGCGCTGGCCGCGCGTGATCGCGCCGAGCGTATCGAGCCGGCGCGCGATGGTGCTGAGGAACCGCTTCTCGGCCTTGACGTTCGTCGCGACCGGCCTGAACAGCGGCGGCTGCTTCTGGTTGGTCCGGTGCGTGCGGCCGAGGCCCTGGATGGCGGTGTCCGCCTTCCAGCCGGGCTCGAGCAGGTAGTGCACGCGCAGGCGCGTATTCCTCGCGGAAAGTTCGGCGTGGTAGCTGCGCCCGGTGCCGCCGGCGTCGGAGAAGACCAGGATGCGCTTGTGGTCATCCATGAAGGCCTGCGCCTCGGCGAGGTTGGCGGACGCCGCGCGCGTCTCGACGACGAGACGATCGCCTCGGCCGGCACTGCCCGGCTTGCGGACGATGCGGCGGGAGCGCCCCGTCACTTCGGCCACCCTGTCGGCGCCGAAGTGCTGGACGATCTGGTCAAGCGCGCCGGGAACGGGCGGCAGGCTCGCGAGCCTGGCGATCAGAGCGTCACGACGTGCAACCGCTTCGCGGCTCTCGACCGGCTGTCCGTCGCGATAGACCGGACGCGACGACAGCTTGCCCTCGCTGTCGGTGTAGGGCTCGTAGAGCTGGACCGGGAAGGAATGAGCGAGGTAGTCGAGGACGTATTCCCGCGGGGTGATGTCGACGCGGACGTCGTTCCATTCCTCGGTCGGCAGCTCGGCGAGGCGGCGCTCCATCAGGGCCTCGCCCGTCGAGACGATCTGGATGACGGCGGCATGGCCTTGCTCGAGATCGCGCTCGATCGCGCGGATCAGGGTCGGGGTCTTCATGCTGGTGAGCAGGTGCCCGAAGAAGCGCTGCTTGGCGCTCTCGAAGGCCGAGCGCGCGGCGGCCTTGGCCTGCCGGTTCAGCGTGCCCGATCCGCCCTCGCTGCCGCCGGTGATGTTGGCCGCCCGCATGGCCGCATCGAGGTTGTTATGAATGATCGCGAAGGCGTCGGCGTAGGCGTCATAGATGCGCATCTGCTCGGGCGTCAGCGCGTGCTCGACCAGCTCGTATTCGACGCCGTCGAAGGAAAGCGAGCGGGACGTGTAGAGCCCGAGCGCGCGCAGGTCGCGGGCGAGCACCTCCATGGCGGCGACACCGCCGGCTTCGATCGCCTCCACGAACTCCGCGCGCGTCGAGAACGGGAAGTCATCGCTCCCCCAGAGGCCGAGCCGCTGCGCATAAGCGAGATTGTGCACGGTGGTCGCGCCGGTGGCGGAGACGTAGACGACGCGTGCGTCCGGCAGCGCGTGCTGGAGCCGCAGGCCCGCGCGGCCCTGCTGTGAGGGCTCCTGATCGCCGCGTTCGCTCCTGGCGCCGACCGCGTTCTGCATGGCATGGGCTTCGTCAAAAATGATCACGCCGTCGAAATCCGGGCCCAACCATTCGACGATCTGCTTGACGCGGGAAAGCCTTTCGCCGCGGTCGTCGGAGCGCAGCGTGGCATAGGTTAGAAATAGGATGCCTTCCCGCAGCGTGATTGGCTTGCCCTGCGGGAAGCGGGAAAGCGGCGTGATGAGGAGGCGCTCCATGCCGAGCGCGGACCAGTCCCGCTGCGCATCCTCGATCAGCTTGTCGCTTTTCGAGATCCACACCGCCTTGCGGCGGCCCCGCAGCCAGTTGTCGAGGATGATGCCGGCGGCCTCGCGCCCTTTGCCGACCCCGGTGCCGTCGCCAATCATGAAGCCGCGCCGGAAGCGGACCGCGCCCTCGGCGTCCTCGGCGGCGGCGGTGACGACGTCGAAGGTCTCGTCGACGGTCCAGGCGCCGGAGAGATAGCCGGAATGCGCCTCGCCGGCATAGATCACGGTTTCGAGCTGGGTGCCGGAGAGCAGGTTCAGGATGTTCGCCGGCAGGCGCGGCCGGTAGCTCGGTTTGGGCGGCGCGACCGAGGCCATGGCTGCCGACTGGACGAGCTGGGTCGGATGGTCCTGAGCGCCGGGAATCCGGATGCTCTAGAGCGCGTAGTCCTCGTAGATGGAATCGGAGAGGCGCGTGCCTTGCGGTGGCGTCCAATCGACGGTCTCGTAGGTGAGTTCGACACCTTCAGGCTCGGCGAGGCTCAGCCGCGTTGCAGCTTGTGCGGCGCGTGGGAGGTAGCGGCGAACGGTGCGGGGCGTCGTGACAGCCGGCAGACCGACGGAGGCATCGAGCGGCAGTCGCGCGGGAACGTGCTCCGCGATCCAGGCAATCAGTGTGGCGACGTCCGGCGCGATGCCGGGCGCATCCGGCAGCCTCGTCGGATCGTCGGCCGGCTGCTTGTCGATGACGGTGAGCCGCGTCGGAAAAGTCGTGCCATGCCTGGAATAGACGCGGCCGTCGATGGCCGCGGAGAAGACGACACGGCCGCGCTCCTGCAGCCGGACATAGGCGTCGCGCCAGGCCGGTGCGTCGGGCGCAAAATTGGCGCCGGTGATCGCGACCAGGCGGCCGCCATCGGCGAGCCGCGCCAGCGCCGAGGCGATATGGCGGAGCGCTGCGTCCGCCATGCGGCCTTGCACATTCACCATTACCGAGAACGGCGGGTTCATGATGACGACGCTCGGCACGATGGCGGCGTCGAGGTGGTCGTGAATCTGCGCGGCGTCATGCCGGCTCACGGCGATGTCCGGAAAGAGGAGGGAGAGGAGGCCGGCGCGGGTCCCCGCCAGCTCGTTGATGACGAGCGATCCGCCCGCGATCTCGGCGAGGATGGCGAGCAGGCCGGTGCCGGCCGAAGGCTCGAGCACGCGGTCGGCTGGCGTGACCGCCGCGGCCGTCGCGACCGCGAGGCCGAGCGGGATCGGCGTCGAGAACTGCTGGAGGGCCTCGCTCTCGGCCGAGCGGCGCGTATGCGTCGGCAGGAGGCCGACGATCTTCTCCAGCATGGGGAGGGCCAGGGCCGGAGAACCGGCCTTGCGCAAAAGCGCCTTTCCGTATTTGCGGAGAAACAGGACGGTCGCCGCCTCGCAGGCGTCGTAGGCCGTTTTCCAGTCCCAGGCGCCGGACGCGTCGGAGGCGCCGAAGGCCTGCTCCATCGCAGCGCGAAGGGTTGCCGCGTCGACCTGACGGCCGTGTTCGAGATGCGGAAGGAGATGGTGCGCGGCTGCGCCGATGCAGCGAGCGATATCGGAGGGAGACGCAAGCGGCGACGCCGCGACCGCGGGCGCGGCCGCGAGAGCGGTGGACGGGGTCATGTCGGGGAACCTCTGGGAGAGCGGAGACGGGCGAGCCGGCCGGCGCTCTCTCTGGACCGCACCGGCTCAAACCCGTCCCGGCCAGGCTCTCCCTCTCGTCACGCAGCCTTCACCGCGCGCCGCCACGCACGCGAGGATCAGGGGGTCGGCTCGTCCGGCAGGGTTGCCGATGGCGGCACGTAGGCGTCGAAGGGGTTGCCGTCAGCGAGATGGCCGAACGGCGTGAACACGAAATCCGTGCCGTCGCGCCCCACGGCGCAGATGACGTAGCGCGGCTCGCCGGTGACGGCGTCGGTGCATTCCATGAGTGCGAGGTTGCCGTCCGCCGCCGCTCGCAGCAGCGTCGCAAAATTCGCCCGCGCGTGGTCGGGGATGCTCATCGCGCACCTCGCTTTCCGCGCTCGCTCGACAAGGTGCGGTCGAGCCAGCCATTGGTCGCGATCCAGGCGACGGTCTTGCGGCGGCCGAGATCGAGCACATGCGCGCCACCGCCGAAGGCGTTCACGCGCGGACGCGAGCAGGTGGTCGCCCATTGGAAGCCCCACCGTCCGGTGAGGCCGAATTCCTCGGCGCAGCGGAGCACGAATTCGATGACAGCCTGAGGATCGCCGGTCGTGTCATCGCGAATCCAGAGCTGCGTTCCGCCATGCTCGGGCTGGATGGAAAGAAGAAACGCCTCGGATGGCGGGTCCTCGGCGGTGTTCTCCTCCATCATGCGATTGTAGAGATCGAGCGCACGCGCGGCGTTCTCCGGCGTGCGGACATCGAGAAGGCAGGAGAAGTGCGTGAAGAAGTCGGCCATGTCAGGCTCCTGAAACGACGAAGCCCGGCGCGATCGCCGGGCAGATTGAAGAAAGAAGGGTTGGCGGTTGTCGGCGTCAGAGCCGGAATTCGGCGACGAGCCGCTGCGCATTGGCGTGATGCTCCAGCATCTCGCGGTAGAAGCGCTTGCGGGCCTCCCGCTTCGCCGTATCACGCCGCGCCGATCGTGTGAGCTTGCGCCGTGCCGCGCGGATCACCGTGCGGTCGCTGGCCCAGACCGTGACGCCGAGGCGGAGATAGGTGCCGTACATCTCAGCCTCCCTTCGAATTCTTGACGGCTCGCAGGGTGGCGAGCGCTGCGCGGAACTCGGCGGCGCCGATTTCCTCCGAGAGATCGATGCTGACGGCGACGGACACGCAGGCGGCGTGAATGTCACCGTCCGACACAGCGTGCAGGCTGAGACTCGCGAACTCGGGATCCGTCTCGACGATCGCGGCGGTCTGGTCGCGAACGCGGTCTTCCTGGAGCTGCGCGAGGACGTGACGTGGGCGTGGAGCCGTGACGGGTTCGTCGGGATCGCGGGCGCCCTCGATGATCGCCTCGGCCTTCGCGACCGCGGCGTTCGCCCGTGCGAGCCAATAGGCGTCCGTCCCTCGCTGGGTGACCTGGTCCGCAACGACGATCTTGAGGAGGCCGAATAACACCTCGAAATGCGCGGCCTTGCGCTGGACGGTCTCATCGAAGTGCGACGGGACCGGGACGGTCTCACCCGAATAGGCGTCGGCCCCGAGCCAGATGCCGGTGACGTAGGTTTCGCCGGCGGCCTCGTAGTCGAGCTTCTCGTCGGACCAGTCGTCGTCCTCGATGGCTTGGCGGCACGCTTCTGCCGGCGTCGCGGCGTGATAGGTGCGGTGCCGGTAGACCGGCACGCGGTAGGTCGTTTCGACGGTGTAAGCGGGCATGACAGGCTCCTGAAAACGCGAAAGCCCGGCGCGATGGCCGGGCTGTTGGGGTTGGATGGAGAGAAGGTCGGGCTAGTAGCCGAACTGCCATGACGGCCAGGGCTGGCCGTCATCAGCGGCCTTCACCGCCTCCTCGAGATAGTCGGCATCGCCTTCCACGACTGTCGGGTTCTCGACGGGCGTTTCGTCGATGACCGTCACGCTGCACACGAGGCCGTCCTCGACCTCGACATGGACGGGCACGAGATACTGGAATACGACGCGGCGAGGCGTGGCCGAGCTGAGCTTGGTCATCGGATTGCTCCTGATCGAGGGGTGGCGGGAGCGGCCGGAGCCGCCCCGCCGTGGGTTCCGTCATTCGGCGGCGATCATCGCCGGGTCGTCGACTTCGCCGTCGCCCGGCTGCTCCTCCTCGTCGTCCGCGAGGAAAGCCGGCAGCGCCTCATCACCGTCGCCCCCGCTCGCCTCGGCGTTGTTTGCCGTGTCGGGATCGGCGGACCGCAGCGGCTCCGGCAGCCAGCCGGTGTCGGCGAGCAGGCGCTCGGCCTCCCTCGCCATCTCCGGCTTCTTGAGGTGGTCGATGAGCTGCGCCTTCTCCTCGCCGAGGGCTTCGCGAACGGCTTCGACGATCCGGCTCTTCGTCACACGGCCAAGATAGTTCGCCACCGTCGGCCGCCATCCGGCCTCCACCATGTCGAGACCGGTGGCGCGCGCCAGCCGATCGGCATCGCGCATGCGCCGGTCGAGACCGTGCTGCGTGACGCCATAGCCGCTATGGGGATTCGGACGCTCGTAGAGAGCGTTGATCCCGTAGCTGACGCAGTGCGCGAGCAGCGCGAGGCGGCTCGCATCGTCGAGCACGGCAATCCAGTCCCACAGCCGATCGTCGTCATCGAGCGGCATGTCCGCCTTCCAGGCTTCCACGCGCGCCTGGATGGTCTTGGCGGAGGCGCTGTCCTTCAGGTCGGGGGCCTGGACGGGGAAGTGGACCTCCCGGACCGAGGCCTCGACGGCGCAGCCGTGCGCGTTGCGCTTGAAGGCATCGAGCACGAGCTTGTGCAGGAGCGCCGTCAGAGCGACGTGCGGGTGGCTGGCGACGGCGTCGCGCAGCGCCAGGGTGCGGTGGGCCGTGAGCTCGATCGCCAGCCGCTCGGGCAGCGGCTTGACGGCATCATCGTCCTCATCATCGTCGCCCTCTGGCTTTTGTCCGCCGATGGTGATAACAGCGCGCTGAACGGACGGCGTTGCAGAAGCACCAGTCCCCCCGTCCTTTCGATCGACCTCGGCGTCACCCCCGTCGACGGCGACGGGCGCCTCGTCCTCCGGTCGCATATAGCCGCGATCGACCACGACGTCGCCGTCGCGATCGACGCTGACGAAGACGCCGGCGCGCGCGATGTCGGCGGGATCGTAGACGACGGGACGCTTCTCGAAGGCTTCGAGCGCCTCCTCGATCTCGCCCAGGCGCTGGTCGATCTCGTCCGGCAGCTCGTCGGCGCCGTCATACTCCGCTTCGAGCCGGTCGTACTCGGCGCGCAGCGCCTCGCGTTCGGCCCGCTCTTTCTCGGTGAGATCGACGAAGGCGCCGCCGATCTTGCGCAGGCCGTGGTCGTAGCCATAGGGCAGATCCAGATCGACCTTGATCCACTTCCAGCCTTCGTTGGCGATCTCGTCGGCCACGGCCTTGAGCTTCTCGCTGACCAGGCGGTGAAGCAGCGCCGGGTCGGCGAGCCAGCCGCCGTTATCGTCCTCGAACAGGTCGCGCAGCACCGCGCCGCCGGCGGCGACATAGGCGTCGATGCCGACAAAGCGCGCACGCTTGTCGGAGGCGGGGATCGTGGTCTCGATCAGCAACTGGCGGATATGCCAGGGCTGCCGATTGTAGGAATGCTGCACGGCCTCCCACACCTGCTCCTGGCGCTGGTGGTCCGGGTTGACGGTGAAGGCCATCAGCATGTCGAGCGTCATGCGCTCCTCGGCATAGGCATCGCGCAGCACGGGCGAGACCGCGTTGAGACGGAGGCGCTGCTTCACGACCTGCACCGTCGTGAGATAGGCCGCGGCGATTTCCTCCTCGGTCATGCCCTTGTCGAGCATGTCCTGGAACGCCCGGAACTGGTCGAGCGGATGAAGTCCGGCGCGCAGCAGGTTCTCGGCGAGGGAGTCGTCCTCGGCGAGGATTCTGGTGTCGGACTTGCGCACAATGCAGGGGACGAGTCCGTCCTTCGGGAAGCGCTTGGCCTTGACCAGGCGCTCGATAGCGCGATAGCGGCGCCCGCCGGCTGGCACCTCGAACATGCCGGTCTCATTGCCGTCCGCGTCGAGGATGGCGCGGACGTTGAGGCCCTGCACGAGGTCCTCGCGCCGGTCGATGTCGTGGACCAGCTCGTCGAGCTCGGCCTCCGGCCGGGTTCGCCGGACATTGGACTCCGAGAGCACGAGCTTGTTGAAAGGGATGTCGCGCGAGCGCGAGAAGACGATCTTCCTGGCAGCCTTTGCCATGTCGGGATACTCCGCGACGGGCGCCGAGAGCCTCTCTCCCGGCTTCCAACCCGTCACGAAGCGAAGCGCCGCCCTCTCACTCTGAGGACGGCGCCTTCCGGCGATCCGGGACGTAGAACCGGAGATGCGCAAAAGCTCATCTCCGGTTCCGCGGGTTTCAGGATGGGCATCACGCATCATCACGCTGAGGCGAAGCCGCTCGGTAGAGGATGCGCTCGGCCGCGCGGATGCTTCCGGCCTGGCGGGCGGCCTCCGCCCAGACCGAGATCGGAAAGTCGCCGGTGAAGAGGATGTCGCGCTCAATCCCCATGCCGAACGGCAGGACGATCGAGGTCAGTTCCTCGAGCGAGAAGCTGCCCAAATCCGGATAGCCGAGGTCGGCGAGGCCGAAGAGCGTATCGCCATCCGCGTCCAGCTCGGTCACGAGCCAGATGCCTTCGCCAAGCGGATTGAAGAACTTGACGACAGGCACATGGTCAGCGCCGCGTTCAAGCCCATTGGCGAGCAGGCGCTCGCGCAGGTCGT
Source organism: Pseudorhodoplanes sp. (assembly GCA_032027085.1). Lineage (NCBI taxonomy): Bacteria > Pseudomonadati > Pseudomonadota > Alphaproteobacteria > Hyphomicrobiales > Pseudorhodoplanes > Pseudorhodoplanes sp. The sequence continues at coordinate 4,265,617 of JAVSMS010000001.1, read as the reverse complement.
CGGTCAGGAGGATCATGCCGCCCTCCTGTCGTTCCCGGATTCATTGGCCGTCTCGGCTTCGGGGAGGAAGGCGAGCAGCCAGTCGGCGGCCTTGCTGGCCTGAGATGCGGCGCGGACGATGGCGCGGTTGTCCTCGCGCAGCACCTCCAGCCAGGAGCCGATGTAGTCGGCATGGCGCACCGTGGGAGTGATGCCGAGGGAGGCGCAGCAGAAGGCGGCGTTCATCTCGGCGACCAGTTCCTCGAAGGCGTACTTCTTCGAGCCGAAGGAGCCGGAGAGATCGCGGCCGAGGCGGGACGCATGGCCTGTCGCGTGGCCGAGCTCATGCAGAGCCGTGCGGTGCCAGTTGATGGTCTCGAAATACGCCTGCGGCGGCGGCACCTGGACGTAGTCCTGCGCGGGCACATAGAAGGCGCGATCGCCGCCGATGCGGAAGTCGATGCCCGTCGCCGTGATCAGCGCCTCGACGCGCGGCTCGATCAGGCCGGGCTCAGGCGCAGGCGGCGCGACGGCAAGATCATCGGGCAGGTCCTCGCACTGCGCGACGTTGAACACGGTGAAGCGCTTCAAGAACGGAATGGCCTGCGCTTCCTCGCCGGTCTCCTGCGCGCGCTTCTTCTCATCGTCGGGGATGAAGCGATCGGCGTAGACGACGGTGGTGCCGCGCTCGCCCTTGCGGACATGGCCGCCGAGCGACAGCGCCTGGCGGAAGGTCAGCCAGCTCTGGACCGGAAAGCCGTGCTCGATGACCGCGCCCCAGAGGATCAGCACGTTGATCCCTGAGTAGGTGCGGCCGGTGGCGGCGTTCGCCGGCATGGCGAGCGGCGCCTTCGCCGCCGCCGTCCCCCACGGCTGAACCCAGGGCACGCGGCCTTCCTCCAGCTCGGCGATGATCTTGTTGGTGATGTCGTCGTAGAGGCTCGCCCGGTCGGCGCCGGAGCGAGTATTGCGTTGGTGTCTGGACATCGCGGTTCTCCGCGACGGGCGCCGGAGGCCTCTCCTCCAGCCCTCAACCCGTCACGGCAAACCCGGTCCGCACTCTCACTCTCTATAGGGGGCGTTGCGGGGGGCTCCCCGCTAGAAGGGGTCGGCCGAGACCTTGGCTTGGCCGCAGGGGAAGGCTTTCCCTCATTTAGTTTGATGCGGGATATCGTAGCCTGGCTACGATCCAGTCATGGAATTCAAACCCGCCACGGTTGCACTTCGGCCGGGAGCTTTCTCAGCCCTGGGCCAAGCTCGGTCCATCCCAGTTGCCGAAGGCAGCGATCGGCCGTGGGTGTCCCGTTAGGTGATGGATGCTGAAGCCGTGAAGCAGGACCAGAAGGACACAGGAATCCTCGTGACCCCGAGCGCGAAGGTCTCTTGAATTGCCCGGCCATTGGCCGTACATTAAGGGGAGATGGAGGTACTTGGATGGCCGAAGCAATACGGAAGCCGACTCGCGGCCGGGTTCGCGGTGAACGTCTCGAGACCCGCGTGACGGTCGAGCAGAAGAAACTCATCGAGCGCGCCGCGGCGCTGCAGGGGCGCACCGTGACCGATTTCGTGCTGACGAGCGTGCAGGACGCGGCCCGACGCGCGATCGAGGAACACAGCCAACTCGCTCTCTCACTGCGTGACAGCGAGGCGTTCGTTGATGCGCTGCTGAACCCGAAGCCGGTCAATGATCGCCTTCGTGAGACGGTCCGCCGTTATCGCGAACGTGCCGGCGTCTGACGCGTGCCTCGCAGGATCGAAGCAAAGCTCCGCGTCGAGCCGCTGTCTTCGAGCCATGACCGATCGGAGTTCGAGAGCGGGGTAGAGCCGCTCGACAGATACTTTCGGACGCAGGCTGGGCAGGGCGCGCGGAAGAACATGGCCGCGCCTTTCGTCCTGGTGCTGTCGGATGCGACGATCGCGGGATACTACACGCTCTCCGCAACGTCTGTGCAGCTCGGCGAGCTGCCGGCGCAAACGGTGCGGAAGCTGTCGAGATATCCGCTGGTCCCGGCGACGCTTGTGGGGCGACTCGCAGTGGATCGGCATCATCAGGGAAAAGGTTATGGACGGTTTCTCTTGGCCGATGCCCTGCATCGGGCGGCCCGGAGCGAGATCGCCTCATTCGCGGTGATCGTGGATGCGAAGTATGAGAACGCGCGGCGCTTCTACGAACGCGAGAGCTTCTTGCCATTTCCGGATCAGCCAATGAAGCTGTTTCGGCCGATGGCGGATATACGAAGACTGTTCGATTGAATTACTGGCTGCGATTCCTGGACGTGCCGCATCTGGAGCAGCTTCCGGGTCTCCGGGGAACCTGGAGTGACTGTAGCCCCGCTTCCCGTAGTCGCCGCTATGCAAATGTGTATCCATTGGCTACACTACCACAATGGCAGGTAAGGACGCCGGACTTCGCATAAGGGTTGAGCGCGGGCTGCGTGACGATTTCCTTGAGATCTGTCGTGCCCAGGATAGGCCGGCGGCTCAGGTGATACGGGAGTTCATGCGGCGATACGTCTCCGAGAACGAGGCGGCGCGCGAGGCAGGCCGAAAGCTGCCTGCCGATCGGGGGGATCAGCGGTGACGCAGCACTTCTTTGAACATCCGATTCTGAATTCGCCATACGGCTATCCCGCCCACCATTGGGAATTGGTCGACGGGCAGCCCACGAACAGAATCCTCGAGACAAGACGGCGCTCGGAGCTCATCACGCCGGTGCCGCAGCCCAAGAAGCGGCGGCAGAAGCGCGGCCAAAAGGAAATGGTCTTCGACGAAGGCAAGGGCCTGTCGACCGAGGAGCAGGAGTACAACCCCACCCCGATTATCAATGAAATCCGCTCCTACGTGGATAGCTGGCGCAACCTGCCCAATCCGAACGATTGGCAGGTGACACCTGAGACGGCGCGGCTACTTCAGCACTGGCGCCATCATCCCTTCCAGAGCCAGCGCCCCTTCTTCTGTCAGGTCGAGGCCGTCGAAACGGCGATCTGGCTGACGGAGGTCGCGCCGAAGCTCGGCAAACGTACCGAGAAGTTCTGGGCGCATATCGAAGGAGCGAACGCCCAGGCGAACCCCGAACTGCTTCGCCTTGCCCTGAAGCTCGCGACCGGCGCCGGCAAGACAACGGTCATGGCGATGCTGATCGCCTGGCAGACCGTCAATGCCGTGCGCCATCCGGGCAGCAAACATTTCTCGCGCGGCTTTCTGATCATCGCCCCCGGCATCACGATCCGCGACCGCCTGCGGGTGTTGATGCCCAACGATCCCGACAGCTACTACAAGAGCCGCGAGCTTGTTCCGAGTGACATGATCGCCGATATCGACCGCGCCAAGATCGTCATCACCAACTATCACGCCTTCAAGCTGCGCGAGCGTATGGAGGTGTCGAAAGGAACGCGCGCCGCCATTGAAGGCTGGCGCGGCGAAACGCTCCAGACGCTCGAGACCGAAGGGCAGATGATCCAGCGGGTCATGCCCGAGCTGATGGGGCTCAAGAACGTCGTCGTCCTGAATGACGAAGCGCATCACTGCTATCGCGAGCGGGCGCAGGCTGAGGACGTTGAAGATCTCAAGGGCGAAGAAAAGGACGAAGCGAAGAAGAACAATGAGGCGGCGAGGCTCTGGATTTCTGGGATCGAGGCGGTCAAGCGCAAACTTGGTGTGCGCGCGGTCTATGATCTGTCCGCAACGCCCTTCTTCCTGCGCGGCTCCGGCTATGCCGAAGGCACGCTTTTCCCGTGGACGGTCAGCGATTTCTCGCTGATGGATGCGATCGAGTGCGGGATCGTGAAGCTGCCACGCGTGCCCGTCGCCGACAATGTGCCGGGCGGCGATACGCCGAAGTTCAGAAATCTGTGGGAGCACATCGGCAAGAAGCTACCGAAGAAGGGGCGCGGCGCCGGCGCCAAGCTCGATCCGCTGAGCCTTCCCGTCGAGCTGCAAACCGCGCTCGACGCCCTGTATGGTCATTATCAAAAGACCTTCGACCTTTGGGAGCAGGCCGGCATTGCCGTGCCGCCGGTCTTCATCGTGGTCTGCAACAACACCGCGACTTCGAAACTCGTCTATGACTATATATCCGGCTTCCAGCGCGAGAATGATGACGGCACCAGCACGCTGGAGAATGGCCGGCTTCCGCTGTTCCGGAATTTCGATGAGCACGGCAACCGTCTGCCGCGGCCGCGCACGCTGCTGATCGACAGCGAACAGCTCGAATCCGGCGAAGCGTTAGATAAGGACTTTCGGGAAATGGCTGCCGACGAAATCGACCGCTTCCGGCGGGAGATCGTCGAGCGCACCGGCGACGTCCGCGCCGCCGACAACATCACCGACCAGGATCTTCTGCGGGAGGTGATGAACACCGTCGGCAAGAAAGACCGCCTGGGCGAGCAGGTGCGCTGCGTGGTCTCGGTGTCGATGCTCACCGAGGGGTGGGATACCAACACGGTCACGCACATTCTCGGCATCCGCGCCTTCGGCACGCAGCTTCTCTGCGAGCAGGTCGTCGGCCGCGGCCTGCGCCGCCAGTCATACGACCTGAATGAAGAGGGTCTCTTCAATGTGGAATATGCCGACATTCTCGGCATCCCGTTCGACTTCGCCGCGAAACCCGTCGTCGCCCCGCCGGCCAAGCCGCGCGAAACGATCCGCGTCCATGCCGTCAGCCCGGAGAGGGATGCGCTGGAAATCCGGTTCCCGCGCGTCGAGGGGTATCGCGTCGAGCTGCCGAACGAGCAGCTGACCGCCCGCTTCGACAAGGATTCGGTTCTGGAGCTGACGCCCGCCCTTGTCGGGCCGTCCATCACCAAGAACCAGGGCATCATCGGCGAGGGCGTGGATCTGACGGTCGAGCACCTCAACGACATGCGCCGCTCGACCATCCTCTTCCACCTGGCCAAGCACCTTCTCTATCAGAAGTACCGCGATCCCGGCGAGGCGCCGAAGCTGCACCTCTTCGGTCAGCTCAAGGCGATCGCCCGCCAGTGGCTGGAGGGCGGCTACCTCAAGTGCACCGGCGGCACCTATCCGGCGCAGCTCCTTTATCAGGAGATCGCCGATATGGCCTGCGAGCGAATCAAGGCCGCCATCACTGTGACGCTCGCCGGCGACAATCCCGTCAAGGCCATCCTCGATCCGTACAACCCGACCGGCTCGACGCGCTACGTCAACTTCACGACGTCGAAGGAGACGCGTTGGCAGACCGATCCGCGCAAATGCCACATCAACTGGGTCATCTGCGACAGCGACTGGGAAGCCGAATTCTGCCGTGTCGTGGAATCGCATCCGCGTGTGCGCGCCTATGTGAAGAACCAGAACCTCGGCCTGGAAGTGCCGTATCTGACGGGCGCGACGCCGCGCCGCTACATCCCTGACTTTATCGTCCGGATCGATGACGGCGAGGAAGAGCCGCTCAATCTGATTGTCGAGGTGAAGGGCTATCGCGACGAGAACGCGAAGGAGAAGGCGAACACCATGCGCGCCTATTGGGTGCCGGGCGTGAACAATCTCGGGAAGTTCGGCCGGTGGGCGTTCGCGGAGTTCACGGCGGTCTATGAGATGGACGCGGGTTTCAAAGCATTGGTCGATCAATTCGTGAAGAAGAAGGCGGCGTGAGGGGGCCTGAATGAGCAGGAGCAGAAACAAGACGATCGAGGTCGAAGCCCTCACTCACAAGGATGCGAAGCGCCGCAACATCCCGACCGCCGAGTTCGAGAGCCTGATGCGGGAGGAAGACAAGTCTCCCATCCAGCTCGCTTACGAACGCCGCAACCGCGATCTCGACCCGCAGCTCGTCTGGCGCGGCAAGGACGAGCAGGACTGGTCCGATCTGATCGTTCAAGCCCCGCCGCTTTACATCCAGGAGAAGGTGCACCCAAAGGTCCTGATCGACGATCTGCGCCGCGAGTCGAAGGAGCGGGCGAAGGAGAAGGCGCCGCCGCTGCCGGACCTATTCGGCGACTTCAACGGCCTCCACGACATCGAGGCGAAGACCGAGTTCTATGCCCACGACCAGAACTGGTCTAACCGCATGATCCTGGGCGATTCCTTAAGCGTTATGGCAAGCCTCGCCGAGCGCGAAGGACTGCGCGGGCAGGTGCAGTGCATCTTTATAGACCCGCCCTACGGCATCAAATTCAACTCCAACTTCCAGTGGTCGACGACCAGCCGCGACGTGAAGGACGGCGCGAAGGATCACATCACGCGCGAGCCCGAGCAGGTGCGCGCGTTTCGGGATACGTGGCGCGACGGCATCCACTCCTATCTCACTTATCTTCGCGATCGCCTCACTGTGGCGCGTGACCTCCTGCACGAGAGCGGCAGCATCTTCGTACAGATCGGCGACGAGAATGTGCATCGCGTTCGGGCGCTGATGGACGAGGTATTTGGTGAGCGTAATGCAGTGGCGATGATTGCGTTCACAAAGGGTGCTACAGGTCTGTCAGCCAGTGATCGTATGCCGGCGCGATTGGACTACATACTTTGGTACGGCAGGAGCGAGAGCGTACCGGTCAAATTCCGTCAACTCTATACGCTTAAGAACGCAGAGGATGATCCAAACTTCTCCTGGTTGATACTCCCTACCGGCGAGCGGGTGAGAGTTACCGAGTGGGAAAAGAATGGTTCGCCGAAGCCCGCAGGAAGTCGCCTCGGTCAGGACGTATCACTTACAAAGCCGGGACCCGGCGCAAAATACGAGATTGAATACCGTGGCAGGATATTTGACTCGGGGAGACGGTGGTGGGGCACAACCAAGGCCCAACTTGAGAGGGCACTCAAGACAGGTCGGATCATTGTTATTGGGAACTCTCTCAGGCACCTTCGATATCTGGATGAAAGCAGCCTTACGGCAATCGGGAATCTTTGGGACGGCTTCCTAGGTCAATCATCGCCGGTTTACGTCGTCCAGACAAATACTGATATCGTTCAGCGCTGTATATTAATGGCGACTGATCCGGGCGACTTGGTTCTTGATCCTACCTGCGGCTCCGGCACGACCGCTTATGTTGCTGAGCAATGGGGCCGGCGCTGGATCACAATTGATACATCCCGCGTCGCGATGGCGCTCGCTCGATCGCGCATCATGGGCGCACGATATCCGTATTACCTGCTGGCCGACTCGCCCGAAGGGCAAATGAAGGAAGCGGAAATCACGCGCTCCGCCCCGCGCACGACGCCGACCCACGGCAATATCCGCCTAGGTTTCGTCTATGAGCGCGTGCCCCACATCACGCTGAAATCCATCGCCAACAATGCCGAGATCGATGTGATTTGGGAGAAGTGGCAGGAGACGCTGGAGCCGCATCGCTCTGTGCTCAACAAGGCGCTGTCGAAATCCTGGGAGGAATGGGAAATCCCCCGCGAAGCGGAGGAGAAGTGGCCCACGGCCGCGAAGGAGGCGCACGCCAAATGGTGGGAAGCGCGCATCGCCCGGCAGAAGGAAATTGACGCCTCGATCGCCGCCAGGGCCGAGTTCGCGTATCTCTACGACAAGCCTTACACCGACAGCTCGCGCGTGCGCGTCGCCGGGCCGTTCACGGTCGAAAGCCTGTCGCCGCATCGCGTCGTCGCGATCGATGCGGACGATCGGCTGATGGAGGGTGTGGCCGAGCCCGGACGCCGGTATCGCCACAACGGCTCTGGCACGCCGGAAGACTTCGCGGACATGATCCTCGAGAACCTCAAGGCCGCCGGCGTGCAGCAGGCGCAGAAGGAAGACCGGATCACATTTGCTTCGCTCACCGGCTGGCCAGGGAGATATATCTGCGCCGAAGGCAAATTCATGGAGGGCGACAAGGAGAGGCGAGCCGGCATTCTCGTCGGTCCCGAGTTCGGCACTGTCTCGCGCCCCGACCTTGTCGCGGCCGCCCGCGAGGCCGGCGATGCGGGGTTCGATGTGCTGATCGCCTGCGCCTTCAACTACGATGCCCATTCGGCCGAGTTCGACAAGCTGGGACGCGTGCCCGTGCTCAAGGCGCGTATGAATCCCGACCTGCACATGGGCGATGATTTGAAGGCAACAGGCGCGGGCAATCTGTTCGTCGTGTTCGGCGAGCCCGACATCGACATCGAGAATCTCAAGGACGGGATGATCCGCGTCAAGATCAACGGCATCGACGTGTTCAAGCCGCAGACCGGGGAGATCGAAAGCGGTGGGCCGGAATCGATCGCTCTGTGGATGATCGACACCGACTACAACGAGGAGAGCTTCTTCGTTCGCCACGCTTACTTCCTAGGCGCAAACGGTCCCTACAGGGCGCTCAAGACAACGCTCAAAGCCGAGATCGACGAGGAGGCGTGGGCAAGCCTGAACCGCGACGTGTCACGTCCGTTCCCAAGACCGGCCTCAGGCCGCATCGCTGTGAAGGTCATAAATCACCTTGGCGACGAGGTGATGAAGGTCTTTTCGATTTAGTGGTGGGGAAACGACGTGTCGCGGGGGCTCGATTACTGCGAACTCAGATTTCATGGCCTCAGCCGGCTTCCGTTAGCCTTGGCTGGGCTGGTCACCACCGGCTGGCGAGTTGAAGCGGCCCCAGCGGCGCGCTCATTACCACGAAACGGCCAGACATTGAGTCTGTTGGCCGGCACGGAAGACAAGAGAGTTCGTCTCTTCGCCTACACCGTAACGGAATCCAGTCGAAACAGGCCCCATGAACGTCGTGTAGAGATCACTAGTACGTATCCCGGTGGCTTACCGATCGCCAGGCACTACACAGACGTGGTGGTGGCGTTTGACCGGGAATCGAATGGATGGGTTGGGCTGGACAATAGACGATTGTCGCACGGCGGTCCGACACACAATGCCTCGTCTTTTGTCCCCTCGTCTGGGTTTAAGAAGATCGTCAGGGGCGACATCACTATTCTTCCGATGGAAACAAATCTATTCGAAACCGAATTCGCTGCGTTCTTTCATGCAGAACAGCTCGCGGAGTACATTTTCAATGCCGAACAGATACACGCAGGCACGTACAATGGAGCCGGAATATTTTCGGGCGCCATATCGAAACCAGCGCCGGTGGGACTTTCTGTTCGCAGCGATACGCTCTGCGGCGATGATATCGTTTTCCGTGCGCCGGTGCCTCGAAGGAAAAAAATAGCCGTAAATACTAGCCTTATTTCAGCTTATCAGGATGGCTTGATCGCAGACGTTAAGGGTCGCGAGATTACGCGTGAGCAGCTTCTGGAGTTGAAACGACGTTGTGACGAGATTGGTCTTAATGGTGAACGCTGGGTGCTTTCATATGAAAGACGCCGATTGAAGCGGGCCGGCCGCCACGACCTCGCGGATAAGATTGAATGGGTGAGCCAAACCAGCCCTTTTGCCGGCTTTGATATCTCGTCATTCGACGCTAGCGGAGATCGTCGGCACATCGAAGTCAAGGCTACTATTTCAGGCCGCCGGAAGTTTGAAATGACTGAAAACGAGTGGGCTTCAGCACAATCGCTACGCGCGAGTTATAACATCTATAGAGTGACTTCATTAGAGACATATCCCGCCTTAAAGATCTTCGTAGACCCGGTCGCCTTGCTGGAAAGCGGCGTACTTACACGAAGAGCAGCAAATTGGTTGGTGGAGTACTGAACGTGGAGTTCCGGATCGCCGATACTTTCACGGATTCTCTGCTGCGTCTGACGGCGCAGGAGCAGAAGGCCGTGAAGACGACGGCGTTCGATCTTCAGCTCAACCCGGCGGCGCCGGGCATGAAGTTCCACAAGATCGACCGCGCGAGGGACCCGAATTTCTGGTCGGTGCGCGTTAACGCGGACATCCGCCTGATCGTGCACAAGTCGGCAGCCAGCCTGCTGCTTGTGTATGTCGATCATCATGATGACGCCTACAAATGGGCTGAGCGGCGCAAGATCGAACGCCACCCGACGACGGGGGCGATGCAGCTTGTGGAGATTCGCGAGCGGGTCCAGGAGATCGAGGTTCCGCGGCTCGCGGCGGAAGAGCCCGAGCCTGTAGCTGCGGCCGCACCCACGCCGATTAAGCCGAAGCTGTTCGAGAATCTGCGCAAGTTTGAGCTGATGGCCTTCGGCGTGCCGGAGGAATGGATAGATGACGTGCGGGCAGCCGATGAAGACACGCTGTTCGATGTCATCACGCATCTGCCGCAAGAGGCGCAGGAAGCGATCCTGAGGCTTGCGGTCGGCGAAAGGCCCGAGCCGCCGAAGGTGTTGCCGGTCGAGGCCGATCCGTTCACGCACCCGGATGCGCAGCGGCGCTTCCGCGTGCTCACCAATGTCGAGGAACTCGAACGCGCCCTCGAATACCCTTGGGAAAAATGGGCCGTCTTTCTTCATCCAGACCAGCGCGCTTTGGTGGAACGCTCTTTCGGCGGGCCGGCCCGGATTTCAGGGTCGGCGGGCACCGGCAAGACCATCGTCGCGCTGCATCGTGCCGTGCACCTTGCGCGACAATCGCCGGACTCACGGGTGCTGCTGACGACGTTCTCGACCGCACTTGCCAATGCCCTGCGGGTCAGGCTCAGCCACCTTGCCGGCAATGAGCCATCCGTCGCCGGGCGCATCGTCATCGAAGGAATCTTCGACCTCGCGCGCCGTCTTTACACCGAGCGCTTCGGCGCCCCGTCGATTGCGGCGGAGGATGCGATCCGGGCGATGCTGGCTGACGCCGCCAGGAAGGCAGAGCCGGCGCGGTTCGATACGAACTTTCTGCTGAATGAATGGACCGATGTCGTTGACGCCTGGAGCCTGCAAAGCTGGGAAGAATACCGCGATGTCGCGCGTCTTGGACGCAAGACCAGGATCGGCGGCAAGCAGCGCGAGCAGCTTTGGGACATATTCAGTGGGCTGCGAACGGCGCTCGACGCGCGCGGTCTGACCACCTGGCCGGGCGTGTTTGCGCGCCTGACCGCTGGCCTGTCCGATGGCGGCAAGCGGCCATTCGACTTCGTCGTTGCCGACGAGGCGCAGGACCTTGGCGTTGCGCCGCTGCGCTTTCTTGCGGCGCTTGCGGGAGGGAGGCCGGATGGTCTCTTCCTCGCCGGCGATCTGGGGCAGCGCATTTTCCAGACGCCGTTTTCATGGAAGGCGCTCGGCGTGGATGTTCGGGGGCGATCGCACACGCTGCGCATCAACTACCGCACCTCGCACCAGATCAGGGCGCAGGCCGACCGCCTGCTGCCGCAGGCACTCGCCGACGTTGACGGGCTTGTCGAAAGCCGCAGAGGCACGGTCTCCGTCTTCAACGGCCCGCCACCCGTGATCAAAGTCGTGCCGAACGCGGAGAAGGAGACGGAAGTGGTCGCTGCCTGGATTAGCGAGCGCCTGCGTGAAGGTTATCAGCTGCATGAAATCGGCGTGTTTGTCAGGGCCGAGCCGCAGATGGAGCGCGCCCGGAAGGCCGTGCGGCTTGCCAAGGCGGATTGCGTTGAATTGGGCGAAGACGCCGCCTCGGCTGCGGGCAAGGTTGCCATCAGCACGATGCACCTTGCCAAGGGCCTTGAGTTCCGCGGCGTCTCCGTCATGGCGTGCGATGACGGTGTGCTGCCGCTCGAAGAGCGGATCGAGGCCGTCTCCGACGAATCCGATCTCGAAGAGGTCTACAACACGGAGCGCCATCTGCTTTACATCGCCTGCACCCGCGCCCGCGACTGCCTGCTGATCACCGGCGTTGCCCCGGCATCGGAGTTTCTTGCGGACCTGACCGTCAGCACGGCCGAGCCTGGTGCCGGTCATGAGGCAAGCGGCATGGCCTCGGCGCGAAACGCTGCGGGGGAGCGCGCCATGAACGCGGTTGAGCACTTTCCGATAGGGGAGGGCTTCCCTCATGCAATGCGGGAAAGGTGGTCGCGATGACCGGCGCGAAATGGGAGCACGATCATATTGTCCATATTGGCGGCGAAACGGAGACGCCCGCCGATCCGGCCAGCGAAACCGGGGCATGGCGCAAGCGAATCGAACCGTGGTTATCGGCCATCTTTCAGTCCGAACACCTCGCTCTCCTTCTTGGCAGCGGTTTCACGACCAGCATTGCGATTAACGCGGGGGGTGCGGCCGTCGGCATGAATAAGGCTGTGTTCGGCTGTGCTCATGAGGATAGGGTCAACGCCCATGCAGATAAAATGGCGTCTGCAATGGGTCGTGGCGCAGCGAATATCGAAGACCAGCTCTCGGCTGCGCTTTCTCTGCTGTCGGGTTTGCAGATTCTGGAGCATGCAGACGCGGCGGCATGGGAAGCAGCCATTGACAAGGTTCTTACCGAGTTCATCAAAGAAGTACTTGCGACTGAAAAGGGCATACGCGATGGACTGGATAAGTCGCCTGCTTCAGGCGGCCCGCTCGCGCGGGAAATTCTAGTTTCCTTCCTGATGAGCTTTGCAAGCCGCGCCGCATCAAGGGAACGGTTGCGCATATTTACCACCAACTACGACCGCCTGATCGAGCGCGGCTGTGACCTCGCGGGCCTGAGAATCGTGGACCGCTTCGTTGGGGCAATTGAGCCCGAATTCAGATCCTCGCGCCTTCAGGTCGATATGCATTACACGCCGCCGGGTATACGCGGCGAACCTCGTCACCTGGAAGGCGTCGTGCATGTCAGCAAGCTGCATGGGTCGTTGGACTGGCGGTACGAACAACCACGCCTGTACCGCACCTCACTGCCTTTCGGCGCCGACGACACGCACCCGGCTGTTCCTGCGAGTCCGCGTCAGTCGGTGATGATCTATCCGAACGCGATCAAGGATGTGGAGACCGCCGCCTATCCATATGCTGACCTATTCCGTGATTTCTCGTCGGCCATCTGCCAGCCGAACTGCGTGCTCGTCACTTACGGCTATGGTTATGGCGACGATCACGTCAACAGGGTCATCGCAGACATGCTGACGATCCCGTCAACCCACCTGGTAATCTTGGCTTGGGATCAGAAACCGCACGAAAGAATCGCTTCGTTTGTTGCGCGTGTAGGGCGGCCCCAGCAGCTGTCGCTGCTCGTTGGCACACATTTCGGCGACATCCGGCAACTGGTCGAGCACTACCTGCCGAAGCCTGCCATCGATCCGCTCACCATCCGCATGACCGAGCTGGTTGAGCGGCGCGGCAAACTCGCGGGCACCGAGCAAGGCGCCGGCGGCGCGGTGTCATGACCAGCATCGTCGAACGTGTCGGCGCACTCTCCGTTGGCCGTATCGAGGCCGTGACGGCCGCCGAGCTACGCATTGTCCTGTTTAACGAAACTCCTCAGGCGACGGCTCTCAACACAGGCGTGCCGACCGGATTTCCCCGCATTAACGCGTATGTGCTCGTCCCCAACGAAACCGGGGCTGTTGTCGCCGTCGTGAAGGAGATAACGATCGTCCGCGCCAGGCCGCCGGCTTCCGGCAGGCAGGACGAGGCGCTTGTCGATCTGCCTTTCCCCGCGCGTTCGGTCATTGCCATACCCTTCGGCACTCTTCTGCATGACGGGCACGACGATGACCGCCAGCCCCTTTACGCGCTTGAGCGTGGTGTCCCCGTCTTGCCATCGGTCGGCGATCCGGTGTTGCTGCCGACGGCCACGCAGTTGCGCTCGATTGTCGAAGCCAAGGCGGACGACCGGCTCATTCAGGTCGGCACCGCACCGTTTGCCGGCAATGCCCGCGTCTGGGTGCATCCCGATAAGCTGTTCGGCCGTCATCTCGCCGTCCTCGGCAACACCGGCAGTGGCAAGTCCTGTTCTGTCGCCGGGATCATCCGGTGGTCGCTCGAAGCCGTTTCCGCGTGCGCGCCGCAAGGCACTGACTCCAGACCCCCCAATACCCGCTTCATTATCCTTGACCCCAACGGCGAGTACACGGAAGCCTTCAAAGACGGCACGCTGCCTGTTCGCCGTTATGCAGTCGGGGGAGAGGGGGGCGCGAGGCCGCTGACTGTTCCGGGTTGGCTTTGGAATGGCCAGGAATGGGCCGCATTCACGTCCGCTCAGCCGGGAGTGCAGCGGCCCATGTTGCTCAGGGCGCTTCGGCTCCTGCGCAATGCGGGATCATCAGCCATGACCGCCAGAGCTCAGGCTGTCCGGCGCTATCAGGGATACGTGCGCCAGGTTGAGCAGCTCTATGCCGACGTGCCCCAGAGTGTTGCGGGCTTCCCCCGCAATCGCGAATTCGGGCACATGCTCGAAGGGCTTCTCGGACTGACGCATACGGACGAAACTGCATTGGCCGCTTATGGCGCCGTCACCGCCGATCTTATTACGGCCATCGTCGGGACTCGGGTGCCGATCGAGCAAGTCAGAGCTTCGCGGCATTGGACTTCAGCAAATTCGTCCGGTTACAACGATTTTCAGCCGAATGATTTGCTTAATGTTCTGGCCGCACTGCGGACGATCGCTGATGCTTTTCCCATTGCCGCAACGCATGGCGAGATCAGTGAGGACGCTCCTGTCCGGTTTGACGTAGCAGCATTGCCCGAGCGCATTCATGAAGTCGCGATGGCAACCGGTGGCCAGGCCCTTGCCAACGTTGAGCCGTTGATAAACCGTATCCAGGTCATGCTCGGTGATGCCGGACTCCAGCCGGTCATTGATACGGGCGGAGCCGCATCACTCGCCGACTGGCTGAACAATCTGCTCGGCCCAGTCGAAGGAACGCCCGAACCTCTTGCCATCCTCGACCTCTCGCTTGTGCCGTCAGACATTGTGCACATCGCGGTTGCGGTGATCTCACGTCTCGTTTTTGAGGCGTTGCAGCGCCACCTCAAAGCGGGGAATGCCCCGCTCCCCACGGTGCTCGTTCTGGAGGAGGCGCACAGTTTCGTCCGCAAGGACGCCGATGTCGGGGCAAGCGCACAGGCCGCTGATTTGTGCCGGCAGACTTTCGAGCGCATCGCCAGAGAGGGTCGCAAGTTCGGTCTTGGTCTCGTCCTGGCGTCACAGCGGCCGTCCGAGCTTTCGCCTACCGTGCTCGCGCAGTGCAATTCCTTTCTTCTCCACCGCATTGTCAACGATGTCGATCAGAATCTGGTCCGCCGTCTTGTGCCCGACGCCTTGGGGGGATTGTTGGGGGAGTTGCCGACGCTCCCTTCTCAGCAGGCTATTCTTCTGGGCTGGGCCGTGCCAACACCTGTCCTGGTTCGAATTCGCGATCTGGCGCAGCGACCACGCTCCGCCGATCCCGCTTTCTGGGCGACGTGGCTGGGCCGGCAAGGTTCCCCGCCCGACTGGCCAACACTCGCTGCGTCATGGGAACGGACGCAGGTTGAGGGCGCCCAGGCGAACAAGGAGGCAGCACACGGCGATCAATCTCCGGCGTAGCCGGCAGGGCAAGCGTCCGATGATCTGGACGACGAAATTCCATTTTGAGGAGCATTGGAGCATTTGATTCGACGGGAATAGGCTCATGACAGACCGGTTTTCAGATCGCCAAGGATATCGGGCGGAGCAGCAAGAAATCTCTATCCGCGAGGATGCGCCTGAAGACGTGCGTCTTGCCATTCCCCTGATCGCGCAGGACGCCGGCATGACTCCCACAGCCCATGCGCCGATTGTCTGTCAGATGCTGCTCGTACGACCCGATCCGATAAGCTGTTCAGACTACCCGAACGTTTGGGAGGAGGTAAACCAGCTTATCGCCGATTGCCCTGGTTCAAGGTTGATCTGGATGAAGGTTTTGCCCAGATCACGCATCATCGGACCTATGCGCGGTCGAAGCCTCCGGCCAAAACGATCAGCACGGTCCACAAGGCCAAGGGCTTGGGGTGCGACAGTGTCATCGTCATGCCGTGCGACGCGCAAACCTTTCCGGACAGGCAGGAAGCGCGCTGCCTTCTCTATGTCGCACGCAGTCGAGCGAAGCGTCACCTGATGCTCGTCATCTCGCAAAACGCGCCAAGCCCGCTGATCATGATCTAGGTGCGGAAGCGCGTTTGCGCGAGCGCCATTGCGAACGTCCTGCGGCGCCTGGAGGAGCCGAATGACGCACGAACCAGGGGAAACGACTGCGACCGGCAAGTGGACACAGCCTGGCGTGCCCCATCGTGGTTGGCATTGCGTGGACATCGAGGAACTCGAGGAGCAGGACCATCTCTGCGAGATGTGCGAGGCACGTTACGTGCGCTTCGTGCATGTGATGGAGCACCCGAACTATCCGGACACGCTGCGCGTGGGCTGCGTCTGCGCGGGCCATATGGAGGAGAATCTGGTCGGCGCGCGAAAACGCGAGGCCGGGTTCAAAAGCGAGCGCAGTCGTCGCGTGCGCTGGCTTAGCCGGCGTTGGCGTGTTTCCGCAGCAGGGAACGAGTTCTTGAACACCAACGACGGCTTCAACGTCGTCGTCTATCCCAGAGGCGCAATCTGGGGCGCTCGTGTCGAGCACCGCGCGAGCGGCTATCAGCGGACGTCGAAACGGCCATATAAGAGCGCCGACGAAGCGAAGCTGGCCGCATTCGATGCGATGACGGGCATGAAGCACAGCGAGCCTTGGCGGAGGCGGTAGTCACACCTGTGCACCGATGGCCGCCGGGGTCACGGAATCGGAACCCATCGAATGAGTCCGGGGGTCATATACACGAGCGCACCGCGTGATCCGCCAGTGGCATCAAGATAGTCCTTGAGCTGGCGCGCATGCTCCCGGACTTCCTGCTCGCTTGGCGCGACATCGCTCTTCCAGTCGAGCACGACCGACGGCCGCCCCTCTTGAAGCGCGATCGCGTCGATCCGCCCGGCGAGCGCGGTCGGCTCAGGCGGCCCCGCGAGCATCGCGTAGATCGGCCATTCGGAGACGAGGCTCGGCCTCAGCGCGGCGATCTCGGGGAGCGCGAGCGTGCGTAGCGTGGTCGCCGCGATCTCATCCGGGTCGGGAAGCGGCGCGCTATTGTCGGCATCGATGACGAGCTCCGCCATCAGCATGCGCGCTCGTGCGGCGAAGGCCGATGCGTCCTCGGGCAGCTCGCCGGTGAGCACCTCTTCCATCACCTTGTGCAGGACGAGGCCGCGGACCCGGCCGGCGCCGACCGGCAACTCCGTTTCAGGGGTATCGCCGAGCTCGATCGCGATCGCCTCAGCCATCGCGAGGCGATCCGGGTCGTGATCGCTGGGCCGCACCCATTGCAGCGGTGTCGCAGCGGCGGCAATGGCGGCGCGTTCCGTCTCGAACAGCGCCTGTGTCTGCGCGTTCGGGGCCTCGATGTCGATCGTGCGGGCGGCGGACGTCAGGCGCGACAGGTCGATCTGCGGCAAGTCGCGGTGGGCGAGATCGACGATCCGCGCCCAGGACCGCTGCTCGGCCTGCGGCAATTCAGGAACGACCAGAAGCTCACGGGCGCGCGTGCAGGCGACATACCAGAGGCGCTCCCGTTCGCGCGCGAGGCTGTCGTCTTCGGACTCGAGCGCGCGAAGCAGGTCGGGCGGAACGACATCGCCGATCAGCCAATGCAGCGTCTCGTCGGCGGCGCGATAGACGAATGGCTCGCGCGAGCGGACCAAGGTGCCGGTGTTGATCGGGATCACCACCGGCCATTCCAGGCCCTTGGCGCTGTGAATGGTGATGATCTCGATCGCGTCGCCTTCCGCGTCGACGCGACCCTCATTGTGGGGTGCGCCATCGCGCCATTCCCGGGCGAGATCGCGGACGAACTTCTTGAGGCCCCGCACGCCATAGGGCCGCGCGCGTTCCAGGAACGCCTCGACATTGGCGGCCGCGCGGGCGCTGCGATCGCCTTCGCGCGCGGCGAGAATGGGGCGGACCGCCAGGCGCTCGACCGCTTCGGCGAGGAGCAGCGCCGGCGTGGTCGCCCGGGCGCGGCGCCTGAGATCCTGCAGGATCGCAAGCGTGCGACGCGCGAGCGGATGTGCGACATCATCGAGATCGGTGAGCAGCGAGAAGCGCAGCGGCGCTTGCGTGCGATCGGGATGTGGTGGAAGCGCGGCGGTGATGTCGAGCAGCTCCTCCTCGGTCAGCCCGACCAGCGGTCCGCGCATCAACGCGCCGAAGGCCAGCGTGTCGCCGGCGTCGGCGAGCACGCGGGCCAGCGCGAGCAGATCCTGCACCTCCTGCCGGCGGAACAGGCTCTTGCCGGCCTGCGAGGCGATCGGGAGGCCGCGCTGCTCGAGCGCGCGCTCATAGCGCCAGAGCTCGGCGCCGGTCGGCGCAAGCAAGGCGATGCCGCCGGCGGTGAGCGGCACGACCGCGTCCTGCTCGTCGCGAATGCGTAAGTTGCCGATGAGACGCGTGCAGAGGTCGGCGACGGCTTCGGCCTCGGCGTCGCGGATCTGGGCGGGGCGCGAGTCGGGCGGCACATCCACGGTGATCCGCGCCGCGCAAGGCAGATCATGGTCGGGGGCCTCGAGCGTCGGCGCGAGCGGCACGTAACCGGGCTGGCCGTCCCCAGACAGCGGACGCGCGAAGCAGCGGTTGATGTGCGCGAGGATGTCGGGGCGCGAGCGGAAATTGGCGGTGACCTGGACGATGTTGTCCGGCCACTGCCGCTCAATGGAGGCCCGCGCCTGCGCATAGGAGCCGATGTCGGCGCCCCGAAAGCGATAGATCGCCTGTTTGGGGTCGCCGACCATGAACAGCGCCCCAGCGCGCAGCACGCTGTCCTGCCAACGCTCGGCACGATCCTCTGCGGCGATCCGGAACAGGATCTCCGTCTGGATCGGATCGGTGTCCTGGAACTCGTCAACGAAAATGTGACGGTAGCGCTGCCCAAGCGCGCGCCGCACATCGTCATGCTGGCGCACCAGCGCGCGCGCCTTCTCGAGCAGGTCGTCGAAATCGAGGACTGCGGCGGCGCGCTTGAAGCCGGCATAGTCGTCGAGCACTTCGTCGAGCTCGGCGGAGAGCTGGGCGACGAGCGCGGTCGCGATCCGCCCCAGCAGGGTGCGGTAGCAGCGATCGACCCGATCGAAACATGCGCTCGCCTCCGCGTTGAGGCGTGCGCCCTGCTCCTTGCCGGCGACCCGCTCCCAGGCCGATCTCCGCCTTGGGGTGAGCAGATCGAAGCTGTGCCGACGCATGCAGTCCAGCTGCGGCGGATGCGCGAGTCGCCAAAGCATCGCAAAATCGGGCGGAGGATCGAAGCTGCCCGCATAGAAGTTGGCGAGCGTCTCAAGCTCGCCGACCAGCTCCAGGCTCTTGGGCTCGGCGGGTTGCGACGAGATCCAGCGCCGGAAATCCGCCACTGCATCGACCAGGTCGATGTCGGGGCGGCCGCCGAGGTCGGCGGGCAAGGTGCGCGCGCCGCGATATCTCAGGCGGAAGCGGGCGAGTTCCTGGAGGGTCCCGACGATGCGGCGCGGATCGTCGCGCGAGAGCGTCGCGATAGGATCGCCGGGCCGCTCCGGCGCATTCAATCGCCGCTTCAACCACTGCTCGAAGACCGAGTCGAAGGCGGCCGCAGCCTGCACCGCGTCGAGGATGCGCGCGCCCGGATCGATGTCGGCCTCGACCGCGTAGTTGGAGATGATCGTCTGACAGAAGGCGTGGATGGTGGCGGTGGTGAGCTCGTCAAACTTGGCCGCGGCGGCCGAGAGCGCGAGTCGTTGGTCGGTGTCGAGTCCCTCCGGTAAAGCGACCCGGAGGGGGTCGGGCACGCGGCCCGCCAGCAGCTCGTCGACATAGCGATGCACGCGTGCCGAGAGCGCGCTCGCGGCAAGCTCGGTGAAGGTGATTGCAGCGATCGAGCCGGGCTCGGCGCCGCGCGCAAGCAGCATGGTCAGGCGTCCGGCCATCAGCGCCGTCTTTCCCGTGCCGGCGGCGGCCTCGACGAGCAAGGTGACGCCGAGATCGGTGAGGATGCGCAGCCGCGCGGAGCCGTCGGCGAATGTCATCGGCAACTCCATATCCGGGCGAACGCGCCGAAGGCCTGCATGAACGCGGCGTTCTTCATCTGGAGGTAGGTCGTGGGCGACGCCGGCAGCGCGATGCGGAAATCATTGTGCTCCTCCTGCGCATCCGGGCCGGGCAAGGCGTGGCCGGCGCGCAAGAGCCCCATGGCCGCCGTGACGTGCGCGGCAAGCTCGGCGATCGCCTGATCGACGTCCGGCAGGCGATAAGGCTTCGGCTCTTCGTCGCCGAGAAAGACGAGGCGTGCGATCACGCGCGGATTGTCGGGGAGAAGCCGACCGGCCGCGATCGCATAGATGACGCGTTGAAGCTCCGCGCCGCGGCCGAGCACGATCTCATCCGCGCGGCGCGGCTCGGCGCCGGTCTTGTAGTCCGACACGCGCACGGCGCGACCATCGCCGGTGAGATCGAGCCGATCGATGCTGCCCCGGATGCGCACCTCGGTGCCGGGGATCGTCACCGCTGCATCGGGGCGCCAGGGCAGGTCTTGCGCTGCGGCGTCATCGCTAGCTTGGCCGAAGGCAAGCTCGGTCCAGCTGCGCGTCCCGGGCTGGAACGTCTCGTCGAGCGTCAGCGCCTTGAGGGCGAACTGCGCCGCGGCGGCGAGCGTATGTTGCCAGAGCAAGGCGGGCGGCACCGATCGCTCGATTGGCCAATGGAGTCGAACCGCCTCGGTGGACGCCGCGAGCGCCGCTTCGACTTCCTGCCGCGACGCGCGCGCATAGCCTGGCACGGGTTCGAGGGCATCGACGGTGCGCTTCAGCAACTCGTGGACCAGCTCGCCATAGGCACGCGCGTCCAGCGTGAGGGGCTGATCGTCTTCGGGCACTGCGCGCCAACCCAGCGCGTAGCGCCAGACGAAAGCGAGCGGGTCGCGCAGCATCAGCCGCAAGGAGGTGGCGGACTGGATCTCGCCGATGGCGCGGGCAATCTGCGGATGGTTCGCTCGCACCAGGCCATCGTGCGCGGTGACCGCTGGGCGTCGCCAGTCGCGCCAGCAGCGATTGGCGGCGGCGAGCGCGGGCGATGCCGCCGCCTCGTCGGACCGTGCGAGGAGCCGATCGGCCTCGCTGAAGACATGCTGCGGAATGCGCGCCCGCTTCAGGATCTGTGCAGATGCGCCCTGGGGAATCAGAGGGCTAGCGGACAGCTGCCCGCCCTGGGCGTTGCGCCGGCTTCGGGAAAGGACGCAGCCGTGCGCGGCGTGCGCGGTGATGATGGCGAAGGCGCGCCGGTCCTGCTCGGTGATGGGGTCGGGATCGAGCATATGGCGCGGCAGGATATGGGCCGGGATCAGCGGGTCTTCCGCCGCGCGGCGCGGCCAGGAGCGCGAGGTCATGCCGAGCAAGCGCACCCAGGGGCGCGGCGCGCCCGCGAGGTGGCTCGCTGGGCACCAGACGGCGCACGCGCCCGGATCGCGTCCATCGGGCAGGCGCAAGTCCTGCAGCGAGAATTCGAGCGCTTCGGCCGGCGCGCGTCGAAGCGCCTCGGTCCAGAGCGCGCGGGCCGCCGTGCCCAGCAGCATCGCGCCGACCTCCGCGGCGGCCTCGGGGCCTCGCGCAAGCAACTCGAGAACGGGCATCATGCTCGGCCGCGGGTCGACCCCGTCTGTCCGGCGGCCGGTCGCCTTATCGAGCGCGCGGCGCCACTGGTCGAGCTCGAACAGCGCGGCGCCGGGCTCGAGGCCGTACGACCAGCTTTCTGGCAAGTCGGCGAGCGCACGGCTTCGGCCGGCGGCGTGCCCGAAGAGGCGGCGGATGCGATCCTGGCTGAGGCCGTTGAGCAGCACGTCGGCGAGCGCTGCGCACGCTTGTCCCTCGCGCGAGGCGAGGACCGGCACTCCGTGCGAGAAATGGAGCGGCAGGCCGGCATCGGCGACCAGCACGAGGAAGTGTTCGTCCCACTCCTCGGTGGCGGTGGCGCAGATCGCGATCTCTTCGGGACGCGCGCGGCCGGACGCGATGAGCTCGCGCATCCAGCGCAGCGCTTCGACGACCTCGGCGCGCGGATTGGCACAGGTGACGATCGATATGTCGGCGGCCGGCGCGCGATCGCTGTCGACGGCTAACCCTGCAAACCAGCTCGCATCACCAGCGGGATTTTGCCAAGTCAGAGGAACGGCCTTGGCGAGCGGAACCAGCAATGGGCGCCAGACCGGGGCGATGGCCGGGAGACCATCGATCTCGATCGCGCCGAGCGTCGCGGGCGCGAGGGCGACGCGCTTGAGCGCGGCATCGCGCAGATCGCGCGGCGTCAGCACGCCGGCGGCGAGGCTCGCGCGAACGCGGCGCTCGATCTCGGCGAGGTCGGCAAGCCGCGCGCTGCCTTGGGCGAGGTCCTCAAGCGCGAGATCGGCCTGCCAGACCTTGGCGAGCGTCCAGCCGATCGAGCGCGTCGTGCCGGGAAGCTGGCGGACGCATTCGAGCTCCGCGAAACTGCCCGCCTCGAGCGCGGCGCGGATGGCGGGATCGAGATCCTGGGAGCGTGCCGGACGGATGAAGCCGCCAGCGAGACGGGCGGCGAGCTGCGGTAGAGTGAGAATCTGCACGCCGGCTTCGCCGCGCTGCGCGGCCTCGATTCGGCGCATTCGGAAGGCCAAAGGCCCCTCGACGATGACGGTCCGCCGGATCATCGGACCTCGCCGGAGACCGCATCGGCGCGCGTTGCCGGCGCACGGTTGCCGTTCGGTCCGCGCTCGTGGCCCTTTGCACCGAAACGGCGCACACCCGGCGGCGACAATCTGCTATGAAGGACAACCGGGGGGCGTGGACCATTTCCGCAGACGACTGAGACAGAAGGCGCACACCCCGTCGCGAAACGAGGTCCGGGGTGAGCGATGCTCAGGACACAGGCCGGGAGCTGATTGGCGACTTTGCAGGCGCCGACGATCTGCTGTGGGCGGCGCAGACGGGCCGCTTGGAGCGGCTTGGCCCTGTGCGCGTCGTGCGCTCCGGCCGCATCGGGCCGCTCGTCGAAATCCTCATGGCCCGCCGCGCCGATTCGGCGGCGCTCGCCACGGTGACCTTGGCAGCCCCCTTCGCGGTCTCGATCGAAGCGGCCCTTGCAAAGGGCGAGATCAGCGGCACAGGCTTTGAGGCGCGATCCGGCGTCTTTCCACTCAGCCGATATGCGGCCGAAGGCGATGGCGCCGACCTCTGGTCGCTCTGGAAGATGCGGGCCGAGCAGGCGGCCATGGCGTCTGGCTTTCCGAGGCCGCTTGCCGCCGGGATTGTCGGGGCAATGGGCGAACTGCAGGACAATGTCTTCTGCCACAGTCGCCGGCCGGCAACGGGCCTTGTGGCTTATGCGGCGACCGCGGGTGTGTTCGAGATCGTGGTCGCCGATGCTGGGATCGGCGTTCTGGCGAGCCTGCGCGAATGTGCAGACTATGCGCCACTGCGGGATGCAGGCGCTGCGCTCAAGGTGGCGGTTGAGGACGGCAACAGCCGGTTCGGGCGCGCCAGCGGGCATGGGTTCGGCATGGGGCAGATGTTTCGCGCGCTGGCCAATCATGACGGCGAGCTACGCTTTCGCAGTGACGACCATGCGCTGACGGTCTGGGGCCACAACCCGAGCCTGCAGGGTCATGTCGAGCTGAGCCACAAAGCTCATCTGGGCGGGATGACGATCAGCGTGCTGTGCCGAGCGCCGGCTGGGCGGCAGGGCAGCGCGTGACGGCGTGCTGACCGCGGCGCGCCGCAGGCCGTGCGCGGCGCGGACGGTCGCGATGTTATGCATGAGGAGATCGTCGATCGGCGCGCCGTTGGGCGTGCGCATCCGCGTCCAGCGCAGGCGGCCCGCCTCGGTGATGACGGCGCGCCGCCGCTTCAGCGCGCGGCTGAAGGCGTCGCTCTCGATGAGCACGACCTGACCGAAGCAAGCCCGCAGGCGCGGCAGCATCTGGACGCCGCCTCGAACGACCAGCGTCAGCGGCCGTCCGACGCTGCGCGCCAGCGCGCAGAGACGTTCGACGTGCCAGTCGATGCGGCCGGTATAGCCGGCGCCGGTGCCGAACTCGAAGGCGACGCACTCGACTTCCGGCCGCTCGGCGATGAAGCGCGTCCAGCGCTGATAGTCGAAATCGGTGCGGGCGTTGAGATGGAGCGCGGCGGGAATGCCGCCCGCCATGAGCTCGGCCCAGCTCAAGCCGATCCGCTTGATCCCGTGCAGATTGTCAGGCCGCGGCACGTTGACGAACAGGCTGAAGTTCGGCACCGTGACCAGGGCGATGCCGAGGTCGCGGAGCGTCTGCATCACCCGCGCACGGCCGGCGAAGGCCCACCAGGCTTCGACCTTCACGTCGCGGGCGACACCGCTCGCAATCACCTTGGCGCTTTCGGGGATCAGGAAGCGTCCGGCGAGCTCGGCCCGAGTTCGCACCAACGGCTCGCCGGTGCCCATATGGAAGAGCGCGTAGAGCGGGACGGCAACGACAGCTTCTCCGAGCGTCTTGGTCCGGCTGTATTTGTGGTCGATCAGCGGCACCAGGTCAGGAAACGGCGGCCGCGCCACCGGAGCGACGCGGGGGATGGTCGCGAGATCGAAACCCTCGACCTCCTGCAACCGCTCGAAGAAGGCGTGCGGCTTGCGGCGACAGACCATGTCGCACTTGCTGCGATCGGCGCACGAGCACAGATCGCCGCAATCGAAGATCCCGGCGTCGGTGTGCAGGCCGCCGCACTGATCGAGATCGGGGCAGCCGCGGCATCCGAGCGAGCGCGGATTGCGCGCCGCATCGTCATGCAGACGATGTGAGGGATGGAAGTCGCGGGTGGGTTCGTGCGGCGGCCGGAACTTCATTTGAGCTTGAGCTCCGCGGTGTCGCCGAAGCTGCCGACGCGCTCGACCGTCGCCGGCATCGCGCCGTGACAGGACTTGATCGTCTCGGCGAGCCCGGCGGGCGGCTTGTCGATCCGGGCGATCTCGCGATGTCCGTCGAGCACGACGAGGTCGCTGTCGCCGCGGGACTGGATCAGGAAGGCGTCGCCCGTCTTCGCCGCGCAGCCCGGGACCAAGGTCGCCGTGACAGTCTGGCTGACCTCGCTGATCTGCACGTCGAGAAGCGAAGGCGTCTTCAGCCGGTCCAGCCCCTTCGCCCATCGCTTCACATAGGGCTTGCCCGCGGCGTTTCGGATGTAGTCGAGGCCCATCAGCTCGTCTCCAGGACAGGAGTGAAGGTCTTGGTCTTGCCGCCGCGCCGCTCGATGAGGAGGCCGCGCGCGGCGAGGTTGGAAAGCCGGTTGTTCCAGGCGGTGGCGCCGACCCCGAACTCCCCTTTGCTTTCGGCGGCCAGCGCCGGCGCGCTGGCCGACCGCAACTCGAGGACACGCTCGAAGGTGGCGCGCTGCACTTCGTCCAGCTCGCCGAGCAGGCGCGCATTGACCGGACGGCCCTTGTCCAGGTCGCACGCCCACAGCGCATCGGCGCGATGGCGCAGAAAGAAGGTGAGCTCCTCGGCGACCGCCTCGTTCGGGTTGGCGATCACCGGATAGAGATTGGGCAGGGTGGATCGCGCATAGTCGCGGAACGCGATCACGCTTTCACGCAGAAAGGAGGCGGTCGCGACGCGGATGCCGGAGAAATCGAGGAACGCCGGCTCCGGTTCGTTCGGCGCCGGCGCGTTGGCGACCAGCTTCGCGAACAGCCGTCGTCCGTCCTGCGCTCCTGACAGAATCTCCTGGTGATCGGTAAGCTCATTTATCGGCAAAAGCACGACTCATCATCCTCACTGCGCGCAGTGAATATCGTGAGTCGGCCGATCACCGTCAAGGTCTTTCGGTTCTCCGCCTCGGTTACATACAGCCGCCGCTTCCCTCGTGGCCCGTTTCTCGCCCGATTTGGATTCGTAGCAGGAGCAACGAACTGATCCCCGCTGCGGCAATCGATAGTGAAGAGAATGGCGCACCGAATGGACTGCCTCCGCCTCAGGCCGCCCAGGTCATAACTTTGTTGCGACTGTATGAAGCAATATATGAGATGTGGCTAAGGCCTGTGTACGAGAAGGATCACATTGGGAAGCTGGACTCTTCCGTTGACGGATTGAGCCATATCTCATATATGGTTATGTCAGACTGAGACAAAGTAGTTCATGTCATGTCCCGGCTCGTCTCCGCCCCTTTCTTTAGCGCGCATCCGGTCTTCGACCGCGCGGAGTACGCGGCTGCGGTAGGCCGGGACCCGAGTGACAAGGTCGTCACCGCGATGCTTGCTCAGCACCTTCAAGCCGGCAACATCAAGCGGGTCGCGCGGGGCGTCTTCGCTTCCGTTCCCAAACACGCCGACGCCCGAAAGTGGTCGGTCGATCGGTTCTTGGCAGCATCCCGACTGCGCCGGGGCGCTGTCATCGCCTATCACTCGGCGCTGGAGCTGCACGGCTCCGCCTACACGGAGGGGTATGAGGTCCAGGTGATCGCACCCGGTGAGCCAGGCGTGCTCGAAGCCGCCGGCTTCTCCTGCCGCTTCGTCAAGCCGCCGCGCGGCTTCGCCCGACGAGATGGAGAATTGAAGGACGGGGTGACGGTAGTTGACCGCATGGGGCTCGACGTTCGCGTCACGACAGTCGAGCGCACGATCGCAGATCTGTTCGACCGCTACGAACTCGCCGGCGGGGCGGATGAGCTGTTCAACTCTCTCGACCTCGTGGCACGGGTCGATGCTGCAGCACTGGTTCGCCACATGCGCGCGCTCGGCAACGCGGCGGCGGCCGGTGCGCTGGGCTTCTGGCTCGAGCGCGAACAAAAGCGGCTTGGCATTCCCGACGCAGCGCTCCGGCAACTGCACGCGATGGCACCGCGTCAGGCTCGTTATGCCCTGGGCGCCAGGCCGGGAGAGGGGAGGACGGCCAAGGGCTGGAACGTAATCCTGCCCGTCGACGTCGTAGAACGCCGGTTCGAGGGGCTGTGAATGGCGGCGCCTTCGATTCAGACGCTTCAGCGGATTGCCGACGATACCGGTCATCAGGCCGGGACGCTCGAAAAGGTACTCCGGCTGCTCGATATCCTGCAGGAAACCGCGGGCGATACCATCTTGAGTGAACGGCTCGCTCTCAAGGGCGGCACGGCGCTCAATGTCTTTCATCTCGGTCTCGACCGGCTGTCGGTTGATATCGACCTCAACTATATCGGCGCGCTTGAGCGATCGGCGATGGAAGCTGAGCGGCCAGAGGTCGAAGCTGCTCTGAACCGTCTCCTCGCATCTCAAGGCTATGTCGTTCGACGCCGGCCTGACGAGCATGCGGGCGGCAAGTGGCTTCTGCGCTTTGCCTCCGCGTTGGGCGGAAACGCCACGTTGGAGCTCGATGTGAATTATATGGCGCGACAGCCGTTGTTCGGCGCCGCTCGTATGCCTTCTACAGCGCTTGGTGGCGTACGAGCAGAACAAGTGCTGGTCCTCGACCTCCATGAGATCGTCGCCGGCAAGCTTGTTGCACTCTTCGACCGGCACGCAGCGCGCGATCTTTTTGACGCGCGCCGCATCCTGTCGCTCGATGGACTCGACTGGAAAAAGATCAAGGCCGCCATGCTCGCTTTTGGCGCCTGCGGGCGCCGAGACTGGCGAACAGTGTCAATCGATTCCATCAAAGGTGATCCGCGCGAGCTTCGGCAAAAGCTTATGATTTGTCTGCCGCGCGGCTATTTCGCTGACCGGCGTGCGATCGACACTTGGGTTGAGGAAACCGTCGCGCTCTGCCGAGAGAAATTTGCCTTCCTTCTCGACTTGACGACGGCCGAGAGGGAGTTCCTCGACTGCGTACTCGACCGTGGGGAGGTCAATACCGATCTGCTGGATGTTGCACCAGAGATCCGCGCTCGCATGGGGGCCATGCCGATGCTTGCCTGGAAGTGCCAGAACGTGCGGAAGCATCGTGGGCTCGACAGTTGATGTCCGGTTTAATGGACGATGACGTACCTTCGTCGCTGCTCGAGTGAGTCTCGACCTCAACCGTCGAAAGTGTGCATACATTCTCTGACGGAGCTGCGCTGGGTGGCGGCACGAAGTGCGGCAACACCTGACCTAACAACGAATTTTATTGCTCCTCCGGAGGTGTACGGATTGACGAGAGGGTGACCGTGGCCCGAGTCTTCACGCGTGAGCAATTCTACGAGCTCGTCTGGTCCAAGCCGATGACGCATTTGGCGAAAGACTTCGCCATCTCCGATGTTGCGCTCCACAAGATCTGCAGAAAGCATGGCATCCCCAACCCACCGCTTGGCTGGTGGGCGAAGAAGGGGGCCGGAAAGAAGGTGAAGCAGACGTCATTGCCGGAAGCCAAGCCCGGTGGTCCCGACAGGATCACGATTGCCGATGGTGAGTTCAGTCGTGAATCGGCCAATCTGGCAGCCGCACGCGAACAGGCACGCATACAGGCATCCGACGGCGACGACAACGAAGCGGCACCGCCGCACCCGATCGTCGAACGCACCATCGCCACGCTCAGAAAGGCGAAACCATCCGATATCGGACTGGTCGCCGTCAGCCAAGGTGGACTCATCAGGTGCGAGGTTGCGCCGCGATCTGTCGATCGCCTCGCAGTCATCCTGCCGCGGATTGTACGGGCGGCTTCCTTGCAGAGATTCCAGCTTGTCGGCGGTGAGGGCGCGGCGCACTTCAAATCTGAGACCGAAGTCATCGGTTTTTCGATCTCCGAGCTGGTCAAGCGCGAGAAGCATGTGTTGACCGACGCCGAGCGTAGCAAGGAGGAGGCGTGGCAACGCAAGCGCGACCTGGCGGCACGGCGCAATGCTTGGGATGCGGTGCTCCTCGACAGGCCGCGATTTCCGGAATGGGACTATCACCCGACAGGTCGGCTCTCGTTCGAGTTCGAGCAGGTCTATGTGTTCGGAGGAGGCGCGGGCCCTCGTCGCAGCTTCCGCGACGCCAAGATCCAACGGCTCGAGACCATGGCGAGCGAGATCGGCGTCGGGCTAGCGGTGCTCGCTGCGGCAAAGACAGAGCAACGGCTCAAGAGGGAAGCGGAGGAGCGGAGAAGGGAGGAAGAGCGACGCCGGCGCGAACTGGCGGAGCGCGCCAAGCATATCGAGGATCGTCGCATCGCCGGGCTTAAGGCCATCCTGGCGGAACTCGACGAGCTCGATCGGCTGCGCCGGCTCATCGCCATGCTCACGACAGGAGTTGCGGCCGAGCCGACGGCACGCCTTACGACGTTCCTCTCCTGGGCACAGGATCATCTGGCAAAGCGCGAAGCGCGGCTTTCTGCGCAGGCGATCGAGGAGCGGTTCGCGGCCGCGCATTTGTTCGGCGACGACGACGATCACGCCTTCACGCCGTCGAGATGGTACTAAGCGAGAGACTTGGCGTGCGGGCCGATGGCGAATGATTGCTGATCGTGCTAAAGCGATGACGGTATTTCTCACGCTGGCGTGCAATGCGTTGCGTGATCGACGAAGCGAAGAAATCGACCGATCGTTGTCGATAGTCGCTGAAACCTCGTTGAATCGGAATCGCGCGATTTTCTGTTGAAAATCAGCATCAGAAATTTTTGTCGGTTCGCAGTTCGGATCGCGACGCGCGATCGAAAAAAATTGCGCTGAAAAATCAGCGCATTAACATAGCCAAAAATAGATGAGTGGGCGTGAGGGTACTATCGGCGGCGGTAGCGTAGGTTGGAGTAGTTTCGATGCTCTCATATTCGGCTTGTATCTTCCGCGAAAGGTTCTTCCTCCAAGAAGCGCTCTTGTTTTCATTTAAGCGAGGCCGCGCGGATGTAAAGAGCGATTGAGTCGCCGGAGAACTACAGCGTATCGTGGAGTGCAATTAGGCAATTCGTTAGAAAGGTCTACGTCGCGAGGAAAGGCGAAAGTGCACTCGTGAGCGCGCCACGTCAAATGGAGGACGAGTGAAGCGTCCACCAGATCCGCGCGGATGCGGTCAGGAAAATGTCTACACTTTTCTGACCGGCACTTGGACGCGCTGATAGCAGGGCGGGCGTCTCGCGAGCGCCTCGGGCAGTCCGATAGCACGACACCTGGCGTTGCGACCGTATAATCGCCGATCGGAATGCGACCATCGTCGCCAATCAGCACGAAGCACGAGGTGATGCATCGTCTCGTGTTTCTGTCTCGCCAGCTTTCGCGGACAGTCATCCCAATGGCTCGGCGCATCCCGGGCGAAGCTCTCTCGACCATGCCGGTCCGATAGGGCCTTGATATCCAGTGTCAGCGCGGCAGCGGCCACTCACGCCCGGTCAGCTTGAGATATCGTTGCGCGGTTGCTCTGAGCCGGGCATTTAGCTCTCGCGGACAAGGTCAAGGCCTCTTTCCGCCAAAAGGCAGGATTTCACCAGGTTCATCGCAAAAGCGTAGAATACATCTTATTTCTTTCAGGCCTTCGCCAGGCGATGCCACCAGCATGATTTGGTTGCCCTACCGTATGAGTGGAAGATTCGCAGTGCGGACGCCGCACAAGAGAGTGCCATGGTCACCTTGAGAATCCGCCACAAGACGACCTACCGCTACGGTAAACCCGTCGGCCTGCGCCCTCATCGCCTCATGCTTCGGCCGCGGGAGAGCCGCGAACTCCATCTGCTGTCGATGGAACTGACCGTAGAGCCACATGCGGTCGTGACCTGGGCGCAGGATGTTGCAGGCAACATGGTCGCGACAGCCCCGTTCCAGAGCATGGCCGAGAGCCTGATCATCGATAGCGTTGCCGAATTGGAGCTCGACGCCATCCCATGGCCGATCTTCGATGTCGCAGCATCTGCAATCTTCTATCCTTTTCCATACAGCGACGACGACTGGACGGACCTCGGTGCCTTGGCAATTCCTCAGCATCCTGATCCAACAGGACGACTGCGCGAATGGACTCAAGCTTTCGTGCGCAGCAATCCGACCGACACGCTTTCGCTCCTCAAGGACATCAATGCCGGCATCCTGGCATGGGTCTCCTACCAGGGTCGCGACGAGGAGGGCACGCAGTCACCCGTGCAGACTCTGGAGCGCGGATGGGGCTCCTGCCGCGACCTCGCCGTCCTCTTCATCGAGGCGGTTCGGACGCTCGGATTTGGAGCGCGGATCGTGTCGGGCTATCTTCACAATCTGGCTCAGGAGATTGTCGGATCCGAAGGTGCAGGTACAACCCATGCCTGGGCGGAAGTCTATGTGCCGGGCGCGGGCTGGATCACCTTCGATCCGACGAACCGCAGCGTTGGTGGTGTCAATCTCATTCCCGTCGCAGTGGGGCGAGACATCCGGCAGGTGACTCCCGTAGCCGGCAGCTTCGTCGGGATGAGCGATGCCTTCGACGGGATGTCGGTGGAAGTTAGCGTCAGTTCCACGTTCCGCCCGTCAGAACAGGAGTCACCATTGTCGTGAGGGCGGCACGGCAGGCTGCTTGTGGCGTTCTTGCCTGCTAGACGATGTCAGCCAGACCAACGCGAGGAACCCTGCCGCGGCCGAGATGACTGAGGCGCCCATCACGCCGAGCTTGACAGAGTCCAGGAGAACGGAGTCGAAGGCCAATTCGGCAATGAACAGTGCCATGGTGAAGCCGATGCCGGTCAACAGACTTCCGGCGATCAGCAGGCCCCATGACAACTCGCTCGGAAGGATTCCCGCGCGCAGTTTCACGGCCAGGACGCTGAACAGAACGACCCCGACGGGCTTGCCGACCACGAAGGCGGCGAAGATGGTCGTCGTGAGAGTGTGGTCGAAGCTCGCAGCCGCTATCGGAACGCCAGCGTTCGCAAGGGCAAAGAGCGGCATGATCATGAACGCCACCCACGGATGAAGAGCGAATTCCAGGCGCTCGATCGGGGACAGGGCTTCGCGGGCAGCAACGCCGGCCTGACGGAGGTCGCGGCGCGCCACCTTGTCGCCACTCCAGTGGTCACCGGGAGGATAGGCGACAACACGGTCGAATATGGCATGCAGACGCGTGTCGCTCACCCAGCTTCGCGCTGGGGTCATCAATCCGAGAATCACGCCTGCAAGCGTCGCGTGGACGCCCGATGTGTCGAACGCCAGCCATATGCCGCCGCCGACGGCGAAATAGACCGGGATGCTGCGAATGCCCAGGCGGGCGATCCCAGCCACGACGGCAAGCCCGAGCCCGATCAGCCCGATCGCGATCCAGTTCAAGGCTCCGCCATAGCCGATCGCAACGACCAGAATAGCGCCGATGTCGTCGAAGATCGCAAGAGAGAGCAGGAACAGCCGTAAGCTTTGCGGAACGCGCGACCCCAAGATAGCGAGGCACCCGATGACGAAGGCGGTATCGGTGGACATGACAGTGCCCCAGCCGCTCGCACCCGGTCCGCCACCGACCAGCAGCAGAAATAGGCCAGCCGGAACCACCATTCCGCCGAGAGCGGCGGCGACGGGCAGCGCCGCCATCCGCGGATTTCGCAACTCTCCCAGCACCAGCTCGCGTTTCAGCTCGAGGGCGATGACGAAGAAGAAGAGCGTCATCAGCCCATCGTTGACCCAGTGCTTCAGCGAGCGCGAGAACTCAAGTCCGCCAAGGGTGAACCCCGCGTGCATCTCCCAGAAGGCCAGGAATTGCTCGGACCACGCTGTATTGGAGAGTACCAGAGCGAGGAGCGTGCTGAGCAACAGGACGACGCCGGCCATCGCCTCGATGCGCAGGAACCGCATGAACGGCCTCGTAAGCCGATCTGCCGGCTCCCTGGGAAGCCGCGTGAGATGGTTGTTCATTTCCACAAACTCTCGTTCTATCTGCCGGCGGGAATTGCCAAATATCCGACTCTGGCCGGATATCAGCCGGGGAGATAGGTGCGCGCGTCTCCGCAGCGCCTACCCGGCGCCGGAAGCGCCCTTGTGATCATGCAGGAAGCGCGCGATTCGAGAGCTCAATTCTGCGGGATCATAGGCTTTGTCGGCAGTCGCCCGCTGAAAGATGGTCCGCTGAATATCGGTCGGCAGATTACTCCACTCCTCGACCAGGGCGGCGCCGAGGCATTCCAAAACGCGGCGCTCCGTGTCTGGCAAACCAGCCACATCGTAGCGCAAGGGTGACGGCACGGCGGGCGCCCCGCCTTCGTCGTCCCAACGGCCGAGATCTTTAGTCATCTGGTTTGCGGCTTGCGCGCGTTGCAACTGCTTCTTCGCCATTGCAGTACTATCGACAGGTTTCAGTGCAAATTCAGGCAGCGCAAAACAAGTCCCTAACCGGTGTGCGAAACGGCGCGGGTGGTCGCGTCCTCCGGGAAATGCTGATCAACCGCTCCAAAGTCGAAGGCGGGCGCACTGGCAAGTTGCGCTTCTGTAAGGTCAGTCATGATCCTGCCCTCGCTGCCAACCTTGATTTGATTAACCGGCACGGCAACCAGTTTCCGCCCGATCCCAAGGAAGCCACCAAGAGAAAGGATAAATGCTGTCGACGTGGCGTGATCAAGCTCAACCAAAACATCTTCGATTTGGCCTATGGCCGCGTCGCCCTTGTAGACATCGCTGCCGATCAGCTTGCTGGCCCTCGCGCTACCGGCCAACGCGGCATCGTCGATGCCCGCTATCGGCGTTGTCAGTGGGGCCTCATGATCTGAGGCGGTGTTCCGAGAATCAGCATGTGGGGTGGCGTTGGTCATAATTTCCGTCATGATTCCCTCCTGGGAAGTGGCTGATGAGCCACGCAAAAACATTGCGTCGAAAGAGCACGCGCGATCCTGCGATCGCTGGCGAATTCTCTAATCGTACTGCTTTAGAAAGCTTGCCTTAACTCAGCCTGCAATCACCTGCCGAACCAGCGTCCACGGCCGTACCAGCCGCCGCCAAGGAGCAGAAGGATGACTACAATGATGAGAAGAGTGGTGATATCCATGATAATTATGTCCTTGTGGCGGCAGCCGATGCCGAAAGATAAACAGATACGCCGGTCCAACGCCGAACATCACGATCGGATGCCGGTACAAGCGGTATAAGAGCCGACGTCCCTTGGGCAGCGCCAGGAACTCGCGCACGGTCAGTGTATCGATGTCGCCAATTCCACGCCGATCGAGATTGCCCGAGCCAGCATGATGCAAGGCGTGGGCACGCCGCCAGAAGTCATACGGCGTCAATGTCAGCACGCCGATGACACGTCCTACCCAATCGTTTGCGAGACGATGGCGGAAGAACGATCCATGGCCGCAGTCGTGCTGGATCATGAAGAGGCGCACGAGGAAGCCTGCGGTCGGAATGGCAAGCAGCAAGCCAATCCAATAGCCGGCATCGAGACCGGCCCAAATCAAGACCCACAAGAGGGCAAACGGTCCTGCCGTGATCATGACCTCGAAGATGCTCCGCGTGCAATCCGGCTCTCGATAGCGGCCCAGCCCATGCGCCAGGGCCCAGGAATCGGACGCTTCATGAGCATTGATTCCGTGTTGATCCATGCGCAGATACCTAACCAGCTTGCCCTTTTGGCCTAACCTTGTCCTTCGGTCGCTTCGGATTCTCTCAGATCAGAGCAGCGACATGTTGCCGATGGTCGCGACCCATGACCGAAGCTATAGCTGTAGTCGCCGAATGGCCACCGAAGCCGACACTGACGCCCTGTAGTCGCGGCTGGCTTGCTCTGAAAAATTCGCGCTCGATATGATCGATTGCCACGCTCGTATCCAGAATCGATTGGTCGTGCATAGGCTCTGCCTTTGGGCCAGAGGCAGTAGGAACCCCGGCGGGCTCGTGCCAGCCGGGGCCCTGACGGGGCGTCTGGGGGGCAAATGGGGGACATTGAGGACGCCCAGAAAGTGAAGCTTAGGTGTGGGTTCTATGCCCGTCCGTGCAAAATTGCACACTGCCTCGGGCAGATCATTGAACGGCGTAGTTGAACTCGGGCAACGCCGTGAGCCCTTCCTTGGTGCCGTTCGCCAACACGACCTTTTTGTCGACGAGCGTAAGGCTGTCGTACCGCACAATGATCAGGCGCCCGCCCATTCCTAGAAACGTCCCCACCGAGATCACGGCGTATGGCTCCTTGCCGTCGGAGCTCACGAGGATGTCGTCGATTTTGCCGATCGATTCATTGGCATTGTTCAACACGGTGCTGCCGATGAGTTTGGACGCGCGGTGGCCGACTGATAACTTATTAGCATCAACCGCGGCTACTCCCACCGTCTGCGGCGCTCCTTGTGCTCCTGCCGGACCGGATAAAAGAGCTATGCTAGCCAGCGCTGCACTGGCGAGTATCATTGCTTTCTTCATGGCGTTTTTCCCTTGCTATGGGCTTCCAATCCGCTGAACGATCGGTCTGCACTCGAGAGACGCGAATTTGTCGTTTGCCACGGATGAAGCCAACGACTGACACTCCGATCTTCGAGGTATGAAAATTAGCGATTTGCAGAACGGCGATCTGTATAAAATAGCTCAGCAACGTGCGAAAATTTCAGGTCAACATCAAGAGTGCGCCGCCGACCCGGCATCGACGATGCTCCCGCATTCCTAGACGCCAAGCACGACTTGTTGGCTCTCTTCGGCATCATAGATGGCAACTTTGACGATCGGGTGCGCCGCCCTGATCGAAGCCGCGGCTTTCTCGGCATCGGCAAGCGTTGAGAACGATGCTTTTGTTTGTCGATCGACTTGAAGCCTGAACCGCCTCTCAGTTGGGTGGCCTTGATCCTTGGAAGGAACGGCCTTCGGGCTGGTTCTCTTCGGCATATTGAGGGTCGTCATACGCGAATTCTCCCTGTTCCTCATTATTGAAGTTGCCGGGCCTCCAGGATCCGCGTCGATGTGGACATGGCTGTCGAGCATCGAGCCTCGTGGAGGACGCGGTTTTCTCGAATGTAGGACGGAGTCTCGGTGTCTTCGTCGACTAGCGTTGCGCTCTGGGCGTGCTTAAGCAACGTGGGACCTCAAGACATCGGCGCCGTCATCTGGATGCTGCCGGGTATCTCGCCCGTTACCGATACGATGCGGCGCTGCCAAAAGCTGGCGGTAAACGTTGACATAGTCATTTGCCATGCGGTTGGCGGAGAAGCGTTGTTCGAAACGCTTCCGCACCTTCTTGCGATCAAGCGCAATGACTCGCGGCAGCGCCGCGACCGCCTCCTCCAGCGTATTGACAATGGCGCCGGTGATGCCGTCATCGACGATCTCCGGAACCGAGCCGCAGCGAAATGCCAGTACCGGCGTGCCGCAGGCCATGGCCTCGATCATGGAGAGACCGAAGGGCTCCGGCCAGTCGATAGGAAACAATAGCGCCTGCGACTCTCCCAGAAACCGGGTCTTCTGCTGCTCGTTGATCTCTCCAATAAACTCGACGCCGGGACCATCGAGCAATGGCGCGATCTCCGTCCGGAAATAGTTTTCGTCGGCGCGATCCACCTTGGCTGCGATCTTGAGCGGAATGCCAAGCGCGCGCGCAATCGAGATGGCTCGGTCGGGCCGTTTTTCCGGCGAGATGCGCCCGAGAAAGGCCACATAATCCTGTCGCGGATGCTCGTTGAAGTGATGCAGAGCCAACGGCAGACCGTGATAGACGGTGGCCGCAAAGTTTGCTTTCGGCACCGGGCGTCGCTGTGCCTTCGAGATCGATACCAGCGGCATGTCACCGAAACCCAGGTACAACGGGAGCAGATCGGGCAAGTCCTGCCGGCCGTGCAGCGTGGTGACGGTGCGCTCTGCAAAGGGACGAAAAAGTGGGAAATGGAACTGGTCGATATGGAAGTGGAAGATGTCGAACTCGCTGGCGCGCTGACGCACCCGGTCCAACATCAGCATGTAATAGGGGATCGGATCTCGGACACCGGCGTCGAGCCGCAGCGACTTGGGCACGCAGGACGCGAGCGTCGCCGCGGTGATCGAGTCGCCGCTCGCGAACAGCGTCACGTCGTGGCCTAGCGCTACCAGTTCCTCGGTCAGGTAGGAAACGATGCGCTCGGTTCCGCCATAGAGGCGTGGAGGTACGCTTTCGACGAGGGGCGCGATCTGCGCGATTTTCATTTTGTGCTTTCAGTCGCCCCGCATGTTCAACTCTCTGCTGGGCCTTAACGTTCCGGCTCTTGTCGAATGTCTCGGATATTGATCGGGTTGCCCCCGTGCCCCTTCGCACCCAGTGCTGACAAGCAAACATCAAGAAGAGAGCGCTCAGCGGCGCGGCTGCAATGTTAGTAATTTCGAAAGGACGGTTGTCTTAGTGCGCGATCAAGGCCTGTCGCCATCCGACAATACAGGATCGGTCACCGGCCGTTCATTCTCGTGCTGCCTGGTGGCATCCGCAGCACGAGGAGATCATGTCCGAAGTCGCTTTTCGAATTGCTCGTTCAAACGCGTAGTCCTAAGAAGCCCGCAATGAGGACAATCACGACCACGACGCCGAGAATGTAGAAAATGTTCATTGGCGCTCCGATTACAGCGTGCGCGCGCCTTCAACATTGAAAGCACTAAGATGATCAGCTTACCGGCCGAACGAAGCGGAATCTGATCCATATTGCTCAAGGTAGGGCATTCAGCCGAACTTGCTGCACGTGCCGAAAGATACGAAATGGCCTATGGAACAAGCTGCTTGATCAGACCGCAATCAGCGGTGCCTCCTATTTCCCTTTGAGCGTGTCCTTGAGCCCGCCGATGGAGTTCTGAATCTTGCCCTCGACCTTGTCCGCCTGTCCCTCCGACTTAGCTTAGCATCACCAACTACCCTGTCGACCGCCTGCTTGAGAGCGCCTTTGACCTGCTTCGCCGACCCGGCCGTTCGGTCCTTATCCATGATTTCCTCCGTCAGTGCTGGGTCAAGCCCCAAGCCAGTAGACGCAGATTGCGCGGAGAAAAACTCCGGTCATTTCCTGCTGTCAACTGACCCAAGGCAGACCCACTAAGACTTGTGCCCTTGATCGTCACGGGCAAGGATGGCGCATGCCGTCGAAGCCGAGATAGGTCCCCGAGGCCACGTCATAGGACCTGAAACGCTGCAGACAGTATGCGCGGCCGTCGGCGCGAGGCTGCGTCGCCCCGATGATCGCACCGCCGATTAATGCGCCCGCGGCGAGACCGAGGCCGGCACCTCCCATTCTGTTTCTGTGGCCACGATAGCCGCCGCTGTAGCCGCGATAGCCGCCTCTTTGGCCGCGATAGCCGTGGCGACGGTACTGCACGGCTTCGACTGCCAACGGCATGGCATTCTGCAAAGCTGACGGCGACGATATTGGTGCTGCAGTTGCGGGCGCGACGAGCCACGGTGCAGTAGCCGCAATCGAGGCTGCGACAACAATTCCAAACGATTTGTTCATGACAAGAACTCCTGATACCAATTGAGTAGCTCGATCGCATCCAGCGGGGTGACGATCTGTGCATAGGCTGCGAAGTTACAGCCGGACGGTGCGGCAATCTGTGCTATATTGCTCACGAGTCAAAAACAGTCGGACGTTACCTGTGATTCAAGACCGAGACCCGCGGCGGTGCCTCACGATGCGGAAGGACGTGCCTTGGCGGCCACACGTCCACCGCCGTTCGACCCAAAAGACTTCCTCATGGACGGCCCCGGGATGGGTCCGATTGCAAAGTTAGTTGCGATGACAATTGCAAAGTCGACGTACTTATTTTGCGTTACTTGGCTTGCGAAGAGATCTGCAGTTGTTCCGTCAATCTAGGGGGAGGACGTTCGAATTCTTTGGGCGCTTAAAAAAGCTAGCGAGTTTTTCCACCGAGTTCGCCGCGCGAGTTTTCGGACAAACGCACAAGCTGTCTTACGCTCGCGTACCTGATCGCAAAGCTGCTACATGGCTTCGCTTACGATCCGCTAAATCGCATTTTGCTCGTCTGCCGAGAGTTTTCCGACGATCGATATCGGCGTGCTGGTCGGTGCCGTCGCGCGATAACGCAACGTCCAAACCCTCATTTAAGAGCTTAAGTTAGCCAAAAGATGATCTGTCTTGTACAGACTCAGGTTTGTTGATGGGCGGATAATTGGCTGGATTAAACGCCGCAGTAGTCCGATCGGGCGGACTTAACCGAACCAATTACCAGAATTGATGACGCGCCATGTCCAAAGGTCGAACAAATGATGCGCAAGCCAATTGGTTGCTCGGCGCAATGGAGAGCGCCAGCCGCAAGCAGATCGACCCCCACCTTGAGCCCATCAAGTTCAAGCTTGGTGCCGTCGTCTGCGAGGCGGGTGGGCTCCTCAAGCACGCCTACTTCCCACAGGGCGCCGTCCTCTCTCTGTTAACCGTTCTGGAAAACGGCTCGGCAATAGAGACGGCAAACATAGGACGCGAAGGCGCATTCGGCCTCTTCGCGGCCATGTATAGTCGTGTTTCTTTCAATCGGTGTCTTGTTCAACTGGAGGGTGGCACGCTTCGCTGTCCGATCGAAGTGTTGCAGTCGGAATTCAAGCGCAGCGAACATGTGCGCGATCTCTTCGTCAGCTATTCGGAGACGCTGCTGTCACAGGTTCAGCAGACTGTGGCATGTAATGCCTTGCATACGACGGAAGAGAGAATGTGCCGATGGCTCTTGATGATGCATGATCGAGCTGAAGGTGAAGCCCTGCCATACACGCACGAGTTCTTGTCCAACATGCTGGGTGCCAATCGTAAATCGGTGACGCTTGCAGCGCAGTCGCTGCAGACGGCCGGACTCATCAGTTATCGTCGGGGGAGGATTCGCGTTCATGATCGTCCGGGCCTCGAAAAGGCATCGTGCGAGTGCTACGCCATCGTCAAGGAGCGGTTCGACGCCTTCCTGAAACCGCCGTCAACTGCGGTTCAAGGCAATACAAAGGGGCGGCGCAAGACGTGAAATTCCGTTTGGGTGTCTGCCACACGTCAGCCGCACATGTCTAAATCATCCGTCCACGAGTTCTGTGAATTGGAAAGAAAGGACTGTGGAACGTCGCGCCCAATTGCCAAGGTGGGCCCAACTTAGCGAGATCCATCTGGCTTAACGTTGGTCTCAGCATCGGGGGCTGGTTCACGCTTCGTCAGGCTGGTCCATGCTCCCGCCATTCGGAGGAAGCACAACTGCAACGCAGGGCTATGAACGTCGCTTGCCAATTGCCGGCAGTCTGCCGCCAGGCGGAGACATTCCAAGTCACGTTTTCGCTGGTTGTCCGGCTCCGTCATAGTGCGCCGCCTTTGAGCACCGATGACTGATCGTTACACGTCACTGCGCGCCGTGTCGGTGGTCCACACCACAAAGAAGGCGAAGATTTTGGCAGTGCGACTGATGACACCAGGTCCCTCCTGTCGGTGGACCCGCGCACTATTTCCGAGGTAATCCTATCTAGAACCCGCACGAAGGCGTGATCGTGCAGCTTGAATGGCGGGACGCGTTACGAGCGGTCACCGCGTCCGCGAAACAATGGACTTGCCAACGCCCGCCCGGCATCCTCTATGCGCTCGTCATC
This sequence comes from Pseudorhodoplanes sp., assembly GCA_032027085.1. Classification (NCBI taxonomy): domain Bacteria; kingdom Pseudomonadati; phylum Pseudomonadota; class Alphaproteobacteria; order Hyphomicrobiales; genus Pseudorhodoplanes; species Pseudorhodoplanes sp. The sequence goes on along the minus strand of JAVSMS010000001.1, from coordinate 4,225,553 downwards.
TCACGAAGCATGTAGATGGTTTCGACCAATATACCCCTTCGATCAGGTGAGTGAAGAGGGATGGTCAGATGCGGCAACAAGCGCGGGATTGGGCCCGCACAGCTCGCCTGTTAGATCAAAGTCGTCCCGTCAGAAGCAGGACGACGAGAATGATCAGGATGATGCCGATGACACCGACGCCGCCATGACCGAAGCCATAACCGTAGCCGCCGAAACGGCCGCTGAAGCCGCCCAATAAGAAGATGACGAGAATGATGATAAGGATAAGTCCGATCTCATCTCCGTTCGCGGGGCGGCCGTTCCAGCCCTGATCCAACAAGATCGGAACGGGTGTGATGGCATCCAGCAAACGTCAATATAGTGGATGGCCGTGTGGTGGGTTGGTCAATTTTGCTCACCGTCACGCCTGATCTGTGGATGATCGTGCAGAACGACGCTCAATAACGAGCTGTGGACCTTCAAAGCGCCGTTGTACTCAATAAAGCCCAGTTGCCGGAACTTGTTCATGAAATGGCTCACGCGCGACCGAGTGGTGCCGACCATCTCCGCCAGCGTCTCCTGGCTGACCTTGGCAATGATCGGCTCGGGTTTGCCTTCCTTGCCGAAATTGGCCAGCAGAAGGAGTGCCCGCGCCAGGCGCTTCTCGCTCGAATTGAACAGTTGATCGACCAGATCCTCCTCGACGCGAATGGTCCGGGCCAACAGATGCGCGACGAACAACTCGGAAAACGCCGGCTCGTCGTGGAGGACGCGGACCATGGTGCTCTTTTCCAGCCGCATGACCTCGCAGTCCGTCATTGCCGTCGCAGTCGCCATGCGCCGAGGCTGGCCGGTCAGGCAACCTTCGCCGCAGAATTCATCCGGCCCAAGGATGGCGACCACCGCTTCCTTGCCTTGTGCGGAATTAACGGTCACTTTGACCTTCCCATGAAGAATATAAAGAACCGAATCGGCTGGATCACCCTGCACAAAGATGGCTTGATTGATTTTGTACTTGGAGATGGTCCGCCGCCCATCAGCCTTGGTGAGAAAGACCTTGGGGTCGAACGTCGGTGCCGCTTTCCGTGTCATGATGGGTCTCCTTTCGTTGGCCTCCCAATGCACCGGAAACGTGTGGAGGAAATCTGAGTTGGTCGCACTTTAGATAATTCTGAAGCAACCGGGTGGGAAGTTTTCATGACGGCGCCCGCCGCCCGCTGCCCGTGAGCAATCTTATACAGTTGTCCGCCGGCATCGACGCTACGCTTCAAACGCTGGACGTTTTGCGGGTTTGCCGACCCTTGCGTTGATCCAGTGAGCCTCGACGCGGTCGCGCCGCCGGGGTGTTCGCAGCGTGTACAGGGTACTGCGACAATTTATGCACTCAACCGCCTTCAGAGAGCAGTTCACCGACGTTGCCGACGCGTGCGCGCTCGCTCAGGGCATCGTCGACACTGTCCGCGAGCCCGTTCTGGTGCTGGACGAGGAGCTGCGCGTGGTGGCCGCGAGCCGCTCCTTTTATTCGGTATTCAAGGTCAGCGCGGAGAACACCCAAGGCCGGCATTTGTATGCCTTGGGGGACGGACAATGGGACATTCCGAAACTTCGGGAACTGCTCGAAAAAATCATACCCCAGCACGGGGTGATGGAGGACTACGAGGTCGAGCATGAATTCCCCGATCTCGGACACCGCCGGATCTGTCTGAACGCACGCCAAGTGTTCTACGAGCATGGCGCCGGCGCAACCATTCTGCTGGGCATGGTAGACGTCACGGAGCGACGCGCCCTGGAGCGCGACAAGGACGAGTTGTTGCGGCAGAAAGACGTGCTCCTTGATGAGCTTCAGCACCGGATTTCCAACAGCCTGCAAATCATCGCCAGCATCATCTTGATGAAGGCGAAGACGGTGGAGTCGGAGGAGACGCGCGTCCACTTGCAAGACGCCCACAAGCGCGTCCTGTCGGTTGCGGCTGTGCAGCGACAACTCCACGGATCCGGGGCCAGCGGACCGATCGAGATGGTGCCTTATCTTACCAGCTTATGCGACACGCTCGCGACGTCGATGATTGGTGATGCGCGACCTGTCTCGCTGAAAGTGGTGGGCGAGGGAGGCAATGCGACGTCCCGTCAGGCCGAGAGTCTGGGCTTGATCGTCACCGAACTTGTCATGAATGCCCTGAAGCACGCGTTTCCCAGCAACAGGGCCGATTGTCGGATTTCCGTTGCGTATGAAGTCCATGGAGCGAACTGGAAACTTTCGGTTGCGGACAATGGCGTCGGCAAGCCGGACGGCGTCTTTGCTCAACCCAAAACCGGGCTCGGGACGGGCATCGTCAAAGCGCTCGCCCAACAACTCGGTGCCACTGTCGAGACTGTGGTCGGCCCTGCGGGAACGACCGTGGCGATCACCCACGCGACGTTCGCCACGAACGCAGTCCATGCCGCGTAAGGCGCAGATGCGCTCGCGTTGTTACGCTTTCGTCAGGTTGACTGGCGTTCGCTCCTTGGCATCGTAGATGTTAACCTGAACGGAGGGAAACTGCTTCTTGAGCTGGGTGCCTGCTTCGAAGGCGCTGCCCTGATTGGGGAAATTGCGTTTTCAACTTACCGTCGGCCTCCACCGAATAACCTTCAGTTGGCGGGATGTCCGTGCATACATTCGCCGGCCGCTTCTCGTCGACCGATTCGAGAGATTTCTTTGACATATGATTCTCCTCTATGGAGACAAGAACACCGGTGGAGCTCTAGCAAGCCAGGTTCAACCAAAGTTCGGCGCCGCCTTCGTTACGAATACACAGCCGCGATCCTAATATGCCCGTCATTTCGCAGCACCTGCAGCGATACATCGGTGTCATGCCTACGCAGCATCAGGTCGACGGTTGATTGGCCGAGCCGGAGGTTGCGCAGAGTCACTTCTCCGAGAAACGGCGGCAGCCGCGGGTTGCGCAGCAGGATCTCGTGCCGGTCCGGATCGAACTCCAGGCCGAGTGAAGATTGGAGAAGCAGAAGCGGCGTGCCCGCGGCCCAGGCCTGCGGCGAACAGGCGACCGGATAGAGGGTCGGTCCGCGCTGGTGCCCGCGCTGGAAGCCGCAATAGAGTTCAGGTAGACGCCGCAGGTCCATGTAGCTCGCCGCATCGAACAGGCTCTTGAACACGCGGTCGATCGCGTCCTTGTGCCCGTAGCGGGCAAATCCGGCCGCGATCAGCGAGTTGTCGTGTGGCCACACCGAGCCGTTGTGATACGACATTGGATTGTAGCGGCGCTCCTCGCGCGCCACGGTGCGAATGCCCCATCCGGAAAAGAACGACGGGCGCATTAGATCGCGCATCACGGCTTCCGCGCGCTCGGGCGCAGCGATGCCGCTGAACAGCAACTGACCGGCATTCGAGGTCCGAACGCGGCATGGCTGCTTCCGCCCGTCGAGCGCGAGCGCGTAGGTGCCAATGTCTTCGCACCAAAACGCTGCTTCGAATTGCTTGGCAAGCTTTGCCGCCTGAGCGTCGAGAGCGTCGCCCAGAGCGTGCTTGCCGAGCCTCCACGCACCGCGTGCTGCCAGACGTTTTGCCGCGTAGACATAGCCCTGGACCTCGCAGAGCGCGATCGGCCCCTGGGCGAGCGAGCCATCGGCGTGGAAAATTGCGTCTTGTGAATCCTTCCAGCCCTGGTTGACGAGCCCCGTTTCATCTGCCCGTTGGTATTCGACGAAGCCGTCGCGGTCGGGGTCGCCCGAGCCATCGATCCAGCCCAGCGCGGCTTCGATATTGGGCCACAGCTCACGCAGGGTCTCGACGTCGCCGGTGTGCTCGGTGTAGAGCCCGGCCAGCATCACGAAGAGCGGTGTCGCATCCACGCTGCCGTAATACAGACCGAACGGGACTTCACCGAGCGCCGCCATCTCTCCACCGCGCATTTCATGCAGGATCTTTCCCGGCTCGGCATCGGCCAGCGGATCGAATCCCGTGGCCTGATAAGCGGCGAGCCGTCGGAGCACGCCTTTGGCGATACGGGAGTCGCACCACAGCATTTGCAAGGCGGTGATGATCCCGTCGCGGCCGAACGTGGTCGAGTACCAGGGAATGCCGGCGTAAGGGTAAGGGCCCTGCGGAGTGTGCGTCGTGAGCATCGCGAGGTCGGCCATCGAGCGGCACACCGCCTCATTGAAGATCGAGTTTGAGCTGGAGATCGTGGCCATGTCGCGGCTCGCGGTCTTGTGCTCCTGAAATGCCGCGCGCAGGCTCTTGCGGAATGGCAGGGAAGGGCGGTCGTCGGCGCCGAGGCTGCAATTCACCGTTACATAGATTGGGCAGCTCTCGTGCGGTTGCAACTCGAACTCGTAGGTGGCAGTGCGGGTGGAGAGCCGCGCAGGCGCCGGTTCGAACAGCAGTGTCGTGCGCCGTCTATTGCCGTCGAGACTCTGATAGTTCAGCGTGACTCCGCTGTTCCCGAAAATTCCGGAGGTGACGACGCCCCGGCGCGCGCGCCGTAGGCCGCGGACCTCGAACAGATCAGCGAAGTCGCTCGAGAAATCAAAAGTAAGCTGGACCTTGAGCGGGCGGTCGTCATGGTTCTGCATCCGCAATCGTTGATAGACTGCGCCACGCCACAGGAACAGCGTGCGCACGACGTGCAGCATGTCCTTCGGTAATATGAGCGTCCCATCGACGTAGATGTCCGGGTTCGTCAGATCGACGGTCAGCATCGAATTGTCGTCGCGGACGTTCGAGCCGAGCAGCAAAGGCTGCTTTCCGTTAAGAAGCATCTCCAGGCGCGAGAGATAGCGTGTATCGGAAAAAAAGATCCCGTCGGGGCCTCCAGCCGTCGCGCCAATGTCGGCATGACTATCGAGCACCGCGAAGGAGTCGCCATGCTTGAGCGTGCGACGAGGCCGTGTCGAGGAGCCGGTGCCCGGAATATAAAAGGGAGTTTCCGGAATTTCTTCCATCAGCGCAGCGGTGGATTCCTGCTTAAGCAATGTGTGTCCTCAAAATGCCGGCATCAAGTCCTTCAATCAGGGCGGGCGCGATATCCGTCTTGTTGCCGTGATGGGCACCTGACGCTGCAATCAGCGAGTGATAGACCTTGACATAGTCAGTCGCCATGCGCGTAGCGGAAAACCGCTCCTCGAAACGCTGGCGGACTTTTCTCCGGTCGAGCGCCATGACGCGCGACAGTGCCACAATTGCTTCTTCGATGTTATCCACCATGAAACCGGTAACGCCGTCCTCAATGATTTCCAGAACCGACCCGGAGCGAAAAGCCAGAACCGGCGTGCCGCACGCCATTGCCTCGATCATGGACAGGTCGAACGGCTCTGGCCAGTCGACAGGAAACAACAGCGCCCGCGCGTCGCCCAGAATTGCGTCTTCTGGTGCTCGTTGATTTCGCCGATGAACTCCACGCCCGGACCATCAAGCATTGGTTCGATCTGGCTCCGAAAGTAGATTTCGAAGCCAAGAACCCAGGCAACGTGGCCAGAGGCTTCACTACTGTCCCGATCGGAGCTCCATGTCCTGCAGGACACATTACCTTGCCCCAATACCGCTTGTTATGCGGCCGCGACCTGCATTGTGGGAAGGACGATCAAACCCGCTGCCGCTAAGGCACGCACAACTTTCACTGGCTTCCTCCATTTAGCAGAAGCGCCGAGCCTCTGACTCATGGGCGAACTGGCGTTGGCGATGCCGGCCGCTGGCCTAAGTTAGCCCCGCGAGTAATTCGATCTGTGCAAAATTGACCATTGAACCGACGTATGCCCTCGCCAGCGCTCACTGCAAGGACGCGCGGCCCCAAGCTTAACGCCTCCCAACGACGTAGTGGCGCCGCATTTCCAAAAACAACGAAAGACGGCGGCGAGGGGAATGGCCGTTCCTTCAGCTAGCAGGGCGGCGCGCAAGAGGCGAACCTCTAAGCCGTTTCAACTTGGCGAGCGCTGGAGACGCGTTCTCGTTGAAAGCGCCACCCGGTGGAATCGCCCTGATCTCGTCCTCGAACATCATCGTCAACAGTTGATGTTTGATTGCTATGGTAGACGGGAGTTTGATCTTGCTTCCGAAGCGTTGGCCTCGCATACGGGCCTCCTCGACTTAGTGGCGGGATGTGTTTGCGCCAATCGACTATGAACACATGGTGACGACGGCGTCGCTTTGCTATCCGCCGAAGATGAGATGGCACTTGTTCCCGGGTGGCGGCCCGAGAGGGGCGAAGCAGATCGCTTCGACGCTGGTCTGACCACGATGCCGACTGGTCCCGTTCCCGCTCGCGTCAGGGTGCACTCTTTGGCACGACGTCGGAATCCCTATCCACGAAAGCGAAATCATGCCTTCTCGACTTGACTCTCTCTCACCACCCGATGGTAACCCTCCAGATCGCTCTTAATCCGGTATTGGAGTTCGCCATCCCGCTCCGGGAGTAATTCCACGATGTCGTAAACACCAGGGACTGCGTTCGTGTAATGCCTCGGCCCATTTAATCGGGCCTTGTCTCCCGGAGGAAATCGATGGTGCACCAGTTCTTGGTTGTGGTCGGCTGTGTGACGCATGGGATGACCCGTCCTTTAAAATTTGCGTGTTCCGTGATATTAGCAAACTGTCGTACCCGGCCTGACATCGTCTTTTAGAAGCCCATGCCCCCACCCGCCGACATTCCAGGTGGCATGCCATTCTTACTCGGTAGCTCAGCGACCATCGCCTCAGTGGTGATAAGCAAACCGGCGACCGATGCGGCGCCCTGTAATGCTGCGCGCACTACCTTGGTCGGATCAATGATGCCTTTCGACATCATGTTAACATACTCGCCCGACTGTGCGTCGAAGCCGAAGCCGTACTGATCCGTTTCGAGGATCTTACCGACCACGACGGAACCGTCCTCGCCGGCGTTGAGTGCAATCTGCCGCGCCGGCCACGAGAGGGCCTTGCGGACGATCTCGACGCCGGTCTTCTGGTCATCGTTGTTTGTGCGCAGTTTCTTGAGCACTTCGCTGGCGCGCAACAATGCCACGCCGCCGCCCGGCAGGATCCCTTCCTCGACGGCCGCGCGGGTCGCGTGCATCGCATCGTCAACCCGATCCTTGCGCTCCTTGACTTCGACCTCAGTGGCTCCGCCGACCCGAATCACCGCTACCCCGCCCGCAAGCTTGGCGAGCCGCTCCTGCAGCTTCTCGCGATCATAGTCGGAGGTGGTCTCTTCGATCTGTGCCTTGATTTGGTGGATGCGCGCTTCAATATCGGCTTTCTTGCCGGCGCCGCTGACGATCGTGGTGCTTTCCTTCTCGATCGTCACCTTCTTGGCACGCCCGAGCATGGCGAGCGTGATATTTTCGAGCTTGATTCCGAGATCGTCCGAGATCGCCTGACCACCGGTCAAGACCGCGATGTCTTGAAGCATCGCCTTGCGGCGGTCTCCGAAGCCGGGCGCTTTAATAGCCGCGACCTTGAGGCCGCCGCGTAGTTTGTTAACCACAAGGGTGGCAAGGGCCTCCCCCTCGATCTCCTCGGCAATGATGACCAAGGGCTTCGACGACTGTACCACCGCCTCAAGGAGAGGCAGCATTTCCTGCAGTCCCGACAGCTTCTTTTCGTAGATCAGGACATAGGGATCATCCATTTCGACCCGCATCTTCTCCACGTTGGTGACGAAATAAGGGGAGACGTATCCACGATCGAACTGCATGCCCTCGACCACTTCCAACTCGGTCTCGAGAGATTGTGCTTCCTCGATCGTGATGACGCCCTCATTGCCGACCTTCTTCATGGCATCAGCAAGAAAGCGCCCAATCTCGGCATCCCCGTTCGCGGAAATAGTCCCGACCTGGGCGATCTCCTCGTTGGATGTGACCTTTTTAGAGTTCTTCTTGAGGTCCTGTACGACCGTCTCAACGGCAAGGTCGACACCACGCTTCAGGTCCATCGGATTCATGCCGGCGGCAACCGCCTTGGCACCTTCCCGTACTATCGCGTGGGCGAGTACGGTGGCGGTGGTGGTGCCGTCACCCGCAATATCCGATGTCTTGGATGCGACCTCGCGCACCATCTGCGCGCCCATATTTTCGAACTTGTCCTCAAGCTCAATCTCCTTGGCGACCGTTACTCCGTCCTTGGTGATGCGCGGCGCGCCGTAGGACTTGTCGAGCACGACGTTGCGGCCCTTGGGACCGAGCGTTACCCGAACCGCGTGGGCCAGCGTATCAATGCCGCGCAGCATCCTGTCGCGGGCGTCGACGGAAAACCTGACTTCCTTGGCAGACATGGGCGTAACTCCTCAGAAGAACGTATTTGTGTTCACTTTGCTTACGACTTCTTGGCGCGGACGCGGCAAGCGTTGTCACGCAGCCTTCTTGCGTGCCTCTGTCTCGACCAGAACCCCCATCACGTCGCTTTCCTTCATGATCAGATAGTCTTCGTCATCGATCTTGACCTCGGTGCCGGACCACTTGCCGAACAGCACTCGGTCGCCAGCCTTGACATCGATCGGAATGAGCTTACCGCCCTCATCGCGTCCACCCGGACCAACAGCGACAACTTCCCCTTGCTGGGGCTTCTCCTTGGCGGTGTCGGGAATGATGATGCCTCCAGCGCTTTTTGCCTCGGCTTCAATACGTTTGATTACGATACGATCGTGAAGCGGACGGAATTTCATCGTTCTATTCCTCGGTATAATTACGAGCAGCAATTTCGAAGCAACGGAGGCGACTATCCGGACTGAAAGCTGATCGGAATGCGAGCAACAGGCTCACTTGCGATAGCAGCGCAGTCGATTCCGTGTATTTATTTTGAGACGGATAGGCTGCTACGCGATATCTCCCAGTTTCGGGACGCTATCGTTCAAGATGTCTCCTGGTTGAGGACCATCCCGCGTAGGGTCGTGTTGTGGCGGGTAAATCGTCGTCGACGACTAGCCCAGTGAGCGGCTTTAGGAATCCTCCTGCTCTTCGCGATTGGTAGACACGGAACGCCGGTGTTTTCGTCCCTTGTCTATCTTTTCTTGCTGCGAAACCTGGGAGGACGCGCCACCCTCATTGTCCCACCGTTCGATAGCCGCAGCGTGCCGGCTCTGCTGATCCTCGTGCTTTGGAAGTGTGGTCATGTGACTGCTCCGTCATTCCTGTTTTTGTGGAGGAAGCGCGCAATTTGTGCCCTGAGCTCCGTCGTCTCCAACAGCTCGCCCATGGTGCCTGCGTTGTCGAAGAGTTCCCTGCGTAATTTTCTTGGCAGGGTATTCCACTGCAGGATCAGCGCAGCGCCGAGGCAACGCAGGATACGCTCCTCTTCCTCTGCAAGACCCTCTATGTCGGGCGCGTTCGCGCGAACCGTCTTTTCGTGATTGTCAGCGAGCCATTGCTCGTTATCCGCAAGCACCGTAAAGCGCTGTTCCAGTGCCAGAAATTCACGTCGTTCATCTGGACCGTTCGCAATCTTTACGAGCTCGCCGTATCCGACTGCCTTTTCGCGGTATTGTCCTGGCGTGAACATGCAGAGTCCTTTCCTTGAGGCCCCCGCCCGCCGGTGGTCGGCGTCATGATTGTTCGAAGCGGAATTACTGATATGGCTATGGCAACGGCAAATAGCGAGGCCGGTTCACGCATTGAGGCTTAGGACCGACATGCTCCGTGTACGTCCTTAGGCGGCAGCCGGCAGTCGAAAGACGGCAAAAGAAGCGTGCGTGATCGACACTGTCGTTCCTTGTGGGTCCATCGCCACGTCCACACTCGCATCGAATTGCCGAGCTAGCGCTTCGATTATCGTCGTGCCGAGACCCGGATTTGGCTTGTCTGAATGGCTCGTCGGCTTTCCGATGCCGTCGTCAGAAACCGACAGTCTCCAGTTTGGTCCGGCTATATCGTAAGCCACGTTCACAGTACCGCCGGCGCGTTCGCCAGGGAACGCGTGCTTGAGGGCATTGATGACGAGTTCCGTTACGATGAGACCGAGGCTAACGGCCTGGGCTGACGAAGCGGTGCCTTCTTGGACGTGGACTTGCAGGGAAATTGGCCGACGATCACCGATCATCGATGCCGCCAGAGTCTCACACAGCCTCGTTAGATAGGGACCGAGCTCGATCATCGCGTCAGGCTCCGAGACATGGAGCTGCTGCTGCACGGCGGCCACCGACATGACGCGCTGGTGGGCATCCTCAAGATGCAGCCGTGTCTCTTCCGAGCGTACCGTGCGGGCCTTGATAAGAAGAATGCTCGCAATGATCTGCAAACTGTTGGCAACTCGGTGTTGCATCTCTTGCAGCAGCACCTCTTTCTGCTCCAGCAGATCCCTCAGCCCGACCTCTCTTGCCCGCCGCTCGGTAATGTCTTCGATGCCCAGCAGAATCGTGGTGTGAGCATTCTCCTCGTAGAACACCTTTCGTGCGTTCAGGATCATCGTGCGGCGGCCGATGCCAGGGATTTCCTGTTCGACCTCATAAGCCTCCATCACGGCATGTCGGGGTGCGATGTTTTCCAGTAGCAACCGAAGCTCCGGGATATTCCACTGGCCGTTCCCGAGTGCGTAGAGTGGACGACCTTGAACGTCCTGACGATTCATCGTGAATGTCAGATAGAAGGAGCGATTTGCGGTGACGACGCGCAGGTCCTTGTCAAGGACCATCAGAGGCTCGCGGATCGTGTCCACGATCGCTTGGGCAAGAGCGTGCCCATTATCTTCATTCAGGAACGGCTCCTTATCTGACGAGGCCAGGGAAACATCGGGCGACGCGCGTTCGAGCGACTTGATATCCATGACCGGCCCTCCAAGCACGAATTCACGTTGTGTGGAGCAGACACTGTCTACCAACGCGGGCCCCAACTTCCGCCCCATCGCCATCCACTACCGCGCACAAGCCGGATAATCAGCAACAGAATGAGCGCACCGATCGTGGCGTTGATGATTGCTGCAACAATGCCGACGCCGAGATGGATGCCGAGCTGAGGCAGCAGCCAGCTGCCGATGAAGGCGCCCACAATGCCGATGATGAGGTCGCCGATGATCCCAAATCCGGTATCTTGCACGATCTGACCCGCCAACCATCCAGCAATGAGGCCGACCGCAAGTATGATCACCAGGCTTTCGCCCGAGATGTGCATCTTCGCGTCCTTTGGTTTCGTTCCCGATCCAGCCGTGACCGGACGTCCTAGACGTTCAGCCAAGCATCAAGGCGGACGGAAATTCTATGCCTGAACGCTATGCCTACGCTGAGGCCAAGACTGTGCTGAATTGCTCACGTCGACGGAATTCGCTGATCCAGTGGACCGGGCCGCCTGTCGGCAAAATGACGGCTTACGTCTTGATCTGCGGCTGGTCGTGCAAAACAACGTTCAACAATGAACGGTGGACTTTGATGCCGCCGTTGTAGTCAATGAAACCAAGTTTGCGAAACCTGTTCATGAAGAAGCTTACGCGTGAGCGGGTCGTGCCGATCATCTCTGCCAACGTCTCCTGGCTGATCTTAGCTAACATCGGCTCCGGCTCCCCTGCGTTGCCAAAGTTGGCCAGCAGCAGAAGCAGCCGAGCGAGCCGCTTCTCGCTTGAATTGAACAGCTGATCGACAAGGTCAGCTTCGACACGAATTGTCCGAGCCAGAAGATGGGCAATGAACATCTCTGCGAATGCTGGCTCCTGATGAATCACACTCACGACAGCGGCCTTCTCCAGTCGTGCTATCATTGCATCCGTCACGCTTGTGACTGTTGCCATCCGGTGCTTCTGTCCGGCAAGGCACCCTTCGCCGAAGAAATCGTTGGTCCCAAGGAGCGCGACGACCGCCTCCTTGCCTTGTTCCGATACGACGGTGATCTTGACCTTGCCTCGTTGAATGAAAAAGACCGCATCGGCGGGCTCACCCTGCGAGAAGACGATCTGTCCCTTCTGGTACCGCCCAATGCTCCTGCCATCGCCCACATGCGCGAGAAACGCTTTCGGATCGAATGGCCGTCGGGGTTTTGGCGCCATAACGCTCCTTCCAGCCGAGAGGCCTCGGGCGAAATCATTCAACATTGTAGCGCGATTTTGACGGCAGAAACAGCACCAGGAGCGAGTGCAAAAGTCGCCGCTATGGAGACGCTACCTGGCCGTAGCCTTCAACCGATTCAGAGGTTTGTCTCTGCACGCTCAGCATCGACAGTCCGTTCGCGGTGCAGGTAGTCGGTACTGTCGGACGTTTCGGTGCTCGCCCGGCTGGATAACTCAGGGCGGCAGAGCCAATTTGATTCGAAACGGATGCCAAATCGCTCCGTGCACTGAGGTATTTCGGCCTCCCTGCCATTCATGGTGATCGCTGATGGACAAGTGCCGCTAGATATAGCGGGCGGCGGTGGCTGAGTGGGGCGCTCAGTCTTTCCAAACATGAAAAGCACGCCAATTACGAGCAACAGGGCTGCAATCCCGGCAATACAGGCTGACATTGCGTCCCTCACGGGTACGACCTCCCGCACAAACGCGCAACCGATGCCAGCCGGGACGCACCAACGTCCGGATGGCGCAGTCTCGAGAACTTTACGCCCGAGATGCTGCCCGAAATGAGATGGCGCACCCGGCACGCTTCGAACGCGCGGCGCCACCGTCAGAGCAAGGGTTAGTCTAGACGCGGTCGCAGGCTTGTGATGTGCAGGGTGCCTCGGCATGGGAGGAATGGTGCGTGAGAGTTGCCAGCCTGGTGATGAAGGGTGAACTACAGATGTTCGAGGCTGACCAACTCGACGACGCTTGGGAGTCGGTGAAGTCTTGAACCGTGGCTGACGGTCTTTTTTGAGGCCGGCCGGCGACGCCGTAGTCATCAGAGATTTTAAGAAATCGACCGATCGTTATCGATAGTCGATGAAACCGAGCGAACTGCGGATCGTCGAAATTCGTGTTTGAAATCAAGAGCGCAAATTTGTGACGGATCGGCGAGACGGTCCTTCATCGCAACAGAAAAAATTTGCGCTGAAAATTCATCGCGTTACCATGGCTTAAAACAATCGAGTGGGAGTAGTCACCCTCTCGGCCGCCTGAACGCTTTGCGGGCGCGCTCGACCTTGATGCGGATCACGCAGTCCTCGACGTGATCGTTGACAAGCCCCATCGCCTGCATGAAGGCATAGACAGTGGTTGGGCCGACAAAGGCCCAGCCGCGCTTCTTCAGCTCTTTCGACAATGCGACGGACTCCGCCGAGGTCGAAGCGGTCTGCGGTGCCGCAAGCCGTTTCGCGTCCGGCTCATGGCGCCAGATGAAGGCCGCCAGCGAGCCTTCCTGCTCGATGAGCTCGCGGGCGCGCCTGGCATTGTTGATGACCGCTTCGATCTTGCCGCGGTGGCGCACGATGCCGGCGTCCTTCAGCAGCCGCGCGACGTCGCGTTGCGTGAAGCGGGCGATCCTGTCGACATCGAAATCGTGGAACGCGGCCCGAAAGTTGTCACGCTTGGTCAGGATGGTGCGCCAGCTCAGGCCCGACTGGAAACCCTCGAGGCTGAGCTTCTCAAATAGGCGACGGTCATCGGCGACCGGGAATCCCCATTCGGTGTCGTGATAGGCGAGGAACTCGGGCGCCGCGGCGCACCAGCGGCAGCGCGGCCTGCCGTCGGGACCTGTGATCGTTTTGCTCATCAGCACTGTATCCGGCTTTGGTCGTCTCCGCCGGCCTCCGGGCGTGCCCGGAGCCGACGGCAAAGGAGTGCGTTCAATGGAGGAGGTGGCGACACATCACCCTGGGCGCCGAATTGGTATCGCCAGCGGCCGGATGGGCGATCCGGTCGCACCGCGGAGTTTCAGCGGGGATGCAATGAAGAGAAACTCATGCACGCGATCCTTCGCCAGATCTTCCAGCCACAGCACTTCCATGAACGACACGCCCTTCTCGGCCAGAAGATAGGTGTGCAAGGGAGCGAAATTCGCGGGATTCCTGGAAGGGAAGCTTTCGACGCCGAAATTGTCGGCGCCGAGCAGCATCGCCTTCTGCTCTTCGACCAGCCACCGCGCGGCCTCCAGGCTCAGGCCGGCCTGATCGGCGATGCGGTACTTCGATCTGTCGGGCCACAGCGTCATCAGACCGGTCCGGATCAGGACGACGTCGCCGGGCCGAAGCCTCGAGCGCTGCTTCTCCAGCGCGTCCCGCAAGTCCGCCACCGAGATGGCATAGGACGCGGGCAGGTGCTTGGCGCCTTTTGCCGCCGCGACGTCGATGAGCACTCCTCTGGCCACGATATGCGGATATTTGTCGGCGCCGGATCTGGCCCATCCGCGATCGCCGATCGCATCGCTTGCGCTGACCCCGTTCCAGATTTTGCCCTGGAGTCCGAAATGGTTGAGGCTGTCGATATGCGTCCCGGTGTGGGTGTTCATCAGGATTGCGTCGCTCGAGTGGGAAACCAGGCGCTCGCCTTCGCGACGGAGCGGTTCATGCGTCTTCCAGATCTGGTAGCTCGGATCTCCGAAGGCGTCGGCGCAACAGGTCGGCATTCCGACGAACAGGTCGACGGCGAGATCGTAGACCTTGCCGCCGGCGACCATCTTCAGGGCATCGAGCCTCGACTGATCGCTCATCATGTTGAGAGCTCCGATCTCGTCGGCGGGCCCCCAGGGGCTTTTCGACACGGCGTCTTTCGCGATCTGCGCATGCGCAGCCGCACTCGCAACCGTGATGGCCAAAGCGGCGCAGAACCTCGTGACATGACCAATCAGGGGATTCATTGGATGCTTTCCTTTCTCACGTGGTTGGCGTGGCAGCTGGGTCGGAGCAAAGCGCGCCGCCGGGTGCAGCGCGATCCTTGCGGCCAATTGCGGGGTTCAGCCGAGCAGGAAGCCGAGCTGGTCGCCGGCTCTTGAAGGGGTGATTTCGAGAATGTCGGGTTCGACAATGCCCTGCGTCACGAAGGGATCCTCATTCACGCGGCGCTCAAGCTCCGCGCGCGTCGTGTTGTATGCGAGGATACCGCCGCCGAGACTGGGCTTGAGGCTTCCCGCAAGAAGAAACACGCCGTCGGAGAAACCGCGCCCGAGCCAGTCATTGTGGCCGCTCATGAATTCGGCGGCCTTGGCCTTGTTCTCGGAAAACTTCAGCAGCACGATAAACATTGCGATAGCTCCATCTAGTTGGTGCGTGACCGTCGCGTCTTAGGCGCGCCGGCGCGGGTATAGGCCGACAGCCAGTCGCAAATCCGCTGTACTTCGCGCTCGATGAACCTGTCGTCATGAAACGTGGCGGCGAGCGTGGCGACGCCCTGGCTGATGACGAGGACATGCATCGCAAGCGCGTCCGCATCCTCCTTGCCGACGAGCAGGGTGAATTGCTTGCGCAGCCAGGTGCGGAACAGCGTGAACAGCGACTTCGCTTCGGCGCGCGAGTCGTGGCCGAGCTTGGCGAGTTCCATATTCAGGGTTCCGACCGGGCAGCCGAATTTCTTGATGTCGGCACGGTTGGCGATGAGGATGTGGATGAAGCTTCGAATGCGGTCCACCGGCGTCTGCCCCTCGCGCTCCCATCGATCAAGCATTTGCTGCGTGTTCGCCAGCCGCGCCGCGATCACTGCGTCGAGAATTTCGTCCTTGGTCTTGAAGTAGTAGTAGAAATTGCCGCGCGAGATGCTGACCGCGTCGGCAATGTCCGAGAACGAGGTGTGCTCGTAGCCGTGGTGGTAGAAGAGCTGATCGGCAGCTTCAACGATGTGGTCGCGGGTCGACTTGTCGCTCATCGCTCTGTCTTTCATGTCTGCGGACTTTGCTGTCGCGCGGCGACGACGGTCTGTGCATTCTGTCCGAACAGCGCCTTGGCGAACTCGCGGTGCTCCTCGCTGCCGGCCGGCGGCGACGAGCGCGGCAGGTCAGCCCCGACCGCCATGCCGCGGACGACCGCCGGGCGAGTGCCAACCCGCTTGAGCCAGGCCTGCACACGCGGAAACGCGTCCAGGTCCTGACCGAGATGTCCGGCATAGCCGACCCAGGGATAGATCGCCATGTCGGCAATCGAGTAGTCGCCTGCAACGAAACTGCAGCCGGACAGCCGCGCATCGAGCACGCCGAGCAGCCGGCTTACCTCGTTGTCGTAGCGTTTGGCCGAATAGTCGATCTTGATCGGGTCGTCGACGAGAGTGGGCGCGTAGTTCCGGAAGTGGCTCGCCTGGCCGAACATCGGTCCGACACCTGCCATTTGCCAGAACAGCCATTGCTCGACCTCGGTGCGGCCGCGCTCGTCGGCGGGATAGAACTTTCCGGTCTTGCGGCCGAGATAGCTCAGGATTGCGCCCGACTCGAACACGGACACCGGTGCGCCGTCCGGGCCGTCGGGATCGACGATTGCGGGAATCCGGTTGTTCGGGGAGATTGCGAGGAATTCAGGCTTGAACTGCTCGCCTTTGACGATCGCGACCGGTCGCACATTATAGGGAAGCGCCATTTCCTCGAGCGCAATCGTAATCTTCCAGCTATTGGGCGTGGCCCAGACATAGATATCGATTGGTGCGGACATGGCGAACCCGTTTGCTTGTGTGAGTGAGTTGGACGAATGTCCTAATTATTAGGACGACGGTCCAAATCTGTCAAGCGCGGCGGAGGGAGCCTTTGGGATAGAAGCGCCGCGATGGACTGCGGCATGACGGTGGATTCCTATCCCTTCGACATGAAGGTCCTGGGCCACGTCGCCACCCGCATCATCAACGGAGTGAAAGGCGTCAATCGCGTCGTCTATGATGTCACGTCAAAGCCGCCGGGCACGATCGAATCGGAATAGGTGTGCAAGCAGCTGCAATAGCAGCTCCGGGCGAACCATATTCACCGCACCCTCGTCTCAAAACGCTGCCGTCATGAGATAGCCTCCGCCACGATTAACCCGCCGGCAAGCGCCGCGGCGGCTGGTGGCACCCAACGCGGCACTGCAAAGACGCCCTCGCCAGCTGGCTGCCTGCGCTGGATGCGCCACAGCGCGAGATCGACGACCAAAAAAATGCCCAGCGTCAGAGCATTGGCAAGCGCGAGCAGCCGCTCGAACGGAATCAGCAATGCGGTTACCAACACGATACCGCCGGCGAGTAAAGTTGCCACGACCGGTGTGCGGCTTCCCGGATGGACGCGGCCGAGCACGGCGGGAAGTTGTCGCCGACGGGCCATGCCATAGAAGAGTCGCGCCAACATCATGATCTCGACCAAGACGCCATTGGCGATGGCGAGAGCACCCACGGCGGCGAACAGCGTTGCGTGTGAGCCCTGGAACAGGTCGATCAGGGGGCTTTGGCCGCCACGACCGGCGAAGACCAGGGCCGCTGCGACCACGACGTAAAGCAACGTGCTGAGCGAGACCGCGCCGACAATGCTGTAGGGGACCGTGCGGCGAGGGTCCTTGGCCTCTTCCGCCATATTGGCCAGACTCTCAAAGCCGATGAAGGCGAAGAACGCAATGAAGGCGCCGCTCACAACGCTCTGCCATGCGGCGAGGCTTACCGGTAACATGGCCACGACGTCGAAGGCAGGGGCAGCGAGGAAACCCACCCCGGCCGCGATGACAAGGCCCAGGATCTCGACCGCGCCGATAACCGCCGCGAAGCCGACGCTCTCCCGTACCCCCGCCATCGCCAGCAGTGTGAAGCTTGCCACCAACAGCACGATCAGGGCGGTTGGCGGTAGGGGGATGAGCAGAGAGAGATAATGGACCGCACCGCTAGCAATCGAGGCGGCGGCGATCGCGACCGTGAGCGTCAAAGCGACACCGGTCACCTGTGCTGCGCGGTCGGAACCGAAGCCCTGCTTAACGTAGGCTGCGGCGCCGGAGGCTTCCGGAAACCGGCTGGCCAGTTCCGCGTAGCACAGGCCGGTCATTGTCGCGGCGATGCCCGCGAGCAGGAACGACAGCGGCGCCGCCGCACCGGCCCGGTCGATCACCGAACCGATCGCGACGTAAATTCCCGCTCCTACGATGATGGCGATCCCGTAAAAAAGAAGCGACGCAACCGTGAGCGAGCGCCGCAGTGCGACCTGCGGGTGTGCCGAGTCATCTTCGATTGTCGTCGCGGCGTCCTGGGGCATAATCGGCAGTCCTTCGTCGCGGCGCCACCGCATCCCGGCGGGTCAGGTGAGAGAATGCTCTGCAGCGTTCAATCAATCTGAGAGAAATATGGGGAGCAGCGGTCGAGCATTGCTTCTTGCTAGCTCTGTGATGGTGAAAGATTGAGTCGCCAGATCGCAAAATTGAGCGCCGTGGCGAATGTGACCCACCCAAGATAGGGCAGGAGCAGCAAGGCGGCTCCGACATGGATCGGCATGAAGAGTACAATCGTCGCCACAATTGATAGCCAGACTAGAACAATGTCGACGAACCCGAGATCAGGACGGCGGAGGCTGAAGAACAGTGGCGTCCACGCGGCATTGAGAACGAGTTGAACGGCATAGACTGCGAGCGGCAGTGCGGCACCGGCAAACCCGGCCTCCCGCCAAACCAGCCAGCCGGATACAGCGATCATCAAGTAGAGAACGGTCCACACCGGTGCAAACAGCCGGTTAGGCGGTCGCCACGTTGGCTTCTTCAAGCCCTCGTACCAGTCACCCGGCCGGAAGAAGCTGCCTGTCATGGCCACGAGGAAGCACGCGGCGGCGAAACCCAGCAGCGAGAACCAGGAAGACGCATCCATCACCACGTACTCCATCGCGACCGCAGTGGGCCTCAGGACTTAGGGGCGTCACTCAGTTGTCTTGCCGTCAAAATGCCTTTCCGAAGCTTCGGCATCAGCTTTTGTCACGTGCACCGTGCCGTCGCGATGCTCCGGCGGCGCATAGAGGGTGTACAGCCGTAAGGGTTCTTCGCCGGTATTCATGATGTTGTGGCGAGCACCTGCCGGCACAATGATGGCATCGTCGCCCTTGATCTTCGAGCGATGTCCGTCAATCACGACCTCTCCCGTGCCCTTTTCAATGCGGAAGAACTGGTCGCGGTCGGTGTGAATCTCTTCGCCAATTTCGCTACCAGGTTTGATCGCCATCAGCACAAGTTGAAGGTTCTTGCTCGTGTAGAGCACTCGCCGGAAATCGCCATTCTCTTCCGTTAGTTTCTCAATATCAGCGACGAAGCCGTACATCACATTCCTCCCGGAATGATGATTGTTCCTGACATGGCGGCTCCTCCTTCCGCGCAGCGGCACTTCATGCAAGTCTGATCAGGTGAAAGCCGAGAGCTTCCCGAAATGTTCGGCCAGAAGATAGTAGAGCGTAACCCGGTTCTTCGTACGATCGCCCTTCATCTTGGCTGCGACTGCCGAGATCGCTTCATCCAGTTCAGTGTCCGTGTTCGTCAAGCCGAGCTTTTTCTTCAGAAAATTTTCGCGTACACGTCCGACTTCCTCTTTGTCCGCTAAGGACACAAGTGACGAATCTCTTTTTTGCAGTGCGATCCCGCAATAGCGGACAATCCCGGCAATCGTATTGTCGTCCGCGTTGCTCGCGTATTTTTTGACGTCGGCAGCCCAGTCTTCAGCCATGATCTTCCTCCTTTGAGTCAATTCCTCGCGGAAGTTGCAGTGAGTAACCTAAATCCAAGCCCGTCATTGCGCCAGGTCAATTGCCAAACGGCGGAAACCCTCCGTAGAGAATGCCTTTGTGCTCACGCAAGCTGCCCATCGCTCGGGTGAGCGTCGTCGCCTGCGTGGAGGGATCTCGAACACCGGCAGCAGGCCCGGCTCTGTCACGATGGCGGGTTCGTTGCGCCGTCGTGATTCAGCAGCGCAATCGGCGGCTTATCGCCCCGGCTGAGCGAGCCCAAGCCCCGAGTTTTTGTTCTTGCTTTACGGTTATGATGTCGGTGTCGACGCCTTGAGTGGCGACGGCCGGTAGCCGCTACGAACGACGATTTGATCTCTAAATTCTTCGGCTGTCGTAGGCCCAATGCAGCAGCGCTTGGCGCTGGCGCGGCCGGCAAGTCGGATCGCCCGGTTCGCAATGCTTCCTGATTTGTGAGACGTGTCGCCTGATCGCCTTCCAGCGTCCGATCTGGCGAGCGTCCTCTTCGGGAAGGCGCCGACCCATGTAGTACCGGCAGTACCACTGGAACCAGCCGCGCGGATCGTCCGGATGTATCCAGCCCATTCTTCGCCATTCCGACAAGGGTTGGCTGGCGTCCACGCCGAAATAGTTCAAGGAGCTGTCGCGACCCGAAGGCGATAGTTTCGCGCGTGCGAACCAACTGGCAGGAAATTCGTCACGACAATCGGTCAGGTATTTGCCGCAGAACACGCCGAGTTCAAGCATCTGCTTGGGCGTCAAATCGGGGCGGAACTGCGGGTCAAAATCACGGCCGGCCGACGCAGACAGAACGTAGCGATAGCCCTTCTGCATCTTGTCGTTGACGATGACAATGCGGCGGCGCATCCAGCGTCCTGTTAGTTCAATAGCGGCGTTCGCGTCCGTTGAGCCGTCTCGCTTGCGCCTCAGAAAGGCGCGTATAATTTATACAAGCACCGCTGGAGGATTCGATGGCATTCGCAGGCGAGCACCTGTTATTGGGCGATATTGGTGCCACGAACGCGAGATTTGCACTATTGTCGAATGGTGCCCTTGGCCCGATCAGCTGGTTTGCGGTAGCTGATTTCCCTCGATTTGCCGATGCCGTTAAAGCTTACTTGGACCGTCATTGTCGGCAGATGTCGGTGTCTGAGGCGTTACTTGCTGTCGCCGGTCCGATTGACGAAGATCGTTGCGTGTTCACGAATTGCCCGTGGACAGTCGATGTTGCAGAGCTGCGTGCGGCATTTGGCTTTGAGAAGGTGCGTATCTTCAATGATTTTCAGGCAACCGCCATGTCATTGCCGCTCCTGACAACAGCAGATCTATATCCGCTGGGGGATGGCGAAGGCGTACCGGGGAAACCAATGGCGGTGCTTGGGCCTGGAACCGGTCTCGGCGTGGCCTGCATTGTTCCGGGAGCTCAAGGCCCAATTGTCATTGCAAGCGAAGGCGGCCACGCGACAATGGCAGCCAGTTCCGAACGTGAAGATGCCATCATCAATTATCTGCGCGGGCGTTTCGGCCACGTATCGGCGGAGCGGGTCGTTTCTGGTAGCGGGCTAGAAAATCTGTATGACGCCGTCGTTGCGCTTGATGGAGTTAGCGCGCCAAAGCGCAATGCCGCCGAGATTACGAAGGCAGCGCTGGACGGCACCTGCCCAGTCGCGAACTCGGCGCTGGACCTGTTTTGTGCAATGCTGGGAACGGTCGCCGGAAATGTTGCTCTGATGTTCGGCGCTCGGGGCGGCATCTATATCGCAGGTGGGATTGCCCCGCGGCTCACCGAATTCATGGCACGCTCGAAATTCCGCGCGCGATTCGAACAGAAAGGACGCTTTCGAAAGTACATCGAAGCTATTCCGTCAAGCATCATCTTGCACCCAGCGGCGACATTCATGGGTTTGCAGTCAATTGCGAAATGCGGACTTCGGTTGCAACAACGAGACCAACCGAACTCACGCTGAACGGAGTAGGGACCGGACGAGTTCGCAAAGTGCGATTGAGGGTCTGATCATGCCTCGAAAGCGTATCGGCATTCTCACTGGCGGCGGTGATGTCGCTGGCCTCAACGCGGTCATAAAGACCGTGACCTACCGCGGCAGCGAGAACGGTATTGAGGTCATCGGTTTCCGTCGTGGCTGGGAGGGACTTACGCACCTCAATCTCGAGGACCCGGCAAGCAGGAGGCGCTATGTCATGATCCTGGACCGCGAGAACACGCGCACCATCGACCGGAGCGGCGGGACCGTGCTGCATACGAGCCGGACCAACCCGTCCAAAATGAAAAGGCTTCCCGATCACCTCGCGGCCGAGGATTTTCCGGTTACCCCGAGTGCCAATAGCGACGCCGCCGCCAAGACCTGGGATGTCTCTAAGCAAGTGCTGGCGAACCTTTCGGCGCTGGGCATCGAGCACCTTATAGTCGTTGGCGGCGATGATACGCTCGGCTATGCGGCCGAACTCAGCAAGCTCGGCGTCAAGATCGTAGCCGTCCCGAAGACGATGGATAACGATGTCCGCAACACCGAGTACTGTATCGGCTTCTCGACAGCAATCACCCGCGCAACTGACACTATTCAGCGTCAGCGAACCACCGTCGCGTCGCACGAGCGGATCGGCATTTTCCGCGTCTTCGGCCGCGATGCCGGATTTACGGCGCTCTACACCGCGTATGTTACCTCGATCCGTTGTGTCATTCCCGAATACAAGGTCGATCTTGGAAAACTCATCCGGCTGCTCGTTGAGGACAAGCAAACGAGCCCGGGCAATTACGCCCTGGTTGTGCTCAGCGAAGGCGCAGAGTGGAAGGGCTATGAAACGCGGGAATACGGCGAACCCGACGCATTTGGGCACCGTAAAAAGGCGAATGTGGCTGAGATGCTTGCCGACGAGATTGGTCGGCGCACCGGCCAGGAGACGATCGTGTCCGACCTCACCTACGATCTGCGCTCAGGCAATCCGGACTTCCTCGACAAGCTTGTGGGCTTGACCTTTGGCAATATGGCCTACGACGCCATGCTGGATGGCAAGACCGGCGTCATGTCGGCGCTTGTAGAGGGCAAATACGAGCTGGTGCCCATCCCTGATCCGAAGCTCGGGCCGCGCAAGATGGATGTCGCCACCACGTACAACATCGAGCGCTACCGTCCCCTATATACAAACAAGAGAGGGCTGCCTGTCTTTCTGCATCGCGCATCGTAGGCTGGGCACGCGCCGCCTGCGGTGCGAAGCGGAATTTGACGAGACCGGATAGGGATCGCCTTGCCTGCTTCTGACCGAAGCGAACCAACGCGGCAATGTCCGAAGATCACCTGCGCGAAATGCTGGCGGTCATCCCGGAACGCGAGAAGATCAAGTGTCGTTGCCTGACGTGGATGGCGATGCCCCTGTGACCGCCGAGTTCAGGCACAAACTTTGCAAGGAGTCTTAAAAAGGGGCCTTTGCAAGGATCACTCAGCATCCGCGGCGCTCCGAAAAGTCGGTGCGGTGCGTCGCGATGACGGGCGCAGGAAATCATGGACGCGCGTGAACACGTGTCTGCCAGGGCAGCCGAATTGCGCCGCCACGCCGAGGAGGCCGAGAGGAAACGACGCGCGCGCGAACAGTCAGCGCGGTTCGTATCTGAACGTTTGGACCTGAACCCTGGCTGGCAGTCCCTGTGCAAGAGGGGACGCAAGAACGAAGCACCCCGCGACATCTTGCTTCAGATAAGCGCTTCTTGATTGCCCAAAAAATCTTAGATCCTTCATCCTCCGCTGCCTCAAGGAGGGTCAGTTTCACGGCCGCGGACCATTCGGAAATGAGAGCGGTAGTGCTCTGCTTCGCATCTGAAATATCACCTTGACATCACCGATGTGGTAGGTAGCATGAAGCGCAGGATTTTCCACTCGGGTTTGCCGCGCCCCTCATTTCGTCGGCCAAATGCCTTTGGGAAAACATGGGAGGACTAAATATGAAGCGCTTGGCCCTTGCTTTCGCTATTGCCCTTGCGGGCTCAACGTCGGTGCCAGCTCAGACCGGTAAACCCGCTGAGATAGGAATGGGGATATTTACGTTCACGTCGGGCCCCGCGGCCGCGTACGGCATGCCTGGTCGCAACGCCGCAGAATTGGTGCTTGAAAAGATAAACGCCCAGGGCGGCATTGGCGGTGTCAAGGTCAAGCCGATCTATGTCGACGAGGGGCAGGGGACTGACGGCGTCGTTGCCGAGTTTCGGCGTCTGGCTGCAGACACAAACAATCAGGCAATGATTGCGGCACTATCCAGCGGCAATTGTCTGGCCCTGGCGCCCGTTGCCGAGCAATTGAAGATGCCCACATTCATGTGGAATTGTGACACGCATCAGTTGTTCTTGAAGGATAAGTATCAATATGTCTACCGAACCAACAGCAGCACGGTTCCGGAGTTTATTGCTTCCGTCCTGTATCTTCTCTCTGTCAATCCAAACGTAAAGACTGCCGCCATCATCAATCCGGATTATGCGTTCGGTCGCGATGCCGGATTGATCTTCAAGGAAACTCTTAAGGCGCTTAAGCCGGACGTTGAAATCGTCGCCGAGCTGTATCCAAAGCTCGGCTCGCCGAGCTTCAATACCGAGATCTCGCGCTTGTCGGCGGCCCAGCCGGACGTGATCTTCTCCAACTTGTGGGGAGCGGACCTTGAGAACTTTGTCCGCCAGGCGGCGCCCCGCCAATTGTTCAGCCGGGGGAAGGTGATCCTGGCGCTCGGCGAATCCGTTCTGCAGCGGGTCGGCACGTTGCTTCCGGAAGGTGTGATCGTCGGCGTGATTGGCGACGGCTGGTGGAAATCCCCGCATGCGCAGGCGAACGCGCTAACCCGGGATTTCGTCGAAAGCTATCGCAAGCGCTATAATGAGTATCCGGTGTTCCCGTCCTTCAAGATGGCAAACACGCTCTATGCCGTGAAGGCGATCTATGAAAAGGCGCTGGCGACCAACAAGGACCGCTGGCCGACCCGCGAGGACTTGATCGCAGCCGCCGGGAATCTGAAGACGGAAACCCTGACAGGAACACTGGAGCTGCGCCCCGACCATGACGGTCTCGTTGATCAGATTGTCGGCGTCACCGTGAAGGATCCCGCCTATCCGTTCCCGATCATGGGGCAAATGGTTCGCTACCCGGCCAGGGCCGTCACGCCTCCTGCCGGCATCGATCCAATCGCATGGATCGCGAAACTCAAGCCGGACGTGCTGGCCACATTGCCGAAGCCCGGCTCCTATAAATAAACGATGCTTTCTGCCTACATTCCTTTGGTCGTCGACGGTTTGGCGGACGCGGCACTGATCTTCTTTGTCGCCGTTGGGTTGACGCTTGTCTTCAGCGTCATGCGGATCCTCAACGTGGCCCATGGGAGTTTTTACGCCCTTGGTGCCTACGCCAGTGTCGTCATCGGCATCTGGTTGACCGGGCGCGGCGGACCCATCTTGGGCCTCGCCGCGCTCGTGGTCAGCCCGATCTTGATCGCGGTTCTGCTAGGACCCTTGATTGAACGAACGCTGCTGCGCTGGACCTATGGACGTCCAGAGGCGTTGCAAATCCTGGTGACGTTCGGATTGTTCCTCATCCTGGAAGATGCACAGAAGCTGCTGTTTGGCGTGCAACCCTATTCCAACGCCGCGCCTATGCAAATTTTCGGCATCAGCCAGATCGGCGGAATCGTTTATCTTAATTATCAGCTTCTGCTGATTGCAATGGCGATAGGAGTTGCGATAGGGCTGCGCCTGATGCTCAAACATACGCGCATCGGCAAGCTCATCGTGGCGGTGGTTGCCGACCAGGAAGTTGCGCAGACGCTCGGCATCGATTCCTCACGCGTATTCATCCTGGCATTTTCCCTCGGTGTTTTTCTTGCAGCTCTGGGCGGCGCCCTGGCTTCTCCAACTGTCGGCGTTGCGCCCGGACTCGGATCTGAGACGATCGTGCTTGCCTTTGCGGTGGCCGCGATCGGTGGCCTTGGACAGATCGAGGGGGCCGCGCTCGCCGCGATCCTCGTGGGGCTGACGCGATCGGCAGCCATATACTTTGCGCCCGAATTTCAGCCGGTCGCTCCTTATCTCGTCATGCTCGCCGTCCTCTTGGTGCGTCCCTATGGATTGTTCGGCTCAGTTGGTCTGAGGCGGATCTGAGATGGTTTTTCGTCATATTATCGGTCTTGCCGTCGCCGCCGCCATTTTGCCATTGGCCGTTCCGTGGCTGGGCTTTGTCTTTGTCTTGGCGGTGGGAAAAGGCCTGGCCGCGCTTGGTGTTGCAATGCTCTTGCGGGGCGGCCTGATCTCGATTGGCCATGCCTTGTATTTTGCCGTAGGCGCCTATGCCACGGCGTTCTTGATGCGCGATGGCCGCGTTCAGGACCTGCTGTTGCTGCTCGTTCTGTCGACAATCACTGCGACAATGGCCGGGTTGCTGGTCGGTGCGTTCATGGTGCGCTACCGCGCGATCTTCTTCGCCATGCTCAATCTTGCCGTTTCGATGGTGTTCTTCACGTTATTGTCCAAGATGTACCACCTGACCGGCGGCACCGACGGGCTTCGCGTCGCAACACCAACATTGCTTGGATTCGAACTCAGCCGCGCAGCTTTCAATCCGATCCTGCAATACGGTTCTCTGTTGCTGATGGTCGGCACAGCGCTGATTGTTGATCGCTACTTGCGAAGCCCGCTGGGCGAGGCGCTCAGCGCGGTTCACAGTAACGAAGTGCGTTTGGAATATCTGGGTGTTTCAGCGCGCAGCGTCATTCTCATCGCCTACACGGCCTCGGCGGCTCTAGCGGGGCTGGGGGGCGCTGTGACGGCGATGGCGGTTGGTCACATTGTTCCGGAACTGTCGTACTGGACAATATCGGGTCAACTGGTTCTGATTGCCGTGCTCGGCGGGATCGGCGGGACGCCGGGTGCGTTCATCGGCGCGTTCTTTCTTGAACTGATCCGCACATTCGCGGTCGGCTTTGCGGCCGATGCGTGGAATGCCATTATTGGCATTGCGCTGTTGGTCGTGATTTTCTTTCTGCCGGAGGGCCTTTATGGCTTGCTCATGCGCGTCAGGAAGCAGGAAAAGGCGCAATGACCCCGATCCTTTCCGTTCGTGATCTTCACATCAACTTCGGCGGCGTCAGGGCCGCCGATGGGGTTGATCTGGATATTCACCCGCACGAACTTGTTGCTGTCATTGGCCCAAATGGATCTGGAAAGACCACCTTCCTGAACTTATGCACGGGCTATATCAGCCCCACGCAAGGAAGCGTGACCTTTGAAGGTCATTCAATCACCGATCTCTCTCCGCGCCAGATTACGCGGCGCGGCATCGCGCGCGCCTTCCAGATCCCCCAACTCTTCACCGGTCACTCGCTGATCGAGAACGTGATGCTTGCGATCGCGGCTCGGCGGGGAATCTGGCAAGCCATGCGACCGCTGGCGCAGCAGGACTATCTGGCGGAGGCTCGCAAGACGCTGAGCCTTCTGTCGCTGGAGGATGCCGCGGCGCATCCGACCGCGACTCTGCCAGAGGGCATGCGCAAGCTTGCGGATATTGCAATCGCATTGGCACTGAAGCCGCGGCTGTTGTTGCTTGATGAGCCGACCAGTGGTGTCAGCACGGCCGAGAAGTTCTCGCTGATGGACAAGATCGTCTCGGTATTGCGCACGGAGAAAATCACCGCGCTCTTCGTCGAGCATGACATGGACATGGTCGAACGATATGCCGACCGGGTCCTGGTATGGGGCTCGGGCCGAGTCCTTGCCGCGGGCGCGCCAGGAGAAATTCTGCGTAGCGCCGACGTGCTTGAACGCGTTATTGGAGTGGGTTGATGCTTCGCCTCGAACAGGTCCGCGTCCGCTTTCATGACCAGATCGTGCTCCGCGACGTCAACATGGACGTCCCGGCGTCGCAGACGACGGTGCTTATTGGTCGCAACGGTGCCGGCAAGACGACGACATTGCGGTCAATCATGGGGCTTCTACCGCTGCAAGGCGGCCGGATATTGCTCGACGACCAGGATCTCACTGGCGTTCCCTCACATGACCGGGCTCGTCTGGGTGTCGGCTATGCCCCCGAAGACCGGCGGTTAATTCCTGATTTTTCTGTGCAGGATAACCTTTTGTTGCCGGCAGTCGCGCTGCGATTGTCAAACGAGGAGCGCAAGCGCCGGCTGGACGAAATCTTCACGCTGCTGCCGGAGGTCGGTGCATTCAGGAATCGGTCTGGCGGCGTATTGTCGGGCGGCCAGGGCAAAATGGTCGCGCTTGGACGCGCGCTCATGATCGGCACGCGTTATGTCCTGCTCGACGAACCGTTTCAGGGCCTGGCGCCCGCGCTGGCGCTTTCCTACGCCGAAACACTTGTCCGATTGCGCAAAAGCCGTCCGGAACTTGGACTGCTGATCACGGAATCAACGCCAAAGCTTCTCGACAAGATCGTCGATAGTTCGCTGTTGATTGAGCGAGGTGAAATCAGCCCCTATCAGCGGCAGGCGGCCTGAATTCAGACAGGTTCTGCTGGGAGATAAAGCAGCGAGGTCTGCGGAATACTCCGAGGCCTGACGCTGCTTTACCTTGACACAAAAAACGCCGCGGTCACAGGGCAGGCGTTTCTTACCGCTTTTACTTCCGTCTAGAATGAACCGACATGACGCTGCCCATTTCTTTGGGCTGTGGTAAATCCTTGTGCGTTTGCCAGACCTCAGCCAGCAACCGTTGAGATTCCTCAGGCATGGGCTCGACCTTGCGGGTCGTCAGGTCGACATGCAGCGCGAGCTGCTCGAGCGTCGCCATCTGCACGTTCTTCTCCGCATGCCACATGCGGTGAAAGTAATGGATTCTCTTTTCGTCATATCCCAACAATTGCGTGGTCACGAGCACCTCTTCGTTGACGCTTAACTCACGCTGATACGTGATGTGCGTCTCCACGGCGAAAGTCGATTTTCCGGTCCGCTGCCGATAAGGTTTCCCCAATCCGATGAGGGGATAGAACGCGTCCGTTCCGTGATCGAAGATCAGGACGAAATAGGCAACATTCATGTGACCGTTGTAATCGAGCCATTCCGGCAGAACGCGCTCCCGCCATCTCGAAATTGGTGCTTCAAACGCCATTGCTAATTCCTTCTTCTGAGACTGGGAGTGAACGATGATCAGGCGGGCAACTGTCTCAACTTGAACCGCTGAATCTTGCCGGTTGCGGTTTTTGGAAGTTCGGAGACAAAATGAAACCAGCGCGGGTATTTGTAACCGGCAAGCTGGTCCTTGCAGAATTTCTGCAGCTCAGCGACGGTTTGCTCGTTTTCATCCTTTGGATCGGACAAAACCAGATAAGCCGCGGGCTTTATCAGTGAGTTTTCGTCAGCGCGTCCGATCACCGCCGCTTCACGCACTTTGGGATGTTCAAGCAGCTTCGATTCGATTTCGATGGGAGAACACCACATGGCGCCGACTTTGAGCATGTCATCGCCGCGCCCGGCGTTGACGTAATAACCATCGGAATCGACGTAGTACACGTCCCCGGTATTCAGCCATTCGCCGCGCATGGTCTCGGCTGTTTTTTCCGGATTATTCCAGTAGCACCGCGCGTTCGATTCACCCTTGACCCAGAGCGTGCCCACTTCGCCCGGTCTGACCGGCTGGCCGTTTTCATCGACGATCTTGACCTCGTAGCCGGGGACCGGCCGGCCGGACGTGCCTGGCCTGATGTCGTCGATCCGGTTCGACACGAAAATATGCAGAACCTCGGTCGAGCCAATGCCGTCCAGAATCGGAACGCCGGTCAAATCCTTCCATTTGTTGAAGATGGGCGCTGGCAGCGCTTCGCCGGCCGACAGGCAGCGCCGCAGTCGGGGCAGCTTTCGAGGGCGCTTCTCCAGCTCTTGAACCATTTGACCATAGAGCGTCGGAACGCCGAAGAACACTGTGGCGCCGGAGTTCTCGATATAGTCAAGCGCCAGGGTCGCGGTGGTTCTTTCCGGTTGCACGACGATTGACGCGCCACGCCAAAGCGGGAAGGTCATGCCGCCGCCAAATCCGAAAGAGAAGAACAACTTGCTGGCACAGAACACGATGTCGTCAGGATCAATACCCGCAATGCGCCGCCCGTACCTTTCGCTGGTTACGATCATGTCGCGATGAACGTGTACGACTCCCTTTGGGTTGCCGGTCGAGCCCGAGGAGTAGAGCCAGAAGCAGTCCGTTGTGGCAGTCGTGGGCGCCGGTTCCAGATGCGGGGAAGCCCCCTTCATGCGTTCGGCAATCGAATTGTCGCCATCCATTGGAAGCATGAGCCGCAAATTCGAATCAGAATCCCTTGCAGCAGTTGCTTCAGTGGCCAAAGCTGAAGAATAAACGAAGCCCGCGCACTGCGAGTCCGCGACGAGAAAACGGTAATCGCCGCCTTTCAGGAAGGTGCTTGCCGCAATCGGAATAATCCCGGCCTTGATCGCGCCCCAGAAAACATAAAAAAACATCGGATCATCAAGCGAGGCCATTAGCAGGCGTTCGCCGGGCCTAAAACCCAGGTCGAGCAGTGCGTTGCCTGCTCGGCTGACATTCTCCGCCAACTGCGAATATGTGACGCTTCCGTGTGGATGGCGCAAAGCGTCCGTCTGTCCTCGTCCCTCGGCGACATGCCGATCGATAAACGGCACGGCGACATTGAAAGGGGACGAGAAATTCAGGGTATTGGGGATTGTGCTTTCATCAATGTCGACGCGGTGAATTCTATCGCCTGCCATTTCGTTCTTCCTAGCCATCACGCGTCTCGGCCAATGCCTGAAATCGCCGTTGACATGGTCTCCAAACTGGAGGATATAAGAAATATCACAATAGTTTTACAGGTTGCAATAGGCATGTCTACCGTGACGCCAAGCTCCAAATCCGCGGGTGAAGGCCCTTGGGTGGGTCGTCCAGTCGAGCGGATCGAAGACGCGACTTTGCTTGCCGGCCGCGGCTATTACACCGACGATTTGCCTGTGCGGTCGGGAACCCTGCATGCGGCGATCCTGCGATCGCCGCATGCGCATGCCGAGATCGTGGGTGTCGACACGACAGCCGCGCTGAAGCGCCCCGGTGTCGTGGCAGTGCTCACCGGACGCGAGATCAAAGAAGATTCGGATCCATTCCTGATCGTGCTTCGCCAACCGATGGACCAGTGGTCGCTTGCGGTGGATCGGGTGCGATTTGTGGGAGAGGCGGTTGCCGTCGTGGTCGCCGATGATCGCTACATTGCCGAAGATGCTCTGGACGACATCAAGGTTGAATATCGAAAGCTGCCGGCAGTGATTGCGCCGCTGGCGGCGCTGGAGAAAGACGCACCGCTTGTCCATCCCGCCGTGGGATCCAATGTACCGTCCGAGCGGCACTTCACCTACGGCGACCCAGATCGATGCTTCGCGGAGGCGGATCGGGTTGTTTCGCTGACAGTCGATTATCCGCGCAACTCGCAGACGCCTCTCGAAGGCTATGTTGTCGTTGCTGATTACCAGGGGGGCGAAGGCGTTTACGACGTCCTTTGCAATTTTCAGGGACCGTTCACAGTTCACCCGGTGATGTCAAAAGCGCTGCGGTGCAAAGGTTCGCAATTGCGCATTCGGACTCCTGCCTATTCCGGTGGCGGGTTCGGGGTCAAACAGGCAATTTTCCCGTACGTCGTCTTGATGTGCATTGCCTCGAAGCGAACCGGCCGACCGGTAAAATGGGTCGAGGATCGTTTTGAGCATCTTACTGCGGCAATCGCCGCACCCAACCGCGTCATACACGCGCAAGCGGCGGTGAAGCGCGACGGGACCGTCACTGCGCTGCGCTTTGAGCAGATCGACGACTACGGCGCCTATTTGCGGCCGCCGATGCCTGGTCCGCTTTACCGGCAACATGGCATCATGACCGGTGCCTATGCCGTTAAGAACATGAGCATCACCAACAAGCTGGTGATGACGAACAAAACTCCCTCGGGAATGGTTCGCGGTTTTGGCGGACCTCAAATCTATTTCGGATTAGAGCGTTTGATGCAGAGGGTTGCGGTCGAGCTTGGACTCGATCCGCTCGACGTCATCCGCAAGAATCTGATTCCGGCGGGTTCGTTTCCCTACCGCGCGCCTGCCGGAGCACTGATTGACTCGGGCGACTATCAGACTGCCATCGCAATTGCCGAACGTGACGGTGAACTCGAGGCTCTTCGGCAGAGGCGCGACAAAGCGCGGGCCGAGGGGCGGCTCTACGGTATCGGTTTTGCGGCGGTGGTCGAGCCTGCTCAGTCAAATATGGGATATCTGAGCACCATCGTACCGGTCGAGGAGCGCAAGAAAGCGGGGCCCAAAGGCGGCAACGTCGCCTATGCCACCGTACATGTCGATTGCCTGGGCACGGTAAGTGTCACTGCCGACAGTCTCCCGCAAGGGCAGGGCCACGCCACGGTTCTCAGCCAGATCGTAGCCGATCAGCTTGGCCTCAATCCCTACGATATCCGCTGCAACATGGAGCGAGATACGCAGAGGGACGCGTGGTCGATCGCAACCGGCAACTATTCGAGCCGGTTTTCGTCATCGACAGCCGTTGCCGCACAACTCGCGGCGAAGAAGATTCGAACCAAGCTTGCGCAGATCGCCGGACAAACGCTCAACGTATCGGTGGACGACATCGAATTTGGTCGCGGGATGGTGTTTTCGAGGAGCAATCCGGACAATTCCATTCGCTTCTCGCGGCTGGCGGGGACCGCGCATTGGTCGCCTGGCGAACTGCCCATGGATATGTCGCCGGGAATTTCCGAGACCGCGTCCTATTCTGCGCCCGAGCTGGAGCCGCCAAACGATGCCGACCAGATAAATACGTCGCTGACCTACGGGTTCGTGTTCGACTTTTGCGGCGTTGAGGTGGATCGGGATACGGGCGAGGTGCGCATCGACAAGTATGTGACGATGCACGACTCCGGACGATTGCTGAATCCGCTCCTGGCCGAAGGCCAGGTGCTCGGCTCGTTTGGCTGGGGTATTGGCTGTGCGCTTTATGAAGAGTTTGTCTACAGCTCCGACGGCAGCTTCTTGTCCGGCACGTTCGCCGATTATTTGTGCCCGACAGCATGCGAAGTTCCGCGGCCCGTGATTCTGCACATGGAGAGCCCGTCCCCGCTCTCTCCTCTGGGAGCGAAGGGGATTGCGGAGGGCAACGTCATGAGCACTCCCGTCTGCGTCGCCAACGCAGTCGCGGACGCTCTCGGCGTCAAGGATGTGAAGCTTCCGTTGTCTCCGTCGCGCGTCAAGGCGCTGATGGGTGAAACCGAGAAGCCGCGGCGGACCGTGCCACGTGATTCTGTGCCAGCAGCCGCGGCTCCGCTTCAGGCGCGGCCAGGCGCGAAGGCTCTGTCGGGAACGGGATCCCTCCTTGTCCCCGCACGGCAGGACGCGGTGTGGCGCGCACTCCTTGATCCCAAAGTGCTGGCGCGCACCATACCCGGCTGTCACCAGCTCGATCAGGTTGCGCCGAACAGCTATCGCGCGGAAGTGTCGCTTGGCGTCGGCGTCATCAAGGGGCGGTTCACCGCCAATGTCACCCTGTCGGATCTTGAGCCGCCGAACGCAGCAACCCTGTCCGGCGGTCTTGATGGGCCACTCGGCATTTCAGTGGGCTCGGGGCGTGTGCGACTGACATCGGAAGGCGAGGGAACCCGGATTGACTACGATTACACAGTGGAGGTGAGCGGAAAGGTGGCGGCTGTCGGCGGCCGAATGCTCGACGGCGCCACAAAGGTCGTGATTGCACAGTTCTTCCAGCGTCTGACCGCCGAGCTGGGTGAGGATCGTGCGCCAAGATTGTCTTGGTGGCGGCGCTTTCTCAAAGCTCTCGGATTTTAATACATGAAACCGCGTCCATTCACCTATGTAAGCCCGGCCAATCTCGATGAGGCATTGCAGGCGTTGGAACGATATCGCGACAACGCCCGCGTCATCGCCGGCGGATTGTCTCTCGTTCCGATGATGAACTTTCGCTTGATCGAAGCGAAAGCGCTGGTCGATATCTCGCGTCTCGAAGCGCTCGCTTATATTCGCGAAGACGGCGATTCGATTGAAATCGGGGCCGCCACCACGCAAGCCGAGCTCATGGCCTGGCCGAAGCTGGCAGACACGGTGCCGCTGCTGACCGCAGCCATGGTTCATATTGGCCATCTGCAGACGCGCAGCCGTGGCACCGTCTGCGGAAGCATCGCTCACTCGGATCCGAGTTCCGAATTGCCGCTTTGCCTTGCGACGCTGGGCGGCAGCGTGGTGCTGCAATCGACGCGCACAAAACGCGTGTTGCCGGCATCTGAGTTCCAGAGCGGGATGCTCACGACAGCTCGCAATTTCGATGAGCTGGTGGTCGCGGTCCGCTTTCCGAAGCGAAAGCCGCGGACCGGATATGCATTCACGGAAATGACCCAGAGGCATGGAGATTTTGCCATCTGCGCCGCCGCTGCGATTGTGTCGGGAGAATCGGTAAGGCTTGGAATCGGAGGAGTCGCGGACAAGCCGACGATACGCGACTGGCCAAAATTGCAGACGGCAGAAATGGACGACGCACTGAATGACTTTGCCTGGGATTTGGGAGGCTCCGACGACCAGCATGCGACCGCTGCCTATCGCCGGGATCTGGTGCGGCGGCTTGGACGCAAAGTGATTGAGGAGGCTGCACAATGCTCGAACTGAAAGAAGGCGAACGACACGCAGTCACCTTCACGTTGGACGGAGAACAAGTGCGCGGCTTTGCCGAACCGCGAATGCTCCTCAGTGATTTCCTGCGACAAGAGCTGGGGCGCCCGGAAGTGCACGTCGGATGCGAGCAAGGCGTATGCGGAGCCTGCACCGTGCTTCTTGACGGCAAATTGGCCAGAAGCTGTCTGGTATTTGCCGTCCAGGCGATAGGTCGGAAGGTGACCACGGTTCGCAGCCTCACGAGCCAGGATGGATCGCTGAATGACCTGCAGCAGGCGTTTCGTCGCCATCATGGATTACAGTGCGGCTATTGCACGCCCGGTATCCTGGTTTCCGCAGAGTCGTATCTGGAGAAGAACAAGTCGCCGTCGGAGCAGGACGTGCGTGAAATGTTGAGCGGTCACATCTGTCGCTGCACTGGCTACGCCGGCATGGTGGATGCCGTGCTGGAGACGGCGAAGAAGCGCGCTGGGTGAGGCGCGTTTGATTGCGGCGCCGGTCGCCGTGCGTCAGGGCTGGTGAGCCGGATGCCCGGATGAGCGAGATATTGCGCGCAGGTGAGGTCCTAAGCGGTAAACGCAGCCTCGCTTTTCCTAAATTGTTGTGAAATATCACCTTGACATCAAGGCCGCCTCATGATGTCGTTCGGGCTGCGTCCATTGTCCCGAGGAGGATTTATGGACGCCTCACGTTGGATGGGCCGTCCCAAGCTGAATTGGGATCTTCAGCAGACGCGCAAGGCAAATCCGGAAAGCTGCGGACTAGGGACACGGAATGGCGTTGAAGATCGAACTGGAGCGACCCGTCGGCGACACTATGCAAGTTGATTTCCAGGAGAAGACTGCTGAGCGGCCTTTGACGTTTCGCGTCCATGGCCGCAACAACGTTGAGAACCGGCCGATTGTGCTGAATTCGGCGATTATTGCCGGCTGGACCGGACGCGATCCCGTCGCACGTGAAAAGCACATTGCCGAGCTTGAGGCGCTTGGGGTGGCTCGCCCGTCCTCGACTCCCATCTATTATCGGGTTTCCAGATCGCTGTTGACGACTGCCGGGCAAATTGAGGTCGTCGGCGACAGTTCGAGCGGCGAGGTGGAGTTTGTGCTGATTCGCGATGGCGATCGAATGTGGCTGGGTGCCGGTTCGGATCATACCGACCGCAAGGTTGAAACCTACAATATCACGGTATCGAAGCAGCTTTGCGAGAAACCACTAGCTCCCGATCTCTGGGACTTTGAGGATGTCATCGGACACTGGGATTCGCTTCAGTTGCGCTCCTGGATAAAGGAGAATGGTGAGTGGCGCATCTATCAGGAAGGGTCCGTAACCGCCATGCTTGCGCCTGCCGATATCGTTGCCGGGTATCAGGCGGATGGCAAACTGACTGACGGGTCGGCGATGTTCTGTGGAACATTGGCCGCGATCGGTGGTATTCGGCCTTCAAGCGGGTTCTCATTTGAGCTATCTGACCCTGTCCTGGGGCGTAAAATCTCGCATTCATATGAAATTGTTGCGCTGCCGATCGTTGGCTAGGGAGAGCATATGAAAAAGCGGTCGGTATCAAAGCGGAGCGGTACCGCCCCCGATCGCAAGGCGGCTGGCGGGCGGCGCGGGGGCTCGCTCCTCGACAAGGCCTATAATGAAATCAAGCACCGAATCATTACCTGCCACTATCGTCCTGGCGAGGTGCTGAGTGAGGCGTCGGTATCCACCGAACTGAAGATCGGACGGACTCCGATCCATCAGGCGATTCACCGGCTGATGATGGACGATCTCGTTTCGATCCTGCCCCGCAAGGGCATCATGGTTCGCCCGGTCAGTATCGACGAGGCGATGGAAATTGTCGGCGTGCGCACGGTGACCGAGGGTTATTGCGCGCGGCTCGCGGCGGAGCGAGCCGATGATGCCGAATTGCAGCGTCTGCAGGAAATCCTGGACGAGTCGGAAGAAGCGACCGAAACGCGCGACGTTGAACGGTTAATGCTGCTGGATCGCGAATTTCATGACACCTTGGCCCGAGCTGCAAGAAACAAGGTCCTGGCCGATACCTTGCGCAACCTTCACGAACGCTCATTGCGTTTCTGGTTCATATCGCTCCGTGACCCGGATCATCACCGGCGCGTACTGACGCAGCATCGCTCGATTGTCGAAGCGCTCCGGAGCCGAAAGCCGGAAGCGGCGGAGCACGCCATGCGCGAACATATCAACGCTTTTCAGCGCAACATTACCCAGCAAGTGTGAGTAGGAGGCTGTCGGCGCGATGAAAAATCCCAAGTTGCACGACGAGTTCAAGGCCGTCGATATGGAATCGGGTTGGGAGACACCGCCCGGCTATCCTTCGGGGATTCAGCAGAAAATCCTGTCAGGCTCGCTTGACGAGCAGGGCAAGAGTGGAAACCGATCCCGTCTGCTTCGCTTTGCGCCCGGTGTATATACGATCAAGCCCTTTGTTCACGACTATTGGGAAGAAGTCTTCCTGGTGTCTGGCGATCTCATTGTTGGAAATGATGAGAAGGGGGAGGGCGGAGAAAGCTTTCTTCCGTTCACCTACGCTTGCCGTCCGCCGGGTGTTCATCACGGCCCGTTCAAATCGATCGGCGGGTGCGTGTTGTTCGAGATCCATTATTATGTCTGAGCGTATTCGAGACCAACGGTCGGTCCGCAATCGGGTGCGCTGAGCTCCATCTCCTGAATGAACGGCGGCGGATGGACGATGCGCAAGATTGAATCGACCCTACAGGCGCTCGAAGACGGCAAGCTCTCAAGCCGAGCATTGACTGATCAATGTCTGGAGAAAGCGACCTCGTCTGAGGGCGAGGGAGCTCTTGTCTTTACAAAATTGCTTGCGGAGGCGGCACGCGCCGAGGCGGATGCAGTGGACCGCCGCCGCAAAGCGGGCATATGGACCGGGCCGCTCGGCGGAATTCCAGTTTCAGTCAAGGATCTGTTTGACGTTCGCGGGCTGCCGACGACGGCCGGATCGGTTGTGCTCTCTGACGCCGCGCCCGCCGATCGGGACGCGGTGGTCGTCGCGCGCTTGCGCGCGGCCGGCGCGGTCATTGTCGGGCGAACGAATATGACCGAGTTTGCCTTTTCCGGTCTTGGTCTGAACCCGCATTACGGAACCCCGGCCAATCCATTTGATCGCAAGGGGCGTCGCATTCCCGGCGGCTCCTCGTCCGGGGGAGCCGTTTCCGTTTCTGACGGCATGGCGCTGAGCGCCATTGGCACCGATACCGGAGGATCAGTCCGCATTCCGGCGGCGCTCTGCGGACTTGTCGGATTCAAACCGACCGCGCGCAGAATTCCGACATCCGGCACCTTGCCGCTGTCGTCGTCGCTTGATTCGATCGGACCGTTGGCTGCGAGCGTTCGATGTTGCCGCATCCTCGACGGCGTGCTGAGCGGGTGCGCCGTCGAACCGGCGGAGGAGGTCCTTGTAAAGGGATTGCGTCTTGCGGTTCCGAAGACTCGGGCGCTGGACGATGTCGACCCACATGTCGGGCACACATTCGAACGGGCGCTGAGCCGGCTCGCAAGCGCCGGAGCGCAGATAACCGAGATCGATGTAACCGAATTTGTCGAGATTGAAAGCGCCGCCAGGATCGCGACTTTTCCTGCCGCCGAGGCCTTCGCCTGGCACCGGGAGCTGTTGAAACGCTACACGGACCGCTACGACCCGCGGGTCGCCGTCCGGATTGCGCGCGGTGAGACGATCAGTGCGGCAGACTATCTGTGGCTGTGCGAAAAGCGCGCCGCGCTCATTCGGTCGATCCAGTCACGCGTGCAGGGTTTCGACGCCTTGGTCATGCCCACGGTCCCGATCGTTGCACCGGCAATTGCCGACCTCGACACCGATGATGATCGCTATCACAAGATCAATCTTCTCATGCTACGCAACCCGACCTACGTCAATTTTCTCGACGGTTGCGCGCTGAGCATTCCCTGCCACGTCGCCGGAGAGGCGCCTGTGGGATTCATGCTCGCCCGTTTCGACCATGATGATCATCGCTTGCTGACCATCGGTGAAGCGATCGAGAAAGAGATATCCGATCAAGCGAATTGATCGACAGGCGCTCCCCGGTCGCGCCGCTATCTCAATTGAGTTGCGACGTCGGCGCTTTCGTCTGCCGTCGCCAGAAGCGGCTTGCAGAATGTCGCGATCGCTTCAATCGTCTGTGCAGGTTTCTCGCGGTGCGGGACATGACCGCAATCGGGCATCAGCAATGTTTTCAACGTTCCGCGATGAAGTTTCTCGGCCTCCCATACCTGCTGATGCGTGCCGTACCGGTCGTCATCGCCCCGAATGATCAATGTCGGAACCTTTATATTCGACAGTTCCGCCGACAGATCAAAGGAGGGGAATTGAGGATCGAGCCAGACATCGTTCCATCTGAGGAATGCGGCATCAACATCTTCATGATAGCGAGAGAGCCTCTGCCGCAGGTCGCGATTCTCGTAGGCGACCCGGGCATTGCGGATCTCGGCGAGAGTTGCTTCTTCGACAAAGAAATGGGGAGCCATCAGCACCAGACCGCGGACGCGCGGATCGTTGGCCGTCCCGGCATATGCGGCTGCCATGGAGGCGCCGTCGCTATGTCCCAGCAATATCCCGCGCGAGAACCCGATTTCGTCCAATATGCGCGGGAGCACCGCCGATGCATGCCGCCTGATGTAATCGATCGGCAGCTTCTCCTGAGCCAGCGGGGAAGAACCGTACCCGTCCCGAGAATAAACGAACACGCTCGCGCCGGTCGCCTCGGAGAGCAATCTCGGAAACTCGCCCCATGTCCGAATAGAGCCCAGCCCTTCATGTAACATGACGATCGTCGGCGAATGCGCCGGCTTTTCGCCGATCAGCCGGTATTCGAGCCGCATGTCGCCGACCGACAAATAGGTTTTGCTCGCTTGCGCCTGCAAGTGTGTTCTCCTCGATTAGCCGGTGACGTCCGCGGTTGCAGTGATGCCGCTGATCGCTTCATAACGAATGAAGGGCGCAAGACCTCGATAGGAGAAGACCGGCGCAGCCGAGTAGAAATGCTGTGGTTCGTCGGCGAAATTGGTCAACGACGTGAGCATGAATTCCGTAACATCAACGATAGGTTTGTTTTGCATCACGTCATCGACAGCGTAGAAAGCGAGATCCGAGAGCTCTCCCGATCCTGCGAGTTCCCCCTCCAGCCGGTCAGCATGAACAATGAAAAATCTGGCGTTAAAGCGTATTGGACTCGCCGGCGAGGTGATGGCACGTCCGAAATAGTGAAGATGCTGCAAACTGGGCGCCAAGCTTCTTGACCTCCAGGGCTGCCAGTCTGTCTGTGGAAGATCCCCAACATCGCCATGTGCGCCGAGGATCAGTCCCGTCTCC
Source organism: Pseudorhodoplanes sp. (assembly GCA_032027085.1). Classification (NCBI taxonomy): domain Bacteria; kingdom Pseudomonadati; phylum Pseudomonadota; class Alphaproteobacteria; order Hyphomicrobiales; genus Pseudorhodoplanes; species Pseudorhodoplanes sp. The sequence continues at coordinate 4,186,082 of JAVSMS010000001.1, read as the reverse complement.
TCGAAAGTCTCGCGAACGGCGGCGACGGCGAGAGCCTGTGCCATTCTCCTGTTCCCGCGCACACCCATGCTGCGGGTGAGAGCCGGCTCCAGCGGAGTTGCAATCCCCACCGCGTAGTCAAGTGGATCAAGGCGACCCCCAGGAAAAACGAAAAAGCTTGGCAGGAACGCCGCCCGGCTGGTCCGCCGCCCCATCAGCACCTCGACTCCGGCGCTCCGGCTCTTTCGCCAGGCAATCAATATCGCCGCATCAGCCGGCTTGGCAGGTTTCTGGCCAGGCTCTCTGTTAGGATGGCCCAGCGGTCGGGAATGTGAGTATTTGCGTGAAGCGCTCATAAGTACAATGGGGCGGTGAATGACCTATGAGCTCAATCGCTAATGAATTTCTCCGTTAGCTGTAACGAACTCATTCCTGAGGCTGCCTGTCGATCGCAAGTTAAGCAGATATTTGACAACGTCAATCAGCCTTTGATTTTTCGATAAATCATTGAAAAGAAGCGCCTTTTACCAGCAAAAAGGGCAGTGATTTCTAATGCTCGGCGCGGTGGCGGCACCTCTCCGCGGCGCGTCATAATTGAGCACACCGCAAGGGTCGAAAAATCGCGCTGGCGCGTCGAACTGCGGCTCGGAGCCGCGATTGCCGGCCTTGGCGTGGTATCGAGCTTTGAGGATTTTCTCGCGCCGGCCATGCGCAGCGGGCAATTGGAGCCGGTGCTGGAAGACTGGTGGCAGAGTTTTCCCGGACCGTTTCTGTATTACGCCAGCCGCCGCCACATGCCGGCGCCGCTGCGGGCGTTTGTGGATTTCCTCAAAGTGCAGCCGGGGTGAACTTCGACTGTCTCCTGCCGGGTCTTGGGTCTGGCTATCGTTGCCATGATAGGGAAGTGAATTTATCGATTGCGGGGCGAAGGGACCTACAATGACCATCACCATCTACGGCATCAAGAATTGCGACACCATGAAGAAGGCGTTCGCCTGGCTCGACAAGGCGGGCGTCGATTACACTTTCCACGACTACAAGAAAGAGGGCGTCGACAGGAAGCGCCTTGAAGGCTGGAGCAAAGACGTCGGCTGGGAAACCCTGCTCAACCGCGCCGGCACGACCTTTCGAAAATTGCCGGACAAGGACAAGGAAGGGCTCACCGCTGCCAAGGCGATCAAGCTGATGCTGGCTCAACCCTCGATGATCAGGCGGCCGGTGCTGGATCTCGGCAAGACCCTGCTGGTCGGCTTCAAGCCGAATGAGTATAAGGCTGCGCTGAAGACGTCGAAATGAAGATGCAGGACTGCGGAGGAGAGCTTGATGATGACATATGTGCGGATGGCTGTAGCGGTCGCAATGACAGTGTCTTTTGCGCAGACCGCGACGGCGCAGGTGAACCTTGCCGACCCTGGCTTGGCCCGGCCGGTCACGAAGGAAGAGGTTGAGAAGAAAGAGCAGCAGGAAAAGGCCTACCGTGACAGCCTCAGAAAAATCCCGGAGCAGAAGGCGGTCAACGATCCCTGGGGCGGTGTGCGCGAAGTGGGGTCTTCCTCCGCCGACAGCAAGGCGAAGCCGAAGCGCTAGCGCGCCGCCTCAGCGCGGTGGCGGCACGGCCTCGCCCAGGATGCGGCGCCAGAGCCAGCCGGCGGTCGCGCCGATATCCGGAATTTCCCTGAACAAACGCGGCGGCACGAAAGCGAAGGTCGGGCTCTGCCGCTCCGCCACCACGAAGTTGAAACTGTAATAGGGCTCCTGGCCCATGCGCAGATCGGTGATGATCGCGCGGCCGTCGCGTTCGCTTATCTTGAAGAATCCATGAGTGAACCAGGCGATGCGGTCGACATGCCGGTTGCCGCGCAGCAAGTCGTAAAGTTTTTCGTCGCGCGGGAATGATTCAAAGGTGATCGTGCGGTCGCGGTCGAGCAGCGAGTGAAATCCTTCCAGATAACCCTGCGGCGTCATCGCCACCACGCGCCACAGGATCGTGTTCAGCGGCGCCGGCGTCACCAGGAGATGCTCGACCTGCTGTCCCTGCGCCCGCAATTGCTCTTCGGCAATGCCCTTCACCTGTTGCTGGGCCAGCATGCTCCAGCCGAGATAGGCGGTGCTGAGCAGCAGACCGGCCGTGTTCCAGCGCCGGCCGCGCAGATCGCTTTGGCGCAGCGCAATGGCGATGCCGATCAACAGCGGCAGCGTATAGAGCGGATCGATGATGAACATGCTGCCGATCGCGAACGGCGTGTCGGTGAATGGCAGGCCAAGCTGGGTGCCATAGACCGTGGTCCAGTCGAGCAGCGCGTGCGTGATCAACGTGAGCCACACGGTCAGCCACCAGCGGCCGAACTGGTGCATCTCGCGCAGGCCTTTGGCGGCGATGAGCGCGATCGGCACGGACGCCAATGTCTGCCAGAACAGCGCGTGGCTGTTGGCGCGGTGATAGGTCATGTTGCTGATCGGATCGCCGTGATCATAGAAGGCGTCGAGATCGGGCAGGGTACCGACGAGCGCACCGATGGCGGCGGCCTTCCAGGGCCGGGTGCGCCGTCCCATGACGGCGAGGCCGATGGCGGCGCCGAGCGCGGCCTGCGAGAGTGAATCCATAAGCTAAGTTTAGCCTTTCACGCGACGGCGTGCGGCAAGGTGATCAGGGGATTTCGGCGTCAGATGGGCGGGGCTTACCGCAAAATTTGCCGGGAGGGAAGGTGTGCGGTTGCAGCGTCAAGCGCGTGAGTTGCCGAGGCGTCCGCGCGACAGGCATTGGAGGAATGCCGGCGAAAGGATCCTCTCGCCGGCGGTCGCGCATGCGCTCTTACGGGATGTATTTCTCGAGCGCCTCGCGGCTGAACGGCGCGCTCATTTCATACTGGCTCGCCGCATTGCCTCTTTTCCCGGCGTCCTGGGCCTGAGCAGTGGTGGCGAAGGTCGCCAGGGCCGCAACGGCGGCGGCCGCGATACGAAGATAGGTCATGGTGCGTCTCCCTGAGTGTTTGATCCGCCTTCTCAGATTGGAAAGCGTGACGAATGACTAGCGCGTGCGAGCTCAGAAGTTTGTAAGGGACGTCACACAGGAGAGACTCGCTTTAGCGTCTGGATTTGGAGCGAAGTCGCACTGGCGGAGTGGAACCCTTCCACCGGGCCTGCGTCATTCTTCTTCACCAAGCCTGCGTCATTATGAATCACCGTGCGGTATCATTCGCTTCGCGACGGATCGTGCGATGCGTCGTCTGCTGCATCACCGGTGAAAATTTACCGACACTGCTCGCGCGATTGCTTGACGAATGATGATTCTGTCTACGCGGAATCAGATTGTTGGTCTTGTGTAGCGGCACGTTCTTACCCTGCAGTGTGTTGCAAACGGTATCGTCGGATAGATATCCGCAAGAAGATACCAGAACATCGATCGCACTGACTCCGAGCGACACAAGAAGTGATGTCCTGCGACAAGTTCTACGCGCCGCTGTCATCGCGGTGCCGTGGTCAAGCGGGAGCATTCGCGTTGCGATGGGGACCATCGCAAATGGTAACATGAGGAGAGTTGGATGAAGGATCTGCATGATCTCGTCGATTTCTATATTCGCGCGGCCAACACGCCGGTTACGATTGTCGGCGATGAAGCGGCGAATATTCTCACCGGCGATGCCGCCAATAACGGCATTGATGGTCGCGGCGGCAATGACACGCTGAATGGTGAAGTGGGCGACGATTACCTCATCGGAAATACCGGCAACGATACGCTGAATGGCGGCTTCGGCCGCGATCTCCTGAATGGCGGGCAGGGCAACGACATCATCAATGGCGGCGCCGATTTCGATACGGTGACTTATTTCGCCGCGCAGGAAGGCGTGAATATCAATCTTGTGACCGGCGCCGCGCTCGGCGGCGCCACGGGTGGCACCGATACGCTCATTTCGGTTGAGAGCGTGATCGGCTCCAATTTCAACGACACGATCGTCGGCGACGGCCACAGCAACGTGCTGATTGGCGGCGGCGGCAATGACTATGTCCAGGCCGGCAACGGCAACGATATCGTTTGGGGCGCTGAGGGCAACGACACCCTCATCGGCGCCGCCGGCATCGACTATCTGGAAGGGGGCGCCGGCGCCGATGTGATCAACGGCGATATTTTTGGTGGCCCGAACGCCATCGGCGACTGGGCGCTCTACAGTCTGTCCTCCGCCGGTGTCTCAGTCGACCTGCAGGCCCGCACCGCTACAGGCGGCGATGCCGAGGGCGACAACCTCATCAGCATTGAGAACCTTGCGGGCTCTCGCCTGGCCGACACGCTCTCGGGCGATGCCGGCGTGAATGAGCTTGACGGCAATGAGGGCAACGACACGCTCGATGGCCGCGGCGGCAACGACACGCTTATCGGCGCGGGTGGCCACGATCAACTGTTCGGCGGCGCCGGTGCCGACACGCTGCAGGGCGATGCTGGCAATGACACGCTCGACGGCGGTGACGGCAATGATCAGCTTGTCGGCGGCACCGGGCAGGACACGCTGATTGGCGGCGCGGGCGACGACGAGCTGTCAGGCGGTCTCAGCACCGATATCCTTACCGGTGGCGCCGGCAACGACACCTTTGTCTTTGCCAATGGCGAAGTCAGCGGCGACAGGATCAACGACTTCACCGTCGGCGGTACGGAAGACGTGATCCAGGTCTCCGGCTTCGACGCGCTGGATTCGTTCGAGGATCTCGTGTTGTTCCAGATCGGCTCCGATGTGCTGGTGAAGTTCGATGCGAATGACAGCCTGCTCATCGAGGACACAGCCGTCGCCTCGCTGACCGCGAACGACTTCCTGTTTGTGTAGTTCGCAAGACCAGGTCTTCCGCGACGCACGCAAGCCGGCTATGACCGTCGGCTTGCGTGACATCGCTTGCCGATCCCGGTAATTCGGGATCGGTGCAGACTCGCGATGCGACGGGAAATCTGTTTCCTTTGCGGTTCTAATCTGAGGGCGTTCTTTCCGGGGCGCGGGCGTCAGCCCGCGCCGCGGAATCAGCGACGAATTCCGACGTCATGGCCGCAGTCCGGGTCCGCATGCTTAAACGCGTCCCGCAATGACGAGCTATGCACGCTCTGAGACGCTGCCGCAGGAGACAGGATTTATGGAAGATTTTGCGCATTTTGACGGCCTTCGTTCAATCCCGCGGGAGATAACGCCGTCCTCGATCGCAGCGACTCGGGCCCTTTTTGCGAAACTCCACGGCGACCTTGATTCCGGAGCGGTCAGACTCGAGCGCGACATGTCCTACGGTCCGCACGCGCGGCACCGGCTTGATGTCTTCCGATCGACGGAAGATCGATCACAGGCTCGCCCGGTCTTCATGTTCGTGCATGGGGGAGGCTTTACCGGCGGCGACAAGACATCGGACGACGGGATTTTCTACGACAATATCGGGATCTGGGCGGCTCGAAACGGATTTGTCGGCGTCAACATCACCTATCGTCTCGCGCCTGAATATCCATGGCCGGCGGCGAAGGAAGACCTTGCCGCAGCGGTCGGCTGGGTGAGCGCCAATATTGCCGGGCGCGGTGGCGATCCGGCGCGGATCGTTCTCATGGGCCATTCGGCCGGCGCGACGCATGTCGCGACCTATATCGCCGATCCCGATGCCCGGGGCTTGACGCATATTCAATGTGCCGTACTGGTCTCCGGAATCTATCATCTGGAAGGTCCGCAGATCTCCAAGGGGCAAATTGCATATTTCGGCGACCGATCTGACCGCTATGCGGAACGATCCCCTTTGGCGGGTCTGGCCCGCAGCCCTGTGCCTTTGTTGGTTGGAGTGGCGGAACTCGATCCTCCGGCATTCCATGAGCATGCGTTGCGTCTCCTCTCTGCAAGGCAGGCGCAAACAGCGGCCGGGACGCGGTTGCTGTTCCTCGCAGGACACAATCATTTTTCGCCGATGCTCCACTTCAATTTGAAAGATGGCGATGAACTCGAAGCCGCGCTCACCGCGCTTGGTCAAAGCCTTGGCGGGCGCCGGGAAAAACCGGAAAAGGCGCAGCCTCCCGGGCCGAAAGTGGGCGCGGCGTCGATCAACAATGCGCTTGACAATATTCCTAGGTAGGACTATAAGCATATCACCTCGTCCGCTGAGGGGCGCTCTCATGAGGCGTCATGGAGGCGGGACGAAGGGGAGGGCGCCGCTGGAGATGCGGCGGTGCGGCTCCCCTGGACGGCGCCCGGTAATTCCGGGCCTCGGCCGGTGCGGCGCCCGCGGGCGAGCCTCGCAAGCTCGCACTCGGGCTATGCCGGGGCTCCGCCCGAGGCCACTGATGGGCCTCCGCCAGGAGCTGGCTGCCGTGGGCCCACACTGGATCACCCACGAAAGCGCGGCCCGGCATCGTAGTGAAAACGCCGCGATGGCGCGTCGGACGACGCGGCGGTTCCGGAAACGGGATCGCACACTAAAAAAGGAAGGTTGCGCCGCCCGGCGCGCCATCCCCCTCACTTATTGAAAGTGAGGGAAAGAGCAGGAAGGCGATCCCGGCGCCTCAAACAATACGGGCGATGACGCGCGTCTGTAGGAAAGTCGGGAACCGGATGCCCGCCCTTCCGGCAAAGCATGGCAGGACGAGGATCGGGTCGTATAGTCTGCGCCGCCGGAACATCAGACATGACATCCACCACACTCAACGGCGCTTCTTCACGCGCGGTCGATTTCAGGATCATCGGGCTCGTCGGCAGCGCGCATTTCGTGAGCCACATTTATATCCTGATCCTGCCGCCGCTCTTTCCGTTCCTGCGCGCCGAATTCGGTGTCAGCTATACGGAACTCGGCGCGGCGATCGCGCTGTTCAATGTTCTTTCCGCTGCGTTGCAGACGCCGGCCGGTTATCTGGTCGACCGCACATCGGCGCGCACGGTGCTGGTGGGCGGGCTGGTGCTCGGCGCCGCGTCGCTTTTGGCGGCGTCGATGGCGCCGAATTTCATTCTGTTCACACTGATGTTCGCCGTGCTCGGCATCGCCAATACCGTTTATCACCCGGCGGATTACGCGCTGCTGTCGACCCGGATCTCGACTGCGCGCACCGGACAGGCTTTTTCGATTCACATTTTCGCAGGCTTCATCGGTACCGCGATCACGCCGGCGGTCATGCTTCTGCTTGCGGCCTCGTTCGGCTGGCGCGGAGCATTCGTCGCCGGGGCCTTGCTGGGGGTTGCGGTCGCCGTGGCGATCGTGGTGTTCGGGGGCGTGCTGGCCGGCCGCGAAGCCGCGCATGCCAAGACCGCGGCCGATGCTGGCGCGTCGGGTGGCGACCGGCGGATACTGATGACCATGCCGGTCATTCTCAACCTCTTCTTCTTCATGCTGATCGCCTGCGTGTCGGTCGGCACGCAGAATTACGCCATTGTCGCGCTCGGCGCGCTCTGGGGCACGCCTCTGCCGGAAGCGGCGACCGCGCTGACCGTCTATCTGACTTTTAGCGCCTTCGCCGTGCTGGCGGGCGGCATTCTGGCGTCGCGCACCGCGCGGCACGACCTTGTCGCCATGATTGGGCTTGCCGCCAGCGGCGTGGCCTTGCTGCCGGTCGCCTTCATCGACTTCAACATGGCGTTGCTGATCGGCCTCATGGCCGTGTCCGGTTTTTTCAACGGGCTGATCCAGCCCTCCCGCGACATGATCGTAAAGGCGGTGACGCCACCCGGCGCCTTCGGCCGGGTGTTCGGCTTCGTAACCACGGGTTTCAATATTGGCGGCATCGTCGCCCCGCCGATCTTCGGTTACATGATGGATCACGGCGCGCCGCATATCGTCATCCTGGCGACGGCCTTGTGTTCCCTTGCGGCGATCCCGACGGTGATGATCACGGTCGCGCACGGCGCGCAAAAGGATCGGCTCGCTTAAGCGCTTGTCCCTGCAGATTAATTCGTTCTTCCCTATCGCGGTGCCGCTATCGTTCACGCAAGCGTGACGAAATTCCGCTTGCGAAACGAAACGCCTTTCACGGTCAACGGGTTGCCCGCGCATCGCGATGCGAAGCGTGGCCGCTTATCACAATGCAGTCACGGCTTCTGTGGACAAGCGGTGGAAAACAAGCATCGGCACAGAGAATCATCCAGTGTGGGATTAGGATGACATGAGCATGGTTGCGTAAGAGGCGGAGGTTGCGTCAGTCATGTTGAAGTATCGGTGCCCGAATAATCGTCAGGAAGTCCGGACCAGTATCAAGACGGATGAGGTCGTGTTGCTGGAAATGCGGTCGCTCAAGCTCTCGCTCTGGTGCCCCTATTGCGCAAGTTCGCATCAGGTGAAGGCGAGCGAGGCCTACGTCGAATAGGATTTTCGCAGTTCCGCCTGGCTTGTTGCCGTCAGTTAGTAACTGACGGGAGCGCTGACAACGTGTCGATGACACGCCAATAAGCCTGATCGGGATATTCGTCGGGCATCGCCGCACGATTGATCCAGACCGGCCGAAAGCCAAAAGCGGCTGCTCCCATCACATCCCAGCGATTGGACGAGACGAAAATCACGTCGGCCGGCGCAACCGCAAACGTGTCCGTCACCAGCGCATAGACTTCCGGGCGCGGCTTGTAGATGCGGATTGCGTCCACCGAGAGAACCTGATCGAGCACGCTCTCCATCTTCGCAGCGGCGACTGCTGCGGCAAGCATTCGCGGCGACCCGTTGGACAGGATTGCGGTGCGATGCCCGCGCTCCTTCAGCAACTGCAGGACGGGGCGGGCGTCCGCAAACGCCTCGAGCGCGAAATAGGCGTCAAGGAGCTTGGGCTTGATTGCCTTGTCCACGGAAGGGTATCGCGCCAGCGCGAAATCAAGCGCACGCTCGGTGAGCGTCCAGAAATCCTGGTATTGCCCCGCCAACGTGAGCGTCCAGCTATATTCAAGCTGTTTGCTGCGCCAGAGGTCTGACAAGCGGTCTGCGTCTGCGCCGCAGGCGTCACGATGGCGGCCGATCGCGGCATGGACGTTCAGCAGCGTGCCATAGGCGTCGAAAATATAGACGGGCAGAGTCATGACCTCTCCTGTCAGCGGGTGACGGGCGGCAGCGTGAACATGTCTGTAATCGTAAGCCCCCGGATATCGTAGACCCGCGCGAACACGACGCCGTCGCGCACGACCTCGACCAGAACAGGCGCCTTCAGCTCGGCGCAATAGAATTCACCGAGCTCCATCACGAAATCCGCGCCTTTGGGATCCCAAGTGGCGAAGAATTGCGGACCCAGCACGGCTTCGGCCGCAGAATGCGGACCGCAGATCGCAATCCGCCATTGACGTCCGCCGGGCGGCATTTCTTTTCGCGCAGCAAGCTGTGCGCGCAATTCAAGTGACGCCTGTTTGAGCGCCAGTCCCCAGTAATCGAGCATGAAACGCGCGTCGGCCGCGCGCGTGCCGCCCGCGATCCAGTTGAAATAGGCATATTGATAGGGGTGCAGCCGATACATGCCGGCGACGGGCATGAGCAGGCCGACCAGGATCACGAGACCGGCGGCGATGGCGGCCGAGCGTGACACGCGGATCAGGTAATCCACCAGCCATGCACCGGCCAATCCGGCCACGATGGCGAGAGGAGGGAGGACAAAGGTGAAGTGGCGGATGCCGTTATACATGGCCGGCCGCGTGATGATGGCGATGACAAGCGGGAGCACGGCGGCCATCGCGATCAGCAAGAGGATCGCGCGACGGCGGATCGGGATGCTGCGTATCACAGTGGCGACCGCAATGGCGATGATGCCACCGATCGACAGGACCAGAAAAAGCTCCGGCATCTTGAGCGACAGCAGGACGGGCAGGTAGCTGCGCGGCATGTCCGGCACAGACACCGGCATGCCTTCAAACATTTCCTTCCATGGCTTCTCAAAGAACTCGGTGAAATAGCCGACGGCGCGAACGGGATTGAGCGGTTCCAGCACCGACCATGGCCAGAGCAAGGCCATCACCGCATAGGCAAGAACAAATCCCGGAAGCAGAAAAAGCAGGAACTGACCGAGATTGACGGCGGCCTTCTTGGCGCCTGCCGCACGCGCATCCTCCAAAATGATCATCAGCATCGGCACAATCATATAGAGCGAAGCAATTCCGCCCATGATGCGGGTGCCGATGGTCAGGCCCAGGCCAAGGCCGAAAATCCCAACCGTGACAGGTTTGGGTCTTGAATAGTCTTCCAATGCGCGGACCAATCCGAAAAGCAGGACGAGCATTGCCACCGCGAAAGGCGCATCCTTCGGATTGAAGAACATGTGGCCGTAATAATGCGGGCTGCAGGCGAGCAGCAGCAGCGCCAGCAGACCGGCGAGGGGGCCGCCGATTCGCCGCGCCAGCCTCCAGGTGAGAAACAATCCGATCAGTCCAACGATCGCGCCGGCCAGGCGGCGTGTCTCGAACAAGTCGAACGGCAGAATCTTCGCGAGCAGCGCCGCGAACATGTCGAAGCCGCCACCATACATGTACAGATTGACGAAGGAGAGGGCGCGTGTGTCGCGAAATCCGGAACCGTAGAAGTCGAGCAGCATCTGCCCGAATTGTGCATGAGTATAGTCGTCCCAGCCGAGGCCGTAGTCCCGGAACGTCAGCAAGGCAATGACCGCGACTGCCGCCAGAACGGCAATCGCGGTCCTATCCAAAAGGCGCTCCGATCGCGGCATCGGGCGCGTCTGAGTCCCCGATGCGATTACTTCGCCGCCTTCTCGAACATCTCGGCGACGTAGTCCCAGTTCACCAGATGATCGACAAAGGCCTTCAGATAGTCAGGCCGGCGATTGCGATAGTCGATGTAATAGGAGTGTTCCCAGACGTCGCAGCCAAGGATTGGTTGTGCGCCCTGCACCAGCGGGCTTTCACCGTTTGCCGATTTCATGACGGCAATCTTGCCGTCCTTGACGGCGAGCCAGCACCAGCCGGACCCAAACTGAGTGACGCCGGCCTGGATGAAGTCTTCCTTCATTTTGGCCACGGAGCCGAGATCGGCCACGATCTTCTTCTCGAGCGCGCCGGGAATCTTGTCGCCCCCGCCATTCGGCTTCATCCATTTCCAGAAATGAATGTGGTTGTAATGCTGACCGGCATTATTAAAGAGGCCGGCATTCTTGCCGAAGGAGCCTTTGACAATCTCTTCGAGCGACTTGCCCTCCCACTCACTGCCCTTGAGCAGGTTATTGCCGTTATTGACATATGCCAGATGATGCTTGTCGTGGTGATATTCGAGCGTCTCGCGCGACATGTAGGGCGCCAGCGCATCATAGGCATAAGGAAGCTCAGGCAGCGAAAAAGACATGGGACGATTCTCCCTCAAACAAAGGACTTGTCCAAAACCGGACCACTAACTTCCTCTTCATTAGGCTCTGAGGCGCCACTCGGCAACGCTTTCCGAGAATTCTTGCGGCCCGCCCATTCGGAACGAAAAGCTTTTGTCCGGCGTTATCTTTTTTCGAGCGGGTGAAATCTGCTCACAGGCAATTTTGACAAGCCCTTGCTTGCGGGCGTGAATAAAGTCACAATTGCGCTGAATTTTCGCGGCGGGGCGTGAGGCATCGAATGTCTTTTGTTTTGTTGGTGATTGGGGGCCTGGCAACCGCGATCGGGGCGATCATGGTCGGATTTGGCATTCCGATCAACGAGTTCAGTTTGGGCAACACCCTGATCATTGCCGGCACGACCGCCCTGATGGGCGGTTTGATTGTCATTGGGCTGGCCTTGGCGCTGCGGCAATTGGGCAATCTAGCTGCGGCGATGGCGGCACGACCGGGCGTGCCTGCAAGCGGACGGTTGCCGGCCGAACCGATCGAGCCATCGCCATCGCCGCGTGCAACTGCACCGCGCATGCCGACACCTGTGCCCGCCCGTCCGGAGATACCTCAGCCGCGCCCGCCGCGAGCGCCCGAGCCGCGTCTTGGTGCCGAGTCACCTTCTGACATTGCAGCCGAGGCTCCCGTGCCGCGAGCGCCAATGCGGCCATTGGGGCCAGCTCCGGACGATAGTCTCGATATGCCAAGCTGGCGCCCCCCTCGACCGGCGCCGGAAGTCTCGCCCCGCAAGGATACGCCGCGCACACCATCGCCGGAGCGGCGAGGCACCGAGGCTGCGTACGACGCAATCTGGCCGGCGGAAGGCCGCACCTCTCCGCCGGAGCGCACTGAGCCGCAGGTGGCAGAGCCACGCGTCACCGCAAAGGCGGATGGCGACGCCACACCCAATGCGCGGCCCGAGCCGGTGTCGGTCCTGAAATCCGGCGTGGTCGACGGGATGGCCTACACGCTCTATACCGACGGCTCGATTGAGGCGGAGTTGGCACAGGGGGTCGTACGCTTCGGTTCGATCGAGGAATTGCGCAATCACCTCGAAAAAAGCGCGTCCTAATTCGCCTGCCGATCAGGCGTAAATGAGAGGGACGAGGCTTCTCGCCTCTCATTTCCTGCGTCAGCGCTTGCCGCCTTCCGGCGAGAAATCCAGTGCCGTGCCGTTCATGCAATAGCGCTGCCCGGTCGGCTTTGGACCGTCCGGGAACACGTGGCCGAGATGCGCGTCGCAGGTGGCGCAACGGATCTCGACCCGCCGCATGAAGAAGGCGCGGTCTTCATGTTCGGTGACGGCGTCCTCGCTAATCGGGGCAAAGAAGCTCGGCCAGCCGGTCCCGGAATCAAATTTGGTGCGCGAGGAAAACAGCGGCGTGCCGCAGGAAATGCAGCGGTAGAGGCCCTCACGCTTTTCATCCCAATGGGGACCGCTGAAGGCGCGTTCGGTTCCGTGTTCGCGGGTGACGTGAAATTGCTCGGGAGTCAATTGCTGGCGCCATTCCGCATCCGTTTTCACGACTTTCGGCTTCGGTGTCGCGTCGTCTGCCATTGTTTTACCCGTCGGTTAGGGACCAGAGCCCAGACCTCGGACGTAAGTAGATTGACCGAGGCCTTCAAATCACGATTGGTCAATGAGCTGTGATTGGAAGATTCTGCCACGGAGGGTGCCGCCGAAATCTTTCGCTTGGACAATAAATCGAAGCGTTAAAATTGTATTTCCTGCAATCTTGCATCCCATACCCAAGCAATGCGACACTAATTGCGCCTCGAATACAGGGGGCTTCCCGCCCGTGGCGCAGGGTTGCCGGACAGACCAGCTTATGGACGACAAGGACAAATTTATCGACCAAACGGCTGACATCGTGTCGGCCTATGTCAGCAACAACACGGTTGCCGCCGACCAGATTTCCGCGCTGATCAATCAGGTCCACGCAGCGCTGGTGCGGGTTGCGGCCGGACAGGGCGACGCCGGCGCCGAACCGTTGAGGCCCGCCGTTCCGGTCAAGAAGTCGATTACCCCCGACTATCTGGTCTGCCTGGAGGACGGGAAGAAGTTCAAGTCACTCAAGCGCCATCTGCGCTCGCAATACAACATGACGCCGGAGCAATATCGCGAAAAATGGAGCCTGCCGGCCGACTACCCCATGGTGGCTCCGAATTACGCCCAGGCCCGATCCCAGTTGGCCAAGCAGATGGGGCTCGGACAGCAGCGGCGTCGCCGGCGCTAGGCCATCCACAGTCGATTTGACTATTTTCCTATTTTCTGATTGACTTGTCTGTGGTGTCGATATAGGTATTAAATCCTATAGAGGTGCCGCATGATCAGTTCTCAATCGAAGCCCCACCGTCTCCCGCGCGTTGCGCAGCAGGACCGCCTGCACCGATCCGGCGTCGATCCGTTCCTGGAACAGCACCTGGCATTGGCCGATCGTGTGGCCGAGGTGCCAGGGGGATTGGCGAGGGTACTGGTCAATGAGGCCGAAAGCCCGCTCATCTGGCTGGCGAGGCGCAAGGGCAAGGATGGCCGGGCTCTGATCGCGCCACATCAATTCCTGGCTGGCGAACGCTTACGCGCGGATTTCACCACAGCGCAGTTAATGCCGCGAACGACATCGAATTGGGATCTGTCCGTATCGCGGGAGCGCCGTGGCGGGGCGCCCGCCATGACCTTCACTGAAGCCACAATCTCCGCGCGTCAACGCGTCCGCCAGGCGCTTGATGCGGCGGGTCCGGAATTTTCCGGCTTGCTGCTCGACATCTGCTGCTTCCTCAAGGGCCTCGAAGATGTCGAGCGCGAGCGGCTGTGGCCGCGCAGCACCGCACGAATCGTATTGCAGCTCGGCCTCGAATGTCTGGCGCGGCATTATGGTTATGGGGAGAAGGCAGTCGGGAAGGCGGGCGCAAAAATCAGGATCTGGAGCGCGAACGCATCTGAAGTCTGCGATGAAACAAAATCGGAGATGGGGTCACCATGAAGCTACGCCACCGGCGCCAGCGCCGCCTGCGCGTCGCGGCGAATGCGTTCCACCATGGATCGGAAACCGTTGGAGCGTTGCGGGGTCAGATGCTCGCCGAGCCCGAGCTGGGTGAAAAGCGCCACCGCGTCGCGCGACAGAATCTCCTTGGCAGTCTGCCCTGAATAGAACGCGAGAAGGATCGCGATCAGGCCCTTGACGATATGAGCGTCGCTGTCGCCGACAAAGGTGAGCACGGGCCCCCCGGCGCCGTTCGGCTTGACCTCTGTCTCCATCCAGACCTGGCTGGCGCACCCCTGCACCTTGTTGGCTTCTGTCCGCGCCCGGTCCGGCAATTCCGGCAAATTGCGGCCGAGCTCGATGATGTAGCGGTAACGGTCGTCCCACTCATCCATGAGCTCGAAATTTCCGATGATTTCGTCAATCGACATGCGCCTGCTGCCCGGTGTCGGGGTGAATCCTCAGCCACACATATATTGACGGCCGCTCCGGCGCAAAAGCGCCTTCTGGCCCTAGGCGGGCCGGTCAGGCGGACCTGCGGGGATCTTTCGGCGGCAGAGGCCCGCGCCAGACCGGCTTTTGCCCCTCGGCAGCCGTGGTCCCGCGCCATGCCGGTTTCATATCCTCCGCGGTCAGGGTGTCTTGTGAAGCTGGCATTTTCCCGCCCTTGATGGAGCCGGTTTCCGCCGGGGCCATTTTCTCGCTCAGGACGTCAAACAAGAATTTGGCGCCCGCCTGCGCCCGCTGTCCAAAAGCGACTGCCGCCTTGCCGCCGACGTCGCAGGCCTCCGGCTGCCGCTCGCAAAAGCCACTCATGTCAGAAACGGCCGCGAAGGCGGCCGATACCGCGTCGCCGGCGTCGATCTTCGGTGCATTCGGCTGCGGCGCTCCGCTCGGCATCAGCACGAGCACGATGCTCAGCCAGAAGGCCACCCGCAACAGGAAAAACATGACGCAACCCTATTCCCCGCGGCGCTTTCTATGCCGCTTCATCGCGCAAGCTAGCAGGCCCGGCTGAAAAGCCCGTTCGCGTTTTTGGGCTTATTCGAAGAGAATTCGCAGGGTATTTTCAGAAAAGTTGAGCCCAGTTTTCTGACAATTTGAATGAATGCCGACCTGTTTCGGAAACGGCCGATCCGGCTGCTTCCAGGCCTGAGCCGGCGCGAGGCAAGCCGCGCCACATTGCCGCCGCCCGGCCCTGGAAACCGTGTGTTCACCATGACCCGACGATTGTGAAGGCGGCGCTGGTCTGAGCGGGGCAAAGCCGGGTTTTGCAGGCGCCGCGGCCCGCTCCCTTAGCGTTCGCTTAAGTGGCCTCTGACACGATCCCGCGCGTAAATGGGGAGTGCCGCGGCTCGTTGCCGCGCGCAACGGGTCAGTTGAGCGTAGCCAAGCCTGTTCGCGAGTATATTGACAGCCTTGTGCACCCGTCGGTGCAGCAGGAGCCGCTTGCGGCGGCGCGCCATCGTGCTTTCATCGCGCCACGGCTTCTCGGTTCGCTGATCGCACTGGCGGCGTTTCCGGCCTTCATCGTTATGCGCGGCGTGCCGACCCTATTCGAGGTTGCGGTTTTCGCCTGGCTGATCGTTCCGATTTTCGCCGCCTATTTCCTGTCGCGTACCGGACGCTATGAGGATGCGCACGTCATTTCGTCTCTGGCGCTGACGATTCTCATCGCCGCAGTGGCGTGGAACACTGGCGGAATCGCGTCTTTCGCCGCGATCTGGCTGGTTGTGGTGCCGCTCGAGGCCGCATTGTCGGCTTCGCGTCGCGTGGTGGCACTGGCGGCGAGTTTTGCACTATCGGCCGCCGCACTACTGGTGACTGCGAATTTCGCCGGTCTTTTGCTGGATTCCGCGATCAGTGCCCAGGATCAGGCCGCGCTCGCAGCGCTTGGTGTCCTTCTGGCGTCGCTTTACGCTATCTGTCTGGCGCTCGGCGCAGAATCGCTGGCGCGTGTCAGCTTCAGGCTGCTCGGTGCCGAAGAAGACCGTTACCGCCTGCTGGCGCGCAACATGACCGACGTGATCGCCCGCCACGGTCCGCATGGCGCGATCCGCTTCATTTCTCCCGCCGCCGAATCCCTGCTCGGAATTCGCGCCGATCAGTTGCTCGGCCATGGCCTGTTCGATCGGGTGCATGTGGCCGACCGCCCCGCCTATCTTACGGCGCTCGCCGACGCATCCGCGAACGGAGATACCAAATCTGTTGAATTCCGCATGCGCCGCACGGCGTCCAACGCATCTGGCGGTTCCGACTTTGTCTGGGTCGAGATGCGGTGTCGCCCGCTGGACCAGGAGTCCGTGGCACATGCCGGAGAAGTCGTCTCGGTGATGCGCGACATCACGGCGCGCAAGATACAGGAGGAGGCCATCGAGATTGCGCGTACGGAATCTGATCGCGCCAATGCGGCGAAATCGCGCTTCCTCGCCACCATGAGTCATGAATTGCGCACGCCGTTGAATGCCATTATCGGCTTCTCAGAAATGCTGACCAAGGACGAGCAGATGCGCCTTGATGCGCAGCGGCGGCGCGACTATGCCAAGCTGATCAACGATTCCGGTCATCATCTGCTGGCGGTAGTTAACGACATCCTCGACATGTCAAAAATGGAAACGGGGGATTTCGAGATCACGCCGGAGCCGTTTGCGCCGGCTGAGGTGATCCGCAATTGCTGCGATCTTCTGGCGCTGAAGGCGCGCGAGGCCGGCCTCGATCTGGTGCTGCGCGTGCCCGACGATCTGCCAGATGTAACCGCCGACAAGCGCGCGCTGAAGCAGGTCCTGCTCAACCTGTTGTCGAACGCCGTCAAGTTCACGGATCGGGGCGGACAAGTCACAGTCAGCGCTCACGCAGAGATGAACCGCATGGTGATCGCGGTGGAGGATAACGGCATTGGCATCAGCGACAGCGACCTGCCGCAGCTTGGCAACCCGTTCTTTCAGGCGCGCTCCGCTTATGACCGGCGTCATGACGGGACCGGACTGGGGTTGTCGATCGTCAAGGGGCTGGTCGCGCTGCACGGCGGCGACGTCGAGATCAATAGCGCGCTCGGCAAGGGCACGCGTATCGTGATCACGATGCCGGTCAATTGCGAATCGGCCCGCAGGATACAGCCTGTATCCGAATTTCCTGCTCCGGTTGTCCGACCATTTCAACAGAGCGAAACATTTGTGAGGAAAAGTGCTTAAGGCGAGCCGCAGATCAGGCGCAATAGTCGTCGACGATTACGACGACCATTATGACGCAGACGAGGAACCAGCGGGCGGCCGCCGGAAAGACATCATTGCGCTTGCGCTGGCCGGTGCCGCGATCTGCGGCATCCTGGTGAATGCGCTATTTCTGCAGAAGGGGCCGCACCCAGCACCGATCTTCAGCGCCAAGCCGGTCGCCACCCAGCCGCCGCAAGCGTCTGCAGGAACCTCTGCGAAACCGGTCCGGACCGTCGGCGCCGAGCTGACGGGCGCGACGGCCTTGCCGCGTGCGCGTCCGCAAGAACCGGAGCTTGCGAAAACCGAAACCGCAGCAAAAACGGACGCCGCACCGGCACGCTCGCGCCTTGAACTGATTGCGGATATCCAAAAGGAACTGGCCAAGCGCGGATTCTATGATGGCGCCGCCGACGGTGTTCATGGTCCGAAGACGGACGCGGCGATTCGCGACTTCGAACAGAGCGCCGGGCTGAGGCATGGCGAGCCGAGCGAACACTTGCTGCGCGCGATCATGCAATCAAACGCCAAGTCGAAGCCGGCGACGATTGCGTCGACGCCGCGACACGATCCGATCGCAGAATTGATTGCCCCGTCGCCTTCGAAGCGCATTCTGTCGGTGCAGCGTGCCTTGTCCGATTTCGGCTATGGCCAGATCAAGCCCACGGGCACGCTGGATGCGCCGACGCAGGAGGCGATCAAGCAGTTCGAGCATTCCAAGAAAATGCCGGTCACCGGCCAGATTTCGCCGCGGCTTTTGCGGGAATTGTCAGCCACAACCGGGCGGCCGCTGGAATAGCTTGCGCGCTTTGTATTTTGTCGCACGAAAGGCCGGTATCCCCACTTTGCCGAGCGGCGCTTTTGTGTGAGAGAGGGGCGGATCATGCGCCTCAAATCCGGAATCTGGGTCCAGGCCTATATTCGCCGCTGCGCCATTGAAGGTGCTTATGCAGTTGTGCGCCGCCGCGGAGCGGACGAGGCAGGGGCTGTCTTCGTGAAGATTGATCGCCTGGACGGCACCGCCGATCTGTTCGGTCCGGCGCCACAAGCCGTATTCGACGAGGCGCAGCCATCGGAGCGTATTTTTGCAGCCTGTTTGAAGACGCTTCCTGCCGATAACGCGGCGATAGAAAACTACCTGGCCAGTCAGTTGCGTTTTGATCCGGATATTTGGATTGTGGAAGTCGAGGATCGCCAGGGCCGCAATTTTCTCGATCGGATCGAGCGCTGATTGCTCAGCTTTCGGTTTGCCCCTTGCGGCGCAGCTCTTCCGAGGACGGATTGCCACCGACAGGCCGAGGATCATGACGCGCGAAGTCGCGCGCGCGAGCGGGTCGGTCCTCGATGAATTCAGGGCGGTGTTCACCCTTGCGGGATGCAGGATGGTCGCGGCGCCAGATTGCAACGAGACGCCGCGCAGTATCCATGCCGGTGTCGTCATAAAGCTGTACCAGCGCAAAATAAGTGTCGGGTGACTGGCCGACGGCCGGATCAAGGAAGAGCAAAATGCGCTGCAACGCGGGTGAAGGCACGGCCAAAGCCTTCAACGCGGCAATCACCGCTTCACCGGTGGTGTCGCCTGCAATGCGATTTGCGCAGGTGAAGGAAATTGAGAGTGCTTGCGCAAATACCTGGGCAAGTTCGTCTGGCCGACGTCCGATCGCGGCCTGTTCGACCTGCGTAATGATCCCACCCTGCATGTCCATGAGCGCAGGAGAAACCGGGGCATAGTCGAGATGGCGAAGAATGAGCCGGCGTTCCGACGCCGATGCATTAAAGAATGTCTCGCTCAGTGTTTCCTGAGGGGGCGCATCTTCGATACGTGGTAGATTTTGCGCCAGAGTGCCCCTCGACCATTCCGATTGTGGGGAAGAGGGAACCGCATCCGGTTCCGCCAGCCGCTGGATCACTACCAGGGGCGCGCCGGGATAGGTGGCGAGCCGCGCGCCGACCCAGGCGCGTTCGGCGGCATCGACGTGCTCGATCAAACGCAGTGCCAGTTCCGTGAAAAGCCGCACTTCCTCGGGGGTATGCGCAGGCTTCTGGACATAGAGGTTGGTCAGCTCGCGCAGCAGCGCCGGCCGGAGATCGGAGCCGCTGGATAGGCCTCGATAGTCGGAAAATGGATGACGCGACACGCATTCCACCCTGACGCAACAAAGACAGTCGGACAATATTCAGCCGTCCGTTAGCAGAGCGTTAACCTTGCGCCTTTCTAAATTCGATTCAGGACGATCCGTATGCCGGATCATGATGTCGGTGCATCCGGCGGGGGGAATCATATGGGAATGGTTATCAGTTTCCCGGCCACTCAGCGTCAGTCAGCACGTATGGAATCCGCGGAACTGCGTGAGGCGGGGCAAGTCGTGATCCTGCCGGTGATCCGAGTTGAACGGACGATAGGCGGGCAACCCACCGACGCGCTCGACGGCACCCACCGCACGCCGGGACGCAAACGCCGTCGCCGCATATCGCGTTCCTGAGATTTGTCATGGCCGCAAGGGTGGCCATCATCGGAGCAAAGTGTGACAGCACGACGACCGATCCGGTTCAGCCGCATGCTGTTTTGCGTGCCCCTGATCGGTTGCCTCAACACGGATTTTGGGCGGGTCCGGCAGTCGCTCGTCACGGACGACATCCATGCCTGGATGGGGCCGGCTGCGGCCAGTCGCCTTGAAGAACCCGCATCGGTCTATCGCCTGACCGAAGACGAACGCCTGCTGCGCGATCTTGCCTATCCGCTGATCGAGCCGCCTTACAAACGGCAGCGATGGTATGCGGTCCTGAATGAGTATGGGCTGACTACCATTTTCCAGCCGGGCTGGTGGGTCTACGACGAAATGGCCTATACCCGAAAACTTCTCGGCTCCGTGACGCGCACAACTGACGCACTGTACGGCCGGCTGATCGACGATATCAGCAACGATGTTGTCCGCATCGGTCCTTTTCTGGAAGTCGTCAACCGCGTCCGAGATATGGACAGCAAGCGCAAGATCAGCCTCGATCATGTGACCCTGCTGACGCCGCCCGAGCATGCAAATGCTGTCGCGCGGATGAACGAGAATGCGCTGATTGTCCGTTGGGTTCATCAATCGCTGAATGAACGCGCGATTTCCTACCGGCTGGCGCTTGAGCGGCTGGTGATTTCGGCGCCGTCGCGTCAGGCCGCGGAAGCGGAACGCCAGTTGAAGCTGATGCAGATGCGCATCGCGAGTACGCGCGTCGCGCCTGGACCGAGGCTCGGCAGTCTCGTCACCAAATAAAGTCAGTGCGTTTCACAACGCGCCGACGACAGCGCCGCTTTCGCGGCCGGCATCATGCCGGGTTCGGGCGCCAGCGCCCGCAGCACGATCAGCCCCTTGTCGGACGGCGACTCGACGATCAGCCGGTCGGCTGCGGCTGTTTCCTCATCTTCAGGCAATTCGTCGCGCTGCGCCTTGGTCATCAATTCCAGCTCAATGACGCGGCGGCCCGCCGCGCGATCATTGATGGCGTAATAGGCAATGCCCTTGTTGGTATAGAAGGACACCGAGGTATAGGCGGGACTCACAGGCGCACGCAATTTGATGGGCCCGCTTGCGAGATCATAGCGGCAGACGGCTGCGGTGAAAGCCGGGTCCATGAACGGCACAATGCTGCTCTCTGAAGAAGGGGCGGGCAGCGCGACCATGGCATTCACCGGAGACAGCGGCGAGATGCGCGCATAGGCATCCTGTGTCGCGGTGGCCGGCAAATACAGAACCGTGCCGAGATGGACGATTCCGCCCATCAGCGTGCCTCCTACAAGCCACAACACCCAGCGGATCATGAGCAGGCCTTCCTTTCGAGGACAGGAAGGATTGTTTCGCGGCCGGTGCGGCTGGCGAGGCTGACCGGACTGTCATAAAGCCGGAGCACTAGCACGTAACGTTCGGTGCCACCTGACGGCAGCCAATTGCCGGAGCGTGCGCGCGGCGCGATTGCAATCTCGAATGAACCATCCGCCTTGCGGACGATTTCCTGGCTGGTGAAGCCTTGCCGGTTCAGCGAATTGCCCACCAGCCGGCCTTCGGGATCGTAAAGCGTGATCGTCCAGAATCGCGCCTGCGGTGTCGTTCCGCTCACGATGACCTCGCAGCGTCCGTCCAACGGCCAGCCATTGTCATCGGTCTTGGCGAGAAAGGCGATTCCGTCTCCCGAACCCATCGGCAATTCGCCGGTTCGCGCCAACACCGCGCGGGCATAGGGATCAATGTCGGCCGTGCCAGTGCGCGGCCATGCCGTCCATGAGCCGATGGTGAATGCGCCAAAGGCCATCCCGTGCGACAGCGCGAGCAAGGTTGTGCCGAGTCCGACCACCGCGGCGACGGCAAAAGCCAGCAATAATCCGAGCAGCAATCGCACGTTGGTTTCCGGCTAAAGAATGATCAGACTAACCCGGTCGACATGCCGGCATACCACACGATTTCAGTTTCCGCGCACCGCGTTGGTTTGTTCGCGCTCGGCGACCAAGGGAGGGCTGGCGTCGCGGCCATCTGCAGTTTTCCCGCGGGCGGCCAGTGCCCGGGTGGCGTCTTCAAACGATTTTTCAAGACGGATCAGAATGTCGGTGCCGCGCTTGGTCAGCAAAGTGGGCTTTGGAATCTCGTCGCCCGGACGTGTTTCCGCGACAGGCAGCGGCGGGCCGACCGGGCCAGGGGAGGGTGCCACGCCGGGCATGGTCTTCAACTCGACGCCCTGATGCGCGTAGCCCATGATTTTCTTCCAGGTCATGGCTGGCAAGGAGCCGCCGGTCATGCGGTTGGTCGGCGCGTAGTCGTCGTTCCCGTACCAGATGCCGCAGACCATGTTGCCGGTATATCCGACGAACCAGGCGTCGCGGTACGCATTGGTGGTCCCGGTCTTGCCGGCCGATTTTACGCCGTCGATGATGGAGCGGCGGCCGGTGCCTTCTTCGACCGCCTTGTTGAGAATCATGTTGATGTCGGCAGCCACCTGAGGCGGCATCACTTGTCGCGGCTTTGGTCCGTCGCGATCGAAACGCCAGATCAGATCGCCGGTGGCGTTGCGCACTTCCAGAATGGTGTGGGGCGTGACCGCCTTGCCGCCATTGGGGAAGGCGGCGTAGGCGGCTGTGTGATCAAACACGGTGACTTCGTCTGCGCCGATGGGCAGCGACGGCGTGTCCGGCAGCGGCGAACGTATACCCATCTGCTTTGCCAGATTCACGATCTTCGCGCGCCCGGCTCTGGCGTTGCCGTTGCCGACGGCTACCGAAAGCTTGACGGGAATAATGTTGATCGACTTCGTCAGCGCCAATTGTAGGGTGACAGAGCCTGAATAGCCGCCAGAATAGTTCTTCGGGCACCAGTTGCCGATGCAGAAGGGGCCGTCGACCACGACCGATGACGGCTTGAAGCCGTTCATGAAGGCAACGGAATACACGTAAGGCTTGAACGAGGAGCCCGGCTGGCGCTGCGCATCGGTTGCGCGGTTGAACTGGCTCGACGCGTAATCACGGCCGCCAACGATGGCGCGTACAGTGCCATCATTTTCCATCACAACGGTCGCGGCCTGTTTGGCGCCGTATTGCCGGCCGTATTGACGCAGCATTTCCTCGACTGCGGCTTCCGCCTGGCGCTGCAGATTGACGTCGAGGCCGGTGCGCACCACGAACACCCGTTCGGTGACGTTCTTCGGCAGTTTTTCGGCGAATTTCTTCATCTCCTCGAAGGCGGCGTCGAGATAATAGTTCGGCGCGCGCTCGTCACGGCGGTCGATGGCGCTCGCAGGATTGCGGCGGGCACCGTAGACTTGGCCTTCGGTCATGAACCCGGCCTCGACCAGATTATCGAGCACGGTGTTGGCGCGGGCGCGGGCGGCGGGCAGATTGATATGCGGCGCAAAGCGCGTCGGCGCCTTGAAAAGGCCCGCGAGCATCGCCGATTCCGCCAGATTCACGTCGCGCGCGGACTTGGCGAAATAATATTGGGCGGCCGCGTCGACCCCGAAGGCGCCGCCGCCGAGATAGGCGCGGTCGAGGTAAAGCTTGAGAATCTCGTTCTTTTTCAAGCGCGTTTCCAGCCAGATGGCGAGGAACGCCTCCTTCACCTTGCGCTCGATGGTTCGCTCGTTACTCAAGAAAAGGTTCTTAGCCAATTGCTGCGTAATGGAACTTCCGCCCTGCACCACGCCCCCCGCGCGCGCATTGGTGAGCATGGCGCGGAACGTGCCCGGAATATCGATTCCGAAATGCTCGTAGAAACGCCGATCCTCGGTCGCGAGCGTCGCCTTGACCAGATGATCTGGAAAATCCTCGAGCGGGATCGAGTCATTATGCTTGATGCCGCGCGCGCCGACCTCGTTGCCGTAGCGGTCGAGGAACACCACCGCGAGCTCCGACTTCTTCAGCCAGTCCTCGTCCGAGGTCTCGTAGAAGGCCGGCAGCGCCAGCGCCAGCGCCAGGATCAGCCCGCCCGTGCCCCAGGTCGCGCCCTCCGACAGCGGCTCGACCACGCACCAGCGCTTCCAGCCGGCGACATGGAAGCGGTCCATGAAGGTGGTGAAGCGCTCCCAGATCTCGCGGAACCAGCGCCCGGCGAAGAACAGCCCCGAATCGATGCGCGCATCGAGATCGAGGAAGAAGCGCTTCAGGCGCTCGCTGACACTGGTCGGGTCGTTGGGCACGTCGGGCTCTCGCAGAGGACGCAACAGGGGGCGCTGGACCGGGCGGCGCGCCGCCCGGAATCCCGCTTCTATCCGATCCGCCGTCGGGCGGCCAATAACAAGTCCCTGGCCACGAGGTTCCAATGTCGCGAGATTTGCGGCGAATTGAGGGGGACGAAAACGCGGCGCGTTCTCTTCCCCTTGTGGGGGTAACTGGGGAAGGGGGTTTTGTGACCATCGCGTGGACCCCGACCCCGGCGCGCCAAGGCGCGCCGGCCGTCCCCACAAGGGGGAGGGTGAGAAGAGATTGCAGCGCGAGCTTCAGCCCGGGCATGGAGCATCGGCCCGAGTCACTATAAGTAACGCCCATGCCGAAAGCCGCCCGCAAGCTGCCAAGCCCTAAGACCCGCGCGCCTGCCGACACGCCCGTGCTGCGCGCGGCCGCGCCGGAGGACCTGCCGTTCTGGAAGACCAAGACGCTGGAGGAGATGACCCCGGCCGAATGGGAGAGCCTGTGCGACGGCTGCGGCCGCTGCTGCCTCAACAAGCTGATGGAGGAGGGCTCGGACAAGACCCTGTTCACCGATGTCGCCTGCAAGCTGCTCGACCACGACAGCTGCCGCTGCAAGGACTACGCAAACCGCGCGGCGCTGGTGGAAGACTGCGTGCTGCTCACGCCGCAGTCGCTGCGCGAGATCACCTGGCTGCCGCCGAGCTGCGCCTATGTGCGGCTCGCCCGCGGCCTCGACCTCTACTGGTGGCACCCCCTCGTCTCCGGCGACCCCGAGACGGTGCATACCGCCGGCATCTCCGTGCGCGGCCGCGTCGGCGCCTGCGAGACCCAGGTGCCGGACGAGGAGCTGGAGAAGTGGATCGTGAGCTGGCCGGGGAAGGTGCCGCGGAAGGCCCGAGGGTAAGGTTCAGTAATCACTCAAAAATTGCTGAACTGAAATGGCTTCGCCTTTATGACCTAACGCCGGATAGAGACGAAACCTGTCCGGGCGATCCCGAGTTGAGTACTCATCCTTTGTAGTAGAACCCTCACACGAGACGAAGGTCTGTGCTGGACTTGTATTGTTTGACTTTGATGTGCGAATTATGAAGCTCACCGATTTGCTGTTGCTAGGCAGATTGAATCCCACCATCTGATCTTTTATTGCCTCATACGCGGGGCACTGATCTCTTACGTGCGACGCGCAGATTTTGCATGATAGCGGATTCGCGCCTCGCATTTTCCCTTCGCGACGACTGCCATATCGCACACACCACAAGATGTCTGCGGCAACCGACGAATGAACTTTTCGTGCTTGGGCTGCCAGCCAAATTAGGCGCTCGATTTTGCCCCAGATGTCGCTGCATGCGAACAATTCAGAATAGAATAGTTTTTTGGTTGAAGGCCTGAAGTTAAATGGCCAAGAAAAGAATATTTTCACCCAGTTATCAATGGGGAGCGCGGCATGAATTCCAAAACATTGCTGTGCATACAATTGGATTACTTTTGGAGTTTGCCAACTCTTTTCAAGTTCCGAGTACATGCGTGCGCACAAATCGGGGGTAAATTTTTTTGGATGCCAATAACCAGACCGCAGATCATTGAACATCATTAGTGAAATGACAGATCGAGGTGGTCCTCGATCAAATGCGTTATAGTTTTCAAAAAGCGCGTCTCGTGTCGCTCCAGTTTCTGCTTCCCAGATTTTTACAACAGTTGGTGTATCCAGTTTGGATGTTCCGCCGACTTTCCCTAGTGACCTGCCTCCGGTTTTCTGGACTGCGCTAAGCTGGAAAATTCCAGTTTTGCGGCAACGGCCGGAGGACGGAGCGAACCATGAAGAGATCGAAGTTTTCGGAGGCGCAGATTGCCTTCGTGCTGAAGCAGGCGGAGGACGGCACCGCGATCGGCGAAGTCTGCCGGAAGGCAGGGATCTCCGAAGCCACGTTCTACAACTGGCGTAAGAAGTATGCCGGTCTGATGCCCTCGGAGATGAAGCGCCTGCGTCAGCTCGAGGATGAGAACGGCAAGCTCAAGAAGCTGGTCGCCGACCTGTCGCTTGATCGCGCCATGCTGCAGGATGTTCTTCGCCGCAAACTATGAAGCCTGCCCGGCGTCGGCAGTTGGTCGATCATGCGCGATCGACCTGGAAGGTCTCGATCCGTCGCGCCTGTTCAGTCCTGGTGACGGAGCCCTCGACCTACCACTACAAGAGCCGCCGCGCTGGGCAGGCGCCCCTTTGCCACCGGATGAAGGAGATCGCCGCAACACGGGTGCGCTACGGCTACCGGCGGATTCATGTGCTGCTGCGGCGTGAGGGCTGGCCGGTGAACGCCAAGCGCGTCTATCGGCTGTATCGCGAGATGGGCCTGCAATTGCGCAACAAAACGCCCAGGCGCCGGGTCAAGGCCAGGCTGCGAGACGACCGTCAGCCAGCGACCCGCTCGAACGAGATCTGGGCGATGGACTTCGTGCACGATCAACTCGCCACCGGCCGCAAGTTGCGCGTGCTCACCATCGTGGACACGTTCTCCCGGTTTTCGCCGGCGACGGAAGTGCGCTTCAACTTTCGCGGTGCCGATGTTGTCGAGGTGCTTGAACGTGTCGGCCGCCAGCTTGGCTATCCAAAGGCCATCCGGGTCGACCAGGGCAGCGAGTTCGTCTCGCGCGATCTCGATCTCTGGGCCTACCAGCGTGACGTCACGCTCGACTTCTCCCGGCCAGGCAAGCCCACCGACAACGCATTCATCGAGTCGTTCAACGGCAAGTTCCGGAGCGAGTGTCTGAACGCACACTGGTTCATGAGCCTCGACGATGCGCAGCGAAAATGCGAGGCTTGGCGTAGACACTACAACGAGGAGCGACCACACAGCGCGATCGGCAACCGACCGCCGATCGACGTGCTGAATCGATCAGCGGCGCACGGCCCGCCACTGGTCGAACAGGCTGGAAATTCCCCAGCCGCGTGATCCAAAGACGGGGTGCAGCTCACTAGGCGAAATGCACTAAACTTGAATGGGCCCACGTCGATAGTTTCGCAGAAGCGGGCGCAAAAGATTTTGGCAGCGTTGATGAGCTCGGCAAGCCGTGGAAAAAGGCTCAGCGGGTTGCTTAAGTCTGAAAACTCCTCGAACGTAGGAAGAAGATAAAAGTCAACGTGTATGTCTCCGCCTGTCGCGATCCGCGCGCCAAAGGTCGAGCAAAAATAATGTGTTTGAATTAGTTCTCCTTTTCTGCCGCCTTGCGAGAACCAACTGGCAATAAATCGCGGAAGACCCATCATTGGGTCCCATATGCTCCCGAACGGAAGTGATTTTCCAAACGACCGATCTACTATTTGGTACCACAGCTCCTTCAAGACTGATTCCGAATTTGACAGCTGGCCTTTAAATGCGCCGGAAAGCTGATCCAGAGTTATTGGATTGCCCAAGCCGATACGTTCTCTAATTAGACGTTCAACGACGGGCCTATATCGTGCGTGTGCGCCTTTGTTCAAATCCTTATTGATAGCAACTCTCACACGGAGATGGGTTTCCTCCAGATTTACGTGATGAATGAAACCAAAGATTCGATCCCGTTCTCCAGGCCTCGTGGATGGTGGCAGATCCGGATCCAAAGCATGGAAATAAAGAAGTGGGTAGAGTGGGAGATCCGGATCGTAGAGGTGGATGAGTGGTATCCACTGCGGCGGAAAGTCTTCAATCAAAAACTCGGCGTGCTCCGATAAACTTTCGAATGCCATATTTGATGTTCCGCTCCTTGCATCTTGATTTTCGGTTGAATATTTAAGGGGATCACATTTTACCAGTAGGGTCTAGCGTCGCGGCTTGTTCATCTTGCCCCGCACTTTCATGCGTTTATTGGTGGAAAGTAGCCAAACGGCACATTTTTGGATCACCTGCGAAAGAGGCCGACGGTGACGTCCCTTTAGAGCGCATTCCCAAACTACGCCTTGGCGCCAGCCGAGCGCTTCGATCGCTTGCTCCACGCGAATATCCACATTCTTGTTGCGTGTAATTTTTTGGCGCCAGAATTCAGTCCTAGTTGCCGGCAAGCGATACAGGGGGCAATCATGCCCGTGCCAAAAACATCCATGAACAAAAATAACTGCCCGATGCTTGGGAAAGACGATGTCAGGCCGTCCCGGAAGGTTTTTGCCGTGTAAACGGAAGCGAAACCCGAGAGCGTGTAACCCGTGGCGGAGCAACAATTCAGGTTTTGTATTCTTCCCCCGGATTCCTGCCATCATGCGACTGCGGACTTCCGGAGAAACAATGTCAGCCATGAGCAGAAGCGCTTGTGCCGATTTCCGATGTCAATGGCAGTCTTAACTGCCTTTTCCTGGGGCCGGCGTTCTTTGACGCCAGCGCGGAAATGATATGCGGCAGCATGAGTTTGGCAACTGCTGTCGCCGCCGGGACAACCACCGAATTTCCGAACTGCTTGTAAGCCTGCGTATCGGATACGGGAATATTGAACTCGCTTTTGCCCGGCGCATCAAACCCCATCAAGCGGGCGCACTCGCGTGGTGTCAGGCGTCGTGGTCGCTTGCCGGGTTGTGCAATCAGGACTTCCGATCCATCCTTGAAGTACCTAGCCGATAGCGTGCGCGCGACATCGTCGGGCCCGAACAGGCTGTAACCGAAGCCGTTGCCCTGCGAAGCGTGTTTCTTCTTGTAATCCCGCAAATATTTCCAGAGATGGGCGGTCAATGTGTATTTCGGATCGACCGAGTCATGCGGTTCAAGAATGGAGCCGAGTTTCGGGCGGTTCTCCGGAATGACCAGCTTGTTGAAGTCGAACCTCGTTTCGTCTCGGAAGCCGACGATAAAGACACGCTCGCGCCGTTGCGGCACCCACGCTTCCGAACTCACGATCCTGTGCTGGACATGATAGCCCAGTTCGTTCTGCAGGACGTTCCGGATCGTTGCAAACGTGCGGCCCTGATCGTGGCGCTCTAGGTTCTTGACGTTCTCCAGAAGAAACGCGGGCGGACGATGATGGGCAATGATCTTCGCGAGATCAAAAAAAAGCGTGCCCTGTGTGTCGCACAGAAAGCCATGCGGCCGTCCGAGTGCGTTCTTCTTTGAAACGCCAGCGATCGAGAACGGCTGGCAGGGGAAGCCTGCGACGAGCACATCATGCTGCGGGATCAGGGAAGGCGTTGCAGAGAATGGTCTGATATCGCCGTGTATCTCGTGTGCTCCGAAATTCGCGATGTAGGTCTTTTGCGAATACTTGTCCCATTCGGACGTGAACACGCATCGGCTTCAAATTCAGCGGAATGATGGGAGCGGGGCATATGGGCCTCTGTCCCAGGGTTTCAACCAGCAGGATGTTGACTCCGATGTTCCTGCTTTGATCTATACGGAAATCACAGGACGGCAAGGGGCTTTCAGGGTGATTCATGAGCGGCCGGTGGATCAAATGGGAGAGGGGCGAGGCGTGGGAACTGGATATCGGCGCGGCCCTGCGCGGGACCGTCGTGCCCTATGATTTTCCGCCCTATCACGGGGCCTGGGGCGCCATGGTCAACACCAGCTTCCTTGGGCACTTCAAGGAACTGGAGGATGCGAAGCGCCGCGTCGAGACAACCATCCGGCACGACATGGCGCGGGTGATGGAGGACTGGACGCGCTTCCTGCAGGATCGCAGCGGCGCGCCGGATCAGCCGGACGCGGCCATGAACGAAGCCATTGCGGCGTGCGGCGGCGACTTGCGCGCCACCATCCGGTCGCTGCTGATCGCGAACAGTTTTCTTGAAGAAGAGCAGGAGCGCCTGAAGGCTTCGATCTCGAACGGCTTCGCGCGCGGCAAGCACAGAAAGCGACAGCAACAGTCGTGATGCGCCGGCCGGCGCGGTCAGTAACTACAAAACAGACCTCCATAAATAAGAAAATAATCCTTGACAGGGTGCGCCTCGTCGCTTAAGCTGGCGGTATTCTCCAGACATGCGCCGGAAGCGCGGGCATTGCCGATCATCGGCAGGCCCGCGATCGCGGCGCGTTTTTTTCATTTTGACCCCCACCCGACGCGCTTCGCGCGTCGACCTCCCCCTTGCAGGGGGAGGTCAATTTGCGGTGCGCTTCGCGCCAAAACGTTCGCTGAAAGGATCATCCCATGCCACTCACCGACACCATCCGCCCCGAGCCCAATCCGCCGCTGACCGTCGAACGCGTCGAGCTGGCGCGCGCGATGTATGTTGAAGGCTTCACCGTCGCGCGCATCTGTTCGCAATGCCTGATGTCGCTCGGCACGCTCTACAAGTGTCTCGACGGCATCCCGTTCGGGGAGGACGGCCTGCGCTTTCCGCCGCTCCCGCGCCGGCGCAACATCCTCGGCAAGCGCACGCGCGCGCTGCGCACCGATCCCGACTCGCTGCGCAACCGGCTGATCCGCACCGCCGAGCGGCAGGTGCGCGACATCGAATTGCGATTGTCGCAGACGGGCCGCTCCGGGCCGGACTGCGAGCGCGACATGCGCATGCTCGGCATGGCGGTGAAGAGCCTGCGCGATCTGCAAAGACTCACAGGTGAAGAGACGGCGCCGGAGGATCCCCTTGCGGCGCATAAGAAGATGACAGACGACGTCATCAGGAACTGGGACGCGCTGCGCGAGGACCTGCTGCACCGCCTCAACGCCCTGCTCCTGGAGCAGGAGGGCGAGGAGGGCTCTGACCCGTCACCTGAGGCGGCCGCCAACGGGTCCGCGCAGAGCGCGGCCCGATGATCAACTCCTCCGCGGCCTTCGAAGCACGGCAGCCAATGAGCGGGCCGTCGCCCTTCGAGGCTCGACGCTGCGCGTCGAGCAGCTCAGGGTGACGGGGCAGAGGATAAAATGAGTGGCGCTTACTGCTTCTTCTGCGGCATGGGCGCCGCCGCCACCTGCCGCATCACCGCCTGTTGCGCGGCGACGCTCGCCTTGCGTGAAAACATCGCCGCTTCCTTCAGGCGATAGAAGCGCACCAGCTCCTGCGCGGTCGCGGGCTTCAGGCGCTCGAAGCTTGCGAGATTCTGTTCGACCGCCGCCGCCGACAGCCCGGCCTCGCCGGCGCGCATCAAGAGAACGGCGCGCGCAGTCGCCCAGGACAGGCCCGCCGCCTTGACGAAGACCAGGATCGTCTCCGCCTGTTCGTGCATCATCGCGCGCTCGACAACGCCGACATCGAGATCGCAGAGGAGCGCGAGGGCGACCACGGTCTGCTCGAAATTCCTCGTCTTGGCAAAGCCCTCGATATCGGCGTCGCGCAGGCGGCCGCTGTCGTGCAATGCCTCGACCGTCGCCTGCGCCACCGCAAAGCGCGATGATTCCTCGCGCACCTCGTTCTGCAGGCGATGCGTCGCCTCGCCAACGGCGGCGTCGACCGCGTCGGCCTTGTCGGGATGCGCGGCGCAGAGCCGCGCGCGCGCAACCTCGGAGGCGCGCGAGAGCAGCTTGAGAAAGAGCGGGCGCGGAATGTCGGCGCGGGTGCCGAGCCGCACGATCAGATCCTGGTCGCCGTTGATCTTGTCGACGAGCGTCGCATAGCCTTCGCCGGAAAAGCTGGCGCCGGCATTGCTGGCGAGCCCGGCCAGCACCGGGCGCTCGCCGCGCGCGATCAGGACATCGGTGAGGGTGGGCGAGAGATGTTTGCGGCGCGCGATGGCGAGGAGATGCTGCTGGCTCTTGGTGCAGGCGAGATCGATCAGCGCCCGCTCGTCGAGCCGCGGCGAATGCGCGAGCACCGGCCAGGCGACCTCGATGGTGTCGTCGGCGGCCAGCGTCCTGATCGTCCTCGCCGGCGCATTGGGAATGGGCGCGAGGCGCGAGGCGAGCAGCACCTTGGCCGAGGTTTCGATCTCGGCCGCGAGCAGCGCGATCACCTCGTCGAAGACCTCGATTTCGTCTTCCGAATATTGCGGGTGCTGGTCCACGAACAGGTCGGTGACCGCGCGCAAAATCTCCGCGCGCCGCGCAAAGGATCCGTGCGCGATGGCGGCTTGCACGTCCTGCAGGAAGGCGATCGGCGGTGGCATGCGGCGTTCTGCCGTCGGTAGCGTTAACGGGGATTAGGACTCTAGTGCGGAGTCGTTTAGGAAGTGCTTAATCGCGTCACATTGCTTTTATTGATCATGACCGGCGCAAAACCCCCGAAAGGCCCGAAAAAGCCGCCTTCCGCCAAGGAGCCCGGTCGCGCCGCGGCGAAGGCGGGGACGCGGCCGGCCGCGCCGCTGAGCCATGCCGAGGTGCGGGCGATCGTGATCGGCATCATGCTGGCGATGTTCCTCGGCGCGCTCGACCAGACCATCGTCGCGACCGCGCTGCCGACCATCGGCCGCGCCTTCCATGATGTCGAGAACCTGTCCTGGGTGGTGACCGCCTACCTGCTCACTGCCACCGCCTCGACCCCGCTCTACGGCAAATTGTCCGACATCTATGGCCGCCGCGCGGTGATGCTGACCGGCATCGGCATCTTCATCCTCGGCTCCATCGCCTGCGCGCTGGCGCCGTCGATGACCGCGCTCGTTCTCGGGCGCGGGCTGCAGGGGCTCGGGGGCGGGGGGCTGATGTCGCTGTCGCAGACCATCATCGCCGACATCGTCACCCCGAAGGAGCGCGGGCGCTATCAGGGCTATATCGGCGCGGTGTTCGCTTCGTCCTCGATCGGCGGGCCGGTGCTCGGCGGCTTTCTCACCGAGCATCTGCACTGGTCGCTGATCTTCTGGATCAATCTGCCGCTCGGCGCCGCGGCTTTGTTCATGACCAACAGCGTGCTCAAGCGCGTGCCGTATCAGCCGCGCAAGCATGCGCTCGACATCATCGGCGCGCTGCTGATGATGGCGGCGGCGATCGCGCTGCTCCTGGCGCTGACCTGGGGCGGCACGCGCTTTGCTTGGCTGTCGGCGCCGATCGGGTTGCTGCTGCTCGGCTCGGTCGCGCTGTGGGCCTTGTTCGCGTGGCGGCTGATGGCGGCGAAAGAGCCGTTCCTGCCGCTCAGCGTGCTCGCCAATCCGGTGGTGCGCTGCGCGACGCTCGCCGGCACCTGCGCGATGGGCACGCTGGTCGGCATGACCATCTTCATCCCGCTCTATTTCGAAGTGGTGGTGCATCTTTCCGCCAGCCAGTCGGGCCTCGCGCTGATCCCGCTGATGGGCGCGACGGTGGTCTCCTCGACGCTCACCGGGCGGGCAATGACGCATGTGGAGAATTACAAGATCATGGCGGCGGCCGGCGCGCTGCTCGCCATGGTCGCGCTCTCGGCGCTCTCGATCTGGCCGCAATTGCCGATCCCGCTGGTGGTGATGCTGCTGGCGCTGATCGGGCTCGGCGTCGGCTGCGTGTTTCCGGTGTCGACGGTGAGCATGCAGAACGCCGCGCCCCGGCAGCTGATGGGGGTCGCGACCGGGGCGATGAACTTCTTCCGCTCGCTCGGCGCGGCGCTGGTCGTCGCCATTCTCGGCGCCATCGTGCTCGGCGGCATCGGCGGGGCGACCGGCGTGTCGGTGGAGATGCTGGCGCGCACCGCCTCGGAAGCGAACCTGACGCAGGCCTTCCGCTTCGTGTTCCTCGCCGCGGCGCTGGTGCTCGCCTTCGCGCTCGCCTTCATCGTCGGCATGGAGCAGAAGCCGCTGCGCGGCCCCGCCGTGGCGCAGCCGCCGCAACCGGACGCGCCGGCGACACCGGTGCAGGAACCGCTCGACGCCGACAAGCCGCGACGAACCCCTCCGAAGAAGACCAGCTGACGACCTGCAAGTGCGGGCGGCTGGCGGACTGGCGCCAGACGTGTTCCGCGTCGGTCGCGTGATCGTGATGCCCGCCGCGATCCGCGCGCTATGACGCGCGACGCCTTTGCAGGATGATGTCGAAACGTGGTCCGATCGCCGGGAGGTGTCCATGAGCATCGCGCAAACCACACAGGCTCCCAAGAGCGAATATGTCGATTTCTGGAACCGGATCCTCGTTCCCAAATTCGTGCGCTGGCGCCACATCCTGGTCGACGGATTGACGCTGCACAGCGCGAAGGTGTTTCCCTCGCTCGCCGTGCGCGAAGGCGACAAGGTGGTCGACGCCGGATGCGGCTTCGGCGACACCGCGATCGAACTCGCGCGCCGCGTCGGGCCGTCCGGATCGGTGCTGGCGGTCGATTGCTGCGAGGGCTTTCTGGACTATGGACGACGCGACGCGCAGGCGGCGGGCGTCGGCAACGTCTCGTTCCTGGAAGCGGACGTGCAGACCTATCCGTTCGAGCCGGTGCATGATTTCTGCTTCTCGCGGTTCGGCACGCAGTTCTTCGAGAATCCGGTGGCGGGCTTGCGCAACATGCGCAGGAGCCTGAAGCCCGGCGGCATCATGACCATGATCGTCTGGCGCGGCGTCAAGGACAATCCGTGGCTCGGCCATGCCAAGGAGATCGTGCTGCAATTCCTGCCACCGCCCGGCGAGAACGCGCAGACATGCGGGCCCGGGCCGTTCTCCATGGCCGATACCGGCGTCGTCACCAAGCAACTCGAAATCGCGGGCTACAAGGATATCGATTTTGTGCGCGTCGATGCGCAGGTGTTTGTCGGCAGGGATGTCGACGATGCGGTTGAGTTTCAGCTCGCGATCGGGCCGGCGGGCGAGGTCTATCGCGAGGCGGGACCGCTCGCCGAGCGGCGCCACGACGAGATCGCGGCCGCGCTGAAGGCGGAGCTGGTCAAGTATCGCCGCGCCAACGGCATCATGATGGACTCAAGCTCCTGGAAGGTGACGGCGACAAATCCGGGGTGAGGAATAGCGCCGGTCGGCGCCTCGCCCAGGGCCGGCGGTAATCTAAACAAAATCTTAACCGGGCCGCGCCTATAGCTTCTGCGTCTTCCGGACGGGGTCTTTTTCCGGACATCGCTGGCTCTCTTGATGCAGTTGCCCACGCATTTTCAGGAACGATTGCACCTTTACGGGCTCGACGAAGCCGCCGGGCGGCGGCTTGCGCAGCTGTGGCCCGTGGTCGAGCCGGCCATCAGCAAAGCGGTCGACGCGTTCATCGCCGCCGAGCGGGACATGCCGAGCGTTGCCGCGGTGTTCGCGCAGCATGCTGAGCTGATCCGCGACCTCACCCTGAAGCACATGTGTGTGGTGCTGTCGGGTGTTTTCGACAACCGCTATATCGAATCCTGCCAGCAGGCTTCTGCACAGCGCAAACGGATCGGTCTCACGCCGCGCACGCAGATCTTCGTCGCCAACATCATCCTGCGCGCGGCAATCGACGCGCTCGCCGCGAGATTCCGCTTCTCGCCGCGCAAGCTGGCGGAGGCGAGCAAGCTGGTGTCGCAGGCGCTCGCCTTCGATGCCGCCACCACGATGACGCTCATTCAGGACGCCGCGCTCAACGCCTCGCAGGCGCGCGGCCAGCAGCTCGAGCAGGCGATCACCGATTTCCGGACCACCATCAACGACACCATCGCCGCCGTGAAGGGCGTGTCAGACGCGCTCAGCCGCGGCTCCGCCGAGATGCGGCAGACCGCGCAGGACACCTCGCGCAGCATGAAATCCACGGCCGAAGCCTCGAATGCGACGACCGCAGTGATGAAGCAGAGCGCGGCGGCGGCCGAGCAATTGTCGCAGTCGATCGAGGAGATCGGCGTGCAGAGCACGGGCAGTCTGCAACTGGCCTCGAGCGCCGCGCGCGATGCGGACACTTCGCTGAAAAATCTCGCCACCCTGTCGAAGGCGGTGGAGCAGATCCAGTCGGTCGCCGGCATGATCTCGGACATTGCCGGACAGACCAATCTCCTGGCGCTGAACGCCACGATCGAAGCGGCGCGCGCAGGCGACGCCGGCAAGGGCTTTGCGGTGGTCGCGGGCGAGGTGAAGGCGCTGGCCAACCAGACCGAGAAGGCGACGGAATCGATTTCGCGCCAGATCGCGGCGATCCAGCAGGCCTCGCAGGACGTGTCCGCCCAGCTCGGCTCGGTGGCGCAGGCGGTGCGGGAGATCGCCGCCATGGCGGGGCGCATCGCGAGCTCGGTGCAGGAGCAGACCGCGGCGACGCGCGACATCGCACATTCGGTCCAGGCGGCGGCGCAATATACCGTTCGCGCCAGCGAGGATGTCCGCGCCGTGGAAGGATCGACCGGCCGCTCGCTGGAAGTGGTGCAGCAGGTTGTGACGCTGAGCGAGAGCCTGTCCTCGCGTGCGTCCGATCTGGAACAGAAAGTCGCCGCGTTTTTCGAAAGCGTGCGCGCGGCCTGACACTTGGCCGTCAGGCCTTTCGGTTGAGCGTGACACTGCGCGCGCTGCGCGCATTCGCCGCAGCGATCATCCGCAAAGACATACCTCCAAAGATAAAGTCGCCACGGCGCTTTTCCCCGTGCCACACTTGAAAACCATGAGGGTCCTGGGGATGGCGGTGATCAAGAGATGCGTTGCGCTCCTGCCTGCAGCCAGGACAAGGGGTGCTGCCATGCGTGTTGAAACATCCAACCATTTTCCTGCTGCCGCATCTGCCGCCGATCTTCGGCGGATGGCGATGCAATGCGCGGCGCAGGCGGACATGCCGGACGCCGACGAGACCGAACGCGGCCGGCTTCTCAAGATGCGGGAAGCCTTGCTGAGTCTTGCCGCGAATGAAGACTGGCTGAACGGGACGTCAGCCGGCTGAGAAATGGTAGTGGGGGAGGCAGAGATGTTGCCGGCAAACCCAGAGCCAGGCAATTTTGATTGAGGAAATTTGAATAATTTCGTGGCCTCTGAAACAATGCGCGGCGCGCAGACGTTGAGAACAATACGCGTGCGGAGCGCAGCACTGCATGTCGGCATGCAGCATAGAGGAGGCCGAGCATGGGCCGGGCCTATCCTTCGCAATCGAGCGCCTTGATCGTCGGACAAGATGTCGCCCAGCGGCAACTGGTTGGCGTGTTGCTGGAGGAATGCGAACTCAAGGTGATCGAATGCGACAGCGCCGAGGCGGCTTTGTCCGTCCTCGAGGCGATGGGCAAGGACGTCCTGTTCCTGTTCACGGACCTCAATCTTGCCGGCATGCGCGACGGAATTGATCTGGCGAAGGAGGTGCGGCGCCGCTGGCCGAAGGTGCGGATCGTGACGACTTCGGGTGGCATGACAGCCGAGCGCCTGCGCGCCTTGCCGCGCGATGTCGCGCATTTGCAGAAGCCGTGGCGTCCGCTCGATCTGCTGGTCGAAGCCGGGAAGGCGACGGATCAGTCGCGGCATTGATCCACGCAGGGGCATCTTGCCCGGTCGGCATTGACCCGCATCAAGCCGGCATTGCACATTCTCGACAGTCTGACTTTGGCTGGCGCGGCGCGCCGGCGCGCTCTAGTCTGACGAAGAATGGGCTGAGGGGGAACGTCATGGCGAAAGCTCGGAAGAAGAAGGCAAAGCGCAAGACCCTGGCAAAAGCGAAAAGCGCGCGCAGGCCAGCGCGAAAGGCCGCCGCATCGGCCCGGCGCGGAAAGGCCAAGGCTCGCAAAAAGGTTGCGAGCCGGCGCAAGGCGGCGAAGCCCGCGCGCAGAACGGTGCGCAAGACCAAACAGAGAAGCGTGTCGGAAACGCTGTCGCGCGCCGCGGAGACCGTCATTGAAACGGTGAGGGAAACCGGCGAGTTGCGCGACCGGCTGGAGCCGCCGGGCGAGTCGGAAACCGCGTAGGACTTTTGGCTTCTGACGGGATCACTTGTTGTTTGAACGCTTGAACGCCTTGGTGCCGTCGCCGGCGGGCGCCGCCGAAGTGTCCGCCGGCTTGTCCATGCTTTCGGCGGGCGTCTCGAATTCAAACCACTTGCGTGCCATCACCTGCTGCTGGAGTTCCTCGTCGATGTAAGGCGCGATTAGGCTTTTGAAGGCGTGCGCATTGGCCTGGTACTCGTAACGGCAATGCTTCGCCCGAATTTCCGGCAGCCCGCCGACGCTGATCGCATCCGCGAATAGAGCAGGATCGGCGCCGTAGGCCATGCAGAGCCGGTTGAAGTAACGCTGCCCTGGCAGGGAATGCGGGTCCGCGACCATCTGCATTTTCATGGATCGCATCTCCCGCTCGCCGGCGCTCATATGCCGCTCCATCGACTCGGCATCGCCGAGAAACGAGGTGCCGAGAATGAGCCGGCGGGCATCGGATTTGGAGAATTGCAGCAGCAGATAGCTCGCAAAATAGTCGGCGGCGTCTTCCTCGCGCCCAAAGAAGGGAATGTCGAGATCCTCCAGCACCGCATGTCCGACCTCGTGCAGGAAGACGTCAACCACAAGCGCGATCATCGAATCCCTGACAGTCAGTCCCCATTTTTGCGCCTTGGGCGCCTGGCTGCGGAGATATTCGATATATTCGTAGCAGACCTTGATCGCGCTGTCCCAGAAGGTGGCGTTTGCGACGCCATCGCAGCCTTCCAGTTTCAATGTAATGCGAATAGGCAGGCGGAGCGGGGCAAGGAACTCCTGAAAGCTCTCGAGAACGCGCTTCTCCCTCATCGTCTCGTGGATCTGACGATGCGCCGGATTCTTCGGTTCGACATATTCATAGTCGAATTGATTAGTCTTCAGACCAGTCTTCAGCTCATACGCAGGCGCGGGCTGCGCAAGTAAAGATGCGGCGGTACAAAGGAGCGCGAGCGTTCTCACGGCGATTGTCATGACACGTCTTGCCAAACGCGAGCTTCTATTTTGCGAGGCTGCAAAATTGCGGCCGGACGCGAGGCCCGGCCGCAATGAGATGAAGCGCTCTTGCTGCATCTGAGGAAATGTCCGGTCGCGAAGAGCGATTCGGAGCCTCTGTCACTTATCGTCCATCACTTCTTGCCGGGTGGATTTTCCGGTTTCTGTCCGGGCGGGTTTTCCGGTCGTTGTCCGGGTGGATTCTCCGGACGTGCGCCGGGCGGATTCTCCGGCCGCGCTCCCGGCGGGTTCTCCGGCCGCGCTCCGGGCGGATTTTCGGGACGCGCACCAGGCGGATTTTCAGGTCGGGCCCCCGGCGGATTTTCGGGGCGCGTCGTCTGTGCGGCAACAGGACCGGCGCTCGCGATGACGAGTAAACCTACCGCCGCAGCTAGCCAAGCTTTCCTGGACATCTGTTTGTCCTCCTTCTTGCCTGTCTCTTGAGACAGCAAGGAATTTGTACGGCCCGCGGTTCGGGCCGAAGTTGGCTTTACAAATATAGTCTAATTGAAGAGCCCACGCCGCTTTTGATCCAGATCATGAGGCGGCTGGACCCGCAAAACGTCGTGATCGGCACTCACTTATCCGGCAGGGGGATGAATTCATGCTCGCCGGGAACCGGCGAGAAGCGGCCGGTTTTCCAATCTTCCTTCGCCTGTTCGATGCGGTCCTTGCGCGAGGAGACGAAATTCCACCAGATGTAGCGCGGGCCTTCCAGCGCGGTGCCACCGAGGAACATCATCCGCGCTTTCGTCTTCGCGCGCACCGTGATTCTGTCGCCGGGTCTGAAAACCAGAAGGCGCGGTCCTTCAAAACTGTCGCCGGCGATCTCGACCTCGCCGTCGGCGACATAGATCGCGCGCTCCTCGGTATCGGGATCGAGCGGCGCCTGCGCGCCCGCATCGAGCAGCACCTCGGCGTAAAGCCAGTCCGATACCATGCCGACCGGCGAGGTCTGGCCGAAGGCTTTTCCGGCGATGACGCGCGCGGTCACGCCGCTGTCGGTGACCAGCGGCAGATTATCCGCCGCGAAATGCTGGAACGAGGGATCGATCTCCTCATGCGTTGCCGGCAGCGCGATCCAGCTCTGGATGCCGTACATCTTCGTCTGCGGATTGCGTGCGTCGGCGGGCGTGCGCTCCGAATGCGCGATGCCGCGGCCGGCGGTCATCAGATTCATTTCGCCCGGCACGATGTCGAGCGCGTTGCCTTCAGAGTCGCGGTGGGTGACGCGGCCGTCGAAGAGATAGGTGACGGTGGCGAGCCCGATATGCGGATGCGGGCGCACGTCCATGCCCTGGCCGTCCATGAACTGCACCGGCCCCATCTGGTCGAAGAAGATGAACGGCCCGACCATCTGCCGCCGGCCATGCGGCAGCGCGCGGCGCACCTGAAAGCCGTCGCCGAGATCGCGCACGCGCGGCACGATGACAAGCTCGAGCGCGTTGCAGGAGCGCGTGTCGCCGAGGATCGGGTCTTCGGTGGGATGCCAGGACATGGGAGACTCCGGGTATGGGTGCGCGGCATTTCAGACCCAATGCCAGCAGCAGGCAAGTGCGGCGCGCTCGTGCGTAATCCAAATTTCGCTTGATTGTGCGGCACGTCATGAGGCGGCCTTGAACCACCACACCAGGCCGATGCGCGTTCGCACATGCTCAGAGGATGGTTGAAGCGATTCACAGTCCGATTCAATGCCGGCCGGGAATTCGCTCGAATGGCCTCAATTATGCCGAGCGGGATTGCGGCAACTTCATGTCCGCTGTTCCTGCGGAACGGCAGGGCAGATATGGCGTTGATGACATACGCACGAAGGGGGTCATGGAGAGACGTGATGCCCTTCCTGTTCTGGTTTCCCTACATCATCCTGAGTGGGCTGATCGACATTGCCGCGGATCCCAATCCGGTGCGTGTCGAGAACAAACGGCGCCGTTGAGGCGTGGCACGCGCGAACGCAGGGCGGATTAGCGAAGCGTAATCCGCCAATCCAAGCGTGGGATGGCGAGTTACGCCTCGCTTGCTACGCCTTGCGTCACTTGGGCCAATCCGGGAGGAGGGTGATGCCGAACCGTGGCGCAGCTTCGCGCAGACGCGCGATCTCCGCTTGTGTCGGCGGCCCTGCGACCTCGTCCGGCTGGCGTTCATGGCCGCCCGCCGCGACAAACCGCTCGAAGAGCGCGGGCGTCCCGATCAGGATGTATCGGCAAGGCTTGCCGCTCATGTTGACAAGCTGGTGCGGAATGCCGCGCGGCAGGAAGAGGCTCTCGCCGGCCGTCAGGCGCCGTGGCTTGCCGTCGAGGAAAGCCGTCAGCTCGCCTTCCATCATGTAGAGCGTCTCGTCGTCCTCGGCGTGAACATGGATCGGCGTTGTCGTGTTGCCGGCGCTGGAGTTCTCGAACAGGCAGAACTGCCCTGCAGTCTGCTCTCCCGACAAGAGGCGTTTCATGACGACGCCTGCAAGAACAAATTCCCTGCTGTCGCTCATGTCTTTTCCTTTCCACAGATCGTGCAGGGAAAACGTGGTGCGTTCGTCTTGTTTCCAGGGACGTGGCGGCATTGATGAAACGATGGTGTGCGACAGATCAGAACTGTGAATGTCTTGGATATTGCAGTTTTTCATGTTAAGAACAAAACAAGAACATTACTCTTGCCATCATCATTGCGATCATCCCAATTCTGGGATATATATTCATGCGCCTGCGTCTCGCCGTCGGCGAAAAGCCGCTCGATTGGGTCGGCTCAGCAAAAGAGGA
Organism: Pseudorhodoplanes sp.; assembly: GCA_032027085.1. Lineage (NCBI taxonomy): Bacteria > Pseudomonadati > Pseudomonadota > Alphaproteobacteria > Hyphomicrobiales > Pseudorhodoplanes > Pseudorhodoplanes sp. Next base: position 4,144,642 of record JAVSMS010000001.1, on the reverse strand, counting down.
TTTTCTCGCCTTTCCGCTGCCGGTCCAGCGCGAGATCGGAAACGCGCTTGGACTGGCTCAGTTTGGCGGCAAGCATCCAAAGGCCAAGCCCTGGAAGGGCGAGGGTCCGGGTGTGTTCGAGATGACCGATGATTTCGACGGCGATACCTACCGGGCGGTCTATACGGTACGTTCGGCAGGTCGTCTACGTGCTGCACGCGTTCCAGAAAAAGTCGCCGCGCGGGATAAGAACCGCGCGCACCGACATCGAACTGATCGCGCGGCGACTCAAGCTCGCGCGACAGGACTATGAGGCCCGTCATGGCAAGAGCGAAGGCTGACAAGGACAAGACGCGCGAGATCGCCCGCGGCAGCGGCAACGTGTTCGCGGATCTGGGATTCGCCGACGCCGACGAGCGGCAGACCAAGCTCCGGCTCGCTTACGCGCTGAACACGATCATGGATGCGCAACGCCTGACGCAGGCCGCGGCCGCGGCAAAGCTCGGCCTCAATCAGCCCAAGGTGTCGGCGCTCCGCAACTACAAGCTCGAAGGATTTTCGGTGGAGCGGCTGATGACGCTGCTCACGGCGCTCGACCAGGATGTCGAGATCGTCATTCGCAAGAAGCCGCGCTCACGCGCCGCGGCGCGCATCAGCGTGGTGGCGGCGTGATGGCGGCTGACACATCCATGCGGCCGTTACAGGATGCGGCTCTGGACCCCCACCCGGCGCTTCGCGCCGACCTCCCCCTTTCCGGTGGAGGTGAGGACGCGGCCCTGTTCCAATTCAGATTTTGCATTAGATAAGGCGGCCAGCCACCGCCTCACTTCTCAAACATCCGCATGAAACACATCGGCTTCCTCTCCTTCGGCCACTGGTCCCCGTCGCCGCAATCGCAGACGCGCTCGGCGTCGGACGCGCTGCTGCAATCGATCGAGCTCAGCGTCGCGGCCGAGGAGCTCGGCGCCGACGGAGCCTATTTCCGGGTGCATCATTTCGCCCGCCAGCTCGCATCGCCTTTTCCGCTGCTGGCGGCGATCGGCGCGAAGACGAAGCGCATCGAGATCGGCACCGCGGTGATCGACATGCGCTATGAGAACCCGCTCTACATGGCGGAGGATGCGGGTGCAGCCGACCTTATCGCCGGCGGGCGGCTGCAGCTCGGCATTTCCCGTGGGTCTCCCGAGCAGGTGATCGACGGCTGGCGTCATTTTGGCTACGCGCCGCCCGAAGGCATGAGCGACGCCGACATGGCGCGGCGTCACACCGAGGTGCTGCTCGAAGTGCTGAAGGGCGAAGGCTTTGCGCGCCCGAATCCGACGCCGATGTTTCCGAACCCGCCCGGCCTTCTGCGGCTCGAGCCGCATTCGGAAGGCCTGCGCGAGCGCATCTGGTGGGGCGCCGGCACCAACGCGACGGCGCAATGGGCGGGCAAGCTCGGCATGAATCTGCAATCTTCGACGCTGAAGATCGACGAGAGCGGCAAGCCGTTCCATGTGCAGCAGGCGGAGCAGATCAGGCTCTTTCGCGCGGCGTGGACAGAGGCGGGGCACGCACGCGCGCCGCGGGTGTCGGTGTCGCGCTCGATCTTCGCGCTGGTCGACGACCGCGACCGCATGTATTTCGGGCGCGATCAGAGCGAGGACCAGATCGGATTCTTGAGTGCGACCGAGCGCGCCATTTTCGGACGGAGCTACGCCGCCGAGCCGGACAAGCTGATCGCGCAGTTGAAAGAGGACGAGGCGATCGCGGAAGCCGACACGCTGCTGCTCACCGTGCCGAACCAGCTCGGCGTCGACTACAACGCGCATGTGATCGAAGCGATCCTGAAACATGTCGCGCCGGGGCTGGGCTGGCGGTGAGGTGGCCGTCTTGCATGACCGTAGACCGTAGGGCGGATTAGCGAATAATCCGCCCTCACGAACTGCGTTTCGAGCGGGGTCCGGGCTTCTCTTCCAGCGCGCGCCGCAACTGGCGGATGATGACGCCGCGGGCGCGGTCGTCGGCGGCCTTCTCGATGCGTTCATTGATGTCGAGAATGAGCTCGGACATCTCATTGTGCCAGTCGAGCCGGACCACCGATTCCGGCGACAGCCGCCGCCGGTGCGACACGTCGAGCGCCGTCGGCGCCGAGCTCGACAGGTCGTAGATGTCGTCCAGCACCGGAATGAAGATGCGCGCCGCGGGCACCGTCCGTTCGACGATGCGTTCCGCAAGGCCGGCCAGCGCCGGCTCCTCGCCATGCACCAGAAACACGCCGCGCCGGATGGCGCGGCGCGACGCAATCCAGCGCGCGAGCTCCGGACCGTCCGCGTGACCGGAATAATCGTCGATGCGCCGGATGCGGGCGGCGACCTTGATCTCCTCACCCTGGATGCGCACGGCCTTGACGCCGTCGTTGAGAAAACGCCCGAGCGTGCCTTGCGCCTGGAATCCGGTCAGCAGCACGGTGGCGCTGCGGTTCCAGAGCCAGCGCTTGAGATGATGGCGGATGCGTCCGGCGTCGCACATGCCGCTGGCGGCGATGATTATGTGAAAGCCGGAGAGCTTTTCGATCCCCTTGCTCTGCTCGACACTTTCGGTGAAGCGCAGATGCGGCGAGTTGAAGAGGCGGGCGAGGTCGGCGCCGCCCTCCAGACTGGCGGCATGCTGGCGGAAGACCTCGGTCGCGCGAATGGCGAGCGGCGAATCGAGAAAGATCGGCGCCGCCGGAATCTCGCCGCGCTCCATCAGACTGATCAGATCGATCATCAATTCCTGGGTGCGCTCGACGGCAAAGGCGGGAATGAGCAAGGCGCCGCCGGAAGCGGCGGCGTCGCGCACTTCCGCCGCAAGATGCGCGCGGCGTGAATCGTCGGTCACCGCCGGGCGGTCGGTGTCGCCATAGGTGGATTCGGAAATGACGTAATCGAATCCGGCCGGCGCCTCGGGCTCGCCCTGCAGCAGCTTGGAATCGGGGCCGATATCGCCGGAGACCAGGATGCGCAAGGCCTCGCCTTTGTTGCCTTCGTTCTCAAATTCGAGCTCGATCGAGGCCGATCCGAGCAGGTGGCCGGCATTCCAGTAGCGCGCACGCACGCCGCGCATGGGTGAAAACCAGGTTTCGTAATCGACCGGTCGGAATGCATTCAGCGTCCAGATGGCGTCGGCCTGGGTGTAGATCGGCGTGACCTCGGAACGGCCGCGCGCGCGGTTGCGGTAATTGAGCGAGGATACTTCGGATTCCTGGATGCTGCCGGCATCCGGCAGGAGATAAGAACACAGGTCGATGGTGCCGCGCGTGGCATGAACGTGTCCGGCGAAGCCCTGCTTCACCAGCTTAGGGATCAGGCCGCTGTGATCGATATGCGCATGGGTCAGCAGCACGGCGCCGATCTCAGCCGGCCGAAACGGGAAGTCGCCGTAATTCAGGGCCTTCAGCGTCTTCGAGCCCTGAAACATCCCGCAATCGACCAGGAGGCGGCCGTGGCCGTTTTCGAACAGAAAGGCGGAGCCGGTGACCGTGCGCGCCGCGCCGCAAAAGCGGATTGTCACCGTCATGGCATGTCTCCGGCGACGCGGTCGACAAGCTCGCCGCGCAGCGCTTCGGCAAGAATATCATCGAGCGGAATGGCGTTCGTGGGATGCGGAACGCTGTGGGTCGAGCGCAGCGAGCGTATGCCGGCGGCTTTGAAAGAGGGCATCAGGTCCATCGGAAACAAGGCGTGGGTGACGATCGCGTCGACCGAGCGCGCGCCGGCCGCGCCGAGCGCATTCGCGCATGCGATCAGAGTGCCGCCGGAGGAGACGATGTCGTCCAGCAGCAAAGCGGGACGCTCCGCGAGCTTTGCCGTGTCGGCAAAGGTGATGTCGACCGAGAGGTCGTCGTGCCGCCGCTTGTCGGCCACCGTCGCGGCAAGCCCGAGCTCGGCGGCGAGGTGGCCGACCCAGGCGCGGGATTCAGAGTCCGGTCCCACGACGATGGTCGCCGGATCGAGCCCGGACTTTCGCAAGGCGGCGGCAATCGCCGGCACCGCCGACAGATCGTCCGCCTCCGCGCCCGGAAACACTTTGCGAATATCGCGCGTGCGATGCAGATGCGCGTCGACGGTGACGATGCGATCGAATGCATCGGCGAGCAGCCGGCCGATCACGCGTTGGCTGATCGCTTCACCGGCGCGAAACGCGGCGTCCTGGCGCATGTAGCAGAGATAGGGCGCAACCAGGATGACACGGCGCGCGCCATTGCGCCGCAAGGCCTCGGCCGCGAACAGGATCGTGATGAGCTTGTCATTCGGCCTGTCAAGCGGCGCATAGACGATGGCGACGGGCGAGGCGGCGGCGACCGTCACGCGCAATTCGCCGTCGGGAAAGCCGTGAACGGCAATGTCATGCGTGGCGATGCCGAGCGAGTCGCCCAGCCGTTTGGCGTCGCCGGCCGCAGACGACAAGGCATGGATGAGGGCTGCGGTCACGGCTGTGCGTCGCCTTGCCGCGTCCGGTGCCCGTCGACCACATAGCCTGCGTCGCTCCTGGCCGCCGCCGCCGCAAGCCCGTGCTCAGGCTGGTCAAGACAATGGATGCGATAGAGCGGCTCGCCTTGCTCCACGCGGTCGCCGATCTTCTTGAAAATCCTGATGCCGGCGCCCTTGTCGATCGGCGCGCCGGCGGTGCGCGCAATGCGGTTGAGCCGCAGGCAATCGATCGACATGACGATTCCGTCGGCCGGCGCCGGCACGTCGATGGTCAGCGTGCCGAGATCGGTGCGGCAGACCGAGGGACCCTGCGCATCGATGATCTTCTGCATCTGCTTGAGGGCGGCGCCGCTCGCCAGCAAGTCACGGGCGCGCGTATAGCCGGCGCCGCCGCGCAGCTTCGGGTCGTATTCCAGCAAGTGCGCGGCGAGCCGCAGCGATTTCTCGCGCAGATCGGGCGGCGCCGCGGGATCGTTGGACAGGACCGCCATGACATCCTGCGCCTCCAGCACCGGCCCGATGCCCGACCCAATCGGCTGGCGGCCGTCGGTGGTGACGACTTCGATGGAAATGCCGAAACGGTCGCCGACGAATTCGAACAGCTTGCGCAGGCGCATGGCTTCGGTGGCATTGGCCACCTTGGCGGTCGGGCCTACCGGCACGTCGAGCAGGAGATGCGTCGATCCCGCAGCGAGCTTCTTGGAGATGATCGAGGCCACCATCTGCTCGCGGGTGTCGAGGCTCAGCGGGCGTTCCACCGAAATGAGAATGTCGTCGGCCGGCGCCAGATTGACATGCCCGCCCCAGACCAGGCAGCCGTTGCAGGCGCCGACGACCTCTTTCATCTCGTCGACGCCGAGATCGACGCGGGCGAGCACTTCCATAGTGTCGGCGGTGCCGGCGGGCGAGGTGATGGCGCGCGAGGAGGTTTTGGGAATCATCAGCCCGTGCGCGGCCACGATCGGCACCACGACCATCGAGGTGCGATTGCCGGGAATTCCGCCGATGCAATGCTTGTCGACGACGATCGGTGTGTCCCAACGCAGCTCCGTGCCGGTCTTGGCCATGACCTGCGTGAGCGCCAGCAATTCGTCGCTGGTGGTGAAGCTGGCGAAGGCAAACAGGAATGCGGCGATCTCCATATCCGAATAGCGATAATGCGTGAGATCGCTCACGATGCCGGCGATCTCCCCCCCGGTGAGGGTGCGCCCCTGGATCTTGGCGCGGACGGAATCCATGCTGGCGGGCGGCGCCGACGGCGTCACGCTCGCGAATCCTCCGGCCGGGCAGCCAAAGCGGCGAAAGGCGGGGTCCGACAGGCCGATTTCGTCGGGGCCAACAAGCGCGTCATCGTCCGTGATCAGAAGCGTCGCCAGCAGCACCTTCGAATCCCGGCGCACCTCGACGCGGCTGAACCCGCGGAAGACCTCCGGCCGCAGCGCCTTTGATCGGCGCGAGATCACTGCGACGTTTTCCCGCCCGGTATCAAGATTGATCCGTCGGATCTTCAGTTGCGGGCGCGACGTGCCGTTGTCAGTCATGCTATCAAGCTCTCTTCCATGAACTCATAATCTTCCGAGCACGAAGCGCCATTGACCAAGATCATCACCCTGACCGCGAATCCGGCCATCGATATTTCAACGAAACTAGGCAAGATCGAGCCATTCACCAAATTGCGCTGCGCGCCGGCACGCCGCCATCCGGGCGGCGGCGGGATCAATGTCGCCCGCGCGGTGAAGCGGCTCGGCGGCGAGGTCGCGGCGATTTATCCGGCCGGCGGAATTGCGGGCGGGTTGCTGCGAAGTCTGGTTGATCAGGAGGGGGTGCAGAGCCTGGTCATTGCCGCACGCGAGGAGACCCGGGAGAATTTTACGGTCTTTGAGGACTCGACCGGCCGGCAATATCGCTTCCTGTTGCCGGGGCCGGCGCTGAGCGAGGCGGAAGCGGACGAATGTCTATCGTGGCTTCAGAGTGCCGATCCTGCGCCCGACTTCCTGGTCGCCAGCGGCAGCCTGCCGCCGGGGCTGCCGGAGGATTTCTTCGCACGCGCGACCGACATTGCCAAAGCCAGGGGCGCGAAGGTGGTGGTGGACAGTTCGGGCGCGGCGCTGAAGGCGGCGGTGGCGCGCGGCATCTATCTGATTAAACCGAACAGGCGCGAATTCTGTGAACTGACCGGAGAGACGTCGCGCGACGACGCGGCCCTGGTGCGCGCGGCGCGCAAGCTCATTGGCGCTGGTCTCGTCGAGCTGATCGCGCTCACGCGCGGGCCGGAGGGCGCGCTGCTGATCGGCCGCGACCGGGTCTGGCGCGCGGAGGGTTTGCCGATCGAGGCGGTGAGCGTGGTGGGGGCGGGCGACAGCTTCACCGGCGCGATGGTCTTGGCGCTGGCGCAGAACAAAAGCCCGGACGCAGCGCTCCGATACGCGGTGGCGGCCGGCTCGGCGGCGCTCCTGAGTCCAGGGACCGAACTCTGCCGGCTGGAGGATGTCGCGCGCCTGCTGCCGCAGGTCGTGGTGCGCGAGGCCGCGTTTCCGCCTTTGCGGGCATAACGAGTCTTCGTGCGACGCATGAAGCGGTTGAGATTGTGAGTCAGTCCTTGACCGCAAGCGAATCGCGGGACTCGGGTTTTGCGTATCGCGTTACCAGAAGCGGCGGAAAGCCGTGGGCTTGTCGATAAAGTAAAAGGCAGCCAGCAGCGCGCAGAGGATGACGATGCCCAGCGCGTAGACGCCATATTCGAGGAGAGTTGTCGGCGGCTCCGTCGGTAGCCCCCTCGGCGGCCTCTTGGAAATACCCTGGGGCGCTTCCTTGGACGCTTCCTTGGCCGTTTCCTTGACCATTTGCTTGCGCAGTCTCATCGGAGGTCTTCAGTGGCGGGGGGCTGTTCGAAGGATGAAAGCCTCACAGAGGCGCGCGGCCGCAGCCATGACGCGGATGCGCACAGCGCGCACATGCCGCAGGGAGCCGGGCGGCATCCCCGCACCACGCGATGCTTCATGCGGCCTATGAAGTGATTCAGAGTTTGATTCAAGAAAAGCAGCTTAGAGCGAATTCCAATCAACTCGGATCAGCGCGTTCGCTCCTATGCTCGGGTCGGCGGGCGGCCGAACCCGAGTACGGAATGAAGGGAGTTGGCGGCGCCCCGCGCTTCTGCCGGTTACGCCCGCAGCCCGACAAAGTCGCGCAGCGTTCTCACCGTGGCCTCGGCCTCCTTCACTTCCTCGGTGGTGAGCACGGCGGTCTCGCCGGAGCGTCGATGCAGGACGCTGTGATAGATCGATGCGCCGGAGAGGCCGTCTTTTTCCGATTTCACCGCGATGTCGTCGATATCGGCAAGCGGAAACGTGAGCGGCTTCCTGTTCCACAGCAGGATCCTATGCTGCAGCAGCGCCACGCCGGCGTCCTTGTCGAGTGTCAGCGTTGTCGAACCTTGCTTGAGCACGAGTTTGTGCGAAGTGCTTTCGATATGGGCCATGCCAGTCTCCCAGCTTGGTGTCCTCAAGATATCATAGAGCAGACGCGCGGACCTCACATTGCGACCCACCGCCGCGCCGGACTGTCAGCGCAGGAAGCCGCGCATGATCGCGATCGGCAGGCGCGCAAAATCCGGCGGAACGAAACGCTCGCGCCGATGGCCGGTGGCCCACTTTTTGATGGAGCCGATCTTGGCCTTGCGCGCCTTGTCCTCATGGACCTTCTCGTCAGACGCCTTGGCGGTCGCACCGGTCGTGACCGGCGGCACCTGTTCCAGCGTGGCGAGCTCGATCTTGCGCAGCTCGTGTTGCCGCAACGTCTCGCGGATATCGGCCTCGAGGTCGCCATAGAGGCGGTCGCTGCGTTCCTGTGCGACGTGGTAGCTCGCCGCGGCAACGCCCGTGATCGTGGCAACCACCACCAGCAGCAAGGGTCCGACAATCGGCATGAGCGATGAACGCGGGGACAAGGCGGATGTTCCACGGCCTGCAAGTGTACAATTGAGGATTCTGCACAGCGCCGCCGTGGGTCGCGTGACACTGCTCCGCTAAGGTTTGCGCATGCTCCATGATCGCGCCGGCGACGCGGGGTCGCGGCGGGCCGCCAGCAAAAAAGCCCCGCCGTTCTACGGCGGGGCTTCGCACTCGCGACCTATTCAAGACATCAATATTTTGAGCCTGACGGACTTTGCGCCGGGCGGTTTTGCGGCGTCGAGTTCCGACCGCCTGGCGCCTGCTGCTTGCCGGCGTCCGGCTGCCGCTTCATCTCAGAGCCTTGCGGCTGCTCACTGCCGCCGCTTCCCGTGGTGCCTTGCTGCGGCTGCGCGGGCTCCTGCGACTGCTGGCCACTGCCGCTGCCGGTCGTGCCCTGCTGCGACCGGTTGGTGTCAGGCTGCTGACCTTGCTGCTGCTGGCCTTGCTGTTGCGCACCCGGCTGCTGCGATGACTGCCCGCTGCCCGTAGTGCCTTGCTGCGCTTCGCCGGACACGTTGATGCGGCCCTGCGCGCCAAGCGCGGTCACCGTCCTTGCATCGATCTGGCCGGTGGCCTGCAGACCTTCGCGCCGCTGGAAGGAAATCAGTGCTTCGCGCGTGCGCGGCCCGAAGACGCCGTCGACCTCAACCGAGAATCCGCGATCGACCAGCACTTGCTGCAGGATGCGAATCTCGTCTGGCGGCAGTTCGACCACCGTCGCGCTGGTGCTGCTGCCACTGGCGTGGCCGCGTCCCACCGGGACCACCGCGACGATGCGGCGTTCGGGCGTGAGGATGATGATCTCCTCCTCGACCACCACATATTTGTGTCCGCGCCAGGCCGGGTTGATCTCGATCAGCGCCGGCGGGACGTCGACGAAGTGCACGTGGCTCGGCACCACGGTGCCCACGCGGACGGCGAAGTCGACATTCCTGACGCGCGGAACATCGGAGCTTGCGAGAACCGTCTGCTGGATGCGCGTGCGCTGCTGATTGTTGAGCGTCACGCGGCCCTGCGCATCGCTTTGCATATTCGCCTGACCGCCCTGCTGCTGCTGCGGTGAACGGTCCTGCGCACGCTGATCCTGCTGCTGCTGATCCTTGTTCTGCTGCGTCTCCTGACGCTGCCGGTTCTGATCACGCTGGCTCTGGTCACGCTGGCCTTGCTCGCGCTGGCCCTGGTCACGCTGTCCCTGACCGGTGGTGGCGCGTTCCTTTTTCTGATCCTGCTTGCGGTCTTGCGCGCGCTGCTGATCCTTCTTCTGCGGATCGGCCTTCTGCTGCGTCTCCTGACGCTGCGGCTTGCTGTCGCTGTCGCGCTGGCCCTGACCGGTGGTGGAGGGGCGTTCCTGCTTCTGCTGCGCACGGGGCGCTTCGCGGGATTCGCCGCCCTTCTGCTGCATCTCGCGCGCCGCGCCGCCGCCGCGCTCCTGCGCCTTACCGCTTTCGCCGGCCGGAGCCTGCGAGCGCTCGCCGGCGGCGCCGGGCATCTGTTTGTCGCCGCCGCCGCTCGGCGATGACATTTGCGCTGCCGCGAGCGTCACGCTGGCGAAAAGCGCAGCCGTACCTAACAATGCTGCCTTCTTCATGTGAGGGCCTCCGTTTATGTCGTATCATGTGGTTCCCATCGGGAAGTCATACGCGCGATGCGTTGCTGCATGCCGCGCCTGATACAAAACGTTTGGCGGCAGGCAGCGTTCCCGAACCATGCCGGATTGCGAATGTTGCGGCGCATACAGAGGCGCGCGTCATGAAGAACAAGGTTCCTGCCGGGAAATCGCGGCAGGAAAAAAGTCCTTGACAGGGTGACCCTGCTCTGATAGGGTTTGCGCACACTCCACAAATGCGCCGGTGACGCCGTGGCTTTCCAAGCCGCGGGCCGCCGGCGTTTGCATTTTCAGCCCTGCATGCAGGGAAAACCCGGAGGCAAAGCCGACATGCGACGCAAGGAAATTCCCGAGGCTCTGTTGCCGCAGGTCGTAGAGGACGTCGAGGCGGGACAGACACCCTATGAGACTCTTGCCGCCCGCTGCGGCATGTGCCGCGCCACGTTCGTCAGGCGCATCCGCGAAATCGGCGCCGTTCCGAAGCATGTCGATCGTCTCGGACGAAGGTTCATTCCCCGCAAGCCGAAGCCGGCACTGCCGCCCAGTCCGCACATGATGGTGAGTGCGGCGCTGCAGCCTGTCGCCAGCGACCGCGAGCCGGCCGAGACCGCAGCCTTGGCACTGCGTCTCCGCCGCGAGATCGATCACCAGCTGGAGTCGATCGAGCGCATGCGGGACAGCACCGATGCGGCCGGTTACCAGCGGCTGCTGGTGGTGAGCCGCATGCTCACCGGGCTTTCACGCACGCTGCAAGCCGCCATGCGCGCCGAGCAGACGCAACCGCTGCCGCAGAAGGAATATGACTTTGTCCGGGACTATGACGAACTGCGACGCGATCTTCACTCGCGGCTGGATGCTCTTATCGCCGAGCAACAGAACGAAATTTCTGGCTGACCTTGATCCGAACAGACTTCATCACCTGGAGCGCAAGTGGGATGTGCTCGCGCATCGTCACCAGAGGCCGCCATCAATCGATGCGCCCTGGCTGACCTGGCTGCTGCTGGGCGGACGCGGCGCCGGAAAGACCCGCGCCGGCGCGGAATGGGTGACGGCGCAGGCGCTCGGACTTCCGCCCTTCGCCGAACGCGAGCACCGGCACATCGCGATCATCGGCGAAGACGCGCATGACGTGCGCGAGATCATGATCGAAGGCATCTCGGGGCTGTCGCGCGTCAATCCCTATTGGCCCGCCCCGTGCTGGATGCAGCAGCGCAAACGTTTCGAGTGGCCGAATGGATCGGTGGCCTCCGCCTTCTCCGCCGACGACCCCGACTCCCTGCGCGGGCCGCAATTCGAGGCGGCCTGGCTCGACGAGCTCGCCAAGTGGCGTCATGCCGAAGCAACCTTCGACATGCTGCAATTCGGACTGCGCCTTGGCGAACGGCCGCGGCAGGTGATCACCACCACGCCGCGGCCGATCCCGCTCCTGAAGAAGCTGATCGCCGATCCGCGCACGGCGGTGACGCGGGCGACGACGCACGACAATGCCCGCTTTCTGGCGCCGGCCTTTGTCGACACGATCCTGCAACGCTATCAGGGCACGCGGCTGGGACGGCAGGAGATTCTCGGCGAGCTGATCGAGGACCGGCCGGACGCGCTGTGGCCGCGCGCGCTGATCGAAGCGGCGCGGGTGAATGCGGCGCCGCAGCTTGCGCGCATCGTGGTCGCGGTCGACCCGCCGGCGTCGTCAAGCAAGGGCGCCGACGCCTGTGGTCTCGTGGCCGCCGGGCGCGCGGAGAACGGACTGATTTATGTGATCGCCGACGAGAGCGCGTCGGGGCTGTCGCCCGCGCAGTGGGCGGCGAAGGCGATCGCGCTGTGGCGGCGGCTTTCGGCCGACGCGCTGGTGGTCGAGGTCAACCAGGGCGGCGACATGGTGCGCGCGGTGATTTCCGAACAGGATCGCACGGTGCCGGTGACCGCGGTGCACGCGAAGCGGGGAAAATGGCTGCGCGCCGAGCCGGTCGCGGCCCTGTACGAGCAGGGCAAGGTGAAGCATGCGGGATCGTTTCCCGAACTCGAAGACGAGATGTGCGATTTCGGGCTCGATGGTTTGTCGTCCGGCTGCTCGCCCGACCGGCTCGATGCGCTGGTCTGGGCGGTGACGCATCTGAGCTTCGGGGCGGGGCAGGGGCCGCGGATCAGGACGTTATGACGCGCCGGAACGCGACGTGAGATTGCGCACGATCGCAAGCGCGGCGGCGCCGGAGCAGTCTCCAGATCTGACCTGGTTGTCGGCCTGCAGCAGAAGTTCGGTCATGACCGCAAGGATTTGCTCGTCCGTCTGCACGATGCCGGCTGCGTCAAAGTCTTTCCGGACCTTGCCGAACACGTCGCCGCCTTCGGGATCGAGTGTGCCCACAGCAAGGGCATCCGAATACGCCTCTGCGTCCGTATCGGAAAGTCCCAGCTTTTCGGCCGCCCACATGCCCAAGAGCTTGTTGCGGCGGATGGTTCTTTTGAGTTCATCGAGGCTGCTCATTCGCGCCTCTCGATCCTGGTTGGTGCGCGGCAGGGCGATGTCTTTGTTGGCAGAACAACAAGGCAATTTTAGCGCTCTCGACGGGCTGAAGCGGAGACGGCGCCTTACCCGACAGCGGCAAGATGGTCGCCCAAACGCAGGCCCCAGGCATAGATGGTCAGCGATGGATTGACCCGACTTGCGCGCGGCAGTGCGCTGCCGTCGCCGACATAGAGGCCCTGCATACCGTGGACCTTGCCGTGCGGGTCGATCACCGATGTCCTGGGATCGCTGCCGGTCACCATGCTGCCCAGCGCATGCGCAGTGCCCGCCATGCCCATGTATTTCTTGAAGCCGACCAGGCCCGCGTGCAGCAGGCGGTCGATCCAGGCATCGACCAGCGCTTTGTGCTCTTTCCTCGCTGTCTCCATGCGGTCGAGGCTGTAATCCATGACCGGTTGCCCGCCCGGGCCGCCTGAGATGATGCGGTTATGTGGAGTGGAGGAGTCCTCCGTGGTGGCCCAGAACCCGATTGCGCGCTGGCCGAGGAATCCGTCGAGAAAGCGCGGCATCTCCGGCGGCACCTGCGTGGCGAGAAGCTCGCCGTCGATCCAGCCGAGACACTGGATCGAGGAATGCGGGAACCTGTCGTTAAAAAGGATGGCCGTTTTGCGCAGCACATCTTCGTCCTTGAACGGCGAGAAGCCGAGCACCGCCGAGTTGAGGTGCATCTTGAAATTTGCGCCCACCAGGTCGCTGCATGGCAGCGTGAGTCCACTCGCACGGAGATAGTCCTGGAGAATGCGCGGGCTTGTCATGGCACCGGCGGCCAGCACGACTGCTTCCGCTTCATGCGCCGAGCCGTCGGCGCATTTCACACCGATGATTCTGCGCGGATCGCTTGGCTCGGCAACAAGCTCGGACACCGGAACGCCGGCGATGAGCCTGAAATTCGGCTTGTCCCGAATGTGGTCGATCAGGTTGCGTTCCGAATCCGACTTGTAGCCTGAGGGCGACGCAAACCCGTCGAAATGCTTCGCCTCCTCCGGATTGGAGAGAACGTCCTTCGACAGGCCGAGCGGCAGCGGCTCGAGTTTCCAGCCCGGATCGGCGGTCGTGATCCTGTCGAGCAATGCCTGGAGTTCGGGTTCGTTCCTGAACGTGGTGATCCTGAGAAGTTCGCTCGCCTGATCGTAATAGGGCTCGAGCTCCTCGTAGCCGAACGGCCAGCCCAGCAAGTCAAAGTCCGGCTCGGCCTCGAACTCGACGGGCCGGAAGCGGAGCAGCACCGCACCGTACCATTTGGTCTTTCCGCCCACGTTGTAGAACTCGCCGGGGACGAACTCGCCTCCGTTTCCGTCGCGCCAAACGGTATGGTTCTTGAATACGCCGTCCACGAACACCTGTCTGACGCTCAGCGTGGAAGCGTTGCGTGGAAGAAACGGACCCTGCTCGATGAGGAGCACTTGCTTGCCGGCCGTCGCCAGTTGATAGGCGACGCCGCCGCCGCCCGCGCCGCTGCCGATGATGATCACATCATGTTTCGCCGTCATGGTTCTCTCCGCCATCAAGAGCAGACCAGCGCGCCGCGTCAAAGGCGCAGGCAAAATCCCGGAAGTCCGGACGATAGCAAGGTTGCCGATCCTATCTCCAATGCGTAGTTTTGTCTTTCGCAAGTGGCCGTAACGCGTGTCCCGTTACGACACGACCCGCCAGATGGAGCGCCACGCATGTCGTTGCAGAACAAGGTCGCGATCGTCACTGGCGGCAATAGTGGAATCGGTCAGGCGATTGTTCTTGAGCTGGCACGACAAGGTGCCGCCGTTGTCATCGACTATGTGGTTCACCCGGAGGCGACGGAGGCGCTGGAGCGAGAGGTCGGAAAGCTGGGCGCTCGCTCCGTTGGCGTCGAAGCCGACATCAGCAAGGTCGCCGACCTGCAGAAGCTGGTCTACACTGCCGTCAGTAAATTCGGGCGGCTGGACATCATGGTCAACAATGCGGGTATCGAAACCCGCACCTCGGTCCTCGATACCACCGAGGATCAGTATGAGCGCGTCCTGGAGGTCAATCTCAAGAGCGCGTTCTTCGGCACACAGATCGCTGCAAAGCAGATGATCAAGCAGGGTGGGGGCGGCCGCATCATCAACATTACATCGGTGCATGAGGACTGGCCGATGCCCGGCAACGCCCCCTATTGTCTGTCGAAAGGCGGGATGCGGATGCTCACCCGCACCGCCGGAGTAGAACTCGCACCCCACGGCATTCTGGTTGTCGGTGTGGGCCCGGGCGCGGTGGCGACGCCGATCAACCTCAGCACGATGGACGATCCGGCCAAGCTCAATCGGCTCAACGCCGCAATTCCGCTCGGGCGCATGGCGCGCCCTGAGGAGATCGCCAGCGTGGTTGGCTTCCTCGCCGGCAATGGCGCGAGCTATCTAACCGCCACGACCATTTTCGCAGACGGCGGCCTCATGCAAGGCAGCGTTGGCCTTTAGGGGCGGAGGCACGGTCGTGCGAACGCGACCTGCGGCGTGTCCTATGTTGGACGGCAGACGATCTCGATCGGCGCGATCACGCCGCTGTTGAGCAGGGCGACCATGTTGCCGATCTTCTGCGGCGCCGAAGGTCCCATGATGATCTGCAGGCCGAGCGGGGGAGGGCCGCTCTCCGCCATGCGCGCCTGCATCCGGCGGAAGAAGTCGATTGCGAAATCGCGGCGGTTGCGCTCGTGCAAGATGGTGAATCCGGCGGCGGCGAGCAGCGTCCGGTAGGTGTCCGCGCCGGCGATGAAGTTCGTCTCCGGCGCGGCGGACCAGGGAACGGGATAGACGAATTCGCCCTCGCTCTCGCGCATGATGTCGTAGATGCCGAACGGCGCGCCGGGCCTGAGCACGCGGCGGACTTGCGCGAACAGCGCCGCCTTGTTCTCGATATTCATGCCGACATGCAGCATGTAGGCGCCGTCGAAGCTCGCGGGCGGGAAGGGCAGATCGAGCGCGCTGCCCTGGCGGAACGACACGCGGTCGTCGAGTCCGGCGCGGCGCGACAGCGACCGCGCCACCTCGACATATTCGTCGCTGAGGTCGATGCCGGTGACATGACAGCCGTGATGCTGCGCGAAATAGCGCGCCGGCCCGCCGATGCCGCTGCCAATATCGAGAAGCTGCATGCCGGGACGCGCGCCGAGCGCCTTGGCGAAATCCGCGGTGGCCTCGCGGCCGCCGATGTGAAATTCGTCGGCGGGTGCAAGATCGTCGGCGTTGATGCGCGCCGAATCCTTGCCGCTGGCGGCAAGAGCCTGGAGGATGGCCTGCTCCAGTCCGCCGTGACGATAGTGACGGGCAACGGAATGTTCGAGAGTCATCGGAGCAGCCTCGCGTGCTGGCCGGTCCTGCATGGAAATCTAGCAGCACCGCCGCGAAGAGAAAAGCAGGGGCATCGCTTTCGCCGGGGCCGCCGGCTTGACGGGCAAGGCGTGCGCCCCGACACTGGCGCGCTTTTCAAAAAACCGTCACCAGCCGAGGGAGATGTGGCATGGATTCCACCCGCCGCGGATTTCTCGCCGGCGCTTCGCTCACCGGCGCCGCGGCGCTGACGCCGGCTCACGTGCAGACAGGACGCGACATGCATAACGGAATGAGTGCGCAGGATGTGCGCAAAGCTCTCGACCTTTCGCCGAACGCGACCTGCGGCTATGTGCGGGTGACCTATGTGGCGAAGAACGAGATCGCAGCGGGCGGGATGCAGCCGCCCTTCGCCGACAAGCGGCCGGTGGGATCGGGACTTTACTTCATGGTGACGCCGGACGAGCCGGTGAAGCTGCACCGCATCCGGAACGACCAGTTCTATCATTATTACATGGGCGACCCGCTGGAGGTTCTGCTGCTGCGCGGGGAGGGCGAGCGCATCGTCATGGGGCCGGATCTGCGTGCGGGCCAGCACGTGCAGTTTCTCATTCCCGGCAACACCTTTCACACCGCGCGCGTGATCGGCACGCGGCAATGGTTTCTCGGCGGCTCGACCGAATGGCCGGGCGTGCTGCCGGAAGATGTGGAGCTCGGCAAGGCGGAGGAGCTTGCTGCGCAATTTCCCAAGATTGCCGACGACATCAAACGGTTCCCGCTGTCGGCAAAATAATTTTTGCGGAACAGGCGTGCGCTCTTCACGTTGTTTCGTCGGAGATATGGCGGACACATGAGGAGCTGAACCATGCCGGTTATTCTGTGGTTGCTGGGCGTCCCGCTCAGTATTGTCGTGATCCTGGCGCTGGTCGGCGTGATCTGACCGGCTGCAGGGAAAGTGAATCGAAAAGCCCGCTGCGTGCGGGCTTTTCTTTTTCATGCAAGGGCACGATTGATTTCCTGTCGAGCACGACTTGATCAAACCGGACTGGGAATGGGTGGTGTTACCCGCGCGGTACTCGCGTTGTGATCTTGTACGTTGGCGGGAACAATCCCTGTAGGCGATCTATTGCTTTATTATGACCAATCGGCTGTCAGGCTGGAACAATTGCCAGCGCCAAACATGCAAGGCGTGCGGCGTTGCCGACAAGTTTGATTTTAATGTACCGCAGGACGTATGGTGCGCGGTCGTCCCGCATCACTTACAAAGCTACGTGGTTTGTCTGGGCTGTTTTGACGACTTCGCGCGCGACAAGGGCGTGAATTACGCCACGTCCTTGCGCACGATATACTTCGCTGGCGATCAAGCCGTCCTGCGGCTTGATGTTATGTCGATTACTTAGTGCAGTTGCCGGCTTTGTCCTTCGCTAGGCACTCGTTACAGAGTTCGCCGCCGGCCGGTTTGGTGGGCCGTTCCTCTGACTCGGCTAGAGTTGGCCAATTCGAACAATTCCGGCACCAGTGCCACGTATCGCCGCCCTTACGTCTCCGGTAGGCCATTTCATCCCTCCTCGTTTGGATGAGGCTGGCAGTGATACACGCAAAGGTCGTCTTTTTATACGTAAGCAACCATTACGTTACAATATTACCATATGTTGTGGTGGGGTTGCAGCGGATCGCTGCGAACGTGCGGTCAATGTCGCTATGGCCCAAGCCGACGCGTTGACTATAGCGGAACGCGATAGATAAATGGGAAAATAATCCTTGACAGCGTGCGTCTGCTGCGTTAGGGTTGCGGCATTCTCCACAAATGTACCTGATGAATCTCCTCCGCCTACATCGTGAGGAGCGCAGCCTCATTGCTAGTGTGATGTTTATGGGTTCCCGCTTGCGCGGGAACGACTCGGAGAGAATGGCAAGGTATGGGTCCCCGCTTTCGCGGGGACGCGCCACAGATTGTGGACACGCATCGCCACAGATTGTGCGTCGCCGCTGCTTGTTGACACGCATCGCCACAGATTGTTGGCGCGCGTCGCCACGGCTTGTTGACGCGCCGTCACGCATTCTCGGCCCGCCTCTGAGGACGAGGGCGGAAGGGATGACATCGACATGATCAGCTATTTCAAATCGCTCTTCCGCGCGCCGGAGGCGAAGGCCTCGCGCACGGCGCAGATCGTCGCGCTGCAGGGCGCGGGCCGCGCGCGCTGGACGCCGCATGACTACGCGGCGCTGGCGCGCGAAGGCTACATGAAGAACGCCATCGTGCATCGCGCGGTGCGGCTCATCGCCGAGAATGTCGGCTCGGTGACCTGGCTTGCCTTCGAAGGCGAGGCCGAGCGCGACACGCATCCGCTGCTCGATCTGCTGCAGCGGCCCAATCCGCGCCAGGACGGCGCCGCGTTCCTCGAGAGCGTGACCGCGCATCTCCTGCTCGCCGGCAACGCCTATATCGAAAACGTGTCGCTCGACGGAACGTTGCGCGAGCTGCATGCGCTGCGGCCCGACCGCATGCGCGTCGTGCCGGGCGCCGACGGCTGGCCGCAGGCGTATGAGTATCATGCCGGTGGCCGCAGCGTGCGCTTCGCGCAGGACGCGCCGCTGCCGCCGATCCTGCATCTTCTGCAATTTCATCCGCTCGACGACCATTACGGCCTCTCCGCGCTGGAAGCGGCGGCGATCGCGGTCGACACGCACAACGCGGCGGCAAGCTGGAACAAGGCGCTGCTCGACAATGCGGCGCGGCCCTCCGGCGCGCTGGTCTATGCGGGGCCGGACGCCTCGCTCCTCACCGACAACCAGTTCGAGCGGCTGAAGCTCGAGCTCGACGAACATTATCAGGGCGCCAAGAATGCCGGCCGGCCGATGCTGCTGGAAGGCGGGCTCGACTGGAAGCCGATGTCGCTGACGCCAAAGGACATGGATTTCCTCGACGCCAAGCACAACGCCGCGCGCGAGATCGCGCTCGCCTTCGGCGTGCCGCCGATGCTGCTCGGCATTCCCGGCGACAACACCTACGCGAATTACCAGGAGGCGAACCGCGGCTTCTTCCGCGCCACCGTGCTGCCGCTGGCGCAGCGGCTCGGCGCTTCCATCGCGCAATGGCTGCAGCCGGCTTTCGGCGAGGTGCGGCTCGTGGTCGACACCGACCGCATCGAGGCGCTGTCGTTCGATCGCGCCGCGCTCTGGGAGCGCGTCAGCGCGGCGCCGTTCCTGACGGTGAACGAGAAGCGCGCGGCGGTGGGCTACGCGCCGGTCGAGGGCGGGGATGTGTTCCAGTAATTCCTTCTGCTTCGCCATCTCAACGCATGAGGCGGTGCGGGTCGCGAGCAAAACCCGCGCAAGTGTCATGCCGCGGTCGAATTCTTCTTCCAGGTGTAAATGTCGCCGCCATTCAGCGTGTCCCAATCCTCCTGGCTGAGCCGGGAGGCGAGCAGCGCCGCATGCGTGCGGCTGTTGAGCTTCAATCGCTGCAGGATGGCGGAGACATGCAGCTTGACGGTGTGCGGCGAGAGGAGGAGGGCGCGGGCCACTTCCTTGTTGGATTTGCCCTCGCCGAGCAATTGCAGAACCTGCAATTGCCGCCGGCTGAGGCCCGCGCGCGCCAGCGCGCTCTCTTCCTTGCCGGCCGATGGTTCCGGCCGCAGCGGCGCTTCCGCCGGCGGCGCGGCGATGAGCGTATTGAGCTGCGAGGCGAGCGTTTCCGACACCGTGCGCTCAACCGCGCCGGTGATTGCGTCGAGCGCGGCCCGACCGACAAGCGCCTTGCGCTCGCGACTGCCGTTCGGCAGCGCGGCGGCGCGCGGCAACATGCCGGTAAGGTCGACATGCAGGAGGGCGACGCCGGCCGGCTTCTCCAGCGACAGCGGCAGGCCGATCAGCGAGAACCAGTGCTGCTCGGTCGGCGAGTGGCAGGGATAGATGTAGGTCAGCAGGCCGAGCCGGCCGGCGAGCAGGGATTTCAGCTCCTTCAGGAAGCGGCGCGAGAGCGCGTCGGCGGAGCTGCAATATTGCAGATAATTTGCGCCGATCGCGAAAGCGGGAAGGCGCAGGCCGTTGCGCTCGGCAAACTCCTTCCAGGCGTCGTTGACGGCCACGATCGTGCCCGATGCGTCGAGAATGACAGCGCTGGCCGGCAACGAATTCAATTTTTCGAAAGGCATCGCGGGGTCTGTCATGCGTCATTCCCGTTTGATGGATTTCGTTGCGCCATGTTGCTGCATTGCTGCATCGCGGCCGGGCGCGGCGCGGCGAGGTCTAGCCGCTTTGGGCTATTGTTCCTCCTTACTTGGATATGACATTGGAGATCGTCAGGTGTTGATACCGATCAAGGAAAGACGCATGGCCGTGATGCACAAACGCTGCGTAATGCTGCCCGACGATCTGGAAAAATTCATCAGCGAGCAGAACATCAAACTCTACCGCAAACTGCTCGCGGCCAGCGCCGACGAGGCGCAACGCCGGAGGATCCTGCGTCTGCTCGCCGATCAGATGGCCGATCTGCGAAATTCGTAAGGCTGCACGCGGCTTGAACGTTTCCGACAGATAGAGTTCCGGACCTGGCGGTCCCCCCCGTGCGCCAGGTTCGTTCGGCCGGCTTCCTCCCCCTTCCACATGGAAGCCGGCCGCCCCCCTTTCGCGGGGGCATTCTGCCGGCCGGCGCAGCGCCGCAAACGACATGCGCAGCCGATCAAGATTTGACCTGATGTTGCCATCCACGCGCGATGTCGAATGGCCGGCCAAGGTCTGCGCCGGCGCTTTTTTTTATGAGCAGCGCGCATGCCCGAACTGACCCGCAGCTTCTGCGAGGGCGGCAATCCGACGCATCTCGCGTTGAACGCAGAGTTGGTTGCCACGGCTTGGAACGAGATACCACCGCGCGGCGTTTTACAGCAGGGTACGTCCGGACACCTCCGGAAGGGCTCACCGGCAATCCCCCAACCCCCGACGCCGAGGCCCTTCCGTCATGGCCCTTCCCAGGCCCGGCATTCGCACGAATGCCGGGCATTTTTATGAGCGCGCGTGTTGCGCGGGTCGGCCAAGTGACGCGGTTGCATGTGGAAGCTTTGCAATTTCGCGAGATCGTACTGCGCCAGCATGATCAAACAAAGGATAGTCCAGTCCGGCGCACCGGGAACCAATGAGTAAGTAACGCATTGACAGTGAGTTGTTCAATCAATGTTTCCTACTCAGGAGGGCGTGATGCCGTTTCGCAGGGAATACGGCGGCCGCGGCGAGCGGCTGCAGATCATGCTCAGTCCCGACGAATTGTCCGCGGTGGACGATTTCCGTTTCCAGAAGCGGATGCCGAGCCGTGCCGCCGCGGTGCGCGAGCTGTTTCGCCTGGGGCTCGCCAATGCCGGGGTCTCGCTGCCGGCCGAAGGCCTCAAGTCATCGGAGATCGGAGTGCTTTCCGAGCAAAGCGACCGCAAACGCCACGGGACCCAGTAGCACCGATTGAGCAAGCAGGGACATTGTCGGTGTAGTTGACCTTTGCTCTTAGACTCCAAGGCGGTCGCTTTCCCGCAGGCAAGGGCGCAGGGTGCCTCCAACGCAATGGAGGCAATCATGCTGAATACACTGAGCGGGCCGGAATTGCGCCGCTATGCCATGCGCTGTCGCGCGCAAGCGGACAATCCCGCCTGCAGCGAGGAGGAGCGCAAGCGCCTGATGGAGATGCAGGTCGCGTTCCTCACGCTGGCAGAGACCGCGGACTGGCTGTCCGGCAAATCCGGATGCGGCGAGCCGCGCAACATGCAGGACGGCCTATCGCAAGACCGGGCGCGGGAGTTGCAAGCGACGGTCAGGCCGGCCGCTGCTGCGATGAAATAGAACGCGCGCCGGCAGGCGCGGCAAGAGACGGGAAACGAGCTCCGCCTGGCGGGGCTTTTTTTTTGGGCCAACGGCCAGATGGGCAAAGGATCATGGGCGATCTCACCCGCATCTTCGTCGAGCGCGGCGATCTCGCGCATCTGGCTTTGTTTCTGTGGGCGTCGAGCGCGAGCGTGCTGCTGATTTTCGCGCTGCGCGAACTGGTCGCCGCGATGCGGCGCTTTGACGATTTCGTGCGCGAGCTCGCGCGTTTCAATCGCCGGTTCGGCGGCAAGTAAGCAGCGCTGCGTCAGTGCGATCTTGCCTTGAAGCAATCGGTGATGAAGGCGGAATAGCGGTCGGGGCCGGAGCGGATATCGGCGAGGCAATCAACGGGCTTGTAGGGGACGCTGAAGGTGAATCGGCCCTGTTCGTTGGCCGTCGTGCTGAATTTCCCCTGCAGCGTCACCTCGCGGCCAGGCGCGGTCTCGCCGCGCACGATCAGCATGCCGTCGCTGAAGCGCGACTCGCGAATGCGGATCTCCGCCGTGGCGGCATGGGCGGTCGCGAGCAGCAGGGCAAACGACAACAGGATCCGCATGGGGCGTTCACTCCGGACGATGCAGGCGGGTTTCGCGCGCCGGCATGCGCCGTCGCCAGCATGACCGGTTTGCCGGCCGCATTCAAGGACGCGCGGCGATCTCGCGCCTCCCGTGCTGTCTGCGGACGTCGGCGTCCGCGTCATGTCCGATTGTCATGTTCGATTTTCGCGATGCGCGAGCGCCGCCGCCCTGCGCGGCAGCGGCGATGTCGCGCGCGGGTTTTTGCATTTCGATCACTTATCTGGAGACGAGCGATGGACTCATTGCATGGCGTCTTGCGTGCGATCCGGCAGCCGGCGCCGCGGCGCGATCATCTCAGCGTGTTTCGCGAATTCCTCAATCACCTGGACCGCATCGGCCGCGGCAAGACCGCGCGCGACGTGAAGGCGTTGCGCAATGGCAAGGGCAAAAGCCGGCGCGGGAAGTCTTAAAGTCGACAGGCCGCAATTCAATTCAGCCGTCGTCCCCGCGAACGCGGGGACCCATAGCCTCTGCGCTTGCGAACGCGCGTAGACGCCGTGGGTATGGGTCCCGGCTCGCGCGGCGCCAACGGGGCCGGCCTTCGGCCGGACCCGTTGCCGTCGCTTGGCCGGGACGACGCAGTGAGATTATCCATGCTCGCACCAAACGACCCCACCATCGACAGCGTCTTCCGTCCGCGCACCACGATCGCGGCGGACGGCAGCATCGAAGGCTATGCCTCGCTGTTCGGCGAGATCGACGCCTCGCGCGACATGGTGATGCCGGGCGCGTTTGCCGGCACGCTGAAGCGGCGCGGGTTGCGGCGCATCCCGATGCTGTTCCAGCACGATCCGGCCGAACCCGTCGGCATCTGGCTGGAGCTGCGCGAGGATCATCGCGGACTCTATGCGCGCGGGCGGCTCATTCCCGACGTGATGCGGGCGCGCGAACTTCTGGCGCTGCTCAAGGCCGGCACGGCGGACGGGCTTTCCATCGGCTTCAAGACGCTGAAGGCGCGCGTCGACCCGAAGACGCGCGTGCGCAAGCTCATCGAGCTCGATCTCTGGGAAATCTCGCTGGTCACCTTTCCGCTGCTGAGCGGCGCGCGCGTGCATGCGGTGAAGGAGAACGGGTTTTCCGCGCGGCCTTTTTCCGTCGCGCGGAGGCGGGCGGAGATGGAGTGGCGGACGTTTTTTCGCGCGCCTCATCCTGAAAGTCTGACCGAAAAAGGATGAGGGCTCCTCAGCCATTTCTGGAGTCGTCCCCGCGCAAGCGGGGACCCATAGCCACATAGCTAGCGAGGTGTTTATGGGTCCCCGCTTGCGCGGGGACGACGCGGAGAACAGCAAGTTTTCGGCCAGCCTCTCCTGATGAGAGCGCTTTTTCTTTTTCAACCCCAACGAGGAACCACATGGACATCGACACGAACGACCATCTCGAAACCAAGGCCGGGCTGCCGCCGGAGGCGGTCGTCACGCATGCGGAGATGATGCGCGCCTTCGAGGCGTTTCGCGAGGCCAATGACGCACGCCTTCAACAGATCGAGCGCAAGCGCGGCGACGTGCTGCTGGAGGAGAAGGTGGCGCGCATCGACGCCGCCATCGACGCGCAGCAGCGCCGGCTTGACGACCTCGCGCTGAAGGCGGCGCGGCCGACGCTCGACCAGAACAGGCCGCGCGCGGACGATGCGCGCGAGCACAAGGCGGCGTTCGAGAGCTATATCCGCACCGGAGAAAGCGCGGGCCTGCGCCAGCTTGAAGTGAAGGCGATGTCGGTCTCGTCCAATCCGGACGGCGGCTATCTGGCGCCGCCCGAACTCGAAACCGAAATCGGCAAGCGGCTGCGCGACATCTCTCCGATCCGCGCCATTTCCGGCGTGCGCGAAATCTCCGCCAGCGTCTATCGCAAGCCGATGATGACGAGCGGACCTGCGACCGGCTGGGTGGGGGAGACGGCGGCGCGCCCGCAGACCGCCTCGCCCGTGCTCGATGAGCTCGCGTTTCCGGCGATGGAGCTCTATGCCATGCCGGCGGCGACGGCGAGCCTCCTGGAAGATGCCGCGGTCAATCTCGACGAGTGGCTGGCGAGCGAGATCGACCAGGTGTTCGCCGAGCAGGAAGGCGCGGCCTTCGTTGCCGGCGACGGCGTCAACAAGCCGAAGGGCTTTCTCTCCTACACCAATGTCGCCAACAGCGCCTGGGCGTGGGGACAGATCGGCTATATCGCGACCGGAGCGGCCGGCGCGTTTCCGGCGAGCAATCCGTCCGACGTACTGATCGACCTGATCTATGCGGTGAAGGCGGGCTATCGCCAGAACGGCCTGTTCGTGATGAACCGCAAGACGCAGAGCGCGGTGCGCAAGTTCAAGGCGGCGGACGGACATTATCTCTGGCAGCCGCCGGCGCAGGCGGGCGGCCGCGCCACGCTGATGAGCTTCCCGCTGGCGGAGGCCGAGGACATGCCGGAGATCGCGGCGGATTCTTATTCCGTCGCCTTTGGCGACTTCAACCGCGGCTATCTGATCGTGGACCGGCAGGGCGTGCGGGTGCTGCGCGATCCTTATTCCGTCAAGCCCTACGTGTTGTTCTACACCACGAAACGGGTCGGCGGCGGGGTGCAGGATTACGACGCGATCAAGCTGCTGAAGTTTTCCGCGAATTGATGCGGACAACGCGAGCGGCGCTCATCCCTTCCTGCGCCGCTCCAGCGTGGCCTCGATCCAGGCGAGGACGACGAGCAAGGCCAGCGCAATGAGAATCGCCGGCAGCACGGTTCGCCACATGGCGAGGCCGCAGGCGATGCCGAGCGCCGCCGTGACCCAGACGGTTGCGGCGGTGGTCAGTCCCTCGACGCTCTGCCGGCTGGAGTCGCGCAGGATGACACCGGCGCCGATGAAGCTGATGCCGGTCATCAGACCCTGAATGACACCCTGAACGACGCGGCTCAGGGCGTCGGGATTTTCCGCCATGCCGGGCACCTGAATGGTGGCGATGACGACGATGGCCGCACCCAGTCCGACAAGGCCGAGCGTGCGCGAGCCGATCGGCTTGTTCTGCAGGTCGCGATTGATGCCGAGCACGACTCCCGCGGCCGCCGCGCCGCCCAGCCGCAGAAGGATGTCGGTCCATTCGAGTATCATTGATCCTCACATGCGCTCCGGTGTCGGGGCGGAAAACCGCCCTCGCGCAACCTTCGTGCCGGCAAGTGGTTCCATCATTCGGACCGGAGAGGCCGCGAACGCACATCGCTGTCATTCGACGCGTCGACAACAGCGCGCACAGTGTTCGGCGCCGTGACGATCGCCGCCGCCGGCGGCCGGCATCGCCACGGGCATGTGGAACCTTTGACACATGCAACCGTTCAGTCTGCATGCGGCGAACATTGCCGGCTGTCTGAACGGACATGCGAGGAGGCTCCAATGCATGGTCTGATTTACCTGATCGGACTGATTGTCGTGATCATGGCTATTCTGTCTTTCTTCGGCCTGCGTTGACGGAGGCAAACATGGCGCCCGCAAGCCCGGCGACAAACCCGCCGACTGTCCAGGCTGGTCCATCCTTTTCCTATGTCCAGTGGGGGCCGATCATTGCCGGCGCTGTTGCGGCTGCCGGTTTCGCCTTTGTGCTGCACAGCTTCGCGGCTACCATCGGACTCGCCGTTGCGTCGACGGCGCCGACATGGCGCGACGCCTCGAGCGCCTTATGGCTCACATCGGGCCTTTATCTCTTGCTTGTCGCCCTGGCGAGCTTTGGTCTGGGCGGTTACATCGCGGGCCGCATGCGTGCAAGGCTGAGCAACGCCACGCCGGATGAAGTCGAATTTCGCGACGGAACGCATGGATTGCTGGTCTGGGCGCTCGCCGTCCTGCTGACCGGACTGCTCGCGCTTGGCGCCGCGCAGTCGGCGACGCAACTCGCGGCTCCTTCGGGCGGAACGGCGGGCCCGAACGCGTCGGTCGGCGGCGAAAACCTTATCGCCTTCGATCTCGACAAGCTGTTCCGGACGGAGCGCCGGCCGGCCAATGTGGACATGAGCTACACCCGGGCGGAGGCGGCGCGCATCCTGCTTACCGCGTCCGGGCATACCGGCATCACTGCGGAGGATCGCAGCTATCTCGCGCGCCTGACTGCAAGCACGACCGGGATCGCACCACCAGACGCGGAGAAGCGGGTGGACGCCGCGATCGCCTCGGTGCGAGACAACATCGCCCGCGCGCGCCGCAATGCGGTGATCCTTGCCTTCATGGCGGGAGCGGCGGCGTTGCTGGGCGCGGCAGCGGCATGGTTCGCCGCCTGCGCAGGCGGCCGCCACCGCGATGAAGAGCTGTCGCCGTCTCTGCTGTTGCGCCGTCGCTGGGCAGCGTGAGTCACATATCTGTGGAAGCAAGTTCACGCCGAAAACCGGACGGGCGCGTCGGCGGCGGGATGTGAGGCTGCTTGCTGCGTGTCATCGTCGTCCGCGAAAGCGGACGATCCAGTAAACACAACGGTTTCAGTAATACCGGATGCCCCGCTTTTGCGGGGCATGACAGCGGCGGGCGCCGATTGACCGCCTCGCTCAGAAATCCGCGCAATCGCGGAAGCGGCCGTAGCCGAGATCCTCGTAGCAGTTCGCGTAGAAATTCGGCCGCCAGGGCCGGCCATAGGGATCGAAGGAGGGGTCGTTCCTGAATCCGTAGGGCCGGTAGCCATAGGCGCCGCGCGCCGGCCCGTAGATGTAGACCTGAGAGCGTTTCGACTTTTTCTTCTTGGCCGCCGAAATGTCGGAGCTGGAGAGGCCGTTATCTGATGCCGACGCCGGTTGCGGGATCGCGAAAGCGAGCAGCGCGGCGGCTGCGAGGCAGGCGGCGGAGAGCTTGAAAGGTGTTTTCATGACAATCCTCATGATCCGGGCCTAAAGGTCTGTCCGGCAACCGGACAGGCGGGTGTTCGTTCCATAGACACCAACACCGCAACCGGCGTGGCAATCTGCCTCCCGGGATTCGCAATAATGTGACCGGCAAGTGATCGCCACAATCGCCATATCCGGGGCGAGAAATGGAGCAGTTTAATGCGCGCTTTTTTGCTGGCCGCCCTGGTTGCCGTGGTTCTCGCCGTGGTCGCGGCCTACAGCCTGAATGCGTTCCAGGAGAGCATCGCCACCGCCGCCTCAAGTCCGAGTTCGGTGCGGCTCGACCAGCAGCAACAGGTCAATTTCTACGGCCGCACGGAGTGATGCGGCTCGGGAGTTTGACGTACCTCCCCCTGAAAGGGGAGGTCGGCGGCCAAGGGCCGAATCGCTTTGCGCGTGTTGTCATCGCCCGCGCCCGATCTCGGGTTTACCCGAGATCGGCTTTTAAGGTTCACAAGTCGGCTACAGCCGACTTGTGATGGGGCGATCCAGTAAACACAATCGTCCTCAGTTTACTGGATGCCCCGCTTTCGCGGGGCATGACAATCCTGAATTCACGGCAGCGGCGAGCCGAGTTTCTTCGCGGTCTCCGCGATCCAGGGATAATAAAGCTGCAGCGGTGTGACGCCGGTGAGGCCGCCGCAGCCGTCCGTATTCCTGGGGCCGGTCGACCAGCTCACCACGCCGATCACGACATAGCGTCCGCCGTTCTCCTGAAACACCGGCGCGCCGGAATCGCCGGTGCAGGCGCCGAGCCCTGAACGTTCGTTCCTGGTTGCCGGGTCCATCAGGCGGATCTGCAGATTGCCCGGCTTGCCGGTGGCGGCAAGCGTCGCCTGGCGCAAGGTGCCGCCGCTCTTGCCGTCGCCGCGGATGGCGACGCCGAGGCCCGATACAATGAAGCGGTCGCCCGGCTGCACGTTCAGCCGCGCGCCGGAGAGCGGCACCGGCGTGACATTGGCGGGCGCGGGCAACTTGATCAGCGCCACGTCGGCGGTGACGCGCGCCTTGTTGTAATTGTCGAGATTGAATTGCGGATGGCGCTCGATGCGCGCGGTGTCGCGCAGCGAAGGCTGGCGCTGCGCGTCATAGGCGACGAGCTTGTAATCGGCGCCGGGCAGCACGCAATGCGCGGCGGTGAGCACGAGATCGCGCGCGATATAGGCGCCGGTGCAGAAATTGCCGCGCGAGCCGACGATGGTGACCGCCGCGTGCGCGCCGTTCACCGGCGCCGCGCCGCCGACCATGGCGGCGGCGGGAACATTCAACGAGACGAGCAGGATGGGGGCGAGCAGGCGGCGGGTCATGCCGCGTGTTGAGCCCGGTTCTGCCGGTGAAGTCAATGCTGGTTGTCCCTCTCCCCGAGAGGTGCGCACGTCTGTGGGTTCAACACATGCCCTCCATCATTCTCACGCATCCGGCCGGCGAGCCTGTCTCGCTGGCGGAGGCGAAAGCCTTTCTGCGCGTCGAGCACAATGACGATGACGAGGTGATCGCAGCCTTGATCGCGGGCGCGCGCCTGCACGTCGAGGCGCAGACGCGCCGCGCGCTGATCACGCAGGTCTGGCGATTGACGCGCGACGTCTGGCCCGCAAGCGGCGCGCTGCCGATCTTGCCGGCGCCGCTGCGGCAAGTGATCGCCGTGCGCGTGTTCACCGCCAATGGCGCAGAGCTCGTCGATGACGACAGTCTCGCGATCGACAAGGTGGCGGCGCCGGCTGTGCTGAGTTTTGTGCCCGGCGCCATGCCGATGCCGGGGCGGCCATTCGGCGGCATCGAAATCGACATCGAAGCCGGCTATGGCGGGGACGCCGACGATGTGCCGCAGCCGCTGCGGCAGGCGATCCGGCTCTTGACCGCGCACTGGTACGAGAACCGCGCGCTGATCGCGGCGAGCGGGGAGGTGGCGAGCGTGCCGCGCGCGGTCGCCGGCATGATCGCGCCGTATCGCGTGGTGTCGCTATGAGCGATCCCGGCGCACTCAATCGAAGGCTGGCGCTGGAAGCGCCGGTTGAAACTCCCGACGGAGCGGGAGGCGTGACGCGGACTTATGAGAGTGTCGCGATCTTGTGGGCGGCGGTGACGCCGGTCTCCGCGCGCGAAGAGATCGCGGCGGCGCAGCGCGGCGTCGCGATCACGCACCGCATCACGCTTCGCTATTCCGCCGACATCACGCCGCGCCATCGCTTGCGCGACGGTGCGCGCCTCTTCCGCATCGTCACGCTGCGCGACCGCAACGGCCGCAAGCGCTTTCTGGAGATCCAGGCGGAAGAACGCGGCGCGTGACGTGTGTCTTTCCCTCCCCAATCAAAACCGGCTGATGCCGGGTTTGTTTTTTTTTGCGGGCGAGGTGGGGGTCTCCGGGATTCACCGTACGACCTCCACCCGGCTCGCGCTTCGCGCCCGCCACCCTCCCCACAAGGGGGAGGGTCACCGAGTTTGCCTCAAGGTTGTCACCACATGACTCCATCCTCCGCGGCGTTGCGCGCCGCCATTCATTCCACCCTGTCCGCGCATGCGCCGCTCATCGCCGTTCTGGGCGGGCCCAAAATCTACGACGAGCCGCCGGCGACGGCGGCTTTTCCATATGTGACGCTGGGCGAGGCGCGCGTTGCCGACTATTCCGCGGGCGAGGAGGAGGGCGAAGAACACCAGCTCACCTTGCACGCCTGGTCGCGGCATGGCGGGCACCGCGAGGCGCATGTCATCGCCGGCACCTTGCTGCAGGCGCTCGACGACGCGCCGCTCGCGCCGGAAGGACATCACCTCGTCAACCTGCGCTTCGCGCTCGCCGATATCCGCCGCGAAGCGGACGGGCGTACGTATCACGCGGTGGTGCGCTTCCGTGCGGTGACGGAGCCACTCCAGCCGTCGTGGTGACTGGATCGCCCGCTTGCACGGGCGATGAAAAAAGAATCCGAAGGAGACAACATGACCGCCCAGAAAGGCAAGGACCTGCTGATCAAGATTCACGACGGCACGAGCTTCGTCACCGTCGCCGGACTGCGCTCGCGCCGGCTCGCCTTCAATGCCGAGAGCGTCGACATCACGCATGCGGAATCCGCCGGGCGCTGGCGCGAATTGCTGGACGGCGCCGGCATCAGGCGCGCCTCGATCGCCGGCCGCGGGTTGTTCAAGGATGCAGCGACCGACGCGTTGATGCGGCAGACCTTCTTCGACGGCGCGGTGAAGGATTTTCAGATCGTGATTCCCGATTTCGGAAATGTCGAAGGGCCGTTCCAGATCGCGTCGCTGGAATTCGCCGGCGAGCATGACGGCGAAGTGACGTATGAACTCGCGCTGGAATCGGCGGGGGCGCTGACGTTCACGTCAATCTAAATGCGTCGGAGTATTTTCATGCCCAACCTTCATCGCGGTGAAATCGAGGCCGAGATCGGCGGCGCGACACGCCGCCTGGTGCTGACTCTCGGCGCGCTGGCCGAACTGGAGGCCGCGTTCGGCGCCAGCGATCTCACGGCGCTGGCGGAGCGCTTCGGCGCCGGGCGCATGAGCGCGCAGGATCTCG
This sequence comes from Pseudorhodoplanes sp., assembly GCA_032027085.1. Lineage (NCBI taxonomy): Bacteria > Pseudomonadati > Pseudomonadota > Alphaproteobacteria > Hyphomicrobiales > Pseudorhodoplanes > Pseudorhodoplanes sp. The sequence continues at coordinate 4,114,061 of JAVSMS010000001.1, read as the reverse complement.
TCCGCATCATCGCCGCCGGCCTTCGCGGCGCGGGCGAGACGGTGTCGGACGAGGAGGTCGCGCGCATGCGCGTGCCCGGCGGGGCGGCGGATTATGTGCGGATCGCGGTGGCGCTGATCGAAGCAACCTTCGGCGGAGCGCAAGCGGCATGACGCCAAGACCATTTCCCTGGGATGAGGCGATCGGCTTTGGCCTCGGCGTGCTGCGGCTTTCGCCGGACGCCTTTTGGAAGATGACGCCGCGCGAACTCGCGCTCGCGATTCAGGCGGTGACCGGACGCGGTGCGCCTCTGGCGCGGGAGCAGTTTGACCAGATGATGACGAGATTTCCCGATGTCCGATGACTATAGCTACGCGCTGCATCCCTTTCTCGATCCGTCGCGGAAGGGTGAAATCAGCGAGGCTGAACGGCAGATGCGCGAGTTGAATCGGCTTGCCGCCATGTTCGGCCGCACGATCACCGGCGCATTTGCGCAGGGCAGCGCGAGCGGCAAGAATTTCGATGATACACTGAAGCGCTTGTATATGCGCCTGTCCGACGTTGCGATGCAGGCGGCGCTCAAGCCGTTGGAGAAGCAGGCCTCATCGATCCTGACCAGGGTCTTCTCGGGTATTTTCACCTGGCCGCCGAAGACCAGAGGGCGCAGCGGAGGCGGCAGCGCCGAGATTCCGGCTGGTGTCATCCCGATCCAGCCCTTCGCCCGCGGCGGCGTCATCGGCGCGCCGACCTATTTTCCGCTGTCGTCGGGCGGACTCGGGCTTGCGGGTGAGGCCGGACCGGAAGCGATCCTGCCGCTGACGCGCACCGCGGGCGGCCGGCTTGGCGTCGCGGCGGCGGGCGGCGGCGCGCCTGCCAATATCGTGGTGAATATCGCAACGCCCGACGTGGACGGCTTCCGCCGCTCTGACGTCTATATCACCGGCCAGATCGCCCGCGCGGTGGCGCGCGGGCAGCGCGGACTGTAGCGCTAATTCCGATCAGATCGACCAGTTTCCGTTCGTCGCCGCGAAAGGGGAAACCCAGAGCCAAGCAATGCTAGAGTCCCGCTTGCGCGGGAATGAACGGAGTAGGTGGCATGCGATCCCGATCAGAACGGAACAATCGCTAGTTCACCCGGTCGCGCAGGCCGCTGACGCCTTCTTTCTCGGCGCAATGATCGCAGCAGAAGAAGGTGCCGTCCTTTTCCAGGCCGTGGCCGACAATGCGCACGTCGCAATGCTTGCAGGTCGGCGCCAGCGCCTGAATGGCGCATTCAAAACTGTCATAGGTATGGGACTTGCCGTTCATCATGACCTGAAAGGTCTTGTCGTAATCATTGCCGCAGGTTTCGCAGGTGGCCATGGCATTTCTCCCGTGCAAAGGCAGCCCCGCTAGTGCCGAAGTTGGTGTGACATCGCAGCGATCTCCTGCGCGAACTTCGGAAGCCAAAGGGCACTAGCAAGATCAAAGCGCAGCCGGCCGCTTCGGTTCCCGGATCAGACCCATGACATCGGCTTTCCACGACATCCTGTTTCCGCTCGACATTGCACTGAAAAGCGCCGGCGGTCCGGAGCGGCGCACCGACATCGTCGCGCTCGGCTCCGGCCGCGAGGAACGCAACGCGCGCTGGGCGCATTCGCGCCGCCGCTATGACGCCGGCTATGGCGTGAAGACCTTTGCCGAATTGTCGCAGGTGGTGGAGTTTTTCGAGGAGCGGCGCGGGCGGCTGCACGGCTTCCGCTGGCGCGACCGCCTGGACCATTCCTCCGCCGCGCCGGGCGCCATGCCGACGCCGTTCGACCAGGTGATCGGCACGGGCGACGGCGTGACCGCGCAATTCGCTCTGGGCAAGACCTATGGCGGACTGCATGCGCCCTACCGGCGGCCGGTGCAGAAGCCGGTGCCGGACAGCGTGCGCGTCGCGGTGGACGGCGACGAAGCGGAGGAGGGCGCGGCTTTCACCCTCGATGCCGCGACCGGCATGATTACGTTTCTCGAAGGCCATCTGCCGCAGATGGGCGAGGCGGTGACGGCAGGATTCCTGTTCGACGTGCCGGTGCGGTTCGACACCGATTATCTGGAAGTGGATCTGTCGGCCTTTGCGGCGGGGGCGATCCCGAAGATTCCGGTGGTGGAGATCAAGGTGTGACTCTCTCTTGCCTCCTCCCTTGTGGGGGAGGTCGTCGCGGTTGCGATGAAGGCACGACCCCCACCCCGACCGCCTCGCTTCGCTCGGCGGTCGACCTTCCCCACAAGGGGGAGGGTAAAGGAAGACAACATGCGCACGATCCCACCCGCTCTCCAAACCAAGCTCAATTCCGGCGTCACGACGCTCTGCCGCTGCTTCGTGCTCACGCGGCGCGACGGCGTGGTGCAGGGCTTCACCGATCACGATGAGGACATCGTGCTGAACGGCGTCACGTGCCGCGCCGGCACCGGCCTCACGGCGTCGGAGGCGACGGCGCGACTCGGCTTCGCGGTCGACGGCGCGGAAATATCCGGCGCGCTCGCCGATGACGGTCTGACCGAGGCTGACCTCGCGGCCGGCCGTTACGACGCGGCGAAAGTGGAGACTTTTCTTGTCGACTGGAGCGAGCCGGCGCTGCATATGCGGCTCGGCACAGCGACGCTCGGCGAAGTGCGGCGCGAGGGCGCGGCCTTCGTCGCCGAGATGCGCAGCCTGGCCGACGCGCTGGTGCAGGAGAGCGGGCGACTGTTCACCGCAAGCTGTGCGGCCGATCTCGGCGATGCGCGCTGCCGCATCGATCTGTCAGAACCGCTTTATCGCGGCGAGGGACAGGTGACTGCGCTGCGCGGGACGTCGGCGTTTGCGGCGTCGGGGGTCGACGCGTTCGATGACGGCTGGTTCGACGCCGGCAGGCTGACATTCACCAGCGGCGGCAATGCCGGCCTCGCCATGGAAGTGAAGCGGCACCGCTTCGAGGAAGACGATGTCGTGATCGAGCTCTGGCAGGCCATGCCGGAGCCGGTCTCCGCCGGCGATTCCTTCGTGGTTCCAGCCGGTTGCGACAAGAGATTCGACACCTGCCGCAACCGCTTCAACAACGTCGTCAACTTCCGCGGCTTTCCGCATATCCCCGGCAATGATTTCGTCATGCGGTACGCCATCGAAGGCGAGCCCGGGCATGACGGAGGACGTTTGCAGACTTGATGTCCCGAAGGTCTCGTCATCGTCCGCAACGGGTCCGCCAGGTGCGGCCGGAGTACAGGCTCGCATTCCGTTCAGTGATGACTGGCTGCCCCATCACACGTCGGCTGTCGCCGACTTGTGCACACACCATTCTGAGCTTGGGTAAACCCGAGCGCGCGCGGGATGACGATCGAGATTGTGCAATGACTCTCATCCGCTCCCGCATCATCGCCGAAGCTCGTTCCTGGATCGGCACGCCGTACCGGCACCAGGCGTCGCTGAAAGGCGTCGGCTGCGATTGCCTCGGACTCATCCGCGGCGTCTGGCGTGCGCTTTACGGCGAGGAGCCGGAACGCGCGCCGCCCTATGCGCGCGACTGGGCGGAGGTGGCGACGAACGAGCCGCTGGCGGAAGCGGGATTGCGGCATCTCATCGCCGTCAATGCGAACGATTTTGCGCCGGGCGACGTGCTGTTGTTCCGCTGGCGCGCAGGGATGGTGGCGAAGCATGCCGCGATCGTGTCCGCGCCCGACACAATGATTCATGCGCATGACGGCGCCGCCGTCGCCGAGGTGACGCTGGCGCCATGGTGGCGGCGGCGCATTGCGTATGCGTTCGCGTTTCCGGGAGTGAGCGACTTTCTTCTTTACCCTCGCCCTTGTGGGGAGGGTCGTGAGTGACTCTCCCCACAAGGGGGAGGGTAGACAACGAGTTTCCGCATGGCCGCTCTTCTTCTTTCCGTTGCCGGACAAGCGCTCGGCAATACGTTCGGGCCGGCCGGCGCGATGGTGGGACGGATTGCGGGTGCGATTGCCGGCAGTTATCTCGACCGCGCGCTGTTCGGCCCCGACACCATTCATCGCTCGCAGGAAGGACCGCGCCTTGCCGATCTCGACGTCATGGCCTCAAGCGAGGGCGCGCCGATCCCGCGCATCTATGGCCGCGTGCGGTTGTCCGGCCAGGTGATCTGGGCGACGAAGCTCGAGGAAGTCGTCTCCACCCGCAGCGAGACGACCGGCGGCGGCGGTGGCGGCAAGGGCGGCGGAGGCGGCGGCGGAAGTCCCGCCGTCACCACGACGACCACGACTTACAGCTATTTCGGAAATTTTGCGGTCGGCCTCTGCGAAGGTCCGATCGGACACGTCCTGCGCATCTGGGCCGACGGCAAACCGCTCGATCTTTCCGGCGTGACCTGTCGTATCCACAAGGGCGACGAGACGCAGGCCCCCGATCCGCTGATCGTCGCCAAGGAAGGCGCGAACAACACGCCGGCCTATCGCGGGCTCGCTTACGTCGTGTTCGAGCGCCTGCCGCTCGCCAATTTCGGCAACCGCATTCCGCAATTGTCGTTCGAAGTGCTGCGGCCTGTGGGCCGGCTCGAACAGCAGGTCCGCGCGGTGACGCTGATCCCCGGCGCGACCGAATTCGGCTACGAGCCGGCGACCGTGGTGCAGGTGACAGGGCCGGGGCAATCCGCGCCGGAGAACCGGCATGTTGCGCATGCGCCGTCCGACGTCATCGCCTCGCTCGACGAATTGCAGGCGGTGTGTCCGCATCTCGAACGCGTGGCGATTGTTGTCGCCTGGTTCGGCGACGACCTGCGCGCGGGGCGGTGCAAGCTGCGGCCCGGCATCGACAACGTACAGAAATCGACGCATGGCGCGAACTGGAACGTCGCCGGCCTGACGCGCGGCAGCGCCACTCTCGTGTCGCAGATCGACGGCCGGCCGGCCTTTGGCGGCACGCCGTCGGACGCGAGTGTCATTCATCTCATCCATGAGCTGAAGGCGCGCGGGCTGAAGGTGACGCTCTATCCGTTCGTGATGATGGACATTCCGGAAGGCAATGCGCGGCCCGATCCCTGGAGCGGTGCGCCCTCGCAGCCGGCCTATCCCTGGCGCGGCGACATCACCTGCGATCCGGCGCCCGGCATGCCCGGTTCGCCCGACGGCACGGCGGCGGCGGGCGAACAGATCGCGGCGTTCTTCGCCGGCGGCGGACCGTCGGACTGGAATTACCGGCGCATGATCCTGCATTACGCGGCTCTCGCCGCGTCGGCAGGCGGAGTCGATGCTTTCGTGATCGGCTCGGAGTTGAAGAGCCTGACACGCGTGCGCTCGGCGTCAGGCGTCTATCCGGCAGTGACTGAGCTTGTGTCGCTTGCTGCCGATGTGAAAGCCATTCTCGGCAGCGGCTGCGTCGTCATATATGCTGCCGACTGGACCGAATATGGCGCGCATGTCGTCGACGCTGGCGCCAACGAAGTGCGTTTTCCGCTCGATCCGCTCTGGGCCTCGCCGGCGATCGGCGCCATCGGCATCGACTATTATCCGCCGCTGGCGGACTGGCGCGACACGCATGATCATCTCGACCGCGCGCTGGCGGCGTCGATCCATGACCGCGACTATCTGAAGCGCAATCTGGCGGGCGGCGAGGCTTACGACTTCTTCTATGCAGACGCCGCGGCGCGCAGCGCGCAGACGCGCACGCCGATCACGGACGGGCTCGGCAAGCCATGGATCTTCCGGCAGAAAGATTTGTGGAGTTTCTGGTCGAACCAACATTACGAGCGCGTGGGCGGCACGGAGCTGGCGTCGCCGACGGACTGGATCCCGCAGAGCAAGCCGTTCTGGCTGACCGAAACCGGCTGTCCGGCGGTGGACAAGGGCGGCAACCAGCCCAGCATCTTTCCCGATCTCAAATCGGCGAATGGCGGCTTTCCGCATTTCTCCAACGGACGGCGCGACGATGTCATGCAGCGGCGCTATCTGGAAACCGTGCTGAGCGCTTTCGCGGAGGACAGCGATCTCAATCCGGCGTCGTCTCTTTATACAGGGCGCATGGTCGATCCGTCCGGCATTCATCTGTGGACCTGGGATGCGCGGCCCTATCCGGTGTTTCCCGCCGCCACCGATGTGTGGAGCGACGGACCGAACTGGGCGACCGGACATTGGCTGACCGGGCGGCTTGGCGCTTCGCAGCTTGAAGGGCTTGTTTCAAATATTCTGAGCGATGCGGAAGCCGACGCAGGCGACGCCTCGGCGCTGGGCGAGGGGCCGGACGGCTATGTCATCGATCGACCGATGGCGGCGCGCGCGGCGATCGAGCCGCTGGCGCTCACTTATGCGTTCGACGCCGTCGAAGGCGAAAGCGCGCTGACATTCCGGCCGCGCGGCGGGCCGCCTGTGATCGAGCTCAACGAGAACGATCTGGTGCTGCCGCGCGAGGGCGCGCCGGTGCGGCTGCAGCGGGCGCAGGAAACAGACCTGCCGCGCGAAGTCACGCTCGGCTACATCGATGCAGGCGCCGATTATCGCCGTGCGGCGGCCTCCTCGCGGCGCCTGGTCGGCGCCGCGTCGCGTGTCGTCCAGCACAATGTCGCGATGGTGACGAACGATGCCGCCGCGGCGCGGCGCGCCGACATCTGGCTGCAGGATGTCTGGGCGGGGCGCGAGAGCGCGGAATTCGCGCTGCCGCCAAGCCTGTTGCGCCTGATGCCGGGCGACGTCATCGCGCTGACGGTGAGCGGACGGCGGCGGCTGTTTGAAATCCGTGAGATCGTCGACACCGACAGCCGCGCGGTGACGGCGCGGGCGATCGATCCTGAAGTGTTCGATCTGCCGCTGCCCGTGCCGCGCCACCGCTCGCCCGATCTGCCGCCGGCGGTCGGGCCGGTGCAGGCGCATCTGCTCGATCTGCCGACGCTCGACGCGAGCGAACCGCCAGTGTTGACGCGCATCGCGGTGTTCGCCGATCCCTGGCCGGGTCCGGTGGCAATCTGGTCGTCGGGCGACGGCCTGAGCTATACGCGCGCGGCTTTGGCTCTGGCGCCGTCGATCATCGGCGTGACGCTTGACGATCTGCCGGCAGGTCCGGCGGGCCGCTTCGACCATGCTTCTGCGGTGCGCGTGCAACTGCATGGCGGCGCGCTGGTCTCGGTCTCGGATGCGGCACTGCTGAACGGCGCCAATGTCGCGGCGTTGCAGCGGCCGGACGGCGCCTGGGAGGTCGTGCAATTTGCGCGTGCGGAGCTGGTTGGCGAGCGCACTTATATATTGTCACGCCTGCTGCGCGGACAGGCCGGCAGCGAAAGCGCGATCGGCTATCCGTTGCCGGCGAGCGCGCCGTTTGTGCTGCTCGACCAGCATGTCATTCCGCTGGCGCGCGGGCTCGAGACGCTCGGGCGGAGCATGCATCTACGCATTGTCGCGGCGGGGCGCGATCACGGCGATGTCGCGGCCGTCGCGATGACGCTGACGCCGCAGGCAACGGCGCTGCGGCCGCTGTCGCCGGTGCATCTGGCGGCACGCCGCACCGACGACGGCGTGCTGCTGCGCTGGATCCGGCGCACGCGCATCGACGGCGATTCCTGGGAGACACAGGACGTGCCGCTCGGCGAGGCGGGGGAGGCGTATGAGATCGACATTCTCGACGGCGGAAATGTCGTGCGCAAGCTGACGGCGTCATCGCCGTCGGTGCTTTATGTGAATGTGGATGAGTTCGCCGATTTCGGATCGCCGCAGGCCAGCATCACCTTCCGTGTGGCGCAGATGTCGGCGAGCGTAGGAAGGGGATTCCCTTCTGAAATGAGCGCAAGCATCTAGTTCGTCATCCTGAGGTGCTCGCCGCGCAGCGGCCCTCGCTCCGCTCGGGTACCTCAGGGTGACGGCGCAAGTTCATAATGATCTGTCAGGAATATTCATGACCAGCACACCCCATCTGTCGCTGCCCTATCTCGAATCCGGCCAGGCGCAGAAGCATGTCACCCACAACGAAGCGCTGCGCATGCTCGACGCGCTGGTGATGCTCAGCGTGGAGGACCGTGATCTCACCGCGCCGCCGCCGGCACCGGTCGAGGCCGCGCGCTACATTGTGAAAGCGCCGGGCAGCGGCGGCTTCGCCGGCAAGGACGACCAGATCGCGCAATATTCAGATGGCGGCTGGCTGTTCCACGCGCCGCAGACGGGGTGGATCTGCTTTGTCGCCGATGAATCTCTGTTGCTTGCCTATAATGGAAGTGAATGGACGGAAGCGATCGTCGAGGCCAGCGAGTTGCAGAACCTCACACGTCTGGGTATCGGCACCAGCGCCGACGTCAACAATCCTTTCGCCGCCAAGCTGAACAATGCGCTGTGGACCGCCCGCACGGCCGGCGAGGGCGGCGACGGCGACCTGCGCTACAAGCTGAACAAGGAGAGCGCCGGCCACACGCTCTCGCTGCTGATGCAGAGTGGCTGGTCCGGCCGCGCCGAAATCGGCCTGACCGGAGACGACGATTTGCACGTCAAGGTATCGCCGGATGGCGGCACCTGGTTCGACGCGATGCTGTTCGACCGGACAAGCGGCGCGGCAAAGTTCAACGCGGGCCTGTTCCTGACCGGCAACATCACGCCCGCGCAGATTGCCGCCGACCAGAACGACTACAATCCCGCGGGACTCGCCGGCGCCAGCGTGCTGCGCCTGTCATCGGACGCTGCGCGCAACATCACCGGATTGTCCGGTGGCGGCGAGGGACGGGTGCTGGCACTGATGAATGTCGGAACGCAACCGATTGTGATGAAGGACGAGCATGCCGGATCGGCGGCCGGCAATCGCTTTCGCTTCGGCGCCGACATCACGCTGGCCGCGAAGCGGTCGGTCATTCTCTGGTACGACGCCGCTGTCAGCCGCTGGGCCTGGCTCGCCGGCAGCGGCTGATCGCGCCTGCGTTGCCGTGAAACGCGATTTTTTATCACCAAACCTTTTGCAGGATCTCATGCCACAAGTTCAGGCCTTCGCCATCCGCGGGCTCGCGGGCGGCGCGCCTTTCTATTTTTCCGGCGGCATGGACGCCATCGCTGCAAAGCTCAGACGCAGCGGCGTGCCGTGCGATGTCTTCGACCAGGGATCGTTCTTGCGGCCCTATGGCGAGGTGCCGCGCATCTTTGCGGCCGCGTCGCGCGCGGCGGAAGAGGGCGCGCGTCCCGTCCTGATCGGCCATTCGATGGGGGCGGACGCCGCGTTGAAGGTCGCCACCCTGCTTGCTGCGCGCAGCATCAACGTGCCGCTGATCGTGTGTTTCGACCCGACGTCGTTCAGGCTTCTGTTCGGACCGCCGCCGGTGCCGAAAATGTCGGCCGCGCGCTCTGCTTTTATCAGAAGATCACACCGCTCGGCCGCGGCGTCCTGCGCGCGGGGCCGGGCTTCACAGGCGAGCTCGTCCAGGAACAGCATTCGCGCATTCACAGCCGGCTCGATGACGATGCTCTGTTGCAGGCGAGGGTGGTGCAGGAAGTGAAGCGGCTGAGCGATCCGGCCTTCGCCTCGCGGGGGTGAGGCGGCGCACCGCAAGACGCGCATCTGCGAAATGCACATCGAGAACTCAAGTGGCCGGCTGCACGCCGGCCCTTTTGTTTTGGCCGCCGCGCTGTGCGCGGCTTTTTTCATGAGGAAAGCGGCATGGCAGTTTCAACTTACGATGAGGCGCTGCGGCGCCTGCTGGGGCATGAAGGCGGCTATGCCAATCACCCCAGCGATCCCGGCGGGCCGACCAATTTCGGCATCACCATTCACGACTATCGCAAATACGTGAAGCCGGACGCGACCGCCGAGGACGTGCGGGCGATGCCGCTCGCCGATGCCAAGGCGATCTATCGCGACAAATACTGGGACGCCCTGCGCTGCGACGACTTGCCAGCCGGGCTTGACTATGCCGTGTTTGACTATGGCGTGAACAGCGGCATCTCGCGCGCGGCGAAAGTGCTGCAGCGGCTGCTCGGCCTGCCCGATGATGGCCGCGTCAGCGATGCGGTCATCGCCGCCGCGACGACGCACGATACCGACGATCTGATCGCGCGGATTTGCGATGAGCGGCTGGCCTTTCTGAAATCCTTGCGCACCTGGCCGGTCTTCGGCGTCGGCTGGAGCCGCCGCGTCGCCGACGTGCGGCGCGCGGCGCTGGCGATGGCCAACGGCGCGCAGGACATTGACGCGCAGGACATCGGCGCGGTCTCTGCGGCGCGGGGCCGGGGCGAGGTGCCAATTGCGAAGACGGCGCGGAGAACAGCGACAGCCGCGATTGTTGTTGCCGGCGGCGCGGCGGCGCAGGCGTCGCATCAGGCGGGCGCGGGCTGGCCGGTGACGATCGCCTGTGTTGCGGTGATCGCGATCATGACTGTCGCCGGCTGGATGTTCTGGCGCTGGTGGCAGCGCCGGCAGCAGGATGCGCCGCTCGACGCGCGGGGCCTGCTGTCGCGACTGCGCGAGACACTGAAGGGATGGAAGACGCTCGTCTTTGGTGCGGTCATCGCCGGAGCGGGCGTTGTCGCCGATATCCTCGATGCGCTGCAGGCCGTCGATCTTGCGCCGCTCCTGCCGCCGGCTTATGCGGTGAAGATCATCGCCATCATCGGCGTCCTCACCATCATTCTGCGTTTAGCCACCACCGGCCGCGTCGGCCAGAAGGACGGCTGAGATGACGGGCGGCATTCTTCTGAAATTGTTGGGCCTCTTCGGCAGCGGCGTCATTGAGAGCATCGTGACGCGCGTCGCCGAACATTTCCGACAGAAGGCGAGCGAGGATCTGGCGCGCTTTCAAACGGGCGCTGCAGCCGACACCCAGATCGCGCTGGCGCAGATCAATGCCGAACTCGAGGCGCGGCGGAAACAGGCCGAGATTCTGCAGGCCGATCGCGGCTGGCGCGTGACCGCCTGGATCCGGCCTTTGCTGGTCTACCCCTGCGTCATTCATTTTGGCGCCATTGTGCTCGATTCAACGTTTCCGCTCGGCTGGGGAATTTCAAAACTGCCGGCGCCCTACGACACTTACGAGCAGGCCATCATCCTGTCCTTCTTCATCGCGCGGCCATTCGAGAAGGTGGCGCGGGTGTTCACGGCGGGGCGGGGATGAGGATGTTCCAATGCAAGATGGTCGGATTACGGGCATGCTATGCTCAAGCCGCGTTACGATTATCGAATTGTCTTGCCGGACGCCCCGTTCCGCCTCTGAATTATTGAGGTGCCTCGATGATTATTGCGACTCGCATTCTCAAGCTGCGTGAATTGAGCGACACCGTAGATATCGCGGTCAGACTTTTCGCGCCTGAGCAGCGTGAAGCGGCGTGGTTCTGTCGATACGAAATCGACTGGCCCGAAGGTCGCCAGGAGTCAATAGCATGGGGCACCGATTCAGTGCAGGCCATCGTGCTTGCGCTGCAGATGATTGGAGCTGACATTTATACGAGCAGCTATCACAAGTCCGGGAAGCTGATGCACGAAGCTCCGGGGCGAGGATACGGCTTCCCGGTGCCGTCCGGCATCCGCGACCTGCGTGAAGGCGATGATGCGATCTATGATGCCTAGTTGTGTCTCCGCTCTCAATCCGTCTCGATCCGTATTCATCCCGGGTTCAGCGGCGGATACCTATGGACACACCATGTTTCCCTCAGTCCTGATTCTCGCCTCGGTCCTGGCCGCCACCGGCCTTGTCGCGCCGGTCAAGGCCGAGCCGGGCCAGTGTCTGACGCCTGATCAGCGGCGGACGGTGGTGGCCTCCGGCAAGGTTGTACCGCTATCCAAGGCCATCCGCGCCGCGAAGGCGCGCCGCAATGAAGTGGTCAATGCCCGGCTCTGCCAGGGTTCAAAAGGTCTCGTCTACCTGCTGACAGTCGTCGCGCGCGATGGCAAGGTGACGCGGACGGCCATCGACGCCCAGACCGGCAAGCCGGTCGAAGGCGGCTGACCAGGCCGACTGATCCGGAGGGTTCCATTTTGCGTCTCCTCGTCGTCGAGGATGATCCCGATCTCAACCGCCAGCTCGCCACCGCGCTGACCGACGCGGGCTATGTCGTCGACCGTGCCTTCGACGGCGAGGAGGGGCATTATCTCGGCGAGACCGAGCCCTATGACGCGGTGATCCTCGATATCGGGCTCCCGAAGATGGACGGCATCTCGGTGCTGGAGGCCTGGCGTCGCGCCGGCCGCGCCATGCCAGTCTTGATGCTGACCGCACGCGACCGCTGGAGCGACAAGGTGCAGGGCTTCGACGCCGGCGCCGACGATTACGTGCCCAAGCCCTTCCACATGGAAGAGGTGCTGGCGCGGGTGCGGGCACTGCTGCGCCGCTCGGCCGGACACGCCAAAAGCGAATTCAATTGCGGGCCGGTGCGGCTCGACACCCGCACGGGGCGCGTCAGCGTGGACGGCCATCCGGTGAAGCTGACCAGCCACGAATACCGGCTCCTGTCGTATCTCATGCATCACACAGGGCGCGTGGTGTCGCGCACCGAGTTGGTCGAGCATCTCTACGATCAGGACTTCGACCGCGATTCCAACACCATCGAAGTTTTCGTCGGCCGTATCCGCAAGAAACTCGGCGTCGACGTGATCCAGACCGTGCGCGGGCTCGGCTATCTCCTCACGCCGCCCGATGCGCGCTGACGCATGCGCTCCAACTCCCTCGCGCTGCGCCTGTTTCTCTGGGCGACCGTCTGGACGGTGGCGATCCTGCTCGCTACCAGCATCATCCTCTCCTCGCTTTATCGCGCCGGCGTCGAGCGCGCCTTTGATTCCCGCCTCGGCGTCTATCTGCGCACGCTGATTTCCGACGTCGCATCTCCCGAAAATCCCAACGAGCCGTTTCCGCAATCGGTCTCCGAGCCGCTGTTCGAATTGCCGCTGTCGGGCTGGTACTGGCAAGTTACGCGCATCGACGGCGGCAAGCACGACGTGCGCGCCTCGCGTTCGCTGTGGGACGGCAGCCTGCCGCGGCTGCTGGTCACCGACGCGGCCGCCGCCGTCGCCATCCGCACCGGCTATGCTGGCGGGCCGGAAGATCAGAAGCTGCGCATTGTCGAGCGCACCATCGACCTCGGCGATGAAGGCACCTTCCTGGTGTCCGTCGCGGGTGACGCCGCCGAGATCGAGGACGACATCCACTCCTTCGATCGCGCGCTCGGTCTGACCTTTTCCGCACTTGCGCTCATCCTCCTTCTCACCACAGCCTTCCAGGTGCGTTTCGGCCTGTTGCCGCTCAAACGCATTTCGCAAAGCCTCGCCGCCATCCGCGCCGGCCGTGCGGAACGGCTGGAGGGAGAATTCCCGGTCGAAATCGCCCCGCTCGCGCGTGAGACCAATGCGCTGCTCGACGCCAACCGGGAGATCGTCGAGCGCGCCCGCACGCATGTCGGCAATCTGGCGCATGCACTGAAGACACCGCTCTCGGTTATGGTCAATGAGGCCACCGCGCGCGGCGACGATCCGTTGGCGCAGAAGGTGCGCGAGCAGATCGATATCATGCGCGATCAGGTCGCGCGCCATCTCGAACGCGCGCGCATGGCCGCGCGCCTGACCGTGGTCGCGACCATCACCGAAGTGCTGCCGGTCATGCAGGCGATGGTCCGCACCATGGAAAAGACGCATCCGGAAAAGGCGGTGACGCTGAAGATGGAGGCGCCCGAGGATGTGCGCTTCCGCGGCGAGCGGCAGGATCTTGAGGAGATGGTCGGCAATCTCGTCGACAATGCCTGCAAATGGGCGCAGGCGCGGGTGTCGATCGAACTCTCGACCGAGCGCGTCGATGCCGAGCGCCAGGTCATTCGCATTCTGGTGGATGACGACGGCCGCGGGCTGACCCCGGCCGAGCGCGAGCAGGTGGCCCGCCGCGGCCGGCGGCTGGACGAGACCAAGCCGGGGTCGGGGCTGGGCCTGTCAATTGTGGTCGAACTCGCCGGGCTCTATGGTGGCGGGCTGACACTGGGCTCAGCGCCGCTCGGCGGTCTGCGGGCGGAGCTGGTCATTCCCGCCGCCTGACAGAGTTTCGCCGCAATCCCTCCCGCAAGGTAACCGGCCGGCAATCGATCGGCTTTACACATATTCAGTAAGTCACTTCCGAGGGGCTCCCTGCATGCGTTCTCTTAAAGTCTTGGCGGCCGTGTCGATCGGCGCGGTCCTTGCCGGTTGCGCCAACAGCGAACGCTTTGCGGAAGCTCCGAAGGAGACCAGCGGCACGGTGGCAGGCGCGGCTCTGGGCGCGATCGTCGGCTCGCAAATCGGCGGGTCCACACGCTCGCGCGTCGCGGCCGGTGTCGCCGGTGCCGTGCTCGGCGGCATGATCGGCAACCGGATCGGCGCCGCGCTCGACGACGAGGATCGCCAGCGCGCCTATGAGGCGCAGATGGCGGCGCTGGAAAGCGGGGCGCCGGGCGCTCCTGTCGGCTGGGAAAATCCGGATTCCGGCCGGCGGGGTTCCATCGTGCCCGGCCCCTATTATGACCGCCGCGGCAGCCGCTGCCGCGACTATACCCACACCATCTATATCGACGGGCGGCCGCAGATCGCGCGCGGACAGGCCTGCCGGAACCCGGATGGCAGCTGGACGCCGGTCACTTAGTCCCGAATTTTCCACTCAACGGCTTCTTAACGCCCTACCTCTATCAAGACATCTTGGTGTGTGCGTTTAGGGTATGTCCATGGGCGACGAACCGCTCGTCGACCGTTTGCGTCAGTTTCTCCGGGAGCTCAAGCCGGACGCTCAAGCTATGCTGATCGCAGAGCTTGAACGCAGCCTGTTGCGCGGCGAGGAGACGACCGGCGCCGAACTGGTGCTGCAGGAGTTGCGCCGCTTCGCCCGCGAATCTGGCCGCCCGTCACCGCGCGCCGGCAACCTCGCCCGCCTGTTCTTCCAGCCGCTTGAACCGTTTCTCGTCGACGACGCCGCGACCCACAAACATCCGGGCCGCATCGCGCGGGTGTCGCTCGATCCGATCTGGACCTGGATTGGCCGCGATCTGCTGCCCGGCGAGGTGAAAGCGGCGACCGAGCAGGTTGCGCGCGCCTATGCCGCCAATGACAGCAAGAAGGCCGAGGAGGCCGCACGCGCCTTTCAGGACCGCGTCGCCGTGCGGATGGAGCAGGCGCTCAACGCCGCCTGGCAGGATGACAAGGCGATGCGCCGGCTGATAGGCCAGGTGGCGACCCCGCGCGCGCTCGAGGATCTGCAGGCAATCCTGAAAGTGCTGCAGTCGCGCGACAAGCTGGCGGCATTTTCGGCGCGGCTGCCAGGGCATATCAAGAATTTCTCCGACGACATGGTCGATGACGTGAAGGCGCTGGTGGAATCGCCGGTCGGCGGCGGATCGCCGCTGTTTCTGTATGTGCTTGTGATCGTGATGAGCCGACTGGCGGCGCCATGGCAGCTGATCCGCCTTGCCACCTGCGCCGCCGGCAGCGATTCCGCGGCGCGCATTGCGGAAACGAATTACGAGATCACGGTGTCGATGGTGCTTTCCGAAATGGAGCGCATGGTCGGCGAATTGAAAGCCGAATTGCGTAGCGGCAAGGGCGTCGCCGTCGGCGCGTTGCTGAAAGCCATTCACGATGCCGCGCGCGGATTGCGCACCGAGATCAACCTGTCGACGGATTCGCCCTGGGGGCGGGAATTGTCGGCGATCCGCACCGAAATCTCCGACATGCTGAAGGCGGAGATCGATTCCCTGCCGGGGCGCGTGCGGCGTCTGCTGCGGCCACGTCCGGCGAAGGAGATCACCTCCGCCGCCCGTCTTGACGCCACCGACGTCGCCGAAACCGAGGCGCTGATCGAGTTTGTCGGTATCTGCCGCAACTATGCCGGCGAGCTTGCCATCAACGAGATGACCCAGCGGGTCTATTCCGACGTGCAGAATTATCTCGACACCTCGACCCAGCCGCTGATCGATGCCTTGCGTGCCGCCGGGGACACCGACCGGGCCTTCCGGCATGCGCAGGTCGAGGCGGCCGCCCGCTTCTGCGCCAAAGTGTTTGGCGAGGACTATGCCGCCACCCTGCAGAAGGCTGCGGATCTCGCCGCTCAGGGCGAACGCAAGATCGCGAAGGGCTAAAAGCCTCCGTTAAGCGCCCTAGTTGCAGCCCGCCTTGCCCCGTGATGTAAGCGGGCCATGATCCTCTGGCTGATCCTGGTTCTGATGACCGCCGCGGCCATTTTCGCGGTGCTTTGGCCGTTGTCGCGGCATGGCGGAAAGGCCCGTTCCGGCAGCGATCTCGCCGTGTACCGTGACCAGTTGGCGGAAATTGAGCGCGATCTGGCGGCCGGGCTGATTGGAACCCAGGAAGCCGAGGCTGCCCGGATCGAGGTTTCGCGCCGGCTCCTGGCCGCCGCCGACCACGCGGAACCGGCCCCCGCAGCGCCGCAGGCGGCCGCGCTCTGGCGCCGCCGGGCGGTGTCGCTTGCGGCGCTCATCCTTCTCCCCATCGGCGCGGCGGCGCTCTATCTCAGCGTCGGTTCTCCCAATCTTCCCGGCCTGCCGCACGCTGCACGCGTCAATCAGTCGCCGGATACGCGCTCCATCGAAAGCATGGTGGCGCAGGTCGAGGCGCATCTCGAACGCAATCCGGATGACGGCCGCGGCTGGGAAGTGCTGGCGCCGGTCTATATGCGCGCCGGCCGTTTCACCGACGCCGTGCGCGCGCGCAGCAATGCGTTGCGTCTCCTGGGCTCGACCGGCGAGCGTGAATCCAATCTCGGCGAAGCGATGGTGGCGGCGGCAAACGGCATGGTGACGGCGGAAGCGAAGGCCGCGTTCGAACGCGCGCTTGCGCGCGACACCTCCGACGTCAGGGCGCAGTATTATGTCGGGCTGGCGGCAGAGCAGGACGGCAAGCCGCAGGACGCCGCGCGCATTTGGCGCGATCTGCTGGAAAGGGCGCCGCCGAATGCGCCGTATCGTCCGCTGATTCAGGATTCGCTCGCACGCGTCGATCCGGGCGCGCCGCCTGCAAGCGCGCCGGCCGATCCGTCTGCGGACGATGTCGCCGCCGCACAGCAACTCACGCCGGAACAGCGCGGCGAGATGATCCGCGGCATGGTGGACCGCCTCGCCGAAAAGCTGAAGGCGGACGGCAGCGATCTCGATGGTTGGTTGCGGCTGATGCGCGCCTATATCGTGCTCGGTGAACCCGACAAGGCGCGCACGGCGCTGGCCGATGCGCGCAAGGCCATCGGCACGGACGCCGACAAGCGCAAGAAGCTCGATGAAGCCGCCAAAGGATTGGGGATCGAGGGTTGAACGCAATGCTGCCGGAAACAGACCCATATAGTCGGCACGCCCGGATGAACGAGAGGTGAGATGACGCGCAAGCAACGGAGATTGGCGCTGATCGGAACCGGCCTCGGCGTGCTGGCGCTGGCGGCTGTGCTGGTGCTGAGCGCGCTCAGGGACTCCATCGTGTTCTTCAATTCGCCGACCGACGTCGTCGAAAAGCAGGTCAAGCCGGGCACGCGCATTCGTCTCGGCGGGCTGGTGCAGCCCGGCACGCTCGACCGCAAGGACCTGAATGCGCGCTTCGAGGTCACCGACGGCAAGACCGCCATTCGTGTCAGCTATACCGGCATTCTTCCCGACCTGTTCCGGGAAGGGCAGGGCGTGATCGCCGAGGGCACGCTGGTCGAGGGTGGCGCCTTCCGCGCCGACACCGTGCTCGCCAAGCATGATGAAACCTACATGCCGAAGGAGGTGGCCGACGCGCTGAAGAAGCAGGGCCACTGGAAGGACGATTACGACAAGAAGGGCGGCGCGGAGGCAAAGAAGCAGTGATGCCGGCGCAGGATGACGGATTGAGGCTGCGAGCTTCATGATCGCCGAGATCGGCCATTACGCATTGGTGCTTGCGCTCGCGCTGGCGCTGATCCAGGGCAGCGTGCCAATGATCGGCGCGCAGACGCGCGACCGCGCGCTGATGGGTGTCGCCGATATTTCGGCGCTGGCGCAATTCGCCTTTGTCGCGGTTGCCTTTGCGTCGCTAACCGCGCTTTATGTGAGTTCGGATTTCTCGGTGCTGAATGTCTTTGAGAATTCGCACTCGGCGAAGCCGCTGCTGTACAAGATCACCGGCGTCTGGGGAAATCATGAAGGCTCGATGCTGCTCTGGGTGCTGATCCTGAGCGCGTTCGGCGCCTTCGTCGCCATCTTCGGAAGCAACCTGCCGGAAACCCTGCGCGTCAATGTGCTCGGCGTGCAGTCCTGGATCGCCGCCGCGTTCTATTTCTTCATCCTGTTCACATCCAATCCGTTCACGCGGCTGCCGCAGGCGCCGTTCGAAGGCCGCGATCTCAATCCGATCCTGCAGGATATCGGTCTCGCGGTGCATCCGCCGCTGCTCTATCTCGGCTATGTCGGTTTCTCGATTTCCTTCTCGTTCGCTGTCGCCGCCCTGATCGAGGGCAGGATCGACGCCGCCTGGGCGCGCTGGGTGCGGCCCTGGACGCTCGCGGCCTGGATGTTCCTCACACTCGGCATCGCGATGGGCTCCTATTGGGCCTATTACGAACTCGGTTGGGGTGGCTGGTGGTTCTGGGATCCGGTCGAGAATGCGTCGCTGATGCCGTGGATCGCCGGTACCGCGCTGCTGCATTCGGCGGTGGTGATGGAGAAGCGAAATGCGTTGAAGGTGTGGACCATTCTCCTGTCCATCCTCACCTTCTCGCTGTCGCTGCTCGGCACATTCCTTGTGCGCTCGGGCGTGCTCACCTCGGTACACACCTTCGCCAGCGATCCGACGCGCGGCGTGTTCATCCTCGCCATTCTCGTTTTCTTCATCGGCGGCTCGCTGGCGCTTTACGCCTGGCGCGCGCCGCTCCTGAAACAGGGTGGCATCTTCGCGCCGATCTCGCGCGAGGGGGCGCTCGTTCTCAACAATCTTCTGCTGACCACGGCGCTGGCGACCGTCTTCGTCGGCACGCTCTATCCGCTGGCGCTGGAGGCGCTGACCGGCGACAAGATTTCGGTCGGCGCGCCGTTCTTCAACGCAACCTTCGGGCCGCTGATCGTTCCGCTGTTGCTGGCGGTCCCGTTCGGGCCGCTGCTGGCCTGGAAGCGCGGCGATCTCCTCGGCGCCGCGCAGCGACTGATGGCGGCCTTTGCCGCGGGACTTGTGGCGATCGCCGCGACCTTCGCGGTGGTGCAAGGCGGGCCGGTGCTCGCGCCCTTTGCGATTGGGCTGGCCGTCTACGTGATGGTGGGCGCGCTCACCGATCTCGCCGAGCGCGCGCAGCTGTTTCGCGTGCCGGCGACAACCTCGTTGCGGCGACTGCGCGGTCTGCCGCGCTCCGCCTTCGGCACCGCATTGGCGCATTTCGGGCTCGGCGTATGCCTGTTCGGAATCGCCGGCGAGGCAAGCTACAATGCCGAGCGGATCCTGGCGATGAAGCCCGGCCAGTCGGTTGCCATCCGCGACTACAACGTGGCGTTTGATGGCCTGGTGTCGCGGCAGGGACCGAATTATCGCGAGCTGGTCGCAAAATTTGTCGTGCGGCAAAACGGCGAGGTGATCGGCACGCTCGAGCCGTCCAAGCGCAGCTTCACTACGCGCGGCATGTCGACATCGGAAGCGGCGCTGCTGACGCGTGGCTTCAGCCAGATCTATATGTCACTTGGCGATCCGGCGGCGGACGGCACGATCTCCGTGCGCCTCTATCACAAGCCGCTGGTGCTGCTGATCTGGGTCGGCTGCATGATCATGGTGCTGGGCGGTGCGCTGTCGCTTTCGGATCGCCGGCTGCGTGTCGGTGCGCCGAAGCCGGCGAAGAAATCCGCGATGCAGCCGGCGGAATAATATCCAACTCACGCTTCGAGACGGCTGCTACGCAGCCTCCCGAGGGTGAGGATTGAGGATGAGATGAGGAAACTGTGTGCGCTCATTGTGGGTGTTGCGCTTGTCAGCGCCACGCCCGTGCTTGCGGTGCAGCCGGATGAAATCCTCAAAGACCCGGCGCTGGAGGCGCGCGCCCGCGCGCTCTCGCAAGAATTGCGCTGCATGGTCTGCCAGAACCAGTCGATCGACGATTCCGATGCGCCGCTGGCGCGCGATCTGCGCATCCTGGTGCGCGAGCGGTTGCAGGCCGGCGACAGCGACAAGCAGGTGATCGATTTCCTCACCGACCGTTATGGTGATTTCGTGTTGCTGAAGCCGCGCCTGAACGCGCAGACCGCCTTGCTCTGGTCGCTGCCGGCGCTGGTGCTGCTCGGCGGTGCGGCCGCACTCGCCGTGTTTCTGCGGCGCCAGCGCCAAGGCGGAGGGCAGCCGGGCCAGCCGGATTCGGCGCAGGCATTAACGGCGGACGAGCAAAAGCGGCTGGCGGAGTTTGTCGACGGGCGGCGCTGACGAGCTAAGTAGCTGATATTGCTGATAATATCGGCGCTCCACACGTTACCAACATTTAATCCCGCCGTCAGTTTTCCGTAAGGCGGGCCTCCCCATGTTAGCCGCAACGGGCGGCTGACGAACCACCCCACAAGTTCGACTGAACATGGAGAGACCACTCATGACTCCCAACTTGCCTCCGAAACCGAGCGGCCTCTCGGCACGCCGCGTGATGTTGCTGGGAACGACCATTCTCAGCCTGGGCGTTGCCGGTGCGCTGATTGCGCCCGACGCCGCCCGCCATGGCGCGTTCGCCCAGAACGTCACCCAGCAAGCGCAGACCGTGCAGCGTCCCGTCGGCTTCGCCGACATCGTTGAAAAAGTAAAACCCGCTGTGATTTCGGTTCGCGTCAAGATCAATGGCGGAGCGCAGCTTTCCTCCGACGAAGGCGGCCAGTTGCCGCGCGGCTTTGAGCGTTTCTTCCGCCGCTTCGGCCCGGACATGTTCCCGGATCTTCCGCAAGGCCCGCAGCGCAGCCCGCGCCGCTCCGGCCAGGGCTCGGGTTTCTTCATTTCGGCTGACGGCTATGCCGTGACCAACAATCACGTCGTCGACAAGGCCGACGAAGTCGAAGTGCAGACCGACGACGGCAAGACCCACACTGCAAAGGTCATCGGTGCCGATCCGCGCACCGATCTTGCGCTGATCAAGGTCGATGGCGACAACTTCCCGTATGCCAAGCTCGCCGACAAGGCGCCGCGCATCGGCGATTGGGTGCTCGCAGTCGGCAATCCGTTCGGCCTTGGCGGCACCGTCACCGCCGGCATCGTCTCGGCCCGCGGCCGCGACATCGGCGCAGGCCCCTATGACGACTTCATCCAGATCGACGCGCCGGTCAACAAGGGCAATTCCGGCGGCCCGACGTTCGACACCGAAGGCAATGTCGTCGGTGTGAACACCGCGATCTTCTCGCCTTCGGGCGGTTCGGTCGGCATCGCCTTCGCGATTCCCGCCGCGACGGTGGACTCGGTCGTGACCCAGCTCAAGGAAAAGGGCCAGGTCACACGCGGATGGATCGGCGTCCAGATCCAGCCGGTCACCAAGGACATCGCCGACAGTCTCGGTCTGAAGAAGGCTGAGGGTGCGCTGGTTGCTGAACCGCAGGAGGGCAGCCCCGCCGAGAAGGCCGGCATCAAGGCAGGCGACGTCATCACCGCCGTCAACGGTGAGAAGGTCGAGAACGCACGAGACCTCGCGCGCCGCATCGGAACGATGTCGCCGAACACCTCGGTCAAACTCACGCTCCTGCAAAAGGGCAACGAGAAGACCGTGACGCTGAAGCTCGGCGAATTGCCGCGCGACCCGAAGAAGGCCTCCCAAGATCGCGAATCCCCGGCCAATGACGGTGCGCGCCTTGGTCTGCAACTTGCGCCGGCGAGCTCCGTAGCTGGTGGAAATACCGAGGGTGTCGTCGTGACCGACGTCGATCCCAACGGTCCGGCGGCCGAGCGCGGCTTCAAGACCGGCGACGTGATCCTCGAGGTCGGCGGCAAGACCGTCTCCACGCCGGCCGATGTGCGCAAGGCACTGGCCGATGCGCGCAGCGACGGAAAACGCACCGTGCTGATGCGGGTGAAGTCCGGCGAGAACAGCCGCTTCGTCGCGCTGCCGGCCGGTCGCGGTTGAACGGGATAGGGGCGTGTGGATCCGGCAATCGTCGCCCCCGCCGGTGACACGGGACCCCGGGGGACGGGCCGAAAGGCCCGTCCCTGCAATGTAGCCTCGACACCCGGCAATCGTCGCCCCCGCCGGCTCGAGGTCAAGTGAGGGGGCGGTGGTGTAGAGTTACAGTCGCCGCCCCCTCATGCCCTCATTTCCCAACCAGCACATGACGCCCGGGAATTCGCTATTATCCAGCGAATCCATTGTTGAGCGGACTCCCATGCGTCTCCTGATCATCGAAGACGACCGCGATGCGGCCGATTACGTCGTTCGCGCCTTCCGGGAGGTCGGCCATGTCGCCGACCATGCCCCGGATGGCGAGGAGGGTCTCGTCATGGCGCTCGATCGCGACTATGACGTCCTTATCGTCGACCGGATGCTGCCGAAACGCGACGGCCTGTCTGTCATCGGCGCCTTGCGTGAAAAGGGCGTCGAGACGCCGGTGCTGATCCTGTCGGCGCTCGGGCAGGTGGATGATCGCGTGAAAGGCCTGCGCGCCGGCGGCGACGACTATCTGCCCAAGCCCTATTCCTTCGCCGAGCTGCTGGCGCGGGTCGAGGTGCTGGCGCGCCGCCGCGGCGGACGCAACGAGGAGACTGTGTACCGGGTCGGCGATCTCGAACTCGACCGCCTGTCGCATCAGGTCAGGCGCGGGCCTGAGGAAATCGTGCTTCAGCCGCGCGAATTCCGGCTGCTCGAATATCTCATGAAACACGCGGGGCAGGTGGTGACCCGCACCATGCTGCTGGAAAATGTGTGGGACTATCACTTCGATCCGCAGACCAACGTGATCGACGTTCACATCTCGCGGCTGCGCTCCAAGATCGACAAGGGATTTGCGCAGCCTCTGCTGCATACGGTGCGCGGTGCCGGCTACATGATCCGTGACGGCGCACGGTAAAATTCAGGTGACGGCGCTCGGCAAGCTTCTCCGCACGACGGCGTTCAAGCTGACGCTGGTCTATCTGGTCATCTTCGCGCTGTTCGCGGTGTTTCTGCTCGGCTATTTCGCGTTCAACACGCGGCGGCTGTTCAACGAGCAGATCACGCAGACGGTCGATCTCGATGTCGAGGGATTGACGGCGCAATTCAACGCCGCCGGCATCAGGCGGCTGGTGGTGATCGTGGAGGCGCGATCACGCCGTCCCGGCTCCTCGCTCTATCTTGTCACGACGCCGACAGGCGAAGGCTTGGCCGGCAATGTCGGCTCGCTGCCGCAGGGCGTGATGGGGAGGGCCGGCTGGACGGAAACCGTCTATCGCCGCATCGATGAAAGCGATGTCTCCGATCTGCACCGCGCGCTGGTGCGCGTGCAGCATCTGCCCGGCGGGTTCCGCTTGCTTGTGGGGCGCGATCTGGAAGAACGCGACCGGCTTTTTGACGTGGTCCTTGATGCCGGAAAATGGTCGGCGGCGATCGTCGTCATCCTGGGACTGGCCGGCGGATTTTTCGTCGCACGGCGCGTGCTGCGCCGCGTGGACGCTATGACGGCGACGACGCGCACGATCATGGAGGGCGATCTCTCCGGACGCCTGCCGGTGGCAGGCACGGGGGACGAACTGGATCGCCTTGCAGAAAATCTGAACGCCATGCTCGACCGGATCGAGGCGCTCATGCATGGCCTCAAGGAGGTCTCCGACAACATCGCGCATGACCTGAAGACGCCGCTGACTCGCCTGCGCAACCGCGCGGAAGAAGCCTTGCGGATGCATCAGGAGGAGGCGGGATATCGCGAAGCCCTGGAATCGATCATCGACGAATCCGAAGGGCTGATCCGGACATTCAACGCCCTTCTGATGATCGCGCGCGCCGAATCCGGCCAGGCGCGCGAGGACATGAGCGATTTCGACGCCGGCGAGGTCGCGCGCGGGATTTGCGAGCTTTACGAACCGCTGGCGGAAGAACAAGGCCTCACGCTCGACGCCGACGCGCCGAACCCGGTTCCGGTGACCGGCAACCGCGAATTGGTCAGCCAGGCGCTTGCCAATCTTGTCGACAACGCGATCAAATATGCTGCGCCGGACGCGCAGAAGAATGGTACGGCTACGGGAATCGTGGTCAAAGCGGCGGCGGAAGGAGATCGGGTCTTGCTGAGCGTTGCGGACAACGGCCCGGGAATCCCGGAAGGCGATCGGGGACGCGCGGTGGAGCGCTTCGTGCGGCTGGAAGAGAGCCGGTCGGTGCCCGGCTCCGGACTGGGCCTGAGCCTTGCGGCGGCGGTGGCGCGCCTGCATGGCGGGGAACTGCGCCTGCATGACAACCAACCCGGATTGCGGGCGGTGATCGTGGTGCCGCGGGGGGGACCGCAGGGGGCGGGATGACATCCCCCGCAAGTCCATCGGCGGCCACTCTGGCCGCGGCCATCGCCGCGGGACCCTATGCATCCGACGATCCGTCCGCACGCAGCAAATTCGATGAATGGCTGTCGGGCCTCGAGGACGCGGTCGCGCTCAAGACAACTTTCGAAGCTCACCCAAAAACCGAAGCGCTGATCGCCGGCCTTGCGGCTTATTCTCCGCATCTCTGGGACCTCGCCTCCGCAGAACCGAACCGGCTGGCAGCGTTGCTGCTGGCGTCGCCGGACGCGCGCTTCCGCACATTGCTGCAGGAGACCAGAGCGGCGTTGGCGGCGACGCAGGACGAAGCGGAGGCCATGCGGCTGTTGCGCCGGATGAAATCAGAAGCCGCGCTGCTGATCGGGCTGGCCGATATCGGCGGCGTCTGGCCGATCATGCAGGTGACGCTGGCGCTGACCGAACTCGCCGACACGGCGGTCGGCGGCGCGGTGAATTTTTTGCTGGGCGATGCGGTTCGCCGCGGCAAGCTCATGCCCGCCGATCCGGCGCGGCCGGATATCGGCTCCGGCTATATCGTCCTCGCCATGGGCAAGATGGGCGCCTTCGAGCTCAATTATTCCAGCGACATCGATCTCATCGTTTTCTTCGAACCGGAGGCACCGGCGCTCGCACCTGATGCGGACGCGGCGTCGATCGCGATCCGCGTCACGCGCGGCCTTGTCAAATTGCTTTCTGAGCGCACCGCCGACGGCTATGTCTTCCGGGTCGATCTGCGGCTGCGGCCCGATCCGGCCTCAACGCAAATCGCGATCTCAACGCCGGCCGCGCTCGATTATTACGAGCATCGCGGACAGAACTGGGAACGCTCGGCGCTGATCAAGGCGCGGCCCTGCGCCGGCGACATCGCCGCGGGCGAGGCCATCCTGAAAGAACTGTCGCCTTTCGTCTGGCGCAAATACATGGATTTCGCCGCGCTCGCCGACATCCATGCGATGAAGCGGCAGATCCATGTCTATAAGGGGCACGGCGAGATCGCGGTCGCCGGCCATAATATCAAGCTTGGACGCGGCGGCATTCGTGAGATCGAGTTTTTTGTCCAGACCCAGCAACTGATCGCCGGCGGCCGTCATCCGGAATTGCGCCAGCGCCGCACCTTGGCGACGCTGGGCGTGCTCGTGGCCGGCAAATGGGTCGCCGAGACCGCGGCGCGCGATCTGGAGGCGGCCTATCTGTTCTTGCGCACGGTCGAGCATCGCCTGCAGATGGTGGCGGACGAGCAGACGCATATCCTGCCGGATGATCCGCAGGAGTTGGAGCGCTTTGCGCGATTTCTCGGCCATGCCACAGCCAAGGAATTCGCGGAGGCGTTGCTGCAGCACTTGCACAAGGTGCAGGACCATTACTCGCATCTGTTCGAGCAGGCGTTGCCGGAAGGCGCCGACCAGATCTTCGTTTTTCCGAAGGATGCGGACGATCCGGAGACGCTCGACCGGCTGGCCGCGATGGGGTTTCGCAATCCGCTGGAAATATCGGCGATCATCCGGACCTGGTTTTCCGGACAATACATGGCGCTGCGCAGCGAATTCGCGCGCACGCAGCTGAACGAACTGGTCCCTTTTCTGATCGCGCATCTGGCACGATCGGAGAACAAGGACGCGGCGCTGCTCGGTTTCGATCGCTTTCTTGTCAGCCTGCACGGCATGGGCGGCGGCCAGCTCATTTCGCTGCTGCGCCAGAATCAGGACCTCTTGTCGCTGTTGATGCTTATCCTAACCAATGCGCCGCGGCTCGCCGAGATTCTGGCGCAGCATCCGCAGGTGATGGACGCGCTGATCGATCCGGCCTTCTTCGGCGAATTGCCGGACGAGCAGAAACTGACCGATACGCTCTATCGCTCGCTCGACCAGTCGTCGTCCTACGAGGATATGCTCGACCGGCTGCGCATCTTCGGCCAGGAGCAGATGTTCCTGATCGGCGCACGCATCCTGTCCGGCACGGTGACGGCGGTGCAGGCGGGGGAGGTGTTTGCGCGGCTGGCCGACGTGATCATCGGCGCGCTGCATGTCGCGGTCGAAAACAGGTTCATTGAAACCTATGGCCGTATTGCCGGGCAGAAAACCGCCTTGCTGGCGCTCGGCAAACTCGGCGGACGCGAGATGACGGCGAGCTCGGATCTCGATTTGATCCTGCTCTATGATTTCGACGAGGCGCAGCCCGAATCGCAAGGCGGCCGGCCGCTTTATGGCGCGCAATATTTTGCCCGGCTCACCCAGCGCCTGATCAGTGCGCTGACGGCGCGCACCAACCATGGCGCACTGTATGAGGTCGACATGCGGCTGCGGCCATCGGGGCGATCCGGGCCGGTTGCGACCAAGATCGACTCCTTCAGGGATTACCAGGAGAACGAGGCCTGGACCTGGGAGCATATGGCACTGACGCGCGCGCGCGTGGTGTCGGCGACGCCGGGTTTTCGGGAAAAAGCGGAGGCAGTGATCCGCGACGTACTGAGCCGTGCGCGGGACGCGCGCACCATTGCCGATGATGCCGCGGAAATGCGCCGCGCCATCGCGCAGGAGAAGGGCGAGGGGGACCGCTGGGATCTGAAATATGCGGCCGGCGGTCTGATCGATGTCGAGTTCATCGCGCAATACCTGCAGCTCGTGCATGCCGCCGCGCATCCGGAGATTCTCGATCCGTCGACGGTGCGCTGCCTGGAAAAGGCCTCGCGGCTTGGGCTCCTGGCGCCGGAAGACTCCGAAGTGCTGCGGCCGGCGGCGCAGCTTTATCAGGACCTCAGCCAGATCCTGCGGCTGTGCCTGTCAGGTCCCTTCGATCCGAAACAGGCCGGCGCCGGGCTGCTGCGCCTTCTCGCGCGCGCGGGAGACGTGCCGGATTTCGCAACGCTCGATGCCTATGTGATCGAGACGCAGGAAAAGGTGCGGCGGAGCTTTCTGCGGATCCTGGGACAGGCGGGTTAGAACGTTTTTCCTTCGATCATTTGCCCGTTCTGTCATGCTCCGCGAAAGCGGGGCATCCAGTAAACTGGTGAAAATATTGTGCTTACGGGATCGCCGGCTTTCGCGGGCGGTGACAACTCACATAAAGGTGCGCGCGCTCCCTCAGTGCACCGTCGCAGTTTGCGGCTGTCCCAGCGCCGGTCCTTCGACCGGCAGCCGCACCAGCACAACGGTGCCCGCGCCGGGCGTCGAGCGGATGCGCATCGTGCCGTTGTGCAATTCGACCAATGACTTTGCGATGGCGAGGCCAAGCCCGGAACCATGATAGGTCTTGGTCAATTGGCTTTCGACCTGCTCGAAGGGCTTACCGAGTTTCTTCAGCGCCTCGCGCGGAATGCCTATGCCGGTGTCGCTGATCGCGATCAGCACGCAGCCGCCGCGGGCGCGCCCGCGCACGGTGACGCGGCCGCCATCGGGCGTAAACTTCACCGCATTCGACAAGAGATTCAGCGCCACCTGCTTGAGTGCGCGGCGGTCGGCGCGCATCCGGATGCCGGGCGCGATGCGGGCATTCAGCGACAGGGATTTTTCTTCGCCGGTGGTAGAGACAACGCGCATGGCGTCGGCAAGAATCTGGTCGAGCTCGACCTCCTGCGGCTCGAGCCTGAAGCGGCCCGCCTCGATCTTGGACATGTCGAGCACATCGTTGATGACGTCGAGCAGGTATTGTCCGCTCTGGTGGATGTCGCGGCAATATTCCTTGTATTTCGGCGCGCCCAGGTCGCCGAACATGCCTTTTTCCATGATCTCGGAAAAACCGATGATGGCGTTGAGCGGCGTGCGCAGTTCGTGGCTCATATTCGCAAGGAATTTCGACTTCGCCTGATTGGCGTCCTCGGCGCGGTCCTTTTCCTTTGCATATTTCTCCGCCAAGTCTTGCAATTGCTGCTGCGATTGCCGCAGGTCCTCAATGGTCGCGAGCAGGCGCTTCTCGCTGGTCATCAGCTTGCGCTCGTTCTGTTTCAGCGCGGTGATGTCAGTGCCGACGGAAACATAGCCGCCATCCTTGGTCTGCCGCTCGCTGATATAGAGCCAGTGGCCGTCGTCGAGCTGCGCCTCGAAGGTGCGGGCGCCGGGAATGTCGGCACCCGCGGCGCTGATCTTGGTGCGGATCACATGCTTGCGGCCCAGGGAAACGATGTCTTCGTAAGGCGTGCCGGCGGCGACAGCTTCGTCAGGCAGATTGTGCAGGGCCTGGAAATTCGAATTGCAGAGGACCAGCCGGTTGTCAGCGTCCCACAACACAAAGGCTTCCGGAATCGTCTCGATGGCGTCGCGCAGGCGCAGGTCGGCCGCCACGGTTTTTTCCACCAGACCCTTCTGTTCGGTGACGTCGACGGCGATGCCGATCAGATGCAGGCCGGGCTCGCCGTGCTGCTGCTGCACCAGCTCGCAGCGAACGCGCAGCCAGATCCATTTGCCGCTTGCATGGTGCATGCGAAAGTCGTGGTCGACAGAGGTGGTCCGCGACTCGGCAAGCTGCGCGGCAAGATCATAGAGATTGATGTCGTCGGGATGGACCAGCCCGTTCACTTCCCAGAAGGGCAAGAGATCGTCCTTCGGATCGATTCCGAGAATGGCGAACATGGAATGCGACCAGAAGATGCGCCCGCGCGCGAGATCCCAGTCCCATAGGCCGCAGCGGCCGCGATTGAGCGCGGTGTCGATGCGGCTGCGCACGGTGTCATAAATGATATCGGCTTCGCGGGCGCGCGTCGCCTGCCAGTGGAAGGCAAAGCCGAGAATGAGAAGGACGAAGCCGGTGGTGGCCGAGAGCGTCACCGTTAGCGTGGTGTCGGAACGCCAGGCCGCAAGCACATCCGAACGGCGTTGAAAGACCGCGAGCTGGCCGTAAGGCGGGTTCAACTGGCGCACCGTGGCCAGCGCCGGGCGGTCATCGGAGAGGTGGATTTCCATGACGCCGGCATCCACACCGAGCGCAGTCAGCGGCTGCGCTTCGCCAAGAATGTCCAGCAGCTTGCGGCCGACAAAGCCGGGGGTGGCGGGCGCCGCGGCGACGACCAGGCCTTCCGGATTGCTGACCAGAATATAGCGGCCCGCCGCCGTGGTGCGGGCGGTGCGCGCCTGGTCAAGAACCTGCTGTGCGCTGCGCCAGAGCGGCGCGGCGTCCTCCCGGCGGGGGCGATCGAAACGGTCCGAAAGCACTTCGGCGATGGTTTCGATGTCCTTGCTCGCATCGGCGATCGCCTGGCGGCGATGATCCAGCACCTGCACAAAGGCGCCAATTGCGATGGTGAGTAGGAAGGCGATGATCAGCGCGGGGACCGCACGGCGCAGCGCCGGTTCGGCAGTCAGCAGGCGTCTGTATGCGGGCTTGGCAATAGATTGTGCCATGCCCTTGATCGAATCAGATCGTACAGACGCGCTCGCCGCCTCGACGCGCGCCATGCTGGCCCCCGTATATGATGGATCCCCTTAACGCCACCCCGACCGGAAGGATGTGCCGCATCACTCCGAATCACATGCCGATTGGAATCGATGCGCGCTGATTTGTCGAGAGTCTTAACAGTCAATTACCGCGAGAAAGATATGAACAGCAGCGTGCGCAGACCGGCGCAGCACGCCGCTGCCCGCGCACGCGATGTGAAGAAATCGAGTCTTCAGAATCGGTTAGCTGCTCGTGCGCGCGCAAGAGCGCGAGGCGACAATTGTGCAGCGCATCTTGAAAGGCGCGCACGGATGTCGGTGGACGCGCAGCGCCGGCTGTCAGGCCGGGATGCGCCTGCGGAACAGCTTGACCACATTCTCGGTCATGACCGCCTCGTCGCGCTGATTGAACACCTCCACCTGGACCTTCACGACTCCTCGATCCGGCTTGCTGGTCGAGGCGCGCGTTTCCAGGACGGTTAGCTTGACGCGCAGACGATCGTCCGGTCGAACCGGGCGCAGCCACCGCAAGGACTCGACGCCGCCGGCGGGCAGGATGGTTTCCGGCGGATTGAAATGGTCCACCATCATGCGCATGGTCACGGCGCAGGTGTGCCAGCCACTGGCGATCAGTTCGTTGACCGCGGCGTGCGGGCCGGGATCGCGGCGAAGGTGATAGGGCTGCGGGTCGTAGGCCTGGGCAAAGGTGACGATCTCCTGCTCGGTCATCAGGTAGTCGCCGAACTCGAAAATCATTCCGGGCGCAAAGTCCTCGAAATATCGTTTGGGAATTGGTGCGTGCATGGCGGTCGTATTGCTTTTGACTTTCGCGGTGGGGTGACGGGGTGAGTCAGCTGTCCGCCAGCGCGCGGCTGACGATGTCCTTGACATCGGCGGAGAGGGAGGCGGTCGCGTCCACGCGCTGCAACGCGGCTTTCGCGTTGGCGCGACGGCCGCTTTCCAGCGCGCGCCAGGAGCGAAAAGCGGTCATCAGCCGCGCGGCCACTTGCGGGTTCTTCGGGTCGAGCTCAAGAATTTTCTCTGCCACGAAATCATAGCCGGCGCCGTCGGCGCGGTTGAACTGCGTGGCGTTGCCCTGCGCGAAGGCGCCGATCAGCGAGCGCACGCGGTTGGGATTGCTCATCGAGAAGGCGGGATGCCCGGTCAGCGATTTCACGCGGTCGAGCGTTCCGGCTTCCGGGATGGCGGCCTGCAGCGCCAGCCATTTGTCGATGATCAGCGGGTCGGCTGAGTAACGATTGTAGAAATCCTCGAGAGCCGCCTGCCGCTGCGGCACGTCGTGCAGTGACAACGTCGCGAGCGCGGCCATGCGGTCGGTCATGTTGTCGGCCGCCTGAAATTGCGCGTAGGCGCGGGCGATGCCTTGCGCATTGGCGTCTGCGGCCAGGAGATCGAGTGCAATATTCTTGAGTGAACGGCGTCCGGCGCTGGCCGCGTCGGGGCTGAAGGGACCGCTATTGGTCATCGCGGCATAGGTTTCGGCCAGTGGCTTCGCCAGGCGTCGCCCGATCGCGGCCCGCAGGAAGGATCGCGCGCGAAATATCGCGTCGGGATCGACATCCTTGCCGATCTCGCGCGCGATATCGGCTTCACTCGGCACCGCGAGCGCCAGCGCGACAAAGGCCGGCTGCAGCGAGGTGTCGGTGAGGATCGCGGCCAGCGCCGCGACCAGCCCGTCGTCGGACTGCGCGGCATTGCCCGCTCGCAAGGCCGCGACATTCTGGATCAGGCCCCGCGTCGCCAGCGTCTGCAACGCCTGCCAGCGGTTGAAGGGGTCGCTGTCGCGCGCCGCCATGAGCTGCAGATCGGCCGCGGACAGGTTGGCCGTCAGCTTGATGGGCGCGGAGAAACCGCGGTTGAGCGACAGCACCGGCGTCTCGCCGACATTCTCGAACACGAAGGATTGCGAGGGCTTGTCGAGCACGATGACACCGCGCTCCACCGTGCGGCCGCCGATCTGCAGCGGCAGGTCCTGCCCGCCGCTGCCGATGAGGCCAAGCGAGAGCGGAAGGACCATGGGTTCCTTGCTTGGCTGGCCCGGCGTTGGCTGCAGGGTCTGTTGAAGATCAAGCGTGTAGGTTTTCGCCTTCGCATCGTAGTGTCCGCTCGCGATCACCTCCGGCGTGCCGGCTTGTGAATACCAGCGCATGAACTGGGAAAAGTCGCGCTTCGACGCGTCGGCGAAACATTGCACGAATTGCTCGATGGTCGCCGCTTCGCCATCATGGCGCGCGAAATAGAGATCCATGCCTTGGCGGAACAGATCAGGGCCGAGCAGGGTGCGGATCATGCGCACGACCTCGGCGCCCTTTTCGTAGACCGTGCTCGTATAGAAGTTGTTGATCTCGTGATAGAGTTCCGGCCGCACCGGATGGGCGAGGGGGCCGGAATCCTCGATGAATTGATGTCCGCGCAAGCCGCGCACGTCGCCGATGCGCTTCACCGGCCGCGAGCGCTGGTCGGCGGTGAATTCCTGATCGCGATAGACGGTGAGGCCTTCCTTAAGGCAGAGCTGAAACCAGTCGCGGCAAGTGATGCGGTTGCCGGTCCAGTTGTGGAAATATTCGTGGGCGATGATGCCTTCAATCGAGGCGAAGTCGGTATCGGTCGCGGTCTCGGGCGAGGCGAGGACGTATTTGTCGTTGAAGACGTTCAGCCCCTTGTTCTCCATCGCGCCCATGTTGAAATCCGACACCGCGACGATCATGAAGATGTCGAGATCGTATTCGCGGCCGAAGGCCTCTTCGTCCCAGCGCATGGACCGCTTGAGCGAATCCATCGCATAGGCGCAGCGGTCTTCCTTGCCCGGCTCGACATAGATTTTCAGCGCCACCTTGCGGCCGGACATGGTGGTGAAGCTGTCTTCCACGCAGGCCAGTGATCCGCCGACCAGCGCGAACAGATAGGACGGCTTCGGGAAGGGGTCGTGCCAGACCGCGAAATGACGGCCGCCGGGAAGATCGCCCGACTCCACCAGGTTGCCGTTCGACAGCAGGATCGGCGCTTCGCCTTTGTCGGCTTCGATGCGCGTGGTGTAGACCGCCATCACATCCGGGCGATCGGGAAAATACGAGATGCGGCGAAAGCCCTCGGCCTCGCATTGCGTGCAATAGACGCCGTTCGAGCGGTACAGCCCCATCAATTGCGTGTTGGCGGACGGATCGACGAGCGTCTCGATCTCGAGGCGGAAGGCGCTTTGCGGCGGCTGCGCAATCGTCAGCTTGTCAGGTGTCGCGGCGAAGGCGTCGGCTTCAAGGGGACGTCCGTCGATCGACAGGCTTTTGAGCGTCAGACCGTCGCCATCCAGAACAAGCGGCGCCGGATGACGGGCCGCCGGATTGGGGCGCAGTGTCAGGACGCTGCGCACGCGCGAGGCACCGGGATGCAGCGCAACATCGAGATCGACTTTATCCACGAGCCAGTCTGGCGGGCGATAATCCTGCAGGCGGATGGGACGGGCTTGCTCGGTGCGCATGTTCTTTCAGCTAATGAAAAGCGGGATGGATTCAGCAGGCGTCTTAGCACAATGGGCCGCAACACAAGGGCAAGAGTAAGATGCGGCAGCAGCATGTGAGGATACAACAAACGTTTGCCAATGCCTGAAACGGGGTATTTGCTTTGCTGCCGCCTGTCGATCCCAAGCAAAACGGACAGGCGCGGCGGGAGCAATCCTGGTTCGACTTTATGGTCCCGGCTGGCATACCGAGGACGATCATCCACAAGGTCAACCGGGACGCCGTCGCCGGCTGCAGGACCCTGCAGGAGGGTCTGGCCAAGCACGGCGCCATCATTGCTGTTGTGGCCGCAACGCAGACACGGTTCGACATCATCAAGAACGATACCGACCGCCACAGCAAGCTGTTCGTGGCCGCCGGCATCGCCGCAAAGTGACGTCTTGCTGCATTTGAGTTGAAAGACACGCATGCCGGGCCGACAATACCCGATATGCGTGTCATGCTTTTGGAAAAGACCGGTACGCCGCTCGTCATGCGGGAGCGGCCATTGCCCGAGCCCGGACCCGGCGAAATTCTGATCAGGATCAGTGCCTGCGGCGTGTGCCGCACCGACCTGCACGTGGTCGACGGCGAACTCCCGCATGCGAAAATGCCGATCGTGCCGGGACACGAAATCGTCGGTACGGTCGAAAAGGTAGGTTCAACTACGCGTTTTGCGCTCGGCGACCGTGTCGGCGTTCCCTGGCTCGGTCACACCTGCGGTGTGTGCTCCTACTGTCAGCGCGAGCAGGAAAATCTCTGCGATGCACCGCTCTTCACCGGCTACACCCGGGACGGCGGCTTCGCCACCCACACCATTGCCGATGCGCGCTATTGCTTTCCGCTTCCGGACAAGATGGATGATGCGCATGCCGCGCCGCTTCTTTGCGCGGGGCTGATCGGCTGGCGCAGCTATCGCCTGGCCGGAGACGGGCACTCGCTCGGC
Organism: Pseudorhodoplanes sp.; assembly: GCA_032027085.1. Classification (NCBI taxonomy): domain Bacteria; kingdom Pseudomonadati; phylum Pseudomonadota; class Alphaproteobacteria; order Hyphomicrobiales; genus Pseudorhodoplanes; species Pseudorhodoplanes sp. The sequence continues at coordinate 4,079,933 of JAVSMS010000001.1, read as the reverse complement.
ATCTACGGCTTCGGCGCCGCCGCACATATCCTGACGCAGATGGCGATCTGGCATGGACGCGAGGTTTACGCCTTCACGCGGCCAGGCGATGTGGCTGCGCAAAATTTTGCGCAGTCGCTTGGCGCTGTCTGGGCAGGTGCCTCCGATGAAGCGCCGCCGGAGCCGCTCGATGCCGCGATCATCTTCGCACCGGTCGGCGCATTGGTGCCCGCGGCACTACGCGCGGTGAGGAAAGGCGGGCGCGTCGTCTGCGGCGGCATTCACATGTCGGATATTCCGAGCTTTCCCTATCGTCTGCTGTGGGAAGAACGGCAGATCCTGTCGGTTGCCAATCTCACGCGCGAAGACGCGCGCGAATTTTTCGCCATTGCGCCGCAGGCCGGGATCAAGACCGAAATCGTGCGCTATCCGCTTGAGCAGGCCAATGAGGCGCTCGCCGTCCTGCGCGAGGGGCGTCTTCAGGGCGCCGCCGTGCTGATACCCTGAGTGGAAGACGTCAAAGGCTCGGCGTGACCGATCACACGCCGGATCGACGGCCAGCGATCGCGTAGCCCGCGTTCCAGATCGTCGACCTTTTCGTGGATAGTATGGACGGTTTGCGCCGGATCGACGCGGCAATGGAAATTCACCATCTCCCCGTCGTCCGTCTCGCGCACGCGCACGTCGTGCACCTGGCGGATCGTGCCGATCTCACCCGCAATCTCGACCAGCGCCGCCTCGATCTCGCGCACGCGCGCTAGCGATGCGTCGCGTCCGGACAGGTCCGTGACTTGCAGCGGCTCGATATGGGTTTCCACTTCCACGCCGTTGCCGAGTTCCTCTTCAATCGCGCGTTCGAGGCCGTCGGCAATGTCATGCGCCGCGCCGAGCGACAGATGTCCGTCCACTTCCAGATCGAGGGAAACCGCGAGTTTGTCTTGCAGATTTTGCACGGTGACGTGGTGCACCGCGAGCGCGCGGTTGCGCGCGATCACATTGACCCGTTGCAGCACCGTCTCGTCGCTGAGAGCGACGGGCGTTGCCGTGACAGTCACGTCGGCATCGCCCAGGAGCGAGTCCAGCTTTTTCTCGACACCGGTCTTGACGGTTGCAACGCGGTCGAGCGGATAGGTGCGCGGAATACGAACGGCGGCATCGATGAAATAGCGCGGACCGACCTTGCGCATGCGCACGCGCTCAATGCCGACAATGCCGGGAACGGTCTGCAATGCGGCTTCGACCCGTTCGGTATCGCCCTCCGGGGCGGTGTCGACCAGCGCGTCAACGGTTTGGCGGCCCATGCGGATGGCCAGGATGGTAATCATGGCGGCGACCACAAGCGCCGCGGCCGAGTCTCCCCATTGGTAACCATAGGCGGCGAGGATCAGCCCGATGATGACCGGGATCGATCCGAAGAAGTCGGATGCAAAATGCAGCGCATCGGCAGCGAGAGCCTGGCTGCCGTGTTTCTTGGCCGCGGTCCAAAGCACCTGAGCGCGCCAGGCATTGACTGCCATTTCGATGCCGAGAACGATGAACGGGATGATGGAAAAGGTGACCGGGCTGCCACCCTCGATCAGGCGTTTGACCGCCTCGACGGTGACGCCGCCGGCGAGCAGCAGAAGCAAGGCAGTTTCGGCGAAAGCGGCAACATTCTCTATCTTGCCGTGGCCGTAATGGTGCTCGGCATCCGGCGGTTTGTCGCCGACCCGGACCGCGTACCATGTCACCAATGTCGCCCCGAGATCGATCAGGCTGTGCAGGGCGTCGGAAATCAGCGCCAGGCTGCCGATCATCACCCCGATAATGAATTTCGCCGCCGCCAGGCTGCCGCTGGCAAAGACCGAGACGATGGCGACGCGTTCTTTCTCGCTGGACATGGGAAAAAAGCAGCCGTTTGGAGGCCTGTGCCGTTGGAAGCTGCGCCTGCATCTGGCTTCTTGCGCGGAAAACCGCAACCAAAATCGCTGCAGATGCGAGTCGTTTGCAAATGAATTGCGTGGTTCAGATATCCTGACCGCCAGACCTCAATGGAAATCCCGACTTTTAATAAGGGGCAGTTCGCCTTGTTTGGAGGAAAGCATGCGAGCGTCCGGCAGGGCGATGCCGCCGTCACGCAGCCTGCACAATTGCGATGTCAGGTCGACAAATTCTTCCGCCACCACATGCACCACGAGTCCCGCACGCTGCAGCCGCCCGCGCACGGCGAGAAAGCGCGAGGTCATGACGACGCGGCGGTTGCGCGCGAATACCTGCGGCCAGATCACGATATTGGCGATGCCGGTCTCGTCCTCCAGCGTCGCAAAGACGACACCCTTGGCGGTGCCGGGCATCTGCCGCATCAGGACAAGGCCGGCGATGGTCACGAGGCTGTTCTGCGGCAGGTCATCCTTGCGGTGATCGACATTGCGGATGGCGCCGAGCCGCGCGAGCTCGTCGCGAAAAAAGCGGATCGGGTGTTCCTTCAGCGACAGGCCGGTTGCGACATAATCCTCCGCCACATGCTCGGAAAGCGGCATGGCTGTCAGAGCGACCTTTGGCTCGGGGAAGAGATCGTCGCTCATATGCGGGGCAAGCAGGGGGAGCCGGCTGTCCGGTTTTGTTGAAGATGGTTTCGGCATTTTGCCGGTGCGAAGCCCGATGGCGTCAAGCCGCCGCGCCACCCAGAGCGCCTTGCGGCGATCGAGATCCAGTGACCTGAACGCATCGGCCGCCGCAAGCCGCTCGATGGTGAAGCGCGAGATGCCGGCCACGGCGGCGAGCCGCTCGATACTGGCATAGCCGTTGCCGCGCGCGTTGATGAGTCTGTCCAGCTCTTCCTTTTGCAGTCCCTGAATTTGTCGGAAGCCGAGACGCACGGCATAGCAATGTCTGCTGCCTTCTTGGGCGGGCTCCAGCGTACAATCCCACTCACTGCAATTCACATCGGCCTCCCGCACCTCGACGTCATGCTCGCGCGCATCGCGCACAAGCTGGGCCGGCTGATAAAATCCCATCGGCTGGCTGTTCAGGATCGCGGCGCAGAACACGTCCGGGTAATGGCACTTGATCCAGGCGGACGCATAGACAAGCAAAGCGAAACTTGCCGCGTGGCTCTCGGGAAAACCGTATTCGCCAAAGCCTTCAATTTGGCCGAAGCAATTTTCAACGAATTTGGGATCGTAGCCGCGGGCCACCATGCGGTTGACGAATTTCTCGCGGAACAAAGGCACGTTGCCGGTGTGACGGAAGGTGGCCATGGCGCGACGCAATCCGTCCGCCTCGTCGGGCGTGAATTTTGCGGCGGTGATGGCGATCTGCATGGCCTGTTCCTGGAACAGGGGGACGCCGAGCGTGCGCTTCAGAACATTTTTCAGTTCGTCCTTGTCGCCGTGTTCGGGCGAAGGATGCGGATATTCAATGGTTTCAGGATCCCTTTCTCGTTGTCTTAAATAGGGATGCACCATGTTGCCCTGGATCGGGCCGGGGCGCACGATCGCCACTTCGATGACGAGATCGTAGAATGTTGCCGGCTTCAGGCGCGGCAGCATCGACATCTGTGCGCGGCTTTCCACCTGGAACACGCCGACCGAATCCGCGCGCGAGAGCATGTCGTAGGTTTTTCGGTCTTCCTTGGGCAGCGTGTCGAGCGTGTATTCCTTGCTGTAATGCAATTTGAGCAAATCGAGGCTGCGCCGCAGACAGCTCAGCATGCCGAGCGCCAGCACATCGACCTTCATCAGGCCGAGCGTATCGATATCGTCCTTGTCCCATTCGATGAAGGTGCGATCCTTCATCGCGCCGTTGCCGATCGGCACGGTTTCGTCCAGCCGTTCGCGCGTCAGCACGAAGCCGCCGACATGCTGTGACAGATGGCGCGGAAAGCCGAGCAGTTGACGCGCCAAAAGGATAGTCTGGCGGATAGCCGGGTTTCCAGCGTCGAGGCCGGCTTGGCGGATGTGCTGGTCTGGCAATCCGTCGTCATGGCTGCCCCAAACCGTCTTGGCAATGGCGGCTGTAATGTCGGGCGTCAGTCCTAAGGCCTTCCCAACCTCGCGAATGGCGCGGCGGGAGCGGTAATGGACGACAGTGGCGCAGATCGCGGCGCGCTCGCGGCCATAGCGGCTGTACACATACTGAATGACTTCTTCACGCCGCTCGTGCTCGAAATCGACATCGATGTCGGGCGGCTCGCCGCGGTTCTCGGAGACAAAGCGGGCAAACAGCGACTGGCTGGTTTCAGGGTTGATTTCCGTGATTCCAAGACAATAGCAGACGGCGCTGTTGGCGGCAGAGCCGCGACCCTGGCACAGAATGCTGATGCTGCGCGCATGTGCGACAACATCTTGCACCGTTAGAAAATAGCGCGCGAAATCGAGCTTCGCGATGATCGCAAATTCCTCTTTGACACGCGTGACGACTTTCTTCGGAATGCCGTCGGGGTAGCGCCGCTTAGCGCCGGCCCAAGTCATATCTTCCAGATGCTGTTGCGGCGTTTTGCCCGGTGGCACCGGCTCGTCGGGATATTCGTTTTGGAGCTTGCCAAGATCGAAATGACAAGCATTTACGATCTCGATCGTGCGCGCGATGGCCTCAGGATAATCCGCGAACAATCGCGCCATTTCTTCCGCTGTCTTGAGATGACGCTCGGCGTTGCGCGCCAGCCGGAATCCGGCTTCCTGAACAGTGCATTTCTCGCGGATGCAGGTGAGTACGTCGGCCAGCGCGCGGCGCTTCGGAACGTGATAATGCACATCGTTGACGGCGACCATCGGCGCACCGAGGTGCGCACCAAGCTCGTTCAGCAATCCGAGTCGCCGGCTCTCATCGCCATGATAGCGATAGCAACCCGCAAGGAAGCAGCGTCCTGACGCTGTATGTGCGAGCGTTGCCAGCCGCGCCTCGAACGTTGCTGACATTCCATCCGGCGGGATCGCAACGAAGATCTGTCCTTCGCTGGCCGTCAGAATGTCTTCGAAACTCAGAAGACATTCGCCCTTTTTTCCGTCGAGCAGCTTGTTGCCCTGCGTGATCAGCCGGCACAGGCGGCCATAGGCCTTGCGGTCGGTCGGATAGGTGATCGCCTCGAAGCCGTCGGTGGTGACAAGGCGGGTGCCGACCAGGAGCTTGACCAGATGTTTTTTGGCTATCTCTTCCTTTGATTTTCCGGCTTCCGCGCTTTTTTGATCTCGGATCTTTTTCCATTTTTCATAAGCGCGTACCACCCCGGCGAAGGAATTGCGATCAGCGATGCCGACGGCTTTCAGGCCCAGGGCGTCAGCCGTCTCGACCATTTCCCGCGGATGCGCGGCGCCGCGCAGGAAAGAGAAATTGGTGATGACGGCAAGTTCGGCGTAGGCGGTCATGGCCGATCCTCAGGCGAACAGGCCGTGCAGAAACCATTGCGCTTCACGGGTCTCGCGCCCGTAAAGCCCCGCGCGATAGAGCCAGAATCTGTGGCCGTCCTCGTCTTCGACAAGATAATAGTCGCGCGTCGGCTGCTGGCCGTCGCGCCACCACTCGCCGGCGATGCGTTCCGGACCCTGCGCCTGCGCGACCTTGTGCAGCACGCCGCGCCAGCGAAAGCGTTTGGGCGGGCTTTCCGGCACCGTCGCCAGGACATCCTCAATGCGCTCGGCCTTTGACAGCAGGATCAGCGGGCGCGGACGTGCCGCATCCGGCGCGGGCCAGGTCGGCGCGTCGCCGATCACACTGGCGGATTGCTCCGCACGCTCCGGCAGATGGCTCTCGGCGGGTTCCAGCCGCCGCACGCTGCGCGGGCCAAGCCGCTGCCGCAGGCGGTCGATCAATGCAGCACATTGTTCCGAGCCAGCCATGGTTTCGGCATCGGCAATCAGCTCAGCCTGCCAGTTCTGCATCGGCTCGGCCTTGGTGACGGCGAGATCCAGCGTCTCGAAGCCAAAACCAGCCTCGACTTCGCTGGTGATGCGTTCAAGCTTCAGGTCGAGCAGCCGCGCGACATGGGACGCATCGCGCGTCGGACGCGTGAGGCCGAGATCGATCAATGTGGCCTCGCCATCAACGCGATAGAGTGACAGGCGCAGATCGCGCGCGCCGACGCCGTCGCGCGCCAGCGCATGACCGATATCCTGCATCAGACGCGTTGCCATTCTGATCACTGCATCGGTGGTGAAGATCGGCTCCATCAGATAGCGGGCGCTGTGATAGACCGGCGGCGGCACGATGAAATCGAGCGGCTCCGATGCATATCCCAGCGCCTGATCCAGCCGCAGCAGCAACTCCTTTTCGAAACGCGCGGCAAAAGGAGCGCGCGCCGTGCCGATCAGCGAACCGATGCGCTTGAAGCCGAGCCGCCGCAAGGTGACGCAAGTGTCGTGCGACAGGCGCAGAGCCTCGACCGGCAGAGGCGCAAGCGCCTCGGCTTCTGTCCCGGAAGAGACGATGACAATGGGCTTTGCGCCGCAACGCGACAGGGCCCAGGCGGCGCCCGGTGTGTCGGCGATCGCAAGCCTTGCGGGCAAACCGAAATGGGCGAGCCGTTCACCGATATCTTGCAGCAGGCTTTCTTCGCCGCCGAACAGATGCGCGGCGCCCGTCACATCGAGAAAGAAACCGTCCGCGCCATTCTCTTCGCCCCAGCAGGACACCGCAGGCGTGTAGCGTGTGGCCCAGAGCGCGAGCCGTTTCAAGGCGGCGTCGTCAGCCACGGGATCCGCGGGATGCACCTGCAGGAATCCGATCTTTGCCCGCGCATCCGCGAGGATGTCGTGACGCATCAGCCCGGCCTGTTCCGCCGCTTCATTCAGGGCGAGGATGCGCGGCGTGCCGGAGTCTTCCGACGACAGGACGAAGGGTCGCTGGGGATCAGCCGGCTTATGCGACGGATTGCGCACCTGCGCGGCAAGAAAACGCTGGATGGGCCATCGCGGCAGGAAGACTGAAACGATACGCGGCATGATCGAACTCCACCAACCATTCTCCCGTGCGCCCGTTGCGGCAGCGTTCGAGCCGGAGATGCCATCGCCAGTGAGTCGCGAGGCCGAAGCGGTCGCGCGTGCCCGGCGCCGTCGCGACGCGCCAGCGCGTCGCCGCGACATTCGTCCCCGGCTGATCCGGTGGTCTCAGCAGGAAAAGCGGGATGCCGGAATCGGCGGCGGCCAGGTGTAGACGTTGGCCGGCGAGAAGATCGAGATTGCTGTCCACCAGGCCGGCCACCGCGCCTGGCACGCCCGATCGCAAGGTTTCTTCAATCGCCCAGAGCGCCTGCTTGCCGCCGTCCGTTTCCACAAGGATGACGCGAGCGGGATCGAGACCAAGGCCGTTCAGGCCATGCCCATGCAACGTGGAGAAGATCTCTCCGCGCGAGGCGACGAAGAAGGTCGACCCGGCACGAACAAGTCGCCCGAGCAGGGCGATGATGAACCCACAGGCGGCAGGCGCATCGGTTGCGGCCCGGGGCAGGATTTCATGCACGGCGGCGAGAGACAGACCGCCCTGCGGAAGAAAGACATCCAGCTCCGGGGGGCCGAGGGGGAGAACCCGGCCGGAGGCGGAAATCCCCTCCTGCCGAGGCATTAGCCGGCGTAATTCATGCACGATTTCAGCCCGTTTTCGGCCGTTCGGAGTAGAAGCTGATCGCATGATGCAATCATAGAACAAATAGAGAACATTTCAAGAGACGAACAAGCCGGCCCCTGACGATCTTGATTGGGTCGGGCATCCCGGCCGACCCCCAGCGTCGGCTTGCTGCACCGCGTCGAGCCAAGCTGTGGCAAATTATATTCGTTTGAATATAATTGCCCATGCGAACAAAAATCATCCTATACGCTTGCCCCAGGAGCAGCCCTTCGGAGCGGCGGACAACGGAGAGTTCATGGCGGAACGCTCGTTCAAGGAAGAAGTGGGAAAACTTCGCCTCGGCGCCGGAGAAGAGTTCCGCGGCGAGGGCATCCTCGCCATCACCAAGGCGCTGCTCGAATCCGGTGTCTCTTATGTTGCCGGCTATCAGGGAGCGCCGATCTCGCACCTGATGGATGTGCTCAGCGACGCGAATGACATCCTGAAAGAACTCGGCGTTCATTTCGAATCGAGCGCCAGCGAAGCGACCGCCGCGGCAACGCTTGCGGCATCCGTGAACTATCCCTTGCGCGGCGCCGTCACTTTCAAATCCACGGTCGGCACCAATGTCGCTTCCGACGCGCTCGCCAATCTTGCCTCCAGCGGTGTCAAGGGCGGCGCGCTGATCATCGTCGGCGAGGATTACGGCGAGGGCTCCTCGATCATGCAGGAGCGCAGCCACGCCTTCGCGATGAAGTCACAGGTCTGGCTCCTTGATCCGCGCCCGAATCTGCCGTCGATCGTGAATGCGGTGAAGAAAGGCTTCGAACTGTCGGAAGCCTCCAACACGCCGGTGATGCTGGAAGTGCGCATCCGCGCCTGCCATGTCTATGGCCGCTTCACCGTGCAGGAGAATGTGCGTCCTGACTTCACGCTGAAGGACGCGCTGGAGAAACCGCAGCGCGACGTCAATCGGATTCCGCTGCCACCGGCGACCTATCTGCAGGAGAAAGAAAAGATCGAACAGCGTTGGCCGGCGGCGGTGAAATTCATCAAGGACAATGCACTCAATGAGTTCTTCGACGCCGAGATTTCTGATATCGGCATCGTCATGCAGGGCGGCATGTATAATACCGCCTTGCGCGCGCTGGAGTTGATGGGGCTCGCCGATGCGCTCGGCAGCTCGCGCGTGCCGCTTTATGTGATGAACGTCACTTATCCGCTGATCGATGACGAACTGATCCGTTTTGCCACCGGCAAGCGCGCGATCCTGATCGTGGAGGAGGGAGCGCCCGAATATATCGAGCAGGCGGTCAATACCATCCTGCGCCGCGCCGATATCCAGACCCGGGTCGAAGGCAAGGGCATGTTGCCGATGGTCGGAGAATATACCGGCGGCATCATGCGCGAGGGGCTTGGCAAGTTCGTGCGCGCCTATCGTCCCGACCTGCTCGGCGAATTGCCGCACACGGCGCCGTCAAACGAGGCGACGGTGCGGCTCGCGGCCGCTGCGAAGGCGAGCGAAGGTCAGGTGCATCCGCGGCCGCCGTCCTTCTGCACCGGCTGTCCGGAACGGCCGATCTTCACCGCCATGAAACTGGTCGAGCGCGAGCTTGGGCCGCATCATGTCAGTTGCGACATCGGCTGCCATCTGTTCTCGATCCTGCCGCCCTTCAATATCGGCGCCACCACCATGGGCTATGGCCTTGGCGGCGCCGGCGCGTCGGCGTTCAACACCGACGACGGCAAGCGCGCGATCGCCATCCTGGGCGACGGCGGCTTCTGGCATAACGGCCTGACCTCCTCGATCGGCAACGCCGTCTTCAACAAGTCGAACAACGTCCACATCATCATCGACAATGGCTACACCGCCGCGACCGGCGGGCAGGATGTGCTGTCCTCGGCTGCCGACAATGCGATCCGGACGACCAAGAACCCGATCGAGAAGGCGGTGCGCGGCGTCGGCGTCGACTGGGTGAAGACGATCACGCGCACTTACGATGTCGCCAAGATGCGCGACACCTTGCGCGAGGCGCTGACCACGCCGGAGCAGGGCCCCAAGGTCATCATCGCGCAGTCGGAATGCATGCTGAACAAGCAGCGCCGGGTGAAGCCGCTGATGAGCAAGGCGATCAAGGGCGGGCAACGCGTGGTGCGCGAGCGTTTCGGCGTCGATCCCGACACCTGCACCGGCGATCATTCCTGCATCCGGCTGTCGGGCTGCCCGTCGCTGACGGTGGCACCCAATCCCGATCCTCTGCGCACCGAGCCTGTCACCAAGGTGATCAATTCCTGCGTCGGCTGCGGCTTGTGCGGCGAGGTGGCGCATGCCGCCGTGCTGTGTCCGTCCTTCTACCGCGCCTCGATCATCAACAATCCAAACCGGTGGGACCGCCTCAAGGAAAGGCTCCGCGGTGCCGTCATCGGTTTCCTGCAGCGGCGGCTTGAGAAGCGCCAGCTCGCGGCGGCCTGATTGTCATGAACGCGCCGATTTCGCAGAAAGCGAGGCCGATCACGCTTGCCATCCTTGCGATGGGGGGTGAGGGTGGCGGGGTGCTCGCAGAATGGCTTGTCGATCTGGCTGAGCACAGCGGCTATCTCGCGCAGACCACCTCGGTGCCGGGTGTCGCCCAGCGGACCGGCGCGACCATCTATTATCTGGAGATGTTTCCGCGTGCGGCGATCAACGGGGCGGGACGCGAGCCGGTCCTTGCGCTGATGCCGACGCCGGGCGATGTCGACATCGTCGTCGCTTCCGAATTGATGGAAGCCGGACGCGCCATCCAGCGCGGACTGGTGACGCCAGACCGTACGACGCTGATCGCGTCGATCAATCGCACCTTCTCCATGACCGAGAAGCTGGCTTTGGCCGACGGACGCGTCGACGACGCCAAATTGCTCGAGGCCTGCCGGACGGCGGCGCGACAGCTTTATGCGTTCGACATGGCGGCGCTGGCGGAGGCGACCGGCAGCGTCATCAGCGCGGTGCTGTTCGGCGCCCTGGCGGGGGCCAATGTGCTGCCGTTCCAGCGCACGGCTTTCGAGGCGGCGATCCGGCGCGGCAATGTCGGTGTTGCGACAAGCCTTGCCGCTTTCACTGCCGGGTTTGAGGCGGCGATAAGCGGTGCGGCCTCGCCTTTGCCTGCAGGCGAGCCGCAGGCTGCCGAGACGCCGCATCTGCCGGACGCGATCGCGACGCTTTGCGCCGAGGCCGAACGCAGCGTACCGCCGACGGTCCAGCCGGTGGTCCGCGCCGGCATTCTGCGCACGGCGGATTATCAGAACGCAAGCTATGCGCGGCTCTATCTCGACCGGCTCGCGCCCTTCATCTCCCTCGAGCAAAAACACGGCGACGGCACGCATCGCCTGTTGCAGGAGACAGCCCGCCAGCTTGCGCTCGGCATGGCCTATGAGGACACGATCCGCGTTGCCGAACTGAAGATCAGGCCGTCGCGTTTTGCTCGGGTGCGGGAGGAGGTGAAGCTCGCACAGGGGCAAATTCTCGAAATCGCCGAGTTCATGCATCCGCGCACCGAGGAAATCGCCGACACGCTGCCGGCGCCGCTCGGGCGCTTCATCCTGCGCACCAGATGGGTACGACGCCTTATCGACCGGTTTACCTCATCAGGCCGGACCGTGAAGACGACATCGCTGCGCGGCTTCCTGCTTCTCTATATTGTCACCATGCTCAAGCCGCTGCGTCCCCGCTCGCTGCGGTTTGAGACAGAGCAACGCGCGTTGCAGACCTGGCTTGAGGCAGTCGAGCGCTGCGCCGGCACCAATTACGATCTCGCGGTCGAGGTCGCCGCCTGCCGCAACCTAGTCAAGGGCTATGGCGACACGCATGAGCGCGGCGGCGCCCGGTTCGACGAATTGATGAGGGTTCTGCCCGAACTGACTGGCCGCCCCGATGCCTCCCGGCAATTGGCGAGGCTGCGCCAGGCTGCCAATGCCGATGAGACCGGCCTGACATTGACGGCGGCGATTGCCGCGTTGCGGTCAGAGCAGGCCGAGGCCGTCAGCAAGGTCTGACGCCGGCGGCGAGGCCGCCGCCCTTTTCCATCCACTACCTGTGATCCTGCCTCTGGAACGGTCCCGCGCATGATGCAACAATTGCATCAAACCTAAGGGTTGTGACTGGAACGTCCTTTGCAAGGGATTAGAAATCTTACCCTTTCTGGCGGGGGAAGCCAGCATTCCGGTGGAGGTAAACAAGCATGAAATATGTCTCAGCAGTGGCGGTCGTCCTGGGATTGCTGGCGCAGCCGGCAACGGCGCAGGAACTGAGCGGCACCCTGAAAAAGATCAAGGAGACCGGCGAGATCACGCTTGGCCATCGTGAGTCCTCGGTGCCGTTTTCCTATCTCGACGACAAGCAGCAGCCGGTCGGCTATGCGATGGACATCTGCTACAAAATCGTCGATGCGGTGAAGAAGGAGCTGAAGCTCGACAAGCTCGCGGTCAAACTCAATCCCGTGACCTCGGCAACGCGCATTCCGCTGATGGCCAACGGGACCATCGATCTTGAATGCGGCTCGACGACGAATAATGCTGAGCGCCAGAAGCAGGTCTGGTACACAAACACGCATTTCCTGACGGCGAGCCGCTACGTCACCAAGCGCGCGAACAAGATCGGCAAGATCGACGATCTCAAGGGCAAGACCATCGTCTCCACGGCCGGTACAACAAATATCAAGCAGGCCACCGAGGCCAATGTTGCGCGCAAGCTCGGCATGAACATCATTCCGGCCAAGGATCATGCGGAAGCGTTTCTGATGGTCGAGACCGACCGTGCCGTGGCTTTCGTGATGGACGACATCCTGCTGGCCAGCCTCGTCGCGTCCTCCAAGGATCCCAAGGCTTACGTGATCTCGGAAGACGCTTTCTCGCTGCCTGAGCCCTACGGGATCATGCTGCGCAAGGATGACGCCGCTTTCAAAAAGGTTGTCGATGGTGCGACGTCGGCGCTCTACAAGAGTCCGGAAGGCAAGGCGATCTACGACAAGTGGTTCACGAAGCCGATCCCGCCGCGCAACCTCAATCTCAATGTGCCGATGAGCGCGCAAATGAAGAAGATCTTCGACAAGCCGATCGATTCGCCCGATCCGGCCGCTTACTAGGCCCCGCCGGCCTGGCCTGCGGCGGCTTCTTGCCGCCGCAGGTGCAATGGGGAGAGGGGCAATGAACTATAACTGGAACTGGGGAATCTTCTGGGAGCCCTCGCCGGAGGGGACCGGCACCTATTTTGATATGCTGCTCTCGGGGCTCAGGTGGACGATCGCAACCGCGTTGCTCGCCTGGGTGCTGGCGTTGCTGCTCGGTTCGATCATCGGCGTCATGCGGACGCTTCCCTCGAAGTCGGCGAACTATTTCGCATCGGCCTATGTCGAATTCTTCAGAAACATTCCGATCCTGGTGCAGTTGTTTCTGTGGTTCTTCGTGTTGCCGGAATTGCTGCCGCAGGCGGCGGGCCTTTGGCTGAAGCAGCTTCCGAACGCGGCGTTCTGGACGGCCGCCATCGGCATTGGCTTCTACATGTCAGCGCGTGTCGCCGAGCAATTGCGCGCCGGCATCAATGCCTTGCCGCGCGGGCAGTCGATGGCCGGCAAGGCGCTCGGACTGACGACGGCACAAATCTATGTTTATGTGCTGCTCCCGATGGCCTATCGGATCATTTTGCCGCCACTCACCTCTGAATTCCTGAACACCATCAAGAACACGGCCGTCGCATTGACGATCGGACTTCTGGAACTGACCGGGCGTGCGCGGTCGATGCAGGAATTCTCTTTTCAGGTTTTCGAGGCCTTCACCGCGGCGACGATCCTGTATCTGATTGTGAATGCCGTTGTTGTCGTGGCGATGCATTTCATCGAGCGCCGCGTCGCGGTGCCCGGCTACATCACAGGCAAGTGAGGTCGGTATGTTTTCGAATATCGATCTCGATGTGATCTGGCGGTCGCTGCCCTATCTTTTCCTCGATGGCATGCGCTTCACGCTGATGCTGACCGCGATGGCGACGGCGGGCGGTGTCATTTTCGGGACGCTGCTCGCGATGATGCGGCTGTCCGGCCTGCCGATCCTGCCGCAGATCGCGGCCACCTACACCAACCTCATGCGGTCGCTGCCGCTCGTGCTGGTGATCTTCTGGTTCTATTTTCTGATTCCGTATGTCGGACAATGGATCACAGGCGCCTCACGGCCGATTTCTGTCGGCGCCTTCATGTCCGCATTGGTGACATTCACGCTATTTGAAGCGGCTTATTTCTCGGAAATCATGCGCGCGGGCATCCAGTCGATCTCGCGCGGCCAGGTGGCGGCCGGCTATGCGCTGGGGCTCACATATTGGCAGGTGATGGGCAATATCGTTTTGCCGCAAGCCTTCCGCAATATGCTGCCGGTCCTGCTGACGCAGACGATCATTCTGTTTCAGGACACCTCACTCGTCTATGTGCTCTCCATCACGGACTTTCTCGGCGCCGCCTCGAAGGTGGCCCAGCGCGATGGACGTCTTGTGGAGATGTATCTGTTCGTTGCCTTGGTCTATTTCGTGATGTCCTATGCCGCGTCCCGCTTCGTCAAGCATCTGCAGACGCGTGTCGCTGTTATTCGGTGAAGGCCTGCCATGATCGAGATCAAGTCCATCAGCAAATACTACGGACAAATGCAGGTCCTTAAAAACTGCTCGACGCACGTGGCGAAAGGCGAGGTCGTCGTCGTCTGCGGTCCGTCCGGCTCCGGGAAATCGACCCTCATCAAGTGCGTCAACGGGCTCGAACCGTTTCAGTCCGGCGATGTCGTGCTTGACGGTATCAGCCTGTCAGATCCGAAAACGGATCTGCCGAAATTGCGGGCGCGCGTCGGCATGGTCTTTCAGCATTTCGAACTCTTTCCGCACCTGCGCGTGATCGACAATCTGTGTCTCGCCCAGCAGAAGGTGCTGGGCCGCTCGCGCGCCGATGCGGAGGCGAGGGGGCGCAAGCTGCTGGAGCGGGTCGGCCTGATCGAGCATGCCAAAAAATATCCCGGCGAACTGTCGGGTGGGCAGCAGCAGCGCGTTGCCATTGCCCGCGCGCTGGCGATGGACCCGATCGTCATGCTGTTCGACGAGCCAACGTCGGCGCTCGACCCCGAAATGGTAACAGAGGTTCTCGATGTGATGATCGGGCTGGCGCGCGAAGGCATGACCATGATGGTGGTCACGCACGAAATGGGCTTCGCGCGCAAGGTCGCCGACCGGGTCATCTTCATGGACAAGGGCGAGATTGTCGAGGACGCGGCCAAGGAGGATTTCTTCGGCAAGCCGCGCAGCGAGCGCGCGCAGATGTTCCTGTCGAAGATATTGCAGCACTGAACACAAAGCCGAGCTGAAATTCGGTGCGGCGCGGCGTCAGGTATTCATATTCACCGCATCGAGAACAGTTCCTGGTGGAAGCGCTCGTCCACAGGCAGGCCGTGACAGGCGAGATCGGCCCGCAGCGCCGCGCCGAATCGGGCCGGACCGCAGAACCAGACGCTGGCCTCCCGCCAGTCCGGCACGGCGGTGCGAATTCGCTCGCCAGTCAGCAGACCGTCGCGGGCATCGTGGAGGAGGTGCAGGTGCACGCCGGCAGCCTGCGCATCGGCCGTGAGCTTGGCGATGGCCTCCTCGCTCCAGTCGGCGGTGGTGTGAAACAGATCGATGCTCTGCAAATTCGGCCGGCCCACATAGCCTTTTCTATCCATCGCAAGTTGCTTCATGCGTGCGATGAAGGGCGTGACGCCGATGCCGCCGCCGATCCAGATCTGTCGAGGGCGGTCGTCGTCGAAGGTGAAGCAGCCATAAGGACCCTCGACCTTCACCGGTTGCCCGACACGCAGCGTCGTGGGCATGCGCCGCGTAAAGTCACCAAGCTCCTTGGTAATGAAGGTCAGCCGATGCTCGGAAGGCTTCCAGGCTGAGGCGATCGTGCAGGGGTGCGCGCCCTCGTCTTCGTCCCAATTGACGAAGGCGAATTGTCCGGGCTTGTGGCCGGGCCAGCCATGCGGGGTGTCGATCTCGCCTTCGATGACGCGAAGGCTTGGAAAGTAATGGAGTCGCGTGATTGAACCTTCCACCTTTCGGCCCGCCCCGACACGGCGCGCAAGCACCACGATCGCGGCCCATGTTCCGTAAGCGAGGAGGGCCACCATGACCAAGCCGAGCGGCGAAGCCCAGTAGGGGTAATTCATGAGCACCACAGTGTGGAAGACCAGCACCAGATAGACGACCGCGAGTAGTCGGTGGGTCTTGTAGAAGAGGCGATAGGGAATGCGATGGATGAGCGCCGCGGCGATCAGCAGCACTGCGGCGTAGAAGGCCCATTCGCCGACGCCCTCGGCGGTGCCACGCCATGATCGGAAAGCCTGCTCGATTGCGCCGGCGGCAGCCGGCCGCGCGCCCCGCTCGGGGCGAGCGAGCCAGCCGAAGCCCACGGCCCATTTCGGCGCCTCCGACCAGAGCCAATGCGCGATCGCAAGCACGAGCCCGCCGATGCCCAACCATTTGTGCAGGCGGTACATCCTGTCGAGCCCGCCAAGCCACCGCTCCGGCCACTGCGGCCGGAGCGCGAGGACCATCGCAAGGCTCATGCAGGTCATGGCCAGGATACCGCTGAGCTGGACCATCGACCCGCGCAGCGCAAAGAACCCTGAAGATCGGAGGGCGAGCGGCTCAGCCGTAAGCCAGAGCGCGATAAGAAGAGCCAGCGCGCTCCAGAATGCAATCTTGATGTGTTTCACGAAAAAGCCTCGGACTGCTGCGGCTCAATAATGCTATGAATCTCGTGCCGGGTCAGCAGCGACACTGCAGGGGCCTGACACCGAAGCGGCGCCATGCCAGTTGAGTTGAGTTTGCTAAACAGCGCCGGTGCGAGATCGTCGGGGATGCGGCGATGGAGGATTTCTCGGCACCTGCGCAGCGCGCCTGCTAAAAATATTGTAGCACTGAACACAACATGCCGGACGAGGAACCGCCGGCCTTGGGCGCGCTGGCGCTTGCTTCACGGTGATCGGTATTTATACCAATCGGCGAGTGACATGCCGCTCATCAAGCTCAAGCGCGAATGGCTCTGTAAGTGACTGATATTAATAGAAAAATGTCCATCGCCCCGATGATGGAATGGACCGATAAGCATTGTCGGTTCTTCCATCGCCTGCTGACGCGCCGGGCTCTGCTCTATACGGAGATGGTGACGACCGGGGCAGTCCTGTTCGGCCCGCGCGACCGGCTGCTCGGCTTCGATGCGGAAGAACATCCGGTGGCGTTGCAGCTTGGCGGCTCCGATCCGAAGCAGCTCGCGCAAGCAGCGCGCATCGGCGCCGATTTCGGCTATCGCGAGATCAATCTCAATGTGGGTTGTCCGTCCGACCGCGTGCAGGAAGGCCGCTTCGGCGCCTGCCTGATGGCGGAGCCGGAGCTTGTCGGCGATTGTGTCGCCGCGATGAAGGCGGCGGTTTCGATTCCGGTGACGGTGAAGTGCCGCATCGGAATCGACAATCAGGATCCCGAGCAGTCGCTCGATACGCTGACGGTGAAGGTGAAGGCCGCCGGCGTCGATGCGCTGATCGTGCACGCACGCAAAGCCTGGCTTGAGGGACTTTCGCCGCGCGAGAACCGCGATGTCCCGCCGCTCGACTATGATCGTGTCTATCGTCTCAAACGCGCGCATCCGCACCTGACGATTGCCGTCAACGGCGGCATCGCCGATCTCAACCAGGCGCGCGAGCATCTGCGCCATGTCGACGGCGTGATGATGGGCCGTGCCGCCTATCAGGAACCGTGGCGTTTGCTTGCGGTCGATCCGGAACTGTTCGGCGAGCCCGCACCGTTCCCGTCGGTGAAAGCGGCGATCGAAGCCTTCTTCCCTTATATCGAGCGCGAGCTGGCGCAGGGCGCACGCCTGCATGCCATCACCCGGCATATCCTCGGCGCCTTCCGCGCCGTGCCGGGTGCGCGCGCCTTCCGCCGTCATCTCTCGGTCCATGCAGTGAAGCCCGGCGCGGGCATAGGTGTCCTGCGCGAGGCGCTGGACCTGATTGTGGACACGCCTGCGGAATTGACGCACACCGCTGCAGCCTGATCCCGTTATTCGGAGCTGCGGCGATGCTTGGAATTCCTGCCGGCGAATTTGCCTTGTTCGCCGCCATGATCGTCGCGGGCGGGGCCGCGACCGGATTGCTCGCGGGACTCTTCGGCGTCGGCGGCGGCGCGGTGATCGTGCCGGTCCTCTACGAAGTCTTTCGCCTGATGCATGTGCCGGAAGAGGTGCGCATGCAGCTTTGCGTCGGCACCTCGCTCGCCATCATCATCCCGACCTCCATTCGCTCGTTCCGCGCGCATCGCAGACTCGGCAATCTGCCCGCCGGCATTCTGCGGCGCTGGGCGTTGCCGATCATCGGCGGCGTCGTGATTGGCGGATTGATCGCGGCAGTCGCGCCGCCGGCCGTCTTCAAGGCAGCCTTCGTCGTGGTCGCCACTCTGCTCGCCATCCGCTTTCTGTTCGGTTCCGGTGGCTGGAAACTTGGCGAGGAGTTGCCGAAGGGACGTGTCCTGATGACGCTCTATGGCCTCGTCATTGGACTCTATTCAGCGCTGATGGGCGTCGGCGGCGGCGCCGTTTCCACCGTCATTTTGACGCTCTATGGCCAGCCGATTCTGACCGCGATCGGACTGTCTGCGGGTGTCGGCGTGTTGATTTCGCTCACCGGAGCCTTGAGCTTCATGGCCGCCGGCCTGCAGCATCAGGCGCTGATGCCGCCATTATCCATCGGCTATGTCTCGCTGATCGGCTTTGCGCTGATGGCGCCGGTGACGTCACTGGTCGCGCCGATCGGCGCGCGCATCGCGCATGCGATGTCAAAGCGGAAACTCGAAATTGCGTTCGGATGCTTCCTGCTGCTAATCGGGCTGCGCTTCGTCATCAGCCTGCTGTGACCGTTCCGGTCACGGATAGCCGCGCATGATCAGCTTGTCGCCGCGCACTTCCCAGCTTTCCAGACGGTTGAGAAAGCTCATGCCAAGGAGGCTGGTGCGCAATTGCCCCGGCCGCGCGATCAGGGCAGGGATATTGCGCTCAACAAGGCCGCCGACCGCGAGACGGTCGAGCGTCACCGACGCCGCCTGCGTGCGTCCATTCGCGGTGTCGACGGTCACATTATAGCTCAGAATTTCCAGCGGAAGCCCCGCCGCCTTTGCGGCGTCCTGGGTGAGCACGACCGCGGTGGCGCCGGTGTCGAGCACCATCGGAATGCGGCCGCCATTCACTTGCGTCATGATGTTGAACTCGCCGGCGCGCCCGCGCGCGATTTCGACAACGCGGCTTTGCGTGGCGGCATAACCGGGGACCATTTCGGCCATGACCCGGTCATAGACGGTGCGCAACTCGAACCGGTACGCGTAGCCGAGCGCCAGCACCAAGGCGACCACGACCCAGAAGATGATCGCCTGAAACGCCTTCCAGAAACTTTCCCGGAACAACACCAGCACGGTCCCGCCGAGAAAGGCCAGGAAGGCGATCTTCACTGTGAGCGACGCGAAATCGTCGGAGGTGAGAGAGCCAATGGTTCCCTGTTCGTGGCGCACGATCAGGATCGTCAGCGAAAGCCCGAGCCCGGCCAGGAGAATCCAGAGAAGACGATGACGCAAGGGATGCACCTCACCGCCCATCGGGGTGGCTCGCCGGCGCAAGGCCGAGGGCGGCAAGCCGGTCCGGAAGGAGAGCCATGATCCGCGCGCGTTCGCCATTGCTCATGTTCGTCCAGGCTGCGATCTCAGCGCCGTTGCGGCCGCAGCCGCGGCAGAGTCCCGACGGCAGGTCGAGGATGCAGATTTTCTTGCAGGGAGTGAGAATGTCGGACATTCGCCTTGCCGGCCTACAGGATCGATCCGCAACATAAGGGCGCCGGCAACAAAGGCAAAGGCCCGACAATCAGTTGCCGCGCAGGCCGGCAATCAGAGAGGAAGTCTTTTTGCGATAGTCGGTACGCTCGTCGCGCGATGACGCAGGCAGTTCCGGCGCGGTCTGCTTTTCCGGCTGCAGGGTCGGCGCGGGTTCCTCGAGCGGCGCCAGCGCCGACATGACGCGTTCAGGGGGCAGGGCGATGATGACTTCGGTGCCGACGCGCAGTTTCGATTTGAGGGTGAAGGTGCCGCCGTGCAGGTCGACCAGGCTCTTGGCGATCGGCAGACCGAGGCCGGCGCCCTGCTCCGCCGACTTGATAGCGTTGGAGCCCTGGCCGAACGAGGCCAGCACGACCGGAATTTCGTCTTCCGGGATGCCGGGGCCGGTATCCTTCACGCTGAAATATTGACCGCCGGAGGCGGTCCAGCCGACCTTGATCCAGATCTCGCCGCCCTGCGGCGTGAACTTGATCGCGTTCGAGAGAAGGTTAAGGCAGATCTGCCGTATCGCACGCTCATCCGCCCAGACCCGCGGCAGATCCTGCTCGAACAATTCGTGGATGGTGATGTTGCGGTTCTTGGCCCGCAACTTCATCAGATGATGGCAATCCTCCACCACCAGCGCGAGCGGCACGGCCTCTTCATTCAGCTCGTAGCGGCCGGCCTCGATGCGCGACAGATCGAGAATTTCATTGATCAGGCCCAAGAGATGCTGGCCGGACGTGTGGATGTCGTTGGAATATTCCTTGTAGGACGGCACCGAGTGCGGGCCGAAAATCTCCGACTTCATCACTTCCGAAAAACCGAGAATGGCGTTCAGCGGCGTGCGCAATTCGTGACTCATTTGCGCCAGGAAACGCGACTTGGAAATGTTGGCGGCTTCGGCGCGGCTGCGCGCCTCGTCGGAAATCGCCTTCGCCTGCTCCAGTTCGCCGATCAGCAGATCCTTTTCCGCGCGCGCCTGCAGCGTTGCCAGCGCGGACGAATACAGGCGGTAGGCGAGCAGCAGGAAATAGCCCTCCGCCGTGATCGCCATGACGGCGAGAATGTAATTGTTGAGGTCGCCCTTTGTCGCGAAGTTGATTGCGACCGCGGCCGTGACCGGAACGGTCGATGCGAAGACCGCAATCGGCAGGCTCCACGCCAGCATGCTTGATACCGCCACCACCAGCAGCATGACGAACAGCATGAAGGTGCCGGTGCTCTCGCTGACGCCGACCGGCTGGATGAGATTGAACATCCAGGCCAAGCCGAAGAACATGTCGAGCGTGATGAAGCCAAGCCGCGACTTCTTGATGTTGACCTCGGATTGCGGCGTCGCGAGGAATTTGCGGCATCGTGCGATGATGACGAGGTGAATGAGCAGGACGCTCGCGGTCCAGATGCTGGCGATCAGGGCGCCGGTCCACAGGCTGGACAGCAGGCCGACCATGCCGACCAGCAGGATGACAACGAGCGACGCGGAGAGGCGGTTTTGTGCGAAAAGACGCAGCAATTCGTAGTCGAAAACCGGCCGCGTACCGGTGGTCGAGGTCAGGCGGTCGCGGGCATCCCGGACGCGTTGTGCCGCGGCGCGCCGGCGTTTCGACAGCAAAAACTGGCGCTGATCTGTGGCGGTACTCGTCATGGGGGTACGCGGTTACGCAGGACGTCAGGCTAAACTGTCCCAAAATCCTTAAGGGCAACCTTAACTAAAAGGTAAAACCGCCGGTTAACGCAAAGGAGAGGGCATGAAACTTTATGACGGGGGCCGTGCGCCCAATCCGAGGCGTGTCCGGGTATTTCTGGCCGAGAAGGGGATTTCGGTGCCCCTCGAGCCCGTGGACATCGGCGCCAAGGCGCATCGGAGCGAGGCTTTCACTGCCATCAACCCGCTGCAGCGGCTGCCGGTGCTGATCCTGGATGACGGCACCGTCCTCACCGAATCCATCGCGATTTGCCGATATTTCGAGGTTCTGCATCCGCAGCCGCCGCTTTTCGGAACGGACGCCAAGAGCACCGCCCTGATCGAGATGTGGCAGCGGCGGCTGGAGCTCACTCTCTACCTTCCGGTCCAGGCGGTCTTCCGTCATCTGCACCCGGCCATGAAGGAATTCGAAGTCCCGCAAGTCGCTGAATGGGGCGAGGCGAACAGGCCCCGGGTGATGGATTTTCTGGCGCTGCTGGATCGGGAACTGGCCGGCCGCCGCTACATTGCCGGGGACGATTTCTCGGTCGCCGATATCACGGGCCTGGTGACGCTGGATTTCTTCAAACCGGCCAAGCTGACTTTGCCCACCGAATTGACGCATGTGGCCCGCTGGCATGGCGATCTGGCGGCTCGTCCCAGCGCCAAGGCCTGAAGCCGGCCTTCCGAGGACAGAAGGCAGCCCCGTGAACCGACGTCCGGGCGGCGACGACGAACTCCAGAGGCATTGGAAAATGCCGCCCGATCTCCCTGGAGGGACGTCATGTCACGGACAGGTTTTGCACTGAGGCTTTTTGCCTTGCTCGCTGCTGCATTCTGCCTGTGGCAGAAGCCGGCCGCCGCGCAGGTGTCTCCGCGTCTGGTCGAAACCGCCGGCGCTGCGCGCCAGATCAATACCGGCTCGCCGTTGCGGACCGCGTCGCTCGAAAACGGCGCTGCTGCACAGGTGAGCAACGCCAAGGAAAAGCGCCTCGCGCTGGTGATCGGCAACTCGAATTATGAAGCGGTGAAAGCGCTTCCCAATCCGGCAAACGATGCCCGCGCCGTCGCACAGCTTTTGAACACCGCCGGCTTCGAAGTGGTTATGGCCTTCGATCTCAACCGCGACACTCTGCGTCAGGTGGTCAGCGAATTCAGCGCGCGCATCACCGAGTCGGGGCCAAATTCCGCGGCGCTGGTCTACTATGCCGGTCATGGTCTGCAGGTCGATGGTGAAAACTTCCTGGTGCCGGTCGATGCAAAGATCGAGAAGGAAGAAGACGTTCCGGAGCAGGCCGTCCGTCTTGCTGACGTGATGCAGGCGCTGGAAAACGCGCCAAGCCGCATCCGCATCGTCATTCTCGACGCCTGCCGCAACAATCCGTTCTCCGCGCTCGGCGATGCGAGCGGCAAAGGTCTTGCGATTGTCGACGCGCCGGCGGGTTCGATCGTCGCCTACGCGACCGCGCCAGGCACCGAAGCCTTCGACGGCGCCGGGCAGCACAGCCCGTACACGGCCGCCTTCATCAAGAGTGTCAAGCAGCCCGGCCTTCCGATCGAGCAGCTCTTCAAGCGCGTGCGCGTTCTGGTCGCCGACGCGACCGATGCGAAACAGATGCCGTGGGAAAGCTCCTCGCTCACCAGCGATTTTGTGTTCTTTGCCACCGACCCGAATGCCAATGTCGCGGCTGTTCCGGCTGTCTTGCCGGAGAAGGTTGCGGTTGCGCAGCTCGCGACGCGCTCGGTCGAGAAGGCCTACGAGGTCGTCGTCGCCGAAGACTCGGTCGAATACTATGAAGAGTTCGTGCGCATCTATCCGGCGCATCCGCTCTGTGAGCGCATCCGCCGCCTGCTGTCGCTGCGGCTGCAGATGATCGCCTGGCGCAAGGCCACGAAGTCCAACTCGGCCGATGCCTATAAGACGTTCCTCTCGAAACACGGCAACGGTGATTTCGCGGGCAACGCGAAGAAGCTGCTCGAACGTCCGCGCCTTGTCTCGCTGCCGGTCGCGCCGAAGATCGACGTCAAGACGGGCCCTGTCATCGGCTTCCCGAAAAACGACAATGGCAAGACCGGCCCGGTCATCGGTTTTCCTAAGAATGACAACATTAAGACCGGCCCGGTTGTGAATGTGCCGAACGGCCAGAATGGCTCGGCCGGCGGCATCAAGACCGGTCCGATCGTGAAGCCGAATGGCCCGCTCATTCCTTTTCCGCAGAATCCGCAGAATGGCCAGAACGGCAGCACACCGGGCAAGGTGACCACGCTTCCGAAGCCGGACGGCATCGGCACCAGGCTGCCGAACAACGGTCAGGTTGTGACGTTGCCAAAGCCAGGCGAGGGCGCAAACAAGGATACCGGCATAGTCAAGCTGCCGAATGGCGCCAAGATCACCACCCTGCCTGTGAACAGGGACCGCCCGGTGATCAGGCGCGATCTGCCGAACGGCAATACCGGCATCGTTGCTCCGAAGATCAAGGTGCAGCCGAAACCGATCAGCAATGTAAAGGTCCGCCGCGAGATCGGAATTCAACGCAAGGCGGTTCAGCGTGAGCAAAGCTTCCGGCAGAGCGCCGGCGGCTTCACCGGGCGGCTCCGCTGAGCAATCGGAGCGGCGCGCGGACGTGCGGCGCTCCTCGCCACCGAAAAGTGAATTCTGACGCTCCAGCCGCGGGCGTAGGCTGTGAAAAGCAGGCGAAGAGCAAAGTGCAAAGCGAATGTCATGGGCAGAGGAGTGGTCCGATGTGGCTCAACCCTCTTGGAATGCTTCTTGGATTGATCGGCCTTTTGCTTTGGATCAATCCCGCCACCGCCGAATCCCGCCTGGCGCTGGTGATCGGAAATTCCGCTTACAAGACCGTCACGGCTTTGCCCAATCCGGCGAACGACGCCAGGGTCATGGGCGTAATGTTGCGGGCGGCAGGTTTCGAGCTGGTGGATGCGCCCGATCTGTCGCAAGCGGACATGCGGCGGGCGCTGCGCGATTTCGCGGCCAATGTCGCGTTGAAGGGGCCCGATACGGTTGCGCTGGTTTATTTTGCCGGTCACGGCCTGCAGATCGAAGGCGAGAATTATCTCGTACCGGTCGATGCGAAGATTGAACGTGAAGCCGATGTTGCAATTGAAGCGGTACGCCTCGCCGACGTGATGGCTGCGCTGGCCTCCACGCCCAGCCGCACGCGCATCGTCATTCTGGATTCATGCCGTAACAACCCGTTCTCGTCGATCAGCAAGACGACGGGCAGGGGGCTCGCGATCGTCGATGCGCCGACCGGCTCGATCGTCTCCTATGCGACAGCGCCGGGCATGGAGGCGCTGGATGGCGCCGGCGACAATTCTCCGTTCACCGCGGCTTTGGTCGACGTCGCGAAAGAACCCAATCTGCCCATCGAGCAGGCGCTGAAACGCATTCGGCTCAACGTGCATAACGCGACAGAAGGCCGCCAGACGCCGTGGGAGAGTTCTTCGCTGACCTCCGATTTCGCATTTTTCGGATCGCCGAGCGCAACGGTCGCCTCGGGTGCGGCAACGCTGCCGAAAGCGATCGGCGCCGCTGCAAGCGCCGGCAAGCCGGCGGGATTCTGGCGCAAGCAATTGCAGGGGCGTTCGCCGCAGGAGGCGTTTGAATTTGTCATCCTGGAAGATGACGCCGACGCTTATGAGGAATTCCTGTCGCTGCATGCGAAGACGGCGTTCGCGCCGCGCGTGCGCGGATTGCTGGAGCGCCGCCGCGAAATGATGGCCTGGTACACGGCTGTGACGGTCAACACCGTGACCGCTTATGACGCCTTCCTTGCACGCTATCCGGATAGCGATTTGGCGCCAACCGCGCGCAAGATGCGCGACCGCGCCAGAGACCGCGCGCAATCGGCGAATCTCGCCCGCGGCTTTCCCGGAATGGGCAACACAGCGACGCCGGCTGTCGTTCCTGCGAGTCTGCCGGCTGCGCCCGCAGCGTGCTCATGTCCCGTTCCGGCGAAACGCGCCGAACCGGTCAAGCCGCAGCGGCCAACGCGCCCGCCGCGCGGATCGCGGCCGCCGGTGATCGAGGATGAGGAGGACGTCATCATCCGGCGTCCGCCGCCGCGCGTGACAGGGCCCGGTTCGTCGATCGGCATTGTCACCGGCCCAGGCCGGCCGCGGCCGCCGGTGACGCATTATCCTCCGAATAGGCGTCCGCCGGCAATCAATCAGCGGCCGCCCACGTCATGTCCTCCTGGCGCGCCGTGCCGGCAATTCCGCTGATCAGCGCTCGAGTCGTGCGATCAGGCTTGACGTGTCCCAGCGCTTGCCGCCCATCTTCTGCACTTCGGAATAGAACTGGTCGACCAGCGCAGTGACCGGCAGATGCGCCCCGTTGCGGCGCGCTTCCGCGAGGCAGATGCCGAGATCCTTGCGCATCCAGTCGACGGCGAAGCCGAAATCAAACTTGCCTTCGGTCATGGTCTTGTAGCGGTTTTCCATCTGCCAGGACTGTGCCGCGCCTTTGGAAATGGTGGCGATCAGTTTTTCGATATCGAGGCCGGATTTCTTGGCGAAGTGGAGACCTTCCGACAGTCCCTGCACCAGACCGGCGATGCAGATCTGGTTGACCATTTTTGCAAGCTGGCCGGAGCCGGGCGATCCCATCAGGTTGCAGGCGCGGGCATAAGCGGCGATCACCTTCTCGGCGCGCGCGAAAGGCTCGCCGTCGCCCCCGCACATGACCGTCAGTACGCCGTTCTCGGCACCGGCCTGACCGCCGGAAACGGGCGCATCGACGACATCGAAGCCGCCTTTCTTCGCCGCGTCATACAATTCGCGTGCGATCTCGGCGGAGGCGGTGGTGTGATCGACAAAGATCGCGCCTTTCTTCATGCCGGCAAAGGCACCGTCCGGCCCCAGCGTCACCTGCCGCAGATCGTCGTCATTGCCGACGCAGCACATGACGAAATCCTGCCCCTCCGCTGCCTGTTTGGGGGTCTTGGCGCTCTGGCCGCCGAATTTAGCCACCCATGCGTCGGCCTTGGCGCTGGTGCGGTTGTAGACCGTGACCTCGTGGCCGCCTTTGGTCTTCAGATGGCCCGCCATCGGATAGCCCATGACCCCGAGCCCGAGAAACGCAACCTTCGCCATTATTTCCTCCTTGGACCGTCGCTCTTGTTTGATTGCGCGCAATGTGACGGCTTGTGCGCGCCCGTCAACCCGCTATCTAGACAATGTCAAATCAAGCCGGAGACGTGCCAATGGCGCCCACCAAACAACAGATTCTCGATCGTCTCGCGGCGGTAGCCGCGCCGGACGGGCGCAAGGTCACCGAAACCGGAGCGCTGTCGGATATCGTAGTCAGTGATGGCAAGGTATTTTTCTCACTCAGCGTCGATGCCGCCGCCGTCAAGGCGTGGGAGCCGGTGCGCAAGCAGGTCGAGGACGCGGTCCGCTCTGTTCCCGGCGTGACCTCGGCCATGATCGCGCTGACCGCCGAGCGGGCGGCCAGCGGCCCTGGGGCACGGCAGGCATCTGCACCAGGCGGACCTCGTCCGCATGGCCATGCCCCGGCGGGCCCGTCCGGGGTGCCCGGCGTCAAATCCATCATCGCTGTCGCCTCGGGCAAAGGCGGGGTCGGAAAATCCACCACCGCGATCAATCTGGCGCTCGGCCTGCGCGACGTTGGCTTGAAGGTGGGCGTGCTGGATGCCGACATCTATGGCCCGTCGCTGCCCAAGCTGCTCGCGATCCGGGAAAAGCCGCAGACCATTGGGGGCAATCAGCTGAAGCCGATCGAGCGTTACGGCCTGACCGTCATGTCGATCGGCTTCCTGATCGAGGAAGAGACGCCGATGATCTGGCGCGGCCCGATGGTAATGTCGGCGCTGACGCAGATGCTGCGCGAAGTGGCCTGGGGTGAACTCGACGTGATGGTCGTGGACATGCCGCCCGGCACCGGCGACGCGCAACTCACCATGGCGCAACAGGTGCCGCTCGCCGGCGCCGTCATCGTCTCGACCCCGCAGGATTTGGCGCTGATCGACGCGCGGCGCGGCATCGCCATGTTCCAGCGCGTCAACGTTCCGATCCTCGGCGTGGTCGAAAATATGAGCTATTTCCTGTGCCCGAGTTGCGGCACGCGTTCCGACATCTTCGGACATGGCGGCGCGCGCCATGAAGCCGAGCGCCTCAAGGTGCCGTTCCTCGGCGAGGTGCCGCTCGATATGTCGATCCGCGAAACCTCCGACTCCGGCTTGCCGATCGTCGCCACGCAGCCCGACAGCGCGCATGCCAAAATCTATCGCGGTATCGCCGAGAATATCCGCAACGCGCTGGCCGGGCCCAGCCGCGCGGCGCCGAAGATCGTGATCGAGGCATAGGGGCGCATGAGCGACAGCGTTCTGCCGCAGCCTGCGCCGGCTGTCTCCATCCGCCCTGCCTATGTGATCGCAGCAATCGCCGCCTTCGCCGCCATGTTCGCGGCGATTGCAATCGACAATATCTGGTTTCTCAATTTCGTGCATGTCATGGCCGGCGTGCTATGGACCGGCATCGATTTGTTTCTCGGCTTCGTGCTGGGACCAATCATGCGGCGGCTGCCGTTCGACACGCGACGTTTGATCACTTCCGCGCTCGTTCCGCGCATCATGATTCTCATGCCCACGCTTGCCATCATCACCGGCACCGCCGGCTGGTTTCTGGCCCAGCGCATGGGGTATCTCGATCTCGGCTATCCGGAATTCTATTGGGTCGCCGCTGCGCTTGTGATCGTCACCATCCTGACCGTGCAGGGGCTCGGCATTCTCACACCCACGAACATCCGTGTGTTTCTGGAAATGCAGAAACCGAAGCCGGACGGCGAGAAAATCGGGCGCTGGATGAAAACCTATGTCCGCATCGTCGCCTTTCAGGGCGTGATGCAGGTCGCGATCATGGTGGTGATGGCGCGGTTCGGCGCGGGGCTTTAGTTTTCGTCATGGCCGGGCTTGTCCCGGCTATCCACGTCTTTCTTGCGGCAATGACACTAAGACGTGGATGCCCGCGACAAGCGCGGGCATGACGCTCAATTGCGAAGGCCTGATTTCATCGGCTGCATTTTGAGTCAGTCAGACTTTCAGGATGATGGGCAAAACGTTTTCAGTCGCTTGGCACGCTTTAGCGCATCGATCAAAGCAGCCAGCGGAACGCCCGCGGCGGCCCAATATGCCGTCATTCAGAAGGACCAGAGCCTTTAGCCATATCTTGATGGATTGGGTTTCGCGATCGCCGCGCGCAGTCAGGCCAAGGACATTTTGCCCTGGCTGCGCAAGCTGGACGCGCAAAAGGAGAAGACTGTGAACAGGGCGCTGGCGCTGACGGCGCAGGCCTTTCCCGGCATCGGGCGGCCGGACGCCGGCGAAAGTGCGGGTGTCCGAGCTACTCGCTGCTGCCTCTGGCGCCAAGCTGGCTGTCTCGAATAGGACCGGTCGGGACCAAGTGGGCAGTCGACGAGTGGGCGGTCCGATCGGCGATCGGTCGCCCGCCGGAGGTGCGCCCTTTTTCGCATTGACGCGGCCTCATTGATTTGTGAAAGGCGAACCCTTGCGCCGGTTCTACCGCCACTTCATGTTACCGCCAATTTGTAGACGGCAGGCGACCCCGAAGAACGATCAGAATCAGGCGTCCCTGGCTGAAATCCAATGGAAATGGAGAGGAAGAATGAAACGTCGGCAATTTATTTCAGCTATCGGCGCCGGCGCCGCGGCAACCGCGATTGCAAAGCCCGCGATCGCCCAGTCAATGCCCGAGGTGAAGTGGCGCTTGACCTCGAGCTTCCCGAAGTCGCTCGACACGCTCTGGGGCGGCGCTGAGACCATCGCCAAGTCCGTCGCTGAAGCCACCGACAACAAGTTCCAGATCCAGACCTTCGCGGCCGGCGAAATCGTTCCCGGCCTGCAGGCCGCCGACGCGGTGACCAATGGTACGGTCGAGATGTGCCACACGGCGTCGTATTACTATGTCGGCAAGGATCCGACCTTCGTGCTCGCGTCTGCCATGCCGTTCGGCCTGAACACGCGCATGCAGAATTCATGGATGTATCAGCACGGCGGCACCGAGCTGCTCAATGAATTCTACAAGAAGTTCAGTATTCATGCGCTTCCGGCCGGCAATACCGGCTGCCAGATGGGTGGCTGGTTCCGCAAGGAGATCAAGGATGTCTCCGATCTGAGCGGCCTGAAATTCCGCATCGCCGGCTTTGCCGGCCGCGTGCTGCAGAAGCTCGGCGTCGTCCCGCAGCAACTCGCCGGCGGTGACATCTATCCGGCACTAGAGAAAGGCACGATCGATGCCGCCGAGTGGGTCGGCCCGTTCGATGACGAGAAGCTTGGTTTCCAGAAGGTCGCGCCGTTCTACTATTACCCCGGCTGGTGGGAAGGCGGCACCGCGATCCACGCTTTCATCAACATCGACAAGTGGAATCAATTGCCGAAGCACTATCAGGCAATCCTGCGCAGTGCCTGCGATACAGCCAATCTGTCGACCACTGCCAAATACGATGCGGTGAACCCGGGTGCGCTCAAGCGTCTGGTCGCGTCCGGCGCGCAATTGCGTCCCTACTCGCAGCCGATCATGGAAGCCTGCCTGAAGGCTGCCAACGAAGTTTACGCGGAAACTTCGGCTTCCAACGCCAACTTCAAGAAGATTTACGACAATCTGGTCGCTTTCCGGGGCGACGGGTATTTGTGGTGGCAGGTCGCCGAATACACATTCGACACCTTCATGATCCGCGCCCGCACCCGTACATAGCAGCGGTTCAGGCTTACGGCGAAGCCGGCCCCTCGGGGCCGGCTTTTTTTTTGAGGAGCCTCTGGATAACGGTCCGCGGCTCAGCCATGCTAGCAGACACCCGACCGGCACGCAGAAGGCCGGCTGTGCGTCCCGCAATGCGGGGAGGAACCAGAGGAGATCATCAGCTAATGAAACGTCGTCAATTCCTGACGGCGGCAGGCGTCGGCCTTGCCGCCAGCGCGATTGCAAAGCCCGCGATTGCGCAATCCATGCCGGATATTAAATGGCGTCTGACCTCGAGCTTTCCAAAATCGCTCGACACGATTTACGGCGCCGCCGAGATTTTTGCCAAATCGGTAGCGGAAGCGACCGACAACAAGTTCCAGATTCAGGTTTTCGCAGCGGGTGAAATCGTGCCCGGTCTGCAGGCGGCCGATGCGGTCACCAACGGCACCGTCGAGATGTGCCATACCGCATCCTATTATTATGTCGGCAAGGATCCGACCTTCGCCTTCGGAACGGCAGTGCCGTTCGGCCTCAACCAGCGCATGATGGATGCCTGGATGTATTCAGGCGGCGGCCTGGACCTGATGAATGCCTTCTACAAGAAGTACAACATTCATGCGATTCCGGCTGGCAATACCGGCGCGCAGATGGGCGGCTGGTTCCGCAAGGAGATCAAGGATATTTCCGATCTCAAAGGCCTGAAAATGCGCATCGGCGGCTTTGCCGGCCGGGTGGTGCAGAAGATCGGCGTTGTTCCGCAGCAACTCGCCGGCGGCGATATCTATCCGTCGCTGGAAAAGGGAACGCTCGATGCGGCCGAGTGGGTTGGCCCCTATGACGATGAGAAGCTCGGCTTTCAGAAGGTCGCCCAGTATTACTATTATCCCGGTTGGTGGGAAGGCGGCCCGATGCTGCACAACTTCGTCAATCTCGGGAAATGGAACGAACTGCCGAAGAACTATCAGGCGATCGTGTATGCGGCCTCGCATATCGCCAACACCATAATGATGGCGCGCTATGATGCTGGAAATCCTGCGGCGTTGCGGCGGCTGGTGGCAAGCGGGGCGCAATTGCGGCCATTCCCGCAGACGGTCATGGAGGCCTGCTACAAGGCCGCCAACGAAGTCTATGCCGAAACATCGGCAAATAACGCGGACTTCAAGAAGGTCTACGATGCCATGGTGACCTTCCGTGGCGATCAATATCTGTGGTGGCAGGTGGCGGAATACGGCTTCGACACTTTCATGATCCGCGCACGCGGCCGCGGATAACGTCTGCCGATGCCAATTGAAAACCCCGGAGCCTGCTCCGGGGTTTTTTTGCCGCTATTGAATTTTCGGCGGTGTGTCGAATTGCAGCGGCGGCAGGTCGGGCATCTGGATGTCGATCTTGACCTTGGACGGATCGACGGTCGCGCCGGTCCCTTTGTAGTGCATCACCATGCCGGGGAAGGCGATCACCAGCGCCACCATGATGCACTGGATCACGACGAACGGCACCGCGCCCCAATAAATCTGCCCGGTCGTGATCGGCTCCATGCGAAGGCCGGTGACGCGGTCGGTGTAAGGCTCGCGCGGCGCGACTGATCGCAGATAGAACAGTGCGAAACCGAACGGCGGATGCATGAACGATGTCTGCATGTTCACGCCGAGGATGATGCCGAACCAGATCAGGTCGATGCCAAGTCGTTCGGCCGCCGGCCCCAGAAGCGGGATCACGATGAAGGCGATCTCGAAGAAATCAAGGAAGAAGGCCAGCACAAATACAAAGAGATTAACGAAGATCAGGAAGCCGGTCTGTCCGCCTGGAAGCCCAACCAGCAATTCCTCGACCCAGCGGTGACCGTCGACGCCGTAGAAGGTTAGCGAGAAGACGCGCGCGCCGATCAGGATAAAGACGACGAAGGCTGACAGCTTGGCGGTCGACTCGCTCGCCTGACGCACGAGGTCCCAGCGCAAACGGCCCTTCATGATCGCCAGCACAAGGGCGCCGACCGCGCCCATAGCGCCGCCTTCGGTCGGCGTAGCGACGCCGATGAAGATCGTGCCGAGAACGAGGAAGATCAGCGCCAGCGGCGGCACCATAACAAAGATCACCTGCTCGGCGAGCGCAGACAGAAGGCGCAGACGCAACAGCCGGTTCAGGACTGCGATGGCGAAGGCGA
The DNA here is from genome assembly GCA_032027085.1 of Pseudorhodoplanes sp. NCBI lineage: Bacteria > Pseudomonadati > Pseudomonadota > Alphaproteobacteria > Hyphomicrobiales > Pseudorhodoplanes > Pseudorhodoplanes sp. The sequence continues at coordinate 4,047,947 of JAVSMS010000001.1, read as the reverse complement.
TGCTGACGCCGATCGACATGGTGAGCACCACGAAATCCGCGCCGGCGCGCACGTCGGTCGTGCGCATATAGAGATAGGCGGCAACGCCCGAGAAGACGGTCACGATCAACAACGATATCACGCCGCGCTTGCCGTTCGGCTCCTTGTAGATGACCGCCTCGAGCGGCAGGCCGGGCGCGGCCTTCGGCGCGAAAATCGTCACCAGGAAAACATAGAAGGCGTAGAGCGCCGACAGCACGAGGCCGGGGATGAAGGCGCCTTCATACATGTCGCCGACCGAGCGCCCGAGCTGGTCGGCCATGACGATAAGCACGAGCGAGGGCGGAATAATCTGCGCCAGCGTGCCGGAGGCGGCGATGACGCCGGTCGCCACCCGCCGGTCGTAGCCGTAGCGCAGCATGATCGGCAACGAGATCAGGCCCATGGAGATCACTGAGGCCGCGACGACACCGGTGGTGGCGGCGAGCAGGGCGCCGACGAAGATCACCGCATAGGCGAGGCCGCCACGGATGGTGCCGAACAATTGCCCAATGGTGTCGAGCAGATCCTCCGCCATCCCGGATCGCTCGAGGATCAGCCCCATGAAGGTGAAGAAGGGGATCGCGAGCAGCGTGTCGTTGTTCATCACGCCGTAGACGCGCTCGGGCAGGGCCTGCAGAAAATCCGGGCGAAACAGGCCGAGCTCGATGCCGATCAGGCCGAACAGCAGGCCGTTGGCGGCCAGCGAAAATGCCACGGGATAGCCCAGCAGCAAAAACACCACGAGGGCCGCAAACATGATCGGAGCCATGTTATGGATCAGAAATTCCACCATCTTGGGCTCACCCGTTCACTGTTCGCGCGCGGACTTGATTTCAGCCGCGATCCGCTCCGCCTCTGCTTCGGCCGCATGATGAACATAAGCGTAGGGATCGGGAATAAGGCCGCGCATCACCGCGACACGTTTGATCAGTTCGGAAATGCCCTGGAAGAACAACAGCGTGAAGCCGATCACGATCAGCGATTTGGCCGGCCATTGCGGCAGACCGCCGGCATTCAGCGATTGCTCGTTGACCGCGTAGGACCGCGTGAAGAACGGCCAGGAGGTGATGATCATCACGACGGTGAGCGGCAGCAGGAACAGCGCGTGGCCGACGACGTCGATGATGTCGCGCACCTTCTTCGGAAACATGCTGTTCACGATGTCGATGCGGATATGCTCGTTCGACAGCAGCGTCCATGGCGAGCATAGAAGGAAGATCACGCCAAACAGGATCCACTGCAATTCGAGCCAGGCATTCGATGAGGTGTCGAACACCTTGCGCACCGTCGCATTGGTGGCCGAAACCAGGACGACGACAAGGACGAGCCAGGAGAGCCATCGCCCGAGGCGCGAGTTGACGGCATCGATGGCGCGGCTAAGCGCAAGAAGCATTTGCACTGTGAGGCGTCCCTCTGTCTGCCCGCTTTTTCTGAGAGCGCGTGTGGCCGTGCTTTTCTTGGTGACGGGCGTCCGCTTCCCCCTCGGACGCGCCCGCCCAAGCTTAATTCAGACCCTGCGCCGGGCGTCAACGAAAACTTAGGTCGTAGGGGTGAGCCTAGCCGCCGGTGACACTCATGTGCCGGGGCAAGGCCGGCCGTTTATGGCGGCGGTCGATCACGAAATCATGACCCTTGGGCTTGCGGGAGATCGCCGCATCGATTGCGGCATGCAGCAGATCGTCGGCCTCGGAGGTCCGCAACGGCCCGCGCAAATCGGCCGCGTCTTCCTGCCCCAGGCACATGAAAAGCGTTCCGGTGCAGGTCAGCCGCACGCGATTGCAGCTCTCGCAGAAATTATGTGTCATCGGCGTGATGAAGCCGAGCCGCCCGCCGGTTTCGGCGACTTGCATATAGCGCGCAGGCCCGCCGGTTCTGTAGTCGATCTCCTGCAGCGAATACCGCTCGGCCAGGCGGGCGCGCACCATCGACAGCGGGAGGTATTGGTCGAGCCGGTCTCCATCGACTTCGCCGAGCGGCATCACCTCGATCAGGGTGAGGTCCATGCCGCGCCCATGCGCCCATTCCAGCAGCGCCGGAATCTCGTCTTCATTCACGTCCTTGAGCGCGACGGCGTTGATCTTGATCTTCAGGCCCGCCGCCAGTGCAGCGTCGATCCCGCGCAGCACCTTGTCGAGCTCCCCCCAGCGGGTGATGGTCCGGAACTTGTCCGGGTCGAGCGTATCCACCGATACGTTGATGCGTTGCACGCCATAGCTTTTGAGTTCGGACGCATATTTGGCGAGCTGCGACCCGTTGGTGGTCAGCGTCAGTTCGTCGAGGGCGCCGCTCTCGAGGTGGCGCGCCAGCGAGGCAAACAGCGTCATGATGCCGCGCCGCACCAGCGGCTCGCCGCCGGTCAGCCGCAGCTTGCGCACGCCGCGCGCGACGAAGGCGCTGCAGACGCGGTCGAGCTCTTCCAGCGACAGCAATTCCGCCTTCGGCAGAAACGACATGTGCTCGGACATGCAGTAAAAGCAGCGGAAATCGCAGCGGTCGGTGACCGAGACCCGCAGATAGGTGATGGCTCGCGCGAACGGGTCGATGAGGGCAGGGCGCGTGGTGGAGGGGGTGAGATCGTTGGGACGTATGGTCATGCCTGGCACCTGAGATCGCCAATATAGGGGTTTGGCGGCGCAGGTAAAACCCGTTCTTGAAGAGGCTTTGAGCTGGCTCAACGAAGTGGCTTTTGAACCGGCCGAACGATATGTGAGGATCATGACCGAGAAATCCCCCACACCCTGGCCCACCGAGCTGCGGCTGGCCAAAGACCGCAAGAGCCTCACCGTCGCCTTCGACAATGGCGAGCGTTTCGAGCTTGCCGCCGAATATCTGCGGGTCAAAAGCCCGAGCGCCGAGGTGCAGGGCCATTCGCCGGACGAACGCAAGACCGTGCCCGGCAAGCGCGATGTGATGATCCTGGAGATCCAGCCGGTCGGGAATTATGCGGTGCGTCTCGTCTTTGACGACATGCACTCGACAGGAATCTATTCCTGGGACTACTTTGCCGAAATCGGGCGCAAATACGATGTCTATTGGCAGGATTATCTGGACGAACTGGCGGCAAAGGGCCTGAGCCGCGATCGCATTCGCCGCTAGTTTCAGCAACGCTGAGAAACGCCTCAGATTGAAACGCGTTGACTATCGCCGTCACCCTGAGGTGCTTGCGCGAAGCATAAGCCTCGAAGGGCGACGGCCTCGAAAACGCTTTCAGTCAATCCAAACGACGGCTATCGCAGCACGACCACCTTGGCACCGAGCCGCACCCGATTGTAGAGATCGATCACGTCGTCATTGGTCATGCGGAAACAGCCGGACGACACCGCCTGTCCGATTGTCTCCGGCTCGTTGGAGCCGTGAATGCGATAGAGCGTCGAGCCCAGATACAGCGCGCGCGCGCCGAGCGGGTTTTCCGGCCCGCCCGGCATATGGCGCGGCAAGTCAGGCCGGCGCTGCAGCATCTGCGCCGGCGGCGTCCAGTCCGGCCATTCGCGCTTGGCGCTGACCGTCTTCACGCCGGACCAGCGAAAACCGTCGCGGCCGACTCCGATGCCGTAGCGAATCGCACGGCCGTCGCCGAGAACGTAATAGAGTCGGCGCTCACTCGTGTTGATGATGACGGTGCCCGGCTTTTCCCCGCTCGAAAAACTCACCATCGTGCGCGGAACCGGCGACATGCCGAACATGCTGTAGACTTTTCCGCGCGGCGCGCCGCCGGTGAAGCGCTCGTCGACTTCAAAAGGCAAAAACTGCGCCTGCGCCGCCAGACTGGAAAACATCAACGCAGTACAGGCCATCGCACAGACAGCAAAATCCCGCCGCAGCATTTTCAATCCTCTCGTTTCAAACCGGCATCTTCGACAATCAGTCTTGAAAACTTAAAGCCATGATTTTCACGCCGCAGCAAGACCACTGGGTCACACCTGAGTGATACGGCCGCGACAAATCGGAACAGGCTGGATGTGAAATGGTGGGCGCGACAGGGATTGAACCTGTGACCCCTCCCGTGTGAAGGGAGTGCTCTCCCGCTGAGCTACGCGCCCCGACCAAAGGGTGGGGGATTTAAGGAATCGGTCGGAAGGGTGTCAAGCAGGCTGCGCCTGCCAGAATCCTGAAAGTCGGCAAATTATCGGATCGGATTGGCCGCCGGCGGCCAGGGCGACGTTGCGGGCGGCGGCGGGGCGGGTTGCGCCGGGGCTGGCGCGCTGGCCGGTGGTGCCGGTTCTGCGGCCGGGCGCGCGACTCTCGGTTTCTTTGCGGGCCGCCGCGGCGGCGGCGCCTTCACAAGTTCGGCGTAGACCGGGCTCGGGTCGAACCGCGGCAGGTTTGACACGATCGCCGCGGTCTCACTGTCGCCGCGCGGATCATCCGGTGGCATCATCTTCACATTGACGGTTTGCGGCTGATAGCCGGTCAGCGAGAAGGTCGCCATGAAATCGGCCGCAGGCACCGCAAGCGCGCAAGGTGTCTTGCAGGTCTGCCCGCCCGAGGTCTTCACCTCGGCGCCGGCCGGTTCAGATTCAAATTGTAGAGGCACCGTCGGCGTGGCGGTTTTCAGCATATCGCCCGACGACGAGCACGCCGCCAGCGCGAAACCGCATGCCGCGATCGCTAGCATTTTGTGCATAAGGTTGATTCCGTCCCTTCGCGCGCGGCCCGTGACCGCCGTTCCACCCCACCTAACCATACGGGCGAGGCTCTGCCGGTGCAACACGGTTAGGCAGTCATTGATCGCGCGGGGCAATTTTTAGAAATAGCCGCCGCAATGGACATGCGAAGGCCTCCCTTTGCCTCAATTGTGGTTAACGGTCGCGCGCCCGCGCCCTGCCATCGGCACGAGTTCGAAGATCGTGGCGGGAAGCGCGGCATAGCCGCTGATCACCCGGTCCGGCTGGAAGGCGGCCACCGGCGTGTCGGTGTAGCCAAAATCGACGGCGACCACGGGCACCTCCGCCGCCTGCGCCAGGCGAATATCAGTTGCCGAATCCCCGACCATGACGGTTTGCATCATCTCGCCGCCAGCGCGCGCAACCGTTTTTCGCAGCACGTCCGGATGCGGTTTCTTCACCTCGAAGGTGTCCTGCCCGCAAATGGCTGCGAAGCGTTGCGTGAGTTGCAATGCGTCGAGCAGCCGGCGCGACAGCCATTCAAACTTGTTCGTGCAGACCGCCAACATGCAGCCGCGCTCCGCGAGAATATCCAGCGCCTGTTCCACGCCGGGGAACGGGCGCGAGCGGTCGGCGATATGGTCTGCGTAGTGTTTGAGAAATGTCTGAAACAGATCGTCGAGTTCGGCCACTGGAAGCGCGCGGTTCTGTTCGGCCAGCGCGCGCTCCAGCATTGGCCGAACGCCGCCCCCGATCAGCATCCGCGCGGCGTCGTAGGCCATCGGCGGAATGCCTTCGCGGGTCAGGATTACGTTCAGGGTATCGACCAGGTCGGGCGCGGTATCGACAAGTGTGCCGTCGAGGTCAAAAACGACGATGGGGCGGGACATGCCCCTCGCTAGCCCCGGCGCCCTGCGCTGGCAAGGGGCCTTCTTGGTATGGTCATTTGGGGGCTAGGTTCTAGGCCGGATCAGGGCTAGAGAGACACCCAAACGCGCTAAGGACCCCCTCTCGCCCCCATGGATATTGAATTGCAGAAGCGGCAGGCCGCCGCCCGCGCCCTCGACTGGGTCCAGCCGGGCATGCGGCTGGGGCTCGGGACGGGATCAACGGCACGGCATCTTGTCGATTTGCTTGGCGAGAAGGTGCGGGCGGGATTTGACGTCGTGGGGGTGCCAACCTCGGAAGCGACCCGGCTGCAGGCCGAGAAATGCGGCATCAGGCTGGCAACGCTCGATGATATTCCCGAACTCGACCTGACGATCGACGGCGCCGATGAAGTCGGGCCGGATCTCACGCTGATCAAGGGCGGCGGCGGCGCGTTGCTGCGCGAGAAGATTGTCGCGTCGGCATCCGCGCGCATGGTCGTGATCGCCGATGAATCCAAATGGGTGGCTGTGCTCGGCAAATTCCCGCTGCCGATCGAGGTCGTGCCGTTCGGCCTTGCTGCGACCCGCCGCCAGGTCATTTCGGCCCTTGGCATCGGAGACAGTGTAATCACTCTGCGCATTGGAAAAGACGGCCATCCTTTTGTCACGGATGGTGGACACTTCATCCTCGACGCCTCGCTTGAACGCATTCCTGCACCGCGTGCGCTCGCCGACCGGCTTGCGGCCGTTCCGGGTGTGGTCGAGCATGGCCTGTTTATTGGCATGGCAAGTGCCGTCGTTCTCGCCGGCGTCAACGGCGTCCGTGTCGTTGAACGTCCCTGATATCGCTTACTCAACGGGAGTTAGAATTATGAGATTCGCAGCATTCGCCCGCTTGTGCTGGATTGCATGCATTGGGGGAGTCTGCCTCGCGCTGACACAGCCGGCATCTGCGCAGCAGCCGTCCGCTGCATCGATCGCGGCCGCGAACGAGATCCTCGATGTGAAGGGCTCGATGGTGCTGTTCGAGCCGCTAGTGCCCGGCGTGATCGAGCAGGCGAAGAACGTGTTCCTTCAGACCAACCCCAACCTGTCCAAGGATCTCAACGAGGTCGCGACCAATCTGCGCAAGCAATTGGGACTGCGTCTCGGCAATCTGAAGATTGAAGCGGCGAAGGTCTATGCCTCGCATTTCAGTGAGCAGGAGCTCAAGGAAATTGCCGCCTTCTATAAGACGCCGCTTGGCAAGAAGATGCTCGAGCAGGAGCCCAAGATCGTGGATGAGACGCTGAAGATGGCGCAGGACTGGGCGAACCGGCTGTCGGAGGAAGTGATCAGCCTGTTCCGGGCGGAAATGAAAAAGAAGGGCCACACGATCTGACGGTGCCGGAGCTGTTTAATCGGAATGCAGTGCAATGGATGAACGCGAAGTCGATCTGTTCGTAATCGGCGGAGGCTCTGGTGGCGTGCGCGCCGCCCGGATTTCGGCCAATCACGGCGCCCGCGTGATGATCGCGGAAGAATACCGGATGGGCGGCACTTGCGTCATTCGCGGCTGCGTGCCGAAGAAGCTTCTGGTCTATGCATCGCGCTTCGCCGACGAATTCGAGGATGCCGCCGGCTATGGCTGGACGGTGCCGGAGCCGTCCTTCGACTGGACGGCGCTGATCGCGAACAAGGATCGCGAAATCGCACGCCTGGAAGCGGCCTATACGACCAATCTCGAACGGGCCAAGGTCGAGATTGTCAAGAGCCGCGCCGTGCTGGACGGACCGCACACGGTGCGGCTGCTCGCGACCGGTGAGACCTTGCGCGCCAAACACATTCTGATCGCCACCGGCGGCTGGCCGCATCCGGGTGCCGACATCGCCGGCATCGAGCATGTTATTTCCTCAAACGAAGCCTTCCATCTCAAGGAATTGCCCAAGCGCATCCTCATCCAGGGCGGCGGCTACATCGCCGTTGAATTTGCCGGCATCTTCAACGGTCTTGGATCGGAGGTCACGCTGGTCTATCGCCGCGACAACATCCTGCGCGGATTCGATGACGATGTGCGCGAACACCTTCACAACGAGATGACCCGGCGCGGCATCAAGATCGTGACCAACAACATCGTCGAGTCGGTCGAGAAGGTCGATCATGGTCTCTGCGTCGGACTATCAGACCATGAATCGATTGTGGTCGATCAGGTGATGTTCGCGACCGGCCGCCGGCCGAATGTGAAAGGGATCGGCCTTGAGAAGGCGGGCGTGCAGTTGAACGACAAGGGCGCAATCAAGGTCGACGCCTATTCTCGGACGAGCGTGCCGCATATCTACGCGGTGGGCGACGTCACCGACCGTGTCGCGCTGACGCCGGTCGCGATCCGGGAGGGGCACGCCTTCGCTGATACCGTGTTCGGCGGCAAGGAGACCAAGGTCGATCACAGCGATATCCCGACCGCGGTTTTTTCCGAGCCGGAAGTCGGCGTCATCGGCCTGACCGAGGCCGAGGCGCGCAAGCGCCTGGCGCGCGTCGACATCTACAAGACCAGTTTCCGGCCGATGAAGGCGACGCTCGCCGCCCGCGACACCCGGTCTTTCTTCAAGCTGGTGGTCGACGGCTCGACCAACCGGGTGGTCGGCTGCCACATCGTCGGGCCGGATGCCGGGGAGATGATCCAGCTCGTCGGCATTGCGGTAAAGATGAAGGCGGCCAAGGCGGATTTCGACGCGGTCATGGCGGTGCACCCGACCGCGTCGGAAGAGCTCGTGACAATGCGCGAGAAAGCCGCGAGCTACGTGAAAGAAGCCGCCGAATAGGCGGCGCAGGACCGCAAATCCGGCCTGTTCGGCGCTTGTGGTTTTCCGCGAAAAGGCCCGCTATAACGCCGCCATTGGGGCATCAGGCCCCGTGCGGGAGTTAAAGTCGTGCCTGAGCGTTGGACGCCAGATAGCTGGCGCAGAAAGCCTATTGTGCAGGTTCCGGACTATCCGGATCAGGCCACCTTGCAGGCGGTCGAGCAGCAGCTCGCGAGCTTTCCGCCGCTGGTTTTTGCAGGCGAGGCGCGCAGCCTGAAAAAAGCATTGGCCCGTGTGGCTCTAGGCGAATCTTTTCTCTTGCAGGGTGGGGACTGCGCGGAAAGCTTCGCCGAGCACGGCCCCAACAATATCCGCGATTTCTTCCGTGTTTTCCTGCAGATGGCCGTTGTCCTGACCTTTGCCGGCGGCTCGCCGGTGGTGAAGGTCGGCCGCATCGCCGGGCAATTCGCCAAGCCGCGGTCTTCCCCGACCGAAAAAAAGAATGGCGTTGAGCTGCCGAGCTATCGCGGCGACATCATCAACGGCATCGACTTCACGCCGGAAGCGCGAGTACCCGATCCGCGGCGGCAGATCGAGGCGTACCGCCAATCGGCGGCGACGCTGAATCTCCTGCGCGCCTTCGCGCATGGCGGTTACGCCAATCTCGCTAGCGTCCATCAATGGATGCTCGGCTTCGTGAAGGATTCGCCGCAGGCGCGCCGCTACCAGGAACTGGCCGACCGCATTTCCGAGGCGCTCGATTTCATGCGCGCCTGCGGGCTTGATCTGGAAAGTCATCCGGAACTGCGCACGACCGATCTCTATACGAGCCATGAGGCGCTGCTGCTCGGCTTCGAGCAGGCGATGACGCGCATCGATTCCACGACTGGCGACTGGTACGCGACCTCCGGCCACATGGTCTGGATCGGCGACCGCACACGGCAGCCCGATCATGCGCATGTCGAGTATTGCCGCGGCATCAAGAACCCGATCGGTCTCAAATGCGGCCCGTCGTTGAAGACGGACGAGTTGCTGAAGCTGATCGACATTCTCAATCCGGACAACGAGCCCGGCCGGCTCACGCTGATCGGCCGTTTCGGCGCCGACAAGGTCGGCGAGCACCTGCCTGCATTCATCCGCGCCGTGAAACGCGAGGGCAGGGTCGTAGTCTGGTCTTGCGATCCGATGCACGGCAACACCATCACGGCCGGCAACGGCTACAAGACGCGGCCTTTCGACCGCATCCTGTCCGAGGTGAAGGACTTCTTCGCCGTGCATCAGGCCGAAGGCACCTACGCGGGCGGTGTGCATCTGGAAATGACCGGGCAGAATGTGACCGAATGCACCGGTGGCGCGCGCGCGATCACCGATGCCGATCTGAACGATCGCTATCACACCTTCTGCGATCCGCGCCTGAATGCGGAACAGTCGATCGACATGGCATTTCTGGTGGCCGAGCTTCTCAAGAAGGAACGCTCCACACGTGCGAAACCGGTGCCGGCGGTCGCGAGCTTCTGACGTTTGGCAGTTCACACGCCTTTCACGCTGCGCCGCAAGTGTGGTTCTGGCAGGGTGATGTCCTGCCAGCGTCTCGACGGGAAAGCGAAGCAATGACGGAGAATTCGGCAATCCCGGCCGCGTTGGCAAGCGGACGTGGCTCAATGTGGGAGGTGTTCTCCGCCTTTCTGCGGCTCGGATTGACCAGCTTCGGCGGGCCGATCGCCCATCTCGGCTATTTCCATGATGATTTCGTCGTTCGGCGGCGGTGGCTGGACGAGAAGACCTATGCCGACCTCGTGGCGCTGTGCCAGTTTCTGCCGGGTCCGGCGTCAAGCCAGGTCGGCATCGCGATCGGTCTGTCGCGCGCTGGCTATGCCGGCGCGTTCGCGGCCTGGATCGGCTTCACCATGCCGTCGGCCATCGCCCTTGTCTTGTTTGCTTATGGGCTCACGGCGCTGGGCGATACGCTTGGCAGCGGCTGGCTGCATGGACTGAAAGTCGCCGCCGTTGCCGTGGTTGCGCAGGCGGTACTATTGATGATGCGCTCGCTCGCGCCTGACCGTCAGCGCGCCACGCTGGCTGTTGCCGCAGCCGCTCTGGTGCTCGCGGTCCCGAGCGCCTTTGGGCAGATCGCCGCGATCGTGATCGGCGGCATCATCGGCGTGACGCTTCTGCGCAGCGCGGCGCCGGAAAACCACGTATCATTGCCGCATCCGGTCAGCCGGACCGCAGGGATGCTGGCGCTTGTGGTCTTCTTTGCGCTGTTGCTCGGGTTACCGCTGCTGGCGGCTGCATTCCCGAACCAGTCCATCGCATTGTTCGAAGCTTTCTACCGCGCGGGCTCGCTGGTGTTCGGTGGCGGCCATGTTGTTCTGCCGTTGCTGCAGGCCGCGGTCGTGCCGCCGGGCTGGGTGACGGACGACGCCTTTCTGGCTGGCTATGGCGCCGCGCAGGCGGTGCCCGGACCGCTCTTCACCTTCGCGGCTTACCTCGGCGCCGTCATGGGGCCGCAGCCGAACGGTTGGATCGGAGCCACGCTGTGCCTTGTGGCCGTGTTCGTGCCGTCATTTCTTCTTGTGATCGGCGCGCTGCCGTTCTGGGAAGACTTTCGCCGGCATGCAAGCGCCCAGGCCGCGCTACGCGGCGTAAACGCGGCGGTGGTCGGGCTTCTTCTTGCTGCGCTCTATCATCCGGTCTGGACCGCGGGCATCACGAGTGCAGGGGATTTCGCACTTGCCGCCGCGGCATTCCTGCTGCTGTTCATGTGGCAGACGCCGCCGTGGCTGGTCGTGGCGTTGTGCGCCATCGGCGGCGCGGCGCTTGCGATGATGTAGGTCTGCTTGTCCCTACATGACAGGCGGCGCATTCTGATTTAGGTGTCGTTCAGACCGAAGTTGGGCGACCTCGTGCAACGTATCCTGCGCGCCACCATCCACACGTTGAACGGGCTGCGCGCCGTCATCGGCAGCGAGGCGGCGTTCCGCCAGGAATTGGCGGTTCTGATCGTGGCGTTTCCGCTGGCCTTGCTGATTGCGACCGACAATTGGAAACGGCTGCTCCTGATCGCCCTGATCGTCTTTGTGATGGTGGTGGAGTTGCTCAACACTGCCGTCGAAAAGCTGGCTGACCGTGTGACGCTGGAGCACGACCCGGTGATCGGTCGGGTAAAAGATATGGGCTCGGCCGCCGTCGGCCTCAGTCTGCTGCTGGCGGGCCTGTTCTGGCTGCTCGCCATCTGGGACTGGCTACTCACCGTCCTTTAGGGCAGGCAGGCCTCATTGCGGCCCGGGCACCCCTCGGGCTAGACCATCCCCATGAACCAGCGTCCCGTCGATCGCCTCGCCATTGCTCTCGCGCAGCTCAATCCTGTCGTGGGGGACGTTGCGGGCAACGCCAGAAAAGTCCGTGAAGCCCGCGCACAGGCGAAAAGCCAAGGCGCGGATCTGGTGCTGTTTCCCGAATTGTTCATTGCCGGCTATCCGCCCGAGGATCTGGTGCTGAAACCGGCTTTCCAGGCGGCCTGCCGTACCGAGATCGAAACGCTGGCGCGGGAAACCGCCGATGGCGGCCCGGCTCTTGTGATCGGCACCCCGTGGCCAGAAGGTGGCAAGCTTTACAACGCAGCCGCCCTCCTGGAAGGAGGACGCATCGCCGGCCTGCGTTTCAAGGTCGATCTGCCCAATTACGGCGTGTTCGACGAGAAGCGCGTTTTCGCATCGGGTCCGATGCCGGGTCCGGTCAGCTTCCGCGGTGTAAGGCTTGGCGTGCCGATTTGTGAGGACATCTGGGGTCCGGAGCCGGCCGAATGCATTCACGAGACCGGTGGGGAAATCCTGCTGGTGCCGAACGGTTCACCTTATCGGCGGGGTGTGATCGATCAGCGGCTCAGCGTCTCCGTCGCTCGCGTGAAGGAAACCGGATTGCCGCTGATCTATCTGAATCAAATCGGTGGTCAGGACGAACTCGTATTTGAGGGTGCGTCCTTCGTGCTCAACGGCGACGGCTCGCTTGGAGCGCAGCTTCCGGCCTTCGAAGAAACGGTCGTCACGACGCATTGGTCACGCGCGGCGGCGGGCTGGCATTGCGAGCGCGGGCCGATGGCAAGTCTCTTGCCGCAGGAAAAGGCGGACTACGGCGCCTGCGTGCTGGGCCTGCGAGATTACGTGAACAAGAACGGATTTCCCGGGGTTGTCCTGGGGCTTTCAGGCGGAGTGGATTCGGCGCTGGTTGCGGCGATGGCGGTCGATGCGCTGGGCGCCGAGCGTGTGCGCTGTCTGATGCTGCCTTACAAATATACATCCCGCGAGTCGGTTGAGGACGCTGCGCAAGTGGCGAAAGCGCTCGGCGTGCAGTACGATACGCTGCCGATTGCGAGCGCGGTGGAAGGACTTGAGGCCGCGCTGAAGCCGTTAACCGCCGGCCTGCCGCGTGACGTGACGGAAGAAAATCTGCAGGCACGCGCGCGCGGTGTCATTGTCATGGGAGTCTCCAACAAATTCGGATTGATGGTGCTGACCACCGGCAACAAGTCCGAAATGTCGGTCGGCTATGCGACGCTCTATGGCGACATGAACGGCGGCTTCAATCCGGTCAAGGATCTCTACAAGACCGAAATCTACCGGTTGTCGCGCCTGCGCAACGAATGGAAACCCGCGTTCGCGCTCGGCCCAGCCGGGCGCGTGATCCCCGAAAATATTCTGACGCGCGCGCCATCCGCCGAATTGCGCGAGAACCAGACCGATCAGGATTCGCTGCCGCCCTATGATGTGCTTGACGCTATTCTGGAGCGCCTGGTCGAGCGCGAGGAGGCGGTCGCGACGATTGCCGAGGCCGGTTTTGACCGCGATACGGTGATGAAGGTGGAGCGGCTTCTGCATATCGCCGAATACAAGCGGCGGCAGGCGGCGCCCGGTGTGAAGGTCACGTTGCGCAATTTTGGCCGCGACCGCCGCTACCCGATCACCAACAAATTCCGCGATTCCGGCATGCCCTTGCCGAAGCCCGACATGTCAGTGGTGACGGGGCAGGTGGTGAAGACCGAAGCCTTCGATTTCTGATTCTGATCCGAACGCGCTTATTGCGTCGGCAGGAATTTCGGACCGACGCGGCGGATCGGCTTCTGACTGCCGTCCGTTGGAGTCTCCGCGCCGACCGCGGCGGGCGCTGCGGCCTGTGTTACTGCGGGCGAGCTGTTTTTCGGCGCCACGATCGGCCGGCCCTTGGCGTCGCGCGGCGCGTTCATCACCTTCGCGCGTTCCTCGGTCACTATGATGTCGCCCCGCTCAAGCACCGTCTGGCGATCGTCAAGATGCTTCACCGCATCGGCCCAGCTTTCGCCGGGGCGCTTGCAACTGCAGGCGGGGTTGTATTCCTGCTTGAACTTGAACGCATTCGGCAGCGCCGTGTAGGGCTGCCCGTTGATGGAGATAGCCTTCGAAATGTCCTCGCCTGGATTGCGGTAGGAGAAGAGCACGACTTCGGAGGCCGGGCACATGCGCTGGCAGGTGCGTTCGTCTTCGCGGAAGCGATCCTGCGAGGTCGAGAACGAGATCGGGAAGAACGAGCCGTCGCAGGTGCGCACGCAGACCGTGCGATAGCCGGAGCCCATGTCCTGTGATTGCTCCGGCGCCAGAATGGAACCGGGTCCGCCGAACAATTGCTCGAAAAATCCGCGTCCCTGCGACTGCGCCGCCGCCTGCCGGTATTGCGGCCCGCAATCATTCTGCGCCAATGCGGCGATCACGGCCCGGCGCTGGCCGTCGCGCTCGTAATTGGCGCCGGCGCCTTGCATGCGCTGCAGGTCGGCCTGGATGCGGGTCATGTTGTTCCGCATGTCTTGGATTTGCCTGGTCAGCGGGCCGCATTGCTGCGATTGCTGCGGATTGAAGAGCTGAAAGAAGCCGGAGCTTTCGCAGCCGAGGCGGCGCGACTGCGCCACCGCGCGGTCGAGCTCGCCCTGCTGGCGGCCAATGGCGTCTTCGTAGCGACGAAGCTGTTCGACGCGAGCGGGGTCGCCGCTGGCGCGGTCGATGCCGGACAACTGCGCCTCGAGGTGATTACAGACCTGGTCGCGCGACCCGCCCGGGGGCGGTGAAAAAGTCTGCGCGCCGGCCAGGGTCGCGGCCGTCAGCAGGATCGCAGCAAGACCAGATGTGCGGAACAGCGCCAATACCATCGTCCCCGTCGACAATTGTCCGGTTCCTCATGGTCGCGTGCGGCCCTGAGGCGCCTGTGGTTATCAAAGCGTTAATCCCCCGCGCCAACCAGCATAGCCGGCCGCGAAGGTCAATGTCGCGGGCTTAGCCCAGTTTAACAACCGGGACTTTGGGGCGGGTTTCGGCGCGCAGATTCCACAGGATACCGGCTAGGATAATAAGGCCGCCGACAAAGACCCAGATGTCCAGCGCTTCCCCGAAGAACCACCAGCCGACGATGGCAATGAGCGGGATGCGCAGGAAGTCCAGCGGGGTCACGAGGCTGGCATCGCCCCAACGGAGGGCGTTGGCAAGACAATAATGAGCGGTCAGGCCCGCGATCCCGACGCCCAGCACCGACGGAATTTGCCAGGCTTCGAGCTTGAGCGGAAAGAGGGGATCGCTGCCGGCAAGTCCCATCGGAAGTTGCATCAGGTTCATCCAGAACACGATCGGGAATGTGCCGGTATTCGACGTCATCTTCTTGGTCAGAACATAGAACACCGCATAGAGAAACGCCGCGAGCAGAACGAGCAGAGAGGCCGGCTGGAACGCTTCCAGCCCCGGACGCAGGATCACCAGCGCGCCGATAAAGCCAAACACGATCACGACGATACGACCCAGTGTCGCGCGCTCGCCGAGAAGGATCACGGCGAGAATGATGACAAAGACCGGTATTGTGAATTCCAGCGTGAAGACGACCGCAAGCGGCAGCAGCGTGATGCTCAGCGCCCAGCAGAACTGGCCGCCAAAGTGAAAAAGGGAGCGCGTGAAATGCAGGCCCAGTTGGCTGGGAGCAAATTGTAGGCGCAATTCCGGGCGCAAGGCCGCAAGCGTCAACAGGATAACAAGCGCAATCGAGCTGCGGATCGTCAGGATTTCAAAAATGGACAGATTTCCCGCGAGGCCGCGCACTGATACGGCCATGACGGAGAATGAAAGGAGCGTGCCGGTCATCCAGAAGAGGACCCGGCTGATCTGGTGGGCGGTCACGCGCTGCTGGTAACACGCCGGCGCCGCGAGAGATACGCGCGCGGCGCGCGGCTGTCATTCGCTGTCGAACTGATTTTCCGGCCGCGCCTTGTCGAAGGCTGGCAATTTCGCACACGCAGCATCCACCGCAAGGATCTTTGGGAAGCGGTCGAGCGGGACCTTGAACCGCCGCGCATTGAAGACCTGCGGAACGAGGCAGATATCCGCCAGCGTGACATGCGATCCGAAAGCATAGGGGCCCGGCTTCAGGAGACGCTCAATGGCCTCGAAGCCGGACAGGATCCATGACGCGTACCACTCATTCACGGTTGCGTCGTCGTGGCCGAGCTTGCGCAGATATTGCAGGCTGACGAGATTGTTGAGGGGGTGGATGTCACAGGCGATGATCTGGGCGACGGCACGGACATGCGCGCGCTCGATGGCATCCCGAGGCAGCAGCGCCGGGTCAGGAAAGACTTCGTCGAGATACTCGATGATAGCGAGCGATTGAATCAGCTTCTCGCCGCTGGACAATTCCAGTGCCGGCACCCGCATTTGCGGGTTGATGGTCCGATAGTCCGGCTTCTTGTGCTGCCCGCCGTCCTTGGTCAGATGGACCGACACGCCCTCATAGGTGATGTCCTTCAGATTGAGCGCGATCCGCACCCGATAGGCGGCGGACGAGCGGAAATAGGTGTAAAGCTTCACGTGTCCTCCTGGAGGATTTCGTCTCGGCGCGCGCCCTGCGTCGGGCGGGCGCAGGCATCAGTCGTGTTCGCCTTTTTCGACTTTAGCCGCAAGGGTCATCGCCCGCGCAATGAGCTGCTCCAGCGCCCGGGCAAAAGCGGGCCGATCCGCCGGTGCGATGGCGTCAAGCAGGTGATCGGCGAAATCGCGGGCGCCGGGCGCGAGATCATCGTAGATCGCGCGGCCTTCCGGCGTGAGGGACAACAGAGATTCGCGCAGGTCGGATTTGTTGGACCGGCGCTGGACCAGTCTGCCTTTTTCCAGATTGGCCACCGCGCGCGATACCTTGGTCTTGTGCATATGGCTGTGCGCGCCGACGGCCTTGCCGGTCATGACGCCGAATTGTCCGAGCGTAACCAGCACCCGCCATTCCGGCACACCGATGCCATAGCGTTCGACATAGATTCGGGAGAGGGCCTGCGACACAAGGCTGGAAGCGACGTTGAGCTGATAGGGGAGGAATTCCTCCAGCTTCAGCGCGGCGTTGTGCGACGCCGCCTGATCCGCCGGACCGGCGCCCGGATTCAGGTCTGTTTTTGCCTGTGTCGCCATGAAGGCAATGTGTGCCCGAACTGCTCCAGACCAGTGTGGCGGTTCGGAAGTCCGCTTCATTCTTGGCGCATGCTCTTCAGCGGACTTCCGAACCAAACCACACCACACTAAAATCGTAAGTTTGTCAGTGTCCTCCGAATCCGAAGTCAGCTCACGGCCAGGCCGCAGATTGAAGCGGACCGCAGATTCGAGACACTGGTCTGGAACATGGCTGAAGTTTCAGTACTGCGCAACGGGCTCGGGCGAAGGGGGCCGGCAGGACCGCGGGCCGTTCTTACCGCTTCCGGACGACCGTCTGCCGGCGGGTGGGTGGGGCTGCCATGGCGTTGCCGCGGTGACGGAAGCTGATGCGGCCGCGCGACAGGTCATAGGGCGACATCTCGACGATGACGCGGTCGCCTACGCCGGTGCGGATCTTGAATTTCCGCATCTTGCCCGCGGTGTAGGCGAGCACTTCGTGCTCGTTGTCGAGCTTCACCCGAAAATGGCCGTCCGGAAGGACCTCCGTGACGGTGCCATCGAACTCAAGCATTTCTTCTTTGGCCATGAACGATCCTCTTGATTAGACGGTGCCGCCCAAGTTGCGGGTGTCTTTGCGCCCCTTGTCGCGCCGGTCCCGCATGAAGGCAACTGACGAGATTTCGCCATTGTGGATGGGACGTTGGCCCTGCGTCTCCGCTGGGCGTCCGCCATTGCCGCCGGGCCGGCGGCGGCGCTTCTTATGCGCGCCGTTCTGGTCGCCAGTCCTGGCGCCGTGCGGCTTGCCATGGTGTTTGCCGCCATTGTGCGGGCGGCGGGCGCGCTGCTCTTGCGGCAGCGGCTGCGCCTCCGGCGCGGCCTGACCGTTTCTGTCGGTCGCCGGAACGCGCATACGGATCAGCTTCTCGATGTCACGCAGATAGGCACGCTCCTCGCCATCGCAGAACGAGATAGCGACGCCCTCCGCGCCCGCGCGCGCCGTGCGCCCAATGCGATGCACGTAACTCTCCGGCACATTCGGAAGATCATAATTGATGACATGGCTGATCCCGTCCACGTCAATTCCGCGCGCCGCGATGTCGGTTGCGATCAGCGTCCGCACACGGCCGTTGCGGAAGTCGGTGAGGGCGCGGTCGCGCTGGTTCTGCGACTTGTTGCCGTGGATTGCGGCTGAGGCAATGCCGCGCTGCTCGAGTTGACGCACCACCTTGTCGGCGCCGTGTTTGGTCCGGGTGAAGACGATCGCGCGATCGATGTTCTCCGTCCTCAGCGTTTCAGCCAGCAAGGCCAGCTTGCCGGCTTTCTCCACATGCACGACTCGCTGAGCGATGCGCTCTGCGGTGGAGGCGACCGGCGTCACCGCGACGCGCGCCGGGTCGCGCAGCATGTGCCGCGCCAGTTCCTCGATCTCCTTCGGCATGGTGGCCGAGAAAAACAGTGTCTGCCGTTGCACCGGGACCTGTTTGATGATTTTGCGGATGTCATGGATGAAGCCCATGTCGAGCATGCGGTCGGCTTCGTCGAGCACGAGAATATCGACATGGTCGAGCCGCAGTGCGCCGCCCTGCACAAGATCCAGCAGGCGGCCGGGCGTTGCGACCAGAATATCGGCGCCATTGGCAAGTGCGCTGCGCTGGCGATTGATCGGAACGCCCCCGATGGCTAGTGCAACTTGCAGGCGCAGGTGCCGCCCATAGGTGCGAAAGCTGTCGACGATCTGGCCCGACAATTCGCGGGTCGGGCTCAGCACCAAAACGCGACAGGTGCGCCGCTCGGCGCGCTTCTTGTGATGGGCAAGGTGGTTGAGGATCGGCAGCGCGAAAGCTGCGGTCTTGCCGGTGCCCGTTTGGGCAATGCCGACCACATCGCGGCCGGCCATGACGTGGGGAATGGTTTGCGCCTGGATCGGCGTCGGTGTTTCATAACGCTCTTCGCTGAGAGCGCGGGTGATCGGCGTTGCAAGGCCGAGTTCGGTAAAAGACGTCAAAATGCAAGTCTCACATGCAGCGAAACAGCCGCCGCCGGGTGGCGCGCAGTTGTGTCCGCGGGTTAAAAAGACACCCCGCGTGGTCTGGGCTGCCGATGAAGGATCGGGGAAAATGGCGGGCAGAAAACCAAATTGCTTTAATCCAAGCTGGCTTTCGTTCACGCGGCCCGCAGGCGGCTTCAAGCCGACTCCGATGTGCCTATATCGTCGGTATGCGTGTTGATTTCAAGGCAATAGCGCTCACATTGACAATAGTTTCATTTGTAACTAATTTGCTCAACCAACGATAATGACCGCCTTGTGGGCAAAGGAGGACGTCATGGCAAGCGAGCTCGACACCCGTCCGCGCATCGCGCGGCCCGCCGCTCCGTCCTTGGGCGTTGGCAAATCCCGGTCGACGAGCCGGAAAAAGGAACGGACCTCCGCCCTGCTGGACGGCTACATGTCCGGGTTCGGCAACAGCTTCGAGACCGAAGTGCTGCCCGGCGCGCTGCCGATCGGACGTAACTCGCCGCAGAAGGTGAATTTCGGTCTTTATGCCGAGCAATTGTCCGGCTCGCCGTTCACGGCGCCGCAGGCGTCGAACCAGCGCTCCTGGCTGTATCGCATCCGTCCGACGGTGCGTCATACCGGACGCTTCAAGAAGATCGACAAAGGCTATATCCGCACCGCGCCAGAGCGCGAGGACTCCGATCTCGCCATCGGCCAGTTGCGCTGGGGGCCGACCCCGTTCCCGAAGAAGAAAATGACTTTCGTCACCGGCATTCACACGATGACGGTTGCCGGCGATTGCGAATCCATGTCCGGCATGGCTGCGCATGTGCTGCTCGTCACCGAATCGATGACGCGCGAACATTTCTTCAATGCCGACGGCGAAATGCTGATCGTCGCGCAGCAGGGGCAGTTGCGCTTTCGCACCGAATTCGGCGTGATCGAGATCGAGCCCGGCGAGATCTGCATTATTCCGCGCGGCGTCATCTTCCGCTGCGAACTGATCGACGGACCGGCGCGCGCCTATATCTGCGAAAATTACGGCGGCGGCTTCACGCTGCCGGATCGTGGGCCGATCGGCGCCAATTGTCTCGCCAATCCGCGCGACTTCCACACGCCGGTTGCCTGGTACGAGGATGTCGAGCAATCCTGCACGCTGTTCGTGAAGTGGGGCGGCGAGCTGTTCAAGACGCAGCTTCCACATTCGCCGCTCGATGTCGTCGCCTGGCACGGCAATTACGCGCCCTACAAATACGATCTGCGGCATTTCTCGCCGGTCGGCGCGTTGCTGTTCGATCACCCCGATCCATCGATTTTCACGGTGCTGACCTCTCCGTCGGAGACGCCGGGGACGGCGAATATCGACTTCGTGATTTTCCCGGAGCGCTGGGGCGTCGCCGAGAACACGTTCCGCCCGCCCTGGTATCACCGCAACATCATGTCGGAATTCATGGGCCTTGTGTACGGCGTCTATGACGCCAAGCCGGAAGGCTTCGTCCCCGGAGGCATGAGCCTGCACAACACCATGTTGCCGCATGGGCCGGACACCGAGGCCTTCGAGTACAACAGCAATGTCGACCTCAAACCGGTGAAGCTCGAGAACACGCTTGCCTTCATGTTCGAGACGCGGTTCCGTCAGCGGGTGACGAAATTCGCCGCCAAGTCCGGCACCCTGCAGACCGACTACATGGATTGCTGGAAGGGCTTGAAGAAACACTTCGATCCGAAGCGGCGCGAGCCGAAGTAGAAGTCAATGAAGCTTGCATCCTTGAAGGATGGCCGCGACGGCCGCCTTGTCGTCGTTTCGCGTGACTTGTCGCGTTGTGCGGACGCCTCTGCGGTGGCGCCGACCTTGCAGGTCGCGCTCGACAATTGGGATGCGGTGATGCCGCGTCTGACCGAAATTGCCGACACCCTGGAAGCCGGGCGGGGTGTGCATCTTCCGTTTGATCCGGCGACATGCGCTTCGCCTTTGCCGCGGGCTTATCAATGGGTCGACGGCTCTGCCTATGTGAACCATGTCGCATTAGTGCGGAAGGCGCGGGGCGTCGAGGTGCCAGAAAGCTTCTGGACCGATCCGCTGATGTATCAGGGCGGCTCGGATATTTTTCTCGGGCCGCGCGATCCGATCGTCGTGGAGGATGAGGCATGGGGCATCGATCTGGAAGCGGAAGTCGTTGTGATTCTCGGTGACGTACCGATGGGCGCGAGCCGTGAACAGGCGGCGAAAGCCATTCGTCTGATCATGCTGGTCAACGACGTGACTCTGCGCAATCTGACCGGTCCGGAACTGGCGAAAGGCTTCGGCTTCCTGCAATCGAAACCGTCCTCCGCCTTCACGCCGGTGGCCGTCACACCCGACGAATTGGGCAAGGCGTGGGACGGCGCCAAGGTCGATCTGCCGCTGCTCAGCTTCATCAACGCCAAGCCGTTTGGAAAGCCGGTCTGCTCGGTCGATATGACCTTCGATTTTCCGACCCTGATCGCGCATGCCGCGAAGACGCGGGCGCTCGGCGCCGGCACCATTCTTGGCGCCGGTACGGTGTCCAACCGCGACGCCGATGGCGGGCCGGGCAAACCGATCGCGGAAGGCGGGCTCGGCTATTCCTGCCTCGCGGAACAACGGACCGTGGAGACCATCCGCAGCGGAAAGCCGTCGACGTCGTTTCTGAAATTCGGCGACCGCGTGCGGATCGAAATGCTGGATCGGGAGGGGCGATCGATCTTCGGCGCGATCGATCAGGAAGTTGTACACTATCGCGAAAAATAAATGATCACCGGAGGGCGTTATGGGCGAACGACCCCGTCTTCTTGTTCCGGCGTTCGGCGGATTTTACCGCGCGGTCGCGTCGGTCACCGAACTTTTGATCCGTCTTGTCGCCGGGTTGTCGCTCGTGGCGCACGGCATTCCGAAATTTCTCGCCATGGCGCAGACGGCTGAGTATTTCGAGAAGACCGGTTATGGCCCCGGCATGTTCTGGGCGGTGGCGGTCGGATTGACGGAAGTCGTCGGCGGTCTGTGTCTGGCGGTGGGGTTCCTGACTCGCCTTGTGTCCGTCCCGATCCTGATTTTTCTGATCACCGCGATCACCTATCACTCGCAGTTCGGGTTCTACTGGAATCTTCGCGGCTTTGAATATCCGCTATTCTGGTCCATCGTGGTGTTTCATTTCCTGATCCATGGCGGCGGAAGATGGTCGGTCGACCATTGGCTCGGCCGCGAAATATGAGTGTGAAAATGGCAAAGGGTTTCGCGTCGACTGCTGACACAAGCGACAAGACAGTCTCCTTCGACGAGATCGGCAAGGGGCTTTATGCCTTCACCGCGGAAGGCGATCCGAATTCCGGGATCATCGTCGGCGACGACGGAGTCATGGTCGTCGATGCACAAGCGACTCCGGT
Source organism: Pseudorhodoplanes sp. (assembly GCA_032027085.1). Lineage (NCBI taxonomy): Bacteria > Pseudomonadati > Pseudomonadota > Alphaproteobacteria > Hyphomicrobiales > Pseudorhodoplanes > Pseudorhodoplanes sp. The sequence goes on along the minus strand of JAVSMS010000001.1, from coordinate 4,025,849 downwards.
CATGGCGCTCGAGGTAATCGAGCGTGTGCGCAAGGTCACCGCCAAGCCGATCAAATACGTCCTGCTCACGCATTATCACGCCGTGCGGGTGCTTGGCGCATCGGCCTACACGAATGCCGAAATCATTGCATCCGATGCCGCGCGCGACATGATCGCTGAGCGCGGCCAGCAGGACATGGATTCCGAGATCGGCCGTTTTCCGCGTCTGTTTCGCGCGGTCGAATCCATCCCCGGCCTGACTTGGCCGACCATCACCTTTCCGCAGCAGATGTCGGTCTGGCTCGGCAGCCGCGAAGTGCGGATCATGCATATCGGCCGCGGCCACACCGCCGGCGACGTCATCGCCTATGTTCCGGATTCCAACGTCGTCTTTTCCGGCGATCTCGTCGAGTATCACTCGGCCTGCTATTGCGGCGACGCGCATTTCACCGACTGGCCGGTGACGCTGGACCGGCTTGCCGCGTTCAAGGCCAATGCGCTGGTGCCGGGGCGCGGCGCGGCGCTGGCGACCCCCGGCAAGGTCCAGGCCGGTATCGACGGTACCCGCGATTTCCTCTCCACGCTTTACGGTTCGGCGAAGGACAGCGTCGCGAAAGGCCTGACTTTGAAGGAAGCCTTCGCCGCCGCGCGCGAGGTGATGGATCCGAAATTCTCCGACTACGCGATCTACGAGCATTGCCTGCCGTTCAATGTCTCGCGCGCCTATGATGAGGCGAAAGGTATTGCATGGCCGGTCATCTGGACCGCGGAACGCGACCGCGAGATGTGGTCGGCGCTGCAGGGCTGACACACCCACGCCACCTTGCCGCCTTGATGGGCCAGCATGGATAGCGGGGAAGGGGACAGGGCCCTTTCTTTCCGGTTCCATAGCCAATGGTCTTCGCCGCGTTCGCGACACCCGCTCGTTTTCTGCGCCGATGCGTAAGCCTCCTGGGCTGCGCCGGCCTCTTGGCCTGTCTCGCCGCCTGCTCGAACGCGCCGGGCAGCCCCGCTTTGTCCACCACCACACGTGCGGATGTCTCAGCCATCGGCGGCGATCCGACGCTGACGGTGGTCACCACGCGCAACCCGGTCAGGAGTGCGCGTAGTTCTCCCTGGTTCGGCTCGGAGCGCGCCAGCGCGAGCCAGGCGCGCGTTCAACTGGCGGCTCCGCGGGAAAGTGCTTTTGCGGCCGTCGGCCTTGGCGACTGGGGCATCACCTCGGTGGAAGCCATTCCGGTCGGCACCGGGCTCGCGCGCGGCTCCGGCCGCAAGGACGTGCTGATCTATGTGCACGGTTTCAACCAGACCTTCGAGACCGCGGCGCTCGATGCGGCGCGGCTCTCCGACAGCATCAAGTTCCGCGGCGAAACTATGCTGTTTTCCTGGCCGTCGAAGGCGCGGTTATCGGACTACATCTACGACCGCGAAAGCGCGCTATGGTCGCGCGACGCTTTTGAAAGCATGGTGGATCATCTGATCGCCGACCCGCAGGTCGGCAGGATCAACATTGTCGCCCATTCGATGGGAACTATGTTGACGGTGGAAGTCTTGCGCCAGCTTTACGACCGGCGCGGCCGCGCCGTCGTTGATCGCCTCGGCGCCGTTGTGCTGGCGGCGCCTGACATCGATATCGACAGCTTTTCGGCTTCGGTGAATCGTATCGGTCCGCTGAAGGACAGGATCACCGTGCTGGTCGCCTCGAATGATCGCGCGCTCGATATCATGAGGCAGCTTGCCGGCGGTGTGACACGGGTCGGCACCGTCGAGGCGGAGAGGCTTCAGGCGCTGGGGCTGCGCGTCATCGACGCGTCGAAAGTGGCTGTCGGCAGTATTAATCATGATCTCTTTCTGTCGCATGCCGGCGTCCGTGCGGAAATTCGCCGGGCCATCGACCAGGCGGCGCCGTCCTATACCGGCACGCAGCCGCTGAACTAGTGTGGCGGTTCAGAAATTCGCTTCATTCTTGCGGCGAGTCCAAGCGAATTTCTGAATCAAGCCAAGCTGGAGCAATAACGCGTTAGTGGTCCGAAATCCGCTTGAGGGCTTGCTACAAATTCCTGCGAATTTCGGATTTGGAACACTCGCGCTCTCGCCCCGACGTCCGGCCGGCAAAATGTTGCCGCATCCCAGGAAGCGCGCTATCAGCTGCAGTTGAAACCGTTCGGCGCGGCAGCCAAGAATCGCGCCACCGGGGAGGGCACGCAGCGGAGGACACATGGCGTCAACCGCCTCCAGCGAACGCAGGACGATCTATCACTACAGCTATCGCCGCTCGCGCGATCAGGACGCGACGGCGCCTGCGCGCCATACGGTTGTCGTGGTCGGCGCCGGCCCGGTCGGGTTGACGGCGGCGATTGATCTGGCCCTGCGCGGCGTGCCGGTGGTGCTGCTCGACGATTCCGACAAGATCGGAGAAGGCTCGCGCGGCATCTGCTACGCCAAGCGTACGCTGGAGATACTTGACCGTCTCGGCGTCGGCGAGGATCTCGTCAAACAGGGCGTGACCTGGAAACTTGGAAAGGTCTTCCTCGGCAACGACCTTGTTTATTCCTTCGACCTTCTCCCGGAAGACGGGCACAAGATGCCGGCCTTCATCAATCTGCAGCAATATTATCTTGAGAAGGCGCTGGTTGACCGCGCGCTACGACTGACCAACATTGATCTGCGCTGGCGCAACAGGGTCGTCGGGCTGGAGCGCCGCAATGACGATGTTCGTCTGACCATCGAGACGCCGGATGGCACATATCAAGTCGACGCCGACTGGGTGATCGCGGCCGACGGCGCGCGCTCGACCATCCGCGACCTGATGGGGCTGGGATTTAAGGGCGTCACGTTCGAGGACAAGTTCCTCATCGCCGACATTCGCATGACGGCGGATTTTCCGACCGAGCGGCGCTTCTGGTTCGATCCCCCGTTCCATTCCGGGCAGTCGGCGCTGATGCACCGCCAGCCCGACAATGTCTGGCGCATCGACCTGCAGCTTGGCCCGGATGCCGATGTCGAGGCCGAGCAGAAGCCGGAACGCGTCATCCCGCGCCTGAAGAAGATGCTGGGCGACCGCGAATTCGAACTGGAATGGGTGTCGATCTATCGCTTCAATTGCCGCCGGCTGGACCGCTTCGTGCACGGCCGGGTTATTTTCGCAGGCGACAGCGCGCATCAGGTGTCGCCTTTTGGAGCGCGCGGCGCCAATTCCGGCGTGCAGGATGCGGAGAATCTGGCCTGGAAGCTGGCGTCGGTTCTGAAGGGCGAGGGCGATTTACGCCTCCTCCAGAGCTATGAAACAGAACGCACCCAGGCGGCGGACGAGAACATCGGTCATTCCACGCGCTCGACCGATTTCATCGCGCCGCATTCGCCGGCCGAACACGCATTGCGCAACGCCGTGCTGGCCCTTGCGCCGCGCTGCGACTTCGCACGCCGCATGGTCAATTCCGGGCGCCTCTCCGTTGCGACTGTCTACGACACGCCGCTGTCGACACCGGACGAGCAGCCCTTTGCGGGAGCGGCCCGGCTCGGCGCGCCGGTGCCGGATGCGGAAGTGCAAAAGCCGGACGGAACGCCGTGTCATCTGGTGGCGCAACTCTCGAACGAGTTCGAATTGCTTTATGTCCGCGATGGCACGACGCCGTCGCTGCCCGCGGGCGTCAAGCTGACGGTGATCGGCGAGGATTTGAAGGATTCACGTGGCTATTTCACGCAGCGCTTCGATGCGACGCCCGGCGCGAGCTATCTGCTGCGCCCCGATCAGCATTTGTGCGCGCGCTGGCGCAGCTATGATCCGGGGAAAGTGGGGGCGGCGCGCGCTCGCGCGCTCGGGCACTAGCGCTATCACTAAAAGCGGGTACCGGTTTTTCGCCTGATCGCGCGAACGTTCATAACGTCAAGCCGGCATGCGCATCGACAGCAACATGTCATTGCAGGCTTCGGCGCAGTCATGACACACCTTGGCGCAGACGGAGCAATGCTTGTGCATGTCCGCATGCCGTTTGCATTCGGCGGCGCAGGTGCGGCAGAAGGCGATGCAGGTGGTGAGCTGGGCTTCCAGCAATTGCCGGTGCCCGACCTTGTTGGTGCGCGACATGATCGCGCCCGTCGCAGCGCAAACGGCCGCGCAATCGTGATTGAGGCGAATGCAGGTGATCAGCTTGTCCACGTCGGGTTCCGCGAGGCAGGCGTCGGCACACGCCGTGCAGGCCTCCACGCAGGCGAAACAGGCGTCGATGCAGCGGCTGATGGATTCGGCGTGGCCCGGCCGGTCAGGATGCGCCTTGACCATGGCACGAACGGCGACGGCTGACATGAGTGTCTCCGTGGGTCTGATGACGTGATGGCTTCGAGGCAACGGGCGCCCGGGCCATTGGTTCCGCTGCAGCGCAAAGTTCCCGACATTGACCGCGGTTTTGCCGGCGCTAGTGTGGCGCCATAACGCCAAGTTCCATTTGGAGGGCCGATGTCTGCGCTGCTGACCGAGTCACGTTTCAAGGATCCCGATGCGGCTTATGTCGCGCTGGTTGAGGCGCGGCGCGGTCTCTCCGATGCCGAAGCGGCGGCTCTGGATACCAGGCTCGTGCTCATCCTCGCCAACCATATCGGAGATATGGTTGTCTTGAACGAAGCGATTGCGCTCGCCAAGGGCGGACGCTGAGCCAGCGTGGCGGTTCAGACATTCGCTTCATTCTTGCGGCGAGTCCTCCAGGCGAACCAGGCCACACGAGAATGAATAACTTGCTAGTGTCCTTCGATTCCGAAATTCGCTTGAGAGCTTGCAGCAGGCTCTTGCGAATTTTCGAATTCGGGACCCTAGCACAGGGTCGCGTCATTCGGCGGCAGTGAGGCCACGCGCATCAAGCGCCATCATCGGAATTTTGCGGCGCCTCCATGATCTTCTCAATGATCGCGCTGGCGCGCGCGATCGGATCCTTCGAATCCGTATCAAGAATCTGGCGCACCTTCTTGATCAGGTCATCGGGGGTGAACGGCTTGGTCAAGAGATCGACATCGGCGTCGAGCCGGCCCTGATGAATAATGGCATTGCGGGTATAGCCGGTGGCGAACAGGACCTTCAGGTCGGGCCGCCGCCGGCGCGCCTCGTCGGCGATCTGACGGCCGTTCATGCCGCCGGGCAACACGACGTCGGTGAACAGCATTTTGATATGCGGATTGGCATCGAACAGCCTGAGCGCGCTTGAGCCCTCATGCGTCGAGATCACGTTATAGCCTTCTTCTCGCAGCACTTCGGTGGCGAAGCGATTCACTTCCTCGTCGTCCTCGACGAGAAGGATGGTCTCCCTAAGGTCGTCGGCGGGCGCGTCCGTCTGCTCGGCTTCGGGCGGCAGCCACGGCTCGACATTCGTCTCATCCATCAGGCGTGGGAGATAAAGCTTGATCGTCGTGCCTTCGTCGATTTCGCTGTAGATTTTAATGTGACCGCCTGATTGCTTGATGAAGCCGTAGACCATGCTGAGGCCGAGGCCCGTTCCCACGCCGGTCGGCTTTGTCGTGAAAAACGGCTCGAACGCACGGTCGACGATCTCCTTGGTCATGCCGGTGCCGGAATCTGTCAGCGCCAGCATGACGTATTGACCGGGTTCGACCTCGCCGCCCTGCGCCGCGGAATAGGCTTCATCGAGATAGGTATTGGCGGTTTCGATGGTCAGCCGACCGCCGTCTGGCATCGCATCGCGGGCATTGATCGCGAGATTGAGAATGGCGTTTTCCAGCTGGTTCGGATCAATCGCGGTCCTCCACAATCCGCCGGCCAGCACTGTCTCGACGGTGATGCTCTCGCCGATCGAGCGGCGCAGCAATTCCGACATGCCCTGGACAAGGCGATTGAGATCGACTGATTTGACCTCCAGCGGATGCTGACGTGAATAGGCGAGGAGGCGCTGGATCAGCGTTGCCGCGCGTTGCGAAGCCAGCCGCGCGGAATTCAGCGTGCGTTTCAGCCGCTCATCATTTTCGGGCGCTCGCCGCAGCGCCAAATCGACATTGCCCAGAATGGCGGTGAGCAGATTGTTGAAATCATGCGCGATGCCGCCGGTCAAACGGCCGACCGCTTCCATCTTCTGCGATTGCCGCAGCGCCAATTCGGTTCGTTCGCGCCGCGCCACCTCTTGCTTCAGCCGCGCCAAGGCGAGCGCCGCGTTGCGCGTGCGGCGCAGAGCGATGAGCGAGAGGATAAAGAGCGCGATCGTCGCCGGCACTCCGAAGATCAGATAGCGCGACATATTCATGAGCCAGTCGGTGATGACCGTTTCGCGGTCAAGGCCGACCATGGCAAAGACATCGATATTGGCCAGTCGGCGATAGGCGTAAATGCGCTCTTTGCCGTCGAGCGGCGAGACCGTCTGGATCAGTCCGGAATTGTCGGCCTTCATTGTCGGAACCAGGTCGCTTTCTTCGGGCAGGTGTTTTGGAATTTGCGCGATGGCGGGAAACCGCGTTAGCAAGGCGCCGTCGGCGCGGATCAGTTGCACGACATCGACGTCGTGTCGCGGCAGTGTGGCATAGAATCGCGAAAAATAGTCCGGTCTCGCTGAAATCGTCGTCAGGCCGTTGAAGCCGGGCGCCCCGTCCCGTGTTGTCCGGCGCTTGTTGTAGGCGAAGAAACGCAGGTCCTGAACACGCGAATCCAATAGCTCGCTGACATAGATGAGGAGATTGGAATTCTTTTTCAGCACGGAAAAATATTCGCGATTGCTGAGGTCGAGATCGGGCATTGGAAAGACGGTGCCCGAGACCAGCAGCTTGCCGTCCGCGCCAATCACCCAGATGTCGAGAAGTTGCGGCATCGAATTGGTCAGAATGCGCAGACGCTGGCTGAATTCACGCTCGCGGCCTCGGATATCCGAATCCGGTAGATTGACGATTTCGTCGGTATAGCGCGCGGCCAGATCGAAGGTTTCGAAGACCTTGGTTGCGTGTTCGTAGACGACATCAAGCGTGCGCTCGAGCCGGACCGTGGCCTCCTCGAATTGCTGCCGGTAGCCGATCCAGGCGGCGATCGCAAAAATGACGATCGGAAACAGCAGCGACGCGACGACCAGAAGCCGCAGCGGCCGCACCGCATCCGCCATGTCGCGCGAAGTGATGATATCCTCCGCGGCGGCTTTTTTCATGGGCTTTGCCAAGGCCAGATGTCCGCCCGCAATATTCAGTCGGAATGGTCCTTTTGGTACCCGCTCATGGCAATCAGTTCAATGCTGGTTCCGGCCCGGCTCGCATCGGTGGCGCGGCAACCCCATATCGCGACCGTCAGCGGGAGGGTTTCGCATGTTCCAGTGTCTGCGCCGGGGTTCCATCGCGGCGATTCTGTCTGTTTTTGTGTCGATGCTATGGAGTTCCGCGCCAGGGTATGCTGCGGAAGACCCGGACCTCTTGTTCAAGCGGTCTACTGTTTTCAAATGGCTTTCCCCCAATGACAAGCTCGCGACCTATGGCATCGACGATCCGGACGTCGAAGGCGTAGCCTGCCATTTCACCGTGCCGGAGAAAGGCGGCTTCAAGGGCTGGATCGGAATTGCGGAAGAGGTCTCGGACATCTCGCTCGCCTGCCGCCAGATCGGCCCGATCAGGTTCAAGGCGAGGTTCGAGCAGGGCGAGGATGTCTTCCGCCAGCGCCGCTCACTGCTCTTCAAGAAGATGCAGATCGTGCGCGGCTGCGACGTGAAGCGCAACGTTCTGGTCTACATGGTTTATTCCGATCGTCTCATCGAAGGCTCGCCGAAGAATTCGACGTCCTCGGTGCCGATCATGCCGTGGGGTGGCAATGGCGAGGTGCCGCGCTGCGCCGACTGGGTCGAGAAGTGAGCCTCAGCGCGTGCACTCGATGGCGACGAATTCCAGGCAGGCGCCGCCACGGCAGGCGGCGCCGCTCGCGGTCGGCACGGCGCCGGTGATTTCGTCGCGGTCGAGCTTGCGGTAGGACGCCGCTTGAGTGAATTCCTTGGAGTGGCAATAGGCGGTCGCCGCGGCGGCGCCGCAGCTTGCGCCGGAGGCGAGGCAACGGTCGACGCCGTAGCCGTCGGCATCATTCGCAATGATGAAAATGCGCTTTTCCGCCTGCGCCGCGGAGGCGGCCAGCAGGGCGGCAAGACAGGACATTGCCAGCAGGGCCCGCATGGGGATCGCTCGCTGTTGGAGGTATTGCCGTAAATTGGCTGGAAATTGTTAAGGGTCTGTAAACCGATTCCCGCAGGTCCGGACAAGACCGACTGTGGCTGACAGGGGTGGTTAGACGCCAAGTGATGCGTGCCGGCCACGCCCACGGACCTGGCGTCCCGCCGGGCCGCTCTTTTTTCCGCCCTTGCAGAAGGACCGGTACAGGACTCCGATCAGCTCGCGCGCCGTCGGGTCCGACAGCCGGTAATTGATTGTGGTGCCGTCCCGCCGCTGGGTGACCAGCCGCTCCGCCCGCAGCACCGCCAGATTTTGCGACACGGCCGCCATACGTAGTCCGGTCAAGCTGGCAATTTCGCCCACCGATTTTTCCCCGTCTGAGAGATGGCAAAGGACCATCAGGCGCGGCTTTGAGGCCAGCGCCTTCAACAGCGCAGCCGCGGCCTGTGCGTTATATTCAAACTCTTGAATATTCATACTTATGAATATAAAAGAGCATTGTGGGACTTTACAAGGCATAACAGGGAGCATCGCCATGTCGATTCTCGCCGCCCGGGTCTGGTCGCCTTATGCAGCAGGCATATTGATCGGGCTCCTGCAGATTCCTGCCTTTCTTCTGATGAATACCGCGCTTGGCGCCTCCTCGTCCTTCGTGACGGTGGCTGCAAGCATCGCCGCCGTCTTTGATCCCGCCGTCGCGGCCATTCCCTATTTCAAGTCACATGTTTCCACCGCCAAGGATTGGTGGCAGGTGGCGCTTGTGATCGGCGTCGCCGTCGGCGCGTTCATGTCCGCAAGAATGTCGCGCACCATGCGTCCGGCCATGTCGGAAATGTGGGGCAGGGTGATGGGCCTCCATTCATTCACGCTTCGGTTGCTGGTGGCCTTTGCCGGCGGTTTCGTTCTCCTGCTCGGCGCGCGCATCGCCAATGGCTGCACCTCCGGGCACGGTCTGTCCGGTCTGTCGCAACTTGCGGTGTCGTCGCTGATCGCGATGGCGGCGATATTTGCCAGCGGCATCGCGATCTCTGCCTTTCTCAAGCGCGCGTAACGGAGGCTGTCATGTCACTTATTCCCGCCATTCTTCTCGGCCTCGTCATGGGCGTGCTGTTCGGGCTTGCGCTTGAAAAGGCGCGGGTAATGGAGCCCGGCTTCTTAATCGGCCAGTTTCAAATGACCAACTTCACCATGATCAAGGTGATGCTGTCGGCGATCGCCACCGGCCTCGTCGTGCTTGCGGTTCTGCATGGCCTCGGCGTCGTGCAGCTCAGTGTGAAGGCGGCGCTCGTCGGCCACATGATTGTCGGTGGGTTGCTGCTCGGTGCCGGCATCGTATTCGCCGGCGCGTGTCCCGGTACCGCGCTGGCGCAGCTCGGGGCCGGCTACAAGGATGCCTGGGCGGTCATCGCTGGAGGTCTGGCCGGCGGCTACACGTACGGACTTTACCAGAAGGAGATCGACAGGGCGCTGGACTGGTCCGGGATCGGGCTTGGCAATCTTGGCAAGATGACGCTGGTCGATCTGCTGCCCGGTGGTTTCGTCACCCTGGCGCTGATCTTTGCCGCCCTGATCGTTGTCGGTCTGGTTGCGCTGGAACGCTGGCGGCCCTGGCGGGTGGAGATGGAACGGCACGATCCGACCGGCGGCCCCGGCCGCAGCCCCGGCATCGTGACCCGTTACACCGCGCCGGCCGAATGAAACCAAGGCCCGCCCGGTCAAAGGGGCGGGCTTTTGCCATCGAACCTCCTGCTACGGCCGAATCCCGCCACTTGACGGCGCAATGGGGGTTCGGCCATTGTCCGCCCCATGATCGGCCGCAACGCAATTTTCGGCATTTGCCGGGAGATTATTCGCTAGCGCTCACGCTGGCTGCGGCCGTCTTTTGTCCATTGCGATAAAGAGAACGCCCGGGGCCAGCAGGCGCCAGGGGACAGACTTCGCATGGAACTTCGGCTCTACGATACGCTGACGCGCGAGAAGCGGTCCTTCGTGCCGCTCGATTCGACCAACGTGCGCATGTATGTGTGCGGGCCGACGGTCTATGACTTCGCCCATATCGGCAATGCGCGGCCGGTCATTGTATTCGACGTGCTGTATCGCCTGCTGCGGCATCTCTACGGCAAGGACCACGTCAAATACGTCCGCAACATCACCGATGTCGACGACAAGATCAATGCGCGCGCGGCCGAGCGCGGCATTTCCATCCGGGATCTGACCGAAGAGACTTATAGAAATTTCGAGGACGACGTGGCGGCGCTCGGCTGCCTGCCGCCGAACGTTGAGCCACGCGCGACCGAGCATATCGAGGAGATGAAGACGCTGATCGAGCGTCTCGTTGCTTCCGGCCATGCCTACGTCGCCGAGGAGCATGTTCTGTTCAGCGTGCCGTCGATGCCCGACTACGGACAGCTTTCAAAACGTCCGCTCGACGAAATGATCGCCGGCGCGCGTGTCGATGTCGCGCCCTACAAGCGGCACGATCAGGATTTTGTGCTGTGGAAGCCAAGCAAGGAAGGCGAGCCGGGCTGGTCGTCGCCGTCGGGTATCAAAACGCCGGGCCGTCCCGGCTGGCATATCGAATGCTCGGCGATGTCATGGAAGCATCTCGGCGAGACTTTCGACATCCATGGTGGCGGCATCGATCTTGTCTTCCCGCACCACGAGAACGAGATCGCGCAGTCGCGCTGCGCGTTTCATACGCCCGTGATGGCAAATGTCTGGATGCATAACGGCTTCCTGCAGGTCGAAGGCGAGAAGATGAGCAAGAGCCTCGGCAACTTCGTCACGATCCGGGATCTGCTGTGTGAGTGGCCCGGCGAAGCAATCCGGCTTGCGATGCTGCAAACTCACTATCGTCAGCCGATTAACTGGACTGAGGCCGGATTACGCGAGGCCAAGCGAATATTGGATCATTGGTATTCTTTGACCGAAGATACCGACTCCGGAGTGCAATGTGCCGACACGATTGACGCTCTCACGGACGATCTCAATACGCCCAAGGCAATAGCCGCTCTCCATGAATTGCGCAGTGAGGCTGCAAAGGGGCACAAAGGAGCTGCGGCAAGCCTGAAGGCCAGCGCGCAAGTTTTGGGGTTGTTGCACAATTCCTCGTCGAGCTGGGCTGCATGGCGGCCGGCATCGTTCGCGGTCAGCGAAAAGCAGATCAATGATTATATTGCCGCCCGCAATGCCGCGCGCGCGGCAAAGAACTGGAAGGAATCGGACCGCATTCGCGACGAACTCGCCAAGATGGGCGTTGTGCTGAAGGACTCCAAGGATGGCACCGCCTGGGAGATCGCGCGATGATGGCTATGAAGGCGGAGCGCGCAGTCTTTCCCTCTCCCCGCATGCGGGGAGAGGGTGCCGAGCGCCGTAGGCGCGAGGCGGGTGAGGGGGCATTACCCTCATTCCGATTGCCCCTCGCGCGATCGCCTTCGCCTCGCCTGGCAATCGACCTCTCCCCGCACGCGGGGAGAGGCAAAGAAGAGAAAGGCGCTCGATAATGGCCAGCGCCAATCCCACCCTCGCCATGCGCCCCTTCCTTGCCGCGGATGCGCCGCTGCTCACGGAAATCTTCCGCGCCAGCGTCGAGGAGCTTGCGGCGGAAGATTATTCCGACGCGCAAATCGAAGCCTGGCTCACCGCTGTCGACGACGAGGCGGCCTTCGGTAAGCTGCTCGGCGAGCAACTCACATTGATCGCCACACTCGACGGCTCGCCGGTCGGATTCGCCTCGCTGAAAGGCAATGACGGCATCGACATGCTTTACGTTCACCCCGCCGCCACCGGGCAGGGCGCAGCCTCCATGCTCATTGATGCGCTGGAAAAGCTCGCCGGCGCGCGCGGCGCGACGAAACTGAAGGTCGAAGCCAGCGACACCGCGCATGATTTCTTCAGGAAGCGCGGCTACGTCCCAATGCAGCGCAATTCGGTGTCGCGCGGCGGCGAATGGCTCGCCAATACCAGCATGGAAAAGCCGCTCGGCGGCAAGCGGGACGTGCAATGAATCTGCAGCGCCATCACATCATTGTTTCGGCGATCGCCATCGTCGTCGCCGTTGCGCTCGCAGCGAACTATTACCTGTGGTGAGGAGGCCATGAAACGTCCCGACACGCCATTCCCGCGCCACTGGCTCTATTACATTGCGCTGAAGGTGATCATCATAGCGGCGGCCGTTCTGCTGGCGCTTTATGTGTATGGATTGCTGTAATGGCCAGAGAGCGGCTCTATCTTTTCGACACCACCTTGCGCGACGGCGCGCAGATGAACGGCGTGGATTTCACCCTGCACGACAAGCTCGTGGTGGCGGAGATGCTGGACAAGCTCGGCCTGGATTATGTCGAGGGCGGCTATCCCGGCGCCAATCCCACAGACACCGAATTGTTCAGCGAGACGCGCAAGCTTGGCGCCACCTTCACGGCCTTCGGCATGACCCGTCGTCCCGGCCGTTCTGCCTCGAATGATCCCGGGCTCTCCGCGCTGCTGCACGCGAAGGCTGATGCCATCTGCTTTGTCGCCAAATCCTGGGACTATCACGTGCGCGTCGCGCTGGAGACGACCGATGAGGAGAATTTGGCCTCCATCCGCGACAGCGTGAAGGCGGCCAAGGACACGGGCCGCGAGGTGCTGGTCGACTGCGAGCATTTCTTTGACGGCTACAAGAGCAATCCGGAATATGCGCTGGCCTGCGCCAGGGTCGCCTATGAGTCCGGCGCGCGCTGGGTGGTGCTGTGCGACACCAATGGCGGCACGCTGCCGCACGAGGTCGAAGAGATCGTCGGCGCGGTGGTCAAACACATTCCCGGCGCATATGTCGGCATCCATGCGCATAATGACACCGAGCAGGCGGTGGCGAATTCTCTCGCCGCGGTGCGCGCCGGCGCCCGCCAGATCCAGGGCACGCTGAACGGCATCGGCGAACGCTGCGGCAACGCCAACCTGGTGTCCATTATTCCGACGCTGAGGCTGAAAAAGGAATTTGCCGACAAATTCGAGATCAACATCTCGGACGAGCAGCTCAAGAATCTTGCCGCGGCCTCGCGCAGGCTCGACGACATGCTCAACCGCGCGCCCAATCGCCATGCGCCTTATGTCGGCGATAGCGCCTTCGCCACCAAGGCCGGCATTCATGCCTCGGCGATCCTCAAGGATCCCGCGACCTACGAGCATGTCGCGCCGGAAACAGTGGGCAATCACCGCAAGGTGATGGTGTCCGATCAGGGCGGGCGTTCCAATGTGCTGTCGGAGCTGGAGCGCATCGGTATCCAGGTCGATAAGAACGATCCGCGCGTCGCGCGCCTGCTCGATGAGGTGAAGGAGCGCGAGGCGTCCGGCTATGCCTACGAAAGCGCCGATGCGTCATTCGACCTGCTGGCCCGGCGCATTCTCGGCAAGGTGCCCGATTATTTCGACGTCGATCAGTTCGATGTGAATGTCGAGCAGCGCTACAATGCCGTTGGCAAGCGCGTCACCGTGGCGATGGCGGTGGTGAAGGTGAAGGTCGCGGGCGAGACGCTGATCTCGGCGGCCGAGGGTAACGGGCCGGTCAATGCGCTCGACGTGGCGCTGCGAAAAGATCTCGGCAAGTATCAGAAATATATCGAGGGGCTGAAGCTGCGCGATTATCGCGTGCGTATCCTCAACGCGGGCACCGGGGCGGTGACGCGGGTGCTGATCGAAAGCGAGGACGAGAACGGCGAACGCTGGACCACCATCGGCGTGTCGCCGAATATCATCGACGCTTCGTTCCAGGCACTGATGGATTCCGTCGTGTACAAGCTGGTGAAGTCCGGCGCGACGGCATAGAGACCGTCATGGCCGGGCTTGTCGGGGCCTTCCACGGCTTGATCGGCTGCAGCGAAGAAAGACGTGCATGCCCGCGACAAGTTTACACTCCGGCCGGTCTTCGGCCGGACCGGGGTGCGCGGACATGACGAAGGAAAGATGACCATGATCGACCACATCTCCGTCTCTGTCAGCGACCTCGATCGCTCTGCCGAATTCTACGAAACGGTGCTTGGCGCGCTCGGCTATCAAAAGCTGGAAACGCGTCCGGCGACCATTGCCTTCGGAAAGAAGTATCCAGAATTCTGGATCAATCATCGTCCGTGGATGAAAAAAGTCGAGGACGATTCAGGCATGCACATCGCCCTGCGTGCATCGTCACAGGAAATGGTCGATACCTTTCACGCGGCAGCGCTCAAGGCCGGCGGAGCATCCGATGGCGAGGCGGGTCTGCGTCCGCAGCACGGAGAGGGCTATTATGCCGCCTTCATCCGTGATCCGGACGGCAATCGCATCGAAGCGGTGACCTTTGTGAAATGAACACCTTTCCCGCTGCGCGGGGAAGGGAGATCACAACCTCTCCGCCGTTCCCGCTTCCATCAGCTTCTCGGCTTCCGAAACCCTGCGCGCGGCTTTCCGCAGCATCGGCAGGATCTCTTCCACATGGTCGGCGCAGAGCAGATTGACGTTGTTGGCCGTGTGAATGAATGCGAGCTCCTTCATGTGGTCGAGCAACGCACGCAGCGGGTCCCAGAAACCGTTGATATTCGCAATCAGGATCGGCTTCTTGTGACGGCCAAGCTGCGCCCAGGTGAGCTGCTCGACCAGTTCTTCCAGCGTGCCGATGCCGCCTGGCAGGGCAACGAAAGCGTCCGAGCGCTCGAACATGATGCGCTTGCGCTCATGCATGTCGCGCGTGACGATCAGCTCCTGCACATCGACCATCGGCCGTTCCTTGCCGGCCAGGAATTCCGGAATGATGCCGGTCGCCTGTCCGCCCTTGGCCAGAACCGACGCGGCGACCGCGCCCATCAGGCCGACCGAGCCGCCGCCATAGATCAGGCGCACATGGCTTTCGGCCATGATGGCCCCGAAAGTATGCGCGGCGTTGATGAAACTGGGATCGGTTCCGGGTCCGGAACCGCAATAGACACAGATATTTCGAATCTCGGTCATGCAGCGGACTGTGGCACTGGATGCAAAAGGGCGTCAAAGGCGGGCCGGACGTTGATGTAGGACCCTGATATGCCTATTCCAAGTGCCGCTCTTGTGTCTGGCCGGCCGATTGGCGGCCAAACCGCTGGGCGGAGAGGGCAAAATACCTATATGACATCTCGCCCTGCCAGCCATGCTTGAGCCCGCCGGTTAAACACTGATGACACCTCGCTCCAGGTCCGTGACGCCGCCCGACCCGTCCTCATCGCATGCATCCATCGGGGGCGGCGGTTTGTTCACTGCGCTGCTCAAGCTCTGGCCTTATATCTGGCCGTCGGACCGGGGCGATCTCAAGCTGCGCGTCGTGGGGGCGATGGTCCTGTTGCTGCTGGCCAAGCTCGCGACCGTCACAGTGCCCTTCACCTACAAATGGGCGGTGGACGCGCTCAGCGGGCAGGCGCCTGCGCCTGCGAGCGACGCCTCCTGGCTTGATCACTGGCTCACCTGGGTGATCGCCGCGCCGATCGCCATGACGCTGGCTTATGGCGGCATGCGCATCCTGATGGCGGCGCTGACGCAATTGCGCGACGGCCTGTTCGCCAAGGTGGCGATGCATGCCGTGCGGCGTCTCGCCATTCTCACCTTTGAACACATGCACAAGCTGTCGCTGCGCTTCCATCTGGAGCGCAAGACCGGCGGCCTGACGCGCGTGCTCGAGCGGGGGCGCAACGGTATCGAAATCATCGTGCGGATGGTGATCCTGCAATTGATGCCGACGATCATCGAGCTCGCCTTGATCGTCGCGGTCCTGCTCTGGCAATTCGACTGGCGCTACGTGGCGGTAATCGTGATCACCGTCGCCGCCTATATGTGGTTTACCTATATCGCCACCGAATGGCGCATCGCCATCCGCCGGAAGATGAATGACAGCGACACCGACGCCAACACCAAGGCGATCGACTCGTTGCTTAATTATGAAACCGTCAAATACTTCGTCGCCGAGGAACGCGAGGCGCGCCGCTATGACCGTTCCATGGCGCGTTACGAGGATGCCAGCGTTCAGGCCTACACCTCGCTCGCTTGGCTGAATGCCGGACAGGCGCTGATCTTTACGTTCGGCCTCGCCGCCACCATGGTGATGTGCGCCTATGGGATCAAGGCCGGGACCAACACGGTCGGCGATTTTGTCATGATCAACGCGATGATGATCCAGCTTTATGTGCCGCTGAATTTCATGGGCATGGTCTATCGTGAGATCAAGCAGGCTATCACCGATATCGAGACCATGTTCTCCATACTCGCGCGCGATCCGGAGATCAACGACAAGCCGAGTGCAAGACCATTGCATGTGGCCGCCGGCGATATCCGTTTCGAGAATGTGTCATTCGCCTACGAACCGGACCGGCCCATCCTCAAGGGCATCAGCCTGCACGTGCCGGCCGGCAAGACGGTGGCGATTGTCGGTCCCTCGGGCGCCGGCAAGTCCACGATCTCGCGGCTCCTGTTCCGCTTCTATGAAGTGACGGGCGGTCGCATCCTGATCGACGGACAGGATATCCGCGATGTGACGCAATCCTCGTTGCGCGCCGCGATCGGCATGGTGCCGCAGGACACCGTGCTGTTCAACGACACCATCCGCTACAACATCCGTTACGGCCGCTGGGAAGCGACCGACCAAGAAGTGGAGGAGGCGGCCCGGCTGGCGCAGATCGATACCTTTATTCGGCTGTCGCCGAAAGGTTACGAGACCGAAGTCGGCGAGCGCGGCCTGAAATTGTCGGGCGGCGAAAAACAGCGTGTCGCCATTGCGCGCACGATTCTGAAGGGGCCGCCGATTCTGCTGCTCGACGAGGCGACCTCCGCCCTCGACAGCCACACTGAGAAGGAAATTCAGGACGCACTCGAGCGCGTCTCGCGCAACCGCACCACGCTGGTGATCGCGCACCGGCTCTCGACCATTGTCGGCGCCGACGAGATCATTGTGCTCGACCGGGGCGAGATCGCCGAGCGTGGGACGCATGGCCAGTTGCTGGCCCGGAAAGGTCTCTACGAAAGCATGTGGAATAAGCAGCGGAAAGCCGAGGAAGCGCGCGAGAAACTTGCGGAAATCGGAGAGCAGGAGTCTGCCCCCAACCGTCTTCCACCGCCCGTGGAGGACGAGATATCGGCGGCCGCGGCTGCACCGCGATCCGTGGCGCCGGTCGATATCGTTGAGTGATGCTGCGCGCCAACTTGCGAAGGCGCTTAAAGTCAGGCAACTAAACCGCCATGTCGATTGCCAATTCTATCCGCTCCCAGCTCGCGCCCATCCATCCGGAGGGCTATCCGTTCATCGGCGCCTTCGCGCTGCTGAGTTTGGTCTTGTTCTGGATCTGGACGCCGCTCGGATGGATCGGCACTTTTCTCACCGCCTGGTGCGCCTATTTCTTTCGCGATCCTCAACGGGTTACGCCGGTCCGTGAAGGTCTGATCGTATCGCCCGCGGACGGCCGCGTCAGTCGTGTCACCAATGTGGTGCCGCCGGCGGAGCTTGGGCTCGGCGACAGGCCGCTGCCGCGCGTGTCCGTCTTCATGAGCGTGTTCGACTGTCACGTGAACCGCAGCCCGATGGCAGGCCGCATCGAGCGCATCGTCTACAAAGCCGGCAAATTCCTGAATGCCGATCTCGACAAGGCGAGCGAGGACAACGAGCGCAATTCGCTGGTGATCGGCAACGGCAATGTCCGCATCGGGGTGGTGCAGATCGCCGGCCTTGTGGCCCGGCGCATTGTGTCGTTTTCGCGGGAGGGCGACGTGCTCGCCGCCGGCGACCGTTTCGGCCTGATCCGCTTCGGCTCGCGGCTCGACGTCTATTTGCCGGAGGGAACGAAGCCGCTGGTGGCCGAGGGGCAGACCTCGCTCGCCGGCGAAACCATCATCGCCGATCTCAAGGCCCCCGATCCTCTGCGCACCTACCGGGTAGGCTGACGTTAAGGAAGCGCCGCCGCATTCGATGGCAAGTTCCCGCGCGGCTCGCTATATTGCCGATATGCTGTTCCCACCGATCGATCCCGACCGCCTGGCCGCCCGGAAAAAGCGTTTTCGCGCCATTCCGGTGCGGGTCCTGCTGCCCAACTTCATCACCCTGCTGTCGCTCTGCGCCGGCCTGACGGCGATCCGACTCGCCATTGAGGGGCGCCTGGAATGGGCCTTGGGCGCCATCGTGTTTGCCGCCATGCTGGACGGCGTGGACGGTCGGCTTGCGCGCATGCTCAAGGGCCAGTCCCGCTTCGGGGCGGAACTCGACAGCCTGGCCGACTTCGTGAATTTCGGCGTGGTGCCGGGCCTCATTCTCTATTTCTGGGGGCTGAACGATCTGGGCTCGGTTGGCTGGATCGCCTCGCTTGTCTTCGCCATCTGCATGGTACTTCGGCTCGCCCGCTTCAATGTGATGGCGGACGATCCGACAAAGCCCGCCTGGGCCGGCAATTTCTTCACCGGCGTGCCGGCGCCGGCCGGCGCCATCATCGTCATGCTGCCGATCTATCTCAATCTGCTCGGCATGCAGCGGTTCACCGTCGTCGCGCTGATCTACACGCTGATCGTTTCATTCCTGCTGGTGTCGACCTTGCCGGTGTTTTCGGGCAAGCAGTTTGGCAAACGGGTGCCGCCGGATCGGGTGCTGCCGATTTTTGTTGTCGTGGTTTTGTTTGTCGCCTTGCTCGTCAGCTATCCGTGGTGGGTGCTGACCATCGGCACCGTCTGTTATCTTGCCTCGCTCCCCTTCGGCTGGCTCGCCTATCAGCGTTACAAGGCGCAGGACGCAGCGACCGCCGCTGCCGGAACTGCCGCGGCCCCGGCGGCGGGAGCCGCCGGTTCACCGCCGGTGTCGCCGATGTTGCCAGGCGGCGAAGACAGCGAACGTCCGGGCCGTTTGAACTAACCGGAATCTCATGTGGCTGCGATGAGACGCGCGATTGCCGTGCTGCCGGCCGGAACGGTAAGCGATCTGCGTCTCGTCGATACCCTGCTGCTCAATTATGAGCAGCGACAGAGGCCGGAAGGTTCGCATACTGCCCTGCGCGGCACACGGATCGAGATGGCCCTGACGCAATCGGTGCGCCTGCAGACCGACGACCGATTGATCCTGGACGACGATGCGCTGATCGAAATTGTCGCGCGTCCGGAGCCACTCTATGAAGTACGCGCGGCCAGTTCGTCCGATCTTGCGCGGATCGCCTGGATGCTCGGTGACCGCCATCTTCCCGTCGATATTTCGGAGCGGCGTCTGCGTGTGAGGCGCGATCCGGCTGTCAGCGTCCTGCTAAGCGACGCCACGGTCAGGATCATCGCCATCGATGCACCGTTCGAGCCGGAAGGCGGCGCCTATGCTGGTGTGCCGAGCGGAGGTTAGGCCTTTACCGCGCTGTGAAAATGGGTAGCATAGTTGCAAATGAAACCGACCGTAGAAGTCGGCGCAAGGGAGGGACCCCATGGCATTTCATCGTCGTCAATTCATCAAACTCGCGGGTGCGGCCGTTGCCGCGCCGGCTGTCTCCCGCACGGCCTTCGGTCAGTCGCAAGTGACGTTGCGACTGCATCATTTTCTGCCGCCCGTTTCGAACGTGCATACGCGGTTGTTGACGCCGTGGGTAAAGAAGATCGAGCAGGATTCCGGCGGCAAGCTGAAGATCGATATCTTTCCCTCCATGCAGCTCGGTGGAACGCCGCCGCAGCTCTACGATCAGGCGCGCGATGGCGTCGCCGATATCGTGTGGACCCTGCCGGGATCGACGCCCGGCCGGTTCCCGAAGATCGAAGTGTTCGAATTGCCCTTCGTCCCGCACAAGAACGCGATCGTGAACGCGAAAGCGGTGCAGGATTTCTACGCTGACAATCTGCGCGACGAGTTCAAGGAGACGCAGGCGCTTTGCGTCTGGGCGCACGATCATGGGCTTGTCCATGCGTCCAAGCAGGTCAAGAGCATGGATGACCTGAAGGGCCTGAAGCTGCGTTCGCCGACACGCCTTGCCGGCGAGGCGCTGAAGGCGCTTGGCGCCAATGGCATTCCGATGCCGATCCCGCAGGTGCCGGAAGCGCTGGCACAGCGGGTGATCGACGGCTGCGTGGTGCCGTGGGAAGTCGTGCCGGCGATCAAGGTGCAGGAACTGGTCAAGTATCACACCGAGATTTTCGGTTCGCCGACGCTCTACACCGCAACCTTCGTCATCGCGATGAACAAGCCGAAATATGACGGTCTGCCGGCCGATCTGAAGAAGGTACTGGATCAGAATTCCGGTATGGCCTTTGCTGAACTCGCCGGAAAGATGTGGGATGAGCAGGCGATCGCCGTCGAGGAGGCGGTGAGGAAGCGCGGCAACACCGTTACCGAACTGTCCAAGGAAGAATCGGCGCGCTGGCAGAAGGCGACCCAGCCGGTCGTCGACAACTGGCTGAAACAGGCCAAGGACAAGGGGCTGAAGGGCGAGAAGCTGCTCGCCGACGCCAAGGCGGCGATTGCCAAATACGGCAAGAGCTGAGCGAATGACCGACACCATCGGGGAGGGCGGACAGCGGATCCGTGACAGACCGCTGGCCGCCCCGACACGCCTGCTGGCGATTGCCGGCGGACTTTTGTCGGTGGGCCTTGCGGCGATGGTCACTGTTCATGTCTGCCTGCGCTGGTTGTTCAACAGTCAGGTGCCGGGCGATATCGAGCTCGTGCAGATTGGCACCGCGCTGACCATCTTTGCGTTCTTTCCGCTCTGCCAGTCGCGCCGCGGCAATATCGTGGTCGACAGTTTCACCACGCATATGTCGCCGCGCGCACGTGATCTGCTCGACGCGCTCTGGGACCTTGTCTATGCCGGCACGGCATTTGTCATCGCTTGGCGTCTGGCCGTCGGCGCCTGGGACACGATGCGCAGCAACACCGTGTCGATGATTCTTGGTCTGCCGACCGGCTGGGCGGTTTCCGCGTGCGCGGTTGCCGCAGGGTTTCTCGGCGTCGTTGCCGTCGCGACATCGCTGCGCCTGATCCGGGGTCGGGCATGAATCCTGCTACGGTTGCCGGATTCGGCTTCCTTGCCATGCTGGTGCTGATCGCGCTGCGCATGCCGGTCGGTCTCGCCATGTTTATCACCGGCAGCGCCGGCTTTGTCTATTTCTCCGGCTGGACGGCGTTCCTCAGCTACATGAACACGACGCCGTTCTACCTGTTCTCCAACTACACCTTGTCGGTCATTCCGCTGTTCATCCTGATGGGCGCGATCGCGGAACGCTCCGGCCTTTCGACCAAATTGTTCACGGCCGCCGCAGGCCTAATCGGGCACCGGCGCGGCGGGCTCGGCATGGCCCTGATCGGGGCCTGCACGGCGTTTGGCGCGATCTGCGGCTCTTCTGTCGCAACCACGGCGACGTTCGCGCGCGCCACCCTGCCGGAATTCAAGCGCTATCGCTACGCGCCGGGCTTTGCCACCGGCGCCATCGCCGTCGGCGGCACGCTCGGCATTCTCATTCCGCCATCTATCATTTTGGTCGTCTATGCGATCACGACCGAACAGAACATCGCCAAGCTGTTCAAGGCTGCGCTCGTTCCGGGGCTGATGGCGGCCGTTTTCTATTGCATCGTGATTGCGCTGATCGCTCATCGCAATCCCGACGTCGCGCCGGCGCACGGCAAGGTGGGCGGCAAGGAGCGCGTCAGGACGTTGCTGGCGGTCTGGCCGGTGCTGCTGGTCGCGGTGGTCGTGGTCGGCGGCATCTATGGCGGCGTGTTCACGCCGACGGAAGGCGCCGGCGTCGGCGCCGTTTCGATGATCGTGATCGCGCTGGCGCAGCGCACGCTCGGCTGGGCGGAATTCAGGGATTCGCTGCTGCAGACGGCGGAAACCTCGGCAATGATCTTCATCATCATCCTCGGCTCTGAAGTGTTCGATGCCTTTCTCGGCCGCTCGCAATTGCCGGAAAAGGCCGCGCAATTCGTGACTGGATTCGGCCTGCCACCGCTCGGCGTCATCGCCGTCCTGATGCTGTTTTACATTCTGTTGGGCGCCGTCATGGACGAACTGGCGATGATCCTGCTGACGCTGCCAGTGTTCTTCCCGATTGTCTCCGCGCTCGATTTCGGCCTGCCGCCGGACGAGACTGCGATCTGGTTTGGCATCCTGGTGCTGATCGTTGTCGGCATCGGGCTGACATGTCCGCCAATAGGACTGAACGTCTTCGTCGTGTCGGCCATTGCTCGCGACGTGCCGATGATGGCGACCTATCGCGGCGTCGTGCCGTTCATCGCCGCCGATATCGTGCGGCTGGGTTTGGTGGCCGCATTTCCGGCACTGGCGCTCTGGCTGGTGCGGGTGCTGGATTAGGTGGCCGCCAAAGGATGCCCCGGCATCAGATCATAGGGATGCTTCCAGCCGGGCAGGGCCTTGATGCGCCCGAGCCAGGCCGCAATGTTCTTGTGCGTGCCGGCGATATCGAAGCCGAATTCCTCGACCGGATAATAGAGATAGCCCGTCATTGAGATGTCGGCGATGGTCGGATGGTCGCCGACGAGATACGGCGCTTTGCCCAGCCGCTTGTCGACGATGGCAAGATTGTTGTCGATGCGTCCTTTCAGGAAGTTGAGCACCGCGGGATCAGCCGCAGGTTTGGCGAAGTTTTTCAGGAAACGATACGGGCCGAGAAAGCCGTTCACCTTCTGATTGTCGAAAATGATCCAGCGCAGCGCCTCGAGCCGCTCGTCTTCTGTCTGCGGGTGAAATTTGCCGGTATGTTCCGCGAGATAGGTGAGAATGACGCCGGACTGGGTGAGCTTCTTCTCACCATGGACGAGCACGGGCGCTTCGCCCATTTCGTTGACGTTTTCCCGATAGGCGGGGGTTAGCTGCTCGCGCTTGCCGAAGAAATCGACATGGATCGGCTCCCATTTGGCGTCGATCAGGTTGAGCATCAGCGCGGCGCGATAGGCGTTGCCGGATTGGGCAAAACAATAAAGCTTGTAGTCGGACATGCGCGATCCTTCGGGGAAATGCGGTGAAGCGCGGAGAGCAGCGGAGCCATTCTAGTCCGTGGTTGACGGCTGAAAAGGAAAATCGGCAGCATGGCGTCCCGCGAACAAGATTCACAGGCCTATCATCTCGCCGGCTCGACGATCGGCTGGGCGAGAATCCACAGGCTCAGCATCGTGTAGCCGATCATCAGGGCCAGCATGGGATATTGGCTGCGCCGCGCGATGCTCGCATTGTAGTAGATGCGGAAGGCGATGACATGCGCGAGCCATACCGCGATGATGTGGCCGCAGACGATAGCGATCACCGACAGATACCAGATGAACCGCGCATCCACGATGCTGATGTCGATCCGGTA
Organism: Pseudorhodoplanes sp.; assembly: GCA_032027085.1. NCBI lineage: Bacteria > Pseudomonadati > Pseudomonadota > Alphaproteobacteria > Hyphomicrobiales > Pseudorhodoplanes > Pseudorhodoplanes sp. Next base: position 4,002,455 of record JAVSMS010000001.1, on the reverse strand, counting down.
AAGCGTAGTGCCGAACAGGTCCCACTTAAAACCAAAGGGATCGGAAGCCAGCGGGATGATGAATTGACCAGCAATCATCAGCAGCGAAAAATAATGGGCGAGATGATAGGCGATGGCGATGGGCACGAGGGTGAGAACGAACAGGCCGGCCAGCGCCACAAAGCCCTTGCCGCCTGCGATCCGTGTCATCAATGCGATGACAAAGAGATAGAGGGCGGCCAGGGCGAGCGGACCGGCAACAAGCAGCGCCGTTGCGAGCAGGCTGTAGGTTCGCTGAAAGCTGGCGCCGTTTGTGCCGAGCAGCCATTCCGCCGTCGCGGCCCACAGAGGCGTTTCCATCAGGCCATCGACTGTAACACTTCCCAGAATCAGAAGTGTGAATGCCGTCATCGCCGGATCGAGCGGCTGTTGAGCGAGCAGGCCGGAGCCATAAGGATGCAGGCTCCAGTGCCAGCATTGATCGCGATGCACACGCAATGGAGCAAACCGGCCAAAGAGTCCGAGAGCGACCGAAATGGCTTCGCCGTTCGTGTTCCAGATGTCGCGTCCGAAGATGACGAACCCGGCCCAGGTGAGGCCGGAATAGATGATGAGTGCGGTCGCGATATAGCGCGGCACGTCGCGATCGGTCGCCACGAGCTCGAACCAGACAAGGATGAGGAACAGTATGCAGGCCGGCCATGCGGAAAGCCGGGCCGGGTAGGGAAGGTGCAACTGCAGGCTCTTGCCTGTAAGGCGCTGCACCGCGCTTTCGGCGAAATCAAAGGCCGCGGTCCAGGGACTTAACAGCGGCCATAAATTTCCGACAAAGGCCGACAGCAGGGTCACGCCCACCCAATAGATCACCCAAGTCGTGACGGGTGTGATGTTCTTGAAAGGATTCTGACGCCCGAACAGGCCGGCGGCAACCAGCAACGCCAGAATGGCGACGGATAGAATTTGAACGGCGATGACGACCGGAGAAGAAATGGTGCCGTGGAGCAAGGGATGTGCAGATAAGCGGTACGAAGCATCCTGCGGCCGGCGCATGAACACAGCAAGAATGACAAAGGACACGGCGACCGCCGCACCGGACGCAAGCAGATAGAAGTTGAGCGGCAGCGGCAGGTCATAGCGCTGGCCGAGTCCATGCGCCGCTGCCTCAGTATGCAGGGCCGCGAGGAGGCCAAGGCCTGCAGCAACTCTTATGGCGGCCAGCGCGATCAATTGATCACCGCGGATGAACTTCGAGATACATCAATGTTCTGTGACGGCCGGGCGCTCCACTGCCATCAGATGAATGGATCTCGATGGCAAAGCGGCCCGTCGCGCGCGCCATGAACGCCATCACGCCAGGCGTGTCGCGATCGACCGTGGTTTCGATGTCATAGCCATGCAGATGCAATGTCGTGCGCTGGTCGGCGCTCCATGCAAGTTCGACGGCGTCGCCGCGGCGCACTGTGATCGCCCGCAGGTTGGCGATGACCTTGCCGTTTTCAATCCGCAAATCGAAGCGGCGGATATTGCCGGTGCTGACTTGCGCCGAACACGGCTCAATGAATCCGAAGAAAATCAAGGCCAACAAATACATCGCCTTGGTTGCACGGAAGACCATTGTTTCAGGCCCGCGTCCCGGGATCATGAATCGCGCTTCCGATCCAGACGGAAACATTGTACGGTTCATCGACCTGCGCAGGTACCGGCGCGGACATGATGTATGCCTTCAATGCATCGTGCCGAAAAGATGTTGCTCCGGGCGCGGGCCAAACTGAAACCCGCCGTTGATTTTATCGCGGGCTGAGCCCGCCCGGCGGTGAAAATTTAGAAGCGAAAAATTCGAGATCAGTTCTCACGGGAGGCTACCATGAAGCGCGCCTTTGCTGTCGCGGCTTTAACGGCCAGTCTCGCTTGGCCATCTGCCGGACATGCCGAAATCCTCGCGATGCTCAATTACGAAAGCAAATCACCCGAGGCCCTGAAAGCCTTCAAGAGTCCGGTCCCCGGGCAAAAACGGCAGGAAGGTATCGCCGTCATCGACGTTAATCCGGCCTCGCCGAATTACGGAAAGACCGTGGAAAACCTTCCGTTGCCACCCGATCTGGTCGCGCATCATATTTTCTACAATCGTGATTCCTCCAAGGCATATGTCAACGCTCTGGGCAAACCGGAATTGCGCGTGATCGACATGTCGAAGCGGCCTTTCGCGGCGAAGACGGTATTGGTGCCGGATTGCCAGGTGGGGGAGGACGTCGTTTTTTCGGACGACAACAAGACCTGGTACCTGACCTGCATGGGATCGGGGAAATTGATCATTGGCGACGCGGTCACCGATCAGCCGGCCAAATCCGTTACGTTGCCGAAGCCTTATCCGCATGGCATCGCGGTGCATAACGGCATCGATCGCCTGCTGCTGACCAGCACCGTCCGCGCGACGGACCTCGGCGATCCCGGCGAGACGATTACCGTTGTCGAAGCCAGCACAGGCAACGTGCTGTCGAGCCACAAGCTCTCGAGCAAGCCGTCACCCTCGGGCGAGGCTCCGGTCGAGATCCTGTTCGTCCCGGGTGCCAATCCGCCGGTGGCTTACATCACCAACATGAATGGCGGAACGCTCTGGACCGCCACATGGAACGCGGAGAAGAAGGATTTCGACGTCGCGCAGGCATTCGACTTCGCGACGGTCAAAGCCGGCGTTCCGCTTGAGATCTATTTCAACGGCAAGGCGGACCGGCTGTATGTTACGACCGCCAAGCCAGGGCATCTGCATGTCTTCGACATCAGCAGGTCGCCTGCCCAGCCGGTATTGCAGAAGTCAATTCCGGCGGCCGAGGGCGCCCATCATGTCGCGATCACCAAAGATGAAAAGTTCGCCTTCGTGCAGAACTCCTTGCTCAATCTGCCCGGCATGAGCGACGGCTCGATCACGGTTATCGATCTCACCAAGGGCGAGGTGGTGGACAGCGTCAACGCGCTGAAGGATCAGGGTTTCAATCCGAACAGCATCGTGTTGCTGCCGGAATGGAATCATCCGGCGGGACATTAGCCCGCCTGCATTCCGCAAAATTTTACCCCACCCGCGGTTCGCTTCGCGGGTGGGGTATTTCGCGAATATCCGTCCTATCGCATCGTCGGAATGGTGAATTCCGCCCCTTCCTTGGTGCCGGACGGCCAGCGCGAGGTGACGGTCTTGGTCTTGGTGTAGAAGCGGATCGAATCCGGGCCGTGCTGGTTGAGATCGCCGAAGCCGGAGCGCTTCCAGCCCCCGAAGGTGTGATAGGCGAGCGGCACGGGAATCGCGAAGTTGACGCCGACCATGCCGACACTGACGCGCTGGGTGAAATCGCGCGCGGTGTCGCCGTCGCGGGTAAAGATCGAGACGCCGTTGCCGTATTCGTGCTCGGAGGGGAGACGCACGGCCTCTTCGTAATCCTTGGCGCGTACGACGGACAAGACAGGGCCGAAAATCTCCTCCTTGTAGATTTTCATGTCTGGCTTGACCTGGTCGAATAGGCAGCCGCCCATGAAATTGCCGTTCTCGTAGCCTTGCAGCTTGAAATTACGGCCATCGACCAGGAGCTTGGCGCCTTCCTTGATGCCGAGATCGACATAGCCCTTCACCTTGTTGAGGTGCGCCTTGGTGACCATCGGGCCGTAATCGGCGCTGGGGTCGGTGGAGGTGCCGATCTTCAGCGCCTCGACGCGCGGGATCAGTTTTTTCACCAGCGCATCGGCGGTTTTCTCGCCGACCGGCACAGCGACCGAGATCGCCATGCAGCGCTCGCCGGCCGCGCCGTAGCCCGCGCCGACCAGCGCATCGACCGCCTGATCCATGTCGGCGTCCGGCATCACGATCATGTGGTTCTTGGCGCCGCCGAAGCACTGTACGCGCTTTCCGTGCGCGCAGCCTGTCGTGTAGATGTATTCGGCAATCGGCGTCGAGCCGACAAAGCCGATGGCCTTCACGCGCGGATCGGTCAGCAGGGCGTCGACCGCTTCCTTGTCGCCGTTGACGACATTGAGCACGCCCGCCGGCAGGCCCGCTTCAAGCATCAGTTCAGCAAGCCGCATCGGCACAGAAGGATCCCGCTCCGACGGCTTGAGAATGAAGGAATTTCCGCAGGCGATGGCCGGCGCGAATTTCCACATCGGGATCATTGCCGGGAAATTAAACGGGGTGATGCCGGCGACCACGCCGAGCGGCTGCCGCATCGAATAGAGGTCAATGCCGGGACCGGCGCCGTCCGTGTATTCCCCCTTCATCAGATGCGGAATGCCGCAGGCGAATTCCACCACCTCGACGCCGCGCTGGATATCGCCCTTGGCGTCGGACAGCACCTTGCCATGCTCGGAGGAGAGCACCTTGGCGAGCGGCTCAATTTCCTTCTGGATCAGCTCCAGAAACTTGAACATCACCCGGGCGCGGCGCTGCGGGTTGGTCGCCGCCCAGGCGGGCTGGGCCGCCTCGGCATTGGCGATGGCAGCCTCGACCTCGGCGCGGCTGGCCAGCGCCACCTTGGCCTGGACCTCACCCGTATTCGGATCGAACACCTCGCCGAACCGGCTTGATTTGCCTGAGACGGACTTTCCGCCGATGAAGTGGCCAATTTCACGCATGTGCTCTCTCCGCTCTTGATTTTTCTTAACGATTAACTGCCGGTCGCGAAAGACCGGCGGCCCCGCGGCGGCATGCCCGCCGTTAGGCTTTACGCTCCTTTAAGCGCACGCAGCCTAATGTGCCAAGGCCCAGAAGGGTCTGCCCAGGAAGGGCATGTATTGCGTGGCGTTGGGGTAGCGTTTTATGGATATTGCAACCGGTCTGGGTCTTCTCGCCGGGCTCGTCGTTCTTGTCACCCTTATTTTGATGGGTGGCGATCTCGGCATGTTTCTGGATTCGCACGCCGCAATCGTCATTTTCGGGGGTTCGTTTGCCGCAACCCTGATCCGCTTCCCGCTCACGTCGATCTTTCACGGCGTTCCGATCGGCATGAAATTCGCCTTCACGCTGCGCCGCATGACGCAGCGCGATCTGGTCGACGAGATCGCAGCCCTGGCCGAAATCGCGCGCAAGCAGGGACCCATCGGCCTTGAACGCGTGGAGGTCGACGATCCCTTTCTCGCCAAGGGCGTGCGCTATGTCGCGGACGGCTATGACGCGGACTTCATCCGCGACAATCTCGAGCGCGACCGCGACAATTTCATCACCCACCTCGACGAAGGCCAGAAAATCTACCGCGCCATCGGCGATTGCGCGCCGGCTTTCGGCATGGTCGGTACGCTGATCGGCATGGTGCAGATGTTTGCCAACATGACTGACCCCTCCAAGCTCGGTCCCTATATGGCGGTGGCGCTGCTCGCGACCTTCTACGGCGCCGCCGTCGCCAACCTGTTCTGCCTGCCGATCGCCGACAAGCTGCAGCTCAAGCTGCATGATGAGGACATCAACCGTACCTTGATCATCGACGGCATCCTGATGATCCGCGACGCCAAGTCGCCGGCCCTGGTGCGTGAAATGCTGCTGGCTTATCTCCCTGAGAAACATCGCCACGAAGAGGGCGAGCTGGCGGCCGCCTAGCGCGGCGCCGGGCGACGATCATGGCTAGGAAAAAACACGGCGGCGGGCATGGCGGCGGGCACGGGTGGTTTGTCACCTTCGCCGACCTTATGGGCCTGCTTGTCGCCTTCTTCGTAATGCTGGTCGCGTTCTCCACTCAGGACAGTGCCAAGCTGCAGATCGTGGCTGGCTCCATGCGCGATGCATTCGGCGTGCAGCAGAATGTGCGCTATTCCGGCATCATCGAGGTGGATGGTCTGCCAACGCGGCCGCGTCTCAAGAACGCCGCGCGCATCAATCCGGAAGATTCAACCAACACGCCGGCCCCCGACGAGCAGGATCACAATCGGCAATATGGTCTCAAGCTGAAGCAGGAGCGCGCTTTCGCGCTGGCCGCGGCGTCGCTGCGACAGGCGATGCAGGAGATGCCGGAATTGTCGGAAATCTCCAAACACATCATGTTTGAGGAAACCAAGGACGGGCTCAATATTGAGATCGTGGATCAGGATGGCCGCTCGATGTTCGCCGATGGCGCCAAGGAGCCCTATGAGCGCACGCGCCGCGTCGTCCAGAAACTGGCCACGCAGTTGCGCGGCATGCCATACCGCCTCTCCATCACCGGCCATACCTCCGCGAGCAAGCTGCCGCCGCGCCGCGGTTACGGGCCGTGGGATCTGTCCGCCGATCGTGCCAACGCCATCCGGCAGATTCTGGAGGAGGAGGGGGTCCCTCCATCCCATATTTACATGATCGCCGGCCGGGCCGACACGCAGCCGCTCTTCCCGGACGACCCCTATATTGCGGCCAATCGCCGGGTCACGATCACCCTGATGAAGGAAGAGCCGCCGCTCCCTGCCAATTTCAAACCCTGAGGATGTTCGGGTGACTGCAACATCGCCTTCTAAAAGCATGTTGCAGGCGCCAGCAGGGTGGGATAAGCCGCCGCGTCTCGTGGCGCATCATTAGTCGGTTCCATGACGAACGCCCCAGTGAGTGTCTCGGCCGGTCCGGAAACCAGCGGCCCCGGGGTGAGCGCTCAGCCGAATTTCCTGGCTCTGACGCTTGGCAGCGTCGGCGTCGTTTATGGTGACATCGGTACCAGCGTGCTTTACGCCTTCCGTGAAGCGGCAAAAGCCGCGAACGGCGACGCCGAAGGATTCATCACCGAAGCGACAGTGCTGGGCATCCTGTCCCTGATCATTTGGACGCTGATCCTTGTGGTCACCATCAAATACGTCGTGATCCTGCTGCGTGCCGACAACAACGGTGAGGGAGGCACGCTTTCGCTTACGGCATTGGCCTTCCGCGTTCTCGGACACCGGGCACCTCTGGTGTTGATCTTGGGTGTTATCGGCGCCTCGATGTTCTACGGCTCCTCGTTCATCACGCCCGCTCTGTCGGTCATGTCGGCGGTTGAAGGACTGAAGGAAGTTTCACCATATTTCGATCATTACATCGTGCCGCTGACGGTGGTGATCCTTGCCGGTCTGTTTGCGGTCCAGTCGCATGGAACCGGAAAGGTCGCAATTCTCTTCGGCCCGATCACCCTTGTATGGTTCATTACGATCGGGGCTTTGGGAGCGTTTCATATCGCCGACGACCTGCGCGTCGTTTATGCGCTGAATCCTTATTACGGCGTCGTGTTCCTGTGGCAGAATGGATTGATCGGACTGCTGACCATGGGCGCGGTGTTTCTGGTCGCGACCGGCAGCGAGGCATTATACGCCGATCTCGGGCATTTCGGGCGCAAGCCGATCCAGATGGCATGGTTGGTGGTTGTGTTGCCCTGCCTGCTCTTGAATTACTTTGGTCAGGGCGCACTCGTGCTGGCGAATCCGGTTGCGATCCGCGATCCCTTCTACAATCTGGTGCCGGAAGGATTTCTGTTGCCGATGATCGGGCTTGCGACCATCGCGACCGTCATCGCAAGCCAGGCGGTGATCACCGGCGCTTATTCCCTGACGCAGCAGGCGATTCAGCTCGGTCTCCTGCCGCGTCTCGAGATCAGGCACACGTCGGCCGCGCATTACGGCCAGATTTTCATGCCGCGGGTGAACACGATTCTCTTGATCGGCGTGCTCTTGCTGGTGCTGATGTTCCGCAGCTCCAGCGCCTTGGCCTCCTCTTATGTGTTGGCCGTTGCGGCGACAGAGCTCATGACAACCATCCTTGGCTTCGTTGTGATCTGGAAATTCTGGCAATACCGATTGACGACGGTGTTGTTGCTCATGGTGCCGTTTATGGTGGTCGATTTGGCGTTTTTCGTCGCGACCGGTCTGAAGCTGCTGGAAGGCGCCTGGGTCCCGGTCTTGCTCGGCGCCGTGATCGTCCTGATCATGCTGACCTGGCGGCGCGGAACCCGTTTGCTGGCGGACAAGACCCGCAAGCACGAAGTACCGCTCGACTCGCTGCTGCGCAGCCTGGAAAAAAAGCCGCCGAATATCGTGGCAGGTACGGCCGTGTTCTTGACAGCCGATCCGGCCTTCGCGCCGACGGCGCTCATGCACAATCTCAAGCACAACAAGATTCTGCACGAACACAACGTGGTTCTGACGATCGTCACGTCCGACACGCCGCGCGTGACCGACGAGGAGCGCGTGACCATCACGCCGGTTTCGCCCCACTTCAGCCGCATCGCACTCAAGTTCGGCTACATGGAACAGCCCAACGTGCCGAAAGCGCTGGCGATCGCCCGCAAGCAAGGATGGACGTTCGACATCATGTCCACGTCGTTCTTCCTCTCCCGTCGTTCGCTCAAGCCGACCCCGCAGTCGGGCATGCCCGCCTGGCAGGACCGTCTCTTCATCAAGCTGGCTAGGGGGGCGAGCGACGCGACGGACTTCTTCCAGATTCCGACAGGACGGGTGGTCGAGGTCGGGACACAGGTGACGGTGTAGCTTTCACGTTCCGAACGTCCTAAATCAAAGCTGGCGCGCAGTGGTCGATTGAGGTGTCTGATGGGTCTTTTCAGTCGCAAGCCGAGTGTGAGGGATTTGACGCCGGAGGAGGTGGCCCGCGGCATCACCGAAGGTCGGATGCTGCTGGTCGACGTGCGCGAGCCCAACGAGACGGGGGTGGAAAGTTATCCGGACGCGGTTCTGGTGCCCCTGCAGGGCTTCGACCTCTCCGCCATTCCCGATCCTCAGGGCAAGCAGGTGGTCTTCGCCTGTCGGTCCGGCAAGCGCTCGGTCACGGCTTCGCTCGCCGCGCAGGAGGCCGGTTTGCCTTATGACTCTCATCTCGCCGGCGGCATTCTGGCATGGAAGGCGGCGGGCCTTCCCACCAAGACCGGTTCCTGAAGCAGAGCGGGCAAACCATCATGCGACGATTGTCCTTTGCTTCGGCTGTCGCAGCCGCGTCTCTCGCTGCGCTGATGGCCTGTCCCGCCGCTGCGCAAAGCGAACGGGTGGTCAATATCTACAATTGGTCGGATTACATCGATCCGAACGTGATCGCCGACTTCACAAAAAAGACCGGCATCAAGGTCCGCTACGACACCTTCGATTCCAACGACACGCTGGAAACCAAGCTGCTCGCCGGCAAGTCCGGCTATGACGTGGTGGTGCCCACGGCCTATTTCCTGGAGCGCCAGATCAAGGCTGGTCTGTTCCAGAAGCTGGACAAGAGCAAGATCCCGAACCTGTCGCATGCATGGCCGGAGGTGACGAACCGCCTCGCGACCTACGATCCGGGCAACCAATTCGCGGTCAACTACATGTGGGGAACGACCGGCATCGGCTACAATGTCGAGAAGGCGAAGGCAATCCTCGGGAAGGACGCGAAGATCGATAACTGGGATATCGTCTTCAAGCCGGAGAATCTCGCGAAGTTCAAGGATTGCGGCGTGATGATGCTGGATTCCTCGGATGACATCATGCCGGCCGCCTTGCGCAATCTCGGCCTCGATCCCAACAGTAAGAACCCCGCCGATCTCGAAAAGGCGGCCGAGCTTCTCACCAAGGTGCGCCCCTCGGTGCGCAAGTTCCATTCCTCCGAATACATCACCTCGCTCGCCACCGGCGAAATCTGTCTGGTGGTCGGCTGGTCCGGCGACATCAAGCAGGCGCAGAAGCGCGCGCAGGAAGCCAGGAACAAGATCGAGATCGGCTACGCGATCCCGAAGGAAGGCGCGCAGATGTGGTTCGACAATTTCGCGATCCCGAAGGACGCGAAGAATGTCGAGGAGGCGCACGCCTTCATTAATTACATGATGGACCCGCAGGTTGCGGCGAAGAATTCCAATTTCATTTCCTACGCCAACGGCAATCTGGCGAGCCAGAAACTCATCGACAAGGCGGTGCTGGAAGATCGCTCGGTCTATCCCGACGCCGAGACGATGAAGAGCCTCTACATCATCACCGCGCACGACCAGAAGACGCAGCGGCTGTTGAACCGGCTCTGGACCAGGGTGAAGACGGGACGGTGAGGATTCTTACCCTCCCCCTTGTGGGGAGGGTCGCTCGCTTCGCTCGCCACCCTCCCCACAAGGGGGAGGGAAAAACTACCGCCACCTTCTGTGCAGCCAGAGCCATTGCTCCGGCGTTTCGCGCACCCAAGCCTCCACCACATCGGTGATCGCCTGCATGGTGCCGGCGATGTCGATCTTGCCTTCGGCGTCGCGCACCGGCTTCACCTCTTCGGTCAGTTCGGCGAAGAAGCGGCGGTTGGGCCGGCGGATCACGCGCACGCCGTGGATCGGGCAATCGACCTGGCGGGCGAGGCGGGCGATCAGCGGGTTGGCATTGGTCTGGCGTCCGAAAAAGGTCACCGGCACGCCGCGCACATAATACTGGTCGACCAGCATGCCGACATGCAGGCCTTCGGCGAGCGCGTCAGCGGTCTTCATCGGCGCGTCAAGGCCGGTCTTGATCAGGCGTCCCATATTCACGCCGCGGGTCTTCAGCACCATGTCGGCGACCGCGCCGATATTCGGCGCGCGGTAGAGTACCGCGCTCGGCAGCCCATGCGCCGCGCCGGGAAGCGCCGGCATTTCCCAGTTTCCGAGATGCGCGGCAAAAATGAGCGCCGGCTTGCCGTCGTCGCGCAGCCGGATGAAGCGCTCCTCGCTCTCGGGCGAGAAGTCGATGTGGCTCTTGCCGCGATTGTTCGGATCGTGGTCCCAGATGCGGTCGAGATGGGCGAATTCGATGCCGATGCGGCCGAGATTGTCCCAGACGCCAGCAAGAATTTTCTCGATTTCCTCCGGCGACTTTTCCGGGAATGCAGCAATGAGATTGGCGCGGCCGATCCTGTGCTCGCGCAGCTTCGGGCCGATCTTGCGCATCACCCAGCCGGCGAAATCCGACATCTTGTGCGGATCGGTGAGACGGACGAGCTTGATCAGCCCGACCGCGAGATTGCCGACAACGGCGTCACGGATGCCGTCTGGAATCCGGATGCGCATGCCTCACCGTCGTCTCCGCGAAAGCGGGGACCCATCCTCTCTGAGCGACAAACTTGAAGCACTGAGCCCAGGCAGCACTGAGAACCGCGTGCAGATAGTGCAGACACCATTGTCTGTCGCTATGGATCCCCGCTTTCGCGGCGACGACCCGTTAGGTCTGTAAGCGGACTCGTGCATCAGAAGTTGACGATCACCTTGCCGAACACCTGCCGGCCTTCGAGGCGTGCCAGGCCTTTCTCAAGGTCCTCCAATCCAACCTCCGTGTCGATCACCGGCAACAAGCCACCCGCCATCTTGTCGAGGCTGTCGCGGATGTTCTTCATCGACGCGCCGAACGACGCAAGGATTTTGTACTGTTGCTGGAAAAGCTGCATCAGGTTGATGGTCACGGTCGGGCCCGCGGTCGAGCCGCAAGTGACAAGGCGCCCGCCCTTCTTCAGGCAGAGCAGCGAGCCGTTGAAGCCTTCGCCGCCGACATGCTCGAACACCACATCGACGCCCTTCTTGTTGGTGAGCTTGCGCACCCGGCCTTCAAACCGGTCGGTGCGGTAATTGATGACATGATCGGCGCCGATCGCCTTCGCCTTCTCGATCTTGTCGTCGCTGCCGACGGTGGTGATGACAGTGCAGCCGAGTTGTTTCGCCATCTTGATCGCAACCGAGCCGATGCCTGACCCCGCGGCGTGTACGAGGATGGTTTCGCCCGGCTGCAGCTTGGCATTGTCGAACAGCATGTGCTCGACGGTGGAGAAGGCGACGGGCGCGCAGGCCGCGTCGCGCATCGACACGCCCTTCGGCACCGGAATCACCAGACGCTCGGGCATGTTGAGCAATTCGCGCGCAAAACCGTCGACATGGAAGCCCATGATGCCGCCGACATTCTCACAGAGATTGTCGCGGCCTTCGAGGCAGTATTTGCACTTGCCGCAGGTCAGCGCGCCATACATCACGACCGGATCGCCGGTCTTGAACCGCGTCACGCCCGGTCCGATCGCGGCGATTTCGCCGGCCGCTTCCACGCCCACCACCACCGGATAGGCGCGCTTGGCGAAAGCCATGCCGCGATAGCCCCACACGTCGATGTGGTTCAGGGCGACCGCGCGCACCCGGATCTGGACCTCGTCCTGGCCGGGCGGGGGCGGGGGCGGCAGGTCGGTGAGCTCGAGCTTCCGGTCACCGAGCAAGGCAAGCGCACGCATGGACGCGATATCTCCGGGAAACGGCCGAAAAGGGCGGGAAAACGTGCGCTTGGGTAGCCCCCGGCGAAGGGCGGCGTCAACCCGCATCTGTCGTTGTCACGCCTGGCGCCCGGCAGCGCGCAAAGCGCGGCCCGAGTGTAACCCTTGGGTCGGGCATCCACGTATTGGATGCAAATTCCGACCTTTAAGACGTGAATGGCCGGGACAAAGCCCGGCCATGACGGATGTTTTGATGAGACGCCTTACGCCGGCTCGCCGGTCAACACCAGGCAGGTGTTCTGCCCTCCGAAGCCGAACGAGTTCGAGATCACCCGGCGCACCTTGGCGTCGCGTGCCTTGTTCGGCACGACGTCGAGCGGGATCGCGGGATCGGGGATTTCGTAATTGATGGTCGGCGGAATGCGCTGGTTGAGAATGGTCAGCGCCGAGACCACGGCCTCGATCGCGCCGGCTGCGGTCAGCGTGTGGCCGATCATCGACTTGTTCGAGGAGATCGGAATGTCCTTGAGCCGCTCGCCGAACACGGTCGAGACGCCGTGATATTCCATCCGATCATTCTCCGGCGTCGAGGTGCCGTGCGCGTTGATGTAGTCGACATCCTCCGGCGTTACGCCGGCATCGGCCAGCGCATTGCGCATGCAGGAGATCACCGGCTTGCCGTCCGGGCTTGAGCGGGTGCGGTGGAAGTTGTCCGCTTTCTCGCCGACGCCTTCGACCACACCGAGGATTTTCGCGCCGCGCGCGAGGGCATGATCATAGTTTTCAAGAACCAGCGCCGCTGCGCCTTCCGCCAGCACGAAGCCGTCGCGGTTCTTGGAGAAGGGACGCGAGGCGCCTTGCGGCGAAGCATTATTGGTCGACAGCGCGGAGAGGAGCGAGAAGCGCACGACCGATTCCGCGGTGATCGAACCGTCGGCGCCGATCGCGAGCGCGGCGTCGCATTCGCCACGCTGGATCGCCTCAAGGCCGAGCTGGATTGCGGTCGCACCCGACGCGCAGGCGGTGGTCAGCGAGATCGGCGAGCCCTTGGTGCCGAAATGCTGCGCCAGATATTCGGGAACGACGCCGTATTTCGACGCCTCGTAGAACGAACTGAATTGCGGATTCTGCGCCGCGCGCACGAGGTCGCTGTATTCGATCTTGTCATTCGCTCCCGAGGCGGCGGCAATGGCAAAGCGTTGCGACCATTCGATTTCGATTGGCGGGAAGGCGAGAAAGAGTGGCCCCGGAAAATTGCCTTTGCTGCCGATCGCGGATTCCTCGATCGCCTCATTGCCGGCGAGCAGCGCCAGCTTCTGCGACAGATGCGACGACGTCATGCCGTCTTCGAAGACATGATCGACCGCGCCGGCGATGGTGGTGCGCAACCCGTCGGTCGCGAAGCGGGTGATGGTGCGAATGCCGGATTCGCCGGCGGTCAGCTTCTTCCAGTTGTCGGTTTTGCCGGTGCCGAGCGGGGTGACGATGCCCATGCCGGTGATCGCAACGATGGGGCGGCTTTTCTTGTCACGATGCTCAGCCATGTGGTCCTCAATCGATCCGTTCAACCAGGGCGAGGCCTTCGCCGCGCCAATGTCCGACGCTGGTCACCAGCGCCTGGCGGATGCCATGCGCAGGCGCCTCACCGACATCGCCGCTGCCGGACGCCGGAAAGAGTGTTCCCGAGCGAAGAGCCTGGCAACCCAGTGCGATATTGGCGAGAAACTGCGCCTCCATCCCGTTCCCGATATGGGTGGCCGTTGCCCGCACCGGAAGCCCGATCTCGGATAAAACCTTGCGTTCTTCCGCTGTCGCAGGTTCCGCGCCGGACGCGCCGGAAATCACGACGGCAGCGTCCTTTTTGACCCGGCCGGCGATTTCATTCCATTCATCGCGCAATGTCGTCTCGGCATCGCCGGGCGTGCGCAGGTTGCGGCTGGACAAGACCGAGGTCAGTTTCGCAATCGGCTTGGCGCCTCGTTTTTCGGCATGCTCGCGGCTCTCGAGCACGACAAAGGCGCCCATGGCGGCCAATGCAATCGCCCCATTGGGGCCACGGTCCCAGACCGGCTTGAACGGACCTTCCAGGAGCGGGGTGCCGAGCTTGAACAGAAGCACGAGGTCCCAGCGGGTGCCGTTATAGGCGCCGCCGACCAGGCTGATCTCGCTCTGGCCCGCGGCGATGCGCGCGTGCGCGACGCGCAAAGCATCGACGCCGGAGGATTCCTCGCCCATGAAGGTGCGCGAGGAGCCGACCACGCCATGCACCAGCGAGATGTTGCCGGCCAGCAGGTTGGGCAATTGCGCGAGAAAGAGAGTGGGGCGCAGATCGCTCATCAGCCGTTCGTTGACGAAGGCCTCGGGCTTTTCCGCCTTGCGCACGTCGGTGAGGATCGCCGAATCCACTGCGACATCGCGTTCGCCTCCGCCGGCCGCGACGATCATGTCCATCTTGTCAAGGATGTCGGTATTCTTGGCGACGCCGGCGTCCGTCAGCGCGAGACCAGCGGCATAGACGCCGATTCGCTGCCAGGCTTCCATCTGGCGCTGGTCGCCCTTCTTCGGGATCTGGCTGTCGAGATTGAGCGGCGGCACCGGGAAAGTGATGTAGGGCGCAAAGGTTTTGTCATCATAGGTCGGCTCGCCGCCCGCATTCAGGCGCGACCAATGCTGCTCCAGGCCCTCACCGAGGGCTGAGACAATGCCGATACCGGTGATCCAGACGTCGCGCCGATCGCTCACTTTTTGAATTCCTGCAGCGGGAAATCGAGCTGCTTGGCCCAGGTGACCATGGTGTTCTGAAATTCCGGGCTTGGATAGGGGATGATGCGGTAGGTCAGACGCGCATCGGCGATCGCGGTATCGCCGGAGGAAATCTTGCCGTCGGCGATGGCAAAGCCCGAGCCGTCATGCACGATCTTGCCTTCGGTCGCGATGTCCATGCCTGGAAATACTGCACCGCGAATTTTCGCTTCCTTCACGCCGGCCAGCACCGGCAGGCCGGTGAAGCCCGTGATCGCGCTGACCAGCCAGCCGCAGGTCTGCGCCATGTTCTCGATCAGCAGGACGCCCGGCATCAGCGGATAACCGGGGAAATGGCCCTCAAAGACCGGGCTTTCCAGCGGCACCTTCGACACGGTCTTGATCCAGCGCTCATCGGCTTTGACCTCGACGAAACGGTCGAGCATCTGAAAATATTCAAGCCGCATGATCGCCTGCCTGGCTCAGGTCGAATAACGCTGGGCGACGGAATCCTGTCATCCGTCGTGCGTCACGCACCCTTCGCGGCGATCAGTTCGTCGATGCGGGCGACGAGGTTCTTCAGGACGAAATACTGCTCGGTGGTCGCCTGACCGTCATTGATCTTCTGCGTCCATTGCTCGAGCGGCAGCTTGATCCCAAAGGCCTTGTCTATGGCGAAGGCGATGTCCAGGAAGTCGAGGCTGTCGATCTTCAGGTCGTCGATGGCGTGGCTCTCCGGCGTGATCGTGTCGCGCGGAATATCGCAGGTCTCGGCAATGATATCGGCGACTTTATCGAACGTTGTGGACATTGGCGCTCTCAGGTGATCACGGGGGCCGGACGGAGCTTTAGGTAGCCGGTAGGGTCCAAGTCGTGCAAGCCCGTCGTGCAAGCCCGGCGAGGAACGGCAAAAGCCTTCCGGTGGAGGGATTTGGATGCCCCTATAGCGAAGGAAAGCCGCGAGTTCAACGGCGGCCCGGCTGCCGGGAGCCGAATTCGGCTTCGGCTTGTACATTGGCCACGATTTCCCTTAGAGCCTGATCAATGGAGGCCGGGGCGGGACATGGCGGCTCAGGAGGTCAAGAAACGCTGCGTTTTCTTTCTGGGCGGCTACGAGCCGATTCCCCCGCAGCGTCAGCATGAGCGGTTCGTCCGGGAGCTGGCCCGGTTTCAAGAGACCTGGCAGGTCGCCTCGACGGTCTCGGACCTGACGCTTTCCGAGGGCGGGGCGGTGGCATCCTGGCGGGTGGACACCCGGGGGCCCAACTGGGCCGTCGAGACCGAATACCGCTCCCTGTTGTGGGGGGACTTGGTCGCCACCGATTTCGAGCGCTCGGACTGGGAGCGGGTCCCTTGCGCCATCCGAGCCTTTGCCGACTTCATCGGGTCGGGAACCGCCTTCCGCTATTTCGCGGTCAACTGGCGTTACGGGCTGTTCTTTCTCTACCCGATCCTGATCCTTCTGGCCTTTGCGGCGATCGGCGTGGGGCTGGCTTGGTATGCCACCAGCCATGGCTTGCCGCCCATGTTGGTCCCGCTGGCCGCCCTGGCCGTGTTTGCCCTTCTGACCGTCTGGCCGGGCCGGTACCTGATGCTGCCCTATATGCTGGATGACTGGCTGTTCGCCTACGAGCTGGTGCATCGCTCGCGTCCCGGCCTGGACGAACGCCTCGATCTTTTCGCGAAGGACGTGGCCGCGCGGCTGCGCGCAGGGGGCGTCGACGAAATCGTCTTTTCCGGTCACAGCCTCGGCTGCGCCCTGAAAGCCGATGTGCTCGATCGCGCGTTGCGGCTGGTCCCTGAATTTGGTGCTGGCGGAGAGAAACTGAGCGTCCTCTCCACCGGCTCCTCGCTGCTAAAGATCGCGCTTCATCCGGCGGCGGCCTGGCTGAAGGAGGCGGTCGCACGGGTGTCGCAGAATGCGGCCGTGTTCTGGGTCGAATACCAGACGATGGTTGACATCATCAGCTTCTACAAGGTGAACCCGCTGCAGGCGCTGCGTTTGCCGGATACCGGGCGGCCGACGATCCGCCGTGTGCATGTGCGCGACATGCTCAAGCCGGAGACCTATCGCCGCTTCAAGGGCAATTTCTTCCGGCTGCACCGCCAGCTCGTGATGGGTAACGACAAGCGGTACTTCTACGATTACTTCATGGTCTGCTGCGGCCCGTTCCGGCTGCAGACCCGCGCCGATCATCCCGAGCGGGTGATCGTCTTTTCCGCGGACGGCGCTCTGGACGATACCGCGCAACCGACACAATAAGGCCGCCGACAATGACTCCGTTGATTGCCAAGACCATTCTGATCGCCGGTGCGATTGCCTGGTTCATCATCCGCTGGCCGCATCAGCGGCGGTCATGGAAAACGCCGGTGTCGAAGAGCCAGCGGACGACACGGGAAAAGCTGCTGCTTCTGTCCAATTTCCTCGGGCTTGGCGTCATTCCGTTTGTCTATGCCTTCACTGGCTTTCCGCGCTTCGCCGATTATCCCTTCCAGCCGGTGCTCGCCGTCATCGGCGCCGTGATCATGGCGCTGTCGCTTGCCCTCTTTTACCGCGTGCACCGCGAGCTCGGGCGGAACTGGTCTGATTCTCTGCAGGTGCGCGAAACCCATACGCTGGTAACCGAAGGCCTCTACCGCTACGTCCGCCATCCCATGTATTCGGCATTCTTTCTATGGGGTCTGGCGCAACTTTTCCTGCTGCCGAACTGGATCGCCGGGCCGGCCGGTCTTGTCGGCTTTGCCATCCTGTTTGGGTTCCGGGTCGGCCGCGAAGAGCAGATGATGATCGATGCCTTCGGGGATCAATACCGCGCCTATATGGGCCGTACCGCGCGCCTCATTCCCTGGCTCTATTAGCGGCATATTCACAAGTTCCTGATCTATTCGTTGCAATCAGGCAACACCGGTCCGGCTTCCAGGTAAAATTCTGGGGCCACGCTGGCCTTTCCCGCCAAACGCGTTGTAAATCGCGTGCATGGGGGCCTGGTGTTCGGGCCGGTCCTGATTTGAGTTGAAAATATTGCGGAGCTTGGGCGGACGATGATCAGGATCGTACATTCGCCGGCCATCTGGGCAGTGGCGGCTAGTCTTGTTTTCGGCGGCATCGCGCCAGTTTTCGGTCAGGACATCGCCGCACCAGAAAAGCGCACCGCGTCGGTCGCGAGTTCGCAGAAGCGGAACGCGGTCAGCAGCCAGTCGCATGTCTATCTGCTGCGCGGCCTGCTCAACATCTTTTCGCTGGGCATGGATGATCTGGCGCAGAAGCTCGAAGCGCGTGGCATCCGCACTTCGGTGCACAATCACTCCGAATGGGAATCTCTCTCTGATCAGATCGCGGCGAAATACAAGGCCGGCAACAGGGGCGCGATCATCCTGGTCGGTCATTCGCTCGGCGCCGACGCCGTGATGTTCATGGGCGAGTATCTCGGCAAGAAGGGCGTGCCGGTGGCGCTGATCGTGCCGTTCGACGGCACCGGGTCGTTCGCGGCCAGCTCGAATGTGCAGCGGGTGATGAATCTCACGCAGCGCGATTACGCCTACATGAAGCGCGGCCATGGTTTCCGCGGCGAATTGGCGAATATCGATGTGAGCGGGCAGGGCTATGGCCATACCGACATCGACAAGTCGGCGAGGCTGCACAGCATGGTGATCAACAAGATCGTTGGCATCGTTGGCCGCGGTGGCGGAACGCGCACGGCTGCACCCGACGCGCCCAAACCTCGCCCCGCGGCTGCGCCGGCATCCGCGCCGAGCACGGCGCCGACTGCCGCGCCTGCAGCCGCACCATCCGGTAATTCAGGATCGGCGGAGTCGAGTTCGCGTTCGGCGAGCGCCACCCCGGCGAGCGACATCTCGTCATCGTCGCCCGCGGTGACAGGCACGACGCCTGCGCAAAAGCCAGATGAAAAAGTGCAATTGCGTCACTGATACGCAGCAATAATTACTTTTCATTGTGCCGGCGCGGGCTTCCGCGCCGGCCTTTTTCATATTCACGCCCGAACAAATCCCCGATTACGCCGCGAAATGGAACGATTCAGAACCTAGCGGCTTCATTCTTCAACGCAGTTAGGGGACACACTGAATGATCGCTCATCCGATCAGCGTGAAAGCAATTGCCATCTTGGCCCTGCCTTTCATGTTCTCCGCCGCAACGGCGGATACCGGCAAGTCGCAGACCGGAATTGCTTCAGTTTATGCTTATCATGGCAGCAAGACCGCAAGCGGAGAACGCGCAAGCAAACATGGTCTCACCGCTGCGCATCGGACATTGCCGTTTGGGACGCGCGTGAAGGTCACCAACAAGCGCAACGGCAAATCTGTTGTCGTGCGCATCAACGATCGCGGTCCTTTCATCAAGGGACGCATCATCGATCTGACCCCGCAAGCGGCGTCCGCATTGTCTTTCTCCGGACTGGCGCCGGTCAGCGTTGCAGTGGTGAACTGATCTCGCCGCGCGGCTGCACAGGCGCGTCAACAGGTGTGCAGCCGCGCCGGCCGGACAGAACACAATCCTGATCTTTGCGCATCGACGACAGCGCGTCGGCGAGCCAGAGTCCCGCAATCATCAGCAGCAGCGTAACGGCAGCCGCCGCGATATTGACCATCATGCGGTGACGGTAATCGTCGGCTTCTTGCGTCTGTTCGAATTTCCGCAAATCTCCGACCGGAGAGGATTCCTGCAACCGCTGTCCCGCGGCCGTATTGCGCGCGGACTGGCGCGGAAAGACGATCACACGATGGTCGGAATCGGAGGAGCGATCAGGCATTGGCGATCCTGACGGATAACGAAACGCCATTATAACCGATCCGCACGCGAACGCCGAATCGCTGACGTTTCGTTGTTTGCCGCATGTTGGCGGTAACGGCTATTCCACGCTGCGCGAAGCAATGTGCCTGCGGGCTGGAAAGTTCATCTGCATCTCAGCCTTGATGCCAGCCCTGCCGGGCCGGGACATGCGGCGCTCACGCGGATTCCGGCACGCGGAGAGGTTGTGAAACTCTCGCCGAACCGGAATAGGCGGCTGGCGGCCTTTATCGCGACGGGCGCGTCACGGATGCGCTGCAGGACCTGCAGCTTAATCCAGCCTCTGAATAGCGCACACTATTTCTCGCGGAAGGGCAAAGCTTCGCCGGCCGGGATCGGCACGTTGAAGACGTTCAGCGACATTGCAACCAGCGTGTAATAGCCAAGGATGCCGGCGAATTCGACCATGCCGGCGTCGCCGAACAAAGCGTGCACCTTGCTGTATGTTCTGTTCGAGACCCGCCGCGTCCTGTGCAGCTCTTCCACGAAATCGTAGATCGCGCGCTCGTCCTTGCTCAGCTTTTTCGGCCGCCGCCCCGCGCGCAGATCGGCGATGGTCTGTTTTGGCACGCCGGCTTTTTCGGCAATCGGCGCATGTATCCAGAATTCATATTGCGAGCGCCAGATGCGCCCGATCACCAGGATGGTGAATTCGGACAGGCGCGGGGGCACCGCCGTCTTGTAGCGGCAGAAGGCGCCGAGCTTCTGCGCCAGGTCGCCATATTCAGGTGCGTGCAGCATGACCCCGAACGGCCCGCCCAACGTGGCGCGGCCGCGGGAGGCCTGGATTTCCGCCATGACCTCACGTTGCTTCGGCGTCATCTCGGATTCGGGAATCTCCTTCAGGCGCGGCTTCAGCGTGACCTTGGAAGTTTTCTTCATTCTTGTCTTTGTGTTCTTTTTTTGCACTTTTCATTTTGCTCATGAGCACCTGGTGGGCGCTAGCGCC
The DNA here is from genome assembly GCA_032027085.1 of Pseudorhodoplanes sp. Taxonomy (NCBI): domain Bacteria; kingdom Pseudomonadati; phylum Pseudomonadota; class Alphaproteobacteria; order Hyphomicrobiales; genus Pseudorhodoplanes; species Pseudorhodoplanes sp. Next base: position 3,981,845 of record JAVSMS010000001.1, on the reverse strand, counting down.
ACACGGTGATGGGTTCGCCGGCTTTGGTCATTCCCTGGAATCGCCCTGGCCCGCTACGTGTGAGCGTGGCCACGGTCGAGACCAGGCCTTTGGTCAGCGTCAATGTATGCCCGCCCTGCATCACCCAGTTGCCAATTGCCTGCAGGTCGGCAGACGCGCAGCCGCTCGTGGTGGCGCCACCTCCCTCCGGGCTGAACCCGGCGTAGAGCGTCAGGACGCAGGGGCGGCCTTTGCCCACGACCATGCTCCAGCCGCCGGCAAACGGGGTTCCAGCGGAAGGACGCTGCGGACTGTGCCATCCGGAATTGTGCGGTCGCGGCGGGGCGGATGTGCCGATGGTCACGCTTTTCGACTGCGTGTTGGTATGGGTGGTCGCGCTCGATCCGCCCCGGGTGCCATCGGGGCTTTGCCATTTGGTGGTGGTCGTTGTGGTCTTGGATTGGGTTGTGGTGCCCGACGTCTGAGCCATCCCGGTTGTCGCTGCGAGCAATATTGCAGCTCCCGCGGTGAATGCGGTTTTCGTCATGGTCCCCCCTGCAGCAGCACGGCAATTTGCGGCAGAATAGGCGGAGAGGCAAGCAGTTGGACCCATGAGGCTTTGTCATGTCGCACTCCATCATGTTTCACGAGGGAAACCGGCAGCTGCAGGACGAATTCGCGTCGCGCCGCATCTCCGATCGTCTTGAAGAAAAGCTGACGCGCACGGCCTTTACCGCCGACGACAAGCTGTATCTCGAAGGCGTTCAATACTTCTTCCTTGCGACGGCCGATGCGGAAGGACGCCCCGATTGCTCGTTCAAGGGCGGCCCGCCCGGTTTCGTGCGTGTGACCGGGCCGTCCGAGCTTGCCTTTCCCGACTACGATGGCAACGGCATGTTCAAGAGCCTGGGCAATGTGCTGGTCAATCCCAATGTCGGTCTGCTGTTCATCGCCATGCATGACAAGCCGAAGCGCCTGCGCGTCAACGGCACCGCCCTGATCAGCCGGGATGACCCGCTGCTGGCGGATACGGTCGGCGCGCAGCTCATGGTGCGGGTGACGGCGCGCGCGATCTTCCCGAATTGCCCACGCTACATCCCGAACATGCAGATGATGTCGTCCTCCGACTACATCCCGAGGCCGGATTGCGCGCCGCTTGAGCCGGCCTGGAAGGGATTTGCCGATTTCAAGGATGTGGTGCACCCGCGCGCGCCGGCAGGCCAGATCGGCCACCAGTCAGACGCCGCTCAGGAACACGGGTTGGATCGGTAAAATTAGAGCGATCCATAACACCGTACCGCAAAGGTCTTTTGGTACCTTCGACATGCCCCGGCCTGCACGGGGCGACGAGGGTGGCGATGCGCGCGGTCTGTCTTGTTTTCTGTCTGCTGCTGGCGGGCCTGCTTGCCGCGCTGAGCGTCGCCGCGCCGGCCGCCACCGGCGGCGAGCCGAGCGAGATGCAGATGCGTCTCGCCTTTGAGGAGATCCTGACGCGGCAGGTACGCAACGCCCTCGATTTTGCCGCCGAAACGGGCGGGCCTGCGGCGGTTGCGGCGATCCGCGACAGGGGCTTTGACCGGTTCAGGATCGCCTCCTTCCGCAAGCGCGCGTGCCGGCCGGGGGCGGAAAGCGGCGGCCATATCTGCGAATTCACGGTCGACATCGAACTTGTGTCGGGCCGCATGGAGCGCGTGATTGTCGGCCGCTTCGTGACACGGCCCGACCGGCTCGTCTTTATTCAAGAAGCTTGATTCCCGCCGCTGCGGTTCCCCTCATAGCCTCAAATTTCGCCGGCAGGAAAAGTTGGAAAAAATCCTTGATCGCTTGACCGATCACCCCATGTGCCGGCTACGCGATCGGGAAGCGGTCGCGGCGTGACGCTACGCTTGCGTTGCGTAATCCAATCGAAGGGCACAGCCCAATCGAAAGGAATGCATATGAAACTGACAAGCGAACTCGTGAAACGGACGGTCAGCCAGTTCGATGCAGAGACCATTCCGGAGACGCATCCCGCCATTCCACAGCTCAACAACATGTTCGGGGATCACACTTTCTTTCTGGACGGCAACGGACTTCACATCGTCGAGCCGGTCGAGCCGACGGAAACAGGCGTTCAGTCGGGGAAAGTGGTGAAACTTGCGAGCTGGAGCGACGCGAATCACACGAGCCTGGCGCCGCATCGGCCTGAAGTGACTGATGTGGTGGTTGTTCTCGGAACGGAACACTGATCGCAGTGGCAAAGCCATTGTCGCGGCGCGATCTTGTCGCAGTGTGAGCGCCTTCAGTCCATACTTTCCACACATCTCGCCGCGACAAATTGCCCATCATGGTTTTTGACGCAGCCAGCGCTGCGTCAACGGACCCAATGACATGCGAATGCGGGGAACGGATGTTTCAGCGCATGAAGGAGAGCAATATGCAGTCACTTTCGGCAATGAATGCCCGCCGCCTTGCGGTCGCAGGTCTTTCGGCGGCGGCGCTTGTTCTTGCGTCAGCCGCTTTCGCCCAATCTCCGGCGCCGAATGCGCCCGCGCAGACCCAGCCGCAGGCGCAGCCGTCCAACATTCCGGATCAGAAGTTGGATGCCGCAGCGGCCGCGCTTGAAAAGGTCACCGACCTGAAGCGCAACTATGAGAAGCAGCTGACCTCCGCGCCCGCCGCCGATCAGGAGCGCATCACCAAGGAAGCGAATACGGCGCTCTCCAAGGCCGTCACCGATCAGGGCCTGTCGGTTGAGGAATACAACTCGATCATCCAGGTGGCGCAGAACGATCCGCAGGTGCGGCAGAAAATCCTGAGCCGGGTGAAGACGAAATAGTAGACGTGAAAAAAGCCCCGCGGAATGATCCGCGGGGCTTTTTCTGTTAGGCAGTAGCCGTACCGAACACGCGCTGGAAGATCGTATCCACGTGCTTGAAGTGATAGCCGAGATCGAAATTCTCTTCGATCTCCGTGGCTGACATTTTCGCCGTCACGCGCGGATCGTTCTTCAGGAAGGTAAGGAAGTCGCCTTCGCCGCGCCAGACCTTCATCGCATTGTCCTGCACGATACGATAGGCTTCTTCGCGCGCGACGCCCTTCTGCGTCAGCGCGATCAAGACGCGCTGCGAATGTACGAGGCCGCCGAGGCGGTCGAGATTCTTCAGCATGTTCTCCGGATAGACGACGAGCTTGTCGATCACGCCGGCCAGACGATTGAGCGCGAAATCCAGCGTCACGGTCGCGTCCGGTCCGATCATGCGTTCCACCGACGAATGCGAGATGTCGCGTTCATGCCAAAGCGCGACATTCTCCATCGCCGGCAGCGCATAGGCGCGCACCATGCGGGCGAGGCCGGTGAGATTTTCCGTTAGCACCGGATTTCGCTTGTGCGGCATCGCCGAAGAGCCTTTCTGGCCCGGCGAGAAATACTCTTCCGCCTCCAGCACCTCGGTGCGCTGCAGATGTCGGATCTCGATCGCCAGCCGCTCCATCGAGGAGGCGACGACGCCGAGCGTTGCGAAATACATTGCGTGCCGGTCGCGCGGGATCACCTGCGTCGAAACCGGCTCCACCTCCAGACCCATCGCTTTGGCGACGTGAGCCTCCACGCGCGGGTCGATCTGCGCGAAGGTGCCGACCGCGCCGGAGATCGCACAGGTCGCCACCTCCTTGCGCGCCGCGACCAGGCGCTCGCGCGCGCGTGAGAATTCCGCATAGGCCTGCACCATCTTCAGCCCGAAAGTTACGGGTTCCGCGTGGATGCCGTGCGAGCGGCCGATGGTCGGCGTCAGCTTGTGCTCGAAGGCGCGCTTCTTCAGCGCGGCCAGAAGCTTGTCCACATCGGCGATCAGGATGTCGGCGGCCTGCACGAGCTGTACGTTCAGGCAGGTGTCGAGCACGTCGGAGGAGGTCATGCCCTGGTGCACGAAGCGGGCTTCAGGTCCGACGATTTCAGCGAGATGGGTGAGGAAGGCGATGACGTCGTGCTTGACCTCGGCCTCGATCTCCTCGATCCGCGCGACGTTGAAGGTCGCGGCCTGGCCTTTTTCGCGGACGATGCGGGCGGCCTCTTTCGGCACCACGCCCAGCTCCGCCAGCGCCTCGGTCGCATGCGCCTCGATCTCGAACCAGATGCGGAAACGCTGCTCGGGCGACCAGATGGCGGCCATTTCGGGGCGGGAATAACGGGGAATCATGCGGTTGTTCTTTCTCCGAATGAGTGCGCTCTAGCAGAGCCAGCCTCGCGTCGCAAAACAGAGTTTATCCACTTGTCCTCATCAGCCCGCCGAAGGCGTGCAGCACCGCAAGTCGGCCGCGACCGACTAGCGTCACCCTAAATCCGATCTTGGGTAAACCCGAGATCGGTGGCGGGTCGAGACGCTGCGCCCCGCAAGTCGGCTTTGGCCGACTTGCGCTCATCAATACCCATGTCGGTCAAGCCCGACAGGGGCGGGGCGGCACCATGAGTGTTAAAGCTTCGCCAGCCGCTTGGTCACAGCCATGAAGCGCCGGTTCGGCCCGGCATGGTAGCCGTCATTGTCGGCATATTCGATCAGGGCGGCGAGGGTGATCGTCCCGTCCTCTGCCGCATGCAGATAGGCCTCGGCGATCCCGTAATTCGCGGCGCAGCGGCGGCTTTTCGGCAGGGCGTTGTCCTGTTGCAGGATGACGGGCGCTGAGCCGTCGAGGCTGAGGGTCAGCTTCAGCCCGGCCACTTTCGCCCGGCCGGCCCGTCCGCGGCCGCCAAAGCCTTCGCACACGGCGGTGCCGAGCGGGTGGCTTGAGGCCGCGAGCCGCGCCTTGCGCCCGCCGGGCAGCGGCACGTCCAGTGTCTTCGCCAGCGGTTTCGGCTCCATCTGGTAGACGCCGATCTCGTCGAGATCCATCGACGGCTGGCCGGCGACGTAGCTGCCGGGCTCGCTGACCTTGAATTTGTCCAGCAGCGGCTTTGCCTTCTTTTCCGCGTCGGCGCGCGCCTTCTCCTCATCCAGCCCGTCAGCCTCGTCGCGGATGAAGACGCGCACCGGCGCGCCGGGCACGAAGCGGTTCTTTTCGGTATCGATGATCACATATTCCGAGAACGCCGCGGCCTCGTCGTAAATCATGCTGTATTGCTCGAAGGCGAAGAACCGCCCGTCCGGTGAGAAGCCGATGAAGCGCCGCGCAGCGGCATCGCCCGCCTGCGCGGCGCCGCCCAGCGCCATGAAAGCGGCGAGCGCGTAAACGCTGACACGGCACATGTTACGCACTCCGGAAGGAGAGAACATCAACGATACAGTCCGTAAGCGTCCCACATATTCTGGGGAATCTCTTTTCCAATTTTATAGCTGAACGAAGAGACCTTCATGTGGTTTGGCGTCGTCTTGCAGACGAAGGAATATTGATACCATTTTCCCTTGCTGCGAAATGCCCCGCCATTGCCGGCCACGGTGTCGCCGACGAGATTCGGCTTTGATACGGCATAAATGACGGCGCGATCGGGCTTGTACGGATTGTCGTCGCGGTTTACGCGCGCCATGGTTTCAATCGCGCAGACCTGTTCCAGCCGCGTCATCGGATCGAGATGAAGAAGGCTGCGGTCGAAGCGGGAGGTCTCTGCCTGGGCATAGCCGGGAGCGAGCGCAAACATAATCAGCGCTGCAAGATGTTCTGTTTTCATGCTGAATCGGGGCTGTGGAACTCGCGGTTCACTAGCATGCAGAGGCCGCGATTTGAAGTGAGGCGCCGCGGATCAGATCGGGCGGCTGTTTCGCGCAGCTAGTTCTCCGTCATCCATTTGTCGAGCGGCATCACGTCGGGGACCTGGCCGTAAGCCGTGGTCCACATGTCGATCACCCACTTTTGCCGTGTCTTCTTATCGATCAGAACGGCCGTGTTATGCGGCGTCTGCCCGACCAGGACATTGCCCCGGAATTCCGGGTCGGCGACAATGTGGTGATTGAGCAATCCCCATTCCTGAAAGATCAGGAGCAGACTCACCGCATTGCGCGTGGTGTCGAAACAATCGAAGTTGTGCGCATCGTCCCCCGCGCGAAAATCGGCCCGCGCCACGCGCCGCGATGTGCCGATTTCGCGGCCGACCCTTTGGTCGAACCACACGAAGGCGCGCTGCAGCGCTTTGCGCTCATCGGCCGCGGAGGTGCGGCCCCTTGTAAGGATGTTTTTCAGCGTCGATCGCTCGGCCGGCGAGAAATGGAGGACTATCTTGCGCCGGCAGACGAAGCCGTAGCAGACCATCATCTGATCCGCCGTCGGCGGCTGCGCCTCCGTTGCGGCATACATCTGCGCCACAGCGGGCGAAAGCTTGATAGCCGGCGCGGGGTTGGTTCCGAAAGCCAGCACAGTCGCGGCGAGGACGACAATAATACCCGCGCGCCGTGCGCGCGTCCTCCGACAATCGTCTCGAGTCGAGATCGCGAATAGTTTCAATTGACCCCCATCCACATTTACGGATTTGGGAGAATTGTGCCGCTTGCATCCCTATTGAGCCGCAATATCCGGAGAAGGTCCAGTATGGCGTTTCAGAAATTCGCTTGAGAGCTGCGGATTTCGGAATCGGACACTGCCGGCAGATCGCCGCCGCGAGCGGGGCGGGGCCGGAGTGATTCCGCCTTCGACTTCCAGATCGATCAGGCGGGCCGCCGATCATGGTGCGGATGCGCGCGATCGATCGTGCCAAGCCGAAATCAAGTCACGATGGCCTCGTTTGCAGGTGTTTCCGTGCGCTTTCGAGCAATGATGCGACCTCGCGCGGGTTGCGCACCTCGCGGAACGCGACCTTGCCCGTGTAATCGGCGTCCGGCACTTTCGAGCGGGCACCGGACAAAAAATAGAGATGCCCGACATTCTCGCCGCTATTGAGGATTTCGAATTCCTTGTCCAGCGTCTCCAGGCTGTACCATACCAGCCGCCGTCTTGTTCTGACCGTGTCATACTTGATGATCACGCGCCGGTCGGTGATGGCGTAGGTGGTGCCATAGGCGACGGCGACCATTACGGCCGGCGCGACCAGAAAGGTGAAAGCGATCACGAGTGCAATGTAGCTGATATCGGGTGAGATGATTCCAGCATGACGCAGACCGACCGTGATCCCGAGCACCGGCACACCGAGCCACCACCAGAACAGCTGCGTGCGAAAGGTTGCGGCGGGGTCGGGCCGTCCCGCCCAGATCACGCGTTCGTCGGGCTGCAGAATGCCGGCGAGAGCGGAGGTGTCCGCTCCCGGAACGATCACGCGGCTTCCCCGCGCGCGAGCGCGCCGGCATGGCGGATCGCGGAGATGTTGCCGCGATAGGCTGAAGCACCGCCTTTGAATACAGCCGAGCCCGCGACCAGCACATTGGCACCGGCCGACGTGACGAGCGGCGCGGTGTCCGGCGTGATGCCACCGTCGACCTCCAGATCGATCGGACGTCCACCGATCATCGCGCGCAGACGCGAAATCTTTTCCACCACCGCCGGAATGAAAGCCTGTCCGCCGAAACCGGGATTGACCGACATCACCAAAACGAGATCGCACAGATCCAGCACATATTCGATGTCGGTCTCCGCCGTGCCGGGATTGAGCGAGACGCCGGCCTTCTTGCCGAGTGCGCGGATCGCCTGCAGCGTGCGGTGCAGGTGTGGCGCGGCCTCGACATGCACGGTGATGATGTCGGAGCCGGCCTTGGCGAACGCCTCCAGATGCGGGTCGCAAGGCTCGATCATTAAATGCACGTCAAAGATCTTTTTCGAATGCGGGCGTAGCGCCCTCACCACGTCCGGGCCGAACGTCAGGGTAGGGACGAAATGCCCGTCCATCACGTCAAGATGGATCCAGTCTGCGCCGGCCTGATCGGTGGCGCGCACTTCCTCGCCAAGCTTGGAAAAATCGGAGGCCAGGATCGAGGGCGCGATAAGCAGCGGACGGGTCATGAATGTCTCTCTCGGACTTACCTGTCGTCATGGTCGTGCTTGTCACCGCAGGTCGGGTATACCCGACTTGCGGCTGTCCAACACGTGCGGAAGGCGGGCAAGCCCGACTTCCGTTGCCATCCACGTCTTGGCCGCATGGCAAGAAAGAGATGGATGCCCGGCACAAGGCCGGTCATGACGGAGTGGGGGTATGCCTACCACCCCCCTCCCGAGGGAGCAACGCGGCTCACTTCCCGGTGTTAATTCTCCGTGCCAGCGGCTTGAGCAATTGCGGGAGCAGATAGATTGGAAACTGGGCCAGCGCGAAATAGAGCCACATCAGGTCTGGCACCGCCGTACCCGCTGCCGCCAGCATCAATCCCATATTGCGGCTGCCGACGGCGAAGCCCAACGCCAGCGCGGGCGATCGTCCCACGCGGATCATGACCGCATAGGTCAGGGCGATCAGCCCGAGCGCCAGCACGAAGGCCAGCGCCAGCAGCGCCAGCACGGTCAGCGGACGGCTGATGATGTTGGCGGCAACGCCGTCCATCAGCGCCACCGCAAACACGAACAGCGCGATCACCGACAGGCCGTCGATCTTCTGCTGCTGGCGCTCGACCCAGTCCTGCCCCTTGATCCGGCGTACCAGCCACGCGGCGACCGCGGCGCCGCCGAGCATTCCGAACAGCTTCAGCCCAAGGCCGAGCGGCGAAATCTCCATCGACGGACCGAGAAACAGCGCCGCAAAGACCGGCGCGGTAATCGGGGTTGCCGTGGTCGCCACGATCAGCGTGGCCAGCGACAGCGCCGCGTCGAGCCCCATCAGCGCCGCCAGAGCGGGGGAGGAGATCACCGGCGGCGCAGCTGCCTGCAGCACCAGCGCGGCAAACAAGGCCTGCGAAAACGACTCGACCCCGAGCAGGCGCAGGATCAGCCCGGCCATTAGCGGAACGGCGACGAGGGTCCAGATGCTGGCCGCGATGACCGGCCCGGGCCGCACGAAATGTCCACGCAAGGCCGCCGGATCGACGCGCAGAAACGCCAGTGCCAGCAGCACCACCAGCGCCTCGGCGAAGACCGGCTTGAACAGCGCGGCGAGCGGCGGCAATGCGATGCCGGCAAAGACCGAGACCGCGACCGCGCGCGTCCCCTGTCGTCCGAGCCAGGCCAGGATTGCTGCGAGAATCGCCGCCAGAGTGGTGAGAAAAGCCATGCACGCTCCGGCGGGAGAATGACGAATCTTTGACTGCTGGAAGGACTGCTTGTAGCGCGGTTGCCACGCACGATCCATATAAAGGCTGTCATGCAGCGGCGTGGCTGGTCTGCGTAACGTAGGCTGCTATGACCATGGCCGACCAGTGTTCTTCGAATCCGAAGTCCGCTCACAGCCAGGCCGCAGATTGGAGCGGACTTCGGATTCGGGATATCGGCGGAGGATTTCATTCGTGGCGCGAACTGATGCAATCGTTCTGGGAGCGGGCGTGGTCGGGGCTTCGGCCGCTCTGCATCTCGCCAAGCAGGGACTGGCGGTCGCCCTGGTCGACCGCCGCGCGCCGGGTGAGGAGACCTCCTTCGGCAATGCCGGGATCATCGAGGGCAACACCTATTTCCCCTATCCCTTTCCGCTCAATCCGGTGGCGCTGCTGAAGATCGCCTTCAAGCTGGCGCCGGAGGCGAACTACCATCTATCGCATCTGCCGAAGCTCGCACCCTGGCTGTTCTCCTATCTCTTGCATTCGCGCGGATCGGGCATGCTCGATTTCGCGCGCAGGATGCGCCCGCTTTTTGCGAATGCCGTCGCTGAGCACGCGGCGCTGCTGCGCGAGGCCGGCGCCGAGCAATATCTGCGCAGGAACGGCTGGCTGAAAATCTATCGCAGTGTCGCCGGCTTCAACGACGTGCAACGCGACCTGGACACCATCGCAACAGCCGGCATCTCTTGCCAGCGCCTCGATACCAATGGAGCTCTGGAGCTCGAACCCGATCTCGCGCCGGTCTTCGAGCGCGCGGTGTTCTGGCCCGAGGCGGCCAGCGTCAGCAATCCGCTGGCGGTGACGCGCGCCTATGTCGCGCTGTTCCGGAAGCTCGGCGGCGTCGTGCTCGACGGCGACGCCCGTTCGCTGCACCGCTCAGAGGGCCGCTGGCGCGTGGACACCGACGAGGGCGCTGTCGATGCTTCGGAGGCGGTGATCGCGCTCGGTCCCTGGGCGCCGGATGTGCTCGATCCGCTTGGCATCAAGCTGCCGCTGCAGGTGAAACGCGGCTATCACCGTCATTTCAAACCAACCGGCAACAAGGGGCTGGCGCGACCGGTGCTGGATGCGGAGGTGGGTTATCTCGTCGCGCCGATGGAGCAGGGATTACGGCTCACCACCGGCGCCGAATTCGCCGACCGCGACGCGCCGGCGACACCTGTGCAACTTGATCGCCTGATGCCGAAGGCGCGTGAACTCTTTCCGCTCGGCGCGCCGGTAGAGGCAGAGCCCTGGATGGGCCGGCGTCCGTGCTTTCCCGATTCCATGCCGGTGATCGGTCGCGCGCCCGGTCAGCCGGGACTGTGGCTGGACTACGGTCACGCGCATTGGGGACTGACGCTCGGCCCGGTCGCCGGACGTCTGCTCGCCGAGATGATGACAGGGAAGACACCCTTCACCGATCCCGCGCCTTATGCAGCGGAGAGGTTTTCCTGATTGTCATGCATGCCGCTTCACTTCGTGGAAGGCATAGCGGTCGCGGATTTCCGCGTTGAAGAATGGGCCCTTGGATGGCGCAGCCTGAAACGCGGCATGCACCTCCGGCGGCACGTCGTCATAGATATATTTCCGGCCGGTGACGAAAGTCACCAGCATCCGTTTTGCCGAGGCGTCATAAACAATGTTTCTGATGGCGGTCGACGGCATGCGAATTGAACGCCGCATGCGGTCAAAGGTTCGCTTTAGCCGCCGAATTTTGTTCTCCAATCCGGCAATGCGCCGGCAAAGGGCAATGCTTTCGCCTCATACACGCCGCGTGCAATCGCGCGCGCCAGCACATTGGCGGCGGCGACGCCAAGCGCCGTGATGTCGGCGAGAGGATCAGTCAGCGGCTTTGCGCCGGTCGCGGCGGCAAACACGATGTCCCCGTCGAGCGGCGTGTGCACCGGATAGATCGCGCGCGCCATTCCGGTCTGTGCCATCACCGCGAGGCGCTTGCATTGCGCCTTGGTCAGTGCGGCGTCGGTTGCGATCATTGCGGGCGTCGTGCTTTGCGGCGCGCCGCCTTTCATGCGCGCATCGAGCGCATTTGCCGGAAACGGTGAGGGCAGGCCGCGGCCGCCGAATTCGCCGTGCTGCTCGAAGGGCGCGGCCCAGAAATGCGGCGTGTCGCCGATGGTGACGGCGCCGACCGCATTCACCGCGACGATGGCACCGACGGTGAATCCCTGCGCCGTCTTCGCCGACGCCGATCCGAGCCCGCCCTTCAGGTTGACAATGGTCGCGCCATATCCCGCGCCGGCATTGCCAAGCGCGAAGGTGTCCGCTGCATTCGCCGCCGCCTCGTAGCCGAGATCGCGGTAGGGCGGAAAGCGCCCCCATTTCTTGTCGCCGCCGTTGAGCAGATCGAAGAGGATCGCGGCGGGAACGATCGGCACGATGGCCTCGCCCACGGCAAAGCCGCGCCCGCGTTCGGCGAGCCAGGATTGCACGCCGGTCGCCGCGTCGAGCCCGAAGGCGGAGCCGCCCGAAATGCAGATCGCCTGCACCTGCTCGACCGTCATCACCGCATCCAGCAATTCGGTGTCGCGCGTGCCCGGTCCGCCGCCGCGTACATCGACCGCCGCCGCCGCCGGCTGATCGAAAAGGATCGCCGTCACGCCGGAGGCAAGCTTGGCATCGTTGGCATGGCCGACACGGATGCCGGGGACATCGGTGATGAGATTGCGCATGAGCTGTAACGGAAACGAATTCGTGCCTCGCGTCAAACGCAATCCGTCACCCTGAGGCGCGAGGCCGCCAAGCAGCCGGGCCTTGAGGGCAATGACCCAAGAGGGCCGTCATCCATCGAGGCACGGGTGAGTTTATCATCGGGCCGCGCTTTGCGGACCCGTTGGCCCTCCATGTCAGAATCACGGAGTCGAGTCTCATCACATCCCCGCCAGATCGCGTCCTGCGCGCTTGCGCCTCGTCGCGCGCCGTGCAAACGAGAGCGCCAAGAAACGAGGGCTCTATGGCCGCCGACGTCTCCATCCTTGCCGCCCTGTTCGCGGGAGTGATCAGCTTTCTGTCCCCCTGCGTGCTGCCGCTGGTGCCGCCTTATCTGGTCTATCTCGCCGGTGCCTCGCTGGAGCGGCTTGCCGACAAGGAACCCGAACCCGAAGTCAGGCGCGACGCGGTCTTCGCGGCCTGCCTGTTCGTGCTCGGCTTTTCCACCGTGTTCGTGGCGCTGGGCGCCAGCGCCAGCCTGATCGGCGGGCTGATCCGCGCCTATTCGGATTATCTCGCCACCATCGCCGGCATCGTCATCATCGTGATGGGCCTGCATTTTCTCGGCCTGACGCGGATCGGTTTCCTGATGCGCGAGAAACGGGTCGGCATGGCCAAGCCTGTGGGCCTGTGGGGCGCCTATGCCATGGGGCTCGCCTTCGCCTTCGGCTGGACCCCCTGCATCGGCCCGATCCTCGCCGCCATTCTTGCGGTCGCGGCCTCGGAAGCGACCGTTGCAAAAGGGGCGGGGCTGCTCGCAATTTATTCGCTCGGGCTTGGCATTCCATTCGTGCTCGCCGCCTTCGCGGCGGAGCCGTTCGCGGCGGTCCTCGCGCGTTTCCGCAAGCATCTCGCGCATGTCGAGCGCATCATGGGCGCGCTGCTGGTGCTCACCGGCATCATGTTCCTCACCGGCACCATCACGCAGATGAGCTTCTGGCTGCTGGAGACGTTCCCGATTCTGGGGCGGATCGGCTAGCCATCACGGTCCGCGTCCGCCGCGATAGAACCAGCTCTTCGCGATCTCCGTTGTCACCACATAGCCGGTCGCGACCATCAGCATCGCCAGCAGGAGATGCGCCGGCAGCGCGATGAATCCAAATGCAGGCGCGAATGGTTGCAGATAAGGCAGGCCAATCGCGATGCCGCACACCGCCAAAGTCGTTCCCAGCAAGAGTCGGCTTGGCGCACTGCGCCAGGCCGGTCCGCGTGTCCGCAGGACCAGCACGACAGCCAGCTCGGTCAGCAGCGACACAACAAACCAAGCGGTTTGGAACACGGTCTGACCGGCTTCAAACAACTTGATCAGCGCGACGAAGGTGAGGATATCGAACAGAGAACTGATCAGGCCAAAGACAACCATGAATCGCTGCACATCCCCGATGTGCCAGCGTTGCGGGCTTCGAATCCGATCGGGATCGACATTGTCGCTGGAAATGGCGATTGAAGGAAAATCGGACAGAAAATTATTGAGAAGAATCTGTTTGGCCGCAAGCGGCAGAAACGGCAAGAATGGCGTCGCCAGCGCCATGCTCACCATATTGCCGAAATTCGCGCTGGTGGTGATGCAGATATATTTGATGGTGTTGGCAAAGGTGCGCCGGCCGTCCTCCACGCCGCGCCTGAGCACGTCGAGATCGGCCTGCATCAGCACGATATCGGCGCTTTCGCGCGCGACATCGACCGCCTGGTCGACCGAAATGCCGACATCGGCGGCGTGCAAGGAGGGCGCGTCGTTGATGCCGTCGCCGAGATAGCCGACGGCATGACCCACACGCTGCAAGGCGCGCACGATCCGCTCCTTTTGCTGCGGATCAACCTCCACGAACAGTTCGGTTCGTTCGGCCATGTGCCAGAGCGATTCATCCCTCATCGCCGCAATTTCATCGCCAGTCAGCATCGCGCGGGCATCGAGACCAATCGCTTGCGCGAGATGTCCCGTGACATAGCGGTTGTCGCCGCTGACGATCTTGACGCGAATGCCGAGCGCGCGCAGGTGGTCAATGACGTGCCTGGCGTCCGGTTTTGGCGGGTCGGAAAACAGCAGAAAGCCGGCGAAAGTCATCGCGGTTTCGTCGCTGCGCTCATAGCGCGACTTGGCCGCGACCTGCCGGGTCGCGACGGCGAGGACGCGGAAGCCCTTTGATCCCTGGACCCGGTAATAGTCGTTGAGGCGCTGGCGCTCGGCCTCGCTCAGCTCGATGTCCTGGCCGTTGCGGACGATTCGGCTGCATATCGACAGCACATTGTCGAAAGCACCCTTGGCGACGACCAGATGCTGCGCCGGATTTTCGCGGTCGGCCAACATAATGGTCAGCCGCTTGCGCATGAAATCGTAGGGGATTTCGTCGATCTTGTCGTAGCGCGCGATCCGCATTCCGGCCGGCACGCCGGCGGCGGTGATCGCGGCATCGAGTGGGTTTTCGATCCCGGTTTCAAACGTAGCGTTCAGGAAGGCGAGGCGGCGCACATCCTGCGACGATTGTCCGTCCGGATCGACGGCATCGCTCAATTCGATCACGCCTTTGGTGAGCGTGCCGGTCTTGTCTGTGCACAGAATATCCATGCTGCCGAGATTCTCGATGGCGTCGAGCTGACGGACGATCACCCCGCCACGCGCCATGGCGCGCGCGCCGGCCGACAGGGTGATGCTGATGATGGCGGGCAGAAGTTCCGGCGTCAGCCCGACAGCGAGAGCGACGGCAAAAAGCAATGAGTCGATCGCCGGGCGTTCGAGCACGAAATTGACCGTGAGCACGAACAGCACGATCGCAATCATCACCCGCACCAGCAGGAATCCGAATTGCCGAATACCGCGGGTGAACTCGCTTTCCTCCGGCGTGCCGCGCAGCCGCGCCGCGACGTCGCCGAAGGCGGTGCGCCGGCCCGTCTCGACGACGACGACGGTCGCGGTGCCGCTGCGGACGGAGGTGCCGAGGAACACGCAATTGGTGCGCCCGGCGATGGCCGTTTCGGCGGGAAGCGTCCCGTGACGTTTTTCCACCGGAAACGATTCTCCGGTGAGGGAGGCTTCCGTGACGAGAAAATCCCTGGCCTCCAGAACCAGGCCGTCCGCGGGAACGAGATTTCCCGCTGCCAGGAAAATGATGTCGCCGGGCACGATGTCGGAGGCCGGGATTTTGCAGATTTCGCCCTCCCGCATCGCTTTCACCGTCAGCGCCAGATGGCGCTTCAACGCGGCGACGGCGGTGCTGGCGCGATATTCCTGGCTAAATCCGAGCAGAGTGCTGCCAAAGACGATCGCCAGGATGATTGCCGCATCCAGCCAGTCGCGCAGCAGGAGAGAAGCGGCAGCACCGAAAATCAGGATGAGGACCAGGGGGCTGCGAAATTGCTGCAGCAGAAGCCGCGGCGCCGAGGTCTCGGTGCGGTCCTCCACGGTGTTGCGACCGTGCACGCGCAGCCGCTCGGCAGCCTGGCGCGTGGGCAGGCCCTGCAGGCTCGTGCCGAGCGCTGCCAGCAGGCTGGCGGTGTCCTGGCTCCAGAAGGCAGTTTGTGGCGGCACGTCTCGCCTCGGACTTTGGGTTCCGCAAATATGGCACGGCCCCGCTGGGCAACCAGAGCCCTGAGAGCGGACGTTGCGGCGAGTGGATCGGGCGAGTCTTGGACATTTGAGAGCTTTGCGAAACGAGCGGTTATTTGAGTTTTGCGCGCGAGTCTCTGATGGCAACAGCTTGGAGAGGATTTGATACGGCGGGGATTTGGATAACCCACTCTGGCGGATGGTTTGGTGCGACCCTCAAGCAAAATGGTACGACGACACGCCGCCTGCGTTATCAGAGCCTCACCCGCAACGCTCTGCATTTGCAGGTGCTGTGAATCTGCGCCGCGCCATCATCCTCGGCGCCTGAGTCGACCGCGGTCGGCAACGCATGCCGGCCGCACAGCCTGGAAAGCCAGCCCGCCCATATCGGCCCCGGACGCCAGCTCGCAAATCATTCAGCGAAGTGGCCCGCTTCGCAAAGCTGTGTTTTGTCTATTGACAATATTCCTAATACAGATTATATTCCTAACACCCTCGTCCGCTGAGGGGCGCTTTCATGAGGCGTCATGACAGCGGGACGAAGGACGGAGCGCGGCGGAGATGCGCCGCGCGGCCGTCCTGGACGGCGCCCGGTAATTCCGGGCCTCGGCCGGTGCGGCGCCCGCGGGCCGGTCTCGCAAACCGGCACTCGGGCCACGTCGGGGCTCCGCCCGAGGCCACTGACGGGCCTCCGCCAGGAGCTGGCTGATCCGTCCGCACAGTGCGGCTCCGGACAAAGCGCGGCCCGGCGTTGCAGTGAAGACGCCGCGATGGTGCGTCGAGAGACGCGGCGGCCTTCGAGAGGAGGTCGTCTTTACACGGACTTGGTTGCGTCACTCGGCGCACCATCCCCCTCTTTCATTGAGAGAGGGATAAGGGGAATAAGGCGAACCCGGCGCCTCAAACAATACGGGCGGCGGAGCGTTGGCTGTTTGAAATTTGAATCTCTCCGAGTCGTCCTCGCGCAGGCGGGGCCCCATATCGAGTGACAGGCGATCAAATGTTCGCGCCGCACTGGAACGACTCGAAATTGGCTGAGCGCGAAATCAACAAAAAAGCCCGCGCTGACGCGCGGGCTTTTCCGAAACAGAGAATATCGAATTACGACTTCGGTTTTGAATCCAACTCGACATAGGTGATCTTGCCGTCAGCGCCTTTCTTCCAGACGTACACGACATAGTCCGGTCGGGTGATGTCGCCCTTCTTGTCGAAGGTGAGTTCGCCGATCACGGTTTTGAACTTCTGGCCGGATTTGATCTGCGCAGCGACCTTCTTGGGGTCCAGCGACTTGGCGGCTTCCGCGGCCTGCTGGATCACCTGCACCGCGGCATAGCTATAGAGCGTATAGGCTTCCGGCTCGAATTTCTTGGCGCGAAACTTCTCGATCACCGCCTTGGCTTCCGGCCGCTTGCGGGGATCCGGTGCGAACGTCATCAACGTGCCTTCCACGCCCGGACCGCCGATCGCAGCGAACTCGTCCGAGGTAATGCCATCGGCGCCGAACAAGGGTGCTTTCACGCCCTGGTCGCGCATCTGCCGCACCAGCAATCCCCCCTCGGTATGCAGGCCGCCCCAATAGACGAGGTCGGCTCCGGTCGCCTTGATCTTGGAGACCAGCGCCGAGAAATCCTTGTCGCCGATATTGATGCCCTCGTAGAGCACTTCCTTCATGCCGCCCTTGTTGATGCCCTTGCGCGTCTCGTCGGCAAGACCCTGACCATAAGTGGTCTTGTCATGCACGATCGCGATCTTCTTGCCCTTCATGTTTTTGAGGATGTAGTCCGAGGCCACGCCGCCCTGTTGGTCGTCACGGCCACAAATGCGGAACATGTTCCACATGCCGCGGTCGGTCACCTTGGGGTTGGTGGACGCCGGCGTGATCGAAAGGATGCCGTTCTCCTGATAGACTTCGGAAGAGGGCATGGTCACACCGGAGTTGAAGTGGCCGACCACGAACTTGACGCCCTCGGCGGCGAATTTGTTGGCGATCGAGACGCCCTGTTTCGGGTCGCCGACATCGTCGCCGGTCTGTGTCGTAATCTTCTGGCCAAGGATACCGCCGGCGGCATTGATGTCGGCCACCGCCTGGTCAAACCCGTTCTTCAACTGGGCGCCGAAGGCCGCGTTCGATCCGGTCAAAGGGCCCCCGACAGCGAACTTGACCTGGGCTTGCGCGGCGCCCGACACGGCGACGGCCAGACCGAGCGCAAGGCCGAGCGTGGTAATTCTCTTCATGCAGACATCTCCCCTGGTGAATGTTTTGCGAGCGTTTGGCCGGCCCGCTTTCGGTGTGATTAAACGACAATCGGCGCAAAAGGTCAGCCGGATTTGTTGGCGGCATTTGACCTTGTTTTTGGGCGCCATTCCAGCCAGCCGGAACGGTTATAGAGCCAGCCATATTGGGTGGCCATCTGACCGGCGCGGGTGGCGCGGTAGCCCAGCCAGCCAAAGATGAGGCAGATCGCCGTGTCCACAAGATAATAGTGCGGCGAGAGCAGGGTGCCTTCAAACAGGGCAAAGTGCATGAAGCGGACCGCCGCGCCCAGCACCAGCATATAGACCGAAACCTGCCACAACGGTCGCCACGTACCGGCGATCGCCCGGCCGGACAGGTAGGCCGCCCCGCCGCCCATGATCAGGCTGAGCAGAATAAAAACCCCGAGCGAGTCCTCCTCATAGAGGAATTTGGCGAGGTTTAGGTCCATCTATGCCTCCCGCCGCCCGCCCTCGAGATAAGCGGCGCGGATTTCCGGCCTCTGCAGCAATTCGCGGCCGGTCCCGCTCATGGTGATGCGGCCGTTGACCATCACGAAGCCGCGATGCGCCAGCCGCAAGGCATGAAATGCATTCTGTTCGACCAGAAGAACCGTCAGGCCGCTGCGGCGGTTGAGGTCGGCGATGATGTCGAAAATCTGCCGTGCGATCAGCGGTGCCAGACCCAGGGATGGCTCGTCCAGCAGAAGCAGGCGCGGATTGCTCATCAGGGCGCGCGCGATGGCAAGCATCTGCTGTTCACCGCCCGACAATGTGCCGCCGCGCTGGGTCAGTCGCTCCTTCAGGCGGGGAAACAAGGCAAGCACATGCTCGAGATTCTGCGCGAACAATCCGGGGTCGGCGATGGCGGCCCCCATCTGCAGGTTTTCAAGCACCGTCATGCGTGAAAAAATGCGGCGGCCTTCCGGCGATTGCGCGATGTTGAGGCGGGCGATGTCGTGAGTCGGCAGTTCGGTGATGTCCTGGCCGTCGAATACGATACGGCCGTGCGACGCGCGCGGATTGCCGAAGATCGTCATCATCAACGTCGACTTTCCCGCACCATTCGCGCCGATCAATGTGACGATCTCGCCTTCGTTCACATCAAGGTCGATGCCGTGCAACGCGACGATGTTGCCGTAATGCGTCTGCAGGCCGCGGATGGAAAGCAGCGGTCGTGTGCTCGTCATCGTCGGTTGTGCCGGAGCGGGCATGCTCATGGCACCACCTCGGTTATGACGTCTTCGACTTCGGCCTCCTCGACGCCGAGATACGCCGCGATGACGTTCGGATCGTTGCGGATCTCCTCACTGGTCCCGTCGGCAATCTTGATGCCGTAGTCGAGGACCACAATATGATCGGAAATTTCCATCACCACCGACATATCGTGCTCGATCAGCAGGATCGACGTCTTCGTGTCCTTGCGGATCGACAGCAGCAATTCACTCAGTTCGGCGCTTTCGCGCGGATTGAGGCCGGCCGCTGGTTCATCAAGGCACAGCAGAACCGGGTCGGTACACATGGCGCGTGCGATTTCGAGCCGGCGCTGATCGCCATAAGGCAGGTCGCCGGCCGGATCGTCGGCACGATCAATCAACTTGATCCGCTCCAGCCACCAGATCGCCTTGTCGATCGCGTTCTGCTCCGCGCGCCTGTAAACGCCAAGCCCGAAAAGACCGATGAAGGTCAGGCCGGATGCCTGCATTAAAGGGTTGTGCTGCGACACCAGCAGGTTTTCCAGCACCGTCATGCCCTTGAACAGGCGGATATTCTGGAATGTGCGGGCGACGCGGGCCTGTTTGGTCACCAGATAATCCGGCATTCGTTCGAGCAGGAACAGCGCGCCATCGGGACGCACTCGGCTGCGGACGGAGCTCGCAGTCAGCGCATCAAGTTCGTCCCAGATGCGCGGATCGCCGTGCTGCAGGGAGATCCGGCCTTCGGTCGCATTGTAGAAGCCCGTGATACAATTGAACACGGTGGTTTTGCCCGCACCGTTCGGTCCGATCAGTGCGGTGATCTCGCCCTGGCGGGCATTGAACGACAGATCATGGATGGCGAGCAGGCCGCCGAAGCGCATGGTGAGATGCTCAACCCGCAGCACGTCGCTCGCTGTCATCCGCGGCCTTCCTCGACAAACTTGGCGGCCACCGTCTTGCGCTCATGCAGAAATGCCGTCGGCTCGCGCGTGGAGATCAGCCCGCGCGGCTTCCAGATCATGATCAGGACCATCGCAAGTCCGAACAGGAGCATGCGGTATTGCGTCGGATCAAAGCCCGAGCCGAAAATCTGCTTCAGGAAATCGAGGTCGCGCAAAAGCTCGGTGCCGCCGATCATGACGACGGCGGCGATGGCAACGCCGATCTGGCTGCCCATGCCGCCCAGCACGACAATCGACACGATGATCGCCGATTCCATGAAGGTGAAGGTTTCCGGCGAGATAAATCCCTGGCGGGCCGCGAAGAACGAGCCGGCAAAGCCGCCGAACATCGCGCCGATGCCGAAGGCGGTCAGCTTGGTGTTTGTGGTGTTGATGCCGAGCGAGCGGCAAGCGATCTCGTCCTCGCGCAGCGCTTCCCAGGCGCGCCCGATCGGCAGGCGCCGCAAACGGATGGTGACGAATGCCGTCAGCAGCGCCAGGCCGAGAATGACGTAATAAAGAAAAATGGTGCGGTAGAGCGGGGTGAATTCCAGACCAAAAACGGCGGCGAAGCCGTCCTCGTTGGCAGTGAATGGAATGCCGAAAAATGTCGGACGCGGAATGCCGCTAATGCCGGCATAGCCGCTGGTGAGATCGACCCAGTTGATCAGCACAAGGCGGATGATCTCGCCGAAGGCGAGGGTGACGATGGCAAGATAATCGCCGCGCAGGCGCAGCACCGGAAAGCCGAGCAGGATGCCCCAGAAGGCCGACAGGATTCCGGCGAGCGGCAGCAGAATCCAGAACGAGAAGCCAAATGTCTTTGCGAGGAGAGCGTAGGAATAGGCACCGACCGCGTAGAAGGCGACATAGCCGAGATCAAGCAAACCGGCGAGGCCGACCACGATGTTCAGGCCCCAGCCGAGCATCACGTAGATCAGAAGCTGGATGCCGAAATTGTCGATCCATTTCACGGCGCCGCCAAAGCCCGTAAGCCAGACCACCAGCACCGGATAGACAAGGGCGAAACCAAGCGCGAATGGTGTAAAAAATTTCGCCAGTGTGGCGCGCCAGGCGGCGGCTTTGACGCTCGCTCCCGCCGGACGCGCGGTCGCGCGGCGTTGTGACCATGGGCGAATGACAAGCGACGACAGCAGGCTGGCGGCTATGACCAATGCGACCATGACCGCGAGCAAGACCGGCCGCGTCTCGAGCGCAAGCTCATTGCGCATGTTCTGGACGGCTTTGAAGCCGACCAGCGGCAGCAGAACGCCGAAGGCGACCAGACCCGCGAGCGCCGCATCGCGGACGGCACGCACGACATTTACGCCCTGCTTTGGCGCCGATGCCTGCAAGGTCATATCAGACTTTCTCGACTTCCGGCCGCCCCAGCAATCCTTGCGGCAGGAAGATCAGAACGACAGCGAGAATGCAGAAGGCGGCGACATCCTTGTAGTCGATCGAAAAATAGGCCGACCACAGGGTTTCAATCATGCCGATCAGGAGGCCGCCGATCACGGCGCCGGGGATTGATCCGATGCCTCCGAGCACGGCCGCGGTGAACGCCTTGATGCCGGGGACGAAGCCGTCGGAGAAACTGACCACGCCATAATACATCAGATACATGGTGCCGGCGACGGCGGCGAGCGCGGCGCCGATGATGAAGGTGATGGAAATGGTGCGGTCGACGTCGACGCCGACTAGAGCCGCCATCTTCTGGTCCTGCTCGCAGGCGCGCTGCGCGCGGCCGAGCGAGGTCTTGGCGACGACGTACCAGAAGGCGGTCAGCAGGAGCGCCGTGACCACCCAGATGATGATCTGGCGGTAGGAGAGGGTGACTTCGTAACCGTCACGCTCCATCACCACGATCACGTTCTGGAAGAACGGCGGGATCGATTTGTTGCGTGGGCCCTGTGCGACCTGCACGAAATTCGACAGGAAGATCGACATGCCGATGGCGGAGATCAGCGGCGCCAGCCGGAACGAGCCGCGCAGCGGCCGGTAGGCCACGCGCTCGATCGCCCAGCTCACCAGCGAGGTGATCAGCATGCCGACGATGAGGACAATGAACAGGGAAAGAAAGACGGAACTGATCCCCAGCCAGGTCGAAAGAATAAGAACGGTGATCAGCGCAATGAACGCCGACACCATGAAGACGTCGCCATGGGCGAAATTCACCATCCCGATGATGCCGAAGACCATCGTATAGCCGATGGCAATCAGGCCGTAGATCGATCCCAGCGTGACGCCGTTGATGATCTGCTGGACAAAGACTTCCATGAATCCGATGCGCCTCCCACTCCCCGCAATCACGCTGCGCCCGGCCATGCCGACGAACGATGCAGGCCCGCGGCAAAGGCTTTTTCTTAGCAGCGCGGCCTACGCCCAGCAACGCATTCGGCTGGTCTAACCACATGCGCAGCGTCGCAGGGTCTTGCCCGGAAGGGGGCGAAAATAGATCATCGCCGGCGTGGAACCCTTAATTGAAATGGCGATCCGTGTCGGGTCTTTCGGCGCGATTTTTGCGCTCATGGCCGGCTGGGAGCTCGTCAGTCCATGCCGGGCATTGCTGGTTGGGCGCGGCCCCCGCTGGCCCGGCAATCTGGGGATGCTTGCCGTCGACGTACTGACGGTGCGGCTGCTGGTCCCTACCGCGGTTGTCGGCGTCGCGGTCATGGCGTCGACGCATGGCTGGGGCCTGTTCAATTTGGCTGGCCTGCCGGGATGGTTCGCCGGGCTTGCCGGCTTTCTCATTCTCGATTTCGTGATTTACGCCCAGCACTATGTCTTTCACCACGTGCCTTGGTTGTGGCGCTTGCACCGCGTACACCACGCCGATCTCGACGTGGATGTGACCACCGGCGTCCGTTTTCATCCGATTGAAATCTTGATCTCGCTCGTGATCAAGATCGTGACCGTGCTTGCGTTCGGCATTCCTCCTGTCGCGGTTCTTGTTTTTGAGATTGTTCTGAACGCCACGTCGGTTTTCAATCATGCGAATGTGGCGATACCGGCTTGGCTTGATCGGAGCATGCGCCTTGTCGTGGTCACACCTGATATGCATCGCGTCCATCATTCGATCGATCGGGTGGAGACCGACAGCAATTTCGGCTTCAATCTTCCTTGGTGGGATCGTCTGTTCGGAACCTACCGTGCGCAACCGGCGGCAGGTCACCAGCGCATGACCATCGGCCTGCCTGTCTTCCGCAATTTGCGCGAACTCCGCATCGATCGCCTCCTGACACAGCCGTTTCGCCGCAATTGAGCAAAATTAGCCGAGGGAGGAACGACGGTGCCCGGCCCGACGTTGGAGTGCGGGGCCAACTTCTAGGAGAGCGTAGATGGGCAGCCAACAGCAACAGAATAATCCCAAAGAGAAGCCCGGTCAGCAGACCCAGCAACCGGGCCAAGGCGGGCAGCAACAGGGCGGTCAGAAGCCCGGCCAGCAAGGCGGGCAGCAGGGCGGCCAGAGCCGCTGATGTGATCTGAGAAAAGTGTTGCTCATGCAACAGGAAGCTCCGCAACAGCGGGGCTTCCGCTCTGCTCGGCGAATGCGGATTGGCTCTCTCCGTCGCTCCGATTATGCTGTCGGGCATGGTTGCAACTCTTCCGCTCTTTCATCTCTATGGCGATCCGCCTGACGAGCAGGCGTTTAATTTCATCCATGTCGAGACGATTGTTTCGCGATCTTCCGCGCATGACTGGCTGATCCGCGCGCATCGTCACCGCAATCTCTATCAGTTTCTGCTGATCGAGAGCGGGGGCGGCGAAATGATTTTCGAAGCGTCGACCATGGCCTTCACTGCGCCTGCGGCCTTTGTTGTTCTACCGAATGTCGCGCATGGATTCCGCTTCAATCCGAATGTCACGAATGGCTGGATCGTCAGTTTTACCGAAGACGTCGCCGCGGCAATGGGGGAGCGCACGGGCGAGGCGGTCGCACAGTTGAAGGCGATTGCAAGCCAGCCTTGCCTCCCGCTCGAGAGTGACGACGATGTCCGCCGGCTGTCGGGGCTGTGCAACAATCTCCATCGGGAGGGCTTGCTCGCGCGCGAAGGGCACCGGCTGGCGATGCGCGCCTTGCTGGCGCTGATTGCAGTCGAGATTGGACGCTTCGCAGCCAGCCGCGCGCGCAGCGGCAGCATTACGCTCTCACTCGCTGATGCAACGGTTGAAGCACTTCAGCGTCTGGTTGAAGATAATTTCCGGAAGCAGCGCCAGATCGGTTTTTATGCCGGAGCTTTGGCCATGACGGCGGATCGCCTTAACGATCACGTCAAGCGGGCGGCGGGGGTCACGGCAGGTCACCTGATCCGGCAGCGCGTCCTGACCGAGGCCAAACGCGAACTGGTTTTCACCAGCCGCGCAATCCACGACATTGCCTATGATCTGGGATTTACCGATCCGTCCCACTTTGCCCGTTTCTTCCGCAAGCAGACCGGCATGACGCCGCATGATTTTCGGTTAGGCCGTGCAGCGCGCAGCTCCGGGGAGCCGGAGCTCGCCTTAAGGTAAACAAATGGTTTCCGTTGCCCTCGCAATTGGAACAACCGAAGGTAGTGGATGAGGGCGGCGCGTATCGTTGAGAGTCTTAAGGCCGGCCCTGCTGGAGGGCGTGATGAGGCGGTGGCTTCCGAAATCGATTCCTTTCCTCGTGGTCAGTATTGCCCTGTATTTCACGATCCATTTCGGCATCGAGGCCGTGCGTATTCTGGCCTCGCCGGTCTACGGGCTGGACCTGCCGGGTTTCGCCCATGTCGTGCACGGGATCGGCCGCCGGTTCGGTCTGGAGGCGACCGGCCTGATACGGACCGCGGCTTTTCTGGGCGCTCTGAAATTGTCCGTTGCAGCGCTGTTCGCAGTCTATCTCGTCAGCCGCATCAAATCCCTGCTGGGGCACGAGACAGACCACGAAGTCGTGGATGCGGCGGTGCTGCTGGTCGCCTCGCTCACCATCATTGCTGCAACGCCGGCGTTGTTTGACGGAGAGATGGGTCTTCTTGGCCAATATCGTCTGCCGCTGTGGCTCGGCGGGCTGGCTGTTACGCTGAGCATGATTGAGCGTGTGCTTGCCGACGAAAAGGCATTGGAACTTGCCGCTGCAGCGCGGCAGCGGTTCACGGTTTATGACGTGACGCTGCCGCCGAAACGCAACGGCGTGAGCACGCTTCGCTGGGACGCTCTCCGCCGCACGGCCAATGTTGCAGCCGATCCAGTGGCGATCAGGCCGCGGCAGCCGATTCGGCTATCACGCTCCGCGGCGTGACGCTCCTCAACGCTTCTTAAACTCGGCGATGACCTCGCCCGCTTCCTTGAAGGCATGGTTGGCGGCCGGCACGCCGCAATAGACCGCCTGTTGGAAGATGATCTCTTTGATGTCGTCGGCGGTGAAACCGCCTTCCACCAAAGCGGCGCGCACATGCATGCGGAACTCCGCCCACTTGTCGAGCGCCAGCATGGTGCCGATCACGAGCACGCGCCGTGTCCGCTCGTCGTAGTGCGGGCGGGTCCAGATTTCGCCCCAGGCATAGCGGGTAATGAAATCCTGGAACTCCTCGTTAAAGGAATTCTTGCCGGCATTGGCGCGATCGACCCAGTCATTGCCTAGCACCTTGCGGCGTCGGACCATGCCTTTGTCGTAGCGTTCCTTCTCGTCCATGTCTTGCCTCGTGACGATTATCTGGACGACAGAAAGTCCAGCACGGTCTTTGTGTAGATCTCCGGCTGCTCGACATTCGAGATATGCGCCGCCTCGATGATTGAAATTTTCGCGCCGGGGATCTTCGACTTGATGTGTTCGCCGACGTCGACATTGGTTGCTGGATCGTATTTGCCGGCAATCACCAGCGTCGGCGCCTTGATCTTCGGCAGCAGATCGCGGTGATCCATGGCGGCGATCGCCTCGCAGCAGCCGATATAGCCCTCGACTGACGTGGTGAGAAACATATCGCTCATCCATTTCATCGTGTCGGGCGCGCGTTCGCGAAACTCCTTCGTGAACCAGCGTTCCATGTTGCCTGGCACGATGGCGGCAAGGCCTTTCTCACGCACAAATTTGATGCGGTCCACCCATGGCGTACGGTCGGGATAGTAGCAGGTTGTGTTGGACAGGATCAGTTTCTCAATGCGGTCCGGCGCATGGGCGCCGAGCCATTGTCCGACCATGCCGCCCATCGAGAGTCCGCACCAATTGATGGTGTTGATGCCAAGCCCGTCGAGGATTGCGAGTACATCGCGGCCGAAGCGCTCCATGCTGTAGGGGCCGTTTGGGGCGCCGGATTTGCCGTGGCCGCGGCGGTCGTAACGCACGAGTCGGAATTTTTCGGCGAAGGCCTTCGCTTGCGGATCCCACATGTGCAGATTGGTGCCGAGCGAGTTGGACAGCATCAGAACCGGCGCATTGTCTGCACCTTCGACCCTTACATTGAGCGGGCAGCCATCATCGGCGGTAATCACGGGCATGAAATCCTCCGGGTGTTTGTTACTGAGAGCAGTTGCCGTCAATGGTGGTTGCCGGCCGCGGATGCCACCAGACGGTCGATCAGCGTTTGCGCGATGCCTTGATAACTGAGCGGATCGAACAGTTTCGGCAATTCGGCCGCCGGGATATGGGCGGTCACGCGGGGATCATGCAGCAGCACATCCTTCAGGCTGCGCCTTTCCGCATGCGCACGCTTGCTGGCATCCTCGAGCAGTTTGTGGGCGACCGACTTGCCGAGCTTTTCGGCAAGCCGGAATGAAATCGCTTCCGCCATGATCTGTCCGCCGGTCAGATCGAGATTGCGGTTCATGCGTTCCACATCGACATCAAGACCTTCCGCGATATCGACGATCGCTGCGAGCGCGCCGGACGTGACAAGGCACAAAGCCGGAAAGGTCGGCCATTCTGCCGCCCAGGTGCCTGCCGCGCGCTCATGTTCCTGGATTTCGGCAGCCAGCAGTGTTGCGCAAAGTTGCGGCGCGATGGTCGCCGCGGCGAGCGCAGCCGCGGCGGCGACGGGATTGCGTTTGTGCGGCATGGTGGAAGAACCGCCGCGTTCTTCACCCGCCGGCTCGAAGGCTTCACCGACCTCGGTCTGCATCAGAAGGGAGACATCGCGTGCAATCTTTCCGCATGTTCCGGCGAGAATGGTCAGAGCCGACGCAATCTCGGCCAGGCGGTCGCGATGCGTGTGCCAGGGCGCTTCCGGCAGAGGAAGCTTGAGTTCCTTCGCAAGGTTCTCGGACACTTGGAGGCCGCGTTCGCCGAGCGCCGCAAGCGTGCCCGCCGCGCCGCCGAATTGCAGCACCAAGGCCTCCTCGCGCAGTCGCGCGAGCCGCGTACGCGAGCGGGCGAGGGCCGCGCCATAGCCCGCGAGCTTGAGACCGAACGGCATCGGCAGCGCCTGCTGCAGCCAGGTGCGGGCGACGGTCGGCGTGTGCCTATGTTTTTCGGCGAGCGTGGTAAACCCGACGATGGCGCGGTCGAGTTCGCTGGTCAGTGCGTCGATGGCCGCGCGCAATTCCAGCACCAGGGCGGTGTCGATGACATCCTGACTGGTTGCGCCCCAATGCACGTAGCCGGCAGCTTCGGCGTTGCTTTTCTTGACTTCGGCAGTCAGCGCCTTGACCAGCGGAATGGCCAGATTGCCGGCGGCGACGGCGGCCTCGCTCAAGGCCTTTATATCGAACAGATTGGCGTGGCAGGCCTTGTTGATCGGCTCGGCAGCGCCTTTTGGGATCACCCCCAGTCCGGCCTCTGCCCGCGCCAGCGCCGCCTCGACATTCAGCATCCGCTGCAGCCGCGCCTCATCCGACGTGATGGCGCGCATGGCCGCGCTCGAAAAGAGCGGCGCAAGCAGGGTGGGGGGGATGAGCGGACTGGTCATGGCGGGATGCGATCTGAGAGAGCGGACACAGTAAGGGGAGAGCTTCCATCCGCCAAGTCACACGCCCGACAGACCACAGGCGCATAGCCTGGCCATTGCGGTCGCACCATAAATTGACGATACCGGGCCATGTTCGATCTGACCCTCTCATTCGATAACGGCCCCGAGCCCGATGTCACGCCGCAGGTGCTGGATATCCTGGCGCGCCGGGGACTCAAGACAACCTTCTTCATCATCGGCCAGAAGCTCGCGGATCCGAAGCGCCGCGCGTTGGCGGAGCGGGCGCATGCCGAAGGTCACTGGATCGGCAATCATTCCTGGACACATTCGGTGCCGCTGGGCGAGCGGCGCCAGACACCGGACCTTGCCGAGACTGAAATCGGCCAGACGCAGCGCATCATCGGCGCTCTCGCGCATCCGCACAAACTCTTCCGGCCGTTCGGCGGTGGGGGAAATCTCGACAGCAGACTGATGAACTCCGACATCGTGAATTTTCTCAAGGCGGGTCGCTTCACCTGTGTGTTGTGGAATTCCATTCCGCGCGACTGGAATGATCCCGACGGCTGGGTCGAACGCGCAATTCAACATTGTCAACGCCAGCCCTGGACTCTGATGGTCCTTCACGACCTGCCGACGGGAGCAATGCGTCACCTTGACCGCTTCCTCGATAAGGTCGGAGAGCTTGGCGGGCGCCTGCACCAGGATTTCCCGCCGGATTGCGTGCCCATCGTGGACGGGATAGTCGTGCGCCCCATCGACAGTTACGTCGCCGCTGCCTGAAAATTTGAGGAGTGATCGCTCATGGCCATGACAATGACCGGCGAGGTCCAGCTTCCGGCGTCCCGCGAAACGGTATGGGCGAAGCTCAACGACCCTGAGACGCTCAAGGTCTGTATTCCGGGCTGCCAAGAATTGAACATGCTGTCGGAGACGGAATTCGAGGCAGTAGCTGTGAACAAGATCGGTCCGGTGAAGGCGAAGTTCAAAGGCCGCGTGACGCTCTCAGACCTCGACCCACCGAACGGCTACAAGATTTCAGGGCAGGGCGACGGCGGTGTGGCCGGCTTCGCCAAGGGCGCCGCGGCGGTCGCGCTCACCGAAAAGGATGGCGGCACGCTCCTGACCTACAATGTGGAAGCGCAGATCGGCGGGAAGCTCGCCCAACTTGGCCAGCGGCTGATCAATGGCGCAGCCAAGAAGCTGGCGGACCAGTTCTTCGAGAATTTCGCCACCGCGGTCAAAGGCTGACCCTGCCGGCTGGTCCGGGCAGGTCCGTGCCTTCGGCATGGACGGCCGATTGCGCTCTTGACCGGGGCGAGGCTCGGGGTCCAGACTTGGATAGTTCAAAATACCGAAAATCGGCTCGATTTCAGATTAAAAAGGCTGGCGCCGGAAGAAACGGGCCCAGAAACTGACCAATTTCTAGTCCGAGGAGGATTGCGATGCTTCCCGTCTCGATGACGGTGAACGGCAAGGCTGTCACCGCTACCGTCGATCCCCGCACCCTGCTGGTTCAGTATCTCCGCGACAATCTGCGGCTGACCGGCACCCATGTCGGCTGCGATACCTCCCAGTGTGGCGCCTGCGTTGTGCATGTCGACGGAGTCGCACGCAAATCCTGCACCATGTTCGCCTGGCAGGCTGAAGGCGCCAAGGTCACGACGATCGAAGGCATCGCCACCGGTGCGCAACTGCACCCGATGCAGGAGGCTTTCCGCGAGCATCACGCCCTGCAATGCGGTTACTGCACCCCCGGCATGATCATGGCCGCGATCGATATGGTCAACCGCAAGGGTCATGACCTCGACGACACCACCATTCGGCACGAGCTGGAAGGCAACCTGTGCCGCTGCACCGGCTATCACAATATCGTCAAGGCGATCGCCGCCGGTGCGCAGGCGATGAAAGGATAAACGCGCCGAAACTGCAAAGATAAAAACGAAACGAGGGAGGAACCGCCATGACTGCGACCGGAATCGGCGCGGCGGTGCGCCGCAAGGAAGACCAGCGTTTCATTATCGGCAAGGGACATTACACCGACGATGTCTCCCGGCCCGGACAGACTTTCGCATATTTTGTTCGCTCTCCGCACGCGCATGCGAAGATTCGCAGCGTCGACAGTGGCGCGGCGGCGGCCATGCCCGGCGTTCTGGCGGTGCTGACCGGCAGGGATCTCGCTGACGACAAGATTGGCAATCTGATCTGTGGTTGGATGATCCATTCCAAGGACGGCTCGCCGATGAAGATGGCGCCGCATCCGGCGCTAGCGGCGACTAAGGCCTGCTATGTCGGCGATCCGGTGGCGGTGGTGATTGCCGAAACGCTGGCGCAGGCGAAGGACGCGGCTGAGAAAGTCGTTGTCGATTACGAAGTGCTGTCTGCGGTGAGCGATCCGGCGCAGGCAAAAACCGCCGGGCAGATCCATGATGTCGCGCCGAAGAACACGATCTACGAGTGGCATCTCGGCGATGCGAAAGCGACCGATGCTGCAATTGCGTCGGCGAAGCATGTCACCCGGATCGATCTGACCAATAACCGGCTGGTGCCGAATGCCATGGAGCCGCGTGCGGCCTTGGCTGAATACGATTCCGGTACCGACAGCCTGACGCTCTGGAACACGTCGCAGAATCCGCATGTGGCGCGGCTGGTCATCTCGGCCTTTGTCGGCATGGCGCCGGAGCACAAGCTGCGCGTGATAGCTCCGGATGTCGGTGGCGGCTTCGGCTCGAAGATTTTCATTTACCCGGAAGAAGTCGTGTGCCTGTGGGCGTCGCGCCGGGTCAACCGGCCGGTGAAATGGACGTCCGATCGTTCGGAAGCGTTTCTCGCCGATGCGCATGGCCGCGATCATGTCACGCATGCCGAAATGGCGTTCGATGCGGAGGGCAGGATCACAGCGCTGAAGGTGAAGACGATTGCCAATCTGGGCGGCTACATGTCGACCTTCTCGTCGTCGGTTCCGACTTATCTTTATGCGACGCTGCTGTCGGGGCAGTACGCAATTCCGAATATCTATTGCGAGGTCGATGCCGTGTACACCAACACGGTGCCGGTCGACGCCTATCGTGGAGCAGGGAGACCGGAGGCGACCTTCGTCGTCGAGCGGCTGGTGGAAGTCGGCGCCCGCGAACTCGGCATGGATCCCGCCGAGTTACGCAAGCGCAATTTCATCAAGAGTTTCCCGCACCAGACCCCGGTAATCATGGCTTATGACGCTGGCGATTATCTCGCTTCGCTGAAGAAGGCGATGGAGCTTGCCGATGTGAAAGGCTTCGGCAAGCGCAAGCGCGACGCCGCCCGCCATGGCAAGCTGCGAGGGCTGGGCTATTCGACCTATATCGAAGCGTGCGGCATTGCGCCGTCGCAGGCGGTCGGCTCGCTCGGCGCCGGCGTCGGCTTGTGGGAATCCGCGGAAGTGCGGGTCAATCCGACCGGCACGGTGGAGGTGTTGACCGGCTGCCATGCGCACGGGCAGGGGCATGAAACGACCTTCGCCCAGCTTGTGTCGGAGCGCCTTGGCATCCCGATCGATCAGGTGTCGGTTGTGCATGGCGATACCGACAAGGTTCAGTTCGGCATGGGCACTTATGGCTCGCGTTCCGGCGCGGTCGGCATGTCGGCGATCGTGAAGGCGCTCGACAAGGTCGAAGCCAAGGCGAAGAAGATCGCCGCGCATGTGATGGAAGCGGCGGAAGGCGACATCGAGTTCAAGGACGGCAAGTTCACGGTTGCCGGCACCGACAAGTCGATGGCGTTCGGCGAGGTCGCGCTTGCGGCCTATGTCGGGCACAAATTCCCGACGCAGGAGATCGAGCCCGGCCTGAAAGAGGGCGCCTTCTACGATCCCACCAATTTTACCTTCCCGGCCGGGTGTCACATCTGCGAAGTGGAGATCGACCAGGAGACCGGTGAAACAGAGATTGTCGGCTGGACGGCGGTCGACGATTTCGGGACGCTGATCAATCCCATGATCGTGGAAGGTCAGGTGCATGGCGGCATCGCGCAGGGCGTCGGCCAGGCGATGCTTGAGCACACGGTCTACGACAAGGACGGGCAATTGCTGAGCGGATCATTCATGGATTACACCATGCCGCGCGCCCATAATTTCCCATCCTTCAGGGTCGACACGACCGAAACGAAATGCCCATCCAACCCGCTCGGTATCAAGGGCTGTGGGGAGGCCGGCGCTATTGCCGCCCCGGCGGCCGTGATGAATGCCATCACCGATGCCCTTGGCACGGAAAATATTGAAATGCCGGCAACGCCGCTGGCTGTGTGGCGCGTGTTACAAGCCGTCAAACGCAACCAGATTGCGGCGGAATAGGAGTCTTCGCATGTACGCTTTCAAATTCGAGCGGCCGACGACGGTGCGTCAGGCGGTCAATCTTCTGGCAAAGAACGATGAAGGCAAGCTGCTGGCCGGAGGACATTCGCTCATTCCGGTGCTGAAGCTGCGCCTCGCCAATCCGCCAATGCTGATCGATCTGTCGAAAGTCGAGGGCTTGTCGGGCATCGAAATCTCGCCGCGCTCGGTGGTGATCGGTGCGATGACCAGGCACGCCGACGTTGCGAATTCAAAGGAGCTGCAGGCGGTCATGCCGGGCCTTGCCGCGGTACCCGGCTCGATCGGGGACCCGCATGTGCGCAATGTCGGCACGATTGGCGGCTCGCTCGCCAACAACGATCCCAATGCCGACTATCCGGCAGCGGTACTCGGCCTCGGCGCCACCGTCATTACGTCGAAGCGCAAGATTCCGGCGGACGAATATTTCAAGGGTATGTTCGAGACGGCGCTGGAACCGGATGAGATTATCACCAAGGTCTCGTTCCCCATTGCCAAGAAGGCGGCTTATCAGAAATTCAAGCACCCGGCGTCGGGCTTTGCGCTGGTCGGCGTGTTTGTCTCTAAGCGTGGCTCGGAGATTCGCGTGGCCGTGACCGGCGCGGGTGCGAACGGCGTCTTCCGCGTGCCCTCATTCGAGGAGGCATTGAAGAAGCGCTTCTCGCCGAAGTCGCTGGAGGGGTTGACGCACACGGCGGACGGTCTCAACAGCGACATTCACGCCAGCGCGGAATATCGCGCGCATCTCATCGGCGTGATGGCGCGGCGTGCGGTAGCGGCGGCAAACGAGAAGGGTGGGGCGGAAGACTGATGGCGTTTTCCGGCGAAGTGGGTACCGGTTCGCCGCCGAAAACGCGCCAACTGTTTAGGCCGCAGGTTGCTTGTCGAGTTCGGCGAGCAGCCCGTCGGCATCTCGATCATGCCGTTGGCAATCGCGTTTCCACATCTCCTTGGGACGGTCGCAGTAGAGTTCGATGCCGTTATCGTCGGGATCGCGCAGATAGAGCGCTTCGCTGACGCCATGGTCGGACGCGCCCTCGAGCGGAATGCCGGCCTCGATCAGGCGCTTGAGCGCGTCGGCCAGCAGGCGGCGGGTCGGATAGAGAATCGGGACATGATAGAGGCCCGTCGTGCCGGGTGGGGGCGGAGAGCCGCCCTGGCTTTCCCAGACGTTGAGCGCGATATGGTGGTGATAGCCGCCGGCCGACATGAAAACGGCCCCGCCGCGGCGGCGGGTGATCTCGAAGCCCAGAATACCGCGATAAAACGCCAGCGCCCGGTCGAGATCGGCCACTTTCAAATGGACACGGCCGATCCGCACTCCCGGATCGATAGCTCTGTTAGGCATATCGTTCATGCTGGAAACCCATACAAAGACGGCCAGTAAATCGATATGTAAGATGGCGTCGGCGCAAGACAATCGCATTCCGCCCTGCAATCGGTGCTGCTCTTGATGAGATGTTGATGACAACCAGTGAGCCCCGGTCCCTGCCTGTTTCGATCGACGCGACGCTCGATCTGCTCAAGGCCGGCCACTATGTCGCCGACCGGTCACTGGCGACGGTGCTGTTTCTCGCCCTGAAAATGGGTCGGCCGCTGTTTCTGGAAGGGGAAGCGGGAGTCGGCAAGACCGAGATCGCCAAGGTGCTGAGCGAGACTTTGGGGCGTCGGCTCATTCGCCTGCAATGCTACGAGGGACTGGATGTCTCCGCTGCAGTCTATGAATGGAACTATGCCGCGCAGATGATCGCGATCCGGCTCGGCGAGGCAGAAGGCAATACCGACCGCGAGCGGCTGGAGCATGACATTTTTTCCGACCGTTTTCTGATCAAGCGGCCGCTGCTGCAGGCGCTGGAACCAGATCCCGCCGGCGCGCCGGTGCTTTTGATCGACGAACTCGACCGCACCGACGAGGCCTTTGAGGCGTTTCTGCTGGAAGTGCTGGCGGATTTCCAGGTGACGATACCGGAAATGGGAACGGTGAAAGCGGAACACCCTCCGATCGTCATCATCACCTCGAACCGGACCCGTGAAATCCACGACGCGCTCAAGCGGCGCTGCCTTTATCACTGGGTCGGCTATCCGAATGCAGAGCGCGAACTCGCGATTGTTCGCGCGCGGCTGCCGGGTATCGCCGAAAAGCTGTCGCAGGAAATCGTACATTTTGTGCAGAAGCTGCGGCGCGAGGATCTGTTCAAGTCGCCCGGTGTCGCCGAGACATTGGATTGGGCGTCCGCCTTGTCCGAACTCGATGTTGTCGCGCTCGATCCCGCCACGGTGTCGGATACGCTCGGCGTCCTGCTGAAGTACCAGGACGATATTGCACGCCTCGACGGCAGCAAACTGAAGGATATCCTCGACGACGTGCGCGCGGAGCTGCGCGCCGCAGAATAACCATGCAGCAGGACGGCCGCCTCGCAGAAAATATTCTTTACTTCGCGCGGGCCTTGCGCGCAGCCGGGATTCCTGTCGGGCCGGGCGCGGTGATGGACGCACTCGAGGCGCTGAAGGCCGCCGGCATTGGCAGCAAGGAGGACTTCTATTGGACGTTGCATGCGGTGTTCGTGAAACGACACGAGCATTCCATCCTGTTCGACCAGGCTTTCCGCATATTCTTCCGCAAGCGCGCCTATCTCGAGCAGATGATGGCAATGATGATGCCGCAGGCCGTTGCTGCGAGCGATCCTGTGCCGCCGCCGGCTGCTCAACGTGTTCTCGAAGCTCTGTTTCCTGAATCCGAACGCAAGATGGCGGAAAGGAAACAGGACATCGAGATCGACGCGCGGCTGACAGTCTCTGACCGTGAAATGCTGGAGAAAAAGGATTTTGCGCAGATGTCGGCGGCCGAAATTGCCGAGGCCAAGCAGGCAATCAAGCAACTCGTATTGCCGCTGGACGAGGTGCGGACGCGGCGCTTTGCCGCCTCGCGGCACGGGCATGTCATTGACATGCGCCGCACCATGCGCGCCAGCCTGAAGGGCGGCGGCGCGGTGATCGACCTGAAATATCTCGGCCCCAAGACACGCCAGCCGCCGATCGTGGCTTTGCTCGATATTTCCGGCTCGATGAGCCAGTACACGCGGCTGTTTCTGCATTTCCTGCACGCGGTGACTGACGCGCGCAAGCGCGTGTCGACCTTCCTGTTCGGCACCCGCCTGACCAATGTCACGCGGGCCTTGCGCGAACGCGATCCTGACGATGCGCTGGCGGCCTGTTCCGACAGCGTGCTCGACTGGTCGGGCGGAACGCGGATCGCGACCTCGATTGAAGCCTTCAACAAGCACTGGGCGCGGCGCGTCCTGGCGCAGGGCGCCATCGTGCTCTTGATCACCGACG
Organism: Pseudorhodoplanes sp.; assembly: GCA_032027085.1. Taxonomy (NCBI): domain Bacteria; kingdom Pseudomonadati; phylum Pseudomonadota; class Alphaproteobacteria; order Hyphomicrobiales; genus Pseudorhodoplanes; species Pseudorhodoplanes sp. The sequence continues at coordinate 3,946,543 of JAVSMS010000001.1, read as the reverse complement.
GATTGGAGCGCGATCCCGGCGACCGGCTTGGCTTCGAGATGGACCGGCTGCAGCGATCATGCCGACGGCTGATCTGGCTCAATCCTCTGTTACGATTTGAGGGATTCGAGGCGAAGGCCAGCGGTATCAAGGCCATTTTGCCGCATGTTGACGAATTGCGGGCCATTCACAATCTCGACTCCATGGCCGACCTGTGCCGGGCGCTGTCGGATCATGTGCGTTCCGACGATTCGAGAAACTGGTTGAGGAAGATTGCGTGATGATTGAAGTTCTGCAGGCAGGGATCTGATCATGGATTCAAAATTGCTCGCGCGCGACGAGGATATCCTGAAAGCTGCCGAGGACTGGCGGAAGGCCGGGCGCGGCGTGGCACTTGCGACGGTTGTCCAAACCTGGGGCTCGGCGCCGCGGCCCGTCGGCTCAAACCTCGTCGTTGACGAGGAGGGCAATTTCCTTGGCTCCGTCTCCGGGGGGTGCGTCGAGGGCGATGTCATCACCGAGGCGCTGGACGTCATCGGAAGCGGCAAGCCGAAGACCTTGGAATTCGGCGTGGCGGATGAAACGGCGTGGAGGGCCGGGTTGTCGTGCGGCGGCACGATCCGCGTTTACGTCGAAAGGGTGGAGTAGCCTGTTTTGCGTCTGGACATCCTTTCCTCTCTGAATACCGAGCGCGCTGCAAGGCGTGCTGTCGTGATCGTCACCGACGTCGCCAGCGGCGAGCAGCGGCTGGTCAAGGCGACTGACATGAAGGCTGATCCGCTCGCCGACTTGCTCGATAAACGCTTGCGCAGCGGCAAGAGCGGCATGGAGGACACGCCGCAGGGCAACGTATTTCTGACGGTCTATGTGCCGCCGCCGAAACTGGTGATCACGGGTGCGGTCCATATCAGCCAGGCCTTGGGGCCGATGGCCAAGATGCTTGGCTATGACGTGACCATCGTCGATCCGCGCACCGCGTTTGCAACGCCCGAACGCTTTCCGGACGTGAAGGTTCTAGCGCAATGGCCGGACGACGCGTTGCCGTCGCTCGGCATCGACCGCTACACGGCATTTGTCGCACTCACGCATGATCCCAAGATCGACGATCCGGCGCTGATACATGCGCTCTCGCGCGAGTGTTTCTATATCGGCGCCCTGGGGTCGAAGAGGACGCATGGCCGGCGGGTCGAACGTCTGAAGGCGCAGGGCATCGACGACAATCAACTGGCACGCATACATGCGCCGATCGGGCTGTCGATCGGCGCGGCTTCGCCGCCGGAAATTGCGGTCGCTATCATGGCCGAAATTATCGCGCGTTTGCGTCAGTCTCCGGAGGTGAAAGCGTGAAATTCGGCTCCGTTCCGGTGTCAGAGGCAATCGGCGGCACGGCGGTGCACAGCATCCGCAAGGGCGGGTTCGTCCTAAAAAAAGGAAAAGTCATCGGCCCGGAGGATGTCTCGGCGCTTCAGGCGGCGGGGATCGGCGAAATCGTCGTCGCTCGGCTGGAGGCGGGCGACGTATCCGAGGACATTGCGGCGGCCGAGATCGCGGCTGCGGTCGCAGGCGACAATGTGCGCACCGACCATGCTTTCACCGGGCGCTGCAATCTGTTTGCGGAGACCGCGGGCGTGCTTGTCGTCGACAAGGCCGCCATTGATGAAATCAATCTCATTGACGAGGCGATCACTTTCGCCACCCTCCCGGCCTTCAAGCCGGTCGTCGAAGGCGAGATGATCGCGACCGTCAAGATCATTCCTTTTGCCGTCGGAACAGATGTTCACGAAAAGGCCTTGGCGGTCGCGAGCAAGGCCACATCAATTCTGCGCGTTGCCGCTTACAGGATCAGGAAAGTCGGCATCGTGTCGACGTTGCTCCCTGGTCTTGCCGACAAGGTCATCGACAAGACGCTGAAAATCACGGCCGAGCGGTTGGCACCGGCAGGTGCAACGATTGTCGCTGACAAGCGTGTTCCGCATGAGCAGGGCGCACTGGCAAAAGTCATCGACGATGTTCTGCGCATGGGAGCGGAGCTTGTGATCGTCTTTGGCGCCTCTGCGATCGCCGATCGGCGCGACGTTATTCCGTCCGCCATCGAATCCGTCGGCGGAAAGGTCGAACATTTCGGCATGCCGGTCGATCCCGGCAATCTCATGCTGATCGGCCAAGCCAATGGTCATCCGGTGCTGGGCGCACCGGGTTGCGCGCGTTCGCCGAAGGAAAACGGATTCGACTGGATTTTGATGCGCCTGCTGGCCGGATTGCCGGTGTCGCGCAACGATATTACCGGGATGGGCGTCGGCGGCCTGCTGATGGAAATCGTCACGCGGCCGCAGCCGCGCGAGGAGCCGGTTGCCGTGGAAGATCATCGCATCGCGGCTCTCGTGCTGGCGGCGGGGCGCTCTACCCGCATGGGCGGACCGAACAAGCTGCTTGCGGAAATCAGCGGGCGCCCGCTCGTGCGCATTGCCGTGGACGAAGCGCTGGCCTCGCGTGCAGATTCTGTTGTTATTGTCACCGGTCATCAGCGCGAACGTGTGGAGGCGGCGCTGCAGGGTCTGAAGGTCAAGACCGTGCACAATCCGGATTATGCGCAGGGCCTTTCGACGTCGCTGCGCGCCGGACTGCGCGCGTTGCCGGAAAACGCGGACGGCGTTGTCATTCTGCTCGCTGATATGCCTCAGGTCGACGCCGCGCTGATCGACCGTCTGATCACTGCATTCGATCCTGGGAAGGGGGCATTGGCCGTTGTTCCGACGATCGAGGGCAAGCGCGGCAACCCGGTGTTGTGGTCGCGTCGTTTCTTTCCCGAGTTGATGGCCGTGGAAGGCGATGTCGGCGCCCGCCATTTGATCGGGCAATACGCGGAAGCCATCGTCGAGGTGCCTGTGTCCGGAAAGGCGGTTTTGACCGATGTGGACACCCCGGAGGCCCTCAACGCGGCGAAGAGCGAGCTTGAGCGCCGTTAAGCCGCTGGGCTGCATCATGAATTCCTGCCGGTGATATTTCCTTGGCCACCCCTTGTGATCGTGCGTTAGAGTGAATATGACTGACCAGTCAGTCATTGAGAGTTGAGCCTGTGCCAATCGAGAGATCCGGAAAGACCAGGCGCCCTTCCGGCGCGGGCAAGGCTCCGCGCGGGAAGGACCGGGCTGCGCAAAGCGCGGCGCGTCGCGAGGCGATCCTGAAAGCGGCCCTGGAAGAGTTTTCGGCCGCTGGCTTTGCAGCCACCCGGCTTGACGACGTGGCGCGGCGCGCCGCAGTGGCCAAGGGTACCATCTATCTGCACTTTGCCGACAAGGAAGCGTTGTTCCAGGAAATCGTGCGGTCGATGCTGACCCCGCTTGTTGGTCACCTGGAAGACCTGCGCAATGTCGATCTTCCGTTCCGGACCATCGTTGAGCAGATTGCCGGATTGTTCATCGACGAGATCCTTGGGACTGACCGCAAGAATATTCTCCGCCTCATCATCACCGAGGGGCCGCGATTTCCGAAGCTTGTGGAATTTCACTATCGGCAGGTGATTGTTCGTGCATTGGCCGCATTGCAGGTGATCATCCAGCGCGCCGTCGATCGCGGAGAGATCAGCCACAAGGCCCTGGCGCAGTTCCCGCAATTGCTGTTCGCGCCCGCATTGATGACCATCGTCTGGAATAGCCTGTTCGAGCGGTTTTCTCCGCTCGACGCGCGCGCACTCATGCGGGCGCATCTCGATATTCTTTTTTCCGAAAGGACCGCATCATGATCCGGCATTATGCCGCAGGACTGGGCTTGCTCTTTCTTGCGCTTGCCGTCGGCGCCTGCAGCAAGACTGATGAAAATGTGGTGCAGGGATGGATTGAGGCCGATTTCATTTTCGTCAGCCCGGACGAGCAGGGTCGTGTTGAGGATATGAAGGTGCGGGAGGGAGATCGCGTCGAGGCCGGCGCGCTCCTCTTCACGCTCGATTCCGATTTGCAGCGCGCAGATCTTGGCGTGGCGGAAGCGGCCTATACGGCAGCCAAACAGAATTTCGAGCGCGCGCAAAATCTGCTGAAAGCCGCGGCCGGAACGCAAAAGGCCTACGATGACGCGTTTGCTTCCTATCGCGACACCGAGGCGCGCCTGAACGCGGCGCGCACGCGCCTTGAGCGCCGTCGCGCCTATAGTCCGGTCACCGGCACCGTACATCAAATTTACTACCGCCCCGGCGAAACCGTGCCTGCCGGCAAGCCGGTTCTTGCTTTGCTGCCGCCGGGCAACATCAAAGTGCGTTTCTTTGTCCCGGAAGTCATGCTTCCGCGCATCGCGCTCGGCGACACGATCGAGGTGAGCTGCGACGGTTGCGGGGCGCCAATCGAGGCGCGGATCAGCTTCATTTCGCGCAATGCCGAATTCACCCCGCCGGTGATCTATTCAATCGATGAGCGCAACAAGCTGGTCTATCTGGTTGAAGCGCGCGCCGAGAATGTTGACAAATTGCGCGTCGGTCAGCCGGTCGATGTGCGTGTGCATCCGCGCGAGGTTGCGAAGTGACGGTGCAGTCCGACATCGCCATCGATGTTCACGGCCTGACGAAGTCATTTGATGGCCGGGTCGTGGTGCGCGATCTGTCGATGCAGGTGAAGCGCGGGACGATCTACGGGTTCCTGGGACCCAACGGCTCCGGCAAGACCACGACCATCCGCATGCTTTGCGGCCTGCTTACGCCCGACAAGGGCGCCGGCACCTGCCTTGGCTACGACATTCGTACAGAGGCCGACAAGATCAAGCTGCATGTCGGGTACATGACGCAGCGCTTCAGCCTTTATCAGGATCTGTCGGTACGCGAGAATCTCGAATTCGTCGCGCGGCTCTATTGTCTGCCTGATCCGGTCGGTGCCGCGCGCGCAATGATTGCGCGGCTCGGTCTGCAGGGGCGGGAAGAGCAACTGGCCGGCTCGCTGTCGGGCGGCTGGAAGCAGCGTCTGGCGCTTGGGGCCTGCACGCTGCCAAATCCGAAGCTTCTCTTGCTCGATGAGCCGACGGCAGGTGTCGACCCGAAGGCGCGGCGCGAATTCTGGAACGAGATTCATGCGCTTGCCGCCGAGGGGCTGACTGTCCTGGTTTCAACGCATTACATGGACGAAGCCGAACGCTGCCATGAGATCGCCTATATCGCCTATGGCGAGCTGCTTGTTCATGGCACGGTGGATGAGGTGATCGAGCATTCGGCACTGGTCACCTATACGGTGAGCGGCGATGATCTGAACGGCCTGCTGCACGAGCTCGACGGCAAACCGGGCGTCGATATGGTGGCACCCTTCGGCACCAGCCTGCATGTCTCCAGCCGCGACGCGGCGGCGTTGGACGCTGCCATCGCCCCGTATCGCGACGGCAAAGGTTTGATCTGGACAAAATCCGAGCCGTCGCTCGAAGACGTATTCATCGATCTGATGAGCCGCGCGCGGGATAACTTCCAATGAGCGTGACCGAAAACAACGCCGTATCGAGAGGTTTTTGGCGCCGCACCTGGGCGATGCTGATCAAGGAATTCATCCAGTTGCGGCGCGACCGGGTGTCCTTCGCGATGATCGTGGTGATCCCGCTGATGCAGCTCATTTTGTTCGGCTATGCCATCAACACCCAGCCGCGTGATCTGCCTACCGCCGTGCTGCTGCAGGAAAGCAGCGACGTCGGTCGCTCGATCCTCAAGGCGCTGGAAAACACGCGGTATTTCAAGGTCACGCATCAGGTCACCGACGAAGCCGAATTCGATCAGCTGATTCAATCGGGGACAGTCCTTTTCGGTGTCGAAATTCCGCGCGGCTTCGAGCGCGCGTTGCGGCGCGGAGAAAGGCCGGCCTTGCTGGTGGCAGCCGACGCGACCGATCCAGTGGCGTCCGGGTCGGCGCTGGGCGCGCTCAGCCAGCTTGTGCGGACGGCCCTGCAGAACGACCGGGCGATTCCCGATGCTGGCGCGTCGGTCTTCGAGATCCGCCAGCACGCACGCTACAATCCCGCGGCCGACACCGCGCTGAATATCGTGCCCGGTCTCGTCGGCACCATCCTGACCATGACCATGTTGATCTTCACTGCCCTGTCGGTAACGCGCGAGATCGAGCGCGGCACGATGGAAAGCCTCTTGTCCATGCCGATCACGCCACTGGAAATCATGCTGGGCAAGATCGCGCCATACATCATGGTCGGATTCATCCAGGCGAGCCTCATCGTCGGAACCGGCGTGGTGTTGTTCGGAGTGCCGATCATCGGAAGCATCGGGCTGCTGGCGGCACTGAGCACGCTGTTCATCGCGACCAACTTGTCGGTCGGGTACACCTTTTCGACCGTCGCGCAGAACCAGTTGCAGGCGATGCAGATGTCGATCATGTTTTTTCTGCCGAATATTCTCTTGTCAGGATTCATGTTTCCGTTTGCCGGCATGCCGTTCTGGGCGCAATGGATCGGCGAAGCGCTGCCGCTGACGCACTATATTCGCATCGTTCGCGCCATCATGTTGAAGGGCGCGACCCTTGCCGATTTGCGATACGATTCGATGGCCCTGTTCTTTTTGATGCTGGTGGCGATGATCATCGCTGTCACGCGCTTCCGACGCACCCTCGATTAAGCTTATTTGCGGACGTGAACGCCCACACGGCCGTACAGGCTGTCGCGATCGCTGTTGTCGAAAGCCCAGCCGAAGGCCACGGAGCATTCGAGTTCATTCACTTTCACACCCGTCAAGTGCAGGCCGAGCCGGACTTGGTTGTAGTTGTCGCCATGGGCGAAACCGCCCATTTCGGGGCCGATGTAAACAATGTCAGCCAGACGCCATCCAAGGGCGAGACGGGCGGAATAGCTCGGACCCACCGATGAGACCGAAAGGTCCATACTGATCATCGTGTGAGGCTTGGGCTCGAACCACAGATCGAAGCCGCCGCGAATTCCAACGCGTGTGCCCCGGAGGGAATTGGACGGATCGTCCGGAAAGAACCGGTGATGCTGAACGTCAACGCCGGCAAAGAGCGTGAACGTGACGCGGTCCTGCTGGAAGCGCCAGCCGGGCAATGCAAACCCGATCGCTTGGTATCCAACGACCGGGATGTCTCCGAGCGCGCCGGAAACGTATCTATAGATTCCTGCGCCCAGCAGAACCTTGAGGGTGAATCCCGGTCGGTCGAGACCGCGCGGCGACCAGAGCAAGCCGCCATGCGTGAATGCGCCATGATACCAAATATCCCGGCCGGAGAAGAACAAAACGGTCTTCTCGTCGTCGATCTCGACATCGGCCGACGCGGCATTGACGCAAACGCTGCTCAGGATCGTGCCGAGCAGGATCGCCCGGACGAACTCCACAACGCGACGCATGCTGAAACCCACGCACAACGGCGGGTTGGCCGGAAACGCTGCCACATCCCCTAATAGTAGCTTAAATCAGTGGTTTCAATTTACCAGCAAAATCAACCGCTGGTTGAGTCGCCCCGAGGGGGGCCGCTTCGCAACCTGCCGGGGCGGGTGACCGAAATTGCGCCGGACCATCGCGGAAAATGCACTCGGGCTGGCATAGCCGACGGACGTGGCGACGCTTGCGACAGAGGCGCCCGTGGCAAGCCGGGCCAGTCCATCGATGGCGCGCAGGCGCGCCCGCCATTCACTGAAGCTGAAGCCGGTTTCGGCGCGAAACAGTCGCGCCAGCGTGCGCCGGCTGGCGCCCGCGACGTTGGCCCAATCGTCCAAGTCCTGATCATTGTCCACGTTTTCCAATAGGCTGCGCGCGACCCGCAACGCCCGAGGATCGCGTGGCATGGGCACCACCAGCTTGCGCTCCTGCATGCGGCCGAGCTCGGTCAGGATCAGCCGCGCGATCAGGCCGCCGCGACCGGCCTCCTCGTAATCGAGCGGTTCTTCCAGGGCGGCGAGGACAAGCTCGTGCAGTAGCGGATCAATCTCGATCAGGGTCGGCCGAACCGGCAGATCCGTGCAGACCTGCTCATCAATATAGACAGTGCGCATTTCCAGACGGCCGCGCATCACCATGCTGTGCGGATATTGCGGCGGCATCCAGAGGGCGAGGGCGGGCGGCACGATCCAGACCGCAGTCGCCGTTTCGATCCGCATGATGCCGGTCATGGCATGGATGAGCTGGCCGCGCCGGTGGATATGTAGAGGAATAGCATCGCCGTCGTTCCAGGCCTTGGCCATGGCCGCCACGGGGCGCGGCGCGTCGTCGAGATTCTTGCGGTATTCCGGGCGCATGCAGAGCCTGCGTGTTGGCCTGTTCGCGACGAAATTCGACCGAACATCGCACCTTGGCAAGTCTATATTGGCTGGGCTGTCACCGATTCAGGCCGGAAAACGCGCATGGCTACGAAGGAAAAACTTGCCACCGGCGGCCTGTCCCGGGAGAGCCGGGTTTCGATCGGCTTTCTGAACTGGGCCCATGCCGTCGACCATTATGTGATGCTGATTTTCCCGACCGTGGTGATCGGGCTGCAGGTGGTCTATGGCCGCAGCTACAGCGAACTGATCGCTCTCTCCACGGCCTCCTTTGTCGCATTTGGCGTGTTTTCGCTGCCCGCCGGGTGGCTGGCTGACCATTGGAGCCGGCGCAACATCATGGCGGTGTTTTTCGTCGGTTGCGGCATGTCCCTGATTGCAGCTGGCATGTCGCCCAATGTCTACATCCTGGCCGTGGCGCTCGCCGCATTGGGCATGTTCGCCTCAATCTATCATCCGGTCGGGATGGCGATGCTGATCGAGGCGTCGCAGGCGCGCGGGCGCGTGCTGGCCTTCAACGGTGTCTGCGGCAATCTTGGCGCCGCGCTTGCGGCCGGCATCACCGCCGTGATCGCCACCTATTTCGGCTGGCGCATGGCATTCGTTGTGCCCGCGGTGTTGTGTATTGCCACCGGGATTTTCTATTTGTGGATGATCCCGGATGACCATCACCGCACCGCGACGCGCAAGACCGCGCCCGATGTGAAGTTGTCGAAGCGGGCCGCCGCCATCATGTTCGGCCTGTTCATCCTGATCGCGCTGGGCGCAGGGTTAGCCTTCAATGTGATCTCCGTAGCGCTGCCGAAGCTGATCGATGAGCGCGTCGGCCATGACATCAACCTGATGGCCGTGGGCGGCTTGGCGACCGCCGTCTTTCTGGTTGGCGCCATTGCGCAGCTTGCCATGGGGCGATTGGTCGAGCGGATCGCACCGACCATCCTGCTCACCTTGGTTACTGCGACATTGTTCGCCGGCGTGTTCTGGTCGGTTTATGCCAGCGGCGCGATGCTGATCGCGGCGCTCGCAGTGGCGATGATCGGCCTCTACGGGCAGGTCACCGTCAACGACGTGGTGATCGCGCGCTACACCGCCGACGCCTGGCGCGGCCGCGTCTATGCCGTGCGGTATTTTCTGGTTTTCATTTCGTCGGGGGCGGCGGTGGCGGCGATTGCCTATCTGCATGCGCGCGGCGGATTCAATCTGGTCCTCCTGGCGACTGCGGGAATTTCCTTCGTATTCTTTGCCGCTACTGTCGGCGTCGCCATTCTGGTGGCGGGTGTCGATGGGCACAAACGGGCAGCCGTGCCAGCGGAGTGAACCGCCGAACTCAGAACAGCGCAGGAAAAAGATTTTCGACTTTCATTCCAATTCTTTCCTGCGCGATTTCGGCGATGCGACTACGGTGGCAGGTCTCCGGCGACCGTTCGAAGCACAGCAGGCAGACGCGCTGCTTGCCGCGCAGCAAGGACAGCAATTCGTCCATGGCTTCTTTTGCCTCGGGCGTTTTCAGATGCTTGTTGTAGATGCGCCAGAGCGTCTTGGCATCGCCTTTCCGGGCGGCTTGCCGGCCCTCGGCGGGCGTGCCGAGTTTCTGCAGATGCAGATAAGCGATGCCGATCTCGTCGAGGGCGGCGGCAAGTTGCTTCTTCGAAAAGCCGGGCCGGCGCGATGATGTGACGGCGCGGGTGTCAACGAGCAGGGACACACGGGCTTTTTTCAGCTCGGCTTGGACGGCAGCAGGCGTCGCCTTTTCGTAGCCGATGGTGAAAAGCGGGGACGCTGCACGAGCCATGGATCGACGCCTTATGCAGGAGCTTTCGGCCTTTCGCCCAGCTCCTTTTCAAGCCGCGCGATATTCTCGAACAGACGTTTGCTGGTGAGTTTGAGAAAACTCAGGCCGAATTCAGGATTTTGGAAATAGAGTTCCTCGAATTTTTCATAGGACAGGGCCAGGATTTCCCCCTCGTCAACCGAAACGAGGCTGAGGGTGCGGACGCCCTCCGGCTGCAGCAGGCCCAGCTCTCCGACCACGGCGCCGGACTGCAATTCGAGATTGATTTCCTCGAGCAGAAAGCGGCCGGACACGACAAGATACATGGCTTCGGCCAGATCCCCTTTGCGAAACAGGACTTGGCCGGCTTGCGTGCGGCGCTTGGTCATGAAGGGCTGCAGCCAGGTCATGTCGAGATCGGACCGGGCGGCCCGTTTTGTACGGCGGATCAGCTCGCGCATCTCCCGCAGCCGGTACAGGTTCAGCGGCAAGACGATGCAATTGAGGACCAGGGTCGGATAGATGCCGGAGAGGGAGGAATAGATCAGGAAAAAGACATTGGTGATAATGCCCACGACCCGGAGCGGGATCATGGTTTTCATCCAGTATTGCACGACCGTCAGGACAATTCCGACGATGGCCGCCCCTTGGGCAATGTGGGCAATTTCCATCCTATCCTCCGCAAGCCGCCGGTGCCGGTGCAGCGCCGCTGAATCGTGGTCGGATTGTCGACGCTCCGCCGCGCTTGAGCAATGCGCCGAAGTTGTCTTGGCACAAGGAGAATGGAGGGGAAGACCGGCAGGGCTTCACAGCCTGCCGAACCAAGTGCTAAGGGATAAACAAAGGACCGCGTGTCGTGAAGAATTTTAGCCATCTTCAGCGCAAGGGCCGGCCGTGGATCGCCATGATCGCGGCCTACGCCGTTGCATTGCAGATGTTGCTAACCGCGGCCGTGGCCGGCCAGATGGCCGCTGCGCCACCCGGTTCTTCCCCGATTTGCTACGGCGCCGCGCTGAACGACGGGGAAGGGCAGAACGGCGTGATGCCGCTGCATCAGGCGTCCTGCATCCTGTGCAGCATGGGCTTGTCGACATCCGTCGATCCGGTGGTCGTCTCCGTGACGCCCGCCTATTGCTGCCAGGACGTCGTTTTTGAAGACCAGGCGACGAGCCCAAGCCTGGCACAGGCGCCGCCATCACCTCGCTTATCCCAAGGACCTCCCCAGACCGTGTGATCCGAACCGGCCTGCCGGCCGCAACGCGTCATCACGTCTGGAGAGTGCCTTGTCTTATTTTCTGCGCGCGTCGTGCGCGCTATCGGCCTTGGTCTTAGGTGACCTGTCGACCGCATTTGCCCAATCCGCAACTCAACTGCCCACCATCACGGTCACCGACAACGCAAACCGCGACGGCGAGGCAGCACCTTCGTCCTCCGGCGCGTCGGTGATCGTTACGCCTGGCGGCAGCCTGACCATTCCAACGGTGGTTCAGGCAAGCCGGCAGATTCAGCGCGCGCCCGGCGCGGTCGCCGTGGTTCCAGCAGATGCCTGGAAGGATACCAAGGCGACGACGGTCAAGGACATGTTGGGTTATGTGCCCGGCGTGTGGGCGCAACCGAAATGGGGCGAGGATTCGCGGCTCTCGATCCGCGGCTCCGGCTTGTCGCGGAATTTCCATGGTCGCAGCCTGCAACTCTACATGGACGGTATTCCGATCAACACCGCCGATGGCTATTTCGATCTGCAGGAGATCGACCCGACGGCCTACAGGTATGTCGAGGTTTTCCGCGGCGCGAACGCCTTGCGTTTCGGCGCGAATTCGCTCGGCGGCGCGATCAACTTCGTGGTGCCGAGCGGGCGCGATGCCAACTTGGTGGCGGCAAGCGCCGATAGGGGCAGCTTCGATTTTCGTCGCATGCAAGCGAGTTCTGGCGCTACTTATGGGCCATTCGACTATTTCGTCACCGGCTCTTGGCAGTCCGAGGACGGTTTCCGCGATCACAGCAACGGCAATTTGATGCGCGGGTCTGGCAATGTCGGCTACCAGTTTTCGCCAAATGTGGAGACGCGATTCTATTTCAACGGCAATACGATCGAGCAGCGCATTCCGGGGGCGGTGACCAAATCCAGTGCACTCAACACGCCGAAGAAAGCGGCCGCGATCAACGCTACCAATGACTATCAGCGCAACATCAATTCGAACCGGGTAGCCAACAAGACGACGTTCCGGACCGACACCGCAATATTTGAAATTGGCTTGTTCAATACCAACCGCCATCTGATGCATCCGATCTTCCAGTGGATCGACCAGACCGTCGACGGTTACGGCGGATTTGGCCGCATGGTCGACGAGCGCAATCTGTGGGGCTTCAAGAACCGGCTGGTCGCGGGCGTCAACATCCACAATGGCGACAATGACAGCCTGCGCTTCGGCAATGGGCCCGGCGCCGTCAAAGGCGCGCTCGCATACTCCGCATTGGAGAAGTCGAGGAATACGTCGGCCTATGCCGAGAACTCTTTTTACATCCTGCCGGCGGTCGCTGTTGTCGCCGGCACCCAGTTTCTATCGGCCACGCGTGAACGCCTCGCACGCTTCGGCACCACGTCGGGCCGCACCGATTTTGATCTCTGGAGCCCGAAATTCGGCCTGTTGTGGGATATCGACCCGACCGCGCAGGTCTTTGCGAATGTCTCGCGCAGCGCCGAAGTACCGAGCTTTGGCGAAGGATCGATGTTCTTCAATGTGCCTTTCACCAGCATCAAGGCCCAGCGCGCCACGACATATGAAATCGGCACGCGCGGACAGCGGCCTGATTACACGTGGGATTTTGCTCTGTATCGGGCCCAGATCCGCAACGAGCTGCAGTGCTTCAGCAATCCGGCGATGACCGGTGCCTGCGACGTTCTCAATGCCGACCGCACCGTGCACCAGGGCATCGAGGCCGGCTTTGGCGCTGCGGTGATGCGATCGCTATTCGTAAATGGCAACGATACCGACCGGCTGTGGATCAACGTCGCCTATACGCTGAACGATTTCTATTACGATGACGATGCGAGGTGGGGGAACAACACGCTGCCGGGCGCGCCGCGGCACTATTTCCGTGGCGAAATCCTCTACAAGCACCCCTCTGGTTTCTACATTGGCCCAAATGTTGAATGGGTTCCCGAGGGCTATTTTGTCGATGCCGCCAACACGTTCATGACCGACCCCTATGCGATCTGGGGCATGAAGGCGGGCTACGACAGCGAGAGGGGCTTTTCGTTCTACGTCGAGGCGCGGAATCTGTCCGACAGGGCCTATATCTCGAGCGCGAGCATCGCTCAGACGGCCAATACGAGCAGCGCATTATTCGAACCGGGAACAGGCCGTGCGGTTTATGCCGGCGCCAAATTCAAATGGTGATGAGGATGACAATGAGGATCATGATGATGCATCGCTTTATGAAGAAAGCCGCAATCTCCCTGCTTGCGCTGCCCTGCCTGGCAATGGCGGCTTCGGCGCATGTCACGCTGGAAGTGCGCGATGCGAAAGCCGGCGCGCCCTACAAGGCGGTGCTACGGGTGCCGCATGGTTGCGACGGCACTCCGACGCTGAAGGTGAAGGCGCAAATTCCGGAGGGCATGATCGCCGTCAAGCCGATGCCGAAGGCCGGCTGGCAACTCGAGACCGTGAAAGGGCGATATGCCAGGACCTATGCCTATTATCATGGCGCGCAATTGTCGGAGGGCGTGAAGGAAATCATCTGGACCGGCAAGCTGTCCGACGCGCATTACGACGAATTCGTGTTTTCAGGTTATGTCGCTGCCGAACTGCCGGCGGGCAAGCTGCATGTGCCGGTCACGCAGGAATGCGAGAAAGGCGAAGCGCGCTGGAGCGAAATTCCGGCGGCGGGACAGCATGCGCATGCGCTAAAATTTCCGGCGCCGTCGCTTACCATTCTGGTGCAGGCAGTGGAGAAGACGCCGCAGAACGTCAAGTTCGGCGCGCTGACAGTCGAGGCGCCGTGGATAAGGGCGACGCCCGGCGGCGCGAAGGTCGCCGGCGGCTATATGAAAATCACCAACACCGGCCGGGAGCCCGACCGGCTGGTGGGAGGCAGCATGGAGGCCGCCGGCCGTTTCGAGGTGCATGAAATGGCCATGGACAACGGCGTCATGAAGATGCGCCACCTTGCGAAAGGCCTTGAGATCAAGCCGGGAGAAAGCGTCGAACTCAAACCCGGCGGTTATCACCTGATGTTCATGGATCTGAAGCGCGGCCTGAAGGAAGGCGAAACGGCGAAGGGCACGCTGGTTTTTGAGAAGGCGGGAACGATCGAGGTTCAATACAAGGTCGGGCCGATCGGCGGCGGCGCGCCGGCGGCGGGCGGCCACTCCGGTCATTGACGACACCAGGCCGATCCCGCTGCAGATTCAACGGGATCGGCCGTCGTTTCACGTGACAAAATTCCTATAAGCCTTGTCGCTGCGCCGAAGGTAGCGCACGCCGAACAGCGTGTTGTTCCGGTATTCCTCGGCTGTCTCCGGGGGCCCCTCGCGCGAGCGACCGAAATTCCGCGCGGTATTGAGACGGTGTTCCGGCCGGATTCTGCCTCTGTCATGCTCATAGAACATGCGATCCTCGGGCCGCGAGTGCGTCTTCCTCGCGGTGAGGTTCGGATATTCGCCGCGTTGCTCGCAGGTAGAAGATTGGGGGCTTGCAGAGCGGGGGCGTGGAGGCGCGACCCATCAGTTTCACGACTACATTGGGTGGATTTCGGTTCGTACGGGTTTCGCTTCGCCCAAACCAACCCTCAATTTGTCGTCGTCACCGCAGCCGTTCGATCAGCGCCATCGCCGCCGCCGGCATGCGCACTTTCGCTTCGTGGATGAAATACACAAAGACATCGCGCGGCTGCTTCGCAGGCTTTGACTTGGCGTCGATGACCGGCAGATCGTCCGGCGCGCCGCCCTTGGCCCAAAGCTGCGCGCGCTTCGCCCAGGCGTCGAGCGCCTTCGGCGGATAGCCGGAGGTGAGCTTCTCCTGGCCTTTCTGCAGGCGCGCATAGACGAAATCGCCGGTGATGTCGGCGATCGCCGGATAGGTCGCGTGTTCGGAGAACACGACCGGCATATTAAATTTGCGCAAGAGGGCGATGAAGTCGGGCGTGCAGAAACTGTCATGCCGCACTTCAACAACGTGACGGAGTTTCTGTTTGCCGATTTTGGGAGGCAGCAATTCAAGAAACTTGCCGAAATCGGCGGCGTCGAATTTCTTGGTCGGCGCGAACTGCCAGAGCAGGGGTCCGAGCCGGTCGCCGAGTTCTGCGATCCCGGACTCGACAAAACGCTTAACGGAATCTTCGGCGTCCGCCAGCACACGGCGATTGGTCGCGTAGCGCGGTCCTTTCAGCGAGAAGATGAAGCCGTCCGGCACCTCGCCCGCCCATTTCCTGAAAGTCGCGGGCTTCTGTGTGCTGTAGAATGTGGAGTTGACCTCGATCGAGGTCAGCCGTTCGCCTGCATAGCGCAGTTCCTGCGCGTGCGGCAGTCCTTTCGGATAGAACACGCCGCGCCACGGCTCGTAATTCCAGCCGCCGATGCCGGTATAGATATGCCCTTGTTTTGCTGACATGCGTCCTCCGTGGCGCCATTCAGCCGCGAAGAATGGCACGCGTCAAATGGACGGTGGGTATGGTCAGTTTGATTTTCTTTTCAGCTTGGGGTGCCTTGACGCCCAATCTGCCCCAATCTTAGCCGCTTCCGGGTTGGCGGCTGAATATCTCTATGCCGTATTCGGCGACGTCCAGACCAGGTCGTGCAATAATGTTTTCACGGACGTCTGCTATATGCATGACCACGACGACGTGACATGCAGGTTGTGCGCGCCGGTCTGAACTACAAGTTCGACTGGGGCTACGGCAAGGGGCCGTTCAGGGCAACATATTGAGCGGGCGAACATCAGGAACGTCACAAGGACCGGACTTTCGACCAGCTTGTATTTGACATGCACAGCGAAAATGGCACACGAGGCTGACCTTCACATCCGTCCGATGCGACCCGGCGAAGTTGCCATCGCCGTCGATTGGGCGGCGACGGAGGGCTGGAATCCCGGTCTTGGCGATGCGGCCTGCTTTGCCACCGTCGATCCCGACGGTTTCCTGATCGGCGAGATCGACGGCGCGCCGGCTGCGACCGTCTCCTGCGTCAACTACGATGCGCGGTTCTCATTCCTTGGCTTCTACATCGTTCGGCCCGATCTGCGCGGACGAGGCTACGGCTTGCGGATCTGGAGTGAGGCGACCGCCCATGCAGGCGCGCGCGTGATCGGTCTCGACGGCGTGGTCGCGCAGCAGCGCAATTACGAAAGGTCCGGCTTTGTGTATGCCTATGCGAATATCCGCCATGGCGGCACCATACGTGCCCCGGCTGCCGCACCACGCGAAGGCATCGTTGCTCTCACCGACGTGCCGTTGGACCATATCGCAGCGAGCGACGCGACGGTCTTTCCGGCGCGCCGGCCGGCCTTCCTGCGCAGTTGGGTTGGCTCTGCCGGACATATCGGTCGCGCATTGATACGAGACGGCATACTTGCGGGGTGGGGTGTCATCCGCCCGTGCCGCACCGGCTTCAAGATCGGGCCGCTGGTCGCCGACGATCGTGGCGCAGCCGAAGCGGTGCTGCTCGCGCTGCTCACAGCGACGGGAGGCGGCGACATCTTCCTTGATGTTCCGGCTATCAACAAGAAGGCGGTCGCACTGGCAAAGGCGTTTGGTCTCGCGCCTGTCTTCGAGACCGCGCGCATGTATACGGCACCCGTCCCGCCGCTTCGGATCGACCGCGTCTTCGGCGTCACCACCTTCGAACTCGGATAAGAGCGGCGCTCATCCGCTTGCGCGGCGGGCGCGAATCTACTGCGATTCATCCACGCTGATTTAGCGGTGAGGCATAGCGTTCGAAAATAATCAATTGAGAAAAATCTCTTTCAAAGGCCGCGCTGAGACAATCACATCAATGTGAGCCGCCGCGCTCATGACGGCCAGATATGCGGGACATTGGATAATCCCGTGATCTCCGACAGTTGTAATGCGTTGGGCATGATGTAGGCCTTCTTTGCGTCGATTACCGCTTTCGACGTAGCCTGTTTTGAATTGATTGATCGACGCCTTCAGCAAACAATTCAGCACATTTCTACGAGATGTGACCAGCGGTACACCGCGAGGTCAGCTATTGCCGTCATCCACGAATGAAACATTTCGGTCGAGACGCATCAAGCTGAAGGAGCAGGGATATGCCTAGGAAGCTCATGCTGACGCTCAGCATGCTGACGGCCTTCGCGCTTGCATCAAGTGCGATAGCGCAGGATCACCCACGAGCCGTCACGGAAGAGGAGGCGCGCGCCATCGGCGTCGACGCTTATCTTTATTTCTATCCTCTGGTCACGATGGACGTGACCAGGAAGCAGTTCACAAACATGGAGCCCGGCAAGGTGCCCGGCCGAGGCCCGATGAATGCGTTCTGGAGCATGTCATCATATCCACCGGCGACCGACAAAAGTGTCGTGCGCTACAACTTCGACACGCTCTATTCCGCGGCATGGCTCGATATGAACAAGGAGCCGATGGTGGTGTCGGCGCCCGACACGAATGGCCGCTACTATCTTCTGCCAATGCTGGACATGTGGAGCGACGTGTTTGCCTCACCCGGCTGGCGGACCACCGGCGCGCAGGCGGGCAATTTTCTGGTAACCCCGCCCGGCTGGAGCGGCACCGTGCCGTCAGGAATGGCGCAGATCAAGGCGCCGACTCCCATCGTCTGGATCATCGGCCGCACCAAGACGGACGGCCCGTCCGACTACGGAGCCGTCAACACGATCCAGGCGCAATACAAGGTCACGCCGCTGTCGCAATGGGGCAAGCCGCCGGTGCCGGTGACCGCAATCATCGATCCGGTCGTGGACATGAAAACGCCGCCCAAGGTTCAGGTGGACACCATGCCGGCGGACAAGTATTTCGCCTACGCGGCCGAACTGATGAAGACGATCCCGCCGCACGTCACCGACGAACCGATGATGGCGCAATTGGGCAAGATCGGTTTCGAGCCCGGCAAGAGTTTTGAGGTTGAGAAACTTGATCCTGTCGTCCGCAAGGCCCTGACCAGCGCGCCGCAGGAGGCGCAACGGCTGATGGAGTGGAAAATGCCGACGGTCGCGCGCGTTGCCAACGGCTGGTCGATGAATACCGACACCATGGGCGTGTATGGCAATTACTATCTGAAACGCGCCATCGTCGCCAAAGTGGGTCTTGGCGCGAACCTGCCCGAGGACGCGATCTACCCGATGAACCTTGCCGATGACCTCGGCCGGCCACTCGACGGTGCCAACGTCTATGCGCTCCACTTCGACAAGGGAAGCCTGCCGCCGGCAAATGCCTTCTGGTCGATCACGCTTTATAATTCCGATGGCTTTCAGGTGCCGAACCCGCTCAACCGCTTCAATCTCAGCAGCTGGATGCCGCTGAACTACAACGCCGACGGCTCGCTCGACCTGTATTTCCAGAACGAGAATCCTGGACCAACGAAGCAGGCGAATTGGCTTCCGGCGCCGAAAGGTCCGTTCAACCTGCTGATGCGGCTCTACGCGCCGAAATCGGAGGCGCTCACCGGGAGGTGGAATCCGCCGGCCGTGACACGCAATCACTCTCTTACCGGCATGGGGGCTGAATAGTTACGCAGCCTTGATGACAACTGAAAAGGCCCGGGATCTCCCGGGCCTTTTGCATCGCGTGCGTGCGATCGTCGCTATCCGCCGCAAGCGAGGAGCGACCTTGTCATCGCCCGACCGTGCCTCAAGCGGCGGCCATGATCGCGCTGACATTCTCCGGCGCGAAGAACGTTGCCGGCGATATGGTCCCGGCGTTCATCCGCACGAATGCGTCCATGGCGTTGCGGTTGCCGTGGATCGCGCCAAACAGTTGCTGCATCTCTGGCGGCGGGGGCTCGAGCGTCGCCAGCTCGCAGGTGAAGTCGTACATGGCCTTGACCCGCGCGTCACGCGTGCGCTGGTACTCACCCATCGCGGTGTCGAACAGCCGCCTTCCGGAAAAGGCATCGTCGAGCGCGGCCGCGCAGAGCTCGGCGTCATGGAAGGCATCCATGATTCCCTGCCCGGTAATGAAGTCCCTGTTGTAGCCCGCATCGCCCACCAGCGCCCAGCCGGGGCCGAAAGGCTTGCGAAAGTAGTTTTTCACGGCCGCACCGGCGAAGGGCGCCTCCCGCCTGGCGCCGCGCAAGCGCTGAGCGAAAGCCGGCGCGAGCGCGATCGCTTTCAGGTAGTTTCCCTCGATGTCTCTCTTGATCTCCGCGAGTTCCGCGTAGGGCCATCCGACAATGACCAGCGTCAGGTCTTCGTGCGTTGGAACGGCCGCAAATCCACGTCTCTCGCGGATATAGGTTTCGAATCGGCCGTCCATCGGCAGCCCGCGCCAGTAAGTGTAATATGCGGCGAGGAGCGGGGGCTTCTCGTCATAGTGTTCGGGTTGGACTGCTTCGGCCACAAACGAGCGTCTGCCATCGGCGCCGACGACAATCTGAGCGCGCTCGACCGCGGAGCCGCCATGCTTCGAGCGACCCTTGATGCCAACCACACGCCCATCCTCGATCAAGACCTCCTCGACGCCAAAACCTTCGCGGATCTCCGCGCCGGATTGAGCCGCGGCGTCGACCAGCAGCTTGTCGAGTATCGTCCGCCGCGGGCAGTAGGCGACCGGTGCTTCCGCTGTCCCTGGCGCGCCGGCAATCGTGAAGGGGCCAAAATCGAAGGCATAGGTGTGGATCGGCGGGCACCCGGTCGTGGCCAGTCGGTCGAGAAGGCTCCATCTTGCCAAGGCTGCTGCGCCGAGGGGGTGCAGGATGTGCGTGGACACCGTGTCGCTCGGAAAGGTTGCGCGGTCGACCAGGAGGACCCGATAGCCCTTTCGAGCCAGCAACATCGCCGTCGGTGACCCGGCACAGCGTGCGCCTACGACTATTGCGTCGAATGGTTTGGTCATGCGGTTTCTCCCCTTTGTGACAAGCGGGTGTCATCAAGCGCACAACAGTGTGCGCGGCGGTTTGATCCGCCATTCCGCGAACGGAAAGTCCGGAAGGGCTAGCGTTTATGAGCGGAGAAGTTTGTGAGCCGGTTCACACAGAAGAGGCGGGCCTTTATCGATCGGAAGAAGCGTCCGTTTCTGAACCAATTCAGATGAGATGCGCATTGCTGTCGAGGGGCGTGATCGCGCCGACCGCCCGCAGCTGTTCAGTCAAGACATCACACCCCGCGCTACGCAGCAGATGACTCGCGATTGGTGCGGCAGCCATGACGGGCGGATGCGTCATGGGATGGGCAAGCATAAAAACCGGGCGAGGACCGACTCTACAGTGAAGCAGTCCTTGGCCCGACGACTGGCGCCGCTACCGCCGGCCACAGGTTAAAGAAGAACACGAAGATGATTGCTGTGATCCAACCGTAGATCATGCTTGCTATCAGACCGTAGATGAAACTGCCGAGCGTCAGCAGCGTGAAGTTCGGGAAGAAGGCCGGCAGCAGCGCATGACCCTTGAGGTCCGGATTTGTGAGCCAAAGAAATACGCACAGGACGTAAACAACCTGAAACAGCATGCAGGTTGCAAACATTGTCCGAAGATAAGGCAACTTTGTCATTGTCACCTCCATCACGACACGATGTATCACACCGTTTTGCACATACCTTGTGCCGGTCCTTGTGCCGACCGTCATGATGGCCGCTGCGCTCATTGACACCTGGCCCGGCGGCCGCTGACCTCATTGTGCGGTCGGGGCCTGTCCCGGCTGCATTTGTGCCTGCATGACCTGCATCATGCCTTGCATCATCTGCATCATTCCCTGCATCACCTGGGCATTCGCAATCATCGCGCCCTGCTGCATCGAGCCTGCCGGCATCTGCCCCCGCTGCATCTGGCCCTGCATTGCGCCGGACTGCGCCTGACCCTGCATCATCGGGCAGTTCATCATTCCGCCCGGCATCATGCCGCCCTGCATCATCTGCTGCGGGCTCATCATGTGAGGCGAGGCGCCTGTGGTCGTCGTTTGTCCAGGGGCTGCGCTTTGGCGGACGGCAAGTTTTGCAAGAGTTGCGTTGTCGGGCTCGCCCGTGACCGGCAGGTGATGCTGCGTCTGATATGTTCTGATCGCCGCACGCGTTTCCTCGTTCAGAACGCCGTCAGTCTTCACCGCAATGCCCTGCTTGTTGAGGGCCTCCTGCAGCGCCTTGACGGTGGCTTCAGGAACGGCCGTTGTTGTGGATGCGGCGGGCGATTGTGTCTGGGCAAAGGAAGCGGTCGGGAACGTTGCAAGGGCGGCTGCAACGGCTGCAAGCGCAACTGCGCCGAAGTACATTGCTTTGAGTGACGGTTTCATCATCGTTCTCCTGATCGGCTTATCCGACGTTCGGGCCTGCACTCAGCTCTCGTCGGCAAGCGGGAGCGAGGAACGCCGTCGCTGCGGCGGTCGCTTTTGTAAACCGCGTGGAATGATGTTGATGGCATCGCGCTGTCTCAGCGCCTCCGCGATGCGCAACAAGTCGATTTTTCTGTTTGAGCACGTGCCGGCCAAGGGGCACCAGGACTGCCAATTGCTATAAGCGGAGACTTCTGTGCGTCGCCGTTTTGGGCAGATCTCGGTTCAAGCGCGTGCTTGAGCTGTGCGCGAACGTACGTCGTTTCCGAGTCGAATGACAGGGGAAAGACCGGCTCCACAAGAATGTGATCGAAAGGCGCCGTTGAGAGCGCAATGCATGCCGAACGAAGAAACCGCTTCGCGCGGCCGGTATTTGCGATCCCGCCGAACCGTCACATCCCGCAATTCCACATCCAGCCGATCGGCGTCGAGGTCCAGCACGGGCCGAAGCTGCCGCCGTTATATTGCCCGCGATAGAAGCCGGGCCTACCGAAGCCGTAATAAACGCGGCCGTCCCAGTCGAAATAGCGCGGCTCCGAGAACACTTTGTCGCGCCGGCGCTCGCGTGCGTTGCGCGGATAGCCGGGCAGGAACCCGTACCCCTTCCACACATGCTTCTTCACGATGACCTTGGTCGGCTTTTTCTTGCCGGCCGCCAGTGCGTCATGCGCGGGGATGGTCATGGCGAAAGAAACAGCGGCTGCCAAAAACACTCTGAATGACATTCTCAAGAGACCTCGGCTTTCACTTGTCTGTCGCGATCAGAACCGTGACTGGTTCCCGCTGGCTGCTTCACTTGCCAGCCTGATAAGCTTCCATGCGTGCGCGCAGATCCTGGGGGATTGGGCGGGGAGCGCCGTCATCAAGGGAGATCATCACCAGCGTCGATACCGCCTCAAGCCGAAGATTGCCTTCGACGGTGCCGATAAAGCGCAGCCGGAAGGACGAGTTGCCAATATGCTCCAGCTTGACCGCCAGGGCAATTTCATCGCCGAGCCGTGACGGTTTCAGGAAAGTGCATTGAGTCGTGGCGGTGGGAGTGCCGAGCCGACGTTTGTTGATCAGGTCGGCATATCGTTGCTGCAAGGCATGGGTGAACCACTCCTCGACCACGGCCTGCAGCATCTCGAAATAGCGCGGAAAAAATACATAGCCCGCCGGATCGGTATGGGTGAACCGGACCGGCAAGCGCAAGGTGAAAAGTGGCGCGGCCCCGTCATCCTGACTTGTCATCATGAACCATCCTCCAGTCGCTTTGGTTATTCAGTCTGTACGTCATTGCCTGATCAAGCCTGCAGGCACGGCCGCCATCTGCTTGCTCCGTCTCTTCCGGGGAAAGGCATGAACAAGGCGGTGAAGTCTTCTCTCAGATTGCGTAGTTCAATGGAGAAGGCATAGCAGATTGTAGGCAGGGCATCAGTGCGTTGCACCAATGCCCACCGCAATGAACGGTGGGCTTTGCTGCGCTCAGCCCACCCTACGAATACACGAAACAAAAGGGGCCGCGTGAGCGGCCCCCTTCAAACCTCGTATTCGCGGCTGGATCAGAAATCCATCCCGCCACCGAAGTCGGGCTTGCCCGACTTCGGCACTTAAAGAAGTCGGTCGGAATGGACTTAAAAGTCCATTCCGACCATGCCGCCGGCCGCCCGAAATCGGCGAAGCCGATTTCGGAATCGTTGCGTTCGCCGGGCGGCGGCAAAACAAAAGGGGCCGCGTGAGCGGCCCCTTTCAAACCTCGTATTCGCGGCTGGATCAGAAATCCATCCCGCCCATGCCGCCGCCCGGCATCGCCGGAGCGGCCGCCTGCTTCTTCGGCAGTTCGGCGACCATGGCTTCGGTCGTGATCAGAAGGCCGGCGACGGACGCGGCATTCTGGATCGCGGCGCGCACGACCTTGGTCGGGTCGATGATGCCCTTGGTGAGCATGTTGCCATACTCTGAGTTCTGGGCGTCGAAGCCGTAGGAATACTGATCCTTCTCCAGGATCTTGCCGACGATGACCGAGCCGTCTTCGCCCGCATTGTGGGCGATCTGGCGGGCCGGTGCCTGCAGGGCCTTGCGCACGATGTCGACGCCGGTCTTCTGGTCGTCGTTATGGGTGCGCACGCGCTTCAGCGCCTCGGTGGCACGGAGCAGGGCGACGCCGCCGCCCGGCAGGATGCCTTCCTCGACCGCGGCTCTCGTCGCATGCATCGCGTCATCAACGCGATCCTTGCGCTCCTTCACCTCGACCTCGGTCGCGCCGCCGACGCGGATCACCGCGACGCCGCCCGCGAGCTTGGCGAGACGTTCCTGCAGCTTCTCGCGGTCGTAGTCCGAGGTGGTCTCCTCGATCTGCGCCTTAATCTGGTTCACGCGCGCCTCGATGTCGGCCTTCTTGCCGGCGCCGTTGACGATCGTGGTGTTCTCCTTCTCGATCATCACCTTCTTGGCGCGGCCGAGCATGGCCAGCGTCACATTCTCAAGCTTGATGCCGAGGTCTTCCGAGATCGCCTGGCCGCCGGTCAGGATCGCGATGTCCTGCAGCATGGCCTTGCGGCGGTCGCCGAAGCCCGGCGCCTTCACGGCGGCAACCTTCAGGCCGCCGCGCAGCTTGTTGACGACGAGGGTCGCCAGCGCTTCGCCTTCCACTTCCTCGGCGATGATGACCAGCGGCTTGCCGGTCTGCACCACGGCCTCGAGCAGCGGCAGCAATTCCTGCAGGCCCGACAGCTTCTTCTCATAGACAAGGATGTAGGCGTCGTCGAACTCGACGCGCATCTTGTCGGCGTTGGTGATGAAGTAGGGGGAGATGTAGCCGCGGTCGAACTGCATGCCTTCCACGACATCGAGCTCGGTCTCGAGGGACTTCGCTTCCTCGACCGTGATCACGCCCTCGTTGCCGACCTTCTTCATGGCCTCGGCGAGGAACTTGCCGATCTCGGTGTCGCCGTTGGCGGAGATGGTGCCGACCTGGGCGATTTCCTCGTTCGAGGTGACCTTCTTGGAGTTGGTCTTCAGATGCTCGACGACGGCTTCGACGGCAAGATCGATGCCGCGCTTCAGATCCATCGGGTTCATGCCGGCCGCGACCGACTTGGCGCCTTCGCGCACGATGGCGTGGGCGAGCACGGTGGCGGTGGTGGTGCCGTCACCGGCGAGGTCCGAGGACTTCGAGGCGACTTCGCGCACCATCTGCGCGCCCATATTCTCGAACTTGTCTTCCAGCTCGATTTCCTTGGCGACCGTCACACCGTCCTTGGTGATGCGGGGCGCGCCGAAGGACTTGTCGAGGACGACGTTGCGGCCCTTCGGGCCCAGCGTCACCTTGACCGCATTTGCAAGAGTGTCGACGCCGCGCAGCATCTTCTCGCGCGCTTCGACGGAAAACTTGACGTCTTTAGCTGCCATGTTTGTGATCCTCTAAATCGGTTTGGCCTCAGGCGGCCTTCTTCTTGGCGGCGCTGCCTTCCAGCACGCCCATGATGTCGCTCTCTTTCATGATGAGGTAATCGACGCCATCGAGCTTCACTTCGGTGCCGGACCACTTGCCGAACAGGACATGGTCGCCGACCTTGACATCGAGCGGAGTGAGCTTGCCGGTTTCGTCACGGCCGCCAGGACCCACGGCGATTACTTCGCCGGTCTGCGGCTTTTCCTTCGCGGTGTCAGGAATGATGATGCCGCCGGCGGTTTTTTCGTCGGCATCGATGCGCTTGACGACAACGCGGTCGTGAAGCGGACGAAACTTCATGGGATCCTCCTAAGATTTTGAAGAGTCTGCAATTTCGGAAACGGAAGACGGGCTGGAAGCCCGTCTGGCCGCGGATTTAGGCGCGGCTTGACCCTGCGCAAGAGGGTTTCGCGGAATTTTTAGCACTCGTCAAGGGTGATTGCTAGTAGCCGTAACCATCTCGCGGGAGCGTTAACACGAGTGTCAGCAATCGCGCCCGGATGCTGCTAACGCCTTGATTCTAGGAACTTTATTTACTTTTTTTGCTTGAGATAAGCGAGCCGCGGCGAAAGACTTATAGCGCAATCAGCTCTGAGGATTCGCATGATTTCGGAAGATTTTCGGCGACAGGTTAACGGCTACGGCCTGACCACCGCACAGATCCTGTATCGGCGTCCCGACCATCCCTGGCTTCTGCAGACCTATGTCTGGCAAAGCTACGATCTTTGCCCGGATTTCCCCGAACTGCAGGGCTTTCTCGACTTCTGGCAAAAGTCGCTGGAAGGCATCCTGCATTCAGTGACGATCGCGCATTCACGACTGATCAAGCCGGCGGAATTGAAGGCGGTCGACGGCGTCTTCCGGCTACACTAATAGCCGCAGGCAGATCGCACCATTATACCGGACGTTCTGCGCTGGCGATTCACCGTTGATTCAATCTTCGCATTCTAGCGTGGCCTCACGTCACCGACGCTTGAGGCCCTATCATGGTCGCCATCACGACGCTGACTGGACTTGCGCTGCATACCGGCGGCAGCGCCGCGCATCCTGCGCGGCCGCCTGCGGCAGAGACGTCTGCTGCGGCCGACACGCCCGCCACCATCGTCACCTTGTCCGACCGCGCACAGCAACTCGTGGCCGAAGCGAAAGCGGCGCAGAAGGTCGGTGACATTTTCGCGCTGGCCAACGGCGTCGCCGCCAGCGGCGCGGGCACGAAGACGCACGCGCTGATCGCGCACGATGTACAGACGAATGACGGTCTTTATATCGTCTGGTCCAGCGTGCGTTAGCTCCTCAGAATGAGGCGAGTCAGTTTTCAGTAGAGCACACCCACAATCGCCCCGATCACGCAGGTCGCGAGCGTGCCCGAGACAATCGTCTTCGGCCCGAGCGAGACGATCTCGTCGCGGCGCTCGGGCGCCATTGCGGTGAGCCCGCCGATCATGATGCCGAGCGAGCCGAAATTGGCGAAGCCGCACAGCGCGTAGAGCATGATCAGGCGCGAGCGTTCGCCGAGCGCGTCGGGCGGCAGCTTGGACAATTCCACATAGGCGATGAACTCGTTGAGGATGGTCTTTATCCCCATCAGCTCGCCGGCAGTCACCGCCTCGCGCCAGGGCAGGCCCATCAGCCAGCAGACCGGCGCCATGACGAGGCCCAGCATGCGTTGCAATGTCACCGGCGCTCCGCCGATGTCGGGAACAAGACCCAGTATCGCATTGGCGAGATGAACCAGCGCCACCAGCACCAGCAGCATGGCGATGATATTGAGCAGAAGCTCAAGGCCGACACTGGTGCCTTTGGCAATGGCGTCCATGGTGCTCGTGGCGATGGGCGGCAATTCGTCCAATTGGGCGCCTGTGCTCTTTGTGCGCGTCTCCGGCACCATCAACTCGCTGATCAGGATGGCGGCAGGGGCACCGAGCACCGAGGCGATGAGCAGGTGTCCGGCGACGTCGGGAATGAGCGGCTTGAGGATCGTGGCGTAGAGCACCAGCACGGTGCCGGCGATGCCGGCCATGCCGCCGGTCATCACGATGAACAATTCGGCGCGGGTCAGCTTCGCCATGTACGGGCGGATGAACAGCGGCGCTTCCACCATGCCGACGAAAATGTTGGCGGCGGTGGACAGTCCGACCGCGCCGCCGATGCCGAGCGTGCGCTCCAGCACCCAGGAGAAACCGCGCACGATGGGCGGCAATATCTTCCAGTAGAACAGAATGGTGGTGAGCACGCTCATCACCAGCGCGATCGGCAGCGCCTGAAAGGCGAGTATGAATTCGCCGCCGGGAAATTTGGGCTCGAATGGAAGTGGCGCGCCGCCGAGATAGCCGAAGACGAAGCTCGTGCCGGCGCGGGTCGCCGCCGCTATGGCATCGACCGCGCCGTTGGCGGCTGCGAAGGCCGCGCGCGCCGGCGGCACTTTCAGCAGCAGGACGGCGAGCAGGACTGTCAGCGCGAGGCTGACGCCCACACGCCGCCAGGACACCGCAAATCGGTTCTCACTGATCAGCCAGCCAACGGCCAGCAGGACGGCGACGCCCGCCAGCGACTGCAAGATCTGCATCCTCTCCCCCGGGCCAAAAATCCCGAGGGGCAGCATAGCCGTTCGGCGCAATCCGAGCCCGAACTCTTTGCCGCGTGCGGGCCGCTAGCCGCGTCCGACAAACGGCATCTTGGTGGCCATCACCGTCATGAACAGCACGTTGGACTCGAGCGGCAAACTCGCCATGTAGCTGATGGCGCGCCCAACATCTTCCGCCGGCATGCGCGGCTCCGGCCGCTTGGTGCCGTCGGGCTGCATCACGCCTTCCGCCATCCGTTCGGTGAGCGGCGAGATTGCATTGCCGATGTCGATCTGGCCGCAGGCAATGTCATAGGGGCGGCCGTCGAGCGCGGTTGATTTGGTGAGGCCGGTGATGGCGTGCTTGGTCGCAGTATAGGCGACGGTCATCGGCCGCGGTGCGTACGCCGAGATCGAGCCGTTATTGATGATGCGTCCGCCGCGCGGAGACTGGTCCTTCATGATGCGGAAGGCTTCCTGCGTGCACAGGAAGGGCGCGGTCAGATTCGTGTCGACGGCGGCCTTCCATTTGTCGAAGGGGAGATCTTCCAGCGGCACCGCCGGCGCGCCGACGCCGGCATTGTTGAACAGCACGTCGAGGCGTCCGAAAGTTTCCCTGGTCTTGGCGAACAGCGCCTTGATCGAGGCCGGGTCGGTGACGTCGGTCGGCACGACGAGCGTTTTCACGCCGAAGGATTTGCCTTCATTGGCGACGGCCTCGAGCGGCTCCTTGCGGCGGCCGGCAAGCACGGTATCGAACCCGTCCTTCATCAGCGCCAGGGCAGCCGCGCGCCCAACGCCCGTTCCCGCGCCCGTGACAAGCGCGATTTTCCCACCCGCCATAACAAACTCCTTTTTATGAAAACAGCATCGGTCGGCCGGCCATCCTAAAGGCTGCTCAACTCACCGCAATACGCAATGACGACAAATGGGGTGGGCGTCAGCCCGCGAGCGCGGCGGCGTCGCTGACGATGCTGCGGTGAGTTGAGCGCATGGCAAGGCGCGTGCCGACGATATTCGCCGAGCCAGGCTTGCCGAAGCGGTAGCCCTGCATGCAGTGCACGCCGGCTGCGCGCAGGAACAGTTGCTGCTCGGCCGTCTCGACGCCTTCGGCGGTGACCTTCATGCCGAGGCCGCGCCCCAGACTCACGATGGCATGCACGATAGCGGCGGCGTCCGGCGCGCGCTCGATCGAACGTACGAAGCTGCGGTCGATCTTGAGCTTGTCGAAGGGGAAGCGCCGCAGATAGGCGAGGCTGGAATAGCCGGTGCCGAAATCGTCCAGCGCCAGCCGCACGCCGATCGCCTTCAGACGGTGCATCGCGATTTCGGCGGAATCGACATTGCCGAGCAGGGTGCTTTCGGTGAGCTCCAGTTCGAGCAGCGAGGGATTGAACGCCGTCTCCGCAAGAATGCGCTCGACCATGTCGACAAAGTCCGGCCGACGGAACTGGATGGGCGAGACATTGACCGCCATGGTGAGGGCGGGCCAGGCCTTGCCGTCGAGGCAGGCCTGACGCAGCACCCATTCGCCGAGGTCAATGATCAGGCCGGAATGCTCGGCAATCGGGATGAATTGCGACGGCTCGACATCGCCGCGCTCCGGATGCGACCAGCGCGCCAGCGCCTCGACGCCGATCATGGTGTCGCCGGAGGCATTCACGATGGGCTGATAGAGCAGACGCAGGCCGTTATTGTCGATGGCCTGACGCAGGTCATGCTCCAGCGATTTGCGGTTCGAGAGATCGGCATTCATCGCCGCGTCGTAGATGCAGGCGCGGTTGCGGCCTTCATTCTTGGCG
Organism: Pseudorhodoplanes sp.; assembly: GCA_032027085.1. Taxonomy (NCBI): domain Bacteria; kingdom Pseudomonadati; phylum Pseudomonadota; class Alphaproteobacteria; order Hyphomicrobiales; genus Pseudorhodoplanes; species Pseudorhodoplanes sp. The sequence goes on along the minus strand of JAVSMS010000001.1, from coordinate 3,917,307 downwards.
CGGTAAAGCGCCATGTCGGCGTAACGCATGATGTCGGCCGCGCCGGTGCCGGAGCGGCTATCGATGACTGCGATGCCGATGCTGGCGCCGATCAGGATATCGTGGCCGTTAATGCAATAGGGGGCGCACAAGGCCGAGATGATGCGGTCGGCAATCCGCTGCAGGGTCGGCATGTCGGTGGCGAGGGTCGTGATCACCGCGAATTCGTCGCCGCCAAGCCGCGCCACGAGATCGTCCGGCCTGAGGGTGCCGCTGAGGCGCGCGGTGACGCAGCGTATCAATTCGTCGCCGACGGGATGACCGAGGGTATCGTTGACATCCTTGAAATGATCGAGGTCGATATAGAAGACCGCCGCCGGCTCACCGCCACGGCGAACGTTCCGGATCGCCGATTCCAGCGCTTCGCCGAAATAGTTGCGGTTCGGCAGCCCGCATAGGGCGTCGTGCATGGCGAGATAGCGCAACCGCTCCTCGCCGGAGGCAATGGTCGCGGCGCTGCGGCGGATATAGCCATAGACCAGCACCGTCAGCAGCGCGAAGCCGGCAAACGCAACCGCGATGAACGGAACGACGCTGGCGACGATTTCCGAACCGGGCCGCTTCGGCGTCCAGACAAATCCGGCAATCTTCCGGTCGTGATCATCCTTCAGCTCAAAGGCGTAGTCGGACTCGTCCACAGGTTCGGCGCCTTCCCCGCGCAGCCGGATCAACTGCAACCGTCCGGCAATCATCGAAAGAACGTCTTCATCGATAAACTTGACCGACATGGCGATGGGGGAGGTGCGGCGGTCTTCGGCGGTGACATTGCCGTCGGGTGTGACCAGAACCGCGGCGACAATGGCGGGGCGTCCGAGAAACTTTTGAATCAGCGAAGCCCGATTGGACGGATCGCCTTGCGTCTGCCGGTCATGCTCGATGATGGTGACGGCGCCGCTCGGGTGGTTGCCGGAGCGTCCGCGAATATAATCGATGGTCGGATTCAGTTCCGGCAGGATGGTATTGAACCAGCTCGGTTCGACGCTGTTGCGCCCGAGCAGCGCATAAATGAGATGATCTGAGTCGTTGGCGACGAAAATGAAGTCGTGATCGAAATGGGTCTTCAGCCAGAGGCCGAGCCGCCGCTGGGTCCAGGAGGGATCGAAATTATTGCGAATGGAGCGGATGGCCTGCGGGGTCGACGCGACACTTGCCAACTCGCGCAGAATCTGTTCGCCGTGCGTCACAATCGCGCGCGTGAACAGACGCTTCTCGTGATCGAGCGCAACCTCGTCGGCGCGTCTCGCCGACGTCGTCACCGCGACCACGATGCAGATGATCGCAACCACCACGATAACGCTGATGGGAATGACGATGCCGAGCCGCGCGCGATCCCAGCTCGACTTCACTCCGCCGTTGGCCAACTGTGAACGGGTGGCCGTCACCGTGCTGCCCCTAACCTCTCGGATTTGGCCCGAAAATTAGGGACAGAATGCTTGTAAATGGTTGTTGAGGAAGCCGTGCCTTGCCGCACCGGCGCACCACAGCGGTCTTTTAGCCAACGTGGTTAACGAAGCGTTGCTACAACTTCCGGTTTCAGGCCGATCCGGCGTAAGGCGGACGCGGAATGGCGATGTGCGCCGCCCGCAAGGCGGCCGACCAGCGCTCGCGCAGATCGTGGAAATACGGCTCGCCCGGCTCGATGCGGTAGGACAATTCGGCGTCGCAGGTGTCGCGCCGTGCCACCAAAATGTCGATCGGCATGCCGACGCCGAGATTGGAGCGCATGGTGGAATCCATGGAGATCAGTCCGATCTTCAGGGCGTCATAGAGATCGACACCATAGGAGATCGCACGGTCGAGCACTGGCTTGCCGTATTTGTGCTCGCCGATCTGCAGATAGGGCGTGTCGGTTGTGCATTCGATGAAATTGCCCGCTGAATAGATCATGAACAGGCGCATCCGCTCGCCCTTGATCTGGCCGCCGAACAGCAATGAGACGTCGAACTTCACGTCGGCGGATTCCAGGGCGGCGCCTTCGGTGTCGTGAATGCTGCGGATCACCTTGCCGATGCGCTGCGCCGCCTGGAACATGGTCGGCGCGTTCATCAGGGTTTCCAGTTCGCCGGTCTCCTTGTTCTCCAGGCCTTCGGTGAGAATGCTGATCACCGATTGGCTCAACGCCAGATTGCCTGACGAGGCGATCGCCATGACGCGTTCGCCGGGATGCTTGAGGACATGGAGCTTGCGGAAGGTGGAGACATTGTCGAGCCCGGCATTGGTGCGGGTATCGGCGATCATCACCAGGCCTTCGCGGACCAGAATTCCGCAGCAATACGTCATGTTCAAATGCGCCTTTTGTTCCGGCGCGGCGATATAGCCATCATTGCGCGCGGGCGGCAACAACGAGGCCCTCAATTCTGCGTCTGGCGCATAGCCTGATCCACATTGATGACGACCGACATGTCTTCGGCACCGCCGCCGAAGCGCGCGCCGCGCACAGGCGCCGCGCCGAGATAATCCAGTCCGATCGCCACCCGCAGATGGGCGTCAGTTGCGCAAATTCCGTTGGTGGCATCGAAACCCACCCAGCCGAGATGTGGAACATGCGCTTCGGCCCAGGCATGGCCGGCTTCCTGCTGTACGACGCCGTCGGCGCGATGGAAATAGCCGCTGACATAGCGCGCCGGGATCTGCAGGCTGCGCGCGGCGGCAATGAAAATGTGGGTGATGTCCTGACAGACGCCGCGCCTGATTGCGAAGGCCTCGCTGGCGGTGGTGGCGGGATGCGTCGGATCGGTATCGAAAGTGATTTCCCTGTTCAGGGCCGAGAGCATGGCATGCAGCCGGTTCAATTCGTCCTTGCCGCTTTCGGCCGCGATCTGTGCGGCGAACTCTGTAATGGGCTCGTCTGCGGCGGTCAGTTGCGTCTGGCGCAGGAACAGGGATGGCGGAAATCGCTCGATGGCGCCGCGGATGACACCCTGCGTGTCTTCCGTTTCGGCCTCGCCTTCCACGCGGACGACGAGCTCCTGCACCGGCGTGTCAGTGGTGAAGGTGTGAGTAAGATTGCCGAACGCGTCGTCGTGGCCGATGAGCGGGCAATCGGCGGAGAGGTGGATGCGCCACGACACCACATATTGCCCGTCGTGATTGCGCGGGGTCAGCCGCAGCGTCTGGATGATGCTGGAGACCGGCTGCGCATAGCGGTAGCTGGTGTCGTGAGCGATCTGGATGCGCATAGGGCCCGTGGTGGAGGGAAATGCAGTCCGAAATGGCGGTTCTGACGCGGTTTCTCCTGCAAAACTAATGCCCAATGGCGCGGGGATGTCCACCGTCATGTCCGGCCATGAGGGGGCCGTCTGCGCGGTCTTTAGGCTATGGTTGCAGGGCCTGTCCGCTGAACCAAACGGCGGTCTCGCGTGACAAAGGCAAAGGTCTGAATCGGAAGGGGACACGATGCAGAAGCTTGCCTATTCCACCGACGATCTGCCGCCTGACTACGACGAACCGGCGCGGCTGGCGCATTGGCAGGATTTCGCGGCGGCGGTTTACGGTTCGCTCGACTGCACCAAGTCCCCCGACCGCCCATTCTCGCTGAACATGAGTTTCGAATTTTTGGGCAATGTCGGACTTGGCAGCGTTTCAAGCACGCTCACACGCGCGTCGAGGCCGCGCGATCCGCGTGCCGATGACAATTTTGCATTGCTGATTGCTGGCGGAAGCGAGCCAACCCTTTGCTGGGATGGGCCGCAGGAGTTCACGCTGACGCCCGGTTCGGCAATGCTTTTTGAAGGCAGGAGCTGCAATGGCGGCGAGACCCGCGGCGACCTGATCTTTACCAGCCTGACATTTCCCAAGCGCGCGCTGCTCGAACTGGTTCCGGATGCACTGGATCGCATGTCCCACGGTGTTCCGGCGGACCTTCCGGCCATGCGGCATCTCTGCGGATACCTCGACCTGCTGCAAGACTCCGACGGCCTCGGACAGTCGCCGCAACTGCGGTCCTTCGCCGGGACGGCTATCGTCGATCTGGTAGCACTCGCACTCGGCGCCGATCGCGATGCGGCGGTGGTTGCGTCGATGCGCGGGGTGCGCGGCGCCAGATTGCACGAGCTGTTGAATCTCATGCAGGCGAGGTTCTGCGATCCATCCTTTTCCGCGGCGGCCGCGGCGTCAAAGCTCGGCGTGACGCCGCGAAGCGTTCAGCTTTTGCTGGAGGAGAGCGGATCGACCTTCTCGGAGCGCGTGCTGGAACTGCGCTTGCAGAAGGCGCGTGCGATGCTGGCGGATCAAAGATGCGATCGCCTGAAGATTGGCGAAATCGCGCTCGCCTGCGGCTTTGCCGATGCGACCTATTTCAACCGCTGCTTCCGCCGCAGGTTCGGCACGACGCCGACGCAGTATCGCGGCTCTGCCGTGTAGTTTTCCAATCCGATGTTGCGTATCCGGGCCGCCCGTATCGGGCGGCCGTTTCTTTTGCCGTCGCGGCAGAACGTCGCATGGATGTTTTTCCGTGCGTCCGAATTCCGCGGAACATTTCGCGACTGATGGATCATCTCGCGTGCCGCGCGCCGTCGTTTTCGCGGCTGTGCAAATCCATTTCGCTCCAGTCCAAACTCCGAGAGCGAAAAGTGTTTTATTCTCAAACGCTTGCGCCTTGCCGCGTTGAACGGCGGCGCTAAACGCCATGACGAAAGGCCGATGCCTTCGCGATGGTCGCGCGGCAGCGAAACGTCATGGAGATTGAAATGCGCAAGCTATTGAGATCGGCCTCGGCGGCCGCCGCGCTGTTGCTGGCGGCACCTCTGGCCACGCCGTCCCTCGCAGGGGACGGCAGCGTGAAGAACATGTCGCTCCAGCTCAACGCCGACATTTTCAGCGCGGTGCGAGTGATTTCGGAAGACGGCAAGACATGGAGCAAGCTGAAGGATCAGAACCTTCATCTCAACGGTCATGTGTCGATTGAGATGGGAAGAGGCAAGATCAACGCTTGGGGCATCTTCATCGGACAATGCGCCGGTCAAGACTGCCTTTCGCTGAACGGCGGCGCATTTAATAGCGTTTACAAGGAAAATGGAGGAAATAACGTCAAGGAGATCGACAAGGACATCTGGTTTGCGATTCCGGCTTCGAAGTTTCCGGTCAGCGATAGCGGCGGGATCGCTGTGTCGCCATTTGGAAATGCCATCGTTGCGAAATGCAATGCGCATCTCGCCAATGGCGGCTCCATCAACAAATCGTATGGTTTCTCCGAGACAATACCGATGACGCTTGTGGTCGATGGAGAGACCGGACACCATGAATCCGAGGTTGGTGGTCCCGCGATTGCCGAAATCGACGTCCAGAAAACCATCAACGTCAACGTTCCGGTCACCTGCGAAGGCGTTGTGGGCAAGGCCGATCAGCTGACCGGCAAGCAGCCGGACTTCAAGATCCTCAATGCGACGCTGACCGGACATCCCGCGACCTATCGCGGGTCGTGCCCGGTCGATCTTCGGCTGACGATGGGCGTCGAAAGCAACATCAAGGGCACGTTCGAGGCGCGCGTCGAGGCCGACAATGGCGGCAAGTCGCCGTTCGTCACGCTGGAGACCTCGCAACCGAACGGCACCAAGGGCACATGGGTGCGCCAGTTCAACGACAAGCTGCGCGTGCCGATCGCGTTCCTGTCCGGCGGCGGCGCGCCGGCTGGGCCGCCCGCCGGTCCGAGTGGCGAAGCCGCGCCGACCAATGACAATGACGACATCGACCCTGCCGGACAGCCGCAAGCCCCCAGCGGCTTCTCCACCGGCCAGGCGCAGAACGAGCATCGCGGCGCCGTGCGCCTCGCGGTGAAGAACGGCAACGGCTTCGTCTACTCGAAGTGGTGGAACTACAAGGTCACCTGCGATCCGAAAAAAAATCCCGATGTCGGCCGCCTTCCGGATGGCGTTGCGACCAAGATCGACGTCACGCAGGCCGTCATCTCCGTGTTTCCGAAGGCGTCATCCGACGGCCGCACGTGCGGCATCACGGTCTCCGGTCTCGTGCAGACCAATGTGAAGAATGTCGACGTGAAGTTCCGTCTGAAGAACCATCAGGGCGTGCCGTCGGGATGGCAGATCCTGAAAACGTCGAAGCCGAACAACATCGCGGACTTCCTCACCTACTTCGACTTCTCGAAGAGCGGCGAGGGCGTGTGGATCGACCAGTCCGGGATGTGGTCGCTGCCGGGGAATGGCGGCAATCAGGCCGGCCGCTACCAGGGCAGCGTGCAGATGGTGGGGTCCAACCCGTCGTTCACCTCGAACGTCGCGACCTATGACTTCACCTGCAAGGCGCGCACGCCAGCCGGCATCAAGACGGCGCCGACGGTGAATGTGAATCCGGATCTGCCGCGGCGTCCGGGCGCGGTCGTGGATCAGGACCATCCGACGCACGGCAAGCCGACAGGCGGCAAGGTGACGACGCTGCCGCCGCTGTCCTGCGCGGGCGGCATCGTGAAGGCGGGCAATTGCTTTTGCCGGCCGCCGCTGACGCCGGTGCAGGCGGGCCAGAATGCCTGGCGCTGCATGCCGGCGACGCAGGTTGCGCCCGAGCGCCGGATCGTTCCGCGGCCGCCGCTGGTGCGCGACCAGGCTCCGCCATCCCGGTTCGGTGCGGCCCTGCCGCCGCGTGCACCGGTCGCCGTGGCCCCGCAAGCCCGGCAGCCATCCTTCCGGCCGGGCATGCACCTGAACCGCCGCTAAGGCGACGGGCATCACGAACTGCGAAGCGCCGGCAACGGCGCCTCGCAGCCGTTGCGGCGTCAGGTCAGATATTGCTGCGTGATGGTCTGACCGATGCGGTTGTTGTCGGCGATGAATTCCTGAATGAATTCGTGCAGGCCGCTCTGGAAAATGCTGTCCATCTTGCTGTTCTGCAGCCGCGTGCGGATGCCGCGGGCCAGCCGCTGTGCCGGACCTTGGCGGCCGTAGGCAGCGGCGATTTCGTCGAGGTAGCGGACGATATTCTCGTAGCAGCTCGCCAGCGAGCGCGGCATCTCCTCCTTGAGCATAAGCAAATCGGCGACCAGCCAGGGTTTCAGACTCTCGCGGTAGACCCAGTGATAGGACGTGAGCGCGGAGACCGAGCGCAGGATTGCGGCCCATTGAAAATAGTCGAGCGGGCCGCCGACATGCTCCTGCGCCGGCAGCAGCAGGTGATATTTGACGTCGAGAATGCGCGCCGTGTTGTCGGCGCGCTCGAGATAAATGCCGAGCCGCGTGAACCAATAGGCATCATTGCGCAGCATCGTTCTGTACGCTGAGCCGTCGAAGCGCAGGGAGGATTCCTGCACCCAACGCAGGAAGCGCGAGAATTCCTCGCGCGAGGTCGGACCGTTGCCGTACCGCTTCAGCTCGAGCCAGGTGCCGTTGATCGCATCCCACATTTCCATGGTAAGGGCGGTTCGCACGGCGCGGGCATTGGTGCGGGCAACTTCGAAACAGGAGCGGATCGACGACGGATTGGCCGTCGAGAACGCGAGGAAATCGATGACATTGTCTTCGTTGGCTTCGTCATAGGCGGCGTGGAAGGCGTGGGCGCAGCCGGCGGTCGCGACCGCCGATTCCCATTCATTGCTCTCGCCGGCGGTGTCGATCGGCACGGCGGTAAGGCGCTGGGTGGCTTCGAGAATGCGGGCAAGATATTCGGCGCGCTCGACGTAACGTGCGAGCCAGTAAAGATTGTCGGCCGTGCGGGAGAGCATCTACTCGTCTCCGTCGCCCCGGCCGAGCCCACGGGTCCGCGCTTCAGCGCGGCCCGAGGACAGGCTACGCGAGAGCCGGGACCCATAACCGCGACCGGCGTGAATTGACCGAGGCTTGCGTTTATAGGTCCCCGATTTCGCGGGGACGACCGGAGCTTCAAGTCTCATCCCGCCAGCACCCATGTGTCTTTCGTTCCGCCACCTTGGCTGGAATTCACCACCAATGAACCCGCCATCATTGCGACGCGCGTCAATCCGCCGGGCACGATGCGCACGCGGTCGCGGCCGGTGAGCACGAACGGCCGCAGATCGACATGGCGCGGCGCCAAGCCGGAATCGACGCAGGTCGGGCATGTCGATAGCGCCAGCGTCGGCTGCGCGATGAAGTTCTCCGGAGAAGATTTCAGTTTGGCGCGGAACGCCGCGATCGTGGCCTTGTCGGCACTCGGTCCAATCAGCATGCCGTAGCCGCCGGACCCGTGCACTTCCTTGACCACAAGCTGCTCGAGATTGTCGAGCACGTAGGAAAGATGTTCCGGCTCGCGGCAGCGCCAGGTCGGCACATTCTTCAGGATTGGCTCTTCGCCGAGGAAGAATTTCACGATATCCGGCATGTAACTGTAGACGGCCTTGTCGTCGGCGATGCCGGTGCCGACCGCGTTGGCGAGCGTCACATTGCCGGCCTGGTAAGCCGACATCAGGCCCGGCACGCCGAGCGCTGAATCCGGCCGGAAGGCGAGCGGATCGATGAAGTCGTCGTCGATGCGACGGTAGATCACGTCGACGCGTTTCGGCCCCTGGGTGGTGCGCATATAGACGGTCTCGTTCCTGACGAAGAGATCGCGTCCCTCCACCAGTTCGATGCCCATCTTGTCAGCCAGAAACGAATGCTCGTAATAGGCGGAGTTGAAAACGCCGGGTGTCATCAGCACCACGGTCGGCTCGCCAGGCGCCGAATCCGGCGCCACCGACTGCAATGTGCCAAGCAATTCGTCCGGGTAATTCTCCACCGGCGTCACCCGATGACGGGAAAACAATTCCGGGAACAGCCGCATCATGATCTCGCGGTTCTCCAGCATGTAGGAGACTCCGGAGGGCGTCCGCGCATTGTCTTCAAGAACGTAGAAGGTGTTTGCATCGACGCGGACGATGTCGATGCCGGCGATATGCACGTAGATGCCGTGCGGGACTTTTTGCCCGTTCATTTCCGGACGGAAGACGGGATTCTGGAAGACGAGGTCCTCCGGCACGATACCGGCGCGCAGGCATTCGCGCTTTCCGTAGACGTCTTTAATGTAAAGGTTGAGCGCCTTCACCCTTTGCTCGAGCCCGCGCGACAGGGTGGCCCATTCGGAAGCCGTCAGGATGCGGGGTATGACGTCGAAGGGAATGAGCCGTTCCTGCGCCTCGGCCTCGCCGTAAACCGCGAAGGTGATGCCGATGCGGCGGAAGACCAGCTCGGCCTCGCGGCGGCGATAATCAAGCACATCGGGGCGGATTTCGGAGAGCCAGTCTGACAACAGGGCATAGGCGGGACGGACCGCGCCTTCTGTCCCATGCATTTCATCAAACGCCACCGGCATTCCTCAAGCCTTCCTGACGAGGCGGCCCTGGCACAACACACCCAAAACACACAGACGTGAAATGCAAGCTTTGCGCCATTTGGGCCGGCTGGCCAGGACGGTGGCGAGGGCTTCAGACGGAAATGATTTGCCCAGAGAATAATCGCGCTGATTAAGGCAGGGGCGGGACCGGAGGTGCTTGAGCCACCGCCGGTGGCGGGCTAGACGACATGTTACAAGACCGGGATCCTGCATGACTGCTTCATCCGCGCCATCCGACACCCTCGTGAATGCCGGGCTTCTGGTCATCGGCGACGAAATCCTGTCGGGGCGGACCAAGGACAAGAATATCGGCTATATTGCCGAGTATCTGACGGCGATAGGCGTTGACCTGCGCGAGGTGCGCGTGGTGCCGGATGTCGAGGACGAGATTGTCCCCGCACTCAATGCACTGCGGCACAAATACACCTATGTCTTCACCACCGGCGGCATCGGTCCGACGCACGACGACATCACCGCCGACTGCGTGGCAAAAGCGTTCGGTGTCCCCATCGATTACGACCCGCGCGCCGTGGCGCTGCTGCGGCAGCGCTTCAAGGGCCCCGATCTGAATGAAGCGCGCATGCGCATGACGCGAATACCGCAGGGTGCCGAACTGGTGACCAACAAGGTGTCGCTGGCGCCCGGCTTCTGGATCGAAAACGTCATCGTCATGGCCGGCGTGCCCAACATCATGCAGGCGATGCTGGATGAAGTCGGTCCGAAACTGAAGACCGGCAAACAGATGCTGTCGGAATCGGTGCGCGCGGACTTGCGCGAGGGCGACATCGGCACCGAGCTCGGCGAAATCGCCCGCGCGCATCCCGATGTGACGATCGGCAGCTATCCGTTCTTCGACGACAAGTTCGGTCCCAATACCCATGTCGTCGTGCGCTCGCGCGATGCGGAAAAACTCGCCGCGGCAAAGGTCGCGGTCGAGCAGATGCTGCGCGAGGTGAAGGCGAAGCTGAAGGCTGGGTGAAGCAATCACGTCCGTCGCGTCGTTGTCATGCCCCGCGCCCGAGATCGTCCGGTCGAGACGGTGACGGATTTCCTGCGGTGTACCGCGGATGTTTCGCAGGCCGCCTGACGTGCTTGTGATTAAGGCGGGAGGTGACAACGCGCTAGCATCGCGACCATGCGATGGCTTGCGGCTGCCTTCTGTCTCGGTTGCCTGTGTGTGACGATCGTGCCGCAACGTGCGGGCGCATCTTGGGAGCACCTGAAGCAGGACGGCCGCGTGGCGTTGATCCGCCACGCGGATGCGCCAGGATCAGGCGATCCGCCCGGCTGGCGGATCGGTGATTGCACGACACAGCGCAATCTCAGCGAACGTGGCCGCGCGCAGGCCCGTGCGTTGGGCGAAAAATTTCACGAGAAAGCGGTATCGGTTGGCAAGGTGGTGTCGTCGCAATGGTGCCGCACCGTTGAAACGGCGCGTCTAATGAATCTCGGTGATGTCGAAGAGGTTTCGGCGTTCAACAACGCCTATATGTTGCGTGACAAACGCGCCTCGCTGCGCCGGGAGGCGCGCGATTTCATTGCGAGCTGGCGTGGGCCGGGCGTGCTGGTTGTCGTGACGCATGGCGAAAATATTGCACTCCTCACCGGCATCTCGCCGGCGTCGGGCGAGATTGTCGTCGTGCAGGCTGCCGCAGAATTGCCCGACAGATTGTCTGTGATCGCGAGGATTGCGCCGGGCTCCTCGTAAGCGATTCTGAGACGTGGTTCAAAAATTCGCTTCGTTATTGCTGCAAGTCCTGCAAGCGAATGTCTGCCAAACCAGAATCATAGGTTTCCTGGTGCTTTTCGAATCCGAAATCCGCTCATGACCAGGCCTCAGACGCGGACTTCGGATTCGGGACACCAGAACGTCAGGACACCAGGGGCGGGTGAACAAAAGGACCGTATCATGTCGGGCTCAAACAACTCTGACCGTCGCCGCTTTCTGATCACTGGTGCCGCCGTCGCCGCAGGCCTAGGTCTTCCACGATCGGGGCTCGCGCAGGAGCTCAAGCCGACGCCGCAATGCGACGACGGCGACGCGCCGACGCCGCGCCAGACCGAAGGGCCGTTCTACAAGCCGCGCTCGCCGCAGCGCAGCGATCTGCGCGAGCAGAGCGTGAGCGGCCAGCCGGTCGAATTGACGGGCGTGGTGCTCACGCGATCCTGCCGTCCGGTGGCCGGCGCGCTGGTCGATCTCTGGCATGCCGATGCGCAAGGCGACTACGACAACAAAGGCTTTCGCTATCGCGGGCATGTTTTCGCGGACGGCGACGGCCGCTTCCGCTTCCTGACCATCAAGCCGGCGCTCTATCCCGGGCGGACGCGGCACTATCACGTCAAGGTGCAGGCGCCGAACCGGCCGGTGCTGACCACGCAGCTTTATTTCCCCGGCGAGGCCGGCAATGCGCGCGACGGCTTGTTCCGGCGTGACTTGTTGATGCGGGTGGTGGAGCGGCAGGATGGGCTTGCAGCCCGCTTCAATTTTGTGCTGGACCTCTCTTAGCCCCATGATCTTCAAGGAAGATCAGGGAGCAGGTTCATAAGTTGGCGCACGATGGACGCAAAAACGGGTTCCCACTTTTGCTGATCGCGCCCTGAACGGCTCTTTTCCTGTGGATCGCGACCTGCGCCGGTTGGCAACGGTGCCCGCCACCGGGATGGTGGCCGCAAACGCGACGGGAGACGGCAGGATGGCGGAGGCGCAAACCCAGAAACACTTTCCGGTGTCCTGGGACCAGTTTCACCGTGACTGCCGCGCTTTGGCCTGGCGGCTGGCGGCGGCCGGGCCCTTCAACGCCATCGTCTGCGTCACCCGCGGCGGCCTTGTGCCGGCGGCGATCGTGGCGCGCGAACTGAACGTGCGGCTGATCGAGACGGTATGCGTCGAGAGCTATCTTGGGGTTGGCAAGCAGGGCGACCTGAAAATCCTGAAGGGGATCGACCAGAAAGTGGTCGAGGTCGGTGGCGGCTCCGGCAAGGGCGTGCTGATCGTCGACGACCTGGTCGATACCGGCAAGACCGCACGCGTTGTGCGGGACCTCATTCCGGAGGCGCATTTCGCCACCGTCTATGCCAAGCCCATGGGCCGGCCGCTGGTCGACACCTTCATCACCGAAGTCTCGCAGGACACCTGGATCTTCTTCCCCTGGGACACCGGGCTCGCTTTCGTGCCGCCGATTCGCGAGGGCGGCTGACCGCTTTACGACGTCTCGGTTGCAGCGACGGTCTGCCGACGTCCCGCCACCATTCGCCCGCGCTTTTGGCTTTCTCGCGGACGATGCTAGAAGGCTGGCCGCGCGGACGTGGCGGAATGGTATACGCAGCAGACTTAAAATCTGCGGCCCACAAGGCATGAGGGTTCGATTCCCTCCGTCCGCACCAAAGAGATAGGAGCTGTTCGCGGAATGTTTCGCGTGTCGCAGGTGTCGGCTGCGATGATCGGTCTGCTGGCGCTCGGCCTTGCCGGCTGCGCCAGCGAGCAATTGTCGTCGGCGATCGTCAGGCCCGCCAAATACTCCATCTATAATTGCGACCAGCTCGCCATCGCCGGACAAGAACAGGTGGCGCGCGAAAGCGAGTTGAAGGCTTTGATGGACAAGGCCGCGCAAGGACCCGGTGGTGAGCTTGCCATCGCGCTCGCTTACCGGAACGAATACCTTACCACGCAGGGCAATCTGCGGGAGCTGGAAGCCGCCGCCGTCGAAAAGAACTGCAAGATGCCGTGGCGCACGGATTCGGAGCGAGCCGTCCGGTAGGCGACCGGGTGGAACTATTCGCGCGCGAGACGATTACGTCTGCCGGTGGGCTGAAGTTTTTTCAGACCAAATTGATTTTGCAGGGGAGTTTGCACATGGGCCTTTTGATCAATGTGCTGATCACGTTTCTGGTCATCATCCTGGTTCTTTATCTCGTCAACATGCTGCCGGTGGATGGCCGCGCCAAGCAGATCATTCGCATCATCGTCATCCTGATTGGCGTGCTGTATCTCCTGAGATATCTGGCGATCTTCTGACGCCGCCTGCTGCCGTCACTGGAACGGCACTTCGTGAAAGCTGCGCAGCTTGCGCGAATGCAGTTGCGCGCGGTCGCCTTCGCGCAACAGCGCCATGGTCTCGAGGCCGATGGCAAGCTGCTGCGAAATGCGCTGGCGGTAGAAGCTGTCGGCCATGCCGGGCAGCTTCAAATGGCCGTGCAGCGGCTTGTCGGAGACGCAGAGCAGGGTGCCGTAAGGCACGCGGAAGCGGAAGCCGTTGGTGGCGATAGTCGCCGATTCCATGTCGAGTGCGATGGCGCGGCTCTGGATGAACGGCAAATTTTGAACGGTGGACGGACGCAGCTCCCAGTTCCGGTCGTCGACCGTCGCAACCGTGCCGGTACGCATGATCTTTTTCAGTTCATAGCCGGTCAGGCCGGTGATGTGACCAACGGCGGCCTGGATCGCGGTCTGGATTTCGGCGAGAGCGGGGATCGGCACTTCGCGCGGCAGATCGGCATCGAGGACATGATCCTGACGCAGATAGGCGTGTGCCAGCACGTAATCGCCGAGCGCCTGGGTGTTGCGAAGGCCTGCGCAATGGCCCAGCATCAGCCAGACATGCGGGCGCAGCACTGCGACATGATCGGTGATGTTTTTGGCATTGGACGGACCGATGCCGATATTGATCATGGTGATGCCATCATCGTCGGCGCGCTTGAGGTGATAAGCGGGCATTTGCGGCGTGTGGACCGGGACGGTACCCGGAAGCGTTCCGGCCGGGGGTGTGACGCCTTTGGCACAGGTGACCACGTCGCCGGGTTCGACAAACTCGGTATATTCGCCGCGCGGAACGAAGCCGCTCAGCGTTTCTCCTGCCATGATGTGGTGGCCGAGCTTAATGAATTCGTCGATGTAGAACTGGTAGTTCGTAAAGAGCACGAAATTCTGGAAATGTCTTGTCGACGATCCGCAATAATGACGCAGTCGCAAGAGCGACAGGTCGATGCGCGGCGCCGGGAAGAGTGACAGCGGGACGGCGCCATCCGGGCTGCGAACGTCGAGCCCGTTCGCGATGTTGTCGTCCATGATCGCGAGATCGGGGACGTCGAATACCTGCGGCAGCCGGCTGATGCGCTCAGGCGTCAGGCCGCCTTCGACGTGAAACGTTTCGCCGAGCGCAAAATGGATCGGGATCGGCGTCGTGCTTTCGCCGACCTCGATCTCGCGGGCGCCGTTATGCAGGATCATGCTGACCTGTTCCTGCAGATATTTTCGGAAAATGTCGGGACGGGTGACGGTCGTGGAATAGACGCCGGCATGCGGAAGGAAGCCATAGGCCGTGCGCGGGTCGATGCGGGAAGAGTGATCGGCCGAGATCCGGATGAACGGATAATGCGCGCGAATGTGCTCGCCGAATTCCTTCCCCGCAGCATAGGCGGCGAAGGCGTCGCGCAGATAGGTCACATTGCGTTCGTAGATCTCGGCGATGGCATTCACGGCGGCCACTGCATCTGTGAAGGTGCGAACGCCGCTGCTGATATTGACGAACTTGGTCATGGCGACTTGATGCTATTCTTCATGCGGCCAGGCGCAGTTCCGGACCGGACAGTCTGCTTCCCATTTGATGAGATAAGGGCTGTGACCGCCGACCGCCATGAGGCTGGTTAATGCCGGAAAATGTCGGAAACAGTTGTCTTGCGCTGAAACTACCCTTGCTTCCCCGTCACGCTGAGGCGCCTTCGCACCGATCGCGGGTTTACCCGAGACCGGCAATTCCACATCCGCGAATCGGCGATAGCCGGCTTGCGTGCGACGGTCTCGAAGGGCGGCGGCTCCGGCGATTCAGTTTGAAAACGCACGCTTTACAGGCGGGTCGCTCGCAGGCGCAATGCATTCCCGACCACGCTGACCGAGGACAGCGCCATCGCCGCTGCCGCGATAATCGGCGACAGCAGAATGCCGAAGGCGGGATAGAGAATGCCGGCTGCGATCGGCACGCCGGCCGCGTTGTAGACAAAAGCAAAGAACAGGTTCTGCCGGATATTGCGCATGACCGCGTGCGACAGCGTGCGCGCCTTGACGATGCCCATCAGGTCGCCTTTCAGCAGCGTGACGCCAGCGCTTTCCATGGCGACGTCGGTGCCGGTGCCCATGGCAATGCCGACCTCGGCGGCGGCAAGAGCCGGCGCATCGTTGACGCCGTCGCCGGCCATGGCGACCACGCGACCTTCCTTCCGCAGCTTCTCCACGACCGCGCTCTTCTGATCGGGCAGGACATCGGCCTCCACCTCGTCGATGCCAAGCTTGCGCGCAACCGCCTGCGCGGTCGTGCGGTTGTCGCCGGTCAGCATGACGACACGGATGCCCTCCGCCTTGAGCGCCGCGAGCGCCTGCGGCGTCGTGGTCTTGACCGGGTCGGCAATGGCGAGGATGCCGGCTGGCTTGCCGTCGATGGCAATGAAAATGGCGGTGGCGCCGTCCTGCCGCAGTGCTTCAGCCTGCACGGCAAGCGTCGCGGTGTCGATGCCGGCCTCCTGCAGAAATCTGGCATTGCCGAGTACGACGCGCTTGCCGTCGATCATGCCCAGCGCGCCTTTTCCGGTCGGAGAATCGAAGCCGTCCACGGGGAGGAGCGCGATGTTGCGTTCGGCCGCCGCCCTGACGATGGCGGCCGCCAGCGGATGCTCGCTCGCGCGTTCGACGCTGGCGGCAGATTTCAGCAGGTCGGTCTCGTTGAATCCTTCGCCGGCGACGATCTGCACAAGCTTCGGCTTGCCTTCGGTCAGCGTGCCGGTCTTGTCGATCACCAGGGTGTCGACCTTCTCCATGCGTTCCAGCGCTTCCGCATTCCTGATCAGTACGCCGGCCTGCGCGCCGCGCCCGACGCCGACCATGATCGACATCGGCGTGGCGAGGCCGAGCGCACACGGGCAGGCGATGATCAACACGGCCACCGCGGCGACAAGGCCGTAAGAGAAGCGCGGCTCCGGCCCGAACATGGCCCAGGCGACGAAAGCAAGCGCGGCAATGGCGATCACCAGCGGCACGAACCATCCCGACACCTGATCGGCCAGCCGCTGGATCGGGGCACGCGAGCGCTGCGCCTGCGCCACCATCTGCACGATCTGCGACAGCAGCGTGTCGCGTCCGACTTTTTCGGCACGCATGACGAATGAGCCGGACTGGTTGAGCGTGCCAGCAATGACCTTGCTGCCCATCTCCTTGGTGACCGGCATGGATTCGCCGGTGACCAGCGATTCGTCGAGGGAGGAGCGGCCGTCGATCAGTTCGCCGTCCACGGGAACCTTTTCGCCCGGCCGCACGCGTAATCTGTCGCCGACAACAATGGAATCCAGCGAAACATCTTCTTCATTGCCATCCTGCGCGACCCGGCGCGCGGTCTTGGGCGCGAGATCGAGCAGCGCCTTGATGGCGCCGGAGGTCGCTTCGCGCGCGCGCAGTTCAAGGACCTGCCCGAGCAGAACAAGAACGGTGATGACGGCGGCCGCCTCGAAATAGACCGCCACCGCGCCGTCCGATCCGCGGAACGCCGGCGGGAAAATGCCGGGCGCGAATGTCGCGATGACGCTGTAGATCCAAGCGACGCCCGTTCCCATCGCGATCAGCGTGAACATGTTGAGGTTGCGCGTGACGAGCGATTGCCAGCCGCGCACGAAGAACGGCCAGCCTGCCCACAGCACAACCGGCGTCGCCAGCGCGAATTGCAGCCAGTTTGATGTGGTCTGGCCGACGATCATGTGCAGGCCGATAAGATGACTACCCATTTCCAGCGCGAAGACTGGCAACGTCAGCACGAGGCCAATCCAGAACCTGCGCGTCATGTCGATCAGTTCGGGATTGGGCCCGGTATCGGCGCTGGCGATCTCCGGCTCCAGCGCCATGCCGCAGATCGGGCAGGAGCCCGGACCGATCTGCCGGATCTCCGGATGCATCGGGCAGGTATAGATCGTGCCTTCCGGCAGCGGTTCGGCCGTGCGCTGCTCGGGTGAAAGATATTTGTCGGGATCGGCGATGAATTTGGTACGGCAGCCCGCCGAGCAGAAATAATAAGTCTGCCCCTTGTGCGTGTGCCGATGCTTGGCGGTGTGCGGATCGACGCTCATGCCGCAGACGAGATCCTTCACTGCGCCGGGCGATGTTTTGGCCGCGTGATTGTGCCCGTGCGAGCAGGATTGAGGCGAAGCATGGTCGTGTGTCATGGCCGGTCCGGCTTGAAATTTATACCCTAGGGGGGTATATAAAGCGCATGCAGAAAGATGCCAAGGCCTCCGTGCAAAAACGGCTGAACAAAATCGAGGGCCAGGTGCGCGGCCTCGCGCGCATGGTCGACGAGGACCGCTATTGCATCGACATTGTTACTCAGATTTCTGCCGTTCGTGCGGCCCTTCGCCGGGTGGAGGAGGAAGTGTTGCGCGATCACGTCGCGCATTGCGTGCATGGTGCGATCGCGTCCGGCGATCGCGCCGAACAGCGCAAGAAGGTCGAGGAACTGATGCAGGTGCTGGTACGGGCGGAGCGGTGACGAAACGGCGGCTGAAACAAACCACAGGGAAGGCAAAGCCGCGCGAGCCGAAGCGGAGGGCGCGGACACCAATCCGCGTCAAACGCGTCTACGATCCGCCGACCGCCGCGGACGGAATGCGCATCCTGATCGATCGCCTGTGGCCGCGCGGGATCAAGAAGGAGGCGATGCGGCTCGATCTCTGGGCGAAGGAGATCTCACCCTCAACAGCCTTGCGGCAATGGTACGGACATGATCCCGAGCGCTTCGCGGAATTCCGCCGGCGCTATCTCGCCGAACTTGCGGAGCAAAAGGAATTTCTCGACGGGCTGCGCGCAAAGCTGCGCGGGCATGGCGTGACGCTTGTAACCGCGACACGCGAACTCGATCTCAGCCATGCCGAGGTACTGCGCGAAGTGTTGGGCGGTCGGTGATAGGCGCTATGCGAACCGTTCGCGCGCGAGTCGCGCGCCGTCGCCCAGCGCTTTCAGTTTCGCTTCCGCAATATCCCGCCGCATCGGCGCCATGCCGCAATTGGTGCAGGCGACGATGCGCTCCTTCGGAACGTATGCCATCGCGGCTTCGATCGTCGCAGCGACATCTTCCGGCGTCTCGACAACGTCGGTTGCGACATCGATCACGCCGACCAGGATGTCCTTGCCCTTGAGCAGCGACAACAGGCTGAGCGGCACTTTCGAGTTGCGGCATTCCAGCGACACCTGATCGATGCGGCTTTGCGCCAGCGCCGGGAAGATCGCTTCATATTGCCGCCATTCGCCGCCGAGACTTTCCTTCCAGTCCACATTCGCCTTGATGCCGTAGCCGTAGCAGATGTGCACCGCTGTCTTGCATCGCAAGCCGTCGATGGCGCGGTGCAGGGCGTCGATGCCCCAGCCGCCAACCTGGTCGAGAAAGACATTGAAGGCCGGCTCGTCGAACTGGATCACGTCGACGCCGTCGCGTTCAAGCGCGCGCGCCTCCTGATTCAGGAGGTCGGCGAAGGCGAAAGCCATCTTCACGCGATCACCATAGAACCGGTCGGCGACGGTGTCGGCGATGGTCATCGGGCCGGGCAGGGTGAATTTCAGTTTGCGCCGGGTGTGAGCGCGCGCGGCCTTGGCTTCCATGTCGTGCACGCGGCCTTTCAGCCGCAGGCTGCTGCCGACGACCGGGACCATCGCCTTGTAGCGGTTGTCGCGGATCCCCATTTCGACCTTGTGCTCAAAATCGATTCCCTCGACGCGCTCGAGAAATCCATGCACGAAATGCTGGCGCGCCTGCTCGCCGTCGGTGACGATGTCGATGCCGGCATCTTCCTGCAGCTTGAGCGCCAGCAACGTGGCGTCGCGCTTGCCGGAGAGGAGCGCGTCGCCCTGCAGGCGCCACGGCGCCCAGAGCTTTTCAGTTTCGGCGAGCCAGGCGGGTTTCGGCAGACTGCCGGCAATGGTCGTTTCGAACATGTGCAGGTCCCGATGCAAACATTTCAGCGACGCCGCCAATCATACAGCCAATCATAACGCGCGCGCAGATTTTCGCTGCCCATCCCCTGCAACATCATGTTGCGGGCAACCGCGAGTGGGCCGTCGAGGTGATAGATTTCGCCGGTAAAGCGGGCCGCACGCTGCACCCGTGCGGTGCGGCCGCGCCGCAGGGATTCGTAACGGCGCAGGCTGCCGGAAACGTTTTCGGGATCGGATGCCAGACAATCGGCAAGCACCATGGCATCTTCGATCGCCATCGCGGCGCCCTGAGCAAGAAACGGCATCATCGGATGCGCAGCGTCGCCAAGCAATGTCGCGTTGCCATGTCCCCAGCGCCGCAGCGCCGGCCGGTCGAACAAGGCCCATTTCAGCCATGAGTCCGGCGCTTGCAGGATCGATCGCGCCACAGCGCTCCAGGACAGCTTGCCGAAACGCCGGAGCAGATCGTCGGGCGCGCCCGGCAGCGACCAGCCTTCGCCCTGCCATGCATCGCCGACGATCGCGACGATGTTGACAAGCGCGCCCGCACGCACGGGATAGTGGACAAGATGCGCGCCACGTCCGAGCCACAGATGCACGGCGGGCGCGCGGAATTCCTCCGGCATAGCCGACGCCAGCACCGTCGCGCGCCAGGCGGTGCGTCCGCTGAAACGCGGCCTGCTCGCATCACCCAGGACGCGGCGGGTCACCGACCACAAGCCGTCGGCGCCGATCAGGGCGACGGCGCGTTCGTCGGTCACCTGATCTCCGCGTTGAACCTGCACGGTGACGCCGTTCTGGTGCGTGGCGAAATCCTGCACCCGTACGCCAAGCTGCAGCACGATATCCGGGGTGGCGAGCACCGCGTCGCGCAGCACCGCCTGCAGGTCGGCGCGATGAATGATCCAGTAGGGTGCGCCGTAGCGGAATGCGATTTCGCGTCCGAGCTGCATGCGCGTGATTTCACCGCCGGTCCGCGCGCGGCGGACCGACAGCAATTCCGGCGCGACGACATGCGGCTGCAGCTTTTCGGCAAGGTCGAGTTCGATCAGCAGCCGCGCAACATTGGGCGAAAGCTGCAGGCCGGCGCCGGTCTCCGACAATTCCGGCGCATGTTCGCAGACGACGATACGAAATCCCTTGCGCGCCAGCGCAAGCGCCGCCGTCAATCCGCCGATGCCGGCGCCTGCGACGATGATGGTTCGCGATGACGCCACGGCACGCCGAGGTTAGCTGAAGTCAGGCGGCTTCGCTCTCGGTCAGAGCGCATTCCGCAGGGATCGCCGCATGCGGATCGAGCGCCGGATTGTAGCGGTAGAGCGTCGAGCAATAGCTGCAGATGATCTCATTCTCGTCGCCCATGTCGCAGAAGATGCGCGGGTGGCCGAAGGGCGGGCGGGCGCCGGTGCACATGAATTCCTTGGCGCCGATTTCGATCACGGAAACGCCTGGATCGTTGTGAAAGTGGGGTACGACGTGGTCCGCCATGCTCGTAGAAACCTCGTTCCTCGGGAACTTCACCCTATATTCCCGGGCACCATAGCGGCGAATGTCCGTTAATCAATGCCGCTTTTGCAGCCGAGATCATCCGCGCATGCTTGTCCCCGATCTGACGCCGGTTCCCGCTAAGGCCTCCCGGCTGCGGATCGGCATTTTAGCGATCGCTGCGCTGATTTGCGCCGTCGCCGCCTTCGCAATGCTGCCCCGGGCCTATGAATCGGCCGTGCTGCTCTGGGTGCAGGACGATCCAGCCGAGCTGGCCGAGCGGCAGCTCGACCGCAGCTTCAACACCGGTGCGGCCGCGCGTGAAATCGAGGCGGCACTGGCGGCCGGCGACGCGGACCTGGCGCGGAGCTTCGTCGAACTGGCACAGGCGCGGAACGTCCCCCTTTCCGCCGAACTGCTCACCAAAGTGGACGCCGCGGCCAAAGCGGCGGCCGGCGCCACCGCAAAGGCGGAGAGCTTTGCCCGCGGGTTGATCACCGGCGAGCCGGACGACCTGGTGAGCCTCGCCGGCACCGCCCTCGGCGACCTGTTCGTCTTCGGCGATATCCGCGACGCCATTCGCGAGGGCAGTCGCTGGGCGTCGGGGGAGGAGGTCGATCACCTCATCCTCGGCCTCTCGGCTGTGGGCATTGCCATCACCGCTGGCACCTATGTCTCGCTCGGCGCCGGTACGCCGGCGCGCGTCGGTCTGTCGGTGGTGAAGGCCGCGCGCAAGACCGGCCGGCTCGGCGCACGCATGGGCGAATCGATCATGCGCTCGCTGCGTGGCGTGGTCGACGGACCTGCCCTGCGCAAGGCGCTGGCCGGTGCCTCGCTGACCGAGCCCGCGGTCGCCGTGCGCGCGGTGCGCGGGGCGGTGAAGATCGAGAAAGCCGACGATCTGCTGCGGCTGACCCGCGATGTCGGGCGGGTGCAGACCAAGGCCGGCGCGCGCGCCGCATTCGACGGGCTGAAGATCGCCGACAATCCACGCGAAATGGCGCGCGTTGCCAAGCTCGCCGAGAAACAGGGCGGCAAGACACGCGCGGTGTTGAAATTCCTCGGCCGCAGTGCCATCGCGCTGACGGCGGCGGCGTTCGATCTCGCGTTGTGGGTGCTTTGGGCGGCGTTGCTTGTCTGGGGCTTCCTCTCGTCGTTCAAGAGTGCAGTCGAGCGCACCACCTCGCGGCATCTGCGGCGGCGGAAAGCGAAGAAATTGCGCCGGGCTGTGGAACAGCAGCGCTTGGCAATGGCGGCAAGGCAGGTTTAGAACAAATTACTCTCAGCCGTCATGCCCGCGCCCCCGGTCCGGCCGAAGGCCGGCCAGCGTGTAAACTTGTCACGGGCATCCACGTCTTAGGGTGATCAACGGAGAGACGTGGATGGCCGGGACGAGTGTTTAGCCCGGCCATGACAAAGCAACAGAGTCATGCCGACTTTCAAGAACAACAATGTCGAGATTGCCTATCTCGATGAAGGCGAGGGCGAGCCGATCGTGCTCGTGCATGGTTTCGCCTCAACAAAGGACGTGAACTGGGTGGCGCCCGGCTGGGTGTCGACGCTGACGCGCGCGGGACGGCGGGTGATCGCGCTCGACAATCGCGGGCATGGGCAATCCGGCAAACTTTATGATCCGGCCGATTATCACACCGCCAAGATGGCGGAAGACGTGCGCGCGCTGCTTGATCATCTGAAGATCGAGCGCGCCGATGTGATGGGTTACTCGATGGGTGCGCGCATCACTGCATTCCTGGCGCTGAAATATCCCGACCGCGTGCGCTCGGCCATTCTCGGCGGGCTCGGCGTCAAACTGGTCAATGGTGTCGGCCTGCCGGAAGATATCGCCATTGCGCTGGAATCGCCGTCGCTCGCCGATGTCACCGACACCATGGGCCGCATGTTCCGCGCCTTCGCCGACCAGACAAAATCCGACCGCAAGGCGCTCGCCGCCTGCATCCGCGGCTCGCGGCAGGTGCTGACCGCGGGCGAAGTGGCGCAGATCAAGGTGCCGATGCTGATCGCGGTCGGCACCAGCGATCCGATCGCGGGATCGCCGCACGAACTTGCCACGCTCATTCCGGGCGCGAAGGCGCTCGACATTCCCGGCCGCGACCACATGCTCGCGGTCGGCGACAAGGTGTTCAAGACCGGCGTGCTGGAATTCCTCGGGCAGCGGCCGTAGCCTCGTCAGTCGGTGGGTTACGCGCCTTCGGCGCTACCTAGATGCGCTTGCGAGAGCGGAGGGGGCGAGTGGTTGCCCACTTCGACGTGTTCAGCGCCACGGCGGCGCGGATGAGCGCCTTCAGCGCCCATTCATTGATCTTGTCGCCTTCATGAAAATCAATGGCACGTCTCACGTTGCCGTCGAGGCTGGCGTTGAAGAGGCCTGAAGGATCATCCAGCGCGGCACCCTTGGCAAAGGTCAGCTTCACTTTGTCCTTGTAGGTCTCGCCTGTGCAAATGATGCCGTCATGCTCCCACACCGGAACGCCCAGCGGGTTCGACGGCTTCCGCCATTTTACCTCCTCAACCATGTCCGGGTCGGCCTGCTTGATGATGGCGCGCACCCGCGCAAGCGTCTCGCCGCGCCAATCGCCCAGCTTCTTGATCTTCGCGCCGATCAGTTGAGAGGGAGAGTCAGCCTTTCCGTCTTTCGGGGCGGTTTCCGTCTTCTTTGTCTTGGTTGTCGCTTTCTTCATGGGCCTCTCACATGCGTTCGCCGGGCAATTCGCTCGCTTGCTTCACCCACGCAGTGAGCTGTGCTTCGTCGAACCCGTCCTCGTGGATGTCGAGGTAACGCACGTCCTTGTGTTTGGATGCGCCGGGCGGAACCGGTCGC
The DNA here is from genome assembly GCA_032027085.1 of Pseudorhodoplanes sp. Taxonomy (NCBI): domain Bacteria; kingdom Pseudomonadati; phylum Pseudomonadota; class Alphaproteobacteria; order Hyphomicrobiales; genus Pseudorhodoplanes; species Pseudorhodoplanes sp. The sequence goes on along the minus strand of JAVSMS010000001.1, from coordinate 3,893,710 downwards.
AGCGATGCGCCACGGAAGAATGTCACCTTCACGTATTTCGTGAAGACATGAAAGCTGAGGAACCAGACATTATCCTCGACGCCATAGAAGGGTGAATTCCATTTGACCGCCTTGTGCACACCGGGGACGGTGCGCGCGATGAGCGCGTCGAGGCGGCGCCCGATGTCGCGTTTCCAGCCCGGCATGGCCGCGATGTAGGCCTGTACGGGGGCGTCGCCGTAGCCCTTCGCGATCTGAGGATTTCCGCCCGAGAGAAGGACTGGTTTGGCAGCGCTAAGCTTCGCCGTGCCAGGCTTGGCTGCGACCTTCCTCGGGACCTTCGCTGGCTTCCTGGACATTTGTTTGGCCATTGCGTGCACTCCAACTGATGGATCCTCAATCTGGCAGGGCGTTCAGTCGGGCAGTTCAACAATTTTCAGAGCCCCGTTCACAGGAATTTTGATCGTTGATAATGACGTTACGTCATCTGCAGCTTAGGCAATTTCCATGACCCGCCGCCCCGAACCCGCCACCGCGACATTCACCGGCGCCGCCGGCAACAGGCTGGTCGCCGATGTCTTCGGCGACCACGGCCCGCCGGTTCTGCTGCTGCATGGCGGCGGGCAGACGCGGCATGCCTGGCGCAAGACCGCGGAAGAGCTTGCGCGCAGAGGCTGGACCGCCTACGCGATGGATCAGCGCGGTCATGGCGACTCCGACTGGATTGCCGATCTCGCCTATTCCTTCCCCGATTTTGCATCGGACGCGAAAGCGGTCGCGCTTGAATTATATCGCCGTTCCGGCACGCGTCCGGCGGCGATCGGCGCGTCGCTCGGCGGCATTGCCTCGCTCCTCGCGGAAGGTGAAACCGAGCGCAGCACCGGCGATGAATTGTTCTCCTCGCTGGTGCTGGTTGACATTACGCCGCGCGTCGACCCCAGGGGAGTCGACAAGGTCCAGGGCTTCATGCGCTTGCACGCGGCGGAAGGGTTTGCGTCGGTCGACGACGCCGCGCAAGCGGTCGCCGATTATCTGCCGCACCGCCCGCGTCCGAAGAACAATGAAGGCCTGAAGAAGAATCTGCGCCTATCTCCGGATGGACGCTGGCGCTGGCACTGGGATCCCAATTTCATCGACGGACCGCGCAGCGTCGGCAGACGCCGTGAGCAGATCGAGGAGCTTCTGGTGGAGGCGGCGCGCCGGATCCGGATTCCGGCGCTGCTGGTGCGCGGCGGCTCGTCAGAGCTGGTGCGGGAAGCGGACGTGAAGGAATTCCTTCAGCTCGTCCCGCACGCCGAATATGTCGACGTCGGCGGCGCGCGGCATATGGTGGCCGGCGATCGCAACGATGATTTCTCCGCAGCGGTCCTGGGCTTTCTCACCAAGGCCTGAGCCGGCGGCCCGAAAAACGAGCATGCGAAAAGATTGGGCAGGCTTGGGAGAAAATTATTCTCCGCAATTCGTCAACGATATTGCTGTGGCGCATTGATCCGCTCTGGCGAAGATGATTTTTAGCGTCTATGTGCTAGAGATGTTGGAACTTCGCGAAGGACCCTTTTTCTAGGGCGTGTTATGGCGCAGCAGCAAAGCAGACTTGCCAGTTCTCTCGACAAGGTCGACCCGGTCTGGGCACGGGTGCGTGTGGAAGCCGAAGAGGTGGTTCGCCGCGAGCCGGAACTGGCGACTTTCATTTACTCGACCATCCTGCATCACGACACGCTGGAAGCCTCGGTCGTGCATCGCGTGTCCGAACGTCTGCAGCATCGCGACGTATCCGCGGAACTGATCCGGCAGGCCTATGACGACGCGCTGGAGGCCGAGCCGAAAATCGGCGACGCCTTCCGCGCCGACATTGTCGCGACCGTCGACCGTGACCCGGCCGCGGACCGTTTCATCGAGCCGCTGCTGTACTTCAAAGGCTTCCATGCCATCGTCACGCATCGTCTGGCGCACTGGCTCTACGGCCGCGGCCGCAAGGATTTTGCCTATTATCTGCAGAGCCGTTCGTCGTCTGTCTTCCAGTGCGATATCAATCCCGCTGCGCGAATCGGCCGCGGCATTTTCCTCGATCATGCGACCGGCCTTGTGGTCGGCGAAACCGCGGTGATCGAGGACGACGTGTCGATGCTGCATGACGTGACGCTCGGCGGCACCGGCAAGGAAGACGGCGACCGCCACCCGAAAATCCGCCGCGGCGTGCTGATCGGCGCCGGCGCCAAGATTCTCGGCAATATCGAAGTGGGGCATTGCTCGCGCATCGCGGCCGGCTCCGTTGTCATCAAGCCGGTGCCGAACAACGTCACGGTCGCCGGCGTCCCTGCCAGGGTCGTTGGCACCGCTGGCTGCGCGGAGCCCTCGCGCAGCATGGACATGATGTTCAATATCGGCGATTGATCGCCGGGATTCATCCGGCCGCGCAGATGGGCCTTTGCAGGAGTTGGATTGTGGACGTCACCGAAATCAAGAAGCTCGATTCCTATCTGAAGAAGTGTTTCAACAACCCGCAGATCCGCGTGGTGCCACGTCCGAAGAAGGACGATTCCGCAGAGGTCTATATCGGCGAGGAATTCATCGGCGTTTTGTTCGTCGACGATGAGGACGAAGACAAGTCCTACAATTTCCAGATGGCGATCCTGGAAACGGATCTGGAGCCGTAACCCTCTTGACCTGCCTCCTATCACCTCTCCCAGCCGAAGTCGGATTTACCGAGTTCGGTTTGGAAAGAGGTTGGGGGAGCGGCGTGAGCTGCGAGTCGGGTGAGGGCTCTCATCCGACTTTCTCGCCGCGAGTCGACTTTCCCCAAGTAGAGTGAAGAAGCTCATCGCCCGCTTGCGCGAAAACTTGCCAGCAACCGCTCGATGCCGGACAGCACATTCGGCCAGTCGGTCAGCCAGGCGCGCGGGAAGCGTATCGTGACATCGGCGGTGCCTATGCGCCGCTGAAACAGACACATGCCGATCGCAGTGGAACCATCACGCGTGCAGCGGGCAAGAAACCGCTCCGGATTGTCGTTGTCGTAGAAGAGCTCTTCGCCCTGGTAGGGGCTGCCGGTCCGGAACGGCCGCACCGTCAGTCCGCCCTCGCTGGTGCTAATGCTGGCCTCGAGATAGCGCGGATAGATCGTCTTGAATCGCTCCATCGGCGGCAAGGTGTTGTCGCTGGCGGCGATGGTCAGGAAGATGCGGTCGATGCCCTTCGACGAGGCGACCGGCACCGGACGTTCCTCGGGCGGCGTCAAACCCGGCCACATGAAAACGAGATCGATGCGGTCCTGCGCGCCCGGCCGGCGCTGGCTCTTGAGTCGAATCGCGCCCGGCGGAATGTTGAAGGTGATGCCCTGAATTGTGATCGGAAGCGAGGGCGCGTCGACCGCCACGTTTGGCGCCGGCCAGCGCGGCCACAGCAGCCAGGCGATCACCGCCAGCGCCAGCACGATCCCGGCCATCAGCATCAGCACCGGCAGGGCCAGGAAGCTGTGCTTGTTGCGCCGTGTGCGCCGGGCGCCGCGTCGCGCGCCGTCCGCATGAGCCATGGTCATGGCCGTCTCCAGCTCGATCGAATCACAGGCAGTATCGCACACAGCCAACCGCCTGCACCGGCAAGCTTTTTGCCGATGGATCTGTCGCATTAACCCTTTCTTAACGAAGCGCTGGCGGGTCCGGCGCCGCTTGCGCATACCAGACGCCGTTCGTGCGGAGAGTTTTGCGTGCCTGGAACCGTGACCTCGCTTCTGGTCTTGCTGATCGGCTTTGCGGTCGCCGGGCTGCTCTCGTCCGGGTACCAGTTGCTGACGGCGCGGCCGGCAAGCTTCAACATTTTCGGCGACGGCACGCGGCCCGCCGCGGTGGCGCAGGTGCCGTTCCTGGTGTTCGCCGCGCCTTTCATCATCATGCGCAACACCTTGCTAGGCTGCCGCGTCGAGCGCGGCAATTTCGTGCCGGCCATGATCGCGACCGTCATCTCCGGCTTCTGGAGCCTGATGTCGGGCACCGTGGTGATCATGGGCCTGCAGTTGCTCGGGATTTTCCACGCCTGAGCAAATCCGAACCTCGTCAAGCGAACGGTCGCGTGGCAATGTCCCGGCCGTTTTGACGGAGGATGGAATGCCGATCTACGAACTGGACGGAGCGCGGCCGGAATTTCCGGCGGAGGGTCGCTATTGGGTGGCCGAGACCGCCGCGCTGATCGGGCGCGTGCGGCTGCTTGAGGATGCGAGCGTCTGGTTCGGCGCCGTGCTGCGCGGCGACAATGAATGGATCGAGGTCGGCATCCGCTCGCAGATCCAGGACAATTGCACGTTGCATACCGATCCGGGTTTCCCGCTTGTCATAGGGCGCGAATGCGTGATCGGGCATAACGTTGTGCTGCATGGCTGCACGATCGGCGACAATTCACTGATCGGCATGAATGCAGTGGTGCTGAACGGTGCCAAGATCGGCCGCAACTGCATCGTCGGCGCCAATGCGCTCGTCGCGGAGGGCAAGGAGTTTCCCGACAATTCGCTGATAGTAGGTGCCCCTGGCCGCGCGGTGCGCACGCTCGACGACAAGGCCAAGGCCATGATCGCAGGCGGCGCCGATATCTATGTGCGGCGCTCGAAGCAATATGCGACGAATTTGAAACGCATTGGCTAAATTGTGCTGGCGCGTTTCTAGTATCGCGATGGCGTGATGGAAGTGACCAGCGCGAGAAGCTGCCGCACCAGGTCCGCCCCTTTCCTGGCATCGTCGAAGTTCGCGAAAGCGAGGCCGACGACAGCCTCGTTGGTGTCATAGACGGTAAAGCCGATGCCGACCGGGTCCCCCGTATGATCGTAAATGACACGCTCGAGCCCGATGCGAAACGCGGCCATTTCCCGTCCCTCTCATTCCCGCGCATTTCTGCGCGTGCAATTCACACTCCGTACAACCTGATGGCAAAAGGTGAGGGGGGCTGTGAGATAGCTCACAGTCTCAGAAATTCGCTCACAGTTTTCCGAAATGAATGCTTGCTGTCGCCGCACACGATCGCGTGATACCTCGCCGGCGCGTGCGCTCGCCCTGACAATCGGGATCACAAAAAGTTGCGGCCGGCCTCGGGGGAAGGCCGGCCGCGCACGAATCCGGTCGGGGGACGGGGAGGGGTGGGGACGTGACCAGACTCGTGTAGCTCTAACTCCCTCAACGCGAAGATGTTGCCGTCGCAATCGTCGGGCGCGGATCGCCAAGCGCCACCCAGACATTCGGATCCTGCTGTGACTGGCGTTTGACGAAGCGATAATTCGTGGCCGACCAGAGGAGAATCTCCTCGTTCTGATTGTCGAGGATGAATTCACCCTTGTCGGTCTTCACTGTAAGCACGGCGTGTCCATCGCCATTCCGCTCGCGGACTACAGTGATCAGCAGCGCTTCGCGCGGCCAGCCAGCCTGGATCAACATCCGGCGCTTGAGCAAGACATAGTCTTCACAATCGCCACGTCCAGTGTCTGGGTAGGACCATTTTTCGACGACGCCCCATTGTTCCAAGTCTGTCACCGGCCTGATGGTCTCGTTCACCCATTTGTTAACGCGCGCCAGATCTTTCCAGGCCTTGGTGGTGAGCACGACGTCGCGGGCCGCGGTTCGCCGTCCGGCGCATTCCTGGGGCTGGTCGGAGCAGAATTCCACCCAGCCAATCGGGGCGCGGGAACTCTCACCCATTGAAACAAACAGCGGGCGTTCGTTGGCCTGCGCTGACAGGCCGAGTATCGCCCAGATGCCGAAAGCGGCAACGGCGCCAATCGCGCATTTGCCACATTTTGTTCCTGCCTCAAGTATTCTTTCTGAATACTGCATGGGTTTGTTGGCCCTGTTCCCTGTCGTTGGAGCCACAATTCCCACAAATGCTTTGGTTTGCCGCTAATCTCGCAAAGTGGATTTGAAGAGAAACCAAGTAAAGGTTGCGACGAATACGCTGCGAATTGTCGGATAAATTGAGTAAAATGCAGAAGAACCGAATTTGATTCAAACTTTAGCTATTAACCCGCGCAAGCGCGGTATTATCGGGCGCGCGGCACCGTTGCGCAGGCGCCATTAACGACAAAATTTGCGGGTGAAGACGCGCGGGAACCACGGCTTCGCCGCGCGTTCGAGGCAAGTTGAAGGGATTGAGCCGCGGCCGGCGTTTACCCGCTGGTGACGCTTTCTTCCAAGAAGTCCGGATGTTGCAGCCGGGTGAACTCGACTGCAAAACCCTCCTCGAGGTGGCGCACCACGCGGCCTTGCACCTTGCCAAGGGTCACCAGCGCGCCGATGGCTGGACGGTGCTGGGTGGCGACGCCGGCGCCGGACAGCGACAGGTCGATCAGCCGGCAGCCAACATTCACACCGTTCGGCAGCACCAGCATGGTCATTGGGTTTTTCGGGACAAAGCGGCCGTGGCGGCGGTCTTCTGGCTGCGCCAGCAGATGCCGGTTGGCGAGCCAGGTGAGCTGAGCGGCGAGCTTGTCGCGCTTGCGCAAGGTGGCCGCGATGGTCATCGCGAAGCCGTTCTCAAACAGGCGGGCACAGACGCCCTCCAGCCGTCCGACATGGTCGATATAGGCGATGACCCGCTCGCCGACCTGGGCGGACACCGGCGCGATCAGGGCCATGCCGCCGGGCGACATGTCCACCACCTGGCAGGGATATTCCTGCCTGTTCGCCAGCATGTAGCGGCCGAGCAGATTGACATCGACGCGCTGGAACCGGCGCCGCTCCTGGCTGTGGGGCAGGATGCGCGCGGTGCCTTGGGGCAGATCGGTGTGCAGCAATGTCATGAACGCGGTTGACGCCCGGGAAGATTTCGCGTGCGAGACACGCGCCGCGTCGACGCTATGCAAGCAGTCTTAATGTCCCGTTAGCCGTATTCCGCTTGTGAATTAGCGGGCGCGGCCGCCTTCATACACCACCAGCGTCGGACGCTGCAGCGGGCGCGGCAGACCGGTTGTCAGGCGCGGCGCGTCGTAGGCATCGCTCGCACCGCCGACAAAGCGCAGGGTTTCAAGCCGCAATCCGGTCAGCGGCTTGGCGTTCAGCCACCACGGCATGTCCATCGGCGCCAGCGATCCCAGAAACCGGGCGGGCAGGCGGCCGCGATGCGCCAGCGGCAAAAGCAGCAATTCGAGTCCCACAATGTCGCCGTCGGCATTGCGGCCGGTGACGCGAGCGACGGCGCCGCTGGCGTCATCGGTTAGGGTTTTCACCAGGTCGCGGATCGGTTCGACATCCGACCAGAGCGGGAAGAAGCCGGTGGCTTTGAGTTCGCGGCCAAACAGGGCGCAAATCCGCGTCCCGGCCAGTCGGAAGGGATGGCCGTAGCCGGCATCGAGATCGAGCATGAAGACATCGCCAAGCGCCCGCCGGATGGCGCCGGGCTCGATATCCTCTCGCGCGGGGGCCTGCCGGACGCCGCGGCATTTGTCCCAATGTGAAAACACGTCCCTGGTCGAAGCGAGTTTCATCTTCGGTCCTGTCTCGTCGACGCCTGAGTTGTCCCGGAGCGGGACACTCCGATGGCTTGCCGTTCCGGTCCCTGCAGGCAGAGCAGACTGCATGCCGTTTTCTGCGCCGCAGAGCGGGACAGGCCGCCCGCTTGTTTAGGTTAACGGGAGGTTGACGTTGGCAGCCGCCCGTTCCTCGCCTAGCCTGTCCCCGATCCAAGTTTTCGCCGTCAGGTGGCTCCGGGCGGCGGTGCGACTTTAGAGCCGAGGGGAGAGTGGGGACGTGATGGCTCGCAAGGGCTGACGTCCTGAAGATGGCTCAAGGGGAGGACGCGAGTCCTCCCCTCATTTTTGTCCTCCCCTGTTTTTTTGTTTCAGTCTCTTGCAAGGCGGCCACCGGCGCGCGACCTATGGCCGGCATGTCTGAGCCTTTTCCGGCCTCTCCCCGCCAGCCAATGCTGAATGTGCCGCCGGTTGTGACCGCCGTGCTGGCAGTAATGGCGCTCGTGCATGGTTTGCGTGCGCTTCTGTCGCGCAGCGCCGATCTCGAGGTGCTTCTACTCTTTGCGTTTATTCCCGCGCGATACGAGGGCTCTTTCATCCCGCTGCCCGGCGGGCTCGCAGCCGACATCTGGACATTTGCCACCTACGCGCTGATCCATGCCGACCTGACCCATCTTGGTTTCAACGCCATCTGGCTCCTGGCTTTCGGCACGCCGCTGGCGCGCAGATTCGGCGTATTGCGCTTTGTTCTTTTTTGCGCCGTCACCGCGGCCGCCGGTGCTGTTGCGCATTTGCTCACTCATCCCGGACAGGTGCAGCCGATGGTGGGCGCCTCCGCCATCATCTCCGGCGCGATGGCGGCGGCGATGCGGTTTGCCTTCCAGCCCGGCGGCGGCATGCAATGGCGCGGCAACATGCATCTGCCGGCAGTCCCGTTATTCACGGCTTTGCGCGATGTGCGTGTCCTGGTCTTCCTGGGCGTATGGTTCGGCTTGAACCTGCTGTTCGGTCTGGGCTCGGTTCCGCTTCTTGGCAACGACCAACCGGTGGCCTGGCAGGCGCATGTCGGCGGATTCCTCGTCGGGCTTCTGCTGTTCGGTTTCTTTGATCCGGTCCGTCGCTCTGTTGCGGTGCAAAACGATCCTGCGCGCCCGCTCTAAATCGCCTCAAATGCGGGCTGTCTCTCCAATGACAAATTGAAGCCTTAGACTTATGTCTAAGTGAACTTCAGCGCTGCTTGCCGGCGTCGCCGGCCGGCGCTTCGACGCGCGACAGAGATCGCGCAGCAGGGAGGCGGCAGAGATGATTGTCAAAACAATACTGGCAACCAAAGGCAGCAACGTCGTCACGATCGATCCGACAGCGACATTGGCGGAGGCGAGCAAACTCCTGGCCGAGCGTCGCATCGGCGCCGTCGTGGTGACCGGCGCAGGACAACGCATTGTCGGTATTGTTTCCGAGCGCGACATTGTGCGCGCGCTGGCAGAGCACGGGACGCAGGCGCTCTCCCTTCCATTGACCGACTTCATGACTCGCAAAGTGGTGACCTGCACCTGCGCGGAAACCATTTCCGGCCTGATGGAGCGCATGACGGGCGGAAAATTCCGTCACATCCCGGTGGTGGAAGACGATCGCATGGTCGGTATCATTTCCATCGGCGACGTCGTCAAGATGCGCGTGATGGAAATGGAGCAAGAGCACAACGCGATGCGCGACTACATCCAGACGGCGTGAGCATCTTCACGTCAGCGTCGCAATCGCATCCTTGATGTCGGCGATCGCACGTTCGGCCGCATGCGTGCCGATCTCGGTGGTTTCCTTCGCGCGGTGAAAATCGAACAAGCCGATCTTGCCGAGTCGCGGGTTGATCAGCACGTCCGGCGGGTCGCCGGCGAGCCGCGCGCGGGTCACGCGGTCCTGCATGATGTTGAAGGCGTCCACCATCACGCTCGAAATGTTCGGGCCGCGTGCGGCGTTGAGGAAGTGCCGCTTCATGAATCGCTCGGGATTGAAGATCGACAGGCCGCTCGCTTCCGCCTGTTCGCGCAATTGCTTCAGCGCAGCCTCGTCGTCGGCGTCGGGACCGTGACTGGAAATGGTGGCACCGCGGCTTGTCAGCTCCGAATTCAGGTTGACGGCGATCACCATGCGGGCGCCGAGCGCGCGCGCCGCCGACACCGGCACCGGATTGACCAGAGCGCCGTCGACCAGCCAGCGTCCGCCGAGTCGCACCGGTGTGAAAATGCCAGGCAGGGCGTAGGAGGCGTGCATTGCGTCGACGAGGCGGCCGCGTGTCAGCCAGATTTCATGGCCGGTGCCGAGCTCGGTGGCGATCGAGGCAAAGCGCGCCGGCAAATCTTCGATCAGCAAGTCACCGATGGTCGCTTCCAGCCGCGCGGTGAGGCGACCACCGCTGATGAGACCGGAGCCGCCGAGACTGACATCGAGATAGCTGAGCACGCCGCGTTTGGTGAGGCTGTGCGCCCAGTCCTGAAAAGCGTCGAGATTACCGGCGATGAAGCAGCCGCCGGCGACCGCGCCGATTGACGTGCCGACCACGACATCGGGCTGAATGCCATGCGCCATCAGGGTTCGCAGGATGCCGATATGCGCGAATCCGCGCGCCGCGCCGCCGCCCAGCGCGAGGCCGATGCTCGCCTTGGGCGTTTTCTTTTCAGCGGTCGCTTCGACGGCGCGATCTCCATTGGTCGCGCGCCGGATCAAGCCCTGCAGCACCTTCATCTCCCTTGCATCATGATCGACCCGTCCGGGGCCAGCTTACAAGGCCGATGTGGCGTCATGGTGAAGGCTTTGCAGCTCGTCAGCCTTGCGGACGACGCATGCTGAAGGTGCTCTCCATGACCGAATAGTCATGGTAACCGCAGCGGGCGATTGGCTTCATGGCGGCGCTGTCGAGCAGGCCGTCGGCGATATAGCGGTCGTCGATGTGAACGCCGATGACCTGCCCAAAGACGACATGGTTGTCGAGCGCGCGGCCGTCGACATCGGACAATTGTACGATCTGCAGCAACTTGCATTCCAGCGCACAGGGCGAGGCGGCGACGCGCGGCGGTTGCACCAGGCGCGACGGCGCCGACGCGAGGCCGGCATGCACCATTTCATTTGAGCCGCGCGGCAGCGGCGCCGACGTCGCGTTCATCGCGTGGCGCAGATCCCAGGTCGCGAGATTGCAGACGAATTCGCCGGTCTCCGCGATGAAGGCGAGGGAATCCTTGCGGCCTTCGCTGGCGAACATGACGACCGGCGGGCGGCTGGCGACGCCGTTGAAGAAGGAATAGGGCGCGAGATTGATATCGCCTTTGGCGTTCACCGAGCTGATCCAGCCGATCGGCCGCGGCGCGACGATCGCCTTGAACGGGTCATGCGGCAAGCCGTGATCGTTCTTGCGGGTCTCGTAGAACATTGCAGGTCACGCACCGAAGCGGGTGACAATGTCGGACAGGGGCGGGCGCGGCCGGTCTTCCGGCGGGCGCACTGGCTTGCCGATATGGATGAATCCGACGATCTTCTCCGCTGATGAGAGACCCAGCTTTTCAAGCACGCGGCGGTCGTAGGCGTACCATTCGGTCAGCCAGGCGGCCGCATAGCCGAGCGCATGCGCGGCGGTGACCAGATTCATCGCCGCGGCGCCTGCCGACATGAGCTGCTCCCATTCCGGGATTTTCAAATGCGGGGCGGCGCGGCTGACCACGGCGATGACCAGCGGCGCGCGCGCGAGGCGCTGGCGCTCGAACTCGATCTGGTCGGGCGTGGCGTCCGGGTGGTCGGCCTGAAAGAGCGCCGCAAGCGCCTCGCCGATTGCGAGGCGATGCGCTCCCTCGAACACGATGAATCGCCAGGGCGTGAGCTTGCCGTGGTCGGGCACGCGCGAGGCGATTGTCAGGAGGGTTTCGATTTCCGTGGGCGAGGGGCCGGGGCCGGTCATCTCGATCGGCTTCACGGAACGGCGGGTTTTCAGGAGATCAAGGGCGTTCTGCATGCGGAATGGCCGCTACCATAACGGGAGACCGGGGAAAATCCCCGCAGGCTTGAATTCGCCGCGATTTCGGTCGAGAAGGGCCGCATGCGGGCGAGGGCCGGGACGGGAAAATATGTCGGACTGATTGCGCTGGCGCTTCTGGCGCTGACCGGCGGTACGGCCATGGCCCAGCGGGGGGCGCTCAGTACCGGTGGACCGGCGCCGCAGGGGCCTGGCGGACCGGGGCCGGGCGGCATGATTTCGACCTCGCCGGGGCTCAGTCTGATGTCGCCGGGCGGCGGCATTGCCGCTCCGTCGGCCTCGATGGTCCCGCCCTCGATGCCGGCGCAGGTTGCGCCGCTGCCGAGCGCGGCGCCGATGGTCCCCGCCGGGCAGGTCGCCCTCTATCTCAACGCCCGTTTCGGCCGCGATCTGCCGCCGATCACCGGCGGCATGGTCTGGCGCATCTTCCCGGAAAAGCCGGACAATACCGGCGTGTTCAAGATGGTGCGCGAGGAGAAGACAGCGGCGCCCACCTTCCTCTTGCCCGCGGGCAATTACGTCGTGCATGCCGCCTTCGGTCATGCCCAGGCCACCAAGGTGGTGCGTCTGCGCGCCGAAACCGTGCGCGAGGTCTTCGATATTCCCGCCGGCGGCATCCGCATCGAAGGCAAGGTCGGCGACGTCAAAATCCCGAACAGCCAGATTCATTACGACATCTATCGCGGCAGCCAGTTCGAGCCGGGCGACAAGCGGCCGCTGGCGCAGAATGTCGTCACCGGCGACGTGATGCTGGTGCCGGAAGGCACCTATCACATCGTCTCGCATTACGGCGACGGCAATGCGGTGGTGCGCTCCGATATCCGCGTGCAGACCGGCAGGGTCACCGACGTGACGGTGACGCATCGCGCCGCCGTCATCACCCTCAAGCTGGTGGAGAAGGCGGGCGGCGAGGCCATCGCCAACACGCAATGGTCGGTGCTGACGCCGGGCGGGGACGTGATCAAGGAATCGATCGGCGCATTTCCGCGGGTGGTTCTGGCCGAGGGCGAATATCGCGTGATCGCACGCAACGAAGGCAAGTCGTTCCAGCACGACTTCAAGGTGGTCACCGGCGTGGATTCGGAAATCTCCGTGGTCGCGCGCTGACCCCTGCAGTGCGCATTCTGCATTGCAATTGAATACGGCCGGTTCACTTTGGCCCGTCAATTAGCTGCAGGCTGTTGGAACGCAGCCGTTCGGCGTTATTTCGACTTTTTCCGAACGTTTCGGCCGGCGGCAATTTTCTTCTGACGGCGCGCCGGCGATGCGGTATCCTTCAGAAAGTTGGTCAGGATTCGCCATGCGCCGTGTCTCCAATCCGCTGCTGCAGTACGTATTTGCAATCCTGTTTGTAGGTGTCGCATTCGCAGAACCGACGACGGGCGTCGACCCGAAGCCCAATGCGAAGAATGGCGAGCGCCTTGCGCTGCAATGGTGCGCAAGCTGCCATCTGGTCACGCCCACGCAACGCCAAGCGTCTGCTGCGGTGCCATCCTTTGCAGAGATCGCCAAGCGATCGCGCTTCAACGCCGCCCAGCTCGCACTGTTTCTGCTAAATCCGCATCCGGTGATGCCAAACCTGGCGCTCACCCGGCGAGAGGCGGCCGATCTTGCCGCCTACATCGCACAGATGCGCAAATAGCTAGGCCGCTTCCCTCTGCCCGCGCTTGAGGTCCGGCGGGGTTGCTTCTTCCACCAGCATCTTCAGCGCGACATCGAGCGGCATCACCTTCTGCCCCTCGCTGCCCAGACGACGGATCGACACGGTGCGCTCGGCGGCTTCCTTCCTGCCGACGACGAGCAACGCGGGCACCTTTGCGAGCGAGTGTTCGCGCACCTTGTAATTGATCTTCTCGTTGCGCAGGTCGAGGTTCACGCGCAGGCCCGCCTTGCGCGCCGCCGCCAGCACCTCGGCGGCATAGTCATCGCCCTCCGACGTGATGGTCGCGACCACGCCCTGCACCGGAGCAAGCCACAGCGGCATGTGGCCGGCATAATGTTCGAGCAGGATGCCGGTGAAACGTTCCAGCGAACCGCAGATTGCGCGATGCACCATTACCGGCGGTTTCTTCGAGCCGTCAGCGTCGATGTAAAACGCGCCGAACCGTTCCGGCAGGTTGAAGTCGACCTGGGTGGTGCCACATTGCCAGTCGCGGCCGATGGCGTCGCGCAGCACGTATTCGAATTTCGGTCCGTAGAATGCGCCTTCGCCGGGATTGATCGCCGTCTTGATCCGATTGTTGCTCGCAGCGATGCGCTTGAGCACATCCTGCATGACGCTTTCGGCGTGATCCCACGCAGCGTCCGAACCGACGCGCTGTTCCGGCCGCGTCGAGAGCTTCACCGTCAGGTCGCCCTCGAAGCCGAAATCCGAATAGGTCGACAGGATCAGGTCGTTGATCTTCAGGCACTCGTCGGCGAGCTGGTCCTCAGTGCAGAAGACATGCGCGTCGTCCTGCGTGAAGCCGCGCACGCGCATCAGGCCATGCAGCGCACCGGACGGCTCGTAGCGATGCACGACGCCGAACTCGGCAAGACGCAGCGGCAATTCGCGATACGACCGCAGCCCATGCTTGAAGATCTGGATATGGCCCGGGCAGTTCATCGGCTTGATGGCGTAGACACGTTCGTCATCGGTGTCGTCGCCAGCGGATGTCGCCTGGAACATGTTCTCGCGGAACCAGCCCCAGTGGCCGGAGGTCTCCCACAGCGACTTGTCGAGCAGTTGCGGGGCGTTCACCTCATCATAGTCGCCGGCCAGCCGCCGCCGCATATACGCGATGATGGTCTGGAACATCGTCCAGCCCTTGGCGTGCCAGAACACGGTGCCGGGACCTTCCTCCTGGAAATGAAAGAGATCGAGTTCGCGGCCGAGCCGGCGATGGTCGCGCTTCTCGGCTTCCTCCATCTGATGCAGATAGGCGTCGAGCTCTTCCTGCTTGGCAAAAGCGGTGCCGTAGATGCGCGTCAGCATCGGGTTCCTGGAATCGCCGCGCCAATAGGCGCCCGCGACTTTCATCAGCTTGAAGGCGCTGCCGATCTTGGCCGTAGAGGTCATGTGCGGGCCGCGGCAGAGATCGAACCATTCGCCCTGCTTGTAGATCTTGATCGGCTCGTTGCCGGGAATGGCGTCGACCAGTTCGACCTTGAACATCTCGCCCTTGTCGCGGAAGACGTCCTTGGTCTTTTCGCGCGACCAGACTTCCTTGGTGAAGGGCGCATCGCGCGCGATGATCTCGCGCATCTTCTTCTCGATGACGGGCAGGTCTTCCGTCGTGAATGGCTCGTTGCGGAAGAAGTCGTAATAGAAGCCGTTCTCGATCACCGGGCCGATGGTCACCTGGGTGCCGGGCCAAAGTGACTGCACCGCTTCCGCGAGCACATGCGCGGCGTCATGGCGGATCAGCTCGAGCGCGCGCGGGTCTTCGCGGGTCAGGAATTCGATCCTGGCGTCGCGCGTGATCGGATCGGACAGGTCGGCGACCACGCCGTCGAGCGCCATCGCCACGGTGCGCTTCAAGAGCGAGGGCGAGATGCCCTTGGCGATGTCGAAGCCTGTGATGTTGTCGGGGAATTCGCGGCGCGCGCCGTCGGGGAAGGTGAGGGCAACCATTCAAGTCTCCTGTGGCTCACTCCTGCGAACGAGCGCAGGTAAGCGGGAAAGGTGAGGGATATAGCAGGGGATTTTTAATGCGCAATGTTTTGCACTGACGGGCCTCATGCTGGTGGCGCCCCCGCGAAAGCGGGGCCCCGCCATCCGATATAGGTCCCCGCGTTCGCGGGGACGGTCCGTGGAATGCTGACGTGACTCATCGCCCGTATTGTTTGAGGCGCCGGGATCGCCTTCCTGCTCTTTCCCTCACTTTCAATAAGTGAGGGGGATGGCGCGCCGGGCGGCGCAACCTTCCTTTTTCAGTGTGCGATCCCGTTTCCGGAACCGCCGCGTCGTCCGACGCGCCATCGCGGCGTTTTCACTACGATGCCGGGCCGCGCTTGGTGGGTGATCCAGTGTGGGCCCACGGCAGCCAGCTCCTGGCGGAGGCCCATCAGTGGCCTCGGGCGGAGCCCCGGCATAGCCCGAGTGCGAGCTTGCGAGGCTCGCCCGCGGGCGCCGCACCGGCCGAGGCCCGGAATTACCGGGCGCCGTCCAGGGGAGCCGCACCGCCGCATCTCCAGCGGCGCCCTCCCCTTCGTCCCGCTTCCATGACGCCTCATGAGAGCGCCCCTCAGCGGACGAGGTGATATGCTTATAGTCCTATCTAGGAATATTGTCAATAGACAAAAGACAGGTTTGCGAAGCGGGCCATTTCGCTGATTTGCGAGCTGGCGTCCGGGGCCGGTATGGCCGGGCCGGCTTTCCAGGCCGTGCGGCCGGCATGTGTTGCCGACCGCGGTCGACCCAGACGCCGAGGATGATGGCGCGGCACAGATTCACAGCCCCTGCAAATGCAGAGCGTTGCGGATGAGGCTCTGATAACGCAGGCGCGTGAAGCCGTACCATTTTGCTAGAGGGTCGCACCAGACCATCCGCCAGAGTGGGGCGCGAGCCGGCCAATCTCAAATGGTTGCGTAACGGGTCCCCATGCAAACTATGCCGGTGCCGTGCAGAGCCGGACGACGGCCGCTGCGCCACATTGCCGCCGTGATATTGCAAGCTGCGGTGGCGGAATTTTCGCTCGGTCGCAAAATGTTACCGTTTTGCTGCATGTTGATACCTAACAGCCGCGATATGTTTCGCCACGCCGCGGTCAAAATTGATCACACTATTCTCCTCACACAAAACAACGTGATCGTCAGTTCAAGACGACGGCAGGCAGCGGCTCGCTTTGGCGCGGCGACGAACCGCTGAGGGAGGATTGTTCTGATGAGTAACGTGTGCTCCCGGCGCATGCGCTGGGTGAGAGTTTTCTTTTGCCTCGCGACAATTGGGCTTTTCGCGATTGCCGACGATTATTCCGCAGCAGCCGCGGGCCGCGGCTCCGGCAATGTCGTGCAACCAAAGGCGCCGGGAGACGACGATCGCGTTTCGATCGGCGAGGAGATCAACAACAACACGGTTTCAATCGTCTCCGGCAATCTGAACGGAACCTATCTGTCGATTGCCTACGATCTCTCCGCCGTGCTCGATGACGGCAACTCGTTTCGCGTCCTGCCCGTCATCGGCAAAGGCGGAGGCCAAAATATCCGGGATGTGCGCTTCCTGAAGGGAATTGATCTCGGGATCACCCAGTCGCCGCTGCTTGGCCTTTTCCGCAAATCGAATGAGCTCGGCAATATCGATCACAAGATCGTCTACATTGCCAAGTTGTTCAACGAAGAACTGCATCTGATCGTTGCCGAGCAATCCGGCATCACATCGATCGAGCAACTGCACGGCAAGAAGGTCAATTTCAGCGATGTCGGTTCGGGAACCCAGCTCTCGACGCGCGATATTTTCAACCGGCTCGGTATCACGCCGATCGAGGTCAATATGGGCCAGGGCGACGCATTCGAAGCGATCAAGCGCGGAGAGATTGCGGCGACCATCCTGATTGCGGGCAAGCCAACCGGCTCCATGTCGAAGCTCAAGGGTGCGGATGGCTTCCGCCTTCTGCCGGTGCCTTATACGAAAGCGTTGCATAACGACTATCTGCCGGCAACGCTGCGTTCAGTCGACTATCCCAATCTGATCGATCCGCAGGCGCAGGTGGAAACGGTTGCGGTCGGCGCGGTGCTGATTGCGTATAACTGGCCGAAGGGCACAGACCGCTACAAGCGGCTGGAGAAATTCGTCGAGCGCTTTTTCCCGCAGCTCGCCGAATTCCAGAAGGCGCCGCGCCATCCGAAATGGAAGGAGGCAAACCTCGCCGCCACTTTGCCCGGCTGGAAGCGTTTTGAACCTGCAGAGGCCTGGCTCTCGCGCGCCAAGGCGCAGGCCGACACGCAGCGCATGCAGTTCGAGAAATTCACAGCGGCGAGAACCGGCGCAAGGCCGGCTGCAATGACGGAGGAGCAGCGCGATCAATTGTTTCAGGATTTCCTGAAATGGAGCGAAGCACGAGGGAGGAAATAGCGGCAGCGTCTCTTCGACTGGCCGGACCGAGAAACACCGATAGGGAGGGGACGATGAACGCTCCGATTGACAAATACCGTGAGAGAGATCGCGGACAAGCAGATGCCGCGCGACCGCGCTGGGCGAACGAGGATGAATGGCGTACCGCAGAAAACATTCCGTTTGTTCCCACCTCGCCGATCGCCGAGTCACCGCGACCGCAAAATCTTGATCAGCTTGCCGCGCAACTTGCAGCGCTTGTGCCACCGTCTTTGCCGCCGCGCGATCATCTGTCTCAGCCAGAACAGGCCTCGCCTCTGGCATGGCGATATGAATCGGAACGCCCCGAGGCTCGTCGCATAACGCGCCCGCAAGCATCCGACGCAATGCCGCCTTGGATGCAAAAATCACACAAGCTCGCACCAGTCGCGCTGCCGGAGCCGCCGCTGGAGCAGCCGGCGCGCCTTCGCCTCGGTTCCGCTGTTCGGGCGTTTGCACTGACGATGGTGGCCGCGGGTGGCGCTTATGTGCTGGTCTATGGTGTGCCGCAGCCTCTCAAGGAGTCGTTTCTCGAGCAGTCTTTAGTTGTGCCCGCAAGCGAATCCGCGTCCGCGCCGAAGGCGGCGAGGCTGAGCGGCGCCAAACTCGTGGCAGGCGATATCCGGGGAAGTGCGGGGGACTGGATTCCGCTCAACATGGCGATCGAAGGGAAGCTGGCAGATGGTGACGCCGTGATCACCGGATTTGCGCCCGGCACCACCTTATCGATGGGTGCGGCTGCTGGTTCGAATGGCTGGCGCATCAGCCTCGCTGACTTGCCCAAGCTGCAAGCGCATTTGCCGCCGAATTTTTCCGGCGGCATGGATCTTGTCGTCGAATTGCGCCGGGGCGATGCAGCGGTGGTCGATCGCAAGGCGGTCCGCTTCGATGTTGTCAATGCGCGGCTTGCGCCGGCATCGGTAGGACCTTCGCAGCCGACGTCATCACAGGGTTCTAGTCAGACATCCGCGCCGCCGTCGGGCCGCGCTGGCGAGGAAGCCATCGGCGCGCTGCCGCAAAACCCAGCGACTGCGGCAACCGAAGAAAGCCACGCACCGGCGCGACGGCTTGATCCCGCCGAAGTCACAGTCATGCTCAGGCGCGGCGAGGAGCTTGTGAAGAACGGCGATCTCGCCGGCGCACGCTTGCTGTTGCAGCGCGCGGCGGAAGCACGTCATGGCGGCGCGGCCTTTGCACTGGCTTCAACATACGATCCGCTCATGCTCAAGCATCTGTCGGTGCTGGGTTTGAACGGCGATGTCGGTCTCGCGCGGCAATGGTACGGACGTGCGCGAGAGCTCGGAATAAAGGAGGCTGCCGTGCGGCTCGAAGCCTTGGCCGGATCAGGAAGATGATGGCCTGAATCCGCCAGCCTCCTGCTTTCTGCGGGGAGGGCGCACGCCTCCGCCGGCGTGCGGGATGCCGTAGCTGCAAGCGCCGCCGCTTTCGCTTGCACGCCTCGCTACGATCATCCGGATGCTTGTACATGCTGGCGCATGTCTGCATCCCGCCTTCCCGCGGAAATGGCAATGCACAGGACTCAGTGGCAGCCGGTGTTGCGCGTGCCGCTTTGCTCTGCCGGAACCGAATTGGTCCCGCGCCATCTTGCATAGCGCCACGGCAAAAACCACCGCGCGCGCTTCGGCATCTCGCGCGGGACGAAGTCCAACCCTGATGTTCCATAAGGATGGCAGCGCAACAATCGCGCGAGCGTCATCCAGCCGCCGGCCCAAAGACCAAAGCGGGACAAGGCTTCGTCTGCATATTCGGAGCAGGTCGGCAGGTGTCGGCAGTGGAACCCGATAAGTGGAGACAGAGTGTAGCGATAAGCTTTCACTAGCGCGCGGCCTGCCTGCCGTGGTGCCCGGCGGACACAATGCATGCAATTCGCATGCGCCATGCGCGGGGGCGAGTGCACTGGTTCCGGTTCCTGTCGCGGAAAAGGGTGGAAAATTTGATGGAACTCAAAGTTCCATGCTGGACTGCAGGTAGGCTAGATCAGAAGTCGCATCAACTCCAGACTGGACCGGAATCCACGGCGATATTAAAAAGCAGTGGGGGACGAGAATGTTCCGCGGCGACCGGCACAAAATATGCACCGCGCAAAGCGCGTGAGTGGAAAAGCCGACACTTCAGGATGACCTGGACCGGAACGAGACGAGGGGATTGGCAATGTTGCGACGACTGACGGGTGCCGTCGCGTTCGTGTGTTTCTTTTCGATAGCTTCAGCGCCGGTTGCGGAAAGCGATCCGGCGCGATCGGCGTCGATGCAGTTTGCACTGCGGCACGAAGCCGGTGCCTGCGCCGACAAATGCCGCAGCTGGGTTTCCGCCACCGGCATGATCAAGGCGGACACGGTGCGTGATTTCGAAGCGCTCGCTGCCAAGCAGGATTTGCGCGGACTGACTCTGGTTCTGAATTCGGAAGGCGGCTCGGTGCATGGTGCGCTGGCGCTCGGCCGTGCCGTGCGCAAGCTCGGCATGACGACGACCGTCGGCCGCACCATCGAGACGAACTCAAAGAGCGGTAACGAGGCGACGCTGCTGCCGCGCGCGGATTGCGAATCCATGTGCGCCTTTGTGCTGCTCGGTGGTGCCAAGCGCTGGGTGCCGAACGAGGCGCGCGTTCGGGTGCATCAGATATGGCTCGGCGACCGCCGCGACGACGCCACCGCCGCCAGCTATTCGGCGGAGGATCTCGTGCTGGTGCAGCGCGACATCGGCAAGCTCGCGCAATACACGATCGAGATGGGCGGCGCTGTCGAGTTGCTGGAGACTTCGCTGCGCATTCCTCCCTGGGAGCCGATGAAGTCGCTGACCCGCGAGGAACTGCGCCGCATGAAGCTCGACAATGCGGAATCGCCGGAAACGCCGCCGTCGCCGCCGGTCGCGACCAGCACGACACCCGCGACGACTGGCAGCGTGCGCCGCATGTCCGGCGGCGGAGAGCGCGCCGGCTGGGCCATGATCCAGCGGGGCGGCGAAATCGCGCTGACACGGCGCCATCCGCTCACCATCGAAGGCGAGGATATCGGAAGCTTTGATGTCAGCATTTCCTGCGGCGAGAAGCCGAACGAATACCGGCTTTCGTATAACGAGACACGCCGCGGTCGCGGCGACATCGCGCCGCCGACCTTGAAAGAAGTGCAGGTGCGGCTCGGCTACAAGACCGTGACGCTGGCGCTCAAGCGCTCTGAACCGACGGCGAATGCCATGGAACGGTCGTCATCGGCCAGCGCCGTTCTCACTGCCGCGATGATCTCGGGCTTCGCAGCCAATGCGAGCCGCTCGCTGACGGTTGGCACCCTGATCGCCGACAGCACGACCACCAATATCCGGGTCGGCAATACCGGCGCGGCGCAGCATTTCCCGCAGCTCGTCACCGCCTGCACGCAGGCGCGGACGGAGCACGCAGGACTGCAGGGAAAGTAAGCCGGGTACTCTTGGTTACCCTGGGGCGCGGCATCGCCCGCGAACCCGGATTCCAGCCGCCTGCTCCACGCGTGCTGCTGGATTGACGATGCTGTGGATTTACTCCGCCGCGACCTTCTGCCGGCGCGCACTTTCGATCTGATCGATGGCGGAGACCACGGCGTCGAAGGTCAGCATGGTCGAGGCATGCCGCGCCTTGTAGTCGCGCACCGGTTCCAGCACCGCGATGTCGGCCCATTTGCCGGATGGAGGGCTGCCATTCTCTTTCAGCATGCGGCGGACGGTCTCACGCAGGCTTCGCAGCTCGTCGGCTTTCGAGCCGACGACGTTGCGGGCCATGATCGAGGAGGAGGCCTGACCCAGTGCGCAGGCCTTCACGTCATGGGCGAAGTCGGTGACCGTATCCCCGTCCATTTTCAGATCCACGGTGACGGTTGAGCCGCACAGCTTGGAATGGGCGGTGGCGGAGGCATCGGGCTGCGCCATCCGGCCGATCCGCGGGATCGACCCGGCCAGTTCCAGAATGCGGGTGTTGTAGACGTCATTAAGCATGGCGGCTCGGGCCGAATTGGCTGTTTGCAGCGCCATCGGATTGTCTTGATGGCGCGTTTTCTTATATAGGATGTCGGGAATGCAGCGTCCAAGCCCATCCGGAACGGGGGCGCGGCCGCCCGGTGACACCCCCGGCGCCAATTTCACTGAGAGCGCCGGTCGAACGGAGAGACCGCAATGGACGCGATCATCAAGCCTTGGCCCAAAAACTCGCCTGAACACAAGGCCGAACAGCCCTCGGACCACGTCCGGGCGGCGCCGGCGCCGCTGGAGAATCGGCCGAGCCGCGAGG
This sequence comes from Pseudorhodoplanes sp., assembly GCA_032027085.1. Lineage (NCBI taxonomy): Bacteria > Pseudomonadati > Pseudomonadota > Alphaproteobacteria > Hyphomicrobiales > Pseudorhodoplanes > Pseudorhodoplanes sp. The sequence continues at coordinate 3,871,923 of JAVSMS010000001.1, read as the reverse complement.
CAGCGATGGAGGCGGTGCGCACCCTGATCGCTTATGCGGGCGACAATCCGGCGCGCGAGGGCGTGCTCGAGACCCCCGGCCGCGTGGTCGACGCCTTCGACGAACTCTATGCGGGCTACCGCGATTGCCCGGCCGAGGTACTCGACAAGACCTTCTCCGAGACCGGCGCCTATGACGATTTCGTGCTGGTGAAGGACATTGCCTTCAACTCGCATTGCGAACACCACATGATGCCTTTCTTCGGCAAGGCGCATATCGCCTACATGCCGGTCGGCCGGGTGGTGGGGCTGTCGAAGCTCGCGCGCCTCGTCGATGTCTACGCCAAGCGCCTGCAGACGCAAGAGCACATGAACGCGCAGATCGTCACCGCGATCGAAGAGATACTGAAGCCGCGCGGCGTCGCCGTAATGATCGAGGCCGAGCATATGTGCATGTCGATGCGCGGGGTGACCAAGCCCGGCGCGCTGACCCTGACCACGCAATTCCGCGGTCTGTTCAAGGACGATCCCAACGAGCAGGTGCGGTTCATCACCGCGGTGCGGTCGGGTCAGCTGTAGCCGCCGCTTCTGATTGTTTCAGTAACCTTTCTCCGTCATCCTGAGGTGCGAGCTGCGTCAGCAGCGAGCCTCGAAGGATGACGGCTATCAGTCGCCGTCGCCCTTCGAGGCCCGGCTTCGCCGGGCACCTCAGGGTAACGGTGATAGGTTGGAGTCTGGCGTGACCTCCAAGAGCAAAATCGAGGAAGGCCAAACCTTCTCCCCCAAATTCGATGCCGATGGTCTTGTCACCGCGGTCGCGACGGATTCGAAGACCGGCGATCTGCTGATGGTCGCGCACATGAATGCCGAGGCGCTGCAGAAAACCATCGCCACGGGTGAGGCGCATTATTTCAGCCGCTCGCGCAGGAAGCTCTGGCGCAAGGGCGAGGACTCCGGCCACACTCAGCGCGTCGTCGAGATGCGGGTTGATTGCGACCAGGACGCAGTGTGGCTCAGGGTCGAGCAGGCAGGACCCGGCGCTTGCCATACCGGGCGACGCTCGTGTTTCTACCGCGCGATCCCCTTGGGACAATCTGGCGCGGTGATGCTGGAATTCCGCGACGCCGACAGGGCTTTCGACCCCGCAAGCGCTTATGGCCGCAAGCCGTAAGGGGGAGGGGGATCGACTTTCGGTCCTGAATCGCATAGCTGACATGTGAGCGGGAGAGACCGGCTTGGTCTTCGGATCGAAGTCGGCGCCGAAGGAGCAACCGCCCCGGAATCTCTCAGGCAAAAGAACCGCTCCGGAAATTGACACTCTGAAGAGTGGAGCCGGGAGCCGGCCAGGAAGTGGAAACCGGTTTTCCACCCGGACGCGCGACCAACGACAAGAGGCTCCCGCCGACGGTGTAAGTCGCTGGCGCAATCACGCGGCGCGACGAAACTCTCAGGCCAATGACAGAGGGGGCGCCGTGTTCGTCACAGCACGAATGCGCGCCATGCCTCGGAGGGCCTGAGAATGACCTCTTCCAACGATTTCGATGTCATCGTGCTGGGCGCCGGCGTCGTCGGTGTCAACACCGCCTACTGGAATTTGCGCAACGGCAAATCGGTCTGCGTCATTGACCGGCAGCCTGCGGCCGGCCTTGAGACAAGCTTCGCCAATGGCGGTCAGGTGTCGGTCAGTCACGCCGAGCCCTGGGCCAATCCGTCGGCGCCGTTGAAGGTTCTCAAATGGCTGTTCCGAAGCGACGCGCCGCTCTTGTTCCGGCCGCGGCTCGACATTCATCAGTGGCTGTGGATCGCGAAATTCCTGGTCGACTGCCTGCCGTCGCGCGCCGACCGGAACACCACGGAGATTGTGCGTCTCGCCACGGAAAGCCGCCGATTGATCCAGGAGACCAGGGCGCGGGAGGGCTTTCACTACGACGAGCGCAGCAAGGGGATCCTGCATTTCTATCGCGATGCCCGCGAATTCGAGTCGGCGGCGCGCGTCGCCGAGCTGATGTGCAGGCAAGGCTGCAATCGCCGCGTCATCGATGCGGACCAGGTGGTGGAGATCGAGCCGGCCTTCGCCGAGAAGCGCGAGGAGATTGCGGGCGCGACCTACACGGCGGAGGATGAAAGCGGCGACGCTCTCAAGTTCACGCAGGCACTGGCCAAGGTGTGCGAGAAGATGGGTGGCGTTTTCCGCCACAGCGATCAGATCACCGCGCTGCATGCGGATCGCGCCAGCGGACGGGTGCATGCAGTGGAGGTCTGTGGTCCCGACGGCTACCGCACGTTGCGCGCGCGCGACATCGTCGTCAGCCTGGGAAGCTGGTCGGCGCCGTTCCTGCGTCCATACGGGGTGCGGCTCAACATCTATCCGGCCAAGGGCTATTCGGTGACGATCCCGACCGACGGGTCAAATATCGCGCCTGTGACGAGCCTGACCGACGATGAATTCAAGCTGGTCTATTCCAATCTCGGCAGCCGGCTGCGCATCGCCGGCACCGCGGAATTGTCCGGCTATTCGCGCGAGCTCAACGAGACGCGCTGCCAGGCGATTTTGCGCAACGTGCGCAATCTGTTTCCGCGCGCCGGAAATTTCGAAAAAGCGACCTTCTGGACCGGACTGCGTCCGGCGACACCCTCGAACATTCCCTATGTCGGGCGCACGCGCTATCACAATCTCTGGCTCAATACCGGCCACGGCACGCTGGGCTGGACGCTGGGCGCGGGATCGGGTTTCCGCGTGGCGAACATGATCGCGGCGGGCGAGGGGCCGATGGTGGCTTAGCTAGCGCGCAAGCATCCAAAGGCCGAGGCCGATCAAAATCGCCCCGCCAGCCACACGGCTGACGGCGGCGTAACGCGTGTCGATGATACTCTGAACGGCAAAGGCCGCGAAGCCAAAAATAACAAGATCGTCGAGCATGAAGAGCGTCACGTAGAGCGCGATGTAGGCGTAGTACTGACCGGCCGACAAGTCGGTTAGCGTCAAGAGGTGCGTGTAGATCGCAGGCAGCGCCGCCGAGCATACGAATTCGATGGCGTTGACGGTGAAGGCGAGCCCTATCACCAGCATGATGCTGGCAAGTCCGACCGGTGCGGCCACCAGATCGCGCGCCCACTGCATGGTGTGCCGCCGCTGCTCGGCGCCGCCAAGGTCGCAGGCGATCACTCCCCGCGTCACGGCCACCTCGAAAAGATGGTCTGCGCCAAAGCCGATGGCGAGCAGGGCGATCAGCTGTGTGAGCGGACGAATGTAGCCGATGAACAGAAACGTGTTCAGCCAGGCGGTCATGAACAGGAAATAGAGAACGCCGGAAGCGACCACGAATGTTCCGACCAGCCACCAGATTTTGCGCCGGTCCTGGATGCCGGCAATCAGCGAGATCAGGTAGATCAGAACCCACATGGCGCAGGGATTGAACCCGTCCGACAGGCCCATCAGGACGGTGAGCGCCAGAAGCGAATAGCGCGACGGGTCGATCTCTCCAAGCAGCGGCACATGAATGCGGGAGGCCGCAGCCTCCGGCGGCGCGCCTGTGCCCTGGTCGGATGCCATCGCAGCAAGCTCGCGACCCGTCGTTTCCGCGGATTCGAACCCGATCAGGTAGCGCGAGCCGCGCACAAAGAGCGGAACGCCGAGATCCGAGATGCCGTGCTGCCGTGCAACCGTGAGCAACAACGCTTCGTTTGCGGGCGTCGAGACATCATGAAGGACAGTCTCGATTTCGGGCCGGGTTTTCAGAAAGTCGATAGCCTCGTGGCAATGCGGGCAGTCCGGATGAAAGAAGACGTGAAGCCGCCCATCGTGCTGCCAGGCCGGAGAAACCTCAGGCGGAGGAGCAGCGCTGCTGGTAAACTGCAGCGCCACGAAGACCAGGCCGAGCAGGATCACAAGCGCGATGCGAAACCGGGCTGGTGTCAGGAACGTGAGCCGGATCATCTGACTGCTCGGACGCCAATCGCCCAAATCCAGGCCGCCGCCTCAGGAGAATTATTGTTCAATAGAACGTCAGGTGCGAGTGGCCTTGATCCTTGTCAAGCTCGCGCTCGGGTGCGGCGCGGCGCTTGCCGCCGGTCTTGCGTTGCGCGATGCGGTTGCGAGTGAAATCGTCACGCCGCGCGCTTTTTGAGCACGCACGATTCCGCGCTGAGCCGGCTGACGACCATCGACGCTGGTTTCGTGGCGCTCTCCGCGGTCAATCCGTAAGCCGCCATCTCGTGACCTATCGGCGTGAATACGGGCCTTAGGCCAACCCCGCGGTTTTCGCGCGCGTCATGAGCTGCTGCGCGCGCACGAGATGCGGGCGGTCATACATCATCCCGTCGATGCCGACCGTGCCGGCGCCGTTCGCCGCGGCGAAGGCGGCGATCACGCGCTGCGCATGATTGATCGCCGCTTGTGTCGGCGTGAACACTTCATTGATGATCGGCACCTGCGCGGGATGGATCGCCATGCGGCCCGTGAAGCCGTCGCGGCGGCCCTCTTCCGTCTCGCGGCGGAAGCCGTCGACATTCCTGAAATCGACATAAACCGTGTCGATCGCCTGCACGCCGGCAGCCGCCGCAGCGGTCAGGCAGATGCTGCGCGCGAGCCGATAGGGGTCGAGGAAGTGTCCGTCCTTGTCGCGGTTGGCTTCCGCGCCAATCTCGGCCGACAGATCCTCGGCGCCCCAGGTGAGCCCCATCAGCCGCGGACTCGATCCCTTGTAGCTGCCGGCGGTGAACATCGCCGCCGCGGTCTCGGTCGCCAGCACCATGATTTTCGTATCGCCGTCCGGGATGCCGTGAATGGCTTCGCGCGCGGTCAGCTTGGCGTCGAGCAGAGTCACGCAGGCGCCGCCCTCGGCCTTAGGCAGAAGAATGCCGTCGGGCCTCGCGGCCATCACCACATCAAGATCGTCGTCGATCAGTCCGGTCTGATGGCCGTTCACACGCACGTAGAGGCGCGGGCGGTTGGCGGCCGCAATCGCCTCTATCAAAAATGCCGCCGTGATCTGCCGCGCTTCCGCCTTGCGCTGGGCTGAGATCGAATCCTCAAGATCGATCAGCACGGCATCGGCGCCGCTGGTCAGTCCCTTGTCGAGTTTCTTCGGGGAGTCGCCGGGAACAAAGAGATAGGAGCGCATGTGTAATTTCACCACAATCCTGTAACCGTCATCCGAGATGCGGGCGATCGAAGATCGGGAGCCTGGCCGCCGCCCTTGGATGGTCTCGCTTCGCCAGGGGCGCTTCAGGGTGACGGAAAATACAAGGCGCCTGCCGAGATCATTCTTAGTCTCACGCCAGTCTCGTTTAAGTCGGCCTCTTGATGATGAACGCCTGCCGCCGGCATTCGGCGACCAGCTTGTTATTCTGATTATAGGCGCAGTGATGGAATTCGATGATCCCGGCATTCGGGCGCGAATTGGATTCGCGCTTGCCGACCACCTCGGTGGTGCAATGAACGGTATCGTTCTCGAACAGGGGATGCGGGAAGCGGGTGTCAGTCATGCCGAGATTGGCGATGGTTGTGCCGACAGTCAGGTCGTTTACTGAAATGCCGATCATCAGCCCCAGCGTGAACAGCGAATTCATCAGCGGCTGGCCCCACTCGGTTTCATTGGCGCAGAAATGCCGATCGATATGCAGCGGCTGCGGATTGAGCGTCATATTGGAGAACAGCATGTTGTCCATCTGGGTGACGGTCCGCGTCAGTTTGTGCTCATAAAGGTGGCCGATCTGGAAATCGTCGAAATACATGCCGCCGCGTTTGTGCCGCGCCGCGTCGATCTGGGGCATCTGTCGTTCTCCCGCGCCGGTGAGGGGCTCCGGCGTCTCCAGCGTTAATACTCTGTTTACCACAATTGCGGCACGGTGATTATCGGCCGGACCAGAGTCGGCGATGGGATCTCCGAACCGGCCTGCGAGAAGGACACCATGGCGGTCGATGCCAGTTCGCAGATAGCGGCCTCGAACGTCACCGGCGCGATCCGAAAGGCATCGCAGGTCACCGGGACCAATTTCCAGTATCTTCTCGCCACCGCCAAGGTCGAATCGAATCTCAATCCGGGCGCCAAGGCGCCGACCTCTTCGGCTGGCGGGCTGTTCCAGTTCATCGACCAGACCTGGCTGGGCACGCTGAAGGAGTCGGGCGGGGCGCTCGGCTATGGCCGCTATGCCAATGCCATCACCCGCAACGAGGCGGGCAAATTCGTTGTCGAAAATCCGGCGATGCGCCGCGAGATCATGGCGCTCCGGCAGGACCCCACCGCCAATGCGGTCATGGCCGGCGCCTTCACCCAGAGCAATGCCGCCTATCTGAAGGAGCGGCTGGGGCGCGATGCCACTGAGGGCGAGCTCTATATCGCGCATTTCATGGGGGCAGGCGGCGCGGCCCGGCTGATTGAGCAATCGGAGGCGGCACCCGGTGCCAGGGCTGCCGATGCCTTTCCGAATGCCGCGCGTGCCAATCGCTCGATCTTCTTCGACAGCAAAGGCAGTGCGCGGAATTTCGCCGAAGTCGCGCGGGCGCTGGCGGGCCGCTACCAGATCGCGCGCACGCGAACCACAACGCCTGACAATGCGGTCGCCGCTATTCCGGGCAACGGTTTCGCCGTGGAGACGGCGCGGGTGGCGCGCGCTTATGAATCGTCGGCGCCGCTGAAAGTGCACGTGGCCGCCGGGCCGCAGCAGGAGCCGGTCTATCACAACCCCTATCGCGCGAGCGAACGGCGCGAGCCGGTGTCGTCGATCGTGAGCGAGCGCTGGATCACCCGACCGTCGCAGACGCAGACAGCCTCAGCGACAACGCAGCCGAGCGCGCCGGTGGCAACCACGGCGGCGCAAGCGCCATCAGCCAACGATGTGGTGCGCGCGGGCCATGACAATGTGCGGCGCGCCTATTTCCCGACAACGCCGCCGCCACCGCCGCAGGTCGCCTCCCAGGAAACGCTTGGCCTCTTCCAGGATATGCGCCCGAACGTGCAGGCACTGTTCACCCGCGGCTGACCCCGGGGCCTTGCGGGTCACGCGCCGGCATTAAGAAATCTTAAGCAGCGGCAAAGATTTATGCTGAACCCTTTGTTAAGGGGGGCGGCCTATCATGCTACCCGAGCCGGCGGGACGAGTGATCCGCGTGGCGTTGGTGTTGAGCATGATAGTTCGTCAGTTTCTGCAATGGTTGCGTACCGCTCCCGCCGGCGACCGCGCCGAGGCTTCCTCCGCTCTCGCACGCGCCTATCTCTATTCCGACCTGTCTCCGGATGATCGCGCCGCCGCCGAAGGCGCGATGACCATGCTGCTCGACGATCCGTCGCCGCTGGTGCGGCAGGCGCTGGCGGAAGCCTTGGCCTATAGCCCGGATGCGCCGGCTTCGGTGGTCTATGCGCTCGCCGCCGAGCAGCCGCGCATTTCGTCGGTCGTGCTCGAGCATTCGCCGCTCCTGATCGACGCCGATTTGGTCGACGCCGTGGCGACGCAGGGGCCGCTGGCGCAGGAAGCGATTGCACGTCGCATCCGGCTGCCGCGCTCGGTCGCCGCCGCTGTTGCTGAGGTCGGGTCGGCGGAAGCCTGCCTGATCCTGATTGAAAGCATCGATGCCGATGTCGCGCCGTTCTCGATCGACCGCATCGTCGAACGGTTCGGCCATCTCGCCGCCATCCGCGAGGCATTGCTGGCACGCCGCGACGTTTCGGTGGCCACGCGGCAGGCGCTGATGGTGAAGCTGTCGGCAACGCTGTACGATTTCGTCACCGCACGCGACTGGCTCAAGCCCGACCGCGCCCGGCGCGTGACCAGCGAAGCCTGCGAAAAGGCGACCGTCATGCTGGCGGCACACGCGCCGGAAACGGAACTGGAGTCTCTTATCGGTCATCTGCGCGAAACCGGACAATTGACCGCCGGACTGATTTTGCGCGCGCTCCTGTCCGGAAATCTGGCGCTGTTCGAGGAGGCGCTGGCCGATCTGTCCGGGTTGCCGCTGACACGGGTGGTCGGCCTCGTGCACGATCGCGGCAGCGCGGGATTTCGCGCTGTCTATGAGAAGGCGGGCCTGCCGACGTCGACATATCCGGCTTTCCGCGAGGCGATCGCGACCCTGCAGGAGGATGGCTATCTCGGCGATCCGGCCGGCGCGACACGCCTGAAGCGACGCATGGTCGAGCGTGTGCTCACCCGCTGCGAAGACATGGTGCCGGGCGACATTGCGCCGCTGATGACGCTGCTGCGGCGCTTTGCAACGGAAGCCGCCCGCGAAGAAGCGCGGATGTTCTGCGAGGATCTGGTCGCCGGTTATGTGCCGGATTACGGCGGCTACTGCGATTACGACAGGCAGGATGCCGCGTAACTCTGAAACGGTTTCCTAGAACGACGTCGGCGCGAGCGACGGCGAGAAAATGCCGTCGAGATAGCTGGGGCGGTGGCGGTTCGCGTGCACCAGGAATTCCTGCGTCACCGTCTGTAGACGGGCATTGAGAGCCGCGGCCACACTTTCGATATCCGGCCGGGCGTGTTCGCGCACGATGGCGCGCACGGCGTCGACATGCTGGTCGAGCAGGGCGAGCGGAATTATGCTGGCGTCAGGCGTGTGCTCGATCAGCCGGCACAGGCTTTCCGCAATCGGCGCCGCCAGCGGATAGCCAAAGGTCGCGGCATCGCCCTTGATGTCGTGGGCGGCGCGAAAGATTTCGTCAAAGCTCTGCTTGCTGAAGCCGTTGGTCGTGACGTTCTGGCGGGCGGCGTTGAGGCGGTCGCATTCGTCCTGCATCCAGATGGCGAAATCGCTGGATAGTTCTTCGAGCGCGGCCTGCGCGCGCGCGATCGGATCGCCATTGTCGCCCTGCCGCTTGGCGATCACCTTGATCAGCTTGTTGGGCGGCGTGATCACCTCGTGATCCGCGTAGGTGCGCACGCTGGGCTTATCGTCTTTCGGAGGCGGCATCAGTCAATCATCCTGGCTTTTTCCGCCAGTGGCACTTGGCGGATGACATCAGCTTTGACGCCCTTGCGCCGCTCCGGCCCGGTATAGCCGGTCGCCATGTTGCGGCGGCGGTCGGGGCCGAAATAGGTGGCGGTGCGGATAAACGGCCGTGGGTTGCAGACCACGTTGACGATGCGGTCGTGCAGCGCGTTGGCGGAAATCGGCTTGACCAGGAATTCAGTGACGCCGGCATCACGCGCGGCGAGCACGCGCGAGCGCTCGGAATGCGCGGTCAGCATGATGATCGGAACGAAGGGATTGGCGTTGCCGCCGGGCTGGCGGATCATCTGCGTGAGCTCGAGGCCGTCGAAGATCGGCATCGCCCAGTCGGTGATGATGATGTCGGGCATCTGGTTGGTGAAGGCTTCGAGGCCGGAGGCGCCGTCTTCCGCTTCAAACACTTCACGCACGCCAAAGCCATGCAGCAGCGTGCGCAGAATGCGCCGCATATGCGCGTTGTCGTCGATGATCACGAAGCGCAGGCGGTTAAAGTCAATACGAATCATGCTGAGGCGAGCCCCGCCGAGATAACCACGGCCGGGCAAAAATTTGCAGCCGAAAATCAGGGCAATTTCAGCGGCTAATACCCGAATTGCTCGCGTAAAATGCGCTCGTCCAGGCTGTGGCCGGGGTCAAACAGCATGTGCATGGAGATGCCGTGATCCATGCGAATGTCGACGCGGAGCACGTTGCGCACTTCGGCATGGTCGGCGACCGCCGCGGTCGGCCGCTTCTCCGCCTCCAGCACCTCGACGGTTACCGAGGCCTTGTCGGGCAGCAGGGCGCCGCGCCAGCGGCGGGGGCGGAACGGGCTGATCGGGGTCAGCGCCAGCAGCGGCGCGTTGATTGGAATGATCGGGCCCTGCGCGGAGAGGTTATAGGCGGTCGACCCGGCCGGGGTCGCGACCAGCACGCCGTCGGCCATCAGCTCCGGCAGGCGCACCTTTCCGTCGACGAGGATTTTCAGCCGCGACACCTGATAGCTCTGGCGGAACACCGACACTTCATTGATGGCGTGATGTTCGTGGGTCTGTCCGCCGGTGTCGATGGTCTGCATCCGCAGCGGATGGATCACCGTGGTTTCCGCCGCCGCCAGGCGGGCCAGCAGGTCTTCTTCCCGGAAGTCGTTCATGAGGAAGCCGACGGTGCCGCGATGCATGCCGTAGATCGGGATGCCGGTGCGCATCAGGCTGTGCAGGGTCTGCAGCATCAGCCCGTCGCCGCCGAGCGCCACCACCACATCAGCCTCGGCCGGAGCCACATCGCCATAGCGCGCGGCGAGGCGGGTGCGCGCCTCGGCGGCTTCGGGGCTTGGGCTCGCGACGAAGGCGATCCGCTCATAGCGGGTGGCGGGGCTCATGCAATCTCGCTAGAACTTGCTAGAAAAGGGCGCAAACAAAGGCTCTGAAGGGACATTCAAGAGGCATTCAAGAGGCATTCATGGAGCGCGCAGTCCTCGTCTATACGACCTATCCATCCCTTGTCGAGGCGGAGAAAGCCGGCCGTGTGGCGGTTGAGCAGCGGCTCGCTGCCTGCGTGAACATACTGCCCGGCATGGTGTCGCATTACTGGTGGGAGGGGAAGATCGAGCGCGGCGAGGAAGTGGTGATGATCCTCAAGACCCGCGCCTCGCTCGCCGACCGGCTGCGCAAGGCGCTGAAGGCCGGCCATCCCAATTCCGTGCCGGCGATCATGGTGTTGCCGGTGGAAAGTGTCGAGGACACCTATCTGCGCTGGATGATGGCAGAGACCGACCGCGCGGCTGTGAAGGCGTGAGCGCGACGCCGGGAATCTAGCCGGCTGGAATCAGTGGTGGTGAACTCCAGCGACAGCCGGCATTGCTACTCGGTTGATCATCCCGGCTATGTCTGTTGCGCAGTATCTGATCGTCTTGCGCTTCAGTAATTCACGCCACCGGCCAGCGCCAGCTTGAGCGACTTGTAGTCGTCGCAGCCCGTGCCGCAGATCGCGGCAATCCGACCGAGATACTCTTCCGCCTTCAGGCGATTACCCTGTTCAAGCTGCCACATCCCGTAATATTGCCAGGTGCGGGTGTGGTTCGGATCAGCAGCCAGCGCTTTCTCGTACCACAGTCTGGCATCATCATAGCGTCCGAGCTTGCGGCTGGAAAAGCCGAGCAGGTTGGCGACGTCGGGATGTTCGTCGCGTTTGAGCGCGCGCAGTGCCTCGATGCCGGCCGCGTAATCCTTGTCCCTGTAGATCAGATCATGCGCGTGGCGGTAGCCGTCGAGAAATCGCTGCTCGGATTTCTTGTCCTTGTCCGTTTCTTTTTTAGCCGGCGTTTTCTTTTTGGGCTTTTTGGTCTGCTCCGTTTTTGGCGGCGGATTTCCGCTTTGGGTGCGGAATGTCGGCGAGGGTTCGCGCGTATCCACCGCGCCGGCGTTGCCGGAAACGAACACGGCGGCGCCGGTGAGCGCCGCCGAAATGATGATGAAGCGAAATGCCGTCATGGCAACCTCGCTATTGGCTGGAGGTCAGTACGTGCCTTTTCCGTTCAAGGCATCGTTCAGCGCTTTGTAATCATCGCAGCCCTGGCCGCCGCAGATGTAGCGGATCTTTTCCAGATGCTCTTCCGCCTTCAGGCGGTTGCCCTGTTCGAGATGCCACATCCCGTAATACTGCCAGGTGCGGGTGTGCTTCGGATCGGCGGCCAGCGCCTTCTCGTACCAGAGCTTTGCGTCGTCGTAGCGACCGAGCTTGCGGCTGGAGAAACCGATCAGGTTGGCGACGTCGGCGTGGTCGTCATGGCCGAGCGCCTTCAGCGCCGCGATGCCGCCGGCATAATCGTGCTTCTTGTAGATGAGATTGTAGGCCTGCTTGTAGCCTTGGAGAAATTCGTTCTGCGATTTCTTGTCAGTCGCAGGCTTTGTTCCGGCGGGCTTGGCATCGCTCTTGGTGCCGGTCGCCTTCTTGTCGGTCGGCTTGGTATCGGTCTTGGTGTCGGTGGGCGGCGACGGATTGTCCGTGCCCGCCGCAAGAGCAGGACCACCCGCCAGAATCAGAGTAAGCGCGGCGGCTGCAAGCAAAGGAAAACGGAATTGCCTCGTCATGTCGTTCTCTCTGTGGTGAAAAAAAATGAAAGAAATCCCCGTCGACCGCGCAGCCGCGCCGCAAATCCCATCACGCGACGGTCAACTGCGCTAACATATCAGACGCTGGCAACATTCCCCCGGTTCAATTTCAAATCCATGTGAATGCACATTGGTGACGCATGCGGGTGATCGCCTCGGAATTGCCGTATTGACTCCGCTGCCGGGCAGCGGCAATCATCCGCGCACGTGCTGGTTCCCCGCGTCGCACCGGGGAGGCAAGAGGGAACACGGAAGTCGCCGGTCTGACCGGCAGAGCCGTGGCTGCCCCCGCAACTGTAAGCGGCGAGCCTTCGTCCGCAATGGCCACTGGAAAAGCCGGGCAACCGGCGACCGGGAAGGCCGGAGGAAGGTAAGGACCCGCAAGCCAGGAGACCTGCCAGCGCGGTCACCCAACCGGTGGGCGGGGCGTCCATACGGAGCGGTCTTTCGCAGCGGTGACGTCGATACCGACGCGGGGGCCGTGCGAGTTTTCCTCACATGACCTTCCAGGAGCGAACGGTGTGGACCGCTTGCGGATCGCCGTTGTGGCGGTGCGTAGCGGTGTTGCGTCTTCGTGTCCTTCGCGTCGGGTGTGTTCACCCGGACCTCGCAAGGCGAGGCCAGACGAAGGACGTGTTATGGGGGAAATTTCATTCAAACAAGCGGCTGGCGCACTGGCGCTAGCGGCGTTCGCGGCGGCGGTGCCGGGCGGGCAAGCGGGCGCGCAGTCGCCCGAAATTTTGTCGACGATCAATGTGACTGACAGCCGGCTGGGCAAGGGCATTGTCGGTACATCTACAAGTGTCATCACAGCCGAAGAAATTGAACGGACGCCCGCCGAAAGCCTGCAGGAGATATTGTCGCGTCAACCCGGCGTGCAGACTTGGAGCACATTCGGCGCTGTCAACGGGGCGAGGACGGTCATCGATATCCGCGGCTTCGGTGCTGCGGCGCCGTCCAATACGCTGGTCCTGATCGACGGGCGGCGCCTGACGGATGTCGATCTCGCTGGTGTCGATCTTGCAGCGATCCCACGCCAGAGCATCGAGCGGATCGAGATCACGCGCGGCAATAGCGGTGCCGTGCTTTACGGCGACAACGCCGTGGGCGGCGTAGTCAACATCGTCACCAAGAAGAATATTGGACTCCCCGCATCGGCGCGGGTCGAAGCTGCCTTCGGATCATTCGGGCAAAGGGAGGGTAGCGCGTCAGCACATGGATCAAGCGGCGGTTGGACCGCGTCGGCTTACGGCAATGCGATCAATTCCGATGGCTATCGCGAGAATAACGAATATCGGCAGCGCAACGGTATTGCGGACATCCGTTACAGCGACGCGCAAGGCAGCGCTTTCCTCACACTTTCCGCTGACGACCAGAAACTCGGCTTGCCGGGGGCACGCAGGGTCGATCCTGCGATGGGGATCAATCAGCTGGTCACGGACCGCCGCGGCGCCACAACACCGAACGACTATGCGGACAAGCAGGGTTTGATCGCAACTGCTGGCTTCACCCGCATGCTGAACCCATCGACTGAGTTGATCGTCGATGGCGGCGTGCGCTGGAAAGGACAGCAGGCGGCCGCTCTGCTGGAATTCCAGGAGAATTACCTCGATACGACCTTGACCACTGCTTCGATCACGCCGCGCATCATCCATCAGCACGATCTGTTCGGCATGCCGTCCAGACTGATCGCGGGCATCGACTATTACAATGCTGACTTCGATCAGGACCGCAGCCGCTTCAAGGGTGAAGCGCCCATCCATCGCTACGCATTGCTGCAGCAGACCCTTGCCGGATACGGGCAGAACACGGTCGGGGTGCGGCCGGATACAGATGTCTCTTTCGGGGGCCGGGTGGAGTGGATGAAGCTTTCGGCGCGCGACCGGTTCGATGTCAACGCGCCGGGCGCCGCCTTCTGTTTCGGCGGTGTTTGTTTCCCGAATGGCATTGAGGGACTGCCGCTCGATACGACCGATACCAATTATGCGCTACACGCGGGCTTCGAGCATCGGTTTAATCCTGCCCTCGCAATCTTCGGCCGCGCGGCCCGCAGTTTCCGCACGCCCAATGTCGACGAGCGGGTGGCGATGGCGCCGAGCTTTCCCTTGACGCCGACGACCTTCGATCTGAAGGCGCAGACCTCGCACGACATGGAGATCGGATTGCGCGGCCGCGCCGGTCCGCTGGAAGCGCAGTGGAGCATCTATGACATGCGGCTGGAGAATGAGATTCACTTCAGTCCGGCCACGTCGACCAATACGAATCTGGACCCGACCCGGCGCTGGGGCCATGAGACAAGTGTGATCTATCATTTCAGTGACGCGCTGCGCCTGACTGGCGGCTATGCCTATACGAATGCGACGTTTCGCGAGGGTCGTTTCGCCGGCAACGAAGTGCCCCTGGTGTCGAAACACACCGGCAGCGTGGGACTAGCATGGGACATCTGGCAGAAATACCTGACCTTCGATGGCGTAGTCCGCTTTGTCGGCTCGCGCCGCATGGATAACGACCAGATAAATCTGCAGCCGCTGATCCCATCCTTCACCACGGTGGACGTGCGGCTCGGCGGCCAGCTCGATCAGTTCTTCTGGTCGGTGTCAGTGCTCAATCTCTTCGACGAAGACTATTTCGACTATGCAATCGCCAGTGCATTCCCATTCGGACCGGGCAGCAGATTGAATGTCTACAATGCCTATCCCCAGCCTGGCCGCACCTTCCTGGTGCGCGCCGGCGTGAAATGGTGATCAGCGCAACGAAAGGGCCGCATCGCTGCGGCCCTTTTCATGTCTCGCACAAGCAGACTTCACATCGGTGCCCACATCACCGGCATGAGATCATAGCCGGCCGCGGTTTTGGTGATGTAGCCCGAGGCCGGGAAGGGGAAATGATAGCCGTGCACCAGCATCCGGTCGGCCGAGGCGCGGTCGAGCAGGCGCTTGCGGTTGTCGGCGGCCATGTTGCCGTCCATGTCGAAGATCGCCTGCCACCCCGGATTGCGCACAAACAGCCAGGGATTGTTGGTGGTGTCCGCCAGATAGAGCATTGACTGGTTGCCAGAGGCGATAGTGTAGGCCGTGTGGCCGAGCGTATTCCGAACGCGGCGATCGACGTGATGCCCGGTGCGACCTCCTTGCCGGGCTCGAAGCGTTTCACATCCTTGGCGATGTCGGCGAAGATGCGGCGCGCATTGCGGAAGGAGCCCTGCACCGCTTCCGGCGCCTTGCTCATGTTGCCGTCATCCATCCAGAACGCCCATTCCGGTGCCGGCACGTTGATCTCGGCATTGGGGAAGAACAGTGCGTTGTCCTTGGTCTTGATGCCGTTGATGTGGTCGGGATGGAAATGCGAGATGACGATGGTGTCGATTGATTTCGGATCGATGCCGGCCGCCGCAAGATTGGCGGCGAAGGTACCCGATTGCGGCGCCATCGATCCCAACTGGCCGCCGGTGCCTGTGTCGAGCGCAATAAGCTTTGATCCGGTATTCACCACCAGCGCCGTGAACGGGATTGGCAGCTTGTCGGTCGGGAGGAAGGCCTCGCTCAGCGCCTTCTGGACTTCGGCAAAGGCTGCGTTGCGCACAAACTTATCATCCAACGCGCGGTACCAGGTTCCGTCATTGATGGCGGTGATTTCGTAATCACCGATCCTGAATCTGTAAAATCCGGGTCCCTGCTTTCCCGCCGCAGGAGCTGCGGCCCGCGCAAGCGTTGTGCCGAAAAACGGCAAGGTTGCGGCAGCGGCAGAAGCTGCAAACAGCGCGCGGCGTGACAAAGCAGTCATGCGATCCTCCTTTCGTGAAGTGCCGTCCAATCGACCACCACCAACACCCGTGGCCCACGCATATTCCAGTTCATCCCGGTGGGCCGTGTGCACAAACACTTGATCGTCAGACCGCGTCTTGTTTCAGCGGCGAGCTTCCCGCTAGTCTTCGCGCATTCAATGAAATCGCAAGACAAGAATATACGGGAGGACATGATGGGCCAGCGGATCGTCAATCGGGTAACATGCCTTGCGGTTTTGGCGGCGTGCTGCTGGGTGTCGGCTGCCATAGCGCAAAATTTCCCAAGCCGCCCGGTGACGCTCGTCGTACCGTTCCCGGCCGGCAGCACGACCGACCTTGTCGGCCGCATCCTGTCCGACGAACTCGCCAAGTCGCTGGGTCAGAATGTCGTGGTCGACAATCGCGGTGGGGCGGGCGGCACCATCGGCACCGAAGCGGTCGCGCGCGCGGCGCCCGATGGCTACACATTGCTGATGGGAACGATCGGCACCCATTCGATCAATCCGGCGGTCTACGCCAAGATCAACTACGATCCGATTGCGGATTTTGCGCCGATCATCCAGTTCGGCACGGCGCCGAACGTGCTGGTGATAAACCCGTCGCTGCCGGCAAAAAACGTCAAGGAATTGATCGCCTATGTCCGCGCCAATCCCGGCAAGGTGAATTACGGATCGTCCGGCAACGGCACGTCCAATCACCTCTCCGGCGCGATGTTCGCCGCCCGCAACGGGCTGCAGGCGACGCATATTCCCTATCGCGGCGGCGCGCAGGCGATCACCGATCTGTTGCGCGGAGAAACGCAGTTCATGTTCTACCACTATCTGCCGCTGTTGCCGCATATCAAGGAAGGCAAGCTGCGCGCCATCGCCATCACCAGCGCGAGCCGCATCGATGCGCTGCCCGACGTTCCCGTCATGAAGGAGGCGGGGATGGACGATTTCGAAGTGTCGGCCTGGTTCGGTGTCTACGCGCCGGCGAAAACGCCGGCCGACGTGGTCGGCAAGCTCAACACCATCATTGCCGGCATCATCAACTCGCCCGAGGTGAAGAAGAGCCTGGCGATGCAGGGCATCGATCCGGTCAGCGGTTCGCCCGCAGATCTGCTGGAGCTGAACAAGAGAGAGCTGGCACGCTGGTCGAAGGCGGTCGCGGATGCGGGCGCGAAACTGGCGAATTAGACACGCTCACTCTGCCTGGCTGAGAACGGCCGTCAATCTTGCGGAGCTTTTCAGTCTCCGCAAGATCGACATTGGCGGACTTGTAAGCAGGATCGAGGCGATCCGCAGAGGACGTGCCGCTACCTGGCGCGATGCCTTGAGCGAAGGACCGGGGCGGGGGTGACGGGGTAAGCAGCGCCGTAGGCGCTTCTGGCATTTTCCTCGCCGCCGAGCCGCCGTGCCTGCTGACAGGCAAATGCATTGCCGCGATCGCAATACTTGTAGGCGTTGGCGAGGGGATAATTTGAGTAATCTTCGGTCGCATCCGCGAGCGCGGCCGAGGCCGTGCCCAGCAGCAAGGCGGCAGAAAGAACCATCTTGAGTTTGGCAAACATGACAAAATCTCCGACTGCTTTAGTCCGACGCGCGGCGCAGAGTTGGTCGATCAGAAGATCGCGCATCACGCCGCAACGACAGACCGGTGCCCCGCCGTGACCTGTGCAGGCGCGTCCGTTTTTTCAATTCGGTTGTTGCAAACGAAGGCCGGCATACGCGAATTGAAGCCATGCTTTTGCGGCGTATCGACCTTGGTCGCAGTCAGCGCGGCAACATCTTGAGGCCGCGCGGATAAATGTGATCGATGGCCACGATGGCGATGATGAGGATCGGCGTCGCCAGAAATGCGCCGACCGGCCCCCACAGCCAGGCCCAGAAGGCCAGCGACAGAAACACTGCCAGCGGATGCAGCAGCAACTGACGCCCGATGATGGCTGGTACAAGGAAATGGCCTTCAAAGAATGTGAAGGTCATGAAAAGCAGCGGTGCGGCCAGCGCCGGCAGCAAGGTGGGAAATGTCAGCAGCCCGATGATAAACAGCGTCACGTGCATGATGCCCGGGCCGACATAGGGAATGTAATTGAGCAGAAAGGCGAGCACGCCCCAGAGAAGCGGCGCCGGGAATCCCATTGCAAAGGTGATCGTGGTGATGACGAGGCCGACGCCGGCATTGATCACCGTCACGGTGATCAGATAGACGCTGAGATTCTCCTCGACGTCGTTGGCGATCCTCAACGCCCGCAAGCGGCCGGCGCGGCTTGCGAACAGATTGACGATGTAGCGGCGAAAGGCCTGCCGGCCGAAAACGAGAAAGAACAAAGTCGCGAAGAACAGCACCAATTGCAGCGCCGCATTTGGCAAGGCGATGACGATGCCTTCCAGCATCTTGTTGTCGCTGACCTCGACCTTTACGCCTGAGCCGCCCAAAATGGCGGTCTGCAGTTCGCGCCAGGCGAGGAGCGGGCGATCCATGAAGCGGAATTTTTCCTTGATCGTGTTGCTGATCTGGTCCGAGCGGGCGATGAAATCGGATGCCGGCTCGACCAGAATGATCGCCATCAGGTAAAGCAGGGCCGCCAGCATCACTACGATGGCGATGGCGGGCAGCCAGGCGGGCCAGCCGGCCTTGATCGCACGGGCGGACAAAGGTCCAAGCGTCAGGCTGACCACCAGCGCGGCGAGGATAGGCACCAGCAGCGCCCGCGCGACATAGAGGAAGGCGCCGAACATGATGACAGCCATCACGATGGTGGCCATCTGCGCCGTCACCCTCCAGAACGTGGCGGCATCTTCCAGCGGGGCCGGATTGCGCGCGCCGAACCGGAAAGTGCGCGTCCCCCAATTCCATGACGAGGATTTCGGCTCGATATTCAAAGGCGCTGGCTCCACAGCCGCATTCGTCCGCTGCGAACCGGTCGGCGTCGGGAGCAATGCAAAAGGCCGGGAATTTGTTCCCGGCCTTGAAGCACAAGACACGTGCGGGATCAGAGTAGCGCGCTGAGCGTCGCCAAAACCCCGGAGTCGCAGACCTGCTGCGGCACCAGGCTGCAGCCGACTTGATGCGTCCCCTTCCAGATCATTTCCAGCGCGACATAGAGAATGATGGCAAGGCCGATCCAGGTGATCCAGTGGTAGCGCGCGAGCAGTTTCGCGATCATGGCGGATGCGACGGCCATGAACACGATCGCGACCGTGAGACCGATCGCCAGCACGACCACGTTGCCCTTGGCGGCGCCGGCCACCGCGAGCACGTTGTCCAGCGACATCGAGACGTCGGCGATGATGACTTGCAGGATTGCCGCGCCAACGGTGACGCCCTTGTAGTCGGGCGAGTCGGCACCGTGCGGGTGGCCGGCCAGCGCCGGTTGCGGCTGGTGCGCCGAAATCTCACGGTACATTTTCCAGCACACCCATAGCAGCAGGATGCCGCCGGCCAGCGTCAGACCGACAATGGTGAGCAACTGGGTCGCGACCGCCGCGAACATGATACGCAGCACCACGGCGCCGGCGATGCCCCAGAAGATCACTCTCAAGCGCAATTCGGGCGCAACGCGCGACGCTGCCAGCCCGACGACGATGGCATTGTCGCCGGCCAGCACGAAGTCGATAATGATGATCTGAGCGAGCGCGACCAGGTTCTGATATTCGAACAGGGTCACAAGGTCATTGTAGATATTCACGTCTGCCTCATTAGTCCGAGGACGGCATGCGCACGTCCGGGTCTATGGTCGGGTTATTCCGGGCTCGCGGTGCGCGAGGCCTCGAGCAGCGGCAGCGCCTGATCGGGTTCGCTCATGAGGGCCGCGGCAATGCCGATGAAGGTCACGGCGCCGGCGAGATCCCAGTAGCTGAGCAATGACCGGTGGGGGCAGGGCCGGCGCCAGGCGATCAGGGCGATTCCGCCCGCGGCGATGAGCAGCAAGGTGCTGATCGCCGGCAGGATCAGCGGCGGCGGCAGAAACAGGACCAAAAGACCGAAAGCGCCGAACCCCGCAAGCAATGTCGCGAGAGCCAGCGTTTGCGGGCCGTTTACGGCCTGCGGGGCCGTGCGCCCCAGATCGACCGGCATGGCGTCCTCCGCGCGGCACCCAGCCGCGATTTCCACGTCAGTCGAAACGTGATACCTATAGTTTCGACTGGAACCGTTACTCAAAGCAAAGTTTAGCGGTTCTGAAACCTTCAGTACAATTGAAATACGGTATCACTCAATAGGTTTCGAAGATGGGGACTTCCATGCATTTCGCCAAAGCGGCCCCGGAGGCGCGTCAATTGCGCAAGGAAGCAGGGCGTTGGCTGCAGGATTTACGAAAAAAGGCCGGATTGTCGCAGATCGATCTGGCCCAGAAATTGGGCTTGAAGTACTATACATTCATATCCCAAATTGAGAATGGGTTCGGACGTGTGCCGAGTGAAAGCATGGAGGAATGGGCGAGGGCTCTTGGTGTAGAACCCTCTGAATTTGCACGGGAATTACTGTCGTATTACGACCGCGAGCTGCACCGGCTTCTGTTCAAGGGAAAAAAATGACCATCGTCCCCTTCATCCCGCGCTCGAACACCCCGTCAGGCCTCTGGCATCCCGACGAGATGTCACAACTCCTCTCGATCTACGCCGCCCATGAGGCCCATGGCGACGCCTGCGACTGGGACACCGGCGAAACCGAGCGCAAAGAGCCGCAATTTTACATTCTCAGCGCGCAGCCCGATCTCGACTGCATGATCAGCATCACCCGTATGGGAAACGAGTACATTCTCGAGGACGGGCAGGGATATGTGGTCGCGGAAAACTGTTGCCTGTCGGTGATTGCCGACAAAGCCGTGCGGATGACCTCCGGGCTACGCAAGTCGTCGTTTTTTGCCCAGATAGGGTTGGCCTGGATCGCCGCCCGTGAGTTTTTCGAGGAAAAAATCGAGCCAGTCATGGCCGAGCCGATCGAGATTGCGACCCATTTCTTTCCGCAACTGGCGGCCCTGGCCTGATTCGGCGGGGCTGAGCGGGCGGGCCAAGCCTGCCCACGCAGGGGCTATTCCGCGAGCGGACGGGTGAGAGGACAGGGTGCTTACCCTGTCCTGATACCTTTTCCACAAGCCGCCGCGGCACCTTCCACAAGGCTCTGTGCCAAAGCGGCACATTTTTGCTGGCATTTCGGTTGCAATCTTTACCCTGGATTAACGAAGGCGGCATCGCAGCCGCTCCAGGGAGAGACAGATGTCAGCAGGGCGTTGGGTACAGGCTCTGGCGGGCGGAATCGCCTTGCCGGCCTTGTTTTTCACATCGGCGCTGGCCGACGTCACCTACAGCGCCGGCTGTATCAGTGGCGGCAGTTTCTTCACCGGAAGCGCCAATTGCGTTTTCATGGAGCGCAACGGACCCGGCGGTATCGCGCGCATCTACAAGGTCGAAGAGCCGCGCGGCGAGGCGCTGGAGGCCGCGCTTGAGCGCGATCGCAAATGGCTGGCGCGCTGCAGCCCGGTGATCCGCCAGGACGCCTATGGCGTCGGCAAATATTACTACGCCGCTCCGGGCTGCGAATTTGGCAAGCTCGACGATTACTGAGGGGCGTCTTGGCGGGCAGATTTCCGCGCCTTTTGCACAATCCCGCCAAAGGACTTCGACGTCGCTCGACTCAATGCTGAAAACAGCGTTGAGACCGGTTCTTCTATGTCCTCTGCCGCAGCATCATTCACGCACGCGCTGATCTCGCCCACGACCCGGCCAGCCGAGGCTCTTGATCATTCGCGATGAGACGGCGGCCTATATCGACATCGTCATGTCGGCGGTGTTCGGCGTTGCCTTCGCCAATGTCGCGGTGCTGCTTGGGCTTTATTTCCCGGCTTGCCGGGCGGTTGTGAAACTGGCGCTGCTGGTGGCGCATTGTTCGTCGTCATCGTTACCTTGCAGGCTGCCGCAACGTTGCAGATGTCATTCGCGCGCCGGAGATCGCGCACGGGTCATCGCGCCGAGCAGACTGTGCTGACGTCCGTCCGCTAGTTGTCCGTTTCGCCTTTCTCGGGCGGCCGGATATACAAGAAACGCGAGCAATGAAGGAATTTGGTGGTGCGGGTGAGGGAGCTTAATTTAGCGCCCAAGCTATTGAAAATATTGGCTTCAAAATTGGATATCCGCAACGCATACCCTGACCTGTACCCTTTAAGCGGGAGGCAGCCAAGGACGCGCGATTCACTTCTCGTCAGCCCTAGCGGATACCTTGGCGCCGAAGCGGCGGCCGGCGGCTGTAAGCTTTCGACCGATGGACAGGCATGTGGCAGCAATTTCCACGGAAATTTGCTCACCTCTTGCGATGATCGCTGAACGGCGCCGGTAGAGAAAACCGAGTAAGATGACGCAAATCACGGCAAATACGAGCAGAATTAGGAGTTCCACACTCCGCGCCTGCGCCGCCTTTTGCTGGTTGACGGCGATAAATTCGTCCATCTGACGCTGTTCCAGCGGCGTTACCGCAGAGCGATAGACGGGCTCTTTCGGCTGTTCGACAAATGGCACGGCAATCACCTCGGAATCGAGCGGACCTGTGACGCCACACAACGTCAGCCGTCCATCTGGACGACCTTGGGCGGCACAGCAGTCCGGCAATTTACCCGACTGCATCGGCACTTAAGTCGATTGGACGACCTTGGACGGCTTTCCCGTCCTCTACTAGCTATATGCGCGCTCCCTTGCGCTCACACCTAACGCCCTAGCCGTCAGCCAGCGGCTAGAACGCCTCACTAATAACTCTCTCTCTCTTCTAAAATAGAGTCGAGCCGTCCAAGCCGTCCAAGTCGTCGCAACCGTAAGTAGGAAGGGCAAAAGTCGCAAGTCGCGAAGCCGCCCACTGCTGTCCGCAGCCGTCCAAGCACAACCTTTACGTGCTAAAATCGCTAACCTGACGGGATGGCTGTCAACCCGTCAGGTGTGTCAACCCAAATTCTTCCCTGCGCCGCTAGCGACATTTCGGGCCGCCGCGCGGGCGCATGCCGGGTGGGCCGGGGAAGGACCCGCGAAATTGCAGGCCGCAGTCGCGCTCCGCTCCATTTGATCAGAGCCCGCCGGCGGACGCATACGCCACGCTCGCGGGCCAACGGGGTGGCGGGGGCGCGCGCGGCGCTTGGATCAGTCTGGCACGATCTCGCTGCCGTCATAGCCCGGCGCGGCGGCCGGCATAGCGCTTGGCGCGGGCTGCAGTCCCTCTGGTGGGGTGATGATGATGAAGCGATCGCCGCTGTGCCGCCGCTCGATCGAGAAACCTTTTGTTCGCAAAACCGGCGCGGCGCGATCGATACGCCCACCCAATCCCTGCGCCGTCACGGGCCACAGGCGCGACTTGCGAACGCTCTCGGCGACGTATGGCGTCAGCGCGGCGAGGAGCTGCGTCGGCGTTCCCGACCATGCCGCGCGCGGAGACTTTTCGGCCATAAAATCACGTACCGCGACCGCGACAGGATCGGCGTCGAATGCGGCGCCGGACACGTCGCGCCGGTTATCGGCATAGGCGCACAGGATCGCCGCAGCCTCGAAGCCAAGTGCGGGCGCGGCGGCGGTAATCCACTTAACGAAGTCAGCCATGCGGGGCGCACGATCAAGCTTCACCTCCGGCAGATGCCGCAGCGCGCCAGCTACAGCGTCGAGCAGCGCACCGAGGATAAACGGCGCATGCTGCGCGAAATCGGCGGCAATTTCATCTTCCGGCCGCCGCTCGCTCTCCGCAATCGGCGCGAGATGGATCGTCAGTGCGCGATCGGCCAAGTCGGCGCGATCGGTCAATGAGGGAATGCCGTTGAGGATGATCGGCCGCTGCGCCTCGAAAATGATCTCCTCGCGGTCAGTGTGAAGCGCGCGCGTGGCGAAGCCGCCGCCCGTGGCGAGTCGGCAGAGTGCGTCCGACAGCCAAGGCGGCACCGACGATAGATTGTCAAACGCGAGCGCCCATGAATTGCCAGCCGAAACGATCAGGTCGCGGTCATCCTTCGGCACGGCGCGGATCGGTGCGCAGCTAGGATCGACGAGCGATCGCACCATGCGACAGAACACGCTTTTACCCGTACCCTGCTCACCGTTGGCAACGAGAATGGGGAATGGTCCCCGGTCGCGCAAAGCGGCGACCAGCCAAGCGACCGTCAACAAGAAGTCGCCCTCACTCTTCGTGTTCACGAAGCGGCGCAGCGTCGAGATCGACTCGCCCGCCTCAGGTTCCGGCAGCGCGCGCATCGCCGGCGTGCGTAGGAATTTGACAGCGGGGCGATCAATCACGCGCCAGCCGTCCGCAGTAATTTCGACCGCACGCCAAGAAGCGTCGCCGAGATCGAGATAAAGCGTTTCGCCAGTGCGGCCGACACGCACCGCCGGATCGTGACGCGACCCTTCGGCAATAGCACGCGCCTCCAGAATGCGCACCGAATCCTCAAGCGCCTGACCGGAAATCGCCCCGCCGGTGCGCTCATAAAACTGCCCTGCCAGCCACAGCTTGAAATCGCGCGACCGAAGCGGCCAGTTTTCCAGATGCGCGCTCGCCGGCACCGTGGCATAGGCCGTGCGATTCGCGTCGTGCCACAACTCGGCGCTCTCGGCGACGCCGAGGATCGCGCTCGCATTCGACTTTCGCGCACCGGCTGCACGACGCGGACTCGGATGCTGTTCGGCTACATCGACGGCCCCAACATCGTCGCTAGGAGCAAGCGAAGGCGCTGGCGGCAGATCGAAATCGCAGTTTTCGATCATGTCGGCAATCACGCCCGCCGGCCCCGACTGCAGCGTGTCGTTAAAGTCCTGCCCGCGAGTCTGATTTTCTTTTGTCATATGGATTAGTTGCTCTCAACGTAAACACCGAGGCAGATCAAAATCTGCCGCGTTCGATCATGGTGGCGATGCGGCGGCAGATCATCCCGTTTTGTTGCATCAGGGCGAACCGGCCTCCGGCATGGTGACACCCGTTGAGCCGGTGCTACCAGTTTCCGACCTACCCCCATTGATCCGGATATTTCCAAACACGCTGCTCACGATTGAGCGGACGCGCGTAAAGAAGTCCGGCGACGGCTCAACCGTCACCTTTACATTCACGTCAGCCCCACCTTTCAACGTGGCCTCAACGGGCGCGGACTTTTCGCTACGGATGACCGTCACAAGATCATCGATCGAGCCATACGCCGGAAAGGACGTGGTGCGGCGCGGACTTGGTACAGGCAGCGGTACTTGCCGTGTGGCGAGTGCCGACGCGGCGCGGCGCGGACTTGGCACAGGCATGGGCACCTGTCGCAGATCGGGATCAATAACTGGCGCCGTCTCCGGCCAGGGCAGATTGCGCGCCGCCATATTGAGCCGCAGCAATTCGCGTTCGGTGCGCAATCGCTCAAGCCTTTTGCGCGCGTCGGTGTGGCCGGCGAGCAGTGGCGGTTGCCCGCGCTCACGGCGCTGTTTTGCAATCGCCTCGGCTCCGGTGAGATCATCGCCGGCGGCGGTAATCTCGCGATCCAGTGCGGCGAGGCGATCGCTGTCCTGCTTGTCGAGGTAGCGTTGGCGAAATTCATCCAAACTTTTCGGCGCGTTCTCGCGGCTCTTTTCCTGCGCGGCGGCCAAATTTTCCAGCAGCCCCGCGAGCGTCTGCAGTCCTTTGGAGCCGCCGATCACATCGATCAGACGCCCGAACGATTCCGTTGCGCGATCCCATGACTCCGAAAGCCGATTGATAGAAATCTGGCTTCGCGTCATGACGCGATCGAAATCCCGCCCGGTTGCACCCTTGGCCTTTTCGAGTCGCGACAGCACCTCGCCGAGCATGTCCCGATAGGACAAGAGCGCACGCATGCCACGCGCGAATTCCATATCGGAGAACAATTGCGGGATTTTCGACAGATCGCCTCCGAGTGCGCGGCTGGTCAGATCGGTGAAAACCTCCAATAGATCGCGTCCTTCCTTGCGCCCTTTCTTCATCTCCGCGCGCAGGTCGATTCCGAATTTCTGGAACCGCTTCGCCGTCTCCTCGCTCTCCATCTTCGCGAAGATGTTGGAAACGGAGGAGGCTGCCTCCTCGACGGTGCCGGTGCCGTTGCGGATTACCTGTAACAGCGCGACGATGCGCTTGAGTCCTTCCTCACCCTTCATGCCAACGGCAGCGGCGGCCGGCGCGATGGACGGGAAATAGCGGGCCATGTCCTTCAACTCAAATTTGCCAGCCTTGCCGCCCTCGACCATGATATCGAAAGCATCCTGCATGCGATCGGCAGCGATGCCGAGCGCTTGCGACAAGGCCAGCGAGGATTGCGCGATATCGCGCACCTCGGCGCCGGCGGCCTGCGCCGTGCGCACGATCGCCGGCATGGCGGGCATCGCCTGCGGTAAATCGAGGCCGCCAGTCACAAGCTGATTAAGGCCCTCTGCCACTTCATCAAATGGCTTGCCGGTGTTCGCCGATAGATCGCGAAGGCTGCGATGCAGCGCCTTGATCTCCTGATCCGTCGCATCGGCCGTGATGCCAATGCGCGTGATCGCCATTTCCGTTTCGGCATAACGGCGAAAGGCTCGCGTTGCGGCATAACCGAGCGCGGCCGGCGCCAGCAGCCGGCTTGCCGCGCCGGCAATCACGGTCGATCCGCGCTCGGTCGCAGCCGTCGCGCGATCGATCATGGCGGAACGCCGGCCAAGAGCCGCCGCGCCGCTTTCGAGTGCCTTCATTTTGGCGGCAATACGCTGAAACGTATTTCCCGTGCGATCGTGCGCAGAAATGACTGCGCTGGCTTCCATGACGCGAACGGCCATTTATTTGCTCGCTTGCTGCTTGCGCCGGCGCAACGCGCGCGCGGCCCAATAGAAGATTTCTTGGCTCGACATTTTTTGGACGGTGGCGGGTTTCCAACCAAGATCGAAGATTAGGAAGTCGGCAAGTTCGTCGAGGTGCTTGCCGAGCCCGCCTTGAAAAAATCCTTGATGGCCTCGCGGACGGCCAACGCATCTTTGAGCGTCAATTGGTTCAACAAAATCTCATCGACGCCAGAGAGGCGAACCGTATAAGCCTTGATCGTTTCCAGATCATCGTGCGGGATGATGGAATTATGCGCGACGATGAGTGTCGTCGGATCGCCGACGGCCATGAAATCGGCAAAGGTCGGAGACCGGAGGCGCAATTGCGCAACGGGACCGCTGTGGCTGGTGATGGCCTTTTCCAGCGTCACGATCCGGGACCCGTCATCGGCGACCGTGAAGGACGTTTTCTGAATTGTGGACTCAGTCATTTCAATCTCCGCGTTATAAGGAAGCATCAAGGCGAATTTGGTGCGGCCTTGCTTTCCTTGACCCACGAAACGCGCCATCCGGCAGCTAGCCGGACAAGCTCGGCGGGGAAGGGAGGAAAGCTTTCGCTATTGGACGGGCCGCAGCGCCCTCAAGAGAGACCCCGCCGCGTCAAAAGGTTAGTTGCCGGAGTTCAGATACGTGCCGCGCCATTCTGCAATGCCGCATCCAAAATCCAAGACGGCGCGAAACTCGGCTCCGAGCGTGGACCACCCTTCGCGCATTTCCAGCGCCGGACCTTCACGGCCGTTGAGGTACGCGATCACGATCGTCGCAAGCTCAGCGGGGTCGGCAAAAATCCGCCACGCATTACCCGCGAATCGCGGCTCAACATGCAAGGTGAGCTTGCCGCTGAACGGATTGGCATCTGCCACTTGTGCAGCGGCGATAGCAGCAAGAACCTGCTCAGCTTCCGTTTCCTTTGCCGGCCCAACCACAAGATGCTTGGGTGTGACGCCGATCGGCGTCTTGCCATCAAGGCCTTTGGTTTCGCGCATCGCCCGACGCCCTGCGCCGAGTGTCGCCACGTCGATGACGGCGCCGGCCGCCGCCTTGTTCTTGCGTCCGGTCGTGTAGATCGGATCGCCGTCATCGAGATCGATGCCATCGCCGGAATTCGCGGTAAAGAGCGACACCAGCAGATCGGCCTCTGTCTCGGCCGCTGCGCGGCCCCACGCCATGTTCGAGTCGGCGAACGCCCCCAGATCATCATTGATGATCGCCTGACGCGAAAGCGAGAAGATGCGCGCGAAGGTTTCGACCTTGAAACCCTCTTTTGCCTCCGAGCGACTGCCGTAGGTCACCTCTCCACCCTCGCCAACCTTCTGCAGGCGAGGCGCCTCGCTCAGCTTCACCAACGAGATCGGCCGGAAATCGGCCGCATTTCGGCGGCGGGCCAGCCGCTTGAGCGGCGACTCGGCCGCCTTGTAAGCGTCGAGGAGGACGCGATTGCCGGCGCCCGTCAGGAGAACCGGAAAATCACTTGTGGTGTGGTAACTGCGCGTGAGAATCTGCGAGGCCAATGCCTCACGGTTCGACCACGACACCCGCTCGCCATTGGCCTGCAAGAGCATGGCGCCCATATCGAGCAGCGATCGCCCCATGAGTTCGCGGGCAGCACCTTCGGGTGCTGTGCCGGCCATGCGGGCATAGAGGGCCTGCTCGATCGACTGGCTGAGAAAATCGGGATTGTTGAAGCTTCGCTGGTCGTGAGACACGCTGACCGAGCGCGAGCGATCCGCTTCATTGGCTTTCTCGTTGAGAACGATCGTCCGGAATTCTTTGAGCGTAACACCAGAATCGATGTGCCGGCGTGCGAATTCGGCCGAATATCCGGCTCGTGCGGCGATCGTATAGGCTTCGCGAGCGTGCCGATCGGACATCGCGCGATGGGCCGGCTTCGATTCAGAGCCATCGTCCGACGCAAGATCGACGGTATCGATCATCTCATCTTCGCGGGTCTCGTCAGTAACAGTTGCAGTCTTGTCCATGTTCTTTCCTTTCATCATGGATCGGATATGGGCTCGTGGATCGGCGGGAAGCGACACAAGGCTAAGCTCTGCCGGCTCCCAATCTGTGCGGGTGATGACGGTGTTGCCGTCTGCGCTTGTGGCTTCTTCGCTCGCGTAAACGCTGTAGCCGATGCTTACGTTACGGATGACGCCGGCGGCCAGATCGGCGCGAATTTGCTTCATTCGGTCATCGTTACGGTCGGAAAGCCTCACGCTCACGATAAGCTGATCATTTTCGATATGCGCATTCGTGATGACACCGATCTGATCGGCGATCGAGCCAACGCGATGATTATCGAGCAGCGGCGCGCGGCCAGATCGGAACCGATCGAGGCGGACGGAGTCGGGCAGCATCGATAAGACTTCAAGAACGGCTTCACCGAAGATGCGGCGTTGAACGGGCGAAGATGTTGCCGCAATCGCCGTGAAGGTTCCGGATTTTGAGTCGTATGACCCGGCGCGAAGCTCGGCGCGCCGAGTTGTGATAGCTAGATTTTCCATTGGATACACACTTTCGTTGTAGAGGCGCGATATCGCAGGCCAGCAGGCGCCCACTATTTTGACAGCAACTCGATAAGCTGACCGGCATGCCTGCGATCGATCGGGCGCGGCAGATCGTCGAGAGATCGCACCAAACCCATGTTGAGCAGGTGATAGCCGTGGCCGGCGAACCGGCAGCGCGGATGCTCGTACCACTCGCACAATCTCGGCTCGATCAGGGCACCTGAACTAACGTGCTTATGAATCTCTCGACACCAAGGGCACCAAAACGCCAGCACGTAATCGCTGCGCTCAGGATGCTCACGGTACCAATAGGCCGGCACGACAAGATTGCGGTGGGGCGGCGATGTGGGTGCCGCGTGTACGGTTTGCCGCACATCTTCGACGACAGAGGGAGTCATTTCGACCTCGCCCTTCGCCGTGTGCAGTTGATGCATCCGCATCGCTTCCGCGCGAGCAGGATGGCGTCAATGTCATCGCTGCCCACATCATGAACCTGACAGGTCAGACAGCGACAGCCGCGCGACTTGCATGGGCGCTCATAGATGTGGCGCAGACGGCCATCGCATACGAAGCATTCGGATGGTGCTGGCGCACCCGGCATGCCGATGACGCCACAGACCTCGACCACACCAGAGGTGATAAGGTGGCCTGTTTCGGCAAAGTAACGATGCTCACCAAGAAAGCGAACCGCCGGAATGGCGTTGATTTCTGGCCTTTGCGCTTTGCGCGGCGCGCGCGAGGTGCGGCTCATTGCGCGTACTCCCGCGTGGACTGGCGCATCCGTGTAGCCATCCATGCGTCGAGATCAGCGCGCCGGTAGCGAACGCTGCGGCCGATCTTTGCGGCGGGAGGCGAATCGCCGGACATAAACGCTTTGGCGAGCGTGGATTCGCCGAGCTTCAAATAGGCGGCGGCTTCCTTGCGGGTGAACCAATTTTCGCTGACAGACGCGGAAGATGCCAAGTTCATTTCCGTGACCCCATGTTGATTTTCATGTGGTCATGGAAATGCCGGAGTGTCGGCGACAAAGGATGGCGCGAATTACGGCTGGAATTGACCAGCCAATCACACCACCAAAAAAGAGTTTTTCGAGAATTGCTTAGCTATGCCCGCGAGGAACGCGCCGGCCATTATTGGGGAAAATAAATCTGCTGCGCAGGGTTGCCGATTCCGTGCCCGGCGAATCGTAGCCCTTTTCATACCGATCCCACCGATCCCATGCGGGACGCTCGTTCACATGCTTGCAGGCGGTGCGGACAATCGATTCCCAGTCGTATTCCTCGCCCTCACTAACGGCTGCGGCATAGGCAGAAGCAACCAAACCGACAAAATCCCGCGAACCGTGCGACGGGTCCTTTCCGGTGAGGTGGCGCCAGAAAAAGCCGAGCGAAATAACGAACTCAACCTGCCAACGATGTTTCGCGCTGCCGGGACCCCCTGCGAGCCGGGCAGCTTCCTCGTTCGCCCGATTAGCCAATTGATCGAGTGATTGTGCGGTCGATAACAGCGCCTGCTGTGACGCCTCGATCATCGCCGCAACCTCACGTGCCTCGCTCTGATCGCGGCGGGCCAAGCGGCGCTGCGGCCAGAAATTCAGGTAGCCGTGATCCTCTTGCTTGAAATCGCGGAGAGCTTGCGCGAGCTTCGCCGCCTTGGCCCCGTATTTCCGGAGGTAGGCTGCAGCATCTTTCATTCCGAGCGACGCACGGGAATCCAGAGGCTTTCCGCTACGCCCCTTGGGTGTGCCGATTTCGAAAGTGTGCTGGATGGCAGCGTGCGAAACTGCTCTGACGATCGCATTCCGCACCGCTTTGTGAGCGTCTGTGATTGAAGCCTTGTGCTGCTTTTTGCGTTTCAGTTTATTGATGACGGCTTCGATAGTGTCGTCAAAGGGAAACCAGACGCGCCTGACAGCACCATCTAACCACATCTTGCGCGCGTTCGGCTTGGCCTCTGCAAAGATGTTCTCTCGCGCGCGTGCGGCCAAATACTCGGGCTGAGGAATGTTCGCTTTCGCCATTGCCGCTCCGCAGTCGGCCCGCAAAGTGGCACCGGGGCAGCCGCGTGCGGACGCGGTTTTCGGGCCGTCGCCCTAGCCCCGGCGATTCACACCGTTAGCGGGGGCTTCAATGACGCGCGGCGCGGACGCGCCACGTTTCAAGTTTTACAAGGCCAGTCTCGCGATCGAGCGTCACCTGTGTGACATCGCCGCTATCCTCGGCGACCACTCGCCAGCGCGCGGCGCCGTCAGACCTGAAATCGGCCGGTACGGAGGCGACAAACACCTCATCCGGGGCAGCGTTCATCCGTTTTGCCATTCCAGCCTCCCTGCGAGATCGCCACTGTGGCTATGCCCTCAACGTCACGACTTGCCCGCGCGCGCCGCGCTTCATCTCATCGCAATAATCGGCCCACCACTTCGAAATCGCGACGCGCTCCTGCCAGCGGTCGTCGCGGTCATAGGCGGCCTTTACCTTGTCCCGCTCGGCATGCGCCAGATGGCGCTCTACTGCATCATGCGACCAGCGGCGTGAGCCGTGCGCGAAGCTGGAAAACGACGCCCGGAAACCGTGCGGAGACACCTCATCGGCGTTATAGCCGAGGCGCCGCAAAGCGGCATTCATCGTGTTCTCGCCCATGTAGGCGTCCTTTCCGCGCATCGCCGGGAAGAGATAGCGGCCCCAGCCGGTAATCGGGCGCAGCGCGTCAAGTATGGCGATCGCCTGATCGGAGAGCGGCACGCGGTGCGGGCGCCGCATCTTCATCTTGGCCGCCGGAATAACCCATGTGCGGGCAGCCTGATCGAATTCAGACCATTCGGCGCGGCGCAACTCGCCGGGGCGAACCGCCGTCAGCGCCAAGATCTGCAGCGCCGCGCGGGTGAGCGGCTGCTCATAGCCATCAATCGCGCGCAACAACGCACCGAAGGCGTCAGGCGCCGTGATTGCGGGGCGGTGTTTCGTGATCGGACGCGTGAGGGCGCCCCGCAACAGCGGGGAGACATCGGTGACCGGCAATCCCTGTGCGGCCGAAAAGCGCAAAACCTCGCCGACAAAGGCCCGCGTTCTGGTTGCCGTCTCATACTTGCCGGCCGCCTCAATCGGTTTGAGCGCATCCAGCACCTCGACAGCCGTAATCTCCATCACCGGCCGAGCGTGCAGCGGCTTCACCTGCGCAAGGAAAAACTTGTGCTTCTCGATCGTGCGTGCGCTCTTGCCCTCAGCCTCTTTCTTTCGCCTCAGCGCATCTGCCATCGCGGAGAACGTCGCGTCACCCTTGGCCGCCTGCTCTCGCGCCGTGCGGCGCGCCGCAACAGGGTCCTTGCCGTCGCGCAATAGCCGGCTAGCCTCATCAGCGAGCCGGCGCGCTTCCGAGAGCGAAATCTGCGGCCATGTGCCGAGCGCAAATTCGCGCTGTTTGCCGGCGTAGGTGTAGGCTAGTCGCCAGCGCTTGGCGCCATCTGGAAAGACCCACAACTTGAGTCCTCGCACCTGACCATCAGTGAGCTTGCGAACCGACGCCGCAGGCGCGGCGCGTTTGATGATTGACTCCGTCAGCGGAAGCACGCGGCGCGGCATTAGGGTATCTCTCCCCGACGATTCGCGAGATACCCTAACTTGTACCCTGAAAAGCCAGAGCGCGCCAGAAAACCACGGAAACTAACAGACAGCGGAAACGCCTTATTCACAGGCGTTTCTGGAAGCTTGGGAGTGGTTGAGAAATCTCGGTGAGGGTGTAAATGGTGCCGGGTGAGAGGATTGAACTCCCGACCAACGGTTTACAAAACCGCTGCTCTACCGCTGAGCTAACCCGGCTTGGCCGGAGAGCTAGCAGCATCGCTTCATTCCGGCAAGCTGGCGATATCCGAATGCCGCTGACAAGCGTCAAACGAATGGCATGCCGGCTTCAATAAGACTGATGATCCAGTCGGCCGCTTGCAGGATCGCCGCGCGCTGAACCAGCTTCGCGTCACGGAATGTCCGCGTGAGCAGCGTCGTCGCTTTCCGGAAGGACGGATGTCCGCGTCCATATTCGCCGAGTTTGTCCAGGCGATCGGCCAGCGCGACGCGCCGGCGCTCGAGTTCGTCATAGTGTTTGCGAAAGCTGATCTTTCCGGCGACCGCAGAGGGGCGCGGTTTGTTGTTGTCCGGCATTGGTCCTAATTCGTCTCGCACTCACGCCGACGGGTAGCGCGCGATTAATGCTAATAACCGATTTACCCGCGACGTTAGCACCTTCAAAGCCCTAAACGTCTAAAATACGACGATTATTCGGCTTTGTTCGGTGGTTGCGTATGCGTAGGCGCCTTGCTGCGTCAATGATTGTACCGGCTTTTGCTGCCCTGTCTGCAGGCGTGGCGCGAGCCGATCATGCGCCGGCCTATGTGGTGCCCGGCCGCTCCGACGTGCCGGTCATGATTAACGGCTACGACGCCTCCTGGGGCGTTACCGTCGGGGACTGGGGGTTATACCGGCCCGGCGCCGTTCCGGTAACCGTGATCCCGTCGCCCTATATTCCGCAGCCACCCTATTACCGGCCGGTGCCGCGCTATTTTCCTTCGCTCGGCGGCGCGCCGAAGGTTGGCCGCTACGAGATCAATCCGCCCGCACATCGCCCGCTGCCGCCGCAGGCGCAGCCGTTTCATCGCTCGTGGTCGGCGGAGTCCGACATGAACAGTCCAGTGACGGACTACGCGCCGACTGGGCCGATGTTCATTTCGCCCGAGGTCGATATCTCGCCGCGGCGCAGACCGCGGCACCGTCCATGACATCTGCAAGCTGGAATAACAGGGAGAGTAAAATGTCGCGTGTGTATCTGAGTGCGGTTGCAGCGGGCGCTATCAGCCTGCTGAGCATGCAGCCGGCCGATGCCGGTTGCTGCAATTCGTGGGGCGGCTGGGGCGGTGGCTGGGGCTGGAGCGCCGGCTGGGGCAGCGGTTGCTGCGCCTCTTCATTTGCGGTGGCACCGGCTGTCACGTTTGTGCAGCCCGCGCCGGTCGTCGTGCAGCCTGCACCCGTCATCGTGCAGCAGCCGCAGGTGATCGTGCAGCCGACGCCTGTGGTCGTGCAGGAGCCGGTCATTCAGTCGTATGCCGTCAATCAGGGGCCGGTCTATTCGGGCCCGGGCACGGATTTCGGTCCGGCCTATTATCAGCCTGCGCGTCCGGTTGCCGCTTATCCGTATGTCAGCGGCGGCTATTACGGCGCGCCGGTCTATCGCCCGTATCGCAAGTACCGCTCGTACTGGCATCGCCCGTATCGCCCGTATTACGGCGTGCGCAGGTCATACCGCTGGTCGGGCTATCATCATCGTCCGGCGCCGCGCTATCATCGCGCGCCGGCCGCGAGGTATTATCACTACAGGTGAGTTGCTTCAGCGCAGCCGCGTCGTCGCGATATAAAGCGACAGCGCGGCGGCGTTCGAGACGTTCAGACTTTTGATCTCTCCCGGCAGATCAAGACGCGCGACATGATCGCATGTGTCGCGCGTCAATTGCCGCAATCCTTTTCCTTCCGCACCGAGTACCAGCGCGAGCGGCGCCGACAGGGTGAGGGCTGCGAGATCGCTCTCGCCCTCGCTGTCGAGCCCGACGGTGAGGAAGCCGCGCTCTTTCAGCGCGGCGAGACCGCGCGCGAGATTCTGCACCGTCAGCATCGGCACATATTCCAGCGCTCCCGATGCCGACTTCGCGAGCACGCCGGTCGCTTCCGGCGAATGCCGCGCGGTGGTGATCAGCGCCTTGACACCGAAGGCCGCTGCGCTGCGCAGGATGGCGCCGACATTGTGCGGGTCGGTGATCTGGTCGAGCACCAGCACCAGGCCTTCCGGTGCGAGTTCCGTGATATCCGGTGGGTCGAGTGGCTCGGCCTCGATCCACAGACCATTATGCACCGCATCGGCGCTGAGCAGCCGCGCGATCGCCTCCGGGCGCACGATCTCCGGCGTGGTCTTCGTCCGCACGCCTTCTTCGGTGAGACGGCGGGCGGCGTTCTCGGTCGCCATGATGCGGCGGATGCGGCGGGCCGGATTTTCGAGCGCCGCCTTGCCGGCGTGCCAGCCATAGATCACAACCGGGCCCTCGCCAGGTGCACGGCGGGCGCGGCCAAGATCCCTCCCACCCTTGCGGTGGCCGGCGGCAGCCTTGTCGCGGCCAAAGCGCGGCTTGTCGCCGTCCCGGCGGTGGGAAAAAGGCCGGCCCTTGCGCTCGCGCATCTTGATTTCCATGACTTCGGATTGACTTAACAGGCACCCGCCACCATAACGCGGCGCGCGGCCCAAAGCCGCGCCAGCGGGTTCCGGATCGCGTTTTATATGATGCCGATCCGGGGTAAACCCGCTATCGGTCTGGAGCGACTAACCAGCCAGACCGCCCAAGACTGGTGATCTCCCGGAGGGGTGCCCGAGTGGCTAAAGGGGACGGACTGTAAATCCGTTGGCTATGCCTACGTTGGTTCGAATCCAACCCCCTCCACCAGCCTTCGCTCGCTTCACGAGCTATGGCTCGGCAAGCCAGCCGAGACCTGTCCTAGCGAAGCGAGCGAAGGCTGCCGCGCCGTAGCCCGCAGGGCGGCGGCGGGGGATAATCCCGGGGATCTTCTCCACATATCCAAGTGGTTGCCCTGGAAACTCAAAACCTATATCGCCTCTTCTGACGAAGCGCGGGCGCTTGCTTTTGAAAGGTACCTTGAAAGCGGCCACCGGCCGTGCCTTTTCGAAGCGGCGCCTTTGATCGGACGCGGGTGTAGCTCAATGGTAGAGCAACAGCCTTCCAAGCTGATGACGAGGGTTCGATTCCCTTCACCCGCTCCAAAAGTCTCTTCGAAGTTCAGGTCTACCCCAAATAACGCTAAGCGACCTGCGTAGGGCTCCCCATCATGACCTGCCGCCCCGCGTGAATATGCGCACGCATCACTGCAATCGCCCAGTCGGCGTTGCGGGTGGCGACGGCTTCGGCGAGATCGAAGTGGTGCTGCACGCTGCGCGCCATCGCCTGCTTGTCGAAGCGCGCAAACGTGCGGATGACCAGCGGCAATTCGATCAGCGAGCCGATCAGATTCATCAGCCGCCGGTTGTCTGACGCCGTCACGATCAGCCGATGGAAGCGCTCATTGGCTTCGGTGATGCGCACGTAGTCGGGCTGCTCCAGGCCGAACGCCGCCTGTTCCATCTCGCGGGCAAGCTGGCGCAATTCGGCGATGTGTTGCGGCGTGGCATGCCGCGCGGCTTCGCCGGCGGCGTAGCTCTCCAGTTCCACGCGCAGTGCGAAGATTTCCGCCAGTTCCTGCTCCGACCATCCCGGCACGCGGGCGCCGAGATGCGGCTCGAACATGACCATCTGTTCGCTGGCCAGTCGGCGCAACGCTTCGCGCACCGGCGTACGGCTGATGCCGAGTTCGTCCGCGAGTTCGGTTTCGCGCAGATGCGAGCCGGCGGACCAGCGTCCGGCGATCAGGCCCTGGCGTATCGAGCCGTAGGCGACGTCGGTGGCGCGCAGGCGTTCAGGCTTGTTCATCGGCCATGCCCAGGGACCAAATTTCAGTAGACACGGGTCGCCATTGTATACACGATAGCTATCGGGACAAGTGCCGCGGCCCTGTAAGGCCCGGCATATTAGAGATAAACATAAGCGCGCGTTGCTTTACGGGAGGAATGACATGTCCATTGTGTACAGGATCGTAACTTTTGCGTTCGGGCTGATGCTTCTGGCGGTGCCGCGGCCGGCTGTGGCCGAGCAAATCACGGTCACCCATTGGGGCGTCCTGATGTACGGCGCGCCTTACGCGGTCGCGATCGAGAAGGGCTATTACAAGGACGCGGGCCTCAACATCGACGGCGTGCTGACCTCCAAGGGCGGCGGCACCACCATGCGAAACGTCATGGCGTCCGATCTGCCTTACGGCGAAGTCGCGCTGTCTGCCGTCATAGCCGCGATGAAGCAGGGGATCGACCTCAAGATCATTCACACCGGTGTGCGCACCGCCGGCGAAATCCTCTGGGTCACGACGCCCGATTCCGGAATCAATTCGGTGAAGGATCTTGCCGGGAAGAAAGTGGCGTTCACCTCGCCCAAGTCCGTGACCGACATGCTGCTGACCATGGTCATGGACAAGCACAAGATCAAAGCCGAGACGGTCGCTGCGGGCGGCATCGGATCCGGCCTCACCATGGTGCAGCAGAAAGGCGTCGTCGCGGCACCGGTCATGGATCCGATCTGGTCGAAGATGCAGAGCAAGTTCAAGCCGGTCTTCCATGTCGCCGACGAGTTGCCGCCGATGGTGCAGACGGTCGGCGTGACGACCACCGAATACGCGAAAGCCAACAAGGACAAGCTGCACAAACTCGTGCAGGCGCGCAAGAAGGCGGTCCAATTCGTCTACGCCAATCCGGAAGAGACCGCGAAGATCGTGGCCAAGCATTACAACGCCGACGAGAAGGTGATCCTCAACGCAGTAAAGAATCTCAGTGCGCTGAAATACTGGGGCTCCGGCGAGTTCGAATATCCGGCCATGGACAACATGGTGAAGGGCTTGCAGATCATCGGCGAGGTCGACGGCAAGATCGATTGGGCGAAAGTGGTCGACGAGAGCTTCGTGAAGTGAATCTCGCAGTTTCTCCGGCGAACATAATGCCCTCGAAAAACGTGACCGCTGACGTGCACGCGCAAATGCGTGGCGTCAGCCGCGTCTATGCGGGGGTAGGCGGCGGCGCGGGCGTGCACGCGCTGGCGCCGACTGACCTGACTTTGCGGCGTGGTGAGTTTTATTCGGTGATCGGTCCGTCCGGGTGCGGCAAGTCGACCTTGCTCGACGTGCTCGCCGGCCTCTCACGTCCGACCAGCGGCGAGATCGCGTTCGAAGGGCGCAAGGTCGACGGCCAGGTGCCGCAGGGCATTGGCGTTGTATTCCAGGAGGACGCCTCATTCGCCTGGATGAATGTTGCCGACAACATCACCTTCGGGTTGCGCCGCGCAGGCCTGGAGGCGGCTGAAATCGCGCGCCGGCTGGATCATGCGTTGCGGCTGATGGGACTTGTCGACTTTGCAAAATCCTATCCGGCACAATTGTCCGGTGGCATGCGCCAGCGCGTCTGCATCGCGCGCACGCTGGTGATGCAGCCGCGGCTGATTTTGCTTGATGAGCCGTTCGGTGCCCTCGACGCGCAGACGCGTCTGATCATGGGCGATGAACTGCTCAAGGTCTGGCGCGAGACCGGCGCGACCGTGATGCTGATCACGCATGCGCTGGACGAAGCGGCGATGCTGTCTGACCGTATCGGCATCATGTCGGCGCGACCAGGCCGCATCATCGAGGAAGTCGAGACACGCTGGCCGCGCGAGCGGGATTCGCGCGTGGCCGCCGATCCGGGCTTCGGCGACATCACGGCGCGGCTGTGGTCGGTGCTGCGCGAGGAATCTCTGAAGTCAATCGGGCAGGGGAGCGCGCGATGAGCCGCGTTGGCGCCTTGCGCCTTGCTGTGGTGGGCAGTTTCGTGCTCGTGCTCGAAGTGCTGTGCCGCCTTGGTGTGATCAGCCCGCGCATTCTCATCGCGCCGTCGGAAATGGCCTCGCGGCTTGCGCAGCTTTTGACGTCCGGCAAGTTCAACGCCGATATCGCCGAAACCCTCGGCAATGTCGCGCTGTCGTTCGTCCTGGCGGTAATCGGCGGCTTTGTCATCGGCGCCGTCATCCACGCTTTTCCGCGACTGCGCCGTGCGATCGATCCGTTCCTGGCAAGCTATTACGCGCTGCCGTTCTTTGCTTTCTATCCGTTGTTCATCGTGCTGTTCGGCCTCGGCCGCGGCTCCATCGTTGCGATCGGCTTCCTGTTTGGCGTGGTCGCCATGATCATCGCCACATTGAACGGTTTCGACCGCATTCCGCGC
Organism: Pseudorhodoplanes sp.; assembly: GCA_032027085.1. NCBI lineage: Bacteria > Pseudomonadati > Pseudomonadota > Alphaproteobacteria > Hyphomicrobiales > Pseudorhodoplanes > Pseudorhodoplanes sp. The sequence continues at coordinate 3,832,943 of JAVSMS010000001.1, read as the reverse complement.
GTGCTGGAAAAAACGGCGCAGGTCTATGGCATGGGGCCGGTCGCCGCCGCCTTGCGCATCAAGCTGCCCAGCGCGATCCCGTATCTCTTCACCGGCATCAAGCTCGCCATCGCCTATTCCTTCATCGGCGTCATCGCCGCCGAATTCATCATGGCCTCGTCGGGCCTCGGCTATTCCATCGCCTATGCCTTCAACAATTTCGACAACCGCACGATGTACGCGCTGATGCTCTTCGTCATCGTGCTGGTGACCGTCGTGAACGCGCTGTTCTATGGCTATGAGCAGCGGCTGTTGCGGCGATTGGGGCGCTGACATGCGGCGTCTGCTCGACATAGCGCTGCTGCTGCTCGCCGGAATTGCCGCCTGGCAATTGCTGCATCTTGCGGCGCCGTTCGCTCTGACCTCGCCGGCCGCCACTGCGGTCAAAGCCTGGAGCATGCTCAACAGCGCTGCGTTCTGGCCGCATGCGTTGGAAACCGGCAAGGCGTTCGTTTTCGCGCTTTTGCTTGCGACCGCGGGCGGACTGGTGATCGGCCTGACGCTCGGTCTCCACCGTACCGGCGCCCAGGTCGCTGAACCCATCCTGGTGTCGATCTACAGTCTGCCGAAGGTGACGCTCTATCCCGTCATCTTGCTGATCTTCGGTCTCGGGCTGCCTGCCAAGATCGCTTTTGGCACTATCCACGGCATCATCCCCATCGCGATGTTCGCCATGAACGCCGTGCGCAATCTCGCCAGCGTGCATCTCAAAACAGCGCGCGTGCTGCATCTGTCGCGCAGCCAGACCTTGCTTACGGTTGTGATGCCCGGTGCCTTGCCGGAGATTGTCTCAGGCCTCCGCATCGGATTTTCGCTGACGCTGCTCGGCGTGCTCATCGGCGAGATGTTCGCCTCGCAACGCGGCCTCGGCTTTCTGATCATGAACGCCATCGGCCTGCATGACGTGCCGACCATCATGGCGACCATCTTGCTGCTCGGCGTCATCGCCGTTTCCGCCAGCGCTGTCCTGCTCTGGCTCGATCATCGTCTGCATCACCGCGCCGCCTGAGGCGAACATTCTGGAAGTCACATGGCCAACACGAAGAAAAAATTGTCTACGCGTTTCAAGGAGCCCGGCCTGATCTCGGCGCCCGGTGTCTTCGACATGATCTCGGCGCGCATCGCCGACGGCATGGGATTCGACGCACTCTATATGACGGGTTACGGCGTCGTCGCTTCGCATCTCGGTCTGCCGGATGCGGGACTTGCGAGCTACACCGAAATGGTCGGCCGCGTGCGGCAGATCGCGCAGGGCACGACGACGCCGCTGATCGCCGATGGCGACACCGGATATGGCGGGCTTCTGAATGTCGACTTCACGGTGCGCGGCTATGAAGAGGCCGGCGCGCAGGCGATCCAGATCGAGGATCAGGAATATCCGAAGAAATGCGGACACACCCCGGGCCGCCGCGTGGTGCCGATCGCGGACGCCGCGCGCCGCATCAAGGTGGCGTCCGAAGCACGATCATCGAAGGATTTTCTCATCATCGCCCGCACTGATGCGCGCACCGCGCTTGGTCTCGACGAAGCGTTGCGCCGTGGCGAGGCTTTCCTAAAGGAGGGCGCCGATATCCTCTTTATTGAATCGCCGGAGAGCGAAGCGGAGATGGAAAGGATCGGCCGCACGTTCGACGTGCCGCTGGTGGCGAATATGGTGGAGGGCGGCCGCACGCCGATCCTCGACCGCGCCGACCTCGAAAAGCTCGGCTTCAAGCTCGCCATTTTTCCGGCCTCGGGATTCTTGGCGATGGGCGCCGCTCTGCGTTCGGTGTACGGGGAAATCCTCTCCAAGGGGTCGAGCAAGTCCTGGAGCGGCGAACTTTATCCGTTCAACGATTTCTCCAAACTGATGGGCTTCGAGCGCGTCTGGGCCTTTGAGCGCGAGCACGCCGAGACCTGACCAGCGCCAGACTTGGCTTGCAGACCGGGCCTTGATCATGCATATCCACGCGGCGGCGGACCGGGTTCAGGGGCCGCCGTTCCCGCTTTGGCGGGGCTGGTTGTAGGAGTGTAGCTCAACTGGCTAGAGCACCGGTCTCCAAAACCGGGGGTTGGGGGTTCGACTCCCTCCACTCCTGCCAGCCCGCCAGCCGCCGTTTTTGAACCAGCTTGATTTTTGCCTTCATCCGCAGTACTTAGCTGACCTCGCCTAGCGGCCCTCACGGACATCCGCGGCGACATTATTCCCTAAAAGGCCCGCTTGGCGGCCTCATCCTCGACCTGAGGATTGGGCCACGACAGGGCATGTGCAACCATTCAATCGACGGTCCAGAGTAGCGGTTTCATGGCCAAGATCAGCCCGTTCAAGTTCCTGCAGGAAGTCCGCTCGGAGACCGAAAAGGTCACCTGGCCGACCCGCCGCGAGACCATGATCACGACCGCGATGGTTTTCGTGATGGTGACCATTGCTGCGATCTTTTTTCTGCTCGCCGATCAGGTCATCCGCCTCGGCGTGACATTCATTCTTGGCATTGGTCGTTAAGGGATTAGCCGGGTCATGGCCAAGCGCTGGTACATTGTTCACGCCTATTCGAACTTCGAGAACAAGGTCGCGGAATCGATCCGCGAACAGGCGAAGCAGCGCCATCTCGAGCATCTGTTTGACGAAATCCTGGTCCCCAAGGAAAAGGTCACCGAGGTGCGTCGCGGCCGCAAGGTCGATGCCGAGCGCAAGTTCTTTCCCGGCTATGTGCTGGTGAAGACTGACCTGACCGACGAGGTATTTCATCTCATCAAGAACACGCCGAAGGTCACGGGCTTTCTCGGCGCCGACAACAAGCCGATGCCGATCCGGGATTCGGAAGCAGAGCATATCCTGCAGCAGGTGCAGGAAGGCATCGAGCGGCCGAAGCCGTCGGTGTCGTTCGAGATCGGCGAGCAGGTGCGCGTGGCCGATGGCCCGTTCGCCTCGTTCAACGGTGTGGTCGAGGAAGTCGACGATGCGCGTTCGCGCGTGAAGGTCGCGGTGTCGATCTTTGGCCGCGCAACGCCGGTCGAGCTCGAGTTTGGACAGGTGGAGAAGCTTTAATTCGTCATCGCCGGACTGTCCCGGCGACCCGATTGAATGGGCACAGCCGTGCCAACCTAAGCGGGATGCCCGCGACGAGTGCAGGCATGACAGAAGGTGAAGAGCCGTGGGAGGTGAGGGCGGTCGCCAGCCGCTCAAGATCTGCACCACGGCGCCGGAAGAGCCGGAATGGTCCGGCTCCTGATGGAGAGAGAGTATGGCGAAGAAAATCACCGGCTATGTGAAATTGCAGGTGCCGGCCGGCGCGGCCAACCCGTCGCCGCCGATCGGCCCCGCGCTTGGCCAGCGCGGTCTGAACATCATGGAATTCTGCAAGGCGTTCAACGCACAGACCGCCAAGCTCGAAAAGAACATGCCGATCCCGGTCACCATCACGGTGTACCAGGACCGCTCGTTCACCTTCGAGATGAAGCAGGCGCCCGTGTCCTATTTCATCAAGAAGGCGGCCAAGATCGAAAGCGCCTCGAAATTCCCCGGCCGCGACAAGGCCGGCAAGATCACCAAGGCGCAGGTCAAGGAGATCGCCGAGCAGAAGATGAAGGATCTCAACTGCGACACGATCGAAGCGGCCATGAAGATGATTGAAGGCTCCGCCCGCTCGATGGGCATCGACGTGGTGGGAGGCTGATCATGGCACAGCACGGAAAGCGTTATCGCAAGTCCCGCGAAGGCATCGATCGCGACAAGTTCTACGCGATCGACGAAGCGGTGAAGTTGATCAAGGAACGCGCCAAGTCGAAGTTCGACGAGACCATCGAGATCGCGATGAATCTCGGCGTCGATCCTCGCCACGCCGACCAGATGGTGCGTGGCGTGGTTACGCTGCCGAACGGCTCGGGCCGCACGGTGCGCGTCGGCGTATTCGCCCGCGGCGCCAAGGCGGACGAGGCCAAGGCGGCCGGCGCCGATGTCGTCGGCGCGGAGGATCTCGTCGAAAGGGTCACCAACGGCCAGATCGATTTCGACCGCTGCATCGCCACCCCCGACATGATGCCGCTGGTCGGCCGCCTCGGTAAGGTGCTTGGCCCGCGCGGCATGATGCCGAACCCCAAGGTCGGCACCGTGACCATGGACATCACCAATGCGGTGAAGGGCGCCAAGGGCGGCTCGGTCGAGTTCCGGGTCGAGAAGGCCGGCATCGTTCAGGCCGGTGTCGGCAAGGCCTCGTTCACCGAACAGCAGCTCGTGCAGAACATCAAGGCTTTCGCGGATGCCGTTGCCAAGGCGAAGCCTTCCGGCGCCAAGGGTCAGTTCGTGGAGAAGATTTCGGTCTCCTCCACCATGGGCCCGGGCGTCAAGGTCGAGCCGTCGACGGTCTTCGGCGGCGGGGCCTGATCCGGGGCCGATCTGTCTACTGATCCCGGGTCCGCGGCTTTCAGGCTGCGGGCCCGCAGACTTGTGGGTGCGCCGCAAATTCTCCACTTGAGGCTAGCAAGAAACGGGCCTATATAGCCGCCATGAATCCGGGACCAGCACCGGAGGAAGGCTTCTAAATCAAAGAGTTTTGAGGTTTCTGCCGGGGGGACCCGGGAGAAAAGAGGAGGGCTTTCGGCCCTCCTTCGTCCTGTCCAAGACTGCCGGTGCCGGAGCAATCCGGCTTAATCGCCAAGAACTTGAGTTTACGGCGGCCAGCATAGACGGGTGACAACCGAATTCGGGCGAAGAGCCCATTGGTTCGAACCTATCGAACCCTAGGCGGCGTGAAAGCGCCGTGACCGGGGGGCAGGCATCTGAGAGCGCCATCCTGCCCCTCATCTGGACGATGTCCGGGCGGATGGCAGTCGCAACCTGGCGGACTGCCGCTGTGGCACCCGCCAACCGGAGAGAGCTAGTGAATCGAACGGAAAAAGCGGAGTCCGTCGCCGCGCTCAAGGAAGTCTTCCAGACTTCCAGCGTTGTCGTCGTGGCTCACTATTCCGGCCTCACGGTCGCCCAACTGCAGACTCTGCGCAGGCAGATGCGGCAGGCCGGCGCATCCGTAAAGGTCGCGAAGAACCGTCTCGCCAAAATCGCTCTTGAAGGCTCGGACGTTGCCACCATTGCGTCGCTCCTGAAGGGACCGACGCTGATCGCCTATTCGGGCGATCCGGTGTCGGCGCCGAAGGTCGCTGTCGATTTCGCCAAGGCGAACGAGCAGTTCGTCATTCTCGGCGGAGCGATGGGCAAGACCAGTCTGGATCTGAACGGCGTGAAGCAGCTCGCTTCGCTGCCGTCTCTGGACGAACTGCGTGCGAAGCTCGTCGGCCTTATTCAGGCCCCGGCGACCAAGCTCGCGCAGCTCGCCAACGCGCCGGCCGGCAAGCTAGCCCGCGTCATCCAGGCTCATGCCAACAAGAACGCAGCGTGACCAACACCAATCTCAATGGTTCGAACCAATAGGGTACTGAACAATGGCTGACTTGCAGAAAATCGTCGACGATCTGTCGAGCCTGACCGTCCTCGAGGCGGCAGACCTCGCCAAGATGCTGGAAGAGAAGTGGGGCGTCTCCGCCGCCGCTGCCGTGGCTGTGGCAGCGGCGCCGGGTGCGGCTGGTGGCGCCGCCGCCGCTGCGGAAGAGAAGACCGAATTCACCGTCGTTCTGGCCGCTGCCGGCGACAAGAAGATCGAGGTGATCAAGGAAGTGCGTGCGCTCACCGGTCTTGGCCTGAAGGAAGCCAAGGACTTGGTCGAGGGTGCGCCGAAGACCCTCAAGGAAGGCGCTCCGAAGGACGAGGCCGAGAAGATCAAGGCCACGCTCGAGAAGGTCGGAGCAAAGGTTGAGCTTAAGTAACCGAAGGTTACTTAAGCGAAATCCCCGGGCGCGCTTTGCGCGACCCGGGGATCGCTATCAAGACGTGGATGGCAACCAATTCAGGCTTGCCTGAATTGGTCAAGGCCAAGTGCAAAAGTCGGGTAAACCCGACTTTTGATACAAGGCCGACCATGACGAGTTGAAAGACTGAGGCTGCGGTTCGGGCTGACCCGAATCATCTAGAAGCAGGCATCCCCGACGCCTGTCCTGATGGTCGCGATGATGGCGGCCTTTCGGAGAGTCGTCCCGGCTGTCGCAACAGGCAGGCGAGAGAAGGACACGATGGCGCAGACATTCACCGGTCGCAAGCGCGTAAGAAAGTTTTTCGGAAAAATTCAGGAAGTGGCGGAGATGCCGAACCTCATTGAGGTTCAGAAGGCATCCTATGACCAATTCCTCCTGGTGCAGGAGCCGGAAGGCGGCCGCCCCGACGAGGGTCTGCAGGCTGTCTTCAAGTCGGTGTTCCCGATTTCGGATTTCTCCGGCTCGTCCATGCTCGAATTCGTCAAATACGAATTTGAAGCGCCGAAATACGACGTCGATGAATGCCGCCAGCGCGGCATGACCTACGCAGCGCCGCTGAAGGTGACGCTGCGCCTGATCGTCTTCGATGTCGATGAGGAAACCGGCGCCAAATCGGTGAAGGACATCAAGGAGCAGGACGTTTACATGGGCGACATCCCGCTCATGACGAATAACGGCACCTTCATCGTCAACGGCACTGAGCGCGTCATCGTTTCGCAGATGCATCGCTCACCCGGCGTGTTCTTCGATCACGACAAGGGCAAGACGCATTCGTCCGGCAAGCTGTTGTTTGCTGCTCGCATCATTCCGTATCGCGGCTCCTGGCTCGACATCGAGTTCGACGCCAAGGACATCGTGCATGCGCGCATCGATCGTCGCCGCAAAATCCCGGTGACCTCGCTGCTCTACGCGCTCGGCATGGATGCAGAGGAAATCCTCAAGACCTTCTACGACACGATCTCCTACAAGCGCGCGAAGGATGGCTGGCGCGTGCCGTTCAATTCCGACCGGATGAAGGGCTACAAGGCGATCAACGATCTGGTCGACGCCGACACCGGCAAGGTGGTGGTCGAGGCCGGCAAAAAGATCACCGTGCGTCAGGCCCGCCAGCTCGCCGAGAAGGGCCTCAAGGCGTTGCGCATGGCCGATGAGGAATTGCTCGGTCATTATATCGGCGAGGACCTGGTCAATCCGAAGACCGGCGAAATCTATATCGAAGCCGGCGAAGAGATCACCGAGAAAACGCTGGAGACGATCAACGAGATCGGCCTGAAAGAGCTGCCGATTCTCGACATCGACCACATCAATGTCGGCGCCTATATCCGCAACACGCTGTCGGTCGACAAGAACATGACGCGTGAAGACGCGCTGTTCGACATCTACCGCGTGATGCGTCCGGGCGAGCCGCCCACGCTCGACACCGCGCAGGCAATGTTCCAGTCGCTGTTCTTCGATGCCGACCGCTACGATCTCTCGGCCGTCGGTCGCGTGAAGATGAACATGCGTCTCGACCTCGACGCGCCGGACACGACCCGCATCCTCCGCAAGGAAGACATCCTCGCTGTGGTGAAGACGCTGGTCGACCTGCGTGACGGCAAGGGCGAGATCGACGACATCGACAATCTCGGCAACCGCCGCGTCCGTTCGGTCGGCGAGCTGATGGAGAACCAGTACCGCATCGGCCTCTTGCGCATGGAGCGCGCGATCAAGGAGCGCATGTCGTCGGTCGACATCGACACCGTCATGCCGCAGGACCTGATCAACGCCAAGCCGGCGGCCGCCGCCGTGCGCGAGTTCTTTGGCTCCTCGCAGCTCTCGCAGTTCATGGACCAGACCAATCCGCTCTCCGAGATCACGCACAAGCGGCGTCTCTCGGCGCTCGGACCTGGTGGTCTCACCCGCGAGCGCGCCGGCTTCGAGGTGCGCGACGTGCATCCGACGCATTACGGCCGCATCTGCCCGATCGAGACCCCGGAAGGTCCGAATATCGGTCTGATCAACTCGCTCGCGACCTATGCGCGGGTGAACAAATACGGCTTCGTGGAAACGCCTTATCGCAAGGTGAAGGACGGCCGCGTCACCGACGAGGTGGTCTACCTCTCGGCGATGGAAGAGGCGCGCTACACCGTCGCGCAGGCGAACGTGCCGATCGACAGCAAGGGCCGCTTCACGGAAGACTTCATCGTCTGCCGTCACGCCGGCGACGTGCTGCCGGTTCCGCGCGACAAGGTGGACTACATGGACGTGTCGCCGAAACAGCTCGTTTCGGTGGCGGCGGCGCTCATTCCGTTCCTTGAGAACGACGACGCCAACCGCGCGCTTATGGGTTCGAACATGCAGCGCCAAGCGGTGCCGCTGGTCCGCGCCGAGGCGCCATTCGTCGGTACAGGCATGGAAGGCGTGGTGGCGCGCGACTCGGGTGCCGCGATCGGCGCCCGCCGCACCGGCATCGTCGACCAGATCGACGCGACCCGTATCGTCATCCGCGCGACGGAAGATCTCGACCCGACCAAGTCCGGCGTCGACATCTACCGTCTGATGAAGTTCCAGCGCTCCAACCAGAATACCTGCATCAACCAGCGTCCGCTGGTGAAGGTGGGCGATCACGTGAAGAAGGGCGACATCATTGCCGACGGTCCCTCGACCGAACTCGGCGAGCTGGCGCTCGGAAGGAACGTGCTCGTCGCGTTCATGCCGTGGAACGGCTACAATTTTGAGGACTCGATCCTGCTCTCCGAGCGGATCGTGAGCGACGACGTCTTCACCTCGATCCATATCGAGGAGTTCGAAGTCTCTGCCCGCGACACCAAGCTTGGACCGGAGGAAATCACCCGCGACATTCCGAACGTCTCCGAAGAGGCGCTGAAGAATCTCGACGAAGCGGGCATCGTCTATATCGGCGCGGAAGTCCGTGCCGGCGACATCCTCTGCGGCAAGATCACGCCGAAGGGCGAAAGCCCGATGACGCCGGAAGAGAAGCTTCTGCGCGCCATTTTCGGCGAGAAGGCCTCGGACGTGCGCGACACCTCACTGCGGGTGCCGCCCGGCGTGCAGGGCACGGTCGTGGAAGTGCGCGTGTTCAACCGTCACGGCGTCGACAAGGATGAGCGTGCGCTCGCGATCGAGCGCGAGGAGATCGAACGCCTCGCGAAAGACCGTGACGACGAACAGGCGATCCTCGATCGCAACGTCTATGGCCGTCTGGCTGAAATGCTGGAAGGCCGTCAGGGCATTGCCGGTCCGAAGGGCTTCAAGAAGGACACCAAGATCACCCGCGCGATACTGGATGAATATCCGCGCTCGCAATGGTGGCAGTTCGCCTCGCCCAACGACAAGCTGATGTCGGAGATCGAGGCGATCCGCAAGCAATACGACGAGTCGAAGAAGGGGCTTGAACAGCGTTTCCTCGACAAGGTGGAGAAGCTACAGCGCGGTGACGAATTGCCGCCCGGCGTGATGAAGATGGTCAAGGTCTTCGTCGCGGTGAAGCGCAAGATCCAGCCCGGCGACAAGATGGCCGGCCGGCACGGCAACAAGGGCGTGGTGTCCAAGATCGTTCCGGTCGAGGACATGCCGTTCCTGGCCGACGGCCAGCAGGTCGACATCGTGCTCAATCCGCTCGGCGTGCCGAGCCGCATGAATGTCGGTCAGATTCTTGAGACGCATCTTGGCTGGGCCTGCGCGGGCCTTGGCAAGCGCATCGGCCAGGCGGTGAACGCCTATCGCGCCAAGCACGACACCAAGCCGCTGAAGGAGACGCTGAAGAAGATCTACGGCGAGGACGAGACGATCAAGTCGCTGAGCGACGAGGGTCTGATCGAACTCGGCCAGAATCTCCAGCACGGTGTGCCGATCGCGACGCCGGTCTTCGACGGCGCCAAGGAAGCCGACATCGAGCAGATGCTCGACCTTGCCGGAATGGATCATTCCGGCCAGTCCGTCGTCTTCGATGGGCGCACCGGCGAGCAGTTCGACCGCAAGGTGACGGTGGGCTACATCTACATGCTCAAGCTGCACCACCTCGTGGACGACAAGATCCACGCCCGCTCGATCGGCCCGTACTCGCTCGTCACCCAGCAGCCGCTGGGCGGCAAGGCGCAGTTCGGCGGCCAGCGCTTCGGCGAAATGGAGGTTTGGGCGCTCGAGGCTTATGGAGCCGCGTATACCCTGCAGGAAATGCTGACGGTGAAGTCCGACGACGTCGCCGGCCGCACCAAGGTCTACGAGGCGATCGTGCGCGGCGACGACACCTTCGAAGCAGGTATCCCGGAAAGCTTCAACGTGCTGGTCAAGGAAATGCGCTCGCTCGGCCTCAATGTCGACTTGCACAATTCCAAGCAGCAGCGTCCGGGCGAGTTGCCGGAAGCGGCCGAGTAATCGCGAACGAGACGGGACGGCGAAGGCGCCGTCCCGGTCACTGCGAAACCGATAGACGACCACAGGGCAAGATTTTCAAAGGACCTGGCCCGCCGGTCGAGGAGACGACGATGAACCAAGAAATCATGAATCTGTTCAGCGCGCAGGCGCCGGCTCAGGTCTTCGACCAGATCCGGATTTCGATCGCGAGCCCGGAAAAGATTCTGTCCTGGTCCTACGGCGAAATCAAAAAGCCGGAAACCATCAACTACCGCACCTTCAAGCCGGAGCGCGACGGCCTGTTCTGCGCGCGCATCTTCGGCCCGATCAAGGACTACGAGTGCTTGTGCGGCAAGTACAAGCGCATGAAGTACAAGGGCATCATCTGCGAGAAATGCTCGGTCGAGGTCACTCTGTCGCGCGTGCGGCGCGAGCGCATGGGCCATATCGAGCTCGCCGCGCCCGTCGCTCACATCTGGTTCCTGAAGTCGCTGCCGAGCCGCATTGGTTTGCTGCTCGACATGACTTTGAAAGACCTCGAGCGGATTCTGTACTTTGAATATTACGTCGTGCTGGAGCCGGGCCTGACCCCGCTGCAGGATCGTCAGTTGCTGTCCGAAGACGATTACTTGAAGGCGCAGGAAGAATACGGCGCCGACAGCTTCACTGCGGCGATCGGCGCGGAAGCGATCCGCGAGATGCTCAAGGCGATGGACCTGGAGAAGCTCGCTGCCGACCTGCGTGTCGAGATCGCGGAATCGACATCTGAGCTGAAGCCGAAGAAGCTCGCCAAGCGTCTGAAGCTGATTGAGGCCTTCATCCAGTCCGGCAACAAGCCGGAATGGATGATCCTGACGCATGTTCCGGTCATTCCGCCGGATCTGCGTCCGCTGGTTCCGCTTGACGGCGGTCGCTTCGCGACCTCCGACCTGAACGATCTCTATCGCCGTGTCATCAACCGCAACAACCGCCTGAAGCGGCTGATCGAACTGCGTGCGCCGGACATCATCATCCGCAACGAGAAGCGCATGCTGCAGGAAGCGGTCGATGCTCTGTTCGACAACGGCCGCCGCGGCCGCGTCATCACCGGCGCCAACAAGCGGCCGCTGAAGTCGCTCGCCGATATGCTCAAGGGCAAGCAGGGCCGGTTCCGCCAGAACCTGCTCGGCAAGCGCGTCGACTATTCCGGCCGCTCGGTGATCGTGGTGGGCCCCGAGCTCAAGCTGCACCAGTGCGGCCTGCCGAAGAAGATGGCGCTCGAACTGTTCAAGCCGTTCATCTATTCGCGGCTCGACGCCAAGGGCCTGTCCACCACCGTGAAGCAGGCGAAGAAGCTCGTCGAGAAGGAGAAGCCTGAAGTCTGGGATATCCTCGACGAAGTCATTCGCGAGCATCCGGTGCTGCTCAACCGCGCGCCGACCTTGCACCGTCTTGGCATCCAGGCTTTCGAGCCGGTGCTGATCGAGGGCAAGGCGATCCAGCTGCATCCGCTGGTTTGCGCCGCCTTCAACGCCGACTTCGACGGCGACCAGATGGCCGTGCACGTTCCGTTGTCACTGGAAGCGCAGCTCGAAGCCCGCGTCTTGATGATGTCGACCAACAACATCCTGCATCCGGCCAATGGTCAGCCGATCATCGTGCCGTCGCAGGATATCGTCCTCGGTCTGTACTATCTGTCGCTGTTCAGCGAAGGGCAGCCGGGCGAGGGTAAGCTGTTCGGCAACATCGCCGAGATCGAGCATGCGCTGTCGCAGAAAGTCGTCACGCTGCATTCCAAGATCAAGTATCGCTGGGTCGGCGAGGACGCGGACGGCAAGCCCGTCTCGAAGCTTTATGACACGACGCCTGGCCGGGTGCTTCTCGGGCAGGTGCTGCCGAAGTCGTCGAAGGTGTCCTTCGACGTCGTCAACAAGCTGATGACCAAGCGCGAAATCTCGAACATGATCGACACCGTCTACCGCCATTGCGGTCAGAAGGACACGGTCATTTTCTGTGACCGCGTCATGGCGCTCGGCTTCCACCACGCCTTCAAGGCCGGCATCTCGTTCGGCAAGGACGACATGGTGGTGCCGCAGAAGAAGTGGGGCATCGTCGACAAGACGCGCGAACTCGCCAAAGAGTTCGAGCAGCAATACAACGACGGTCTGATCACCCAGGGCGAGAAGTACAACAAGGTCGTCGACGCCTGGTCCAAATGCTCCGAGCAGATCGCCGAAGAGATGATGCGCGAGATCTCGCAGCCGAAGAAGATGGCGGACGGCCAGGAAGCCCAGGTCAACTCCATCTACATGATGGCTCACTCCGGCGCGCGCGGCTCGCCCGCCCAGATGCGTCAGCTCGCGGGCATGCGCGGGCTGATGGCGAAGCCGGACGGCTCGATCATCGAGAGCCCGATCATTTCGAACTTCAAGGAAGGCCTGACCGTGCTCGAGTACTTCAACTCGACCCACGGCGCCCGCAAGGGTCTGGCCGACACCGCCTTGAAGACCGCGAACTCGGGTTATCTGACGCGGCGTCTGGTCGACGTCGCGCAGGACTGCATCATCACGACAGAAGATTGCGGCACCAAGAACGGCATCAAGGTGCGCGCCATCATCGATGCAGGCACTGTCGTGGCCTCGCTCGGCAGCCGTATTCTGGGCCGCACCACGGCCGAGGACGTGAAGGATGCTTCCAGCGGCAAGGTCATCGCCAAGAAGGGCACCTTGCTTGAAGAGAAGGAAGTCGACGCGATCACCAAGGCGGGTGTGCAGGAAGTGCGCATCCGTTCGGTGCTCACCTGCGAAACGCCCACCGGCGTCTGCTGCGCTTGCTACGGGCGCGATCTTGCCCGCGGCACACCGGTCAATATGGGCGAGGCGGTCGGCGTCATCGCGGCGCAGTCGATCGGTGAGCCGGGCACCCAGCTCACGATGCGCACTTTCCACATCGGCGGCGCGGCGCAGATCAATGAGCAGTCCTTCATCGAGTCGAACTTCGAAGGCACGATCAAGCTCAAGTCCAAGGACAAGCAGCTCAAGCCGACGGCGAAGAACTCGGAAGGCGATCTCGTGGTGATGAGCCGCAGCGTCACGCTGGCGGTCGTCGATCCCGACGGCACCGAGCGGGCGACCCATCGTCTGCCTTACGGCGCGCGCCTGCGCGTCGAGGAGGGCGACAAGGTCAAGCGCGGCCAGCGTCTGGCGGAGTGGGATCCCTATACCCGTCCGATCATCACCGAGGTCGACGGCGTCGTCGATTTCGAGGATCTGGTCGAAGGCCAGTCGGTCGCGGAAACGCAGGACGAATCCACTGGTATCACGAAGCGCGTGGTCACCGACTGGCGCACGTCGAGCCGGGCTGCTGATCTGCGTCCCTCGATCGTGATCAAGGATAAGGACGGCAAGATCCTGAAACTGGCGCGCGGCGGCGATGCCCGTTACGCGCTGGCGATCGACGCGATCTTGTCGGTGGACACCGGCGCCCAGGTCAAGGCGGGCGACATCATTGCCCGTATCCCGACCGAAAGCGCCAAGACGCGCGACATCACCGGCGGTCTGCCGCGTGTTGCGGAGCTCTTCGAAGCGCGGCGTCCGAAGGAATCCGCGGTCATCGCGGAAATCACCGGCACCGTCCGCTTCGGCCGCGACTACAAGAACAAGCGGCGGATCTCGATCGAGCCGACCGAGAAGGATGTCGAGCCGGCGGAATACCTCATTCCGAAGGGCAAGCACATCCATCTGCAGGATGGCGACGTGATCGAGAAGGGCGATTACATCGTCGACGGCAATCCGGCCCCGCACGACATTCTGGCGATCAAGGGCGTCGAGGAACTCGCCGCCTACCTGGTCAACGAAATCCAGGAGGTCTACCGGTTGCAGGGTGTGTTGATCAACGACAAGCACATCGAGGTGATCGTTCGTCAGATGCTGCAGAAGGTCGAGATCGACGATGTCGGTGAGACCGATCTCATCAACGGCGACCAGATGGACAAGGTCGAACTCGATGAGATCAACGCCACGGCGATTGCCGAGGGCAAGAAGCCGGCCACCGGTCACCCGGTACTGCTCGGCATCACCAAGGCCTCGCTGCAGACCCGCTCGTTCATCTCGGCGGCGTCGTTCCAGGAGACTACGCGCGTGCTCACCGAAGCGGCCGTCAATGGCAAGTCGGACACGCTCGACGGCCTCAAGGAGAATGTCATCGTCGGCCGTCTCATCCCGGCGGGAACGGGTTCGGTCATGAACCAGCTGCGCGAGGTTGCCGGCAAGCGCGACAAGCTCATTCTCGACGAGCGCGAGAAGGATGCCGCGAAGGCCGGACAGCTTACGCCTGCTCTGCCGGCGGCCGAATAGCAGCCGCAGGCTACGACATCGAAAAGGCCGCCCGGTGCAATGGGCGGCCTTTTTGCTGGACTAGATGTGATTGCTCCCCGGCGATCGGTGATCTCTTACTCTTGGTGATGGCGGGGTATTTGCATCGAAGACTGCGAAGAGGCGTTGTCCGCCGATGATGTAAACGGTGCCGTCCGGTCCGATGGCGGGCGAGGAATAGCCGGCCAACCCATTTTTTCGGAAGGCTACAGGCTCCAGATCGAGCGAGAATGTCTCGAGCCCTTCCGTTGTTGAGACGTGCACGTGGTTTGCTGAAACCGCCGGGAATGCGACGCTGGCGCCTCTGAGGTTGCGCCGCATCCAGATGCTGCCGTTGGAATCCACTGCCAGAAGGGTGCCGGACCGAACGACGAAATACATCTGCCGCAGACCCCCGGCCACTGTGCTCCGGCCACCAAGGGAAGTTGCTTGCGGAACATGCCGCGTCAGCGTCTCAGGATCGATCAGAGTAGCCGAATTGACGCTGCCGCCGGTCATCAGCCCGTTTGGAAACGCGGCCGGTGCGGGATACGACTTCGCAAGCGGAAAGAGTTCTGGCGCGCGCGTGAGCGCACCTTCCGCTTCGCTCCAGGAAAACTTGTAGAGCCCCTGTTGTCCATGTGCGACGATCGTCCAAGGCTCCCGCGCTGGAAATGATCCGAAAACGACGGGCGTGTCGAGGCAGGGCTGCGCACCTTTCGCCAGCCCGTGTTCCGGCGCATCTCCGAGAGATGCGCCGAAGATGTCGCCAAAGCCGCCGCCCCCATGTGCATCAACAAAGAGCTTCTGTTCCTCATAACGGTTGAACAGGAGAAAGCGCCCTCGCTCGTCCACGATCGCCAGTGCAAGCACGAATGACGGCCCCACACCGCCGATCTCGGGATACTGCACCATCAGTTCGTAGCGCAGCACGAAGACGATTCTGGCAACCCCTTGCGGTCCCGAGACAACGCGGGGTGCACCCAGAAAAACGCCGTGTGCGCTCCCGTACAGGTCGGGGAGGGATCGGATCGGCACGCGCCAGCGCACTGTTCCATCAGACAGCACTGCGACGACAAAACTCGGCAGACCCCGCTCGCCGGAGGTTCGATGGTCAGTGACAGTCGGCGGCGGCGTGCAAACGCAATAGATCACTCCATCGTCTGCCACCGCTGGGGTTTGCACGCCGAGCGCGGGGCCGCCGATAGTGATTCTCCATTTTGCGTAGCCAGTGGGCTGAATCGCGATCAATTCGCCACCGCCGTTGCCGACGAAGATCGTTCCGTCAGGCCCGATGACGGGGCTTCGCGTACCGCATTCACCGATGCTGCCAAATTCCCATTTCCAGGCATTGGCGACTGTACTGTTGACGAGGCGGAACCCGCTGCCTGCCGTGTTGCCGCCGAGTTGATTCCAGATGTCGGTTCGAACGCGCATCGCCGGCACTCCCTGCGCTGGCAACTTTATGCGACAGCTCGTGAGCGCTCATTAGGAAAGGCGCATGATGCGCACGTGCTGAGTTCCTCTGAGAATTCAAGAACCGTAGCCTGCGAGACGCGAGAAGCGAAGGGGTTGGTGAGACATGCTTAAGAAAGGCTCAAGAATTGCCACGGCAATCTTTGCAAGTGGCGGCGCTTGAGCCACTATTCAAGAAGCGACAGTCGGCAACATCCAACTTGCGCATGGGAGTGGGTGAGAGGGGAGTTGAAAGAGGCAGGAATGTTGCTTCGTCAGGAGACCTTCCGGCAAGTTGGAAACGCGCAGATTTTGCGGCGCCGCCTTGTGCCCATGCGAATTGAACTGCACCAGCAATGACAAGACACGCCCTGCGCGCGGCCGCGCTCACCTTCCGCAGCGACCCGTTCCTGACTGATCCGGCTGGCAGTTACACTTATTATCCCGACGCGCTGATCGTGATTGAGGAGGGCCGCATCGCGTCAATCGCAGATGCGGCTACCGTGCAGGCGCCCGCGGGAGTGCCGGTATCGCATTTCGAAAATGCGCTGATCTTGCCAGGCTTCATCGACACGCATGTGCATTATCCGCAGACCGAGATGATCGCCTCCTTTGGTGCGCATCTCTTGGAATGGCTGGAAAAATACACCTACATCACTGAGCAGAAATTCAGCGACAGGACGCATGCCGGCAAGGTTGCGCATGTCTTCCTGCGCGAGTTGCTGCGCGCCGGCACGACGACGGCCGCCGTCTATTGCACCGTGCATCCGCAATCGGTTGATGCCTTCTTCGAGGAATCCGCGCGCTTCAACACCCGCATGATCGCCGGCAAGGTGCTGATGGACCGCAACGCACCGGAGGCTTTACGCGACACCGCCGAAAGCGGCTATGCGGAGTCGAAGGCGCTGATCGAGAAATGGCACAACAAGGGCCGCCAGCTTTATGCGATCACGCCGCGCTTTGCAGGTTCCTGCAGCGAGGCGCAACTCGACGCCGCCGGGCTTCTCTGGAACGAACATCCGGGCACCTATATGCAGACGCATCTCTGCGAAACCAGGGACGAAATCGCCTGGGTGCAGACGCTGTTCCCGGACAGCGCGAGTTATCTCGATGTCTATCATCGGGCGAAACTGACCGGACCGCGGGCAATCTTCGGTCATGCCGTTCACGTGAACGAGGAGGATTTCGCGCAATGCCATCAGACCGGGTCGGCGCTGGCGCATTGTCCGACGTCGAATTTGTTCCTGGGGAGCGGCCTGTTTCGCGCCTTTGATGCGAAGAAGAAAAGCCGTCCGGTCCGCCTCGGGCTCGGGACCGATATCGGGGCAGGGACCAGTTTCTCCCAACTCGCGACGTTGAATGAGGCCTACAAGGTGGCGGCGCTGAACGACACCCGGCTGTCAGCCGCGCATGCTTTCTATCTGGCGACGCGGGGCGGGGCGGAGGCGCTATATCTCGACAATATCATCGGTTCGATCCAGCCGGGATACGAGGCGGATCTGGTGGTGCTGGATCTCAAGGCGACGCCGTTGCTCGATTTCCGCAGCGGCTTCTGCCGCAATGTATTGGAGCAGCTATTCGTGCTGATGACCCTTGGGGACGACCGGGCCGTGCGCGCCACCTATGTCGCGGGTGAGGCGGTCTATGTTCGCGACCGGCCGGACATGTTCGCCTATCCGGGAAGGTGACGGCCTCGAAAGGACCGGCCGAAAGCCAGGGGGAATGACAGGCTGAAGGTGGATCGGGAAAGCGCGGAATATGACGTAGAGGGCCGGAAAGAGCCGCTTTTTCGGCCAATCCTCCTTGACTTGCAGGAATCGGGCCGATACATACGGCCCACTCTCGGCAGGCGGTGAGTTTCGCCTCGTCGGCACGGCATCCCCGGACACGCTAAGTCATTGAGACTTAAATCTCTTTCGGCTTTTCAGGACGGCACCTCGCCTCGACGAATGAGCCTCAAACGCTGCCGCTGACTTAAGTGTCAGAAATGCAGGATTCACGACCTCGCCGCTTTTGGGCGGACGGGGTCCTCTGGAACGCAAGCGTCATTCCGCAAACGCCGGAGCGGATGGCGCGATTTCGTTTTGCGCGTGGAAACGTGCGCCGGCCGGGGCGTCCGCCCCAGACGTTGACAGTGAAGGCTTGAGCGAATGCCGACGATTAACCAGTTGATCCGCAAGGGTCGCGAAAAACCGGTCTACCGCAACGCCGTGCCGGCTTTGAAGTCCGCGCCGCAGAAACGTGGCGTGTGCACGCGCGTTTACACGACGACCCCGAAGAAGCCGAACTCGGCGCTGCGCAAGGTCGCCAAGGTGCGTCTGACCAACGGTTTCGAGGTCATCGGCTACATCCCGGGTGAGGGTCATAACCTGCAGGAACACTCAGTGGTGATGATCCGTGGCGGCCGCGTGAAGGACCTTCCGGGCGTCCGCTACCACATCATCCGCGGCGTGCTCGACACGCAGGGCGTCAAGAACCGCAAGCAGCGCCGTTCGAAATACGGCGCCAAGCGTCCGAAGTAACCGGAGCAAAGCGAAGGTTATCCCGGGCGAGCGCAGCGACATCCGGGATCGCCGAGGCAAAAGCAGAGAGATAGAGAGCGATGTCCCGCCGCCACTCCGCCGAAAAGCGCGAAATCAACCCGGATCCGAAATTCGGAAATCTGGTCGTTTCGAAGTTCATGAACGTGCTCATGTACGACGGCAAGAAATCCGCCGCCGAGAAGATCGTCTATGGCGCCTTCGACATTATCGAAGGCAAGACCAAGTCGAACCCGTTGCAGGTCTTCGAGCAGGCGCTCGACAATGTCATGCCGTCGATCGAAGTGCGTTCGCGCCGTGTTGGCGGCGCCACCTATCAGGTGCCGGTCGAAGTGCGCTCGACCCGCCGTCAGGCGCTCGGCATCCGCTGGATCATTTCTGCCGCGCGTGAGCGCAACGAGAAGACGATGATGGACCGGCTCTCCGCGGAGCTGCTGGACGCGTCGAATAACCGGGGGAATGCCGTCAAGAAGCGCGAGGACACGCACCGGATGGCGGAAGCCAACCGCGCATTCTCGCATTACCGCTGGTAACCGGCGAACAGAGCAGGACACGCTATGCCCCGCACGCATGCCATCGAGGACTACCGCAATTTCGGCATCATGGCTCACATTGATGCCGGAAAGACCACGACTACGGAGCGGATCCTCTTCTACACCGGCAAGAGCCACAAGATCGGCGAGGTGCATGAAGGCGCCGCGACGATGGATTGGATGGAGCAGGAGCAGGAGCGTGGCATCACGATCACGTCAGCTGCGACCACCGCGTTCTGGAAGAACAAGCGCCTGAACATCATTGATACGCCCGGCCACGTCGACTTCACCATTGAGGTCGAACGCTCATTGCGCGTTCTCGACGGTGCGGTCTGTGTTCTGGATTCCAACCAGGGTGTCGAGCCGCAAACCGAAACGGTCTGGCGCCAGGGCGACAAGTACAAGGTGCCGCGGATCGTCTTCTGCAACAAGATGGACAAGATCGGCGCCGACTTCTTCAAGTGTCTGGACGACATCGTGAAGCGTCTCGGCGCCAAGCCGGTGGCGCTGCAGCTGCCGATCGGCGCGGAAAGCCAGTTCAAGGGCGTGGTCGATCTGATCCGCATGAAGGGCGTCGTCTGGGAAGACGAGTCGCTCGGCGCAAAGTTCAATGACGTCGATATTCCTGCCGACCTCGTCGATCAGGCGAAGGAATATCGCGAGAAGCTGATCGAGGCGGCCGTCGAGCTCGATGACGACGCCATGACGGCTTATCTCGAAGGCAATGAGCCGGACGAAGCGACGCTGAAGAAGCTGATTCGCAAGGCTGTGCTGACGGGCGCCTTTTATCCGGTGTTTTGCGGCTCGGCCTTCAAGAACAAGGGCGTGCAGCCCCTGCTCGACGGCGTTGTCGATTTCCTGCCGTCGCCGGTCGATGTGCCTGCGATCAAGGGCATCAATCCGAAGGGCGAGGAGGTCGTGCGCAAGTCGGACGACAAGGAGCCCATGTCGCTCCTCGCGTTCAAGATTATGGATGATCCTTTCGTCGGCACCATCACGTTCTGCCGCATATATTCCGGCATCCTTCAGAGCGGCACCGGCGTGATCAATTCCACGCGCGAGCGCAAAGAGCGTGTGGGCCGCATGCTGCTGATGCATGCGAATAACCGCGAAGACATCAAGGAAGCCTATGCTGGCGACATCGTCGCGCTGGCGGGCCTGAAGGAGACCCGCACCGGCGACACGCTGTGCGACCCCGACAAGCCTGTGATTCTTGAGAAGATGGAATTCCCCGATCCGGTCATCGAGATCGCGATCGAGCCGAAGTCCAAGGCCGACCAGGAAAAGCTCGGTGTTGCGCTCGCCAAGCTCGCCAACGAGGATCCGTCATTCCGCGTTTCGACCGACGCCGAAAGCGGCCAGACGATCCTCAAGGGCATGGGCGAACTGCATCTCGACATCAAGGTCGATATCCTCAAGCGCACCTACAAGGTGGAAGCCAATATCGGTGCGCCGCAGGTGGCTTATCGCGAGAAGATCACGCGCACCGTCATTAAGGATTACACGCACAAGAAGCAGACCGGCGGTTCCGGCCAGTTTGCGCGTGTGAAATTCGTGGTCGAGCCTCTGGAGCCGGGCAAGGGCTTCGAGTTCGAGAACAAGATCGTCGGCGGCGCCGTGCCGAAGGAATACATCCCGGGCGTGGAGAAGGGCCTCGAGTCCGTGCTGGGTTCGGGCGTGCTGGCCGGCTTCCCGGTTGTCGATCTCAAGGTGTCGCTGATCGACGGCGCTTATCACGACGTCGACTCTTCGGCGCTGGCCTTCGAAATTGCCTCGCGCGCCGCTCTGCGCGAAGCACTGCAGGGAGGCAGCTCAGTCCTGCTCGAGCCGATCATGAAGGTCGAAGTGGTGACGCCGGAAGATTACACGGGCTCCGTCATTGGCGATCTGAATTCACGTCGTGGCCAGATCCAGGGCCAGGACATGCGCGGCAACGCCAACGTCATCAACGCGATGGTGCCGCTCGCCAACATGTTCGGCTATGTGAACACGCTGCGGTCGATGTCGCAGGGGCGCGCGACCTTCACCATGCAGTTCGATCACTACGAGCAGGTGCCCAGTAACGTCGCTCAGGAGGTTCAGGCGAAATTCGCCTGATCCGCCGCAAGTTCACCAGTCACGTTAACCGCCACTACGAGAAAGACCCGGAAGGGAGAGTTCGATGGCCAAAGAGAAGTTTCAACGCACCAAGCCGCACTGCAACATCGGCACCATCGGTCACGTCGACCATGGCAAGACGTCGCTGACAGCGGCCATCACCAAGGTTCTGGCCGAGACAGGTGGCGCGACATTCACCGCCTATGACCAGATCGACAAGGCGCCGGAAGAGAAGGCGCGCGGCATCACGATCTCGACCGCGCACGTCGAATACGAGACCGACAAGCGTCACTACGCACACGTCGACTGCCCCGGCCACGCGGACTATGTGAAGAACATGATCACCGGCGCCGCCCAGATGGACGGTGCGATCCTGGTCGTGTCAGCTGCTGACGGCCCGATGCCGCAGACCCGCGAGCACATCCTGCTGGCCCGCCAGGTTGGCGTGCCGGCGCTGGTCGTGTTCATGAACAAGGTCGACATGGTCGATGATCCGGAACTGCTCGAGCTGGTCGAGCTGGAGATCCGCGAGCTGCTCTCGAAGTACAACTTCCCCGGCGACAAGATCCCGATCGTTAAGGGTTCCGCCCTGATGGCGCTGGAGGACAAGGATCCGAAGCTCGGCAAGGAAGCCATCCTCGAGCTGATGCGCGCCGTCGACGAATACATCCCGCAGCCGGAGCGCCCGAAAGATCAGCCGTTCCTGATGCCGGTCGAAGACGTGTTCTCCATCTCGGGCCGCGGCACGGTGTGCACGGGCCGCGTCGAGCGCGGCGTGATCAAGGTCGGCGAGGAAATCGAGATCGTCGGCATTCGTCCGACCCAGAAGACCACCGTCACCGGCGTCGAAATGTTCCGCAAGCTGCTCGATCAGGGCGAGGCGGGCGACAATATCGGCGCTCTACTGCGCGGCACCAAGCGCGAGGAAGTCGAGCGCGGCCAGGTGCTCTGCAAGCCGGGCTCGGTCAAGCCGCACACCAAGTTCAAGGCCGAGGCTTACATCCTCACCAAGGAAGAAGGCGGCCGTCATACGCCGTTCTTCACCAACTATCGCCCGCAATTCTATTTCCGCACCACCGACGTGACCGGCATCGTTCATCTGCCGGAAGGCACGGAAATGGTGATGCCGGGCGACAACATCGCGATGGAAGTGCACCTGATCGTGCCGATCGCGATGGAAGAAAAGCTCCGCTTCGCGATCCGTGAAGGTGGCCGCACTGTCGGCGCCGGCGTCGTCGCAAGCATCATCGAGTAACTGAATTGTCGCTCCCCGCGAAAGCGGGGGGCCCAGTAACCCGCGAGGTCGCGGGCCACTGAGACGCTAGCGATTACTGGATCGTCCGTTTGCGCGGACGATGACAGGTCAGAGAGAAACAACATGAACGGCCAGAATATCCGGATCCGGCTCAAGGCGTTCGATCACCGCATCCTCGATGCGTCGACGCGCGAAATCGTCAACACCGCCAAGCGCACGGGTGCGCAGGTGCGGGGACCGATTCCGCTGCCGACCAAGATCGAGAAGTTCACGGTGAACCGCTCGCCGCATATCGACAAGACGAGCCGCGAACAGTTCGAAATGCGCACGCACAAGCGCCTTTTGGACATCGTCGATCCGACGCCGCAGACCGTGGACGCGCTGATGAAGCTCGACCTCGCCGCCGGTGTCGACGTCGAGATCAAGCTCTGAGCCGAACGAAGGAAAGACCACGACGATGCGCTCCGGAGTGATCGCACAGAAGCTCGGAATGACACGGGTGTTCACCGAAAGCGGTGAGCATGTCCCGGTCACGGTGCTGCGCCTTGGCCAATGCCAGGTCGTCGCCCACCGCACCAAAGAGCAGAACGGCTATGTCGCGTTGCAGCTCGGCGCCGGCACCCGTAAGGTCAAGAACGTCTCCAAGGCCGAGCGCGGCCGTTTCGCCGTCGCCAAGGTGGAGCCAAAGGCCAAGATCGTGGAATTCCGCGTCAGCGATGACGCCGTGATTCCGGTCGGCGCGGAGATCACCGCCGATCACTTCGTCGTCGGCCAGTATGTGGATGTGACCGGCACCTCGATCGGCAAGGGCTTTGCCGGCGGCATGAAGCGTTGGAACTTCGGCGGCTTGCGCGCCTCGCACGGCGTGTCGATCTCGCATCGCTCGATCGGTTCGACCGGCGGCCGTCAGGATCCCGGCAAGACCTTCAAGAACAAGAAGATGCCCGGCCATATGGGCGTCGACCGCATCACCACGCTCAATCTCAAGGTGGTGCAGCTCGATGTCGAGCGCGGCCTGATCCTTGTGGAAGGCGCGGTGCCTGGCTCCAAGGGCGGCTGGATCACAGTGCGCGACGCCGTGAAGAAGAAGCTGCCGAAGGACGCGCCGAAGCCCGGCAAGTTCCGCGAACTGAGTGCGGAGACGACTGCGCCGGCCAAGGCTGATGCGCCGAAGGGCGACGAAGCCAAGGCCGAGACGGCGATCGACGAGAAGCGCGCGGCCGAACAGGCCGCCGCGGCTGAAGTCGCCGCGCTCGCTGCGGCCAAGAACAAAGAGGGCGAGTGATCATGGAACTCAAGATGCTCTCCCTCGACGGCAAGCAGGCCGGTTCGGTCACGCTCTCGGACGAGATCTTTGGTCTCGAGCCGCGCGCCGACCTGATCCATCGCTGCGTCAACTGGCAGCTCGCCAAGCGTCGCGCCGGAACGCACGCGGTCAAGAACCGCGCCGACATCATGCGCACCGGCAAGAAGCTGTATCGGCAGAAGGGCACAGGCGGTGCCCGCCACGGTTCGGCGCGTGTCAATCTGTTCCGCGGTGGCGGCCGTTCCTTCGGTCCGGTCGTGCGCAGCCATGAAAGCGGCTTGCCGAAAAAAGTGCGCGCGCTTGCGCTCAAGCACGCGCTCTCGGCCAAGGCCAAGGACGGCAGCCTGATCGTGCTCGACAAGGCGAGCGTGAAGGAAGCCAAGACCAAGGCGTTGCTCGCGAATTTCGGAAAGCTCGAGATCGTCAACGCGCTGATCGTGGACGGTTCGGAAATTGACGTGAATTTCCGCAACGCCGCGCGCAACATCCCGAATATCGACGTGCTGCCGATCCAGGGCATCAACGTCTACGACATTCTCCGTCACGGTAAGCTGGTGCTGACCAAAGCGGCGGTCGATGCGCTGGAGGCGCGCTTCAAATGAGCTCGAAGGATCCGCGCCATTACGACGTCATCCTGTCGCCGGTGATCACCGAAAAGGCGACGACGGCGTCCGAGCACAACAAGGTCGTCTTCAAGGTCGCCTCGACCGCGACCAAGCCGCAGATCAAGGAAGCGGTAGAAAAGTTGTTCGACGTGAAGGTCAAGAACGTCAATACGCTGGTGCGCAAGGGCAAGGTGAAGGCCTTCCGCGGCAGCCTTGGCATTCAGTCGCCGAGCAAGCGCGCGATCGTGACTCTTGAAGAAGGTCACCGCATTGACGTGACGACCGGCCTGTAAGGAATTCGTCTCATGGCATTGAGAAAATACAAACCGACCACGCCAGGCCAGCGTCAGCTTGTGCTTGTCGATCGCGCCGGCCTTTACAAGGGCGCGCCGGTCAAGGAACTGACGGAAGGCAAGCCGTCGAAGGGTGGCCGCAACAATAACGGCCGCATCACGTCGCGCTTCCGCGGCGGCGGCCACAAGAAGGCCTATCGCACGGTTGACTTCAAGCGCGCCAAGGCGGATGTGCCGGCGAAGGTCGAGCGTCTGGAATATGATCCGAATCGCACCGCGTTCATCGCGCTGGTGAAGTACGATGACGGCGAACTCGCCTACATCCTGGCGCCGCAGCGTCTGGCCGTCGGCGATGTCGTGGTCTCGGGCGAATTTGTCGACGTGAAGCCGGGCAATGCCATGCCGGCGGCCAATATTCCCGTCGGCACCATCGTGCACAATGTCGAGCTGAAGATCGGAAAGGGCGGCCAGATCGCCCGTTCCGCCGGCACCTATGCGCAGATCGTCGGCCGCGATGGCGAATATGTCATCCTGCGCCTGAATTCCGGGGAGCAGCGCCTGGTGCACGGCCGCTGCCGCGCCACCGTCGGCGCGGTGTCCAATCCGGACCGCATGAACATTTCGATCGGCAAGGCCGGACGCAATCGCTGGCTTGGCCGCAAGCCGCATAACCGCGGCGTCACCATGAACCCGGTCGATCACCCGCATGGCGGCGGCGAAGGCCGCACTTCGGGCGGCCGTCATCCGGTGTCGCCTTGGGGCTTCCCGACCAAGGGCAAGAAGACCCGCAAGAACAAGTCCACCACCAAGTTCATCGTTTCGAGCCGTCACGCTCGGAAGAAGAAGCAGTAAGGAATCGGCCGTATGTCGCGCTCGGTCTGGAAAGGTCCATTTGTCGACGGCTATCTGCTGAAGAAGGCGGAGAAGGCCCGTTCGTCCGGACGTCATGAGGTCATCAAGATCTGGAGCCGTCGCTCGACGATCCTGCCGCAATTCGTCGGCCTGACCTTCGCCGTCTATAACGGCCAGAAGCACATCCCGGTGCAGGTCAACGAGGAAATGGTCGGACACAAGTTCGGCGAATTTGCTCCGACCCGCACGTTCCATGGACATTCGTCCGACCGTAAGGCCAAGCGCGCTCCGGGCGCGGCTGCGGGTTGAGGTGAGAGAGGTTCGTCATGGGTAAACCGGCACGCCAGCGCGCGCTCCCAGATAACGAGGCCAAGGCCGTCGCCCGCAACATCCGGGTGTCGCCGCAGAAGCTCAATCTCGTCGCGCAGCTCATCCGCGGTAAGAAGGTCGCGGCCGCGCTCGCTGATCTGCAGTTCTCGCGCAAGCGCATCGCCGTCGACGTGAAGAAGTGTCTTGAATCGGCAATTGCCAATGCCGAGAACAATCACGACCTCGATGTCGACGATCTCATCGTCGCCGAGGCGCATGTCGGCAAGGCGATGGTTATCAAGCGTTTCCACCCCCGCGGCCGCGGCCGTTCGGGACGCATTTTCAAGCCGTTCTCGCATCTGACGATCGTGGTTCGTCAGGTCGAGGCTGCGGCTTAAGGGAGTCACTCATGGGTCAGAAGATCAACCCGATTGGCCTGCGGCTCGGCATCAACCGTACTTGGGATTCGCGCTGGTATGCCGGCAAGACCGAGTACGGCACGCTGCTGCACGAGGATATTGCGATCCGCAAGGCGCTGATGAAGCAGCTCAAGCAGGCGGCGGTGTCGAAGATCGTGATTGAGCGGCCGCACAAGAAGTGCCGCGTAACCATTTATTCGGCGCGTCCGGGCGTCGTCATCGGCAAGAAGGGCGCCGATATCGAGAAGCTGCGCAAGTCGGTGGCCGACCTGACCCAGTCGGACGTCGTCATCAACATTCTCGAAATCCGTAAGCCGGAGCTCGATGCGCAGCTCGTCGCTGAGTCGATCGCCCAGCAACTCGAGCGCCGCGTAGCGTTCCGCCGCGCGATGAAGCGCGCAGTGCAGACCGCGATGCGGCTTGGTGCCGAGGGCATCCGTATCAACTGTTCGGGTCGTCTCGGCGGCGCCGAAATCGCGCGTCTGGAATGGTATCGCGAGGGCCGCGTGCCGCTGCATACGCTGCGCGCCGACGTTGATTATGGCGTTGCCACCGCGTTCACCACCTACGGCACATGCGGCGTCAAGGTCTGGATCTTCAAGGGCGAGATTCTCGAGCACGACTCCATGGCCCAGGACAAGAAGATGGCTGAAGCCGACGCCGGTCGTCCGCGCCGCGAAGCCACCGCTGGATAAGAGACAGAGTTATGCTGCAACCCAAGCGCACCAAGTTCCGCAAGGCTCACAAGGGCCGCATTCACGGCGTCGCGACGTCGGGGACACACCTCGATTTCGGCCAGTTCGGCCTGAAGGCGCTCGAGCCCGAGCGCGTCACCGCGCGCCAGATCGAGGCGGCCCGCCGTGCGCTGACCCGCCACATGAAGCGCGCCGGCCGCGTCTGGATTCGCGTGTTCCCGGACGTGCCGGTTTCGAAGAAGCCGATTGAAGTGCGCATGGGCAAGGGCAAGGGCACACCCGAATTGTGGGTGACCCGCGTCAAACCCGGTCGCATCATTTTCGAGATCGACGGCATTCCGCCGGCTCTGGCCAGAGAAGCCCTGGCGCTCGCCGCCGCCAAGCTGCCGATCAAGACCCGTTTCGTTGAGCGCATCGCCGAGTGACCGCCATGAAGACCGAAGATGTACGTGCGATGACCATCGACCAGATCGATGATGAAGTGCTGAAGCTCAAGAAGGAGCAGTTCAACCTGCGCTTTCAGCGGGCGACGGGCCAGCTTGAAAATACCTCGCGCGTGCGTGCGGTTCGCCGTGACATCGCGCGCCTGAAGACGATCGCCAATCAGAAGCGCACCGGCACCGCGCCGGCTGCCAAGAAGTAGGGGTTAAGTGATGCCGAAGCGGCAGCTCCAAGGCGTCGTGGTGAGCGACAAGCAAGACAAGACCGTGGTGGTCTCGGTCGAGCGGCGTTTCACCCATCCGGTCCTGAAGAAGACCATACGCCGCACGACCAAGTTCCATGCCCATGATGACACCAACGAATACTCCGTCGGTGACATCGTGTGGATCGAAGAACACAAGCCGATCTCGAAGCTGAAGCGCTGGAAAGTCGTTCAGGGCGAGAAGAAGAAAAAGGTGCTGTGAGCGCGGATTTCGCCTTCACAAGCCAATGAAGGATTAGGTGCGTCATGATTCAGATGCAAACCAACCTGGATGTCGCCGACAATTCCGGCGCACGCCGCGTGATGTGCATCAAGGTGCTTGGTGGTTCGAAGCGCAAATACGCCACCATCGGCGACGTCATCGTCGTCTCGGTGAAGGAGGCGATTCCGCGCGGCCGTGTGAAGAAGGGCGACGTGATGAAAGCCGTCGTCGTGCGCATCTCCAAGGACATCAAGCGCAATGACGGCTCGGTGATCCGCTTCGACCGCAACGCCGCCGTGCTGATCAATGCGCAGTCGGAGCCGGTCGGCACTCGTATTTTCGGACCGGTGCCGCGCGAATTGCGCGCTAAGAACCACATGAAGATCATCTCGCTTGCGCCGGAGGTGCTGTGATGGCGGCAAAAATCCGCAAAGGCGACAAGGTTGTCGTTCTCACCGGTCGCGACAAGGGTCGCACCGGCGAGGTGATCGAGGTGCGCCCGGTTGAGGGCCGCGCGCTGGTGCGCGGCGTCAACATGGTCAAGCGACACCAGAAGCAGACCGCGCAGCACGAAGGCGGGATCATCTCGAAAGAAGCGACGATCCACCTGTCCAATCTCGCGCTGTCCGACCCCAAGGACGGAAAGCCGACGCGTGTCGGATTCAAGATCATGAATGACGGGCGCAAGGTACGTATCGCCAAGCGCTCGGGAGCGGAAATCGATGGCTGAGACACAGAAAGCCGGTCAGGCCGAGCGCTATATCCCGCGCCTGAAGGCCCATTTCGACGATGTCGTGCGCGGCGAGCTCACGAAGCAGTTCAATTACGCCAACCGCATGCAAGTGCCGGTGATTGAGAAGATCGTTCTCAACATGGGCATCGGCGAGGGCGTCAATGACCGCAAGAAGGTCGACAATGCGGCTGCGGACCTGACCTTGATCGCCGGCCAGAAGGCGGTGATCACCAAGTCGCGCAAGTCGATCGCGACCTTCAAGCTGCGCGACGGTCAGGCGATCGGCGCCAAGGTGACTTTGCGCAAGGCGCGTATGTACGACTTCATCGATCGCCTGGTGAACATCGCGCTGCCGCGCATCCGCGACTTCCGCGGTCTCAATCCGAAGAGCTTCGATGGCCGGGGCAATTATTCGCTCGGCATCAAGGAACACATCATTTTCCCGGAAATCGACTTCGACAAGGTGACCGACGTCTGGGGAATGGACATCACCATCTGCACGAGCGCGCGGACCGACGAAGAGGCGCGCGCGCTCTTGAATGCATTCAACTTCCCGTTCCGGCAGTGAGAGCGAAAGCTTTCAGACGCGGATAGCCAGGAGACCAGAATGGCAAAGATTAGTTCGATCGAGAAGAACAAGCGCCGGCGCAAGATGGCCAAGCAGTTTTCCGGCCGCCGCGCGCGCTTGAAGGCGATCGTCATGGACAAGACCAAGCCGGTGGAGGAGCGCTTCGCCGCCTCTCTCAAGCTGGCCGAGCTGCCGCGCAATTCGGCGCCGAGCCGGATCAAGAATCGCTGCGAGGTGAGCGGCCGGTCGCGTGCTTACTACCGCAAGCACAAGCTGTCGCGTATCGCGCTGCGCGAGCTCGGCAACAAGGGCCTGATTCCGGGCCTCGTGAAGTCGAGCTGGTAAGGAGGATCAGATGGCTGTGAATGATCCGGTCGGCGATTTGATCACGCGCATCCGCAACGCGTCGATGCGCAACAAGTCCAAGGTATCCTCGCCCAGCTCGAAGCTGCGCGTGAACCTGCTCGATGTGCTGAAGTCGGAAGGCTATATCCGCGGCTATTCGACCGTCGAGCACAAGGACGGACGCAACGAGGTCGAGATCGAGCTGAAATATTTCGACGGTGCGCCGGTGATCCGCGAGATCGCCCGCGTGTCGAAGCCCGGCCGTCGGGTTTACGTGTCGGTGAAGAATCTGCCGCGCGTGAATAACGGTCTCGGCATTTCCATCCTGTCCACGCCCAAGGGCGTGATGGCGGATCACGCCGCGCGCGACGCAAATGTCGGCGGCGAAATCCTTTGCACGGTGTTCTGATCATGTCTCGCGTCGGCAAAAAACCAATTCCGGTGCCTTCGGGTGTCACCACCAATATTCAGGGCCAGACGGTCAGCGTGAAGGGCCCGAAGGGGACGCTGTCTTTCGTCGTGGACGAGAGCGTGGCGGTCGTTATGGACAAGAGCGAAATCAAGGTCGATCCGCGCAATCAGACCAAGCGCGCCCGCGCCATGTGGGGCACCTCGCGCGCTCTGATCGACAACATGGTCACCGGCGTGACCAAGGGCTTCGAGAAGAAGCTGGAGATCAACGGCGTCGGCTATCGCGCGGCGGTGCAGGGCAAGAACCTGCAGCTCACGCTCGGCTATAGCCATGACGTGGTCTATCCGATCCCGGAAGGCATCACGGTGGCGACGCCGAAGCCGACTGAGATCGTGATTAGCGGCATCGACCTGCGCAAGGTCGGCCAGGTCGCGTCCGAGATCCGCAGGTATCGCTCGCCGGAGCCCTATAAGGGCAAGGGCGTGAAATACGCCGATGAATTCATCTTCCGTAAGGAAGGCAAGAAGAAGTAACGCTGATGGCACACAAGACAACCTCAGAGCGCCGCAAGGCGCGCACCCGCCGCGCGGTGAAAGCCGCCGCCAAGGGCCGCAAGCGTCTGTCCGTGCATCGCTCGTCCATGCACATCTATGCGCAGGTGATCGACGACGAGAAGGGCGTAACGATTGCCTCGGCCTCGACCCTGGAAAAGGATCTGCGCGGCAAGTCGGGCGCGAATATCGCGGCCGCCAAGGTGATCGGCAAGCTGGTCGCCGAGCGCGCCGTGCAGAAGGGCATCAAGGACGTGGTGTTCGACCGCGGACAGTATCTCTTCCATGGCCGCATCAAGGCGCTGGCGGATGCCGCGCGCGAAGGTGGGCTCAACTTCTAACCGGGCGATATGGGCGCAGCCGCCCGAAGGAAAAACGATATGGCACGTGAACCCAGGCAGAAACGCGACCGTGAGCGCGGCGGAGAGCGCGAAGAGCGCGACAGCGAGTTTGTCGACAAGCTCGTTCACATCAACCGCGTCGCCAAGGTGGTGAAGGGCGGCCGACGATTCGGCTTTGCCGCGCTCGTCGTTGTCGGCGACCAGAAGGGCCGCGTTGGCTTCGGCCATGGCAAGGCGCGCGAGGTGCCGGAAGCGATCCGCAAGGCGACAGACGCCGCCAAGCGCGCGTTGATCCGCGTGCCGCTGCGCGAAGGCCGTACGCTGCATCACGACGTCTTCGGTCGTCACGGCGCCGGCAAGGTGCATCTGCGCGCGGCACCTCCCGGAACCGGCATCATCGCCGGCGGTCCGATGCGCGCGGTGTTCGATTCGCTCGGCATGCAAGACGTGGTGGCGAAGTCGCTCGGCTCGTCGAATCCTTACAACATGGTGCGCGCTACCTTCGATGCCCTGAAGCATCAGGATTCGCCGCGCTCCGTCGCCGCTCGCCGCAACATCAAGGTTTCTGCCCTGCAGGCCCGCCGCCGCGAAGGCGGAGAGGCCGACGCAACGGCTGAATAACAAGGAGCGCGATCAGGATAAGTGGCACCGATTTTCCGTCCGATCGCGCGATAGAGTGTAAAGAGACAAGCAGGCCCACAATGGCAGCGAAGAAAACCATCAAGCTCGAGCAGACCGGCAGCCCGATCCGCCGCGAGGCGTCTCAGAGGAAGACCCTCATCGGCCTCGGTCTCAACCGTATCGGCCGCGTCGCCGAACTTCCCGACACGCCGGCGACCCACGGCATGATCGCGAAGGTGCGGCACCTCGTGCGCGTCGTCGGCGCAGAAGGAAAGTGATCGTCATGAAGCTCAATCAACTCGCCGGCCGTCCTGGCGCCAAGAAGGCGCGCACCCGCGTCGGCCGCGGCATCGGTTCCGGCAAGGGCAAGACCGGCGGACGCGGCGGCAAGGGCCAGACCGCGCGCTCGGGCGTGAGTATCAAGGGCTTTGAAGGCGGCCAGATGCCGCTGCACCGCCGCCTGCCAAAGCGCGGTTTCCGCAACACCGCCTTTGCCACCCGCATCAACGAGATCAATCTCAACCGCGTGCAGGCCGCGATCGACGCCGGCACACTCGATGCCAAGAACCCGGTCGATATCGAGGCGTTGGTCAAGGCCGGCGTGCTCAGCCGCGCCAAGGGCGGCGTGAAGTTGCTCGCTGGCGGAGAAATCAAGACCAAGGTCGAGTTCAAGGTGTGGCGGGCGTCGAAATCCGCCATTGCCGCGGTCGAGAAGGCCGGCGGCTCGGTGACGATCCTCGCTCCCGCCAAGGAAGAAGAGGCGGAGCCGCGGGGCAAGAACAAGCGCGCTGCGCTGGGCGGTAAAAAGGCTGAGAAGGCAGAGGGCAAGAAGGCCGAGTGATCCCCATATGCGCCCGACGGGCGCAGGGGGCGCATGACGGCAACCGGAGCGACGCATGGTCTCTGCAGCGGAACAATTGGCGGCCAACATCAACTTCTCGGCGCTCGCCAAGGCCGAAGAGCTGAAGAAGCGCATCTGGTTTACGCTCGGCGCGCTTCTTGTCTATCGTCTCGGCACCTATATCCCGCTGCCCGGCATTGATCCCTCGGCCTGGGAACAGATTTTCCGCACCCAGGCGGGCGGCATTCTCGGCATGTTCAACATGTTCGCCGGCGGCGGCATCCAGCGCATGGCGATCTTTGCGCTGAACATCATGCCCTACATCTCGGCCTCGATCATCATCCAGTTGATGACGACGGTGTCGCCGACGCTGGAAGCCCTGAAGAAAGAGGGCGAGGCGGGCCGCAAGACCATCAATCAATATACCCGCTACCTGACGGTGCTTCTGGCTGCGTTCCAGGCCTATGGCATTTCCATCGGTCTTGAAGGCGCGGGCAATGTCATTTCCGAGCCTGGTTGGTTCTTCCGCATCTCGACCACGGTCTCGCTCACGGGCGGCACCATGTTCCTCATGTGGCTCGGCGAGCAGGTCACCCAGCGCGGCATCGGCAACGGCATTTCGCTGATCATTCTCGCCGGCATCGTCGCGGAACTGCCCTCGGCCCTCGTCGGCACCTTCGAACTCGGCCGTCAAGGCGCGCTGTCGACCGGCCTGATCCTGCTGGTCGGCGTGATGGCGATCGTCGTCATCGCCTTCATCGTGTTCATGGAGCGCGCGCAGCGCCGCCTGCTGATCCAGTATCCGAAGCGCCAGGTCGGCAACCGCATGTTCGAGGGCCAGTCCTCGCATCTGCCGCTCAAGCTCAACACCTCAGGCGTCATCCCGCCGATCTTCGCATCGTCGCTGCTGCTGTTGCCGGCGACGGTCGCCAACTTCAACGCGGGGCAGGGACCGGGCTGGCTCACCACCATCACGACGCAGCTCAGCCACGGCCGGCCGCTGTTCCTGATCATGTATATCTCGCTGATTGTGTTTTTCACCTTCTTCTACACCGCGATCGTGTTCAACCCGACCGAGACCGCGGACAATCTCAAGAAGCATGGCGGCTTCATCCCGGGCATCCGTCCCGGCGAGCGCACGGCGGAGTACATCGATTACGTGCTTTCGCGTATTACGGTCGTCGGTGCGGCCTATCTCGCCATCGTCTGCCTGATCCCGGAGATTCTGATCTCCTATGCCGCGGTGCCGTTCTATTTCGGCGGCACCTCGCTGCTGATCGTGGTCAGCGTGACAATGGATACGGTGGCGCAGGTGCAGGGCTATCTACTGGCGCACCAGTATGAAGGCCTGATCAAGAAATCCAAACTGCGGGGCCGCCGACGATGAGGCTGATTCTGCTTGGACCGCCCGGAGCCGGCAAAGGCACACAGGCTCAGCGCCTCGTCGCCAAGCACGGCATTGTGCAACTTTCCACCGGCGACATGCTGCGCGCTGCAGTCGCCGCCGGCACGCCGGTCGGTCTGCGAGCCAAGGACATCATGGCGCGCGGCGAACTGGTTCCCGATGAGGTGGTGGTCGCCATCATCGAGGATCGCATCGAGCAGCCTGATGCCCGTAAGGGGTTCATTCTCGACGGGTTTCCGCGCACGGTCGCGCAGGCGGAAGCGCTCGAGCGCCTGCTGGAGCGCAAGGGCTTGAAGCTCGACGCGGTGATCGAACTGAAAGTCGATGACAGCGCGCTGCTGAAGCGGATCGAAACCCGCGTGGCGCAGATGCAGGCCCGCGGCGAGAGCGTCAGGCCCGACGACAATCCGGAAGCGTTGAAGAAGCGCCTCGACGCCTATCACGCCCAGACCGCTCCGCTTTCAGCCCATTACCGGAGTAAGGGTATGCTGAAGGTGACCGACGGCATGGCCTCGATCGACGAGGTCACCCAAGCCATCGACGCCCTTCTTGGCCGTGGTCCGGCGCCGCGCAAGAAGGCGGTCACCGGCCGCTCCCAAGGCCGCGCGCTCGGGCGCAAGCGCCCGGTGAGAGGCCGTCCGTCCGGCCGCCGGGTGTCCGGGCGGAAGCGAGCCGCCGCGACGTCCATCAAAGGCGGCAAGGCAAAAGCGGCAAAAAGCAAGGCGCGGGGCTCCCGCGGGAAGGCGTCCAAAGCCGCGAAAAGTAGAGGGGCCGGCCTGTCTGGTTCCAAATCCCGGGCAAAGGCTGCCAAGGCCGGTGCCAAGCGCAAGACGGCCCCTAAATCCCGGAAAAAGGTCGCAAAACGGACTCAAAAGCGGGGTTCGGCGCGCGCCCGGAGGTTGACGAAACGGCGGTGAATCCCCTAATAACACCGGCATTCAGTAGGAGAACGACCGACGATGCCGGGCCCCGGAGAGGCAGGGGAGGGTGTCGTCTTAACCCTTTGCGGTCCCCTCCGGAACGGTGAGAGATAATTTGATCGCCCGGCAGCAAGCCTGCCGGCAAGAGGAGTGAGATCGTGGCCCGTATCGCAGGCGTCAATCTACCGACCAATAAGCGCGTAGTCATCGCGCTCCAGTATATTCACGGCATCGGCCAAAAAGCGGCCGATAGCATCATGACGACGCTCAACCTGCCTTACGAGCGTCGGGTATCGCAACTGACCGACGCCGAGGTTCTGCAGATCCGTGAAATGATCGACCGCGATTACACGGTCGAAGGCGATCTGCGGCGCGAAGTCTCCGTCAACATCAAGCGCCTGATGGATCTCGGCTGCTATCGCGGATTGCGTCATCGCAAAGGCCTGCCGGTGCGCGGCCAGCGCACGCACACCAATGCGCGCACGCGCAAAGGCCCGGCCAAAGCAATCGCCGGCAAGAAGAAGTAATTCGAGCTTTTGTAACGAACGGTCCGGCGCGGGCCTGAACGCGCCACGAAGGGAACGAGAATGGGTAAAGAAGCCACGCGCGTCCGCCGCCGCGAGCGCAAGAACATCGCCTCGGGCGTCGCACATGTGAATGCGTCGTTCAACAACACCATGATCACCATAACCGACGCGCAAGGCAACGCCATTGCCTGGTCGTCGGCCGGCACCATGGGGTTCAAAGGCTCGCGCAAGTCGACGCCGTATGCGGCTCAGGTTGCGGCCGAAGATGCCGCGAAGAAGGCGCAGGAACACGGCATGCGCACGCTTGAGGTTGAGGTTGCGGGTCCCGGCTCTGGCCGCGAATCCGCGTTGCGCGCGTTGCAGGCGGCCGGCTTCACCGTGACGTCGATCCGCGATGTGACGCCGATCCCGCATAACGGCTGCCGCCCACGAAAGCGACGCCGCGTATGACCGAGACTTTGATCCGGCGGACGGATGCACCGTCCGTCGCCGCTGAACTTGACCACAGGGCGGAGTGGGACGCGCGGACAGACGCAGCGGCACTCAAGGCAACGGGTGAGAACGTGACGATCCAGAAAAATTGGCAGGAACTGATCAGGCCCAACAAGTTGCAGGTGACGCCGGGCCATGACCCGCGTCGCGAGGCGACGCTTGTGGCCGAGCCGCTTGAACGCGGCTTCGGTCTCACGCTCGGCAATGCGCTGCGCCGTATCCTGTTGTCCTCCTTGCAGGGCGCAGCGGTGCAGTCGGTTCACATCGACGGCGTGCTGCACGAGTTCTCGTCGATCGCCGGCGTGCGCGAGGACGTGACCGACATCGTGCTCAACATCAAGGACATCGCCATCAAGATGCAGGGCGATGGTCCCAAGCGCATGGTGGTGAAGAAGAGCGGCCCGGGTGTCGTGACCGCCGGTGACATCTCCACCGTCGGCGATGTGCAGGTGCTGAATCCTGATCTGGTTCTGTGCACGCTCGACGAGGGTGCCGAGATCCGCATGGAGTTCACGGTCAATACCGGCAAGGGCTATGTTGCCGCCGAGCGCAACCGCCCGGAGGACGCGCCGATCGGCCTCATTCCGGTCGACTCGCTCTATTCGCCGGTGAAGAAGGTGTCCTACAAGGTCGAGAACACCCGCGAGGGCCAGATCCTCGACTATGACAAGCTGACCTTGCAGATCGAAACCAACGGCGCCGTGTCGCCGGAGGACGCGCTGGCCTATGCCGCGCGCATCCTGCAGGACCAGCTCAACGTGTTCGTCAACTTCGAGGAGCCGCGCAAGGAAGTCGTCTCGGAAGCCATCCCGGATCTCGCCTTCAACCCGGCCTTCCTCAAGAAGGTGGACGAGCTCGAGCTCTCGGTGCGTTCGGCCAATTGCCTGAAGAACGACAATATCGTCTATATCGGCGATCTCGTTCAGAAGACCGAAGCCGAGATGCTGCGCACGCCGAATTTCGGCCGCAAGTCGCTCAACGAGATCAAGGAAGTGCTGGCGCAGATGGGCCTGCATCTCGGCATGGAAGTGCCGGGCTGGCCGCCGGAGAATATCGACGATCTCGCCAAGCGTTTCGAAGACCATTACTGAGCGAGTTGATCGTTGTGGCTGGCTTCGTCCTGCCATGACGTCTTTCAGGGGCGAACGCAGGAAGCCCACCTGAGCACAGCGTCCGACGAACCGTCGCGACACAGAGAAGAGAAGGATTAATTCGATGCGTCACGGCAAGGTTCACAGGAAGCTCGGCCGCACGGCCGAACACCGCAAGGCGATGTTTGCCAACATGGCCGCCGCTCTGATCAAGCACGAGCAGATCGTCACCACGTTGCCGAAGGCGAAGGAATTGCGCCCGGTCGTGGAGAAGCTGGTCACGCTCGGCAAGCGCGGGGATCTGCACGCCCGCCGCCAGGCGGTGGCGCAGATGCGCGACATTGACATGGTCAAGAAGCTCTTCGAGGTGCTCGGCCCGCGCTACAAGGAACGCAAGGGCGGCTACACACGCATCCTGAAGGCAGGTTTCCGCTATGGCGATTCCGCTCCGGTCGCGGTGATTGAATTCGTGGATCGCGACGTCGACGCCAAGGGTCAGGATTCCGGTCCGGTGCAGGCGAAGGAGAGCGAAGAAGCGACCGCGGCGGCGTGACCGCGCTTCTATCGGCAAGGATTTCAAGAGCGGCGCCGTGCGCCGCTCTTTTTGTCTGTGCAGCCCTTGCTTTGGGATCGCAGATGACGACCGCGCATTCAGGACCTGCAGAGGATCAGGCTTTGCTTGCGGCGGCTGCGCGCGGCGACACGGCCAGCGTCAAGGGGCTGTTGGACGGGGGAGCATCGGTGCAGGCGAGGGATGGATCCGGCCGCACCGCCTTGCTGCTCGCCACCCACGGCAACCATGTCGAGGCGGCGCGGGTGCTGATTGCAGCTGGCGCGGACGTGAACGCCAAGGACAATAAGATGACGCTTGAAGCGGGCGCTGATCTGAAAAGCACCAACCGCTATGGCGGCACGGCGCTGATCCCGGCCGCTCATCACGGTCATGCCGAGACGGTGAAAATCCTGCTCGCCACCGCGATCGACAAGGACCACGTCAACGCACTGGGCTGGACTGCTCTGCTGGAGGCCGTGATTCTGGGCGACGGCGGTAGGACGTACACTGAAATTGTGCGTTTGCTGGTCGAGGCCGGCGCCAACGTCAACATCGCCGACCGTGACGGCGTCACGTCACTCACCCATGCCAAACGGCACGGCTATTCTCAGATCGCGCGCATCCTCGAAAGCAGGGCAGGCGTTAGCGCCGCTTCTTTTCCGGCGCGCCGGAGGCGCCGTAGAGATCGACCGGTGCGAAATCGTCGGTAATTAGCTCGCCCTTCACACTCTGGGTCTTGGCGTCGGTTCGACGCTTGGCGAGCAGTGCCGGCAGGGCATAGCGGAAGCTGTGATCATTCTGCAATGCGGACGCCTTCCGTGCCAGCGTTTCGGCATTGAGCGTTTCATCAGTCGCCACCACACTGATTTCACCCTCGCCGGATGGATAGAGGTCGATGGTCTTGAAGACGCCGCCCAGCGTCAAAAGCGTCGAGGCGTAAAGTTTCGTGCCGTCATGCACATTGAACGCCGCGGCGCCGCCCGGCGCCAGACGCTGTTTGACCAGTGTGTAGAATTCCCTGGTCAGCAGGTGAAACGGCACATAGCCGCCGTGAAAGGCGTCGATCAGGATCAGATCATATTGCTTCTTGTTGCGGGTGAGGAAAACGCGCCCATCGCCGTCGAGATAGCGCACGCGCGGCGAATCCTTGATGCCGAAGAATTTGCGGGCGACGTCGATCACGCCGGGGTCGATTTCCACCGTGTCGATTTCGGCATCTAGCATCGCGCGGCCGAGATAGGTCGAGATCGAGCCGCCGCCGAGTCCGATCATCAGAATGCGCCTGAGCTCGCGCGGATAAATCAGGCTTGCCGTCATCATCTGCGTGTAGGCGACCGGCAGATCGTCTGGATCGCGCAGATTGGTGACCGATTCGGTATAGTGCCAGCCCTTGAGCTGGAATGACATGGTGAGGGCGTTGCGGCGTTTGTTGATGTAGATGTCGTTATATTCGGTCTCGATGCGGGCGAGCTGGCCGTCCGGCCGCTTGAGCAGGTCCAGTCGCAATTTCTCGTCCACCAGATCCTCGGCATGCGATTGGCCGAGCGTCGCCGCACAGGCGAACACTGCGAGCGCGGCCGCCGCCGCGCGTTTGCGGGTGAGGACGGGTAGCGCCATGAGCAGGAGGGCAGAGACGACGCCCGCAATGCCCAGTGACAGCGTGATGGCGCGCGAACCGATCGAGGGGATCAGATAGAAAGTGGTGCCCAGCGTGTCGACAATGCTGCCCGCGGTCGAGATGCCATAGACGGTGCCTGACACCATGCCGGAGTGTCGGGCGGACGTGAGCAGAAGACGGATGGCAAAAGGGGAGTACATGCCCAGAAAAAGCACCGGAAGGAACAGAATAACCAGGGAAGATACCAGACTTCCGGCCTTGATATCGTCGATGCGCTCGATGACGACCTCCAGCATTGGCCGCGCGAAGAGCGGCAGACACAGGATATAGAGCGAGCCGATCAATACGGTGACGCCCAGCACCGGCGCGGACGGGCGCCGGTCCGCCAGCCAGCCGCCGATGAAATAGCCGACCGTGAGCGAGGCAAGCACGGTGGAGATCAGCGACGCCCAGGTGTAAATGCCGCTGCCGAAATAGGGATTCAGATAGCGCGAGCCCAGCATTTCGAAACTCATGACGATCGCGCCGACCACGAAGGCGACCACGTAAATCACGAACGCGCCCAACCCCGGTCTTGCTCCCACGGCTGTTCTCCCGGCCAGCGGCCTCTACCTGTCTGGGGAACTTCCCCGCAAGCTCCCGTAACGTAAGGCATTTTTGTCGGGATTTCACGGCTTGGAGGCGGCTTCGCCACTTCATTTGCCGTTGAGCTGGGCCTATATCTGGCGGTCTAGTGGGGTTTCCGACATGCATTTTGTCCGGCGGGGTTTGACTTTTCTTGTGGCTCTAATGTGCAGTGCGATGGCGATTGCGCCAGCCGCTCTGGCGCAGGACCGTCGTTTGCCGCAATCAGCGGCGGAGGTGAAACTGTCCTTCGCCCCGGTGGTGAGGCGCGTCTCACCGGCAGTGGTCAATGTCTACGCCGCACGCGTGGTGGAAAACCGCAATCCGCTGCTGGACGATCCCATCTTCCGGCGTTTCTTCGGCCAGGGCATCCCGCGCGAGCAGGTGCAGCGCTCGCTCGGCTCCGGCGTGATCGTGGATGTCGCCGGCTATATCGTAACCAACAACCACGTCATCGAGGGCGCGACCGAAATCAAGGTGTCGCTGGCGGACAAGCGGGAATTCGAGGCCGATATCGTGCTGAAGGATTCGCGCACCGATCTTGCCGTGTTGAAGATCAAGGAGGCGCGCGAGCGTTTTCCGGCGCTCGAATTCGGCAATTCCGACGATCTGCAGGTCGGCGACCTGGTGTTGGCCGTCGGCAATCCCTTCGGTGTCGGCCAGACGGTGACGCACGGCATCGTCTCGGCGCTGGCGCGCACGCAGGTCGGCATCACCGACTATCAGTTCTTTATCCAGACCGACGCCGCCATCAATCCCGGCAATTCCGGCGGCGCGCTGGTCGATCTGTCCGGCCGGCTGGTCGGCATCAACACCGCCATCTTTTCCCGCTCCGGCGGGTCGCAGGGCATCGGCTTCGCCATCCCGGCCAATATGGTGAAAGTGGTCGCGACGTCCGCCAGGACTGGGTCGGGAGCGGTGAAACGTCCCTGGCTTGGCGCGCGTTTGCAGATGGTGACACCCGAGATCGCCGAAAGCCTGGGTCTGAAGCGTCCCACCGGCGCGCTCGTGGCCGGTCTGATTGCGAACAGTCCGGCCGCACGTGGTGGTCTGCGCACCGGGGACCTGATCGTGTCGATCGACGGGCAGGCCGTGGAAGATCAGAACGCCTTTGACTACCGCTTCGGCACCAAGCCGCTGGGCGGCCATGCCCAGATCGGCATCATCCGGGGCGGCCGCGAGAGCACGGTGACGGTCGGGCTGGAGGCGGCGCCTGATTTCCCGCGCGAGGAAATTGTCATCAGGTCGCGTTCACCCTTTGCCGGTGCCAAGATTGGCAATCTGTCGCCGGCGCTGGCAGACGAATTGCGCATCGATCCATCGGTTGAAGGCGTCGCTATTCTCGATGTCGCCAACGGCTCGCCGGCCCAGCGGCTCGGCTTCAAGCGCGGCGACGTGATCGAGGCCGTGAACGAACAACCGATGACGCGCACGCGCGATCTCGACCGGGCGATGCGCGAACAGCACCGGCTCTGGCGGATCACGGTGCTGCGCAACGGCCAGAGGATCACGGCACAGTTCGGCGGATGACACGGCGCCCGACCAGCGGAGCCAATCTGTTCACAGCCGCCGGGCTGGAGGCGGACACGCCGCGTCCGCTCGCCGACCGACTGCGTCCACAGAAACTGTCGCAGGTGGTCGGACAGGACCAGTTGCTCGGTCCCGATGGCGCGCTGACGCGCATGCTGGCAACACGCTCACTCGGTTCCATGATCTTCTGGGGACCGCCCGGCACCGGCAAGACCACGGTGGCGCGGCTGCTGGCGCAGGAGACCGATCTGCATTTCGAGCAGATTTCCGCCATCTTCTCAGGCGTCGCCGATCTCAAGAAAGTGTTCGATCAGGCCCGCGCGCGCCGCGAAAGCGGGCAGGGCACGCTGCTCTTCGTCGACGAGATCCACCGCTTCAATCGTGCACAGCAGGATTCCTTTCTGCCGGTGATGGAAGACGGCACCATCGTGCTGGTCGGCG
Organism: Pseudorhodoplanes sp.; assembly: GCA_032027085.1. Taxonomy (NCBI): domain Bacteria; kingdom Pseudomonadati; phylum Pseudomonadota; class Alphaproteobacteria; order Hyphomicrobiales; genus Pseudorhodoplanes; species Pseudorhodoplanes sp. Next base: position 3,791,496 of record JAVSMS010000001.1, on the reverse strand, counting down.
CCACAACCGAAAATCCCTCCTTCGAGTTGAACGCACCTCTGCTGTCGCGCGCGCGGGTTCTGGTGTTCAAGTCGCTCGACGAGGCGGCAATCGAAAAATTGTTGCAGCGAGCGGAGCAGGTTGAAGGCCGCAAGCTGCCGCTCGACGACGAAGCGCGTGCCGCGCTTGTTCGCATGGCCGACGGCGACGGCCGCGCGTCGCTGACGCTGGTGGAGGAAATCTGGCGTGCCGCACGCAAGGGCGAGGTCTTTGATACCGCCGGCCTGCAGGGCGTGGTGCAGCGCCGTCCCCCGATCTACGACAAGTCGCAGGACGGTCATTACAACCTCATCTCCGCCTTGCACAAATCGGTGCGCGGCTCCGATCCCGACGCTGCGCTCTATTATCTCGCGCGCATGTTCGACGCCGGCGAAGACCCGCTCTATATCGCGCGGCGTGTGGTGCGCATGGCGGTAGAGGACATCGGTCTCGCTGATCCACAGGCGCTGGTGATCTGCAACGCGGCGAAGGACGCCTACGATTTTCTTGGGAGCCCGGAAGGCGAGCTCGCCATCGCGCAGGCGGTGATCTACGTCGCCACCGCGCCGAAATCGAATGCGGCCTATACGGCTTACGGCGCCGCCCGCCGCCTGGCGAAGGAGGGCGGCTCGCTGCTCCCGCCCAAACACATCCTCAATGCGCCGACGCGGCTGATGAAGGACGAGGGCTATGGCCGGGGCTATGCCTACGACCACGACACCGAAGAGGCGTTTTCCGGCCAGGATTATTTCCCGGAAAAGCTCGGCCGCCAGACTTTTTACGATCCGCCCGAGCGCGGCTTCGAGCGCGAGATCAGGAAGCGGCTTGAATATTGGGCAAAGCTGCGGAAAGACAGAACCGGGCAATAAACAGGCAGGCCAAATGCGAGGGAGGTGCATGCAAGCGACGATCGTCGCTGCGGCGATGCTTGGCTTGCAGATGCAGCCGGCCCGCGCCGACGATCCTTTTCTCGGCCGTTGGGCGATCGATCCTGCCGGTTGCAGCATTCATGGCGACACGTCGTCGACTGCGCCGATGATCGTCACCGACAAGACGGTGAAATGGTTCGTCGCGAACTGCCTGATCAAGAAATCCTACCGCATCGGCGACACGCTTGCTTTGCAGGCGCAATGCTCCAACGAAGGCAAGATGCACATTATGCCCATCGGTTTAAGACTGGTCGGCAAGGACAGGGTCAGCGTCACTTGGGACAAGACGCCGGCCGGCGAGATGCGCCGCTGCAAGTGATCCACTTTCGGGCTCGTTTTTGGTCCTAACCATGCGCTTCCGTATGGGACGACGGTTCGTCGGAGCGTGAATGCGCGCGCGTATTGTTGGCGCGGGTTTTTCAGTTGCATAGGGACTGTGAACAAACCCGAGCGAAGCAAGTTGCCCTGTGCTATGGCCGCGCCATGAGCGAGCGGCACAGACAAGGCAAACAGGGCGGCCGAGGCAAAGCCAGCCCCCAGGGCCGCAGGAACCGTCAGAAGTCGCGCCATGAGGCGCAATCCAAGCGATCCTCGAAGGCTCGGGACCACGGCGAGGCGGGATCGCATGGTCGTCCGTCCGGCAAGCCGTCGCGCGGCCCCGCGGCTAAGCCCGCATCCCAACCCTTTTCCCAGAGCCGGAAACGGCCGGATCGCCAGGCGCCGGAGCGTGGCTTCAGCCCCGAGAGCGGAGGCAGCAGACGGCCGGACGCCGCTCCCGCGGCGACTGGTGTGCAGACTGTCACCGTGACGGCCGACGAAGGCGGCATGCGCATTGACCGCTTTCTGGAAGCGAAATTCCCCGGTCTGTCCTTCAGTCACATCCAGCGCATCATCCGCAAGGGCGAGTTGCGGGTGAATGGCAAGCGCCGCGAGCCGAAGGATCGGCTGGAAGCGGGACAGGCGGTGCGCATTCCGCCGCTTCGGCTGGAGGCGCCGCCGCCACGTCCCGGTTCGCCCAAAGACGAGGAGACGAAGGCGTTCCTGAAATCCATCACCCTCTATGAAGACGATGACGTGATGGTGCTGAACAAGCCGATGGGGCTTGCGGTGCAGGGCGGTTCCGGAACCACGCGCCATATCGACGGCATGCTGGCGGTGCTGACCGCGCGCGACGGCCAGCGTCCGCGTCTGGTGCACCGCCTCGACAAGGACACCTCCGGCTGCCTCTTGGTGGCGAAGAACCGTTTTTCGGCGGCGGCGCTGGCTAAGACATTCCGTTCGCGCTCGGCGCGCAAGATCTACTGGGCTCTGGTGCCGAGCGTGCCGAAACCGAAACAAGGGCGCATCTCCACCTATCTCGCCAAGGAGGAACGCGAGGACGATTCCATCATGCGGGTGGCCAAACACGGTGAAGAAGGCGCGAGCCACGCCGTCACCTATTATGCAGTGGTGGAGACAGCGGCCAACAAACTCGCCTGGCTGTCGCTGAAGCCGGTCACCGGCCGCACGCACCAATTGCGCGTGCAACTGGCGCATATCGAGCATCCCATCGTGGGTGACCCGAAATACTTCAATATCGAGAACTGGGAATTGCCCGGCGGTGTTCAGAACCGGCTCCACCTGCTGGCGCGGCGGATCGCGGTTCCGCATCCGCGCGGCGGCAAGATCGATGTCACCGCACCGCTGCCGCCGCACATGCAGCAGAGCTGGAACCTGCTTGGCTTCGACGCCAAACGCTACGATCCGATTGAGGAATCGCCGGAAGAGTAGGGCCGGGAGCATGACGAAAACGTCATGCTCCCTGCCGGACCTGATTTTGCCGCCGCGCGTTCCTATTTAAGATAGTCAGGTCGAGCCATCTTGATGAGACAGCTATCCAAAATCGTCGTTTTTTCAGCAGTTTTTGCGCTGGTTCTCGGCAGCGTCTCTGCCGACGCCGCCAAGCGCAAGAAGCAGAAGAAGGTGGTTCGCGGCTATCCTTATTCGATCATGAACGACGAACCTGGGATGCGCAGCGCCTCGCCGCGCCAACCCTGGCTCGCCAATCCTCATCAATCCCCACTTACCCCGCTTGGCCGTGTTCCCCCGGGCGGCACCGTCCGACCCCTCGGACACGCACCCTCACCGCCGATGGTGGTCCCGGGCGTCACCGGGAATGCCGGCCCGGCGATCACGCCGGCGCGGCCGGCCGGCCAATCCTTCCAGGACCGCACGATCAACTGTATTCATTCCGGCGGTTCCAGTGGCGTCGGCGCCGGGCAAATCGGGGCTTACACGCGCGGCTGTGTGAACTGACGGGCTGGCCCTTTGCGGCCATCCTTGCTCTAGTGACCGTCGACGATTCGGCGGCGGGCGATGGGCGATCCTTCTCCGACAGGGCAGGTGACAATCCCGGCGCCGCAAGACGTGGCTCCGGTAAAGGTGACGCACTGGTCTGCGTGCCTTGTCGACGATCAGTGCGAGCGCGATTACCGACTCAGCCGTTTTGCCGACGACCGGCGCAGACTGCAATTCGTCCTGTTCTTTGTCGGCTTGGCGACCATCCTGAATCTTGCGGGCGATGTCTACGCCGTCCGCTCCGGCATTGATCTGGGGTGGGGACTGGTCCCGCAGATTTCCATGGCGATCGTGATCATAATTGCCCTGCCGGTCGCCTTTCATGTGAAGTCGTGGCGATCCCTGGAACGGCTCGCTATCGCCTTCGCGGTGACGGGCGGCGCGTCGTCGCTCGCTTTGCTCAACCTGCATCCACAGCTTGGCGCAACCTGGCCGACCCTGATGATCGGCATTCTGATCATCATCTATTTCTGTCTGCCGCTTCGTTTGACTACCATGGTGGTGCTGGCGACAGGTTACACCCTGATTGCGCCGCTGACCTGGACCATATCGGTGGCGCCAGTTCCGCCGCCGGATGACATTTACCGCACCGTCCTCCGCCTGATGCTGGCGAATGTGCTGGGATTTTCGGTCGCCAACACGCTGCAGCGCAGCCAGCGCATCCAGTTCGCGCAGAACCGGCTGCTGCAGCACTTGCTGTCCACGGATTCGCTGACCGGCATCTTCAACCGGCGGCGTTTTGATGAGGCGCTGCGCGACGAATGGCGGCGCTGCGCCCGCGCCCGCGTTCCGTTGTCGCTCCTGATGATCGATGTCGACTATTTCAAGGCCTACAACGATCGTTTCGGCCACTTGCAGGGCGACGATTGTCTGCGGCGGATCGCCGTTCTGTTGACGCAGGTCGCCCGCCGGGGCGGGGATCTGGTGGCGCGCTATGGCGGCGAGGAATTTGTCTGCCTTTTGCCCAATACCGGTCCACAAGGCGCGGTTTCGGTCGCCGAGCGTTTGCAGGCGATCATCAATCACGCTCGCATTCCGCATCCGGCATCGCCCGTCGGCCCCTGTCTGACCATCAGTATCGGCGTGGCATCGGCGTATCCGCCGGCTGAATCTCCGGAAGCCTTGGTGGACCTGGCCGACCGGCTGCTCTATGCGGCCAAGAAGCGGGGCCGCAAAGGCATTATGAGTGGGCAACTTGGCGCTTCGGCACATGTGTCGCCGACATCGGTTGGCGACGTGCAGGACGGAGCGGACCAAACACGCGTCGCGTGAAGGACAGTCGAATCGAACCGGCGCTGTTTTCTGTTAGGCTGCAGCCTCCGCTTTTGCATCGAGAGTCTCATGGCCAAGCGACCGCCTGCTCTGGACCGGATCGACATCAAGATTCTTGCCGCGCTCCAGCGCAACGGACGCATGACGATTCAGAAGCTCGCCGGTGTGGCGGGACTGACTCCGCGGCCTTGCCTGGAGCGGGTGCGCAGGCTCGAGGCAGCGGGGATTATCGCCGGCTATCAGGCCGTGCTGGCGCTCGAACGTCTGTCCAATCCGGTGACGGTCTTCGCTGAAATCGTGCTGGAGAAGCAGGGACGGCAGGACCGCCTGGAGAAACGTCTCACCACGATCGACGAGGTCGTGGAATGCTGGGAAGTGAGCGGCGATCTCGATTACCTCGCGCGTTTCGTCTGCAGCGATCTTGCGCGCTATGAGACGCTGACCACCGATCTGATCGACGATCCCGATCTCGGCGTCGCGCGCGTCGTCAGCCATATTGCGTTGCGGCCAGTGCGGCGCTTCTCGGGTTATCCCGCCTCTCTGCTCGGATCGCCGGCGTCCGCTCGCAAGCGCACCTGAAAAATTGCCGCAACCGTTTCTGTCGCGCCGGCGGGGACGCGCAGCAGAATCTGTTGCGGCAGGATCGGTATTCGACCGCCTTTGCGCCGGCGACTCTCCAAATTAACTATGGAGGTGAGCGCCATGGACCCCTTCGAGTTGGAAAGCCGCTATGTAGCGCGCAATTACGAACCGCTCCCTGTCGTCCTCACGCGAGGATCGGGAGCATATCTGTGGGACGTCGAGGGGCGGCGTTACATCGACATGATGAGCGCTTATTCGGCGGCGAGCCATGGGCATGGCCATCCGCGCATTCTCGCCGCGCTCGAGGCACAGGCGCACCGCTTGGCCGTGCCCTCGCGCGCTTACTACAACGATCGGCTTGGTCCGTTCCTCGCCGAATTGTGCAAGCGCACCGGGCTCGACGCCGCCTTGCCGATGAATACCGGTGCTGAAGCGGTGGAAACCGCCATCAAGGCGGCGCGCCGCTGGGGCTACAAGGTCAAGGGCATTCCGCGCGACCGCGCCGAGATCATCGTCGCCGGAGGCAATTTCCACGGCCGCACCACCACAATTGTTGGGTTTTCCTCGGAAGACGATTATCGCGACGGCTTTGGGCCGTTCACCCCGGGCTTTCGCGCCGTGCCGTTCGGCGATCTCGTCGCCATGGAGCAGGCCATTACGCCGGAAACCGCGGCGATCCTGATCGAACCGATCCAGGGTGAGGGCGGCATCATTGTGCCCCCGCCTGGCTACCTCGCCGGCTTGCGCAAACTCTGCGACGCGCACGATGTGCTGCTGATCCTCGATGAAGTGCAGTCGGGCCTCGGCCGCGCCGGCGACTGGTTCGCCTTCCGGCATGACGGCGTCGCTCCGGACGGCGTCATCCTTGGCAAGGCTCTGGGCGGCGGCGTATTGCCGGTCTCTGCCTTTGTCGCGCGCGCCGAGGTGATGGATGTATTCACGCCCGGCTCGCATGGCTCGACCTTCGGCGGCAATCCGCTTGCATCCGCGGTCGGCCTCGAAGCGCTGCGGGTCATCCAGGAGGAGGGCCTTGTCGAGCGCAGCCGCATTCTCGGCGCACATATGCATGAACGCCTGCGCGCGATCAAAAACCCGGTCCTGAAAGAGGTGCGTGGGCGCGGGCTCTGGGCCGGCGCCGAGATTGATCCGAGCTATGCCAGCGCGCGGGATATTTGCCACCGCCTGCTGGCGAAGGGCGTGTTGTCGAAGGACACGCACGACACGGTGGTGCGTCTGGCGCCGCCTCTGGTTATTGCGCGGGCCGATCTCAACTTCGCGATCGACATATTTGAGGAGACGCTCAACGAGATCGCCTGGACGCGGCAGCCGGCGGTAGCGTGACGGGCGCTCTGATGGAGGCTGATGCCATGATCCCAAAGGCGGGACCACGTCTTCTGATGTGCCGTCCCGAGCATTTCGGGGTGGTCTACGCGATCAATCCCTGGATGAATCCCAGGGACTGGGAGCAGGAAGAGCGCGCCTTGGCCGCGCAATCGCGACAGGAATGGATGGGTTTGCGGCGCACGCTGGCCGGTCTCGGAGCGGAGATCGAGCTTGTTCCTGCCGCATCAGGTGTTCCAGATCTTGTCTTCACCGCAAATTCCGCGGTGGTGCTCGACCGCAAGGCATTGTTGGCGCGCTTCCGCTATGCGCAACGGCGCGGCGAGGAAAACCACTACAGGGATGCCTTTCGATCATTCCACGCACGAGGCGTGATCGATTCCATCCAGACGCTCCCCGACGATATCGTGCTGGAAGGCGCCGGCGATTGCGTGTGGGACGCCGCGCGCCAGATGTTCTGGCTGGGCTACGGGCCGCGGTCCGATGCCGCCGCGCAAGCCGTTGTGCAGAGAACATTCGGGGTCGAAACGCTGGCGCTCGAGCTGCGCGATCCGCGCTTCTATCACTTGGATACAGCCCTGTGCCCCCTGCCGCATGGCGATGTCATGTTTGTGCCGGGAGCTTTCACGGCAGAAGGGCGGGCGGCCATCCGGCACAACGTGCCCAAGCCCCAGCGTATCGAGATCGGCATGAAGGATGCGTGCCGGCTGTCGGCCAATGCTGTCTGCATCGGCAAAACGCTGGTGATGTCGGGTTGCAGCGAGCGCCTGCGCGCGAAACTTGAAGAGCGCGGCTATCAGGTCGTTACGGTGCCGCTCAATTCATTCCTGCGCAGCGGCGGCGCGGCCTTCTGCCTGACCTTGCGGCTCGATCAGCAGTCGTATCAGGCGTCGCAGCCGCGGCTCACCGCAAGCCGGCGTTGATCCTGGCGAGCGCCGTCGAGCCGGGACACAGCTCCTTTGCCGTCAACGCGTTGAGTGGCTTGTCCGCCGTTTTCAGATGATGATGCAGGTCGTGCGGTTCGTCCTGGATGAACAGCACGCCGGTCACAATCTGGCCCGCGGCGGCATGCTTCTGCAGGAATGCCATCGCCGCGGTCCGGTCATGCAGGTCGTAGTCGGCGCCGAGCTTGCGCAGGGCGAGCTTCGAGCCGTCATGTTGTTCCACGATCTGCACCGCACCTTCGGCATAGCTGACCGCGATCGGTGCGCGAGCCGGGATCACGTCGAGTCGATTCACTGCTTCATTGTGCTCGCGCACATAGTCGAAGCTCTTGGTGGAGCCGGCATGGTTATTGAAGGCAACGCATGGCGAGATGACATCGAGGAAGGCCGCGCCCGGATGTTCGATCGCTGCCTTGATGATCGGCACAAGCTGCGCCTTGTCACCAGAGAAAGAACGGGCGACGAAGGTTGCGCCGAGCTGCAGCGCCATGGCGGCAAGGTCGATGGAATTGTCGGTATTGATCACGCCGCGCTTTGATTTCGATCCGCGATCCGCAGTGGCGGAGAATTGCCCCTTGGTCAGCCCATAGACGCCATTGTTTTCGACGATATAGACCATGTTGACGCCGCGGCGCAGCGCATGGGCAAATTGCCCAAAGCCGATCGATGCGGAATCGCCGTCACCGGACACGCCCAGATAAATCAGATCCCGGTTTGCGAGATTGGCGCCGGTCAGCACCGACGGCATGCGGCCGTGCACGGAGTTGAACCCGTGCGAATTGCCGAGGAAATAGGTCGGCGTCTTCGACGAGCATCCGATCCCGGAAATCTTCGCCACCCGGTGCGGCTGGATCGACAATTCAAAGCAGGCTTCGATGATGGCCGCGGTGATCGAGTCATGTCCGCAGCCGGCGCAAAGCGTTGAGACCGTGCCTTCATAGTCGCGATGCGTATAGCCGAGTGCGTTGCGCGGGAGCTCGGGATGATGGAATTTCGGTTTGGCGAGATAGGTCATGCTGCCACTCTGCTGAGAGCTGCTTTCGTCTTATCCTGATGCGCGGCCCGAAGCCTGCGCCTGCAAGGACGGGACTCCCATGACCCCAGGTGCATCGCCAGGCGATGGTCCTCATCATGGGGCCGGTAGAAGGTCGTCGCGTCCATCACGCACCCACCGTTCGACGCGGCGTGATCTTCAGTTTGTCGAGATCCTCGCCGATCGCCCTCGCAATGAAGCGCGCGGTGATCGGCGTGCCGTCAAAGTGCAGGATCGGCACCAGCCGCACCGGATCAATCCCGCATTCATTGACGATCAGCGAGCGCATCTGTGCGTCGCGGTTTTGCTCCACGACAAACACGAAATCGTGGTCGGCGATAAAGCTGGCGACACTGGAATGGAAGGGGAAGGCGCGAATGCGCATACGGTCGAGGTGGTGGCCCTTGGCCTCGATCAGTTCGATTGCCTCGTCCATCGCGGGCGAGGTCGAGCCGAAATAGATCACGCCGTATTTGGTCGGCTTGTCGGCGTTGGCGGTCAGCGGGCGCGGGACGAGGTCCTTTGCCGTTTCGAATTTCCGCAGCAGCCGCTGCATGTTGTCGACATAGGGTCCGCCTTCCTCGGTATATTTGGCATAGCGGTCGCGCGAGGTGCCGCGGGTGAAGAACGAGCCTTTGGTCGGATGCGTGCCCGGATAGGTGCGGTAGGGAATGCCGTCGCCGTCGACGTCGAGATAGCGGCCGAACTCCTTGCCGGCTTCAAGTTCTTCCGCCGTCATCACCTTGCCGCGGTCATAGACGCGGCTGTCGTCCCATTGCAGCGGTGCGCAAAGCCGGTGGTTCATGCCGATGTCGAGATCGAGCATGACGAAGATCGTGGTCTGCAGCCGGTCGGCGAGATCGAATGACAGGGCGCCGAATTCAAAGGCTTCGTGCGGGTCTTCGGGCAGCAGCATCACATGCTTGGTGTCGCCGTGCGAGGCATAGGCGCAGGAGAGAAGGTCGCATTGCTGGGTGCGGGTTGGCATGCCGGTGGAGGGGCCGGCCCGCTGTACATTGAAAATGACCGCCGGAATTTCCGCAAAATAGGACAGGCCGATGAATTCCTGCATCAACGAGATGCCAGGTCCCGAAGTGGCGGTAAACGCGCGGGCGCCGTTCCAGCCGGCGCCGATCACCATGCCGATCGAGGCGAGCTCGTCTTCCGCCTGGATGATTGCGTATTTTGCCTTTCCGTCCTCGTCGACGCGCAGTTTCGCGCAATGCCGTGTGAAGGCATCGGCGAGCGAGGACGAGGGGGTGATCGGGTACCAGGCGCAGACGGTGGCGCCGCCATAGACCGCGCCAAGCGCCGCCGCCGAATTCCCCTCGATGAAGATGCGGTCGCCGATCTTGTCGGATTTCTGCACGCGCAGCCCGATCGGGCATTTTAGATTCTGCAGCGCGTAGTCGCGTCCCAGATGCAGGGCGTGGACATTCGGCCCGATCAGTTTGTCCTTGCCCTTGTACTGCTCGCCGATCAGCGTCTCGATCACTTTCGGGTCCATGTCGAACAGGGCCGACAGCACGCCGAGATAGATGATGTTCTTGAACAATTGCCGCTGCCGCGGCTCGGTATATTCGCGGTTGCAGATCGCAGTCAGCGGCACGCCGATCACGGTGATGTCGTCCCGGAAGGCGGAAGCGGGCAGGGGCTTGGTCGAGTCATAGAGCAGGTAGCCGCCCGGATCGATGCCGGCCATGTCCTTTTCAAAGGTCTGCGGATTCATCGCCACCATGAAGTCGACGCCGCCGCGCGCGCCGAGATGGCCAGCTTCGGTGACGCGCACCTCGTACCAGGTTGGCAATCCCTGAATGTTGGACGGGAAGATGTTACGCGGGGACACCGGAACGCCCATGCGCATGATGGCACGGGCGAACATCTCATTGGCGCTGGCCGAGCCCGACCCGTTCACATTGGCGAAGCGGACGACGAAATCGTTTACGCTGCTGATCGGGCCGCCTGGCATTTTCCGTCACCTGCGTGAGTCATCGAAATCAGATATTTCTGCATGTCCCAGGCCCCGGTCGGGCACCGTTCGGCGCACAGCCCGCAATGCAAGCACACGTCCTCGTCTTTCACCATGACGCGGCCGGTCTTCAAATTGTCGGCGACATAAAGGTCCTGGGTGTGATTCCTGGCCGGGGCGTTCAGGCGCGTGCGCAACTCATCCTCTTCGCCATTCTCGGTGAAGGTGATGCAGTCCATCGGGCAGATGTCGACGCATGCGTCGCATTCGATGCAGAGCTGGCCGGTGAAGACGGTCTGCACATCGCAATTCAGGCAGCGCCAGGCTTCGCCCAACGCCAGATTGGGATCGTAGCCAAGCTCGACCTCGGCGCGGATGTCCTTCAGGGCCGCACTCTTCTCGCGCAGCGGCACGCGAAAACGCTGGTCCAGCGTGATCTCGTTGTCATAGGACCATTCGTGGATACCCATCTTCTGGCTTTCGATCGTCACCTCAGGAAGCGGGCGTTCCTTTATGTCCTCGCCCGACAGCATGCGGTGGATCGAGAGCGCGGCGTCGTGGCCATGCGCCACCGCCCAGATGATGTTCTTGGGGCCAAAGGCAGCGTCGCCGCCAAAGAAGACTTTCGGGTTGGTCGAGGCAAAGGTCTTCTCGTCCACGACCGGCATGTTCCATTTGTCGAACTGAATGCCGATGTCCCGCTCGATCCACGGGAAGGCGTTTTCCTGCCCCACCGCGACCAGCACGTCGTCGCAGGGGAAATGCTGATCGGGTTCGCCGGCCGGCACCAGCTTGCGGCGGCCCTTGTCGTCGTATTCGGCTTTCACTTTCTCGAAAACGACGCCGGTCAGCTTGCCGTTCTCGTGGGTGAATTCCTTGGGCACGAGAAAATTGTGGATCGGAATGTCCTCGTGCATGGCGTCTTCCTTCTCCCAGGGAGACGCCTTCATCTCATCGAAGCCTGAGCGCACGACGACCTTGACATCCTCGCCGCCGAGCCGCCGCGCGGAGCGGCAGCAATCCATCGCGGTGTTGCCGCCGCCAAGCACGATCACGCGCTTGCCGATCCTGTCGACATGGCCGAACGAGATGGAGGAGAGCCAGTCGATGCCGATATGGATGTTCTTCGCCGCTTCCTTGCGGCCGGGAATGTCGAGATCGCGGCCGCGCGGGGCGCCCGAGCCGACGAACACCGCGTCGTAACCGTCCGCCAGCAATGCCTTCAGGCTGTCGATGCGCCGCCCGCCCTGAAAGCTGATGCCGAGGTTGAGGATATAATCGCATTCCTCGTCGATGACCGAATCCGGCAGGCGGAACTTCGGGATCTGGGTGCGCATCATGCCGCCGGCTTTCGGATCGGCATCGAACACGATGCATTCATAACCAAGAGGGGCGAGGTCGCGCGCCACGGTGAGCGAAGCGGGGCCTGCGCCGACGAGCGCAATGCGCCTGCCGTTCTTCCGCGCGGCGGGTCGCGGCAATCGCGCGCGAACGTCGTCCTTATAATCAGCCGCAACCCGTTTCAGACGGCAGATCGCAACGGGTTCTTTTTCGACGCGCCCGCGCCGGCAGGCCGGCTCGCAGGGGCGGTCGCAGGTGCGGCCGAGAATTCCCGGAAACACATTCGACTTCCAGTTGATCATGTAGGCGTCGGAGTAACGCCCCTGCGCGATCAGCCGGATATATTCGGGAACCGGCGTGTGTGCCGGGCAGGCCCATTGGCAATCCACCACCTTGTGGAAGTAATTTGGATCGCCGATGTCCGTAAGTTTCATCGACTCCTCGTTACGCGACCATATCGTCAACGTCCTCTGGACGGAGACGTTTCATCTACGCAACCGGCAAGCCGTTCGGCCTGCTGGCCTTTCCAATCCCCAGGTCCGGCTTGTTTAGATGACGCCGAATCCAAATTAATTTTAGTCAGACAAATTCTCAAATACCACCGCTGCCATCCCACCTCTCGAATGCGTTCACGTCGGGGCTCGAAGCTCAGACTTGTTTCATGTTACGAAACTGCCCGCGCTTAAGCCCATAAAATAAAGGCCTTGCGAATGCAGGCAGTCGCGCGAAGGAACTGCGCAGCCGCCGTGTTGCGCTGCACAAGAGAGCGCGTCATACGAAAGTGCTAGGCGCGATTCCGGCCGCAAATCGCGTGCGGGAAGCTGTAATAATGTGCGCCGGGGAATCTCGCGCGGCTGGCTGCCGCCCGTTCCTGCGGGAGGGGACGACTGAAACTTATCGTTTTCGATTGCGACGGAACGCTGGTCGACAGCCAGCACATGATCTGCGCCGCCATGAAAGAGGCCTATGGCGCGCATGATCTGCCCTGTCCGCCGCGCGAGCGCATTCTGTCCATTGTAGGCCTTTCGCTCACGGAGGCCTTTGCGCGTCTGGGCAACGGCAAGACCCGGGTGCCGCTCGGGATGCTGGTGGAGAGCTACAAGGCGGCATTTCACGGATTGCGGCAGTCGCCGGATCATCTTGAGCCGCTGTTCCCCGGCGCGCGCGCTGCGCTTGATGCGCTTTCGGCGCGCGCGGACATCCTGCTCGGCATTGCCACCGGCAAGTCGCAGCGCGGGGTGCGCGCGGTGCTTGGCCATCACGATCTGCTCGCGCGCTTCCACACCATCAAGACCGCCGATGATGCGCCCTCAAAGCCGCATCCCGGTATGGTGCAGGCGGCGATGAGGGATGCCGGCGTCGGACCGGCCGACACGATTGTCATCGGCGATACCAGCTATGACATCGCAATGGCGCGTGCGGCCGGCGCGCGGGCGATCGGCGTATCCTGGGGCTATCACCCGGCCGGCGATCTGCACGCGGAAGGCGCCGATCTGGTGATCGACGATTATGCCGCGCTCATTCCTGCGCTGGAGACGGTTTGGGGCGCGCCGACGCTGCGAGAGCGTCATGGCGCTTAACGAAACCGCGCCCGAAAGCCCGGATTTGGCCGCGCCGACGCGAAGCATCTTGCCGGCCGGCGGCTGGACCGCGGTCGCGCACGAAATCGGCGCCGGACTGACCGTCGCCTGTGTCGCGCTGCCGATCTGCATTTCCTCCGGCGTGCTGGCCTATTCGCCGCTCGGTCCGGAATATGCCGCGCAGGGTGCCTTGGCCGGGCTCACCTGCGCGGTGTTCGGCGGCATCGTCGCCGCCATTCTGCGCACTTCGTCCTTCGTGACCAATATTCCGACCAATCCCATCGGCTTTTTGCATGCGAGTTTCGGCGCCGCCCTGATGGGCGCCTGGAAAGGTGATCCGGCTCTGGTGCTCGCCGCTTATCCCGTTTTCGTGCTCCTGGTCGCGTTCTGGCAAATTCTGTTCGGCATTTCCGGATTGTCGCGCGTCATCAAGTTCACGCCCTATCCGGTGCTGGGCGGTTTCGTCACCGGCCTCGGCCTCTTGATCGGGCTCAAGCAACTGCCGGTGCTGTTCGGCGTTGCGTCGCTTTCCGATCTGCTCGGTTTGGCAAAAGGCCTGTCGCTGCCGCATCCGCTCACCACCTCGTTTGGTCTTCTGAGCGTGCTTGCGGTGATGGTGGTCGGGCGGATCTTCCCGAAATTTCCGGCTTTGCTGTCGGGATTGCTGATCGGCTTCATTGGCTATCATCTGTTGCGGCTGGTCATTCCCGGACTCGATCTCGGCCCGACCATCGGCGCCGTCTCGATCGGTTCCTTCGGCGCCATGCCGAAGCTCGACCTTGCGATCTTTGCCGCGCTCTGGAACGACGCGGAAGCCTTGCGCATCATCGTTCTGTCGTCGCTGATCCTCGCCTTGCTCGGCACACTCGATCTGTTCCTCGATCTGCGCGCCGCGCAGAACCTGTCCGACATTCCCATCGGCCCCCGCCGCGAGCTGATCGGGCTCGGCGCCGGCAATATCGTGGCATCCATCGTCGGCGCAGTGGTTGTCGCGATTTCCTATTCGGTGACCGTCGCCAACCATCGCGCCGGGGGCCGCAGCCGCATCTCCACCATCTCAGCGGCGGTGATGCTGGCCGGCGCCGTTTTCCTGGCACCGTCGGTGCTCTTCGCCATTCCGATGATCGTGCTGGCCTCGCTGCTGATCATCGTGTCGATCCGCTCCTTCGACGCGATGACGCTGCGCATCGCGCGCGATGCGTTTGTTGCAGATGACCCTGCGAGCCGGAATCGTGCGCGCCGCAACCTTGCGATCATCATCGCCGTCGCCGCCGCCACCGTGTTCGGTCAGCCGCTCATCGGTGCCGGTGTGGGTCTGCTGCTCGCCTGCTTCATCTTCATTGCTGACATGAGCCGCCCGATTGTGCGTCGCCGGACGAGCGGCGCTCAGGTGCATTCCAAGCGCGTGCGTTCCCGCCATGACCTTGATGTGCTGAAGACGGCGGGGCCCTTGGTTTCGGTGCTGGAACTGCAGGGTGTGCTGTTCTTCGGCAATTCCGACGATCTGGTGACCGAATTGCGCGCCATTGCTAACCGCGCCGTGATCATCATTCTCGATTTCAAGCGCGTATCGGACATCGATGTCTCCGGCGCCACTGCCCTGCAACAGGCCGCTAAGCGCTGCCTCGAGCGCAACCGTCAGCTCATCGTCTGCAGCGTGCGGCCCGGCTATGCCAACATCGTCAGCGACGCGATCGCCGACAATGACAACGCCTTCATCCTCGACGATGTCGATGCCGCGATGGAATGGGCCGAGGAAGCCATTCTGCGCGCCGGCACCGGCGGCCATTCGGTGTTCCAGCAGGATCTGGCCCAGGCCGACCTGACGCTGGGCATGCCGCCGGCTGACATCGACATCCTGAAACGGCACCTGACCGCGATCAGCTATCCGGCCGGGACGGCGCTCTGCCATGCCGGTGATCCGTCCGACCGGCTCTGGATATTGACGCGCGGCACGGTGAGCATTCGCGTGTCCGGGCCAACCGGAGACCGGCGTCTGGCGAGTCTTGCGCCCGGCTGCTCGGTGGGCGAGATGGGATTGCTGGAACATCAGCCGCGTTCCGCCGATGTGGTGGCGGACGACGATGTCGAGGCCTTTATGCTGACCGGCCTGCAGTTCGAGGCTTTGCTGCGCGATCATCCGCGCGTCGGGCAGGCGATCCTGACCAATATCGCGCGCCAGCTCGCACAGCGCCTGCGCGTGACATCGGAAGACTTGCGGCTGGCCGATTCCTGACGGCGACGGCCCACCTAGAGCATCGTGCATTTAATCTGACGCATATCCTGCGGCCTTGAAGAAGTTCTAGCATTCGTTGGGCTCGAACAGGTTGCAGACGTCGCCGATGGCCTCGAAGAGAGCATCAAAGTTTCGGGCTGCCGTCCTGCGCAGATGCGCTTTGAGCTTTGCGAATGCCATCTCGATGGGGTTCAGGTCCGGTGAGTATTGCGGCAGGAACAGCAGCCAGGCGCCGCGAGCGCGAATGGCAGCCTCGGCCTGTGCACTCTTGTGGACGGACAAGTTATCGAGAATGACAATGTCGCCCGGCAGCAGGCAGGGTGCGAGCTGAGTTTCGACATAGGCATTGAAAGCGTCACGATCGATGGCGCCCTCGATCACGAAGGGCGCAGTCAGCCGGTCACTGCGCAGGCCGGCGATGAAGGTCTGGGTACCCCATCTGCCGAACGGAGCCTGCGCCTTGAGACGCGCGCCACGGCGGGCGCGGCCGCGCAAGCGGGTCATCCTGGTGGTGACTGCGGTCTCGTCGATGAACACCAGACGAGCGGGCTGGCGGCGCATCCACAGCTGGCGCCGGTCGATCCAAAGCCTGCGCCGTTCAGCGACGTCGGCGCGTGCGCATTCCGACGCCATCAGTTGTTTTTTTATATGAGAACCCGGCCCGGCACAGAAGCCGCGACAGCGAGGCCGCATGCGCTGAGACGCCGCGCTCGACTGAAAGAAGAGCGGCCAGTTCCGGCATGGTGATGTCCGGCTTCGCCTCCACCGCCGAAATCAGGAAATCAACATGATCGGCCAGCGGACCTTTGCCCAAGGGCCGCCCCTGCTTGCGCGCTGCCGGGCTGCCCTCGCGCACCGTCCGCGCCGCCCAGCGGATCGCCGAGCTCTCGCTTACCGCAAAACGCCGAGCTGCTGCACGCCGCGACAAACCTCCCGCCACCGCCAAAGTCACACGTCCGCGAATGTCCTGCGAATAGCTCCGACCCATGATCCACCTCCAACAACGGTGAATCACAGACAAGCTTCAAAGGGAATCCCTTCGATTCAAAGAATCAGCACGAGGCTCTAGCGTTGATGAATATAGGTGCCGGGCGCGGGGCAGAGCGGAACAAGACCGTGCTCGGGCGCGCCGATGCCGGGCGGAGCGACTTTTTCGGCATTGCTGCGCGCCGCCAGCCAGTCCGCGAAGGCCAGCCACCACGATCCATCGTGCCGCGCGGCGCGCGTAAGCCACGTATCGGGATCGACATAGCGGTCGTCCGTCTTGCGCGTCGCCATATGAAAATGCCGGTCGCGATGGCCAGGCTCGGAAATGATGCCGGCATTGTGCCCGCCCTTGGTGAGTACAAACGTCAGTTCGTTGTCGGTGAAGAGACTGACCTTATAAACGGATCGCCACGGGGCGATATGATCGGTCTCGGTGCCGACCACGAACATCGGTGCGCGGATGTCCTTTAGGGCGATCACGCGTCCCTCTACGGCGTAGCGGCCCGCGGTCAGCCGGTTCTCCAGAAACAGCGCCCGCAGATATTGCGAATGCATGCTATAGGGCATGCGTGTCTGATCGGCGTTCCAGGAGGTCAGATCGGTCGCTGCTTCGCGCTCGCCGAGCAGATATTCCCGCATCGCCTTCGACCAGATCAGATCGTTGGACCGCAACATCTTGAACGCGCCCGCCATCTGATGCGTATCGAGAACGCCCTGATCCCACATCATGTCCTCAAGAAAGGCGATCTGGCTCTCGTCGACAAACAGCATCAGATCTCCGGCTTCGCTGAAATCGGTTTGCGCAGCGAGGAGCGATATCGTGGCGAGCCGATCATCCCCCTCGCGCGCCATTGTTGCTGCCGCGATCGCGAGCAATGTACCGCCAATGCAATAGCCACAGGCGTGCACCTTTCGCCCCGGCAGAATGGTGTTGATGGCGTTGAGCCCCGCCATCATGCCCGACCTTCGATAGTCGTCGAACGTGATGTCGCGATCGGCCGCAGTCGGGTTGCGCCAGGAGATCATGAAGACTGTGAAGCCCCGCTCAACCAAAAAGCGGACCAGCGAATTCTCCGGCCGCAGATCAAGGACGTAATATTTCATGATCCAGGCGGGAATGATGAGAATGGGTTCGGCAATCACGGCGTCGCCGGCCGGCTTGTACTGGATGAGCTCCATCAGGTCATTGCGGAAGACGACTTCGCCCGGCGTGATTGCGACCTGCTTGCCGACTTCGAATCCGTTGGCCGGTTCCGGCTCCATCAGCAGAGCATGTGTCACATCTTCCGAAAGATACCCGGCGCCGCGGACCAGATTGGCACCCAATTCTTTGATCGTCCGTTGGGTCACCTCCGGATTGAGCCAGGGGATGTTCGAGGGCGATGCGATGTCGAGCGTCTGACTGATCATGAATCGGACGCGCGCGGCGTTCTTCGGCGTCATGCCGCGCACGGCGCGCGTAGCGTCGCACCACCAACGTTCCTGCGCTAGGAAGGCTTGCTGCCACAGCACATAAGGTAAAGCGTTCCAGGCGGCGTGCTGGAAACGGCGATCCTGTTCGCGGGGCGGGAATGGAAGCTCTTCAGGATGGCCAGCAAGAGCGCGCGATGCAAAGCGCAGATAGCGTCCTGCATTCTGAACGGCGGTCAGGCCCAGCTCCCATTGCCGGCCGGGCGAACTCATAAGATGAGATATCCAATCATGCCATGCGGTGAATTGCGCGTGTGGTGACGCGCCACGCGTGAGGCGCGCCGTCACGGCGCGGGTGGCCCGATCGAGCGTGTCTAACGACGACACATTCGTTTCGCATGGTGGTTGCGGTGTATGCCGTTCCGGCACGGGTGGCGAGGTCAGATTGCCCGGTCGTGCGGGATCTGATGTTGTCGCTGGCACGGTTATGTTCATGGTCTGCGCTCGCCTTCCATCCGGGGCAGCCGTATCGTTGGCGGGGCCGATCTCCCGTGTCGCTCAATTAAATAATATAGGGCCCAAAGACCGGGTTCAGCTTTGATCACCGTCAAAATGCATCCCTTCAGGAAAGGCAGGGGTTCCCGGCCATCGCGCAGGCCGTGCCCAAGGCCGCCCCGAAAGGGCCTGGACGCCTCAATCCGCTGCAAAATCCTGTAAACTTGTATCGAGGCGTCTGGGGTTCCAAAGGAGCCGAAAACCCCGCCTTCCCATGAGGCCAGGAAATTTGCGTTTGGCCGAAGGGGCATTCATTGTCGATTTGGCTTTGTTAATACCGAACGAAACAACAATAAAACGGACAATGCGCGACATTTTCGAGGACATCTACAAGCACAATCCGCTCGATCCGATGGAAGCCGCGCGCCAGGGTGCGCGGCCCGCATTGCGCAAGCGCTTCTATCAATCCGCCGGCGTGAAGGAGGAGGGCGGCGCCTTTCATGTGTTGCTTGACGGCAAGGCTGTGCGCACGCCGGCGCGCAAGCCGCTGGCCGCGCCGACACGTGCACTCGCCGAGGCGTTGGCGTCCGAGTGGGAGGCGCAGACCGATGTGATTGATCCCGCGCGCATGCCGCTTACGCGCCTCGCCAATTCCATCATCGACGGTGTGGCCGGACAGGAACCCGCGGTTGCTGGCGACATTCTCAAATATCTCGGCAGCGATCTGTTGTTCTATCGCGCCGACGGACCGGAAAGCCTGATTGAGCGGCAGACAGAAACCTGGGACCCGCTGATCGCCTGGGCGCGCGACGCGCTCGGTGCGCGCTTCATCTTGGCACAAGGCATTGTTCACGTGGCGCAGCCGGACGAAGCGATCGCCGCCGCGCGGAAGGCAATGCCCGCCGACGCATGGCGCCTCGGGGCCATGCATTCCATCACCACGCTGACCGGCTCGGCGCTGCTGGCGCTCGCGCTTGCGGCCAACGCGGCGACGCCGAACGCAATCTGGAATGCGGCGCATGTCGATGAGGACCACAACATGCAGACCTGGGGCCACGACGAGCAGGCGATGGCGCGGCGCGAATTCCGACAGAAGGAATTCGAGGCGGCGGCGAAAATCCTTGCGCTTGTCACCTAGCGGTTTGGATCGAATTACTGCCCCGTCGGCGCGGCGCGGCGTCCGGTCTCATGCAGGAACCATACGCGCTTCTCGGCCTCGTCGATGAAATTCTCCAAGAGGCTCGCGGTCGCGACGTCGTTGTGCTCGTCGCAGACATCATGCACTGCGCGCATCGACGCGATGAAGCGCTGATTGTCCTCGCGCAATTCGGCCAGCATGCCGTTGGGCTCTACATTGGCGGAATCGTTGTCCGACAGGCGCTGGTGTTTGGCGATGTCGCCGATCGAGCGGAGGGTCGCTCCGCCGATCTTGCGGAGACGCTCCGCGATCACGTCGGTCATGGCAAAAATCTGCTCGCCCTGTTCGTCGAACAGCAGGTGATGGTCGCGGAAATTCGGCCCGCTCACATGCCGGTGGAAGTTCTTCGTCTTCATGTAGAGCGCGAAGGTGTGCCAAATCCGCTCCAACGAGCGGCATGATCGCCCTGTGCAGGCGAATTGGCGGTATTCCGGGAGCCTTTGCCGGGCCGGTTAAGACCGGCTTCACGCTTGCGACCTAGCTTCGGGGGCGTCGATTCAGGGACCCCCGATGACCGTCATCCGGCCCGTACCAGTCTCGCCGGCCGCGCTACAGACCCAGTCCGGTCAGGCTGGCCAGAGCGCTCCCGCCCCCCAGGGGGCCGCCGCTTCTGCGCCGCAGGCAACAGCGACGTTGCAGGCCGTTCTGTCCGAACAGAAGGCCATGCTGTTCGCTGTCCTGCAGCAGGCTCTGGGCGAAGCGGCGCCGCGTCAGGGTGGATTGGCGCCGCTGATGGCGGATGCGGAAGCCATGCTGGCGCAGGACAAATCCTCTCTGCCGCTAAACGTGAAAACCGCCTTGCAGGATGTGCTGGCGACGCGGCTTGTCGGGCAGGGCAGCGTCGACGCAACCAAGCTGCAGAACGCCGTCAGGCAATCCGGCGCATTTCTGGAATCCAGTCTGGCCAATGGCCAGCCCGTGCAGGGCGACGTGAAGGCGGCGCTCCTTGGTCTGCGTCAGGCGTTGCAGACCTGGCTCGGGACACAGGGCGCGGAGGCCGCGATCAGGACCGTACCGAATGCAGCGCCGCCGGCCACGCCTCAGGCGCAAACGGTGCCGCAAGGCATGCAGCCGCGCACAACACCGGCATTACCTCAGCCGAATTCTTCCGCTGCGCCCGCTTTGAAGCAGGCTTTATCACCGACGCCTTCTACGCCGCTGCGCGATGCGGCCTTGCGTTTGCTGGCGGAAACCGACGCCATGCTGGAGCGCCCGATGGCGCAACCAGTGGCAACATCGAACACGCCGCTGAAGGCCAATCTCGAGGCGATGCTGGCACGCACCGACGCGCCGCTGCCGCAGGCGGTGCGCGACGCGATCCAGACCGTGCTCGGGCAGCGCCCGGCTGCCCCGGCCACCGGCGATGCATTGAAGCTGCAGAACGCCTTGCAGCAAACGGCGCTGCTATCCCGCGACGCCGCCATGCCGCCGTCCGCGGGCGATCTGAAATCCGCCTTGCTCGGTTTGCGCCAGGCGCTGCAGACCTGGCTGGCGCCGAAAGCCGAAACGTCATTGCCGGTGCCGGCGACAAGTGCGCCGGCGCCTGCGCATACACCCGCGCCGCCCTTGCGCAACGGGCCGACCGTGCCGCAGCCGCCGGCCTTGCCGGGACTCGCGGCGCTGCCGCTGCGTGAGGCCGGGCTGCGCCTGCTCGCCGAGACCGATGCCGCGCTCGCGCGTCACACCATGCTGCAGATCGCCTCGCTCCCGGACGATCCGGCGGCGCCGCGCAGCGTCGACAATGCGCAGCGTCTTGTGCTCGATATTCCGCTGGTCACGCCGCAAGGCACGGCGATCGTGCAACTGCGCATCGAGCGCGACGAGAAGCGAGCCGCGAAAGGCAAGAAGGCGTCGGTGTGGCAGGCGATGTTTTCGATCGACACCGAGCCGCTCGGGCCGGTGCATGCGCGCGTCGCCATGGTCGGCGACACCGCCAATGTCTCGCTGTTCGCCGAGCGCGGCGACAGCGCGGCGGCGCTCCGCGACAACATCCCGCTGCTGCAGGCGGGACTTGCCGAAGCCGCGGTCGAGCCGGGCGACATTCGCTGCGCCAGGGGTGCGCCGGCAACGCCCGCCGTGGCGTCCGGGCTGTTCGTGGATCGCGCCTCATGAGCGAACAGAAACTCGCCGTCGCGCTGAAATACGAAAAACCGGACGCCCCGCGCGTCACCGCCATCGGCCGCGGCGAACTCGCCCGGCGCATCATCGAGACGGCGCAGGAGCACGGCGTGCCGCTCTCCGACAACCCGGCCTTGGCGGAGGCGCTGTCGCAGCTCGAACTGGAGCAGGAAATTCCGGAAAGCCTCTATCGCGCGGTGGCGGAAGTGCTCACCTATATCCTGCGCGTGTCGGGCCGGCTGCGGTAGCGGAGCTCCGTCACCCTGAGGTGCCGTCGCGAAGCGACGGCCTCGAAGGGCGACGGCCCCGGCCGATCTCCTTCGAGGGCGCTTTGCGCCACCTCAGGATGACGGCGGAGGCAGGCGTGAACCTTCACCGGCCTTTGTGCTACTAACGCCCACAACATCGGGGCGAATCCATCATGAAAATCACACTCGACCTCTCCAGGCTCGTGGAAGAGGGCAAGCTTTCGCCGGCCGAGGCCGACCGCCTCAAGTTGCTGGCCAAACACGACACCGGCTCGCTCGGCATCAACATCCTCATCGGATTCGGCGTGGTCGCGGTCGCAGCCGGCGTCGGCGCGCTGGTGCCGAGCGCGATCACCGCCATCGTGATCGGCGCGGCGCTCTTTGCCGCGGGCCTCGCGCTGATCCTGCAACGCGTTGAGGCCTGGGATCTGCTGGCGCAGATCTGCCTTGTCATCGGCGCGCTGACATTGGCGGGAGGGGTGCTCTATCTGGATGACGGCTCTTTGCGCGCGGCCATTGCCGTCACGCTCGGCCTCGCGGTCTCCGCCGTCATCGCGCGCTCGAGCATGCTCGCGGCGCTTGCCGTCATTTCGCTCGCCGCCTGCTTCGGCGCCCGCACCGGCTACATGCACGCCATGTATTCGCTGTCCATCCAGGAGCCGAGCGTTACCATCGTTGTCTTCTCGGCGCTGGCGCTTGCGACCTATCTCATCTCGCAGCGGGTGCGGGCGGACTATGAACGCATCGCCCTGATCGCCGCGCGCACCTCGGTCTTTCTCGTCAATTTTGGATTCTGGATCGGCTCGCTCTGGGGAGATCGCTTGCGGCTGTTGCGCGCCATGGGGCCGGGCGAAAGCTCGCCCGCCACGGCCGCCAAGCTCAACGTCGTCATCCCGCCTTATGTCTTCAGCATCGGCTGGGCGCTGGCGCTGATCGCGGTCGGCGTCTGGGGCGCGCGCGAGAACCGGCGCTGGGTGGTGAACATCGCCGCCGTGTTCGGCGCCATCCATTTCTACACGCAGTGGTTCGAGAAGCTCGGCGCCAACCCGGCGTCCGTGCTGCTCGGCGGCCTGCTCATGCTCGCCATCGCGATCGGCCTGTGGATGTTCAACCGGCGCGTCAAGGCCTGACCGCAAATCCTTTGCGGCGCGGCGATGCCCCGCGCCGCAAACTCACGGCCTCACCAATAATAGCGTGGTCCCCAATAATAGGGCCGCCACGCCCGGTAATAGCGCGGCCGCGCGTAATAGACCGGCGCCGGCGCATAGGAATAGCCATACACGGTCGGCCCATAGACCGGATAATCGTAATAATAGGCGGGGGCGTAGCCATAGCCGCCATAATAGGCCGGCGCATATCGGTAGCCGCCGTAATATCCGTAGCCGCCATAGCGGTACGCACTGCCCGCCACGATGGCGCCGCCGATCGCGGCGGCCGCAATGCCGGCGCCGATCCAGCAGCCTCTGCAGCGCGCCTCTGCCGGACTGGGCGCCGTCACCGCCGCGGCCGCAATGCTGGCCGTGGCCGCGATCGTCAACAATGTCTTTCGCATGACCAATCTCCCTACGCCTCACCAACCCTCATCAGGGGACCCAAGCCGCACATGTGATCCTACCATCCGGCGGCGCCGACGCCCGGAACAAGCGCGTGATCGGGCGCGGTCCGCCACCAGCGCGCCGGGGGCCCGGAGCGGTTCGCGGCCCCCAAAAAGCCCAATCGCCGCAAGCCCCTAGGCATGCTATGGCTCTCCTCGCGGACCGAGGGGCAGGGGGCGGCAAGACTGCAATGAAAGACATTATCGAAAGGCTCGAACAGCGCCGGGACAACGCAAAGCTCGGCGGCGGCAAGTCCCGCATCGAGGCCCAGCACAAGCGCGGCAAGCTCACCGCGCGCGAGCGCATCGAGTTGCTGCTGGATAAGGGCTCGTTCGAGGAATTCGACATGTTCGTCGAGCACCGCTCGAACGAATTCGGCATGGAGAAGCAGAAAATCCCCGGCGACGGCGTGGTCACCGGCTGGGGCACGGTCAACGGCCGCACTGTCTTCCTGTTCTCCAAGGATTTCACGGTATTCGGCGGATCGCTCTCCGAAACGCATGCCCAGAAGATCGTCAAGGTGCAGGACATGGCGCTGAAGGCACGGGCGCCGATCATCGGGCTGTTTGATGCCGGCGGGGCGCGCATCCAGGAGGGCGTGGCAGCCCTCGGCGGCTATGGCGAGGTGTTCAAGCGCAACGTGATCGCCTCCGGCGTCATCCCGCAGATCAGCGTGATCATGGGGCCGTGCGCGGGCGGCGACGTGTATTCACCGGCGATGACCGATTTCATCTTCATGGTGAAGGATACGAGCTACATGTTCGTGACCGGCCCTGACGTGGTGAAGACCGTGACCAACGAGGTCGTCACCGCGGAGGAACTCGGCGGTGCCTCGGTGCACGCGACGAAGTCTTCGGTTGCCGACGGCGCGTTCGAGAACGATGTCGAATGCCTGCTGCAGATGCGGCGCCTGATCGATTTTCTGCCCGCCAACAACAAGGCCGGCGTTCCGCAATGGCCGAGCGAGGACGATCCCGACCGCATCGACGACTCGCTCGACACGCTCATTCCCGACAATCCCAACAAGCCCTACGACATGAAGGAACTGATCCTGAAGGTCGTGGACGAGGGCGACTTTTTCGAGATTTCTCCGAACTTCGCCAGGAACATCGTCACCGGCTTCGGCCGCGTCGCCGGGCGCAGCGTCGGCTTTGTTGCCAACCAGCCGATGGTGCTCGCGGGCGTGCTCGACAGCGACGCCTCGCGCAAGGCGGCGCGCTTCGTGCGCTTCTGCAACGCGTTTGAAATCCCGATCGTCACCTTCGTCGACGTGCCGGGCTTCCTGCCGGGCACGAGCCAGGAATATGGCGGCCTGATCAAGCACGGCGCCAAGCTTCTCTTCGCCTATTCGCAGGCCACCGTGCCATTGGTCACCGTCATCACGCGCAAGGCCTTCGGCGGCGCCTATGACGTGATGGCCTCAAAGCATGTCGGCGGCGATCTCAACTATGCCTGGCCGACCGCGCAGATCGCTGTTATGGGCGCGAAGGGGGCGGTGGAAATCATCTTCCGCGCCGACATGGGCGACCCGGACAAGATCGCCGCGCGCACCAAGGAATACGAGGAGCGGTTTCTCTCGCCCTTCGTCGCCGCCGAGCGCGGTTATATCGACGACGTGATCATGCCGCACTCAACGCGCAAGCGCCTCGCCCGCGCCCTCGCCATGCTGCGGGGCAAGAAGGTCGAGATGCCGGCGAGGAAGCACGATAACCTGCCGCTCTGACCGCCGACCAATTCACTGACATCAACACAAGGAAACTGCCGATGACCCAACACCGGATTCACGCGCTTTGCTGGATTGCGATTGTCGCGATGCTGCCCTCCGTAGCCGCCGCGCAGGCGGGGAAGGGTGACTGTCCGCCCTTCGGGCGGATGCCGAATTACGAAACGCAGGCGCAGCCGCAATTGCGCAATTACGATGCCGCCGAATTCCGTATCAGCAAGGGTGACGCCGAGGAGACGGTGATCGTCGCCGGCCGCGCCTGCCGCCAGCACTACACGATCAAGGACGGCGCCGAAATGGCGAGCGACGTCGAGATCCAGGAGAACTATCTCAGCCAGCTGAAGAAGCTTGGCGGCGAAAAACTGCTCGCCGACGACCGCTACCTGCATGCGCGCTTCGCGCAGGGCGGCAAGGAGACGTGGCTGGCGCTCTACAGCCAGGGGGATTCCATCGAGGTGACGGTCATCGAGAAGCAGCCGTTCAAGCCGACGCTGCTGCCGTCCTCGGGTCCCGACCATCGCCTGTTCGGCCACATGCCGAATTACGGCGGCAAGGCGGAGAAGCGGAACTTCGACAAGTTCACCTTCCGCGTGCGTGACGGCGAGGAGACGAAGGAGGTCGAGGCGCGCGGCGCGCGGCACAGCGTCGCCTACAGCATCAAGGACGGCGCGACCATGGCCAGCAACCTCGACATCCACACCAACTATCGGCATGTCGTGGAGACGCTCGGCGGCCAGGTGCTGTATGCCGACGAACAGTATACGAGCGCGCGGCTGGAGCATAACGGGCAGACCATCTGGCTCAACGTCTACAGCCAGGAAGACCATATCGAGCTCGATGTCATCGAGGAGAAGCTGTTCCAGGCGAGCATCAAGGCACCGGAAGCGAGCGCGATGAAATCCGCGCTCGACAAGGACGGGCGGATTTCGCTCTACGTCAATTTCGATTTCAACAAGGCGACGCTGAAGCCGGATGCCGCGCCGGTGGTGGCGCAGGTGGTGAAGCTGCTCAAGGACAATCCCGGCCTGAAGCTCGAGATCGGCGGGCACACCGACAATATCGGCGGCCGCGATTACAATCTGAAACTGTCGCAGCAGCGTGCCGCCGCCATTGTCGCCGCCCTCGTCGCGCAGGGCATCGCCGCCGACCGCTTGCGCGCCGCCGGCTATGGCCCCGACAAGCCGGTCGCCGACAACGACAAGGAAGAAGGGCGCGCGAAAAATCGCCGTGTGGAACTGGTGAAGGGATAACGGCGTCGCGACGTAGCCCGGATGGAGCGACAGCGAATTCCGGGTTTTCATCGCGTGCAGATAATCCTGCATTCCGCTACGCTGCGTGCAGGCTACAATGTCGAGGCTTGGTAGGATGGGTTGAGCGCAGCGAAACCCATCGTGGTCACCCAAAGGAGCGCAGCCGTGGGTTTCGCTGCGCTCAACCCACGCTACGATGTCGCAGCAGACAGGAGGAAAGCGACGTAGCCCGGATGGAGCCAACGGGTCCGCGCGAAGCGCGGCCCGATGACAGGCTCCGCGAAATCCGGGTTTTGTTCGAGCTGACGCAATTTCGCATTCCGCTTCGCTCCGTACGGGCTGCAATGTCGAGGATTCGTAGGATGGGTTGAGCGCAGCGAAACCCATCGTCACGTCCAAGGAGCGCGATCGTGGGTTTCGCTCCGCTCAACCTACGCTACGATGCCGCAACAGACAGGAGGAAAGCCTCGATGATGAAATTCACCCGCGCTGCTCTGATGACCGCCGCGCTCACCTTCACCACAATCGGAGTCACCGTCATGACAGAGGAAGCCGCCGCGCAGTCAAAGCCTGTCACCACGCCGTCGGGCCTGCAGATGACCGACACAACGGTCGGCAAGGGCGCGCAGCCGAAACAGGGCCAGACCGCCGTGGTGCATTACACCGGCTGGCTCTACACGAACGGGCAGAAGGGCAGGAAATTCGACTCCTCGGTCGATCGCGGCCAGCCCTTCGAGTTTCCGGTCGGCGCCGGGCGCGTGATCAAGGGCTGGGACGAGGGCGTCGCCACCATGAAGGTCGGCGGCAAGCGCACGCTCGTGATTCCGCCGCAGCTCGGCTATGGCGAGCGCGGCGCCGGCAGCGTCATCCCCCCGAACGCAACGCTGATCTTCGACGTCGAACTGCTCGGCGTGAAGTGAGCGGGCGGTTGCGCCGGTGACCACCTTCTTCGCCCTCCTGCATCATCTCGCCGCCTTCGCGCTGGTCGGCGCGCTGGCGGCGGAATTCGTGCTGGTGCATGCGGAGATCACGCAGGCCAATCTGCGCCGCCTGCTCGCGGCCGACGCCGTGCTGGGGCTCGCCGCCGGCACGGTGCTGATTGCCGGTCTCGTGCGCGTCTTTCTGCTGGAGAAGGGCGCGGATTATTACTTCTCCAGCCTCGCCTTCATCATCAAGTTCGGCGTGTTTCTCGGCGTCGGCGCGCTGTCGCTGATGCCGACGCTGAATTTCCTCTCCTGGCGCAAGGACCTCGCCGCCGGCCGTCTGCCGCAGATCGAACCGAAACGATTCGCCATGATCCAGGCGACGGTGCACGGCGAGCTCGCGGCGGTGGTGGTCATCCTGGTGTGCGCGGCGATCATGGCGCGCGGCGGCTGGGTCTGACCGGCGTTGTCGGGGTCGATCTTTCGGGAGGGGCGGCGCATGGCCTTCGCGATCAAGGCCGAGATACGCGATCCGCGGGCGAAGGCCTTCGCCTTCGCCGCGCAGAAGACCATGTATGGCGGCAAGCGGATCGCCGAAGGCGACACGATTTTCCTGTTCGCCAGCGAGAACGCGGGCGGGCAGGGCCTCGTCGCGCGCGGGGTCGTCACCGCCGCCGCGGCGGTGGCGAAGAAGCGCGGCCTCGCCCGGCAGACGCCGCGCGTGAGCATCGCGGTGAAGCGCACCGCGCTGGCGAAGCGCCCGCTCGGGCGAAGCGAGCTGAAGCCTTTCACCGACTGGGACGATGGCCGGCCGGAGACGGAGCTGAATTTCAAGTTCTATCGGCAGGCGACGGACAAGATCGTCGGCATTTCGGAGGAGACGGCGGCGTTCCTCGGCGGATTTTTTTAGGCGGGGGAACGGCGCCTTCGGCGCGCCCCGGAATGACGCCGAAAAATTCTCGGCGCGGGTTATTGACAAAATTCCTATAAGAATATATACCTTCTTGTGCTCATCCCAGCGAGGGGCGTTCTGCAGGACGCTGCAACAACGCGGGGTGGGTGCGGCGCCCTGCGGGCGGGTCGTAACGTGCGATCCGCACTCGGGTGGCCCCGGGGCTCCGCCCCTCCGACACTATGATCGGGGCGCAGCAGGCCTGCTTAAGTCGGACCGGCCACGTGTGCGCGGTCCGGGAAGCGCGGCCCGGGGTTGGTGGGGAACAGTCCCGCGCTGTCGGGCCCCATCAGAACGCCGCAGTGGAGCGCTGGAAGGCGGGGCATCCTGCGCAAGGATGCCGGCGCCGGGCGGCCGGAGGCGAAAGCTCAAGGCCGTCCAGCGTGGTTGGTGAAGCAGCGCCTTCCGGCGCTCCGCTCCCTCGCATGTCGGGCTCGCCCGAGATGCGAAACGCAAGGACCGTGTCGGGAGCCACGGTGCAAACCCCGGACGCCTCAGCGCCGCGGGATCGCGTCACGCTGTCTGACAATCGAATCCGCAACCGCAGCCTCGCAGGAACCTTCGCGCGCGCCGTCCGTTCGCTCTGTGAACCTCGCAACGGAGAACGACATGCCCACGCCGCAGGAACTCGAAGCGCAATTCTGGAAGGCGTTGTCATCCGACCGCACCATGATGCTCGGGCTCGACGGCGTGGACGACGGCCATGCGCGGCCGATGACGGCGATGGTGGAGGACGACAGAAGTCCGATCTGGTTCTTCACCGCGAAGGACACCGAGATCGTCGAACATCTCGGGCAGGGCGACCGCGCCATCGCGACCTTCGCATCCAAAGGCCACGATCTCTTCGCCACGCTGCATGGCAGCCTGCATCTCGACAACAATCGCGCGATGATCGAGAAGCTGTGGAATCCCTACGTCGCCGCCTGGTTCGAGGGCGGCAAGGACGATCCGAAGCTGGCGCTGCTGCGTTTTGACGCCGAGCGCGCGGAGATCTGGCAGGATGACTCGAGCCTGTTCTCCGGCCTGAAGATGCTGCTCGGCGCCGATCCCAAACGGGATTATCGCGACAAGGTCGCAGAGGTGCCGTTGCGCTGAGACGGCGCGCGACGAAACCCGCAGTCAGCCGCGGCTAGTGCGTCTTCGTCATCTCGTCCATGTGCTTGCGCGCGCGCTTTTCCAGCTCCGGCATCGGCACGTCCTCGGTGTGTGTCGCCATGTACCAGGCGATGCCGGCGGGATCTTTCACCGACGCGCCGCGGTCGCCGTAGAACATGTCGGTTGGCTCCATGGTCGATGCGCCGCCGGCTTTCAGCGCTTTCTGGTACACCGCATCGACATTCGGTACATAGACATGCAGCATGGAGGGCATCGGCGGATGCCGGTCGCCGGCATCCGACAGCATGATGCGGGAATCGCCGATCTTCATCTCCGCATGCATGATCCGTCCGTCGGGCATGGTCATCGGCTCATGCACCAGCTCGGCGCCGAACGCTTTCCGTGCAAAATCGATCGTTTTCGCTGCGCCCTGAACGATCAGATAAGGCGTGATGGTGTGATAGCCGTCGGGAATTGCTTTTGCGGGCATGGGCCGCTCCTCGCGTTGCCGTTGGATTGCGGACGCCTGATTGTCGCGCCGAAATCGGCCTTTCTGCGCCGATCAGGTGAAGATGTGGCGGCGCAGGGAACCGGGATGTTTTTGCACGCGGGCAGCCGCGCGCATCCTGGCGCAGCCTGCACGCGGTGACGGCGGACGCCTAAATCCCCCAATACATCCGCTGTGCATAGGGCGGCGAGCGGTCGCCCCAGTCGAAGTTGTCGCCGTCGAGTTCGCACAGGCCGGCGCGCAATTCGTCGAGCGACAGGTCGGCGTCAAAGGCGTGGCGGTCGGGGTTGTATTTCAGCGCCTTCCACAGCACCGGATAATGATGCGTGTCGGCGCCAAGAAAGCCGCTATGCCGGATCACCGCATAGGCGACGGAGCCCGTGGTCTTTTCCAGCATCAGCCGCTCGACGGTGCCGAGTTTCTCGCCTTCGCGGCCATACACCGCCGCCCCTTCCACGCGATCGCTGGGAACCAGGAGATGGGTCATGGTCTCCTCCTTGCTCTCCTTCGTGGTTGGATTTCACCTCATTTTACGCAATGCCGGACAGCTCCGGGGCGTTCCCGGTGCGGCCAGGGATCACGATGTCGCGATTGTGCAGTGCTCCGGGATGCTCGCCGTTGGGGCGGCGATGGCAGGGAGAAATACGTGATGCCTCATCAATACTCCTTCGTGCCTCTTGTCGAGTGTGCGACGGCGGCGCAGTGTTCCGTTCCTCAAGACAATGACAGCACTCGAAAACTGACGGGGTGGTAGAATGGGACAGATCGCGCATGGCTGCTGTCTTTTGGTTTCTCTGATTTTGGTGTCGCCATCATGGGCGCAGAGCCGCTGGCCGGCAGGCGACGAGATCGGCATGGCCAATAATCTTGGCACGCAGACCTGGCAGCGCTGCGCGCCGCATCTCGCCAGCCCGCACTCAAAATCCTACGAGCTCTCGCACATCCGCTCCAACACCATGCCGCAATCGCCGTTCGGTACGCCGCTGGTCGACAAATTCCGGCCGACCGTCGGCATTCCCGGCACGAAGCATGCCTTCAACGGCGAGGAAACAGTCAGCGGCGAGCCCGGCGCGCAGGGCACACAGATGGACGCGCTTGGTCATTTCGCGGTGCTGCCGCAGCCATGGGACGGCAAGGGCGATTTTCCGTCCGACAAGGCGATGTATTACGGCGGCTATACGCAGAAACAGGTGAAGCCCAAGCCGGATTCGTCGCTGCAGAAACTCGGCATTGAGAAAGCGCCGCCGATCATCACCACCGCCATTCTGCTCGATGCCAGGGCGCATGTCGGCAAGGGTCAGCCGATGACGGCCGGCAGCGTCGTCACCGCTGCGCATATCCAGGACATGCTGAAAGCGCAGAAGCTGAACGATCGCGGCCTGCTGCCCGGCGACGTGCTTTACATCTACACAGGGTGGGGCGAGGGCTGGAAGGATCCCGACACCGAAAAGACCTACTACACCAAGGGGCCGGGTCTCGCTTTTGACGCGGCAAAGTATCTGGAAGAGAAACAGATCGTGCTGGTCGGGCTCGACAATCCCTTCACCGATCCGGTGCCGGACGGCATGCTGGAAGGCAAGGCGAAGCCGGCGGAGGGCACGCCCGCCGGTCTGCCGTTTGCCATCCACCACCACAATCTTGTGCAGGCCGGGATCCACAACATCCAGAACGCCAATCTCGGTGCGCTGGCGCGCGACCGCGTGTGGCTGTCCTGTACGATCATCCTGCCGCTGCGCTCGCAGGGCGGCTCCGGCTCCCCGGTGCGGCCGGTGGCGATCGGCGTGCCGGGGCAATGAACGAGAGACCGTCAATGTCGAAAGCGATCAATTACGAAGATGCATCTCCTGCGGTGCGCGCGGTGTTCGATGACATCAAGGCGAGCCGCAACGTGCCCGACGTCAACAATTTCTGGAAATACCTGGCGCGCGATCCGGCCGTGCTGAAGCGGACCTGGGAAAGCGTGAAAGACGTGATGGCGCCAGGTGCGCTCGATCCGCTCACCAAGGAAATGATCTATCTTGCTGTCAGCGTCACCAATGGCTGCGCCTATTGCATTGCCAGCCATACCGCCGCCGCGCGCAAGGCGGGGATGACGGACGCGATGTTCGGTGAGGTGATGGCGGTTACCGGCATGGCCAACGAAACCAACCGGCTCGCGAATGGTTATCGCGTGCCGATTGATCCGCAATTTGAATGAGGGTGGGCCGGCTATTGCGTCGAACGCGTTGAATCGGACGGACCTGGCTTGGCTGGCTCCTGCGCGGGCTGGTCGGGCGCGGCCTTCTGACCTTGCTGTTGCTCCTGGGCCGGAGGCTGTTCTGCGGACGGCCCGGCGCCGGTGGTTTGCGCCGGAGGTGTTGCGGCCGTTTGCGAGTCCTTGGATGGCTGGCTGATGCCGTACAGAACGAGGGCTGCGATCACACATACGCCGATAGCAACCAGCCAGATTTGCGTGCGATTGGCGCGACCGGCGCTCAGCGCGAGTTCAGGATCGGGCTGCAGGCGAGCGTCGTTTTCTTCCGCCGCGCGCGGATAGTCATTGTCCGGATAACGGTCGTGAGGATGACGGTTGTCGGTCGGAGTCATGCGCACCTCCGTGATGACCTGTGACAACCCGCATTTCGACGATAGCGTTCCGGGCGCCCTCAAAATTCTTCAGGGCAGGAATCCACCATCTTCCAGAGCTCCGGCCCGTTCTTCACGCGTTTCATCTGCGGTTTCAGTCCACCCTGACGCGCGATCCAGTCCTTCACGCTTTGCGGATAATAGGACATCAGATCGGCGGTGCCCGACGCGCTCGCAACGCGCACGCCCATGGTCCAGCTCTTGTCGAGATAAGCTTCGTGAAAGCCGAGGCTGGCGCGCGGCGTGACGCAAATGCGGTTCAGCGGCACGATGCCGAGCACAAGCGTGCAGGCCGAATTGCAGATGCCGTCGATGATCACGCGCTCGCCGGCATCGCGGATCCTGGCGTAGCGGGCCTTGTATTCATCGACCCGGCCGCCATGGTCGCGCGTGATCCGCAGATCCGCCAAGGCGGGCTCAGCAGAAACGACGCACAAAATCAGGAGGCATGCGAGATGACGCATCGGAAATCGCGACAGAAAAGTGAGAACCGGCTCTTCGCAGGGCCCTGTGGTCAAAAGTGGGCAAAACGCGTTTGCATTTCGTTAACCTGGCGGAGCTGGCGAACAGCCTTGAAATGCTTGCCGAATTCGCTGCGTAGCTCCGGGATGCGCGCCACGGCGGCGGGTGGCCGCCTCGTGCGCGTCGGCGCATTGCCATTCATTGTCATGGTCGTTCCGGAAAAGCGCGCAACTATGTCGCGCGCATATCGGAGGAGGGCGGGCTTGTTCGTCGACGACTTGTAAGCCTTGGCGGCTTGTCTTTCCCTTAATGACGGCATGGCCCGGTCATGAATATCGAAGTCGATGATCTAGACAGCTTTCAGCGTTGGTGGCGCGCGTTGATCGCGCTGTGTCTTGCACATTGTCTTGCTGATAGGCGTGGCAGCCTGGTAACGACATGGTCTCGACCCACTGCTCGCGCTTGTGCTGGCCAGACGATATCCAGGCTTTGCGAGCCTGATCGATGTCAAAACGTCACCACGCTGCGGATCGATTTGCCTTCGTGCATGAGATCGAAGCCCTTGTTGATGTCATTGAGCGACATCACATGCGTGATCATGGGATCGATCTGGATTTTTCCTTCCATATACCAGTCGACGATCTTTGGCACGTCGGTGCGGCCTCTGGCGCCGCCAAAGGCCGAGCCTTTCCAGACGCGCCCGGTGACAAGCTGGAACGGCCGCGTTGAAATCTCCTGGCCGGCACCGGCGACGCCGATGATGATGCTTTCGCCCCAGCCGCGATGGCAACTTTCCAACGCCTGCCGCATGACCGTGACATTGCCGGTGCAATCGAAGGTGTAGTCGGCGCCGCCGATCTGGTCGGCGCCGCGCTTGGTCATGTCAACGAGATACGGCACGAGGTCCTTGCCGATCTCCTTCGGATTGACGAAATGCGTCATGCCGAAGCGTTCGCCCCAGGACTTCTTGTCATTATTGATGTCGACGCCGATGATCATGTCGGCGCCGACGAGGCGCAGCCCCTGGATGACGTTGAGACCGATGCCGCCGAGGCCGAACACGATGGCGGTGGCACCCGCCTGCACCTTGGCAGTGTTGATCACGGCGCCGATGCCGGTGGTGACACCGCAGCCAATATAGCAGACCTTCTCGAACGGCGCGTCCTCACGGATTTTCGCGACCGCGATCTCCGGCAGCACGGTGAAATTCGCGAACGTGGATGTGCCCATGTAGTGATGAAGAGGCTTGCCGCCGAGCGAGAAGCGTGAGGTGCCGTCGGGCATCAGGCCCTGGCCCTGCGTCGCGCGGATGGCGGTGCAGAGATTGGTCTTGCGCGACAGGCAAGAGGGGCATTGCCGGCATTCCGGCGTGTAGAGCGGAATGACGTGATCGCCTTTCTTCACCGAAGTCACACCGGGCCCAACATCGACCACGATGCCGGCGCCCTCGTGTCCAAGGATGGCGGGGAAGAGACCTTCCGGGTCGGCGCCGGACAGCGTGAATTCGTCGGTATGGCAGATGCCGGTGGCCTTGATATCGACCAGCACTTCGCCGGCCCTCGGGCCCTCTAGCTGAACCGTGGTCACTTCCAGCGGCTTTCCCGCCGCAACCGCCACCGCCGCACGCACATCCATGACCGGCCTCCGTTATTGAATTGCAGATGATCGGGTCAAATCCGGAAGAAAGCTGTCTCTGACAGAGTGAGCAATCACAATCAAGATGACGCCGCGCGGCGCCGATCGCGCCACTGTTTTTGGCCCATGTCTTTCCCACACGGCTAGCCCGCGCCGCGCAGGGCTTTCTCGGCATGGGTGAATCCGCTAATCACCGATGGTCATGTCGGGATCTGCCGATAATCTCATCATACGTTCGGCACCGCTCGCCTTCGTGTTCTTCTGGAGCACGGGGTTCGTCGCGGCTAAATTTGGCATGCCTTATGCCGAGCCGCTGACCTTTTTGTGGGTCCGCATGGCCAGTGTGGTCGCGATCCTCGCTGGGATCGCATTGATCTGGCGCCCGCGCTGGCCGAATAGGGCGGAAGCCGGTCACAGCATCGTGGTCGGTCTTCTGGTGCACGGCCTCTATCTTGGCGGCGTCTTCGTCGCGATTGCCCAGGGCGTGCCGGCGGGCATTTCGGCATTGCTGCCTGGCCTGCAGCCGGTGTTGATGGCGACCATTGCCAACCGCTGGCTGGGCGAGCGGGTGACGGCGTGGCAATGGGCCGGCCTCGCGCTCGGCATTCTTGGAGTCCTTCTGGTGCTGAACGATCGTGCCATCTTTGGCGCAGGGACGCCCCTTGGCTGGATCGCGAGCGTGGTCTCACTGCTCGGGATCACGATCGGCACGCTTTACCAGAAGCGGTTTGGCGGCAAGATCGACTGGCGCTCAGGCAATCTCATTCAATATGCCGCGGTGACGATCTTTTTCCTGACAGCCGCGCTGACCTTCGAGACCGGCGGAATTCGCTGGAGTACAGAATTCATCCTGGCCATGGCATGGCTGGTCATCGTGCTTTCGGTTTTCACGGTGGCATTAATGTATTGGCTGATCCGCCGCGCCGCCGCGGCGAATGTTGCAAGCCTGTTCTATCTGGTGCCGGCGACGACCGCGCTGATGGCGTGGCTGCTATTCGACGAGCGCCTCAATATGCTGGCGATCGTCGGGATGGCGTTTTGCGCGGGCGCCGTGCTCATTGTGAATTACAAGAAGGCTTGAGGCGCGTTATTTCGCCGGCTTGTTCGCTATCACGATCTGCGTCTGCGTCACCATGGCTGCGAGCTTGCCGTCGCCGCGGGTGATTCTGGTCTGCCAGACCATGGTCGTGCGTCCGCGATGCAAGGCCGTGCATTCCGCCTTGGCAATATCTCCCACGGAGATCGAGGCGAAGAAGTTGGTCTTGCTCTCGATCGTCGCGGTGGTCATGCCCTTCGGCAGATTGATGATGGTGGCGGCGCCGCCAAGATCGTCGGCAAAGGCCATCACCGCGCCGCCATGCAGATTGCCGTTACGGTTGCCGAGTTCCGGCCGCACTGGGAGCTCGGCTTCAATGCGGTCCGGCGAATAATGTGTGACCTTGATACCCAAAGTGGAGGCGAAAGGAGGTGGCTGATCAGCGCGCATGTGAAATCCTGTGAACGATGCGCGCACATTAGGCGGCTCGCGCCCGTTCGCAAGCAGGCAGTTCCTGCCTCGGCTGACCGCGAAGGGGCGACGGACAGTTAGCCCCGCAAAAAATTGCGCGAGTGCAGCCAGCTTTCCGCAAGGACGATGTCCTGCGCAGTCAAGCCATGCCCAGCCGGCAGCACTTCATAGGTTGCGTCGGCGCCCGCTTCGCCGAGCAGCGCGGCCAGCAGGCCGGGCTGGTCGCGCGGGATGAGCGTATCCTCGGCCCCGGACAGAATGAGGACGGACAAGCCGGTGAGATCGGGCAGGGGGCGCGGGTCGAAGGGGACCATCGGGCGAATCAGAATGGCCCCTGCAAGCAGGGACGGATCGTGCAGCAGCAGCGACCAGCCGATATTCGCGCCATTCGAGAATCCGACTGCGACAGGTTTGCCGAACTGATAGGCGGCGCGTGCCTGCCGCAGGAAATCGGCAAGAGCGGCGGTCTGTGCTCTGAAATCGGCGAGGTCCCAGTCGCCTTCGCCGAGGCGGCGGAAAAAACGCGGCATCGCCCCTTCCA
Organism: Pseudorhodoplanes sp.; assembly: GCA_032027085.1. Lineage (NCBI taxonomy): Bacteria > Pseudomonadati > Pseudomonadota > Alphaproteobacteria > Hyphomicrobiales > Pseudorhodoplanes > Pseudorhodoplanes sp. Next base: position 3,754,642 of record JAVSMS010000001.1, on the reverse strand, counting down.
GAACTTTGCCCCGCGGCGACAGCAACGCGGCGCCCGGCGCCAGCCGTTCGCCAAGCGGAATGAGATCATTCTCGTCGCCTCCGGTCCCGTGCAGCAGCAGCAACGGTGGATAGTCCGGAGCTTTTGCCGGCACGAAGCGATGAACGAATCCCGTATCGCTCATATGGTCCCCGCACGACAAAGGGCGCGGTGCACACCGCGCCCTTCAAGTCTAGCCGAAATAAAGTGGGATTGTTACTGCGGTTGCGGCACAATTCGGATGTAGGGCTTTGGTGCTTTCCAGCCCTGAGGCCAGATTTTCTTGGCGTCGTCATCATTCACCGAGCCGGAAATGATCACGTCTTCGCCATGCTTCCATTGCGCCGGCGTCGCAACCTTGTGCTTGGCAGTGAGTTGCAGGGAATCGATCACGCGCAGCACTTCGTCGAAGTTGCGCCCGGTGGTCATCGGATAGACCAGCACCAGCTTGATCTTCTTGTCGGGACCGATGACGAAGACATTGCGCACGGTCTGATTGTCGGCTGCCGTGCGCTTCGTGGGATCGCCTGAGATGGCCGCCGGCAGCATGCCGTAGAGCTTGGACACGTTGTAGTCGGTGTCCGCGATCATCGGGTAGTTGGGAGCGAAGCCTTGCGTTTCCTCGATGTCCTTCGACCAGTCTGCATGCCGGTCGACCGGGTCGACCGAGAGGCCGATAATTTTCACGCCGCGCTTGTCGAATTCCGGCTTGATGCGCGCCATGTAGCCGAGTTCGGTGGTGCAGACCGGTGTGAAATCTTTCGGGTGCGAGAAAAGGACGGCCCAGGAGTCACCGATCCAGTCATGGAATTTGATCCGGCCCTGGGTGGTCTCTGCCTCGAAATCGGGGGCGGTGTCGTTGATCTGGAGCGTCATGGAACAACCTCATTGAACAGCGGCGATCGAGCCTCTTTCGGGGAGCGCCGTCAAATATGAAACGATGGCCGGGTATGAACACCGGCGCGCCACAATATATTAGGGTGTTCGGGTGATGGTAAGGCGTGAATTATTTCGAAAACGGCAAGGTATTTGGAACAACTTTCGGTGAGATGCCCATTCCCATTCCGGAATGACAGTCATTCCTTCCCGTTGATTGACGACAGGATTGCGCCGCATGATGCCGTTGCAGGAGATTCTTTCCCAGTTTGCAGTCGCGCTCGGCATCGGCCTTCTGATCGGTCTGGAGCGGGGATGGACGACGCGAAAGGACCAGCCAGGCAGCCGAACGGCCGGTTTCCGAACTTTCGCGATTACGGGCGTTCTCGGCGGCACCGTGGGTGCGATCGCGCAGGCGTCAGGCGGAGCCGCCAGTGTGGGGGGCGGGCTTGTGCTCGGCCTTGGCTTTGCCGCCTATTCGGTGGTCATCGCTGTGTTCTGCCTGGAAGAAAACCGGGCCGACAAGAATTTTTCGGCGACGACTGCGATCGCGGCCATGAGCACCTTTGTGCTCAGCGCCTATGCGGTGGTCGGCGACATGCGGGTGGCGGGTGCGGCGGCCATCGTCGTGACGCTGCTCCTGTTCGGCCGCGAGCGGATGCATGGCTGGCTTAGGCAGATCACCGGGACCGAATTGCGGTCTGCGCTCGTTCTGCTGGCGATGACGTTCATCATCCTGCCGATGGTACCGGACGATCCGGTCGGTCCATTCGGCGGCGTCAATCTCCGCGAGATCTGGTTGCTCGCCATCGTGCTCGCGGGTGTGTCGTTCCTTGGCTATGTGTCAGTGAAATACTTTGGCGCACATCACGGCGTGCTGCTTGCGGCGGCAGCCGGCGGCCTTGCTTCATCGACCGCCGTGACTGCGGCCAACGCGCGGTACGCAGCAGCCGGCGAAGGCGCACCGCATATTCTGGCGGCGGGCGTCGCGCTGGCGACAACGATCTCGTTTTTGCGCGTTCTCACAGTCGCAACCGTGATGAATCCGGCGCTGCTCCGGATGCTGGCGCCTCCCTTGCTGGCAGCCGGCGCCGTGACGACGATCTATGCCTTCGTTTCGGTTTATTGGCGCAGGACGTCGAGGGCCCAGCAATCGGTGAAGTTCCGCAATCCCTTCAGCTTCTGGTCAGTTGTTGGTTTCGCGGTCCTTCTTGGCATTGTGGTGCTTTTCGGCCGCGTGCTCGGTGAAACACTGGGCGCGGCCGGAGCGATCGTCGGCGCCTTTGGGCTCGGGCTGGCCGATGTCGATGCCGTAACGGTGTCGATGGCGCGGCTCGCGCCGCAGCCCCTGTCCCTGCAGGAGGCGTCTTTCGCCATTCTGGCGGCGGTTCTCAGCAATACCCTGAGCAAGATGGTGATCGGGGCGATTGTCGGACGCGGCCGCTTCGCCCTGGAAATCATGGCCGTATCCGTCGCCTGCCTGGCGGTCGGCGGGCTGGCGCTGGCCGCGGCCTTGGCCTTTTTAGGCGGCGATTGACATTTCCGTAACACCGCCGAAAAGTCCGCGCGAGGGGAATGGCTACTACATGTTCAAGCGTATTCTGATCGCCAATCGCGGCGAAATCGCCTGCCGGGTCATCAAGACCGCCCGCCGCATGGGGATCGAGACCGTCGCCGTCTATTCCGACGCCGACAAGGACGCCCTGCATGTTGAGATGGCGGATGAGGCCGTTCACATCGGACCTCCGCCAGCCGCCGAAAGTTATTTGCTGATTGAGAAGATCATTGACGCCTGCAAGGCGACCGGGGCGCAGGCGGTGCATCCGGGCTATGGCTTTCTCTCCGAGCGCGAGGCCTTCCCAAAGGCGCTGGACGCTGCCGGTATTGTCTTCATCGGCCCCAATCCCGGCGCCATCGCCGCCATGGGCGACAAGATCGAATCCAAGAAGGCGGCGGCGGCGGCCAGGGTGTCCACTGTTCCCGGTTATCTCGGCATCATCGCCGATGAGACAGAGGCGGTGCAGATCGCCGACGAGATCGGCTACCCGGTGATGATCAAGGCTTCCGCCGGCGGCGGCGGTAAGGGCATGCGCATCGCTTATTCGCGCGAGGAGGTGGCGGAAGGCTTTACCCGCGCCAGGTCCGAAGCCAAGTCATCCTTCGGCGATGACCGCGTCTTCATCGAGAAATTCATTGTTGATCCGCGCCACATCGAGATCCAGGTGCTGGGCGACAAGCACGGCAATGTCATTTATCTCGGCGAGCGCGAATGCTCGATCCAGCGCCGCAATCAGAAGGTGATCGAGGAGGCGCCGTCGCCGCTGCTCGACGAGGCGACGCGCCGGAAAATGGGCGAGCAGGCGGTCGCGCTGGCCAAGGCGGTGAAATACGACAGCGCCGGCACCGTCGAATTCGTCGCCGGGCAGGACCGTTCCTTCTATTTCCTGGAGATGAACACCCGCCTCCAGGTCGAGCATCCGGTCACCGAAATGATCACCGGCATCGACCTCGTTGAGCAGATGATCCGCGTTGCCGCGGGCGAGAAACTTGCGATCAAGCAGAGCGATGTGAAGCTCTCCGGCTGGGCGGTGGAGAGCCGCGTTTACGCGGAAGACCCCTACCGCAATTTCCTGCCTTCGACCGGACGCCTGGTGCGTTATCGCCCGCCGGCGGAGTCGCAGCAGGACGGCGTCACCGTCCGCTACGACACCGGCGTCTATGAGGGCGGCGAGATTTCGCTCTATTACGATCCGATGATCGCCAAGCTCATCACGCACGCGCCGACGCGGGAGGCGGCTATCGATGCGCAGCTCGATGCCCTTGACGCCTTCTATGTCGACGGCATCCGCCATAACATTCCGTTCCTGTCGGCACTGATGGCGCATCCGCGCTGGCGCGCGGGCAAACTCTCGACCGGATTCATAGCTGAGGAATTTCCCGACGGCTTCCATGGCGTGGCGCCGGAGGGCGAGACCGCACATCTATTGGCTGCGGTCGCGACTGCCATGGATCACGTGCTCGGCGAGCGCAAGCGGCAGATTTCCGGCCAGATGCCGCATCGTCTGGTCATGCGGGAGCGGCAACGCGCGGTCTGGTTGGGCGAAGAGGAATTCAGGCTGCTGGTGACGCGCGCGAATGGCGTTATCGAGGTCATGTTTCATGGTGGCAAGCCCGGGCACGTGCATCGCCTGCAATCGGACTGGAAGCCGGGCGATCCGATCTGGACCGGCACGGTCGATGGCAACCATGTTGTGGTGCAGGTCAACCCGGTGCCGAACGGCTTCGATCTGATGCATGGCGGCGTGCAGACACGCGCGTATGTCTATACCGAAAGCGAAGCTGCCTATGCGCGGCTGATGCCGGTGAAGGAACTGGCCGATACCGGCAAGAGCGTGCTGTGTCCGATGCCCGGCCTCGTGGTCTCGATCAACGTCGCCGAAGGGCAGGAGGTCAAGGCGGGCGAAACGCTCGCCGTGGTCGAGGCCATGAAGATGGAAAACGTGCTGCGCGCCGAGCGCGACGGCACGGTCAAGAAAATTCACGCCAGGAAGGGCGACAGCCTGGCGGTGGATGCGGTGATCATGGAATTCGCCTGACACGGCGTCGGAACATCAACCCGTGCTCGCCGGTTGATTGGTTGCACTCATTCCGGAGAGCAGCCATGGCCAAACGTCATAAATCCGAAAGACCGGATATGTCGGCGCGGGAAATGCCCGATAAGGCGCGGCGCCGCGATCAGCCGGATGCAATCGCACCCGACACGCTGCCGCGTCTCGACGAAGATGCGCGCGAGACCGCCATCAGCCCCAGCGAGGACGGCGGGGTGCCCGAGCATCCCATCCACGACGATGACGTCGAAGACCTCGAACCCGACGATTTCGAGGAGATGATGGACGAAGCCGCCAAGGGCGGTTTCGATCCCACTGACAAATACGAGGTCGAGCGCGAGATAAGGATCGGCAGGAGGCACAAGCCCTGATGCGGCTGCATGGCCGGATGGCTCGCAACCCGTTATTCTACCGGCAGCGTGATTGTCAAAACGGCCTGATGTGAGACTGCACTTTTCCTACGGCTCCAACATGGACCGCGCCGCGATGGCGCGGCGCTGTCCTGGCGCCACGGTGCTCGGGCGGGCCGTTCTCAACGATCATGCCTTCCTGATCAGCACCGACGGCTATGCATCGGTGCGCCCGGCGTCCGGCGAAGTTGTGCACGGCATAGTGTGGCGGCTGGCGCCGCGCGATCTTGCCGCGCTCAGCGCCTATGAAAGCCTGGCCAGCGGACTTTACAGCGCAGCCATCATGACGGTGCAGTGCGAGGGTCGCAGCGTGAAGGCGCTGGTCTATATCGGCCGCTCGCGCAGCGCAGGAAAACCGAAACGCGGCTATATGGAATCGATTGTCGCTGCCGCCCGTGACTGGCGATTGCCGCCGGACTACATCCGCCGGCTGTCGCGCTGGATGCCGGCCGGCATGGGCGGCACGCGGGAGTTGGAACCCGGAGATATTGCATGATGCCGATCGTCATCCGGCAGATCATCATCCGCGGCCGCGTGCAGGGCGTCGGCTATCGCGCCTGGACCGAATACACCGCCGAAGGGCGCGGATTGGACGGCTGGGTGCGCAACCGGCGGGATGGCTCTGTCGAAGCGTTGTTCGCTGGCGAGCCGCGAATGGTGCGCGAGATGATTGACCTCTGCCATCAGGGCCCACCCGGATCGCGCGTGGACGCAATCGAGGAGCGGGAAGCCAGTTCCGAGGAATTGGAGATGCGCGGCGGCTATCGCTTTGCGGTGCTGGCGACGGCTTAGCGTCTATCGCCGCACGGTGCCGCGGAAGGTGGCGGCAAGGACGCGCAGGGCGGCCCGTGCGCCGGCGTCGCTGACCCGAGAATAGAGCAGTACTTGTGCGCGCGGCAGCCGCGGCAGTGACAGTTGCTGGCTCATTTCGACTGTGCCCACTGGTGCAATCCGGTGTGCGAGCGGTGCAATCGCAAGCCCCGACAGGACAGCGGCGTTGACTGCACTGACGCCGCCACCAACAAAGGCCTCGACCGAGCCGATGCGCGCGCGGTCGAGCGCACGGATGGCAAGGGCGCGCACGCCGCAGGGAGCCGCAAGCGTGGCAATCCGCAGCTCGTCCCCGGGACGGTGGACGAATCGTGGTGAGGCAAACCACCCCATTTCGTCGTGGGTCAGGGTCTCGCCGCCGCGCCGCGACCCTTCCTTGCGGACGACCACGGCATCGAGCCGGCCGCGGTCGAACTGATCGAGCAGTGCGCGGGAAAAGCCAATGGTGACGTCGAGCGATAGATCGCGGTCGAAGGCGTGCAGTTGTGCGAGTAGAGCGGCCAATTGCGCGCCGACTGCATGATCGGAGAAGCCGATCCGCAGACGCAAAGCCTTGTCGCGGCCGCCGCTGATTGCGCGCTCATGCGCGGCCATGAGATCGCGCGCCCCGCTGAGGAATTCCTCTCCGCGCGCCGTTAGACGCACGTGACGTGGCGTACGTTCGATCAGACGCGCGCCAAGTCGATCCTCCAGCCGCTTGATCTTCAGGCTGACCGCTGCTTGCGAGGTGCCCGAAGCTTCCGCCGCGCGTGTAAAGCTCTGCAGTTCCGCCACCAGCAGGAAGGACTGCACGGCGTCAAGATCAAGCGGTCGATCAATCATAAGAAATCATAATCACTGATATACCTAAAGATAACGTTCTAAAATCATGGCCAGCGAATTAGTCTGCTGTCAATCACTTTTGAAAGGAGACTTCGGCATGCCAATGATCACCGTGCAATACGCGGCGCCAAATGCGCCGGCTGGCCTCCCAGATGTCGTTGGCAAAGCCGCCAACTGGCTTTCGAGCGAGTTCCTGGGCAAGGACCCGTCGATCACCGCCGTCACCGTCGAGGAACTCGATCCCGCCAAATGGCTGATCGGCAACAAGTCGTTGCGCGACCATGGTCTTGCGGCCTTCTGGCTCGACATTCGGGTGGTTGACGGTACCAACACCCGCGAGCAGAAGGCCGCCTTCATCGCCGCTGCCTTTGCGAAAATGAGCGAGCTGCTCGGCCCGCTGCACAGCGAAAGCTATGTTTATGTAAATGAGGTGCGAGGCGACGCCTATGGCTATGGCGGAATGACGCAGAACGAGCGCTACATCGCCGGCAAGCTCAGGGGCGCGGTGAAGACGGCAGCTTGATCGCTACGCGGGCGCAAGACGCGTTGAGCGGCGCCGGAATTTCCGGCGCGCCCAGAGCAGCAGGCCGGTCGACAGCAGCGTGATGAAGGCGACCGAGATCGCGACGTTGATCAGCGCCGACAGGTTGCCGCCCCAGTTGCCCTCGTGGATCAGCCGCGGCCAGTTGCGCGGGGTCGGAACGAGTCCGGACTGGGTGACGGTGAACACCCGCATCTCTCCGCCGTCGTTGACGCGCGCACGCAACGCGCCGGCCATTGGCCGGATCCAGACGACGTTGGCGAGATCGTGCGCGCTGCCGACGATCTGCACTGCATTTCGCAGGGACGCCGGTGCGCCTGCCGGCGGCTTTGGCAGCGGCGACGTGAACGTGACCCCGTAAGCGAGAAACAGGCCGGTGAGCGGGCTCGCGATGAGAAGCGGCAGCAAGAACCAGCCGGTACCCTTGTGCCAGCCGGCGAGCGTATTGCGCAGACGCGGCCAGCCCATCAGCACGCCGATTGCAATCAGCGCAAGCAACACGAAGGTGGACAGGCTGACCAGCCAGCCGAGTTCCATCAGTAATGTTTCATGCAGGCGCCGCGACGTGGTGAACAATTCCGCCAGCGCGCCGGGTGAAGCGATTTGCTCGTTGCGCGCAAGATCGACATGCAGCGCGGCCCCGCGCTGCGCGCCGCCGATCGACGCATTGCCGGCATAGGCGCGCACCACCAGCGAACGCGCTTGTGCATCCGGATCGTGCTTGGCGAGAATGGCGTTGATCGCCTCAGCCGTGAGCGGAGCGGTGGATGAGGTCGAAGCCACAACCATCGGCTCGAAAGACAGGACCAGTCCGGTCAGGATCAAGATCGCGAGCGGCAGCGCGAATACGAGTGTGATCCAGCGATGGATCCGCAAGAGCCACATCTTGAACATGGAACGATGTCTTATGCTGTTGGCAGTGGCCGCAGGTTACGCACGCCCGCAACAGCCTTACAAATTACAGATACTTAATTTGCAACGTTTGATCTGGCGCAAGGCGCGAAGGTGTCACGACACATTCACCGATGCGCGGGCATCGCTGTCTTGTTGTTCTCAATCAATCAGGCTGGGCTCTGCCGCCAACGCCACTGAGCCGAAGAGCGGTTCGAATTCTGCCTTCAGCGCCACGTCCACATCGCTTATCGTGACCGGCAAGCCGAGATCGACAAGGCTGGTGACTCCATAATTCTGCTCACGGACGCCGCAGGGAACAATGCCGGAGAAATGCGACAGGTTGGGCTCGACATTGATGGCGATGCCATGCAGCGACACCCAGCGCTTCACCCGGATGCCGATGGCGGCGATCTTGTCCTCGCGCGCAGCGGCAAGCTCCGGCCGGCGCACCCAGACGCCGACCCGATCCTCACGCCGTTCGCCGCGCACGTTGAAGGAGGCCAGCGTGCGGATGATCCATTCCTCCAGCGTCGCCACATAGGCGCGCAGGTCCGGCCGCCGCTGTTTCAGGTCGAGCATCAGATAGACCACCCGCTGCCCGGGGCCGTGATAGGTCATCTGCCCGCCGCGCCCGGCTTCGTAAACGGGAAAGCGGGCCTCCACGATCTCGGCCGGGCTCGCACTCGTACCGGCGGTGTAGAGGGGCGGGTGCTCGAGCAGCCAGACCAAATCCGGTTCCTGACCTTCGGCAATGGCGGCGGCGCGGGCATCCATTTCGGCGAGCGCCGTTTCATAGGGAACCAGCCCCTCGCTGATCCGCCATTCCACCGCCCGCCCGCCGGACCCGGGTTTCATGCCAAAATTTAGGCTTTCGCGGGCATTAACCATCAATTTACCATGTCGGGGCGAGGGTAGGGACACGCGGATTCTCGTAGTTCCGACCGGAAGGATGTAGTCGCTTTGCCCACCCTAGACCATGTTTCCCTGGATATCTCCGTCGTCCTCGGCACCACCGTCATGCCGATCCACCAGGTGCTGCGGCTGGGCCGCGGCGCGATCATCGAGCTGGCGCAGGGGGAGGAGGACGACGTCCAGATCCTTGCCAACAATTTTCCGGTGGCCAAGGGCAACGTGATCGTCAGCGGCAATCGTATCGCCGTCCAGGTGAAGGAATTGCTGCCCCGGCCGGTGGATATGCGCTGAAAAAGCCTCACCCTGAGAAGCCCGCCGCAGTGTCAGCGAAGGCGGGCGTCTGGATGGACGAGGCCGGGAGGGGACCTCGCCGCCCTTGTCCCCCTGAAACCGATTTGATAAATGCAGCCCACCTCGCGCCCGGCTTCGGCCCGGCGCCCCAAAATTAGCGGCCGTGGCGGAATTGGTAGACGCACTGCCTTGAGGTGGCAGCGGGGCAACCCGTGGAAGTTCGAGTCTTCTCGGCCGCACCATCCTGTTTCGACCCGTTTCGCGGGACAAGCCCTAGTCGACACCTTTGTCCCTCCAAACTCTTTGCGGCGTCGCGTCCGGCACGGAGCTTTGACCTCTATCAAGGACAGCAGCGACAAAGAATTCTTGCCTTGTCGTCGGCTCTGAATTGTTTTTCGCATCAGGCTTCACATGGAGTTGGCCATGGCATTCTCACATCACTTGCGCATGGTTGCGGCGGCGGCTCTCGTTTTTGGATTGCCCACGATCGCCGCGGCGCAAGACGGCCCGAAGCTGTTCTTTGAAGGAGATATGGTGCGCGGTGCACAGAAGGCCGGCATGACCGGCCCTGTTTGTGTGCTGGCGAGCCAGTTCAAACGCAAGGAATCCGTGGTCTGGCGCGTGCGCACGCTCGAGGCCGCCGGCAAACCGGTCGACGACAAACAGCTCAAGAGTCTGGTTGTCGAATTGTCCGATGGCCAGAAATTTCCCATGAAGTTTGGTCCGCATCCGCGCGGGCGCACGGACGATTACTTCTGGTCTGCGTCCTGGATTATTCCAGCCGATTATCCAACCGGGACTTTTGCCTACAGGGTGATCGCCACAGATCTTCAGGGACGCTCGCATGTCTGGGAGCCGTTCAAGGTTCAGCTCTCGCAGCTCACGGTGATCCCCGGCGAGGTCGAGTTCACGAAGCAGTGACGCCTATCGTGAAGCGTGCGCGAACAGGCAGACTCATTCTTCAGGCGGTCGTCGCACTGCTGGCGCTTCCCCTTGCTCTGGCCGCTCACGCGATGGATGCGCCACGCGCGTCAGCGCTCGGACCGGAAGTAGCGGCGGGGCGCCCGTCCGGCGGCTTCGTCGGACGGCTCACGGTCACCCCCGAACATGGGCCGGCAGGAACGCCGGTGACCGTGCACGCGAAAGGATTGCCCGCCAACGAGGAATTTGACCTCGTCTGGGTGACCGTGACTGGGGCGTGGAAGGTCAGCAACGCGGAATATCACGGCCGGGACTACCGGCAGGTCGCCTACCGTATCGCTACTGCAAAGAGCGACAGTGACGGACAACTCACGGCCCGTTTCACTGTGCCGGAGGATTTCGGCTTCGCCCACGATATCGTGCTTCAGAAAGACGGACGGCTGTTCACGCAGGCGAACTTCCATCTCGACATGACGGTCAGCGTGTCGCCGCAGAGCGGCCCGGTCGGAACGCCGATCAAGGTCGACGTCAAGGGCATTGGCTGGCGGCAACTGCAGAATTCGTGGCTCCTTTTGTATGACAACAATTTCACCGGCTGGATTTCCGCGGTCACGACGGCTGGCTCCGCAAGCTTCACCATTCCTGCCACAGGCCGGCCGGGACGGCACGTGCTGGAACTCCTGCATGGCGACTTCACCTTTCCCTATCGCAACATGCAGCAATCGCCGGAGCCCGACCGGCCGCGCTTCGTCTTGCACTTCACGGTCACACCGGGACCTGCGGCTTTGCCGCCGCCCATCGAACAACAGGCGCTGACCAACCCGCGTGGCTTGCCGCCGCAGGGCGAGCTGTTTGCAACGCCACGCTTCTCCGGGGTCGGGCAGTCGGTTTCGGTTCGGGGCTCCGGATTGACGCCGAGCAAGACGCACAGGCTGAACTGGGGCACGGTGACCGGCAACCGCGTCGGCGGCGGAGGTTGGGATGAGTCATCGCGGGTCATTGCCGAGGCCACCGCTGATGCCTCGGGCAACGTCGCGTTCCGGTTCAACGCGCCGGACGATCTCGGCGGCGCGCATGGCCTGTCGGTTGACGACGGGGCATCGAAGAAAACGGGAAGCTATTGGATTTTGCCGACCGCATTGCCGCTCGAGGTGACGCGCGGTCCGGCGGGCACGCCGTTCACCATCCGCCTGAAAGGCGTCGGCTGGACCGAAACCGCCAATATCTACACCGTCGTGTATGACAACAGCTATATCGGCTACGCGTGCGGCTTCAACAGCCAGGGCGATGTCGAGATCACGCTACAGGCGACAGGCGCGCCGGGATGGCATTTCATCGATCTCTATCCGGCGATCTACAAAGGCGATGAGAAGCGCCCGATCAATTTCCGGCTGCCTCAGCTCAGCTTTGCCGACGATCATCCGGGGGAAGACCTGCCGCGCTTCCGTTTCGCTTTCGAGGTGACCGAGCCGGAGACGCGGTCGGTCGATTCACCGCCGAAGGCAAAATAATCCACGTCCTCCGCCTGTGCCGGCGTGCACTGGCAAATCTCTTACGGCATCGCGACCGTCGCATGATCCGTCGTGGCGGCACGCGCCGATGCCGTTCGCCGGTGCGACGCCTTTTGCCCGCGGCCGTGCGCCCGCGCATGCCGCCGCGCGAGCCGGCTCGCCGATTTGCTCTTGGGCGGCATGCCGCAGAAATCGACGCTGCTCATGGCGTGCTGCTCGGCGAGATTGCCGTTGAGGTTTTTCAGGTCGCTCATCAGCAACGCCGGCAACACGGCCGTTGTCGGCGCCTGGAATTGCCAGTCCTGAGGCTCCGTTGGCGTGGCGAGCCGGGTTTCGGTCGCGGCCTGCACATGCACGATCCTGTAACCGCGCTGCTTCAGCTCCTTGAAGATCAGCGGCAAAGCCTCGACCGTCTTCGCATGGATATCGTGCAGGAGCAGGATGCCTTTGCCCTTGGCCTCCAGCCGGTCGATGGTCCGCCGCACGATGCCGTCGACGGTGATGCGCCGCTTCCAGTCATGCGACATCACGTCGGTGCTCCACACCATCAGCCCGCGCGCGGCGGCGACGCTTTCCACCGTCTCGCCGCGCAGCAGGCCCGGCACGCGGAAGAAGGGCGCGATCTCGGCCTCGTCACCGAGCACGGATCGCACCGAGGCGATGCCCTCGTGGATCTGCTTTTCCGCCCGCGCGGCGGCCATGCGGTTGAAGCTGAGGGGATGGGTCTGGCTGTGCGTGCCGATGGTGTGGCCAGCGGCCTGGATCTTCTTCAGGATGTCGGGATAGTCGCGGGCATGCTTGCCGATGACGAAATAGGTCGCCTTCACGCAATGCGCGGCAAGCACGTCAAGCGCCGGCGCGGAGGCTGGACGCGGCGCGTCATCCAGCGTCAGCACCACTTCCTTGTCCTTCAGCGGCAGCGTTTCCGGATATTGAAACGAGCCGACGCGCGGATGTTCGCGTGGGTCGACGACGATGGTGCGGCTCACACCGATGGCATCTGGGTTGCCTGGACAATCTGCGGCCTGCGCAGTGCCGGGCTGAAACAGGCTCGCATGAAATAAGGCGGCCGCAATTGCCGTGAGAAATCGTCTGTGCATTGCTGAAAATCCCGTCCCACGTATCGGGTAGGGATTCGCGGATGAATGCAAGCTTAACCGCGGTGCCGCCATTCGCCGCGGTGGCCGGACTGACGCTGTGAACAGTGCGGGATCAGATGCTCACTCGCCCCGGTTACGCGCCATTGCGATTGCCAGCGGAAATCTCGCAGCGTACAAGCCCCGCATGACCACTGAATGAGCCGTAAAGCGTGGGGCCGGTGCATGCTCGACGAGAAAGAGATGACCGGACCGGTCCAGACCTCCGCGGACACGCTGCGTGACGAGGACGGCGCGATTCGTCCGGATTTTGTCGCCCGGGTGCAGGAGGCGATCGCGGCCCGCGACAGCGGCACGCTGCGCACGGTGGTTGGCGATCTGCACGAGGCCGATACCGGCGACCTGATCGAAGCCCTCGATCCGGAATTGCGTCCGCGGCTCATCGAGCTGATGGGCAAGGATTTCGACTTCTCGGCGCTGACCGAGGTCGATGACACGGTGCGCGAGGAAATCCTTGAGGAACTCGAGCCCGAGACCGTCGCCGAGGGCGTGCGCGAGCTCGATTCCGACGACGCCGTCTACATTCTCGAGGACCTGCCGAAGGAAGAGCAGGAGGAAATCCTCGAGCAGTTGCCGCATTTCGAGCGCATCGCGCTGGAGCGCAGCCTGCTCTATCCGGAGGAATCTGCCGGCCGGCGGATGCAGACCGAGTTCATCGTAGTGCCGCCGCACTGGAATGTAGGGCAGGCGATCGACTATATGCGCGAGACCGCTGATCTGCCGGACCGCTTCTACGAGCTTTACGTCGTGGACCCCTCCTACAGGTTCCAGGGCGCGGTCCCGCTCGACCGCCTGTTGCGCAGCAAGCGGCCGATCCCGATCGTAGAATTGATGGACGAGGACCGCCGCCGCGTGCTCGCCACCGAGGACCAGGAGGAGGTCGCCCGCCAGTTCGAGCGCTACAATCTGGTGGCCGCACCGGTCGTGGATGACAATGGCCGGCTGGTCGGCGTGCTCACCTTCGATGATATCGTCGACGTGATCGAGCAGGAGGCCGAAGAGGACATCAAGGCGCTCGGCGGCGTGAAGGCGGACGAAGAGCTGTCCGACTCCGTCTGGGACATCGTGCGCAGCCGCTTTCCCTGGCTCCTTGCCAATCTTTGCACCGCCTTGCTGGCCGCTTTCGTCATCAGCCAGTTCGAAGGCTCGATTCAGAAAATGGTGGCGCTGGCGGTGCTGATGCCGATCGTGGCCTCGATGGGCGGCAATGCCGGCACGCAGACCATGACGGTGGCGGTGCGGGCCCTGGCGACCCAGGACCTGAGCGACGCCAATTCCTGGCGCGTGGTACGGCGCGAATTGCTGGTCGGCATCGTCAACGGGCTCGGCTTTGCGCTGGTGCTCGGCACTATCGCCGCGGTCTGGTTCAGCATTGCCGACCTCGGCGTGGTGATCGGGCTTGCCATGATCTGCGTGCTTGCGGCCGCGGCTCTGGGCGGCATCGTGGTGCCGCTTTTGCTGACGCGGTTCGGCGTCGATCCGGCCATCGCCTCCGGGCCGTTCGTCACCACGATCACCGACGTGGTCGCTTTCTTCTCGTTTCTCGGAATCGCGACGTTGTGGTTCGGATTGAGATGACTCTCAGCCCGGTGGTGCAAGCAGCATCTCAATCGCGATATCGATCGTCGCCGGCGTGACGACCCTGCTGTCCAGAAGACTCTGGCCGAACAGATAGCTGTAGAAAAGGATGGCGCGGGCCTGTGCGTCCTTCGCCGGCCAGCCCAGCTTCTCGAACAAGGCCGTCACATGCGTCAGACGCTCGGTGTCCACATCGCGCACCGCCTTGGCGGCGCCTTCGTCCCGGCGCGCGAAGGCGCGGATGGCGAGTTCGATCGCCAGCCCCCGCGTATTGCCATGCCGCGTATAGAGGTCAGCAAGACGCAGCAGGATCACGGTCGGAGAATTCTGCCCCGCCTTTTCGCCGGAAACCTGTTCGCGGATCGCGGCGATGCGGCCCTCGGCCCAATGGACCAGCATGGCGTCGAGCAGGGCGCGGCGATCGGTGAAATGCCAATAGAAGCTGCCCTTGGTCACCTTCAGCGTCTTCGCCAGCGGCTCCACCCGCACGCTGTCCACGCCGCCGTCAGCCAAGGCTTCCAAGGCTGCCGCAACCCAGGCGGCCGCATCCAGCCGCTCCTGCTTCGGCTCTGCCGTTTTGCCGGTTTTCCCCATGCGCCCCGCCGCAACTTGACAAAATCGACTTTCCGCCATACGGTCGCGTATGTCAACATACGGTAACGTATGGATTTGAGCGGGAAGCACAATGAGCGGTGCCGGACGGCTTTATCAGCCGCGCAATCCTGATTGGGAACGTGTGGTGCGCGAGAGTTTTGCGCGGCAGGCCTATATGGGCCTGATCGGTGCGCGGCTGGCGGAGGTGCATCCCGGCCGGGTGACGATTGAATTGCCATATCGCGACGATCTCTGTCAGCAGCGCGGCTTCCTGCATGGCGGCGTCACCACGGCGATTGCGGATTCGGCGGCTGGCTATGCCGCGTTCACGCTGATGTCGCCAGGCTCCTCGCCGTTGACGGTTGAGTTGAAGATCAACCTGTTGGCGCCGGCAATTGGCGAGCGGTTTTTCGCGACGGCGCAGGTTCTGCGCTCCGGCAAGACCTTGTCGATCGTCGACGCTGATGTGTTCGCCGAGGCGAAAGGCCTGCGAAAGCCGATCGCGAAGATGCTGGCCACCCTGATCTGTCTTGAAAACACCGCGGACACGCCCGAGCGGCCGGCGGTATAGTGCCTGGCGGTCCAATTCATCCCGCCTTGGCGGACGCTTATGCAAATGTTGGAATTAAAAGAACCACTAGCAAAAAGGCCTGGTGGAGCTTTGGATTTGACATTCGCCAATGTAACTCGCGGCGAGCGGTGAGCAAATGTCAAATCCGCTCCACAAGGTACGCGGCAGGAGGCTTCGATGACGTCGAATGTCTGGACCGGGTTTGATTTCGGCTTGGGCGAGGATGTCGACATGCTGCGCGACACGGTGCGCCGCTTTGCGCAGGCGAAGATCGCGCCGCGCGCCGACGACATCGATCGCAAGAATGAATTTCCCCGCGACCTCTGGCCCAAGCTCGGCGAGCTCGGATTGCTTGGCATCACCGTCGAGGAAAAATGGGGCGGCACGGGGCTCGGCTATCTCGAACATTGCGTGGCGATGGAGGAAATCTCCCGCGCCTCCGGCTCGGTGGGCCTTTCTTACGGCGCGCATTCCAATCTCTGCGTGAACCAGATCCGCCGCAACGGCACGCCCGACCAGAAGAAGCGCTACCTGCCCAAGCTGATGTCCGGCGCGCATGTCGGCGCGTTGGCGATGTCGGAGCCGGGCGCCGGCTCCGACGTCGTGTCGATGCGCACGCGCGCCGACAAGAAGGGCAAAAACTACATTCTCAACGGCTCGAAAATGTGGATCACCAACGGGCCTTTGGCGGACACCATCGTTGTTTATGCCAAGACCGACGCCACCGCCGGCGCGCGCGGCATCACCGCTTTCATCGTGGAGAAGAAGTTCAAGGGTTTCTCCACCGCGCAGAAACTCGACAAGCTCGGCATGCGCGGCTCCGATACCGGCGAGATCGTATTCCAGGATTGCGAAGTGCCGGAAGAGAATGTACTGGGCGCGGTCGGCAACGGCGTCAATGTGCTGATGTCCGGCCTCGACTACGAGCGCGTGGTGCTGGCCGCGGGCCCGCTCGGGCTGATGCAGGCGGCGATCGATCTGGTCATCCCTTATGTGCATGATCGCAAGCAATTCGGCCAGCCGATCGGACGCTTCCAGCTTATCCAGGGCAAGCTCGCCGACATGTATGTGAACATGAATGCGGCCAAGTCTTACGTGTACGCGGTGGCCAAGGCCTGCGACGAAGGCCGTACCACGCGCGAGGACGCAGCAGGCGCGATCCTGTTCGCGTCCGAGAAGGCGACGCAAACGGCGCTGGAGGCGATCCAGACGCTGGGCGGCAACGGCTATATCAACGAATTTCCTGCCGGACGCCTGCTGCGGGACGCCAAGCTCTACGAGATCGGCGCCGGCACCAGCGAGATCCGCCGCATGCTGATCGGGCGCGAGATTTTTGAAAAGACGAAGTGAGCAACATGCCCGAACCGCTGCTGACCTATCGCGGCGCCGTCTATCCCTGGCATTGCGATCACATGGGTCACATGAATGTCATGTGGTATGTCGGCAAATTCGACGAGGCGACGTGGAATTTCTTTGCCATGCTCGGTCTCGATCCGGCCTTTCTGCGCGCACACGATCGCGGCTTTGCAGCGGTCGAGCAGAACATCGCCTACAGGAAGGAATTGATGGCTGGCGATATTGTCACCATTTATTCCGCCATTCTGGAGATCAAGGACCGCGTGATCCGCTTCACGCACGAGATGCGCAGGACCGACACCGACGAGATCGCCGCGACCACCATACTCACCGCCGTGCATCTCGACACCAAAGCGCGGCGTGCAACGTCGTTTCCGGCCGAGTTCAGGGCGCGGGCCGAGGCGCTCGTCATCTCGGCCAATGGCTGATCAGCCATTGGCTGATCGAATCGCCTCGTTATCCCCGTTAAGGGTGCATTGACCGAATCGGGTAACCTTCGGGGCATGGAACGCAAACCGGACTTGCGGCTGCGCCTGAAGGCCGACGGACGCATCGTCGAAATCCTGCCCGGCGGGCTGGAACGTGATGTCTCGAACCTGCGAGAGCTTCCGCATTTTGGAGCCTCAAAGGCGCCGCCGGTCATGGATGATGCGGCTTATGCCCGTGCCATCCGCGCCGCGACCAGGCTGACCCAGGCCGAATTCGCCGCCCGTATCGGCGTGCCGCTGGAAACCGTGCGCAACTGGGAGCAGGGCAAGCGCGTCCCGCGCGGCCCGGCGCGCGCTTTGCTGAAGCTGATCGACAGCGCGCCCGATCTCGCCTTCGCGGTGTTGGGTCCGGCGAAACAGCCGGGCTGATCTGCCGGCAGATCGGTTGGCAGGGCGCTGGCGGCCCGGCATTGTGTCGGCCTCATTCAGCGAGGGATAGGCATGGTTGCCTTCGTCGAAGCCAAGGGCGTGCGCATTCCCGCGGTCGGACTCGGCACGTTCGAGTTGCGCGGACGCGACTGCGCCCGTCTGGTGCAGCAGGCCATCAAGCTCGGCTACCGGCATTTCGACACCGCGCAGATGTATGGCAACGAGCGCGAGGTGGGTGAGGGCGTGCGCGCCTCCGGCATCAAGCGCGAAGAGGTGTTTGTCGTCACCAAGGTGTCGCCGGAGAATCTGGCACCGCGTGCGCTCGAACGTTCGGTCAAGGACAGCGTCGGACAATTGCGCCTTGGCGAAATCGATCTTCTGCTGCTGCACTGGCCGAACAAGGAGGTGCCGCTCAAGGACACCATCGACGCACTGGTCGGGGTGAAGCGCGACGGCCTGGCCCGTCAGATCGGCGTGTCGAACTACACCGTAGCTCTGCTTGAGCAGGCGGATCGTCTCGCTGAGCAACGTCTGGTCTGCAACCAAATCGAGATGCATCCTTTTCTCGACCAGTCGAAAGTGATCGCCGCCTGCCGTGCGCTCGACATGGCGGTGGTTGCCTATGCGCCGATCGCGCGCGGCAGCGCGAAGTATGACGCGGTGCTGGCGCGCATCGGCAAGGCGCATGGCAAGAGCGCCGCGCAGGTGTCGCTGCGCTATCTGGTGCAGCGGGGCATCGGCGTCATTCCGCGCACCAGCCGGGTCGAGCGGCTGAGCGAGAATATCAACATCTTCGATTTCGAACTGAGCGACGAGGAAATGGCGCAGATCGGTGCGCTAGCGCGGCCGGATGGCCGCATCGTTGACTGGGCGTGGTCGCCGCAATGGGATTAGGCCGCCGTTGACACTCCGGGATGACAAGGCGCTGGTGCTGTTCTCGGGCGGGCAGGATTCCACCGTCTGTCTCGCCTGGGCGCTGCAGCGCTTCGCGCAGGTGGAAACCATTGGATTCGACTACGGCCAGCGCCACCGCATTGAACTGGATCTGCGCCCGCGCATCCGGGATGCGGTCGCCGCGCTCGATCCAGCGTGGAAACGCCGGTTCGGCGAGGATCATCTCATTCGCCTCGATGCGCTGGGCGAGGTGTCCGAAACGGCGCTGACCCGGGACATCGCCATCGAGATGTCGGAGAGTGGCCTGCCGACCACCTTCGTTCCCGGCCGCAACCTCATCTTCTTCACGTTTGCCGGCGCCGTGGCCTATCGGCGCGGCGCCAAACATCTGGTTGCGGGCATGTGCGAGACCGATTATTCCGGCTATCCCGACTGCCGGGACGACACGGTCAAGGCCGTCCAGCTTGCGTTGTCGCTCGGCATGGACCGTCGTTTCGTCCTGCACACGCCGCTGATGTGGATCGACAAGGCGGGGACCTTTGCGCTCGCGCGCGAGATCGGCGGTCAGGCGTTTCTCGATGTCATCGTCGAGGACACCCATAGCTGCTATCTGGGCGACCGTTCGCGGCGCCAGGATTGGGGCTATGGCTGCGGCGACTGTCCGGCCTGCCGGCTGCGGGCGGAGGGCTGGTGGAAATTTGTAGAGGATCGCAAGACGTGACGAGAAAGCTGGAATGGCGCCGCTGGATCGAAGGGCTGATTTTCCTGGTCCTCTTCTGTCTCACCGTGCCGGCGGCGAACTGGATGATCCTGAATGTCGGCACGGTCTGCAGGCCGGACGCGCCATGCCTCATTCCGGTCGCCCCCGGATTGCTCGCGCCGTCCGGCGTGCTGATGATCGGCGCTTCCTTTGTGCTGCGGGACCTGCTGCAGCGGCGCCTGGGCATTGCCGCATCCATCGCCGCGATCCTCGCCGGCGCGGCCTTGTCCGGGTTGTTCGCGCCGGCCGCCTTGATCGCCGCATCGGCGACCGCCTTCCTGATGTCCGAGCTTGCGGATCTTGTCGTCTACACGCCGCTGGCGCGCCGCCGCCTGGTTTTTGCGGTCATCGCCTCCAGCATCGTCGGGCTTGTCGTCGACTCCATCGTCTTTCTCTGGCTTGCTTTCGGCTCGCTGGAATTCCTTGCCGGTCAGGTCGTCGGCAAATCCTGGATGGTGTTGCTGTCAATTCCGCTGATCGCGCTGCTGCGCAGGCGTGACGAGCGGATCGGCCTGATGCCGGCTTGATCCGCGGCGAGGCCGCGCGGGGGATAGGACAGGGGACGGCCATGCTGTTTGTCACGTCCAAGCTGTTCGCGTTTTTCACGCAACCGTCCAATCTGTTCTTCCTGATGATGCTGGTCGGCATTCTGCTGATGGCGACCCGCTTCGCCAAAATCGGCAAGGCCCTGCTCGTCGCCGCGCTGGCGTTGATCGTCGTGTTCGGACTGGGGCCGGCCGGCAATTGGCTCATCTTTCCCCTGGAGCAGCGGTTTCCCAAATGGGATGCCGCGCGCGGCGCGCCGGATGGCATTGTCGTTCTCGGCGGCAGCATCAGTCCGTCAAACTCGCAAGCGCGCGGCGAACCCGCGCTCAATGAATCGGCCGAGCGCCTGACCATCATCGCCGAATTGGCGCGGCGCTTTCCGTCGATCCCGATCGTATTCAGCGGCGGCAATGCCAGCCTCATTCCCGGCGGACCGAGCGAGGCGCAGTTCGTGCGCCGGATATTGGAGAGTTTCGGGATCGCGCCGGAGCGCATCATCCTGGAAGATCGCTCGCGTACCACGGCGGAGAATGCGGCGCTCACCCGCGACATGGTGAAGCCCAGGCCCGGCTCGCGCTGGCTGCTGGTGACCTCCGCGCATCACATGCCGCGTTCGGTCGGGGTGTTCCGCGCGGCGGATTTTCCGGTCGAGGCTTTTCCGGTCGACTGGCGCACGGACGGCGCGGAGGATTTGTGGACGCCGTTTCGCAGCGTCGCAGGCGGCCTGGCGCGCACGGACGCCGCCGTGCATGAATGGATCGGCATTCTGGTTTACTGGCTGACCGGCCGCATGTCGGAATTTCTGCCCGGTCCTCATCCGGTCGCCTGCGACACGTCGGATTGTCGGCGCTGACAAGGCTCCGTTCGCCCTGCTTACGCAAAAGCAATCACTTCAGAGCAAGATTGGATCGGGTCGCGGGGAACGTGTCCAATGCCGCTCGATGGTCAGCCTGAATTCAATCCACAAGCACGCGCCGTTGAAATCGAGGACGAGGCGGGTGCGGTCCATGAGCAGGCTGAGCGAATCCTGCTTGCTTTGGCCGGTGGACTTGCCGCGGTGGTGATTTCTGCCGTCTGGGTGTCGTTATCCCTTAGCTAAGGGGTTGAAGTAATTGCTAAAAGGCTCCGTCATCGTTTTAGACTTTCGTTCTAGAACGAAAGTTGTATAATGTTAAAAACATGCCCGCCGGATGCTTCCGGTTGCACGTTCCAGGAAGCCGAACCGGTGGCCTGACCGATGGGTAAGGCAACAGGAGGCTTTCATGGCCACTCCCGAAACCGGACAAGAAAGTACGTTGTCGACGCTGGTTTGGACCGGCGCCACGTTGATTGTGGTCGCAATCTTCGCGATCTTTTACCTGATGTAAGATTTCAGTGCAGCCTCGGGCGGCAGCTCGCTGCCGCCTCACGGCTACACGGCTACTCAGCCTACTCAGCCAGCGGACATGGCTGTGCGAGCATCAGACGTGAATTGCCGCTGCCACATCACCAGCACCACCGCGGCGGTCGTGGCCATAAACAACCACGCACTCACAAACCAGCCGAGATAACCCAGCGCGAAGAAAAATGCGCGCTGTCCGCGGTTGAAATGGCGGCCGGCGGATTCGCATAATTTTCCGGTGCGCGTGGCGTGCGCCTTCGCTTCCGCCGAGTCCTTGTCGTTGAAAGGCGGCATTGCCCCGATCATGATCGCCACGTAATTGTACAGGCGATAACACCAGGCAAATTTGAAAAAGGCATAGATGAAGATCACAACCAGCCCGATGGTTTTGATCTCCCAGAGGATGCGCGAGGTTGGCATGCCGAGCGGAAGCGACGCGACGACCGTCAGCAATTCGTCCGGCGAGCGTAATAGCGTCAGCGCGCCGCCAATCGCCAGCAGCGATGTCGAGGCGAAGAACGCGGTCCCGTTCTGCAGGGAGGCCATGATTTGTCCGTCCAGCATGCGCATCTCGCGCTCGAGCATGCGGAACATCCATGCGTCGCGATAGGTGTCCATCCGGGCATTGAGGCCGTTGCGCCCATGCGGCGTCCATTCCAGCATGATGGCGTAGACGATCCAGGCACCGACGAAGACGGCGAGGGCGGTCAGGTCCAGCACGAAAAAGAGCGTCATGGGGCTCCTCTTGACGCCTGTGATTCGGATCAGGCTGCCATTGCGGGCATGGGGTGGCAACGGGCTTGACCTCGGCGCCGGCTCTGCAACCATATTCCCCTGCAAAGGAATTCCGCATGACACAGACCATCACCACCAGCGTCCGCGATTTGGTTGAACAGGCCGAACGGGTCATCGAGACATTGACGGTCGACGAGGCCCTGCCTTTGCATGGCGCCGAGGATGTGGTGCTCGTCGATATCCGCGACATCCGCGAATTGCAGCGCGACGGCAAGGTGCCGGGCGCATTTCACTGCCCGCGCGGCATGCTCGAATTCTGGATCGATCCCGAAAGTCCGTATCACAAGAGTGTCTTCGCCCAGGACAAGCGCTTTGTCTTCTTTTGCGCCGGGGGATTGCGTTCGGCGCTGGCCGCCGAGAGCGCGCAGCGCATGGGACTGAAGCCCGTGGCTCACATCAGAGGCGGCTTTGGTGCGTGGAAAAAGGCCGGCGGTCCCGTCGAGGAGCCGGAGCGCAAGCCCGGCAGATCCTGATCATTCGCCGGCGTGATTTGCCGATCAGCAGAATTGGCTTGCCGATATCCGTGCGCGCCGTGATCATCACTCCGATTCACGGAGGCCCCGATGGCGCTGAAGCTCATTCTCGGCAACAAGAATTACTCGTCCTGGTCGCTGCGGCCCTGGATCGCCATGCGTCATGCGGGCCTTGATTTCGAGGAAGAGGTGATCCCGCTTTACGAACCGGGCAGTCGCGAAAAAGTTTTGACCTATTCTCCCGCCGGCAAAGTGCCTGTGCTGATCGATGACGGCATCCCGATCTGGGAAAGCCTTGCCATCCTCGAACATCTTGCCGAGAAATATCCCAAGGCTGCGCTGTGGCCGGCCGATGCGACGGCGCGCGCGCATGGTCGCGCCATCGCGGCGGAGATGCATGCGGGCTTCGGGGCGTTGCGCCGGCATTGCCCGATGAACATGCGGCGCCGGCGGCGCAAGCTCGCGCTGACGCCGGAGGTGGCGGAAGACGTGCGCCGGATCGAAGTGATCTGGACCGACAGCCGCACGCGTTTCGGGGAAGCGGGGCCATTTTTGCTCGGGCCGTTCTCCGTGGCCGATGCCATGTATGCGCCAATCGTCTCCCGCTTTTTCAGCTACGACGTCGGCGTCGGCGCCGCCGCGGAGGCTTACATGGCGACGATGATGTCGTTGCCGGCCTGGAAGGAATGGGAAGCCTCGGGCGAGCGTGAGCCCTGGGTCATGCCCGGCAATGAGCGCGACTGACCTTTTCGGGAACCGGGCGGGCGTGAGCGCGTTGTTCGTCGGATTCGTCCCTGACGACCGATAGAAACATGCAAGATCGCTCATGGCGCAGGCCACTCTTCGCCCGAACCGGAATGTCTGGCGAGCTGTGCGCGCGTCGCGGGCCGCCGTTCTGATCGACGGCGCGGCATTCTTCCGGGCGGTACGCGAAAGCATGATGCGCGCCCGGCGTTCCATTACCATTGTGGGCTGGGACATCGATAGCCGTACCCGTCTTGTCGGCGAGGATGGCTGTGCTGATGACGGCCTTCCGGAAACGCTCGCGGAATTTCTGTCGGAACTGGTGACGCGGCGGCAGGATCTCACCGTGCACCTGCTGCTCTGGGATTTTTCGGTGCTCTATGCACTCGAGCGGGAAATCTTTCCGGCGCTGGCGCTGAATTGGAATACGCCGGATCAGGTCCGGTTCTGCCTGGACAATTGCGCGCCGTTTGGCTGCTCCCAGCATCAGAAAATCGTCGTGGTCGATGATGCGGTCGCCTTTTCCGGCGGCCTCGATCTCACCATCCGGCGCTGGGACACGCCGGCGCATGATGTCATCCATCCAAACCGTATCGATCCTGCAGGAGAAGCCTACCGGCCGTTTCATGACGTGCAGGCAGTGGTGGCAGGCGAGGCGGCACAGGCACTGGCGGAACTGGCCCGCCATCGCTGGCACCAGGCCGATGGCGCGAGGCTGCCGCGCGTCGATGCCACCTGGGACTGCTGGCCCTCGAGTGTCAGACCTGACTTCACCGATATCGATATCGGCATCGCGCGTACGCGGCCGGGCTGCGATGGCGAGGCGGCGGTGCGTGAAGTCGAGACCCTGTTCCATGATTGCATTGCAGCGGCCGAGCGCGAACTCTATATCGAAAATCAGTTTCTCACCTCCGAGGACATCGCCCGCCATATCGCTCAGCGAATGAAGGAACGCCCATCCCTGGAGACTGTGATCGTCGCGCCCGATACGCCGGAATCATGGATAGAGGCGCGGACCATGCGCAACGGGCGCATTCGCTTTCGCAACATTCTGCAAGACGCCGGCGTCGCGCATCGCGTGCGGCTGGTCGCACCGGAAGTTTGCAAGGACGATGAGAGCGTCCCTGTCATGGTGCATTCCAAGGTGATGACGGTGGACCAACGGTTGCTTCGCATCGGCTCTGCAAATCTCAATAACCGTTCCATGGGGGCGGATTCGGAATGCGATCTGATCCTCGAAGCGAAATCGGAGAAGGACCGCAGCGCAGTCCTGCGAATTCGCAATACATTGCTGGGCGAGCATTGCGGGGCGTCGGCTGAAGCGGTGCAGGCCGCTCTGCGGAAAACCGGTTCGCTCCTCGCAGTCGCCGACCGGCTGTCTGAGCGCGGCCATCGCCTGCGTCCCATCGATGATGGAGAGCCGAACCCTGCGGAAATGGCGGCCTATATGGAAAGCCTTGCAGATCCTCGGCGGCCTTGGCCGCAGCGTTCGCTCTATTCCTGGACGCGGAACAGTCTGCGCCTTCTGGCCGTGTTGCCGGCGACCAAGTTCGTTGCTTTGGCAATTCTGTTATTGGGGCTTACCTTGCTTTGGTATTATTCGCCGTTGGCCGACTATGCGCGGCCCTCGGTCGTGCAGGCGGCTCTGGCAGAGGTGAGATCGAGCCTGTGGGCGCCGGCCTTCGCGCTGGGAGCGTTTCTGCTTGGCGGCCTGATTGCGTTTCCGCTCACCATCCTGATCGCCGCGACGACCGCCACCTTCGGACCCTGGTACGGACTGCTCTATGCCACGCTTGGCGCGATGCTGAGCGCGCTGATGATGTACGGCGTCGGTGCCTGGCTCGGACGCGAAGCCTTGGTGAATTTTCTCGGCGGGCGGCTGAACGAGATCCGCAAGCGTATCGTGAAGCAGGGCGTCGTCGCTGTCGCCGCTATTCGCCTGGTGCCGGTGGCGCCGTTCACCGTGGTGAATCTCGTGGCGGGAGCGAGCGGCATTGGTCTTCGCGAATATGTCGCCGGCACGTTGCTGGGGCTTGGGCCCGGACTGATCGCAATGGCGGCATTCGGACCGCAGATCATGCGCACCATTGTCTCGCCGAGCATCACACAGGTGGCATTGCTGGTCGCCGGATTGATCGCCTGGATCGCGTTGTCCTTTGGCATTCAGGCGGCCATCGCCAGATATCGGCCGGAAGCCTCGTGACTGAAATCCGGCGACGTGCTGTCCGCGTGATGACATGGAATATCCATGGCGCGCTCGGGCGCAATCCGCGCTACGATCTGGCGCGCGTCATCGAGTTGATCGCCCGCGCCGATCCCGATGTGATGGCGCTACAGGAGATAGATTCCCGCCACGGCCAAGATGCCTTCGCGCTGTTGCCGCAGCGGCTCGGCAAACACGGCGTCGGGGCGAAATCGATTGTCACGCAGGACGGCGACTACGGGCAGATGTTGATCAGCCGCTGGCCGTTCACCGATACGGAGATTTCCGACATCTCCTATGGAGAGTTCGAGCCGCGCCGCGCCATCCGCACCTGCATCATGACGCCGTTCGGACCCTTGCGGATCGTCGGCACGCATCTGGGCCTGAGCATCCGCGAGCGCCGCAGTCAGGCGCGGGCGCTGCTGAAGCTCATCGAAGGTGAGGGGCCTGTCGTCTTGCTCGGCGATTTCAATGACTGGTTTTGGCCGGGCTCAGTGCGCTCGGTTCTGCGCAGGGCGATGCCCGGCCGCTCGCGCCATCGCACCTTTCCGTCGTGGTGCCCGTTGCTGCGGCTGGACCGCATCTACTGCCGGCCGCGCCGCGCTTTGCTCAGGAGCTGGACGGATGGGCAGGCGCGCAGCCTTTCCGACCATCTGCCGGTGATCGGGGATGTCCTGATGCCCGTTCATCCTCCCGAAAACAGAAAACCCGGCTGAACAGCCGGGCTTCCCACTCAGTCGCATGCCGGGAGTACATCCGTCCTCGACCGCGCCTGATAATCTGTCATTTTTATGTAATAGCCATATGACAATCTGCAAGGGCTCTGTTTACGGACAGCAAGAACGGGCGGCCAGGAAAAAGGCCGCCCGTTGCGCTTACACCGGAGCGGACACTAGGCGTCGATTACCGCCACGATCTTGTAGGTGCTCGGTTCGATGATGATGATTTCGTCCTCCACCAGCACGAACCGGTATCCGCGCCAGGCCGGATAGATTTCAATGATTGACGCCGGCAGGGGATGCAGTTCGACCGTGCGCGGCACCACTGTCCCGACCGACACATTGAAGTTCACATTGGTTACGGGCCTCACGTTGACCTTCTTAATCGACGTGCTGATCTTTGTCCGCTGCTCGGCGGTCAGATTGGCGCCGGTCGCAGCCGCGCCTTGGCCCGTGGTGCTTTGATCCTTCGAACCCTGATCCTTGGCGCCTTGCGTCGCCTTGTCGTTCGACTTGCTGCCGGCTTTCGGCTCGGACTTCGGATCCCCGGATCTCATCCGCTGCTGATCGCGCGTCCCGGATTGACCCTTCGGGCTGTCCTGATCCATGCGCTGCGGGGAGCCTTGGCCGGTCGTGCTGGCGTTAGGCGCTCGCTGCTCCCTCTGCGCACCGCCTGACCCCGGTGCCATCTTTTCCGCCGGCGCGGATTGCTGCGCGCCCGGTGCAGGCGAAGGCGCTTCGCGCCCCATGCCTTGGGCCAGTGCAAATGTTCCACCGGCGATCAGCGCGATCGCGGAAGCGGACATCAGAAATGTCTTCTTCATCATGCGTTCCTCTCTGTAGTCCCGTTGCCTCGTGCGCCGACAAATCGGTCGCGACAGCAACGTTCCGTGCAAGGAACGGTTCCTGTGACGCCAGAATTATCTCTTTAACGGACGTTCATGTCGCAGGCGAAATCTGCAAGCAGCACACGGTTCTAAACGCAGTTCCAAGCAACACGCTCAGCACGACATGCACTCGTACGGAGCGGATGCATTCCGCCCCGTACCTATTGCGTCGTTTATCAATGGAACGCACTACTGCACATTCTTCTGACGATCCGGTGTTGGATCGTTTCGCTGCGGTTCTTTCTCCGGCGCCTTGGTGGCGGGAGCGGTCATGTCATTCTGCGAACCGCTGGCTGCCGGTGCGCCGGAGCCGGTGGTGCCCATCGGACCTTGCGGACCTGCATCGCGCGATGCGGCCGGGTTGTTGGGGTCTCTATCGCTCGAGGTTGGTGTGCCCGGCGATGCCGAAGGTCCCGGCTGACCCGGCGTAGGCGATGTCTCTTGCGCCACTGCGGTGCCGGCCATCAAGAGTGTCGCCGCCGCAAGTGTAAGAAGCCTGTTCATGTCGTCACCTTACCGATGTTGATTGAATCCCCTCGCTTGGAAAACGCAGGACCAGAGTCGATCGTTCCACTCGGAACCCTTGCATTGCTATGGAACATCAGCGAAGGCGAGGGCGGCTCAGCCGTCCTCGCCTCGGGGTCATGCACAAGGTCAGTCGATATTGTTCATCGGCCCGAACGGGCTGACAGTCAGATCGTTACGTTGCGGATCCCTTGCTCCCGGACTGAACAGAAACTCCGCCGCCGGTTCGCGGCTGCCCATGCCGGTCGTTTCGCGTTCGATAGTGGCCGGCCGCCTTGTGTTCGGTCGGTTTGGATTGGCCATGCTTGGCGGAGCCGTGAGATTTTGCTGGCTCTGCATCTGGGCGGAAGCCTGCCCGAATGCGGTTGCCGTGAGGCCAAACAGCAGGAAGGTGGTGATTGTTACAATTTTCATTGGGTTTACTCCGACATGAGAAACCCCCACCCGGCGCACAAACACCGGGCCGTTCCCGCCCATCCGGCAAGAGCCTGTCACGGTGCCGTGATGGATCGGTTTTCTTTCCCGCGGGGCCGCGCCATAGTTTCGCTAGGATTCGGAGGAGGCTTGCGTGGCTCGTATTGACACCACAATCGACAGGGATGCCCGCGATTTCCGCAGCAATGCAGGAGCGTGGAAACAGCTTGCCGAGGAACTGAAAAGCTGCCGCGCCGCCGCCGCCCTCGGTGGCAACGAGAAGGCGCGGGAACGGCATGTGGCACGCGGCAAGCTGTTGCCACGCGAGCGGGTGATGCGGCTGATCGATCCCGGCTCGCCGTTTCTGGAATTGTCGCCGCTCGCCGCATTCGGGCTCTATGAAGATGCCATCCACGGCGCCGGTGTGATCACCGGCATCGGCCGTGTCGAGGGCCGCGAATGCATGATCGTGGCCAACGACTCCACGATCAAGGGCGGCACCTATTACCCGATGACGGTGAAGAAGCATGTACGCGCGCAGGAGATCGCGCGCGAGAACCGCCTGCCATGCATCTATCTCGTCGATTCCGGCGGCGCCAATCTCCCGCATCAGACCGATGTGTTCCCTGACCGCGATCATTTCGGGCGCATCTTCTACAATCAGGCCAATCTGTCGGCGGCCGGCATCGCGCAAATTGCCGTCGTCATGGGCTCCTGCACCGCCGGCGGCGCCTATGTTCCGGCGATGTCGGACGAAAGCATCATCGTCAGGAACCAGGGCACGATCTTTCTCGGCGGCCCGCCTTTGGTGAAGGCGGCGACCGGGGAGGTGGTGTCGGCGGAGGATCTCGGCGGTGGCGACCTGCACGCGCGCAAGTCCGGCGTTGCCGATCATCTGGCGAATGACGACATGCACGCGCTGGCGCTGGCGCGCCGCATCGTCGGCAAACTGAATACGAAAAAGCCGAACGATGTCACGATTATTCCTGCACGCGAGCCGCTGCATGACGCGACGGAGCTGGAAGGCCTCGTTCCGGTCGACCTGAAGAAACAATACGACGTCCGCGAAATCATCGCGCGGCTGGTCGATGGCTCGGAATTCGACGAGTTCAAGAAGCTCTATGGCACAACCATCGTCACCGGCTTCGCGCATCTCTACGGCATGCCGGTCGGCATCATCGGCAATAACGGCATTCTTTATTCGGAGAGCGCGCTCAAGGCCGCGCATTTCGTCGAATTGTGCTGTCAGCGGAAAATTCCGTTGCTGTTCCTGCAGAACATCGTCGGCTTCATGGTCGGCCGCGACTACGAGGCCGGCGGCATCGCCAGGGATGGCGCCAAGATGGTGACGGCGGTCGCCACCGCCCGCGTGCCGAGAATCACTTTGATCGTCGGCGGCTCCTATGGTGCCGGCAATTACGGCATGTGTGGCCGTGCCTACGCGCCGCGCTTTCTGTTCACCTGGCCAAATGCGCGCATCTCGGTGATGGGCGGAGAACAGGCGGCCTCGGTGCTGGCGACCGTCAAGCGCGACAATATCGAGGCATCCGGAGGCACCTGGTCGGAGGTGGAAGAGGAGGAATTCAAGGCGCCGATCCGCGACCAGTACGAGCGCGAGGGCAATCCTTATTATGCCACCGCGCGGCTCTGGGACGACGGGATCATTCTGCCGAGCGAAACAAGGCGCGTCTTGGGGCTGGCGTTTTCCGCGACGCTGAATGCGCCGATCGAGGAAACGCGATTTGGTGTATTTAGGATGTGATAAAAGTAGTATAGCACGCTCAGACCGTGCACGCATTTTCGTTCGTTCTGCCGAAAATCCAGGGATGTGATGCAGAATGAAGGCTCCGCGCCGGCAACCAAGGCGCCTCGCAGCGAGGTTCTGGTCGATCTCGCCCTGCAGGGCGGCGGCGCCCATGGTGCGTTCACATGGGGCGTGCTGGATCGTCTGCTGGAAGAGCCTTGGCTGAAGATCGACGGCATATCCGGCACTTCCGCGGGCGCCATGAACGCCGCGGTGCTGACCGATGGATATTGCGAAGGCGGCGCCGAAGGCGCGCGCCGCGCGCTCGCGCGCTACTGGCGCAGCGTGTCGGAGGCGGCACAGTTCAGTCCCTTGCGCCGTACGCCGCTCGACATCATGCTCGGGCGCTGGACGCTCGACAACTCGCCTTTCTTCATCGCGATGGACATGATGTCGCGCGTGTTCTCGCCCTACGACTTCAATCCGGGCGGCACCAATCCTCTGCGCAATATCCTAGATAAGCTGATCGATTTCGATCGTCTCAAACGCGCGCCGATTAAGCTTTTCGTTAGCGCCACCAATGTCCGCACGGGTCGTGTGCGCGTGTTCCGAAACAATGAGGTCGCGCCCGATGTCCTGCTGGCATCGGCCTGCCTGCCGACGCTGTTCCAGGCGATCGAGATCGACGGCGAGAGCTACTGGGATGGCGGCTATTCCGGCAACCCGACGATGACGCCGCTGGTGCGCGAATGCGCTTCCAAGGACACGATCATCGTGCCGGTCAATCCGATCGAACGGCGGGGCACGCCCAGCAATGCCCGGGACATCCTTAATCGCCTCAACGAGATTTCATTCAACGCCGTGCTACTGAAGGAGCTGCGCATGATGGCTTTGTTGCGCCAGGCGGCCGATGCCGGCAACAGCGAAGGCGCTTTGTGGGCGCAAATGCGCATCCACGTCGTGCGCAACGACATCATGGACAAACTTGGCTATTCGTCGAAGCTGAACGCCGAATGGGACTTTGTCAGCATGCTGCACCAGGAAGGGCGGAAGGCGGCCGAAGCTTTTTTGCAGGCCGATGCAAAGAATATTGGCGTCAAATCATCGGTCGATCTTGATATATTGCTGGAACAGGTCTGATGCGCCAAGCCGTTTGTGTCTCGCTTCACTGTGCCTCACTGCTTATTTGACCGGCAGCGTGCGGGAATAGGCGAGGATATCGATCGCATCCTTGAACGGAAAACCGCGCAAATTGATCATCGCCGCGCCCGGATGCGCGTTGCGGATCTTGTGCAGAACCTCGTGCGGGAATTTGTTGGCCTCGGTGCCGATATAGCCCGGCTCCTGTGCGGTGCCCCAGTTGAGTGCACGCCCGTCGAAGCCGTGACAAGCCGCGCAGGTGGTCTGGAACAAGGCGGCGCCGCGCTTGGTGTCGCCTTTCACATTGCCGGTCCTGGGATCGATATGGCGGTCGGCATTGTCCTGGCCGCGGCTGACAAAGATGGCGACCCGCCGCAATTCCTCGTCATTGATCTGGTCCTGCGTGTAACCGTGTGGCGCGGCGCGCAACAGCGCCATGATACGGGTGATGTCGCGGCCGGCCGCCTTACGGATGCCTTTGATCCCGGTATAGCGCTCGCCGCTGCCGTAGATGCCATCCTTGCCGTTGTAATCCCAGCCGTGACATTCCACGCAACGCCAGCTCGTGGCGCCGCTGCGCTTCGCACTCTTGGGATACGCCGGATGCGTGGTCTCGGGTTTCTTGCGATCCAGGGCATCCCACCAGTTATCATAGATGCGTCCACCCGCTGCGCGCAGCCAGGTTTCGGTGGGACTGGTCGGCGCCCCGTGAATGTAGAGTTCGATGGTGTGCTGGTCGGCTATATCTTTCCTGGTTTCCTGAGCATGTGCCGTCATAAAGGACAGCAGGACGACGGCCGCAAGCAGGCGCGCGAATCTCGTGGATGTCATGGCTTGAAACCGTTTTGGCTTTGATCCGGCTGGGACAATAAATCATCAAAGCGAAAATTTGAATTTGTGTCTTTGCACAATGTCAAAGCAGGGCTTTTTCGTTCGACGAAAGCGATCAAAGGATTGCCCATTGCCCAAGAGACGAATTCGAAATACTCAGGATACGGCGCGTCCGAAATCCCGATAGCTACGCCACGACGACGCGATCAGCCCGGCCGCCGTCATCGCCCAGGCGGCCAGCGCGACCCATACCATTGTCGCCGACATCATCCGCAGCGCCGAGACGTCGGCTGCGAGCGACAGCCGCAGGCTGGCCAGCGCATACATGCCGAGCGGGAAGACGAGACTCCAGAACGTCGGCGTGTAGCGGACCCGCACCCGGCAGACGACGTGCTTCCAGATGCCGAATAGCAGCAGCAGCGGAATCCACCAGGTCGCCCAGGCCCACATGATCAGCGTCACGCCGTCGATAAATCCGCGCATGGTGAGGAGGAAGCGCACGCCGCTGTCGGTCAGGATCAGCGTGGACCCGGCATTGGTGCTGATCGCCGCCGCGCCCATCACCACCCAGAGCAGCGGCGTGATGTCGTCCGGCTCGATGTCGAAGAAGAAGATCCGGTGCGCGAACAGCGTGATGAAGATGCCGTAAAGCGCGAGACCGATCCCCCACAGCATGTGCAGGAGTACGAAGATCAACGGAGCGGACGGAAGCGCAGGCGCGATCTGCGTGCCGAGGACGACAAGAGATTGTGTGCCGACAATGGCGATCAGCCAGCCGCCGTGCACCACATTGGCGCCGTGCGCGGTGTTGAGAAAGGTGAGGACGCCGAAGCTGAGATAGATCAGAATGAACCACAAGGCGAAGGCGAACAGCCACATGACGAGTGCAACACCGGCAAAGCCGCGCAGCATTATCCCGACGCCGAGTACGTCGGTTGCGGCCACCATGGTGAAGAAGGAGAAGACGAGGCGGGGGTTGATCAGGTCGTTCCATACGGCGCGTGGCACGCGCAGGACGCGCAGGATCGTGACCGCCAAGAGCCAGGGATAAACCATCACGTTGATGGCGAAGAGAACGTCGGAGAATCCGTGCGCGTTCTCGAAATGAAGCGCGTTGGAGATGATCCCGGTTGCCATTACCAGGGCGAAGGAGCCGGGATAGAGCGTGTCGATTTCGTGCTTGAACCAGGCCCGCATGCCCGCCCGCATCTGCCGGCGCGCTGGAGGGATTGGAA
Source organism: Pseudorhodoplanes sp. (assembly GCA_032027085.1). Lineage (NCBI taxonomy): Bacteria > Pseudomonadati > Pseudomonadota > Alphaproteobacteria > Hyphomicrobiales > Pseudorhodoplanes > Pseudorhodoplanes sp. The sequence continues at coordinate 3,721,603 of JAVSMS010000001.1, read as the reverse complement.
ACGCAGGCGGAAGGCGTTTGCGCATGGCCGGGAGGAGGTGTGTTCGAATCGGGCCACAGCCTAGCATTTCAAGGGCTTTGCCGCTGCGCCCTGCAGGGTCACGGCGCAACGCGGAAACAACCAAAAATCTTCATTGTGGCGCTCCCGACGCGGGCTTAGGCCACCACTCCGAGCAGCTGCTCTCATATGCAGCTCATGGAGGCCGATATGATTTTTCGTGCACCTGATGCTTTCTCGCGTGGCGTTTTCACTGTGTTGCTCATTGCAGGCGCCTTTGCCGTCTCCATGCCCGACACCGCCTTCGCCATCGATCCCGGCCTCGGCGTCGGGCGTGCGGGTCCAGGCGTGGTGCGGCGGGCGCCGGTGGCGCGTGCTGCGGCGGTGCCGGGTCCGGTGACGGTGCTGCCGGCGGGCTGCGTTGCCACAATCGTCAATGGCGTGCGCGTCTATCGCTGCGGCGCCGTGGTCTACAAGCCGGTCATCCAGGCCGGCCGTACCGTCTATGTCGTGGTGCCATAGCGAGGTGCTTTGTAAGTCTGGCGGATTGGGGCGCGCGATGACATCGCGTGCCCCAAACCTTATAAGCATGGCATGGCTGATACGCCGCCACGTCACAAGCTTGCCCTGATCGTCGGTGCCGGCGCAGGCCTGTCCGCGTCGCTGGCGCGCTTGTTCGCGAGGAACGGGCTTCGGGTCCTGCTGGCTTCGCGGACGACCGATGATCTCGCCGTACTGATCAAGGACACCGGTGCGGCCGTCTTCACCTGCGATGCTGCCAGCCGTGATGAAGTGGAGACCCTGTTCGAGGAGCTGGACGCGGAGCCGGCGCTCGGCGCCCCCGATGTCGTCGTCTACAATGCCGGCTATCGCACGCGCGGGGCGCTCATCGACCTTGACCCGGCGGATGTCGAAAAAGCGCTCGCCGTTTCGGCCTTTGGCGGCTTTCTGGTTGCGCAAGCTGCTGCGCGCCGCATGCTTCCGAAGAAGCACGGCGCGATCCTGTTCACCGGCGCCTCCGCCAGCGTGAAGGGTTATGCGCAATCGGCGCCGTTCGCGATGGGCAAGTTCGCCTTGCGTGGCCTCGCGCAAAGTCTGGCGCGCGAACTTGCGCCGCAGGGCATCCACGTCGCGCATGTTGTGATCGATGGCGGTATCCGCTCCGACCGGCGGCCGGAAGCGCCCGGCAATCCGGATTCCCTGCTTGATCCTGACGCCATCGCGCAGACGTACTGGCACCTGCTGCAGCAGCCGAGAAGCGCCTGGACCTGGGAAGTGGAATTGCGGCCCTGGGTGGAAAAATTCTGAGGGTTGCAGACGCGGTGATGGTCCCTAAATCTTGTAGAAGGACAATTCGGACAGGAGGCGCAGCATGTACCGTGTTTACAGCGGGCCAGCCGGCTCGCAGCCGATTAGCCCGATCGAGAAAAGCCGGCATCTGTTCAAGGAATTCACCGGCCTCGATGAGGCCATGAATTTCGCCCACCATCTAAAGACGACAGGCCGCGTTGTGCTTCTGGTCGAAGGCGACGATGGCACTCGGCTGGACCGCAAGGACTTGGCCCGCGCGCTGCATCGGCGCGGCAATGAACAGACCCACGGCGCATGGTGACCCTTTAGGCAGCTTGCATCGTCGCGCGGCCCGGCGCAGCCTTGGCCGTGGAGGTTTCCTGGACCATCGGCCAGTATGACGTGGTGGCTTTTGGTGGAGGCGCCGGAGGACACGGCGATGATCTCCTTCGGCCTGACCACCGGCTGCGGACGGAAACCTTGCGTGCGTTCACCCAGCCAGAGATTGACGCAATTCTGAGCAAGCTTGCCTGAGTGGCTCAGGTTTATCCGATCGCCTTCACGATCACCGGCGCGGCTGCAATGCGCCGGTAGAGCTGTGCGCGGCGGCGGATTGGCCACCAGTCATAGAGGTAGATCTCGATCGGCCGCCAGTTCGCCACCCAGCCGACCAGTATCAGGCTTTCCTCGATGATACGCGCCAGTGTGGCATTGGCAATGAATCGAGGCACCAGCTGGCTTGCGACCAGGCAGGCGGTGAGCACGGCTGCGCCAATGGTGAGCGCGCTCCGGCCCATGCGGAACAATTCGCGCAGTTCGCGCTCGGTTATGTCTGCGCGATAACGAAAATAATGCGCCAGCGCCTCGTCAATATTCCTGGCTTCGGGCCTGTTTGCTTCCGCCAGCGGTAAATGCACGGCAATGCGGAATGGCGCATGACGCGGCAATTCACGCACCCAGCCGACGATGAAATCCTCGACCTCACCGTCGATATCCTTTTCGAGGAAAGGAGAGGGATCGAAGGTGCTGAACATCTGGCTGATATTGCGCAGCCGGATCGCAATCTCGGCTGTGTCGCCGTTCAGTTCGGTTGAATCCGATTTCATCTGCTTATTCTGCACGCACCGCCGTCTGTCATCAAACTGAAATGCGAATGCCGTTAGGTCGACGGCACGTGGAATCGCGCGGTCGACGGAGCTTTTTTTGAGCGCCATACTGGATGTCAGTTCGAGCGAACGGTTGAAACAGGCGGTCGGCTGCAAGCCCGCCATGTCGCGGCGGGGGCTTTCGCTGGATCGGCTGCTCGAACATCTCTTTGCCTTCGTCTTCAAGGGACTGGTCTATCCGCAGGTCTGGGAAGATCCCGAGATCGACATGGAAGCGCTGGCGATCACGCCCCAATGCCACGTCGTTGCGATCGCGTCCGGCGGCTGCAATATTCTCTCCTACCTCACGGCCGATCCCGCGTATGTTACAGCGCTCGATCTCAACACCGCCCATGTCGCGCTCAATCGTCTGAAGATCACGGCAGCGCGGTCGCTGCCGTCCTGGGACGAGTTCTTTCGGTTCTTCGACGCAGCCGACGAAGATCGCAACGTTGATCTCTACCGCCAGTTCATCCGCGCGCGGCTCGATCCGGCGACGCGCGATTACTGGGATGGACGCCGCTATGGCGGGTTCGGTCGCCGGCGCATTTCGATGTTTTCAAACAACGTCTATTGCTACGGCCTTCTCGGTCGCTGTATCGGGCTTGGTCATTTCGTTGCCCGCGCCTATGGCGTGGAGCCAGGCGAGTTTCTCGAATCGCGCTCGCTGTATCAGCAGCGGCGTTTCTTCGAAACGAGGCTGGCGCCGATCTTCGAGCGCCGGTTCATGAAATGGGCGCTGTCGCGGCGGATATCGCTGTTCGGGCTCGGTATTCCGCCGGCACAGTATGCCTCGCTGGCGGCGGCCGGCGGCGGCGATATGAACGCCGTGGTGCGCGAGCGGCTACGCCGGCTGACCTGCGATTTCGCCCTGGAGCACAATTACTTTGCCTGGCAGGCCTTCGGCCGTTCCTATGGTGAGGGACCGGTGCCGTCGTATCTGCGGTATGAGCATTTCGATCTGGTGCGGGCGCGGGCCGGGCGGGTCGAGGTACTGAACCGCTCGTTCACCGAATATCTGCAGGGCCGGCCGGACGTATCGCTCGACCGCTATGTCCTGCTCGATGCGCAGGACTGGATGACCGGCGAGCAGCTCAACGCCTTGTGGCACGAAATCACCCGGACCGCGCGGTCGGGCGCGCGTGTCATCTTCCGCACCGCAGATATTCCGTCGCTGTTGCCGGACCGCGTCGACAATGCGGTGCTGTCGCGCTGGAGCTATCAGGCGGAGGCGTCGCAGGATTTCACCCTGCGTGATCGTTCTGCGATCTATGGCGGCTTCCATCTCTATATTTTCGCCGGATGAAGGCATGAACGGAAGCTTCGCAGCTGCCGGCGCGATGGACCGGATGTACCGTCATCAGCGTCACGTCTATGACGCCACCCGCAAATATTATCTGCTCGGCCGCGATCTTCTCATCGACCGGCTGCGTCCGAAGCCGGGCGATTGCGTTCTGGAAATCGGTTGCGGCACCGGACGCAATCTGATCCGCGCGGCGCGGCAATATCCGCAGGCGCGCTTCTATGGCATCGATATTTCGAACGAGATGCTGGCGACTGCGCGCGAGCAGATCGGGCGCGCCGGACTGTCATCGCGTATTCAGATCGCACAGGCCGATGCCACGTCTTTCGATACCGGGATGCTGTTTGGGATCGCGCTGTTCCAGCGCGCCTTCATGTCGTACACGCTGTCGATGATTCCGCGGTGGCGGACGGTGCTGGAACAGGCGACGGCATCCCTCGATGCCTCCGGGCAAATGCTGGTTGTGGATTTCGGCGGACAGGAAAGGTTGCCGGCCTGGTTCCGGTGGCGCAATGGCTTGCACTTTTCCATGTGACGCCGCGAGCCGAACTGGAGCTCGAGCTTACCGTTCTGGCCGATCGCAAGGATGCGTCACTGACCATGGAGCAGCCTTATCGCGGCTATGCGCAATTTGCGAAATTGACGATGCCCGGCTGAGACCGGTCAGAATTCGACGATCATGCCGTCTTCGGCGATGTCCAGATCGACTTTGTCGCGCTGACTCAGCATGTCTTCGCTCAGATGCGTGAGCATGACGCGCTTGGCGTTGATCGCCGCGAGATGCTGCCGCAGCACCGACAACGACATATGCGACTTGCGCGGCTTTTCGAACGTGTAACATTCGCAGACAAACAGGTCAGCGCCCTGCGCCGCGTTGATCAACGTATCGGTCCATTCGGTGTCGCCGGAATAGCAGATCACTTTTCCTTCGATGTCGATGCGGTAGGCGAGGCAGGGACCAGCCCGGTCATCGTGCACAACGTGGAACGGCGTCACCCGCATGTCGGGAAACACATTGTCCTTCCCGATCTCGACCTCGCGCAGCGCCAGCGGAAACGGCAATTGCCGTTCGCCCGGAAAGGCCGTCGACATTGCGCGCTCGAACCATCCCGGCAGGCCGGGAGGACCGGCAATCAGCAGCGGTTTCGTCCGCTTGATGTTGAATTGCATGTCAAGAATGAAAAACGGAACGCCGCCGAAATGATCGGCATGGAAGTGCGTAATGAGGAGGGTGTCGATGGCGCCGCGGTCGAAGCCCGCCTTTTTCATGGCGACCAGCGAGGACGCGCCGCAATCGATGAGCAGATTGCTGTGCTGCCCGGTGAGATGCAGGCAGGTGTTGAAGCGCCCGCCCGATCCGAAGGCGTCTCCCGACCCGATGAATTGCAGCCGCATCGATTCCTTCTTTCTGTTCGGTTAACCCTTGTCCGGGAGGCGGATAGCTACCATATCGGCAGCCGGGCGCTCCCGATTTGACGGATTCCAGGTTTCATCGTAAGGGTGCCCCGCAACGAGATTTTAGCTGCCTTGCTATGCTGCCGATTTTTGGGCTGCTTCAAGTCATCTCCAAAAACTCGGATGTTTCACCTGCCGCCCGGCGGTTCCGTGCGGTGACTGCATAGCTGAAGGAGAGGCCACGATGGCCGTCGGTAAAGTCAAGTTCTTCAACACCCAAAAGGGTTTCGGTTTCATCCAGCCGGATGACGGTTCGCGCGATGTGTTCGTGCACATCAGCGCCGTCGAGCGCGCCGGTCTGGGCACGCTTAACGAAGGTGACAAGGTGTCCTACGAGCTCGTCACCGAGCGTGGAAAGCAGGCAGCCAGCAATCTCGCCCGCGCCTGATCCCTGATTCTGCAATGTCGAAACGCCCGGCGCTGCCCAGCGCCGGGCGTTTTGATTCGGCAGCGGAGCATCTGCTGTTTGCAGGAGGCCGCACGCTCACGGTGGAGGCGGCGGCGCAAAACGGTAATTCAGGGCAAAGCGGAGAATATTATCGGTGACGCTGGAATTTACCGTGAAATTGGCGTCGCTGTAATTCACGTTCCCCAGATCGATATAGAGATATTCGATCCGCCAGGTCCAGTTGCTCCACGTTGTCTGTCCTTCAACGCCGGCGCCAATCGTCCAGCCGACTTTGGTTTTTGTGTAAGCGAACGAGCGTTGGAAGACGGCATCGATGTCCCCGTCCTGACCTTCGTCAACCGAGATCGTGTCATTGCCAGAGATCTTGACCTCGCCGTAAGCCAATCCTCCGGTGAGATAGCCGAACAAACCGGAGAAATCCTGACCAATGCGGCCGCGAAGCGTTCCGAACCAACTTAGCTTGGCAGTTATAGCGGTGCTGCTGATTGCATCACAGGTGCTGGAGCAGTCGATGTCGAAGAAGAACCGTGTGCGCTGGTCCGTGTCCTTCTGGCCGGACGCCTGCAGATCCGTTTCAATTCCGAAGACCCATGTTCCCGATTGCCAGTTTTGGCCAAGCTGACCGCCGCCGATGACGCCATCCGGTTTCAGCCGAAACGTGTCTCCTGGAACCACGAAGGTGTCGAAAACCCCCGGAACGGCAGGCACAGTAAATGGACTGAGGTCACTGGTGACCTTGCCGCCCCAACTATAGCCGATATTGCCTCCAACATAGAAGCCGCTCCAATCAGCAGCGTGGCTTTGGGCTGCGCCGGCGAGCGTCAGGGCGGTGCTGGCTAGAATTGCAAGTCGCGCGTGGCGCATGAAAAGGCCCCATCAAAGTCTTTTAGGAATATGCGACAACTGATCAGGGAACTTTCGGTGCCGCAAGATCGATGAATGCCGTTTCCCGACAAGTCTTGCATTTTTGCCACATCTACCAATTGGGCGATGCCCTCTTTTTTCTTTTAAAATCAAAAGCTTGCAAAATCCGCAAATTTTGCGTTTTTTTTGCTGGCAACTATTTCGTGGATTTCATCAGAGCGCGATAGGGCTCAGCGCAGCCGCGATCGTCGCCAACCGGGGGCAGAGCATCCTTGACGGCGATGCCACAGAGGTCGGCCGCAGCCGCCGCGGCTGCCAAAGGATCGCTGACAATCGTTTCGTATCTGACATGACGGACTGCGTCTGGAAATTTCGCTGAAAGCAGTTCTGCCATTTGCGCGTACCAATCCAGATATTCATAGATCGACTTCAAGTCATAGGCGTACGAATTTCCCCGCAAATATTTTTTCATATAGACGCGCAACGCATTGTCATCCTTGTCGCGCGTCACGAACACAAAACGTGCGTTGGGAATGTTGGCGGCAATCAGGCCGGCTTCGTAAATGCGACTGGGCATAGTATTGGTGAAGACCCGTGCGGATCCGGCCCGGCGCGCGATCTGTTCGTGGTAGATGTCGCGAAAGGTTGGCAGATAAGCTGGCGGCAATTGCTCCAGAAATTTGCTGCGAGGCAAGGCGGCTGCATCAAACGTGCGCTGCAGCGAGATATCGACGCTCGGGTTCTCATATCCACGCTTGACGCCGTCCAGAGACCCGACGAGCCGTTCAAGCGAGGTCTTGCCCGAGCGTGATGGTCCGAGAATGAAAAGCGAGATCGGCAAGCGGTCATCCGGCTTGGCTGTACGATTCGGCATATCGCGTAATGCTGCAAGATTCGCCTGTTCCCGCGAGACATAGCTGCGAAGTTCGTCTTCGCATGTAGGCGCGATGGCGCGATTGGCGACCCGGAAACATTCCCAGGCTTCAGCATGCCGGCCCGCAGAATCCAGCGCTGCTCCGCGCACGAACTGATAGGTGAGCCTGGCTTCGGTGTCCTCTTTTCCCAATTGCAGTTTATCCAGCAGGCCAAGGATGCCGTTTTTCATCGCGGCGGCCGGCAGCGTGGTCATCGCAAAAAAGAGGTCAAGCGTGCGGCAACCGCGCTGCAAAAGCGATTCAAACACCGCCTGCGCCTCCGCATTTTCTCCAATCGCACCGAGGCTCAGCCCGAGTCCGATGGCGGCGGAATCGAGGCTTGGGTCCAGCGCCATCGCCTGTCGATACACCTCCACGGCGCGCTCATATTCGCGCTCGTCGCGCAGGATTTCCGCGAGCGACACCAGAATGGCCGGGTCTTCCGGCTTGATGGACATGGCACGCTCGAGCGTCTGTGCGGCCAGTTCTGTCGCGCCCAGACGCGCATAGACCCTGCTCAGGGCCGTCAGCGTCATCCAGCTGTGCGGATTGAGCATGACTGCGCGCACGAGGCAGTCGAGCGCGCGCTCGTAATTGCGCTTGTCGAGTTGGACCAGGCCCTGCGTGTGCCAGGCGGCCATGTAACCGGGATGGCGCCGGGTGAGGGCATGGCATGTCGATTCCGCGCGATCGAGTTTGCCCTGCTGGCGCAAGCGCTCGGCGTCTTCGAGCTGATTGCGTGCGTCCTGCATAGCGGAGGCGGATAATCCGGCTGCAGATGGTCTGTTTTTGTCTCGTGGCGCCGCCAATGTAATGCCTTCAAAATCAGGTCATCAGAAACAAAGTGACGGCCCGCCGAACGCGCGGCCTGAATTCAGGTTACACCGGTGCCGCATCCGCCATCCAGCGCCGCATGCGCACAAAGCCGACATAGAGCAGGAGCAGGCCCGCGATCAGCCAGCAGATCGTCGGTCCCCATTGCAGCCATCCGGTCCAGCTCGGATCGCGCTGCAATCCGGTGGCGATGGCCGCCATGCGGGTGAAGGTCGCGAAAGCGAGGGCGGAAAACAGGATGCCGACCCAGCGGCCGGCCGTGTCGCGCTTCGCTGCGTCGAAGGCGGCGCAGAACGCACTCATCAGGATGCAGCCCCACGAGGCGCCCGCGGCCAGCTGCGCTGCGACCAGCATGTTGAGCGCGGTGGCGGTTGCGGCGGCAGCAATGGCCAATGCGCCAATGACGCCGAACAGGCCCATGACGGCAAAGCCGCCCCAGCGCTTCACCAGAAGAGTGGCGGGAAACATCGCGATGTTGAATCCGATCCAGAAGACCGGCATGAACAGGTCAATGCTGTCGCTGAATTTGCGGAACAGCGGTGCCGTATTCACCGCGAAATGCAATTGATAGCCGAGGGCCAGCACCACCATCCCGATGGCGAAAACCAGCGGCGCGACATCATTCTTCGGCTGCGCGGATTGTGGCGGCGGGCCGGCTTGTGCGGCCTGACCGACCAGCGTGCGCTCGACATGGGACAGACTGAGCGTCGCCAGCAAGACGGCGACGCTCGCGATGATGAACGGCCAGCGCGGATCGACCTCGCGCAGCGTGATGGCGAGATAGGGCGCGGCGGCCCCGGCGATCCCATAGCCGAGCATCGCCAGACTGGACAGCAGCGGGATGGCCGGTTTCGCGGCATACTTGCCGAGCAGCATCAGCGGCGGCGCGCGCAGAGCCGAGGACGTCACGGTCCAGATCACCGTCAGGGCTAGAAACGCCGCCAGCGAAACCGGGTTATCGCCCGCGACCAAGGGCAGTGCGACAAAGGCCAGACATGAGACGACTGTGACGCTGACCACAATGCGCCCGATGCGTCCGATGGTGCGCGACACTTTGTCGGCAGCAATGCCGGTTGCGAAATCCGACAGTGTGAAGATCGCCTGATCCAGCATCAGGATGAGGATCACGGCGCCCGCCGAAATGCCGACTTGAGCGGCAAGCTTCGGCAGATAGATCGCGTAGACCGTCCAGGTCAGCGTGAAGAAAAGCTGGATCAGCGCCAGCAAGAGCCCGACCGAAGGCAAAGACGCGGAGCGCGTGCTCATTGTTTCTCCCGCCTGGCGATATCGGCACTGACGTCGGCGATGTAGATATCGTTGCGGCAGGCGACCCGCATTTCCAGGCCGAAAAGGGCGCGCATAGTGAGCAGCGCCACCGCGATTCCGGCGACCAGCGCCAGATAGGCGGGGATCGCATGCGGCGACAGGCTCGGGATGCCGTACAGCACCAGCGCGTCATTGCCACCCGGCAGCAGCGCGGTGCCGAACCCCATCAGCGCCCCGCCGAAGATGTTGCGCAGCCATGACCAGCGCGGCCGCCAGTCGATGCGAAAGCTGCGGCGCTGCCAGGTTGAGGAAAGCATGCCGAGCAGCACCGCGCTCAGCACGATCCAGCGCCCGTAAGGCGGCCAGTCACGTGTGCCGAGATAGCCTTCGACCACCTGCTGGAACGTGGTTGTGTAGCCGGGCGAGCCGAACAGCAGGAAGATGGTGCCGGCGCAGAGTCCGATCAGCATCGCCGAAGTGGAGAGACGATATTGCGGCGCCAGCACCAGTTGCCGCAGCGAGCGGTCTTTCGGACGCGTGCGCCAAAGCCGCATGAATTCGTACAGAGCCCAGGCTAGAAACATGACGCCGAGGATGCCGGCGTAGGGCACAATGGCCGGGACGAGTCCGGGCGCCGCCGCCGGACGCGCCAGCACTTCGCCGCCCAGCAGCAGTACGAAGGCGCCGACCCCGAGCGCAAATCCGGCGACCGCAAGCAGCATGCCGATTTCGCCGTCCACCATCCGCGCCATGGTGGAATAGGCGCAGGCGCCGTTCACCCCGGCGCCGATCCCGAACAACACGCCGCCAATCATGGCCATGGCGGTCAATTGCCAGCCGGCGATATTGCTGGCGGTCTGCGGCAGCAGGAAGAAGATGGGCAGGGTGATGGCAAACACCCAGAGCACCGACTTGCCGATCGACGCCATCATGTAGCCGGTGCCGGAATGCGTGTATTCGGCCACCGCCCGCACGGTGCAGACGCTGGCCCGATGAGCCGCAAATCCGAGAATTCCGGCCAGCACGCAACAGAATACGAAAGTGACTGCGCCAATCATCGACGGTCCAGCATGCCCATTGAAAGTTCCGCAAACAGATTGACCCTGGCGGAACTTAGCCGGGATCGTCCCTGAGATCATTTATCTCGCGCATCGGGCGCCCGGGCGCCGGCTCTTGCAGGCGTGTTTTTTCTTTCCCGTTCATGTGAAAAATCAAACTTGCCTGCTAAGGCTCTGATCGTAATCCTAACACTATGACTATTAAGGCCAAATAGACCGGTGCAGGTTGACGATTTTTCCCCCGGCGGCCGTGGGGACTGCTATAATACAAAAATTAAAATGACAATTCAGGGCCTTAACCCTTGAGCGCAGCTGGGCGGCCTGCGCGCTTCATGGAGAAGTAAGCGTGTTGAAATCTCACAAATATGCGCTTGGTCAGACCGTGCGCTATATCGCTGGCCCGCTGAATCGTGGCGCCGCGTCGGGGACCTTCAAGATCGTGAAATTGATGCCGCCGGATGGCGACGAGCATCAATACCGGATCAAAAGCACGGATGAGGCGTTCGAGCGCGTGGCAAAGGAAAGCCAACTCGACCGCTATCGCTAAGACGTTTGCAGGCTCGCAAACTCAGCTGCGGTCGACGCGCGCTTTCAATTCGGTCCAGCCGGTCTGAGCTTTGACCTTGAAGCTGTTCCAGTTGGCTTCGACGACGTCCCAATTGACCATGGTCCGCTTGGTGGCCGCAGGCCCCGTTGCGACCGACGAGGTCTGCATCGAGTCATATGAATAGGCAAAAGCCACAGTAAGAACCGCGCCGAGGATCATGCCGAGCAGCAAACGCACGTCCGGTCTCTCCATTTAATAAGCTGACAAGAACGTTTGCCGGACAAAAGGGTTCCAGCGGGGCGAGGAGGACATAGGCAATGCCGATTTTTATCACGCAGGGCCGCTACACGCGCGAGGCCATCAAGGGCATGGTGGTCAAGCCGGAAGACCGCGCGGAAGCCATCTCGCGGTTGCTGTCGAAAGCCGGCGGCCGCCTCATCAGCTACTATCTGACCTTCGGCGAGTATGATTTTCTGGTCGTCTGCGAATCACCTGGCGCAACGCAGATGGCGGCGGTGCTCTTGGCAGCCGGGGGAAGTGCCGGCGTGACGGACCTGCGTACCACTTTGGCCATGACCTCGATCGAAGGCAAAGGCGCTTTCGCCGCCGCCAGCGATCTGTTGCCGGCTTATCGCGCCCCGGGTGGAAGTTGATCTGCGCGGCAAATTCGCAGAATCGTGCCTTGATCCCGCCCGTTTTGCCGTCAGGATCGCAACCTTGAAGGGGGCGGAGCGATGCCGAAAATCGATTCCGTGACAGGCATATTGACCATGCCGTGGTGGATCGCGGCGGTCGCGGCCGCCTGCGCGCTGTTCTTCTGCATCTTCCTGGTCATGCGCAACGGGATCGGACGCAGCCTTGCCGGGATCGCCTGGTTCGGTGTCATCGCGCTGGCGCTCGGCCTTGGCTGGAATATTCAAGAGCGCCTTGCGGCGGGTGATCGCGCCGCTGAGCGCCGTGCGCTGGACAGCCGGCTTGCCGCGCTCACCTTGCAGGCCATTGCACCGAATTCCGCCCTGGCTTGTCTGTCGACAAGCGCCGGTGATGCTGTCGATGCGGCGTGTGAGAAATCGCTCTTTGCCTCGCCCGAGGCCGTCGCGGCGGCGCTCGCCTTTGCCGAGGCGCGGCTTGATTTGCTCACCGCCGCCGCCGATTTTGCCGCTCGCGGCAATGATTATGAACACGCCGTCGCAACTTTGCGTCGTCCCGTGGAAGTGGACCGTTTCGGCTTCTTCGCCCAGGCTTTTGCAGTGCGCGACAATTGCACCGCCGAGAATTGCGATGCCGCCGAATTGCTGTTGCAGGATCCCGCACGCATCCTTGCCAACCTGAAGGACGGCGTATTCCAAGGCCATGTTGGTCGGCATGCGGTCGCCTGGGGTCAGCCTGCCGGACCGGCGCTCGCGGCGGCCCCTTCGACGCCCGCGGCACCGGTCGTTGCAACGACCGCGGATTTCCCGAGCGCCGATTCGATCCCGCCGATCAGCATCATGAACAACGAACCGGGCATGCCGGGCCAGAACGGGGTGGACAACAAAGCCCCGAAAGCCGAGCCGGCCAAGCCCGCGCAGCAGGCGCGCCGCCCGGCGGCGAAGCGGGCGCCTGAACCCCCGGCGCCGGCCGGGCAGCCCGGTTTTCCGATCCCGATCGCCCCTGCAAGGCCGGCGGCAGCCAATTCCGGAGCCGCGGCGACCCAATAGTTCGAAATCGTCGAGGATAGGCCTGCTAGAGCGATGGCAAGCGCCTGCGCGGCGGCTACACTCCGCAACCCATGTTGTCTTCAGTTCTAATCGCCAATCGCGGTGAAATTGCCTGCCGGATCGCCCGCACGGCGCGGCGGCTGCGCATGCGGACAGTGGCCGTCTATTCGGACGCGGATGCCAACGCGCTGCATGTGCGGATGTGCGACGAGGCTTTTCCCATCGGACCGGCGCCTGCCCGCGAGAGCTATCTGGTCATCGACAAGATCATCGATGCGGCGAAGAAGGCGCGCGCTGACTGCATCCATCCTGGCTACGGCTTTTTGTCGGAGAATGCGGAATTCGCCGAAGCCTGCGCGCGCGCCGGTCTTGTCTTTGTAGGCCCGCCGCCCGACGCCATCCGCGCCATGGGCCTCAAGGATCGCGCCAAGGCGCTAATGGAGAAAGCCGGCGTGCCGGTGGTGCCGGGCTATCATGGCGACCAGCAGGATTCGAAATTCCTCAAACGCAAGGCATATGAGATCGGCTATCCCGTGTTGATCAAGGCGGTGGCTGGCGGCGGCGGCAAAGGCATGCGGCGGGTCGACAAGCACGCCGATTTCGACGAGTCGCTGGAAGGCGCGATGCGCGAAGCCGCAAGCGCCTTTGGCGACAGCCGCGTTCTGATCGAGAAATACATCTCTGCGCCGCGTCACATCGAGGTGCAGGTCTTTGCCGACAATCACGGCAGCGCCATTCACCTCAATGAGCGCGATTGCTCGCTCCAGCGGCGGCACCAGAAGGTCATCGAGGAGGCGCCGGCGCCCGGCATGACGCGCGAGATTCGCACCGCCATGGGCGCGGCTGCGGTCGCGGCCGCCAAGGCCGTCGGCTATTCCGGCGCGGGAACGGTGGAGTTCATCGCCGACGGCGAAAAAGGACTGCGGCCGGACGGCTTCTGGTTCATGGAAATGAACACGCGGCTGCAGGTCGAGCATCCGGTGACGGAAAGCGTGACCGGTCTTGATCTCGTCGAATGGCAGTTTCGCGTCGCCTCCGGCGAAACGCTGCCAGCGGCGCAGAAGGACATTGCCCTGCGCGGTCATGCCGTCGAGGCGCGGATCTATGCGGAAGACCCGGAGCGCGGATTTCTGCCGTCAACCGGCAAGATCGTGGCGCTGGACTTTCCCGAGGACGGTACCGTGCGCGTGGATACCGGTGTCGAGACCGGCGGCGAGGTGTCGCCCTATTACGATCCGATGATCGCCAAGATGATCGCGCATGCGCCGACGCGCGAGGCCGCGCTCGACAAGCTTGCGGCTGCGCTCGATCGCACGGTCATCATCGGCCCGCGCAGCAATGTCGGATTTCTCGCGGCCTTGTGTCGGGCAGAGGATTTTAGAGCCGGCCGCTTCGATACCAGCTTCATCGATCGCAACATCGCCGGGCTCTTGGTCGGGCCGCAGGAGATCGACAATGCGGCCATCGCGCGTGGTGCTGCGCATCTGATGGAGCGCGACCGGCAGCGGCTGGCGGCGCGGCGCGGTGCCGAAGCGCCTTCGTCACCCTGGGATATCGCCGATGCCTTTCAGTTGTCAGGGACGCGCGTGACTCCAATCCCGCTGCTGGTGGACGGAAAGCCGGCCGAGGCGCTTGTCACGTTCGGCCCGGCCGGCGCGACAGTCACGGTTGGCGGTGTGGCGGCGGACCCGCAGGCCTCGGTCATCGACGCCGACGAGGCCGTCTATGTGATGCGGCGGGGCCGGCAGACCCTGGTGCGTCTGCGCGATGCCGAGGCGACTGACAGCGGCGACGCCGAGCAAGGTGGGATCGTCAGGGCACCCATGCACGGCAAGGTGCTGGCGCTGCTCGTCGAATCCGGGGCAGAAGTGACCCGCGGCCAGCCGGTTGCGATCATCGAGGCGATGAAGATGGAACACACCCTGACGGCGCCCGCTGGTGGCGTTATTGTCGACATCCGTGTAGTCGCTGGCGTTCAGGTCGCCGACGGCGCCATCGTAGCGGTGATCGAAACGACCAAAGAGGACGAGTGAGACGACTGGGAAATGCCGCTTCATCTCATCAAACTGTGCGTCGGTTGCGAGTCCGTCGAGGATCTGCAGAGCTGGATCAAGCAGAAGCTGAAAGAGCGCAAGGCGCGCGGCCAAAAGCCTGAACACATTCACACCACCCGCATGACGCCCAAGCGCTCCGGCGAGATTTTGGCGGGCGGATCACTTTATTGGGTGATCAAGGGCGAGTTGATGTGCCGCGAGCGCATCCTCGACATCCGGCCGTTCGTCGACAAGGCCGGCATTGCCCGCTGCCAGATCGTGATGGACGGCAAGGTGAAGCTGGTTCGGCCGCGGCCGTGGCGCGTCTTCCAGGGCTGGCGCTATCTCCCCGAGAAGGACGCGCCGCCCGATCTCGATCGCGTGGCGTCCGGCATGGGCGCGCTGCCGGAACCGCTGCGCAAAGAATTGCGGGAACTGGGCCTGCTCTGACAGGCAAGACGCCGAATACGGCGAGGAAGAGCGGAAGAATGATCATTTCCGGCCAGGACGACGTCACCGCCGCCGTGCTCGAAGCCTTCTCGAAAACGCCGGACCCGCGATTGCGCGAAATCCTGCTTGCGTTTGTCAGGCATTTGCATGGCTTTGCACGCGAGGTGCGGCTGACCGAGGAAGAATTCCATCAGGCCTGCAATTACGTCGTCCGCATCGGCCAGAAATCGAATGCCTCCCATAACGAAGCCGTGCTGATGGCCGGTTCGCTCGGCCTTTCCTCTTTGATTTGTCTGCTGAATAACGGCAACAAGGGGCAGACCGAAACCTCCGCCTCGATGCTCGGCCCGTTCTGGCGGCTGAATTCCCCGCGCACGGAAAACGGCGGCTCCATCGTGCGCTCGTCGACGCCGGGGCCGGAATTGTTCGTCACCGCGCGCGTACAGGACGGGCAGGGGCGGCCGATCGCCGGCGCTGAAATCGATATCTGGCATTCCTCGCCGGAAGGTTTTTATGAGAACCAGCAGGAAAACCAGGCGGATATGAATCTGCGCGGCAAATTCACCAGCGAGGCCGACGGCTCATTTGGATTCCGCAGCGTGAAGCCGGCGGGGTATCCGATCCCGGTCGATGGTCCGGTCGGCGATCTGATCCGCGCCGTGCGCCGGCCGCACAATTTTCGCCCCGCGCATCTGCATTTCCTGATCTACAAGCCCGGCTTCAAGACGCTGAT
This sequence comes from Pseudorhodoplanes sp., assembly GCA_032027085.1. NCBI lineage: Bacteria > Pseudomonadati > Pseudomonadota > Alphaproteobacteria > Hyphomicrobiales > Pseudorhodoplanes > Pseudorhodoplanes sp. The sequence goes on along the minus strand of JAVSMS010000001.1, from coordinate 3,705,605 downwards.
CTCGCAGATCTACGCCCATGACGACGAGCGGCTGGAAACAGACGTGCAGTTCGGTGTGACCAGGGCATTGATCGGAAACTATGTGCGGCACGACGGGCCCGGACCTGCGCCGAACGTGAAAGCCCCGTGGTATTCGCTCGACTACACATTTGTCATGGAGCCGGGCGAGGCGAAG